>NZ_BMWD01000032.1:25948-85910 GCF_014651055.1 Streptomyces fructofermentans
AGGAAGGGGCGCGGGGAACTGCGCGACCAGCCACACGCGGCCCGCAGCCGACACGCAAGGCGGACAGGCCCCCGGCCAACCCCAGGGGCGAGGGTCAGGGTGCGGCCGGGGCCGACGTCTCCGAGTCCCGCGGCGCAGCCCCCGCGTCGTCCCCCGCCACGGCGAACCAGGTCCCGACCCCCACGGCCGCCACCACGGCCACCGCGGCGGCGCCCAGCGTGATCCGGCGCCGCCGCGCCGACGCCCGGTGCCGCGCCGACCCGGGCCGCGGCGCCCCCGCGGCCCGCGGCGCCCGCGCGGTCCCCCGGGCGCCGCCCGCGAGCTCGTCCGGCCCGGGCACCCGCATCGACGTGTGCGTGTCCCGGTTCGAGTCCGGCGCGGCCCCCGGCACGAGCGGCACCGCCCCGCGCCGCACCCGCTCACGGGGAGCCTCGGGCTCGGCCGGCGCCTCCTCGTACCCGCCGTCCGCCTCCTCCCCGTCGGGCTCGTCCACGTCCAGCGGCGGCATCCCCGCGAGCAGCGGCAACTGCTCGCGCAACCGCCCGGCCAGCTCGGAGGCCCGCAACCGGGACGCCGGCGCCTTGGCCAGGCACTGCACGAGGAGCTGCCAGAGCTCCTCGGGGATGCCGGGCAGCGGGACCACGGTCTCGGTGACGTGCCGCCGCAGCACGGCCCCCGGATGCCCGCCGCCGAACGGCGTGAACCCGGCCAGGAGTTCGTACAGCACGGTGGCCAGCGCGTAGATGTCGACGGCGGCCCGCGGCGGCAGCCCCTCGATGATCTCCGGGGCCAGGTAGTCCGGCGTACCGATGATCTTCGTCGCCCGGGTCCGCCGGGGTGAGTCGATGAGCTTGGCGACCCCGAAGTCGGTGAGCAGCGCGGGGTGCGAGCCCCCGGGTCCCAGCGGGCCCTGCATGTCGAGCAGGACGTTCTCCGGCTTGACGTCCCGGTGCACGACGCCCGCCGCGTGCGCCGCGGCGAGTCCGTCGGCGACGTCGGCGGCGATGGCGACCGCCGCCTCGGGCGCGAGCCGCCGCTCCCGGTCGAGCCGGGTGCGCAGGTCCGTGCCGCGCACCAGGTCCATGACCAGGGCGAGGTCGTTCCCGTCGACCACCAGGTCCCGCACCGACACGACGTGCGGGTGGTCGAGGCCGAGCAGGGCCGTGCGCTCCTGCACGAAGCGCCCCACCAGCTCCTGGTCGGACGCGAGGTCCTCCCTCAGCAGCTTGACGGCGACGGGCCCCTCGGGACCCTCGCCCAGCCACACCGTGCCGGCGCTGCCCCGTCCCAGAATCTGGTTCGCGGTGTACCGGCTGCCGATCTTCCGTACCAAGACTGCTCCTACGGACGCGTTGTGCCGACCCAGCGCATTCCCGTGCCCGTGCGGCGCCCTTTCCCGAGCGGTTCCGCCACGGGCGGACCCCGGCCGGCAACCCCCGGGACCCCCCGATCGACAAAACTACGCGCCCGGGGCGCCAACCTTCACTTCGGAGGCGGAAATCACCCCCCGGGAGTCGACAAATCCCCAGAACCGCAGTGCGGTTCCGGGGACTTCACGGGGCAATCCCCTCAAACACCGGAACGGGCCCGGGCCGGGACCGGGCGCCTTCGCGCGGGCCGCCGCTCCTGGACCCGGCCGCTCCCGACCCGCCGCTCCGGGAGCGGCCGGGTCCCGGACCTACTGCCCGGAGCTACTGCCCGGACCCTCCGCCCAGCTCCCCGATCCATCCGGAGACCGTGTCGAACCAGTCCGAGAGCTGCGCCCAGTAGCCCTTGGTCGTGCCGATCCACTCCTGGAGCGGGCTCAGCTCCCAGATGAGCCAGCCGGCCACGATCAGGATGACGACCGTGAACAGGCAGCCCTTGAGGCAGCCGAGTCCGGGGATCTTCATCGGGTTGGCGCCGCGCTGCCTCGGCTGCCGGGGCTCGCGGGGCGGCCTGGGCGCGGGCTGCTGCGGTTGCTGGGGGGCGGGCGCGTACCGCTGGGGCTGCTGCTGGGGCGCGTACCCCTGCGGCTGCCGGCCCTGCTGCGGTCCGCCCTGCGGGTAGCCGTAACCGGGCTGGTTCTGGGGCGGGCGCTGCTGGGACCGCTGCCGCTGCGGCTGCTGGGGCTGCTGCGGCGGCTGCTGCTGCGGCCGTGCGACCTGGCGCTGCGGGCGCCTGCGCAGCGGGTCCTCGTTCGGGTCCAGGTACTGGACCTGCGTCTGCTCGTTGCGGTCCCGGGCCGCGCGGAGCTGGTTCTGCCACGGGTGCGGCTCGTCGGGCCCGGCCCCGGGCTGGTGCGGCGGCACCGGAGGCATCATCGCGGTCGGATCGGCCCCGCCGCGGTGCGGCAGCACGGCGGTGGGGTCGGCGGCGCCGGTGTGCGGCAGCACGCTGGTCGCGCCGTTCGGGTCGTACGAGCCCGCGCCCTGCGGCAGGACCTGCGTGAGGTCGGCCGCGCCGGGGGCGCCGGGCACGGCGGCGGGCGCCGGGTCCGGGGCGAGCAGTACGCCCACGCCCTCGGCCGCGTTGATCTGCGCCGAGTTCGCGTGCACGCCGATGCCAGCGGCGACCGTGCGCAGCCCGAGCGCGAGGTTCTCCGCGCTGGGCCGCTCCGCGGGGTTCTTGCGCAGGCAGCGCTCGATGACGGTCCACAGCGGATCGGGGACCGTGGAGGGCCGGCGGGGTTCGGCGCTGAGGTGCTGGTGCAGTACCTCCAGGGCCGAGCCGCCGCCGAACGGCGGACGGCCGGTGACCAGCTCGTACAGCATGATCCCGGCGCCGTAGATGTCGACGGCGGAGGTCTGCGGGCGGCCCTCGGCCGACTCGGGCGCCACGTACGCGGGCGTGCCGACGAACTCGTGGGTGCGCGTGAGGCCCGGGGAGTCGGCGAGGCGCGCGATGCCGAAGTCGGTGAGCATCGGGTGCATCTGACCGGCGTCCTGCTTGAGCAGGACGTTCGCGGGCTTGAGGTCGCGGTGCACGACGCCGTCGGCGTGACTGGCGGCGAGCGCGTCGGCGACCTGCGCGGTGAGCAGGGCGGCGGCGACCGGCGACAGGGGCCCGTTCTCGCGCAGATAGCGGTGCAGGTCGGGGCCGTCGATCAGGTCCATGACCAGGGCGAGGAGATCGCCCTCGACGACGAGGTCCCGCACCCGCACGATGTTCGGGTGGGTCAGGCGGAGCAGGACGGAGCGCTCCCGGAGGAACCGCATCACGATGTCCGCGTCGCTGGCGAGCTCCTCCTTGAGGACCTTGATCGCGACCGTCTCGCCGGGCTGGCCGGCCACGGCCGCCTCCGCGCCCGCGGTCTCGCGCTGGCGGGCCCGCCAGACGGTGCCCGTGGCGCCGCGCCCGAGTGGCTCCTCGAGCAGGTACTTGCTGCCTACCGGCCGCACGTCATGCGCTCCCTGCTGCTTGCTCGACTGATCCGTCCACCGTGCTACCGGTGGTTCCGACCCACTGTAGTGCCGCCGAACGCGGCACCGGGCTGTCGTCCCGCCACGGTTTCCGTCCACCCTGCCGCCCGTGCGGTACGGAGGAGGCGCCCGTGCCCTGTTCGACAAAAGACGCTCAGTTCGTGCGATTCGGTTGCCGGAGTTCTACGTGAGTGATCTCAACCGGGCATTGGTCAGGCACTTTTGCGGGCAGAGCCGACCAATCAAGATCACTTGCCGGTTGGGGGCGGGCGTGTTGTCGGTGACAGGTGCGAGGATGCCTGCAGTACTGGCCGACGTGCCCGTGCGCGGTGGGGGAGTCTGCGGTGGGGGACCGCGGCGCAGCCTCGTCGCGGGCGCCCTCGACAGACCCGCGAAGAAGGGACCGGCTGACGGCGATGCAGATCCGGCTGACCGTCGTAGACCCGCTGGGGACGCGCCCCGAGGGACGCCCCGCGTCCTGCGACGTGCTGGTGACGGCACCCGCCGGGACCGCGCTCGCGGTGGTGGCCTCCGGCCTCGCCTCGGCGGTCGGGGGCGAGGGTGCCGGGGTGCTGTACGCGGGGGCCGAGCGGCTCGACGCGCAGCGCTGCACGCTGGGTGAGCCTCCTCTCATCGACGGCGCGGTCCTCTCCCTCGGCTCCCCGGCGGAACCGGGCCCCGACGTCGACCCGGCGGCGGCCCAGCTCAGGGTGGTCGCGGGACCGGACGCGGGAGGCGTGCACCTGCTGCACGGCGGACGGATCGACATCGGCCGCTCCGCCGACGCGGACGTCCCGCTGGACGACCCCGACGTGTCCCGGCTGCACTGCGCGGTGACCGTCTCGGCGGACGGCCGCGTCTCGGTGGCCGACCTGGGCTCCACGAACGGCACGAGGCTGGACGGGACCCGTGTGGGCGAGCGCCCGGTGGCGTTCGCGCCGGGCGCCCTGCTGCGGATCGGGGAGTCGGCCCTGCGGCTGGCCCCCGCCGGGGAGCCCGACCCCGTCCGCGAGACCGCGCCGGACGGCGAGGGCCACGTCCGCGTGAGCGCCCGGGAGCCCGGACGCGGGCAGCCGGCCGGGGCGGACGCACGGCCGCAGTCCCCTGGCCGGGCGGGGCCGGCGACCGGGGCGGAGGCGGCGCGGGTGCCGCACGCGCGCGACGGCGGCTCCCGCTTCCTGGCGGTGCCGCCCGCCTCCGAGACCCACCACGGGTACGGGACGGCGGACTGGGGCGCCGCCGACGGCGGGAGCGGGGCGGCCCAGGGCCACGGCCCCGCGGGACCGCACACGGTCCCCGGGCAGGGCGGGACGCCGCCGATCGAGACCGTCCGGGACGGCGGGGCCGGCCAGGGTGCCGAGGGCGCCCAGGGACTCAGGGACGCCCGGGGCCTCCAGGACGACGGGAACGACGGGAACGACGGGAACGACGGGAACGGCAGGAACGGCAGGAACGGCAGGAACGACGAGAACGACAAGAACGGGGACGCGTACGGGACGGCCGGTGGGGACGCGTTCGCTCGGGAGCCCCGCGAGGACACCGCCGCGCCGGGGACGTCCGTGCCGCCGCGCGCGGTCCGCAGACGCGGCGGGCTCTCCGCGTGGGCCAGGCGGCTCGCGGGCGGCCGGGACGACGGGACGGCCCAGGACGGCGGGGCCCATGACGGGTACGCGGCGCCGGCGGCCGGGCCGTTCGCCCAGGGCGCCCCGGGCCCGGAGCGGTGGCCCGATCCGGCCGCCCTGCTGCTGGCCGCGCTCGGCCCGGGCCCGCGGCTCTGGGAGCGGGGCCCAGGACACCCGGAGACGCTCACGGTGCGGCTGGGCACGGCGGACCGCGGCGCGCCCGACGGTTCGGGTCTGCTGCCCGCGGTCCCGGTCACCGCGGACCTGCGGGAGGTCGGGGCCCTGGGGCTCGCGGGACCGCGCGGCAGGCTGTCGGGGCTCGCCCGCGCGGTGGTGGCCCAGCTCGCCGCACTGCACTCCCCCGACGCCCTGGAAGTCACCCTCATCAGCACGGACCGCTCGCGTTCCGTCGAGGAGCGCACGGCCGAGTGGTCCTGGCTCGGCTGGCTCCCTCATCTGCGTCCCACCCACGGCCAGGACTGCCGCCTCCTCCTCGCCTTCGACCGCGAGCAGGCCACGGCGCGGACGGAGGAGCTGCTGCGGCGGCTGGAGGACCACGCGGCGGAGACGGACCGCGCCGGCGCCGCGCGGGCGCCGAGGGCGGCCCCCGGCGGCTCGCCGGACGACAGCGGCGCCTTCGCGTCCGCGGGCCGTACCGGCCGCGAGGGCACGCCCGAGGCCCCCTGGCGGGGAGCCGACCGCCCGGACGGCAGCACCGGCCGGACGGCGCGCGACGGCCGCCCGCCCGCCGACGGGGGCCCACCGGAGACCGGGGGCGGCTCCCGCACCCACCCGCCCGCCCGCGACACCCAGGCCACGCACCTCGGGCTGCCCCTCGGCGGCGCCCGTCCCGCCCGGCAGACGGGACTGCCGGACCGGACGGACGCCCCGACCGCGCGCGACCGGGACAGGCGGCCCTCCTGGGCGCGTTCCGACGACGCGGCGGACAGCATGTGGCCCGGCCCCCACACGGTCGTCGTCGTGGACGGCGACCCGGGGTCCGCCGGAGTGCGGGAGGCCATATCGCGGCTCGCCGCCGAGGGCCCCCGGGCGGGCGTCCACGTCGTCTGCCTCGCCGAGACCCCGGCCGCGTCGCCCGCCTCGCCCGTGGCCCACACCTACGAGGCGGCCTGCGCGGCCTCGCCCCCGTTCCGCGCCTGCGGGGCCGTCGCCCTGCTCAGCGGTGACGTGGCGACGGCGCTGCGGCTGCTGCGCGTGGCGCCCGGCGCGCCCGGGCAGGGGCCCGCCGGCGGCCCCGTCGGGCACGGCACGGTCGCCTCGGTGGACGCAGTGTCGATGGCCTGGGCCGAGCGCTTCGCGCGTGCGCTGGCCCCGCTGCGTACGGACGGCGCGGGGGGCGAGCGGCACCCGCGGGTCTCCGCGCCGCTGCCGCAGGCCGCCCGGCTGCTGGACGAGCTGGGCCTGGCGCGGGCCACCCCGGCGTCGCTGATGGCGCGCTGGGCGGACGCGGCCGACGACTCGGAGGCGCTCGGCGGCCGGGCCACGGCCGTGCTCGGCGCCGGACCGCGCGGCCCGGTCTGCGTGGACCTGGCGCAGGAGGGGCCGCACCTGCTGATCGAGGGCCCCCCGGGCAGCGGCCGTACGGAACTGCTGCGTTCCGTCGCCGCCTCGCTCGCCGCGGCGGAGCGGCCCGACCGGCTCGGCATCGTGCTGGTCGACGGCCGGGACGGCACCGGCGGCCCGGTCGCCGGCGGGCGCGGGGAAGGGCTCCAGGTGTGTACGGACCTGCCCCACGTCACCACGCATCTCGGCGCCAACGACCCCGTGCTGATGCGGGAGTTCGCCCAGTCGCTGGCCGCCGAGCTGAAGCGGCGGGCCGAGCTGCTCGGCCGCCTCGACTTCGCCGAGTGGCACGCCCGGCAGGAGGTGCCGGGCCGCGTCGTCGCCCAGCGCCCCGCGAGCGGCCCGGGCAGCTCGTCGCCGAGGGGCCCGGGTGCCGCCGGCGCCGAGGACCTGGACACACCGTCCAGCTCCACCCTGCGGCTGCGTCCGCCCGCGGCGCGTCCGCGCCCCGAGTCGGGCCCCGTGCTGCCCCGGCTCGTCGTGGTCGTCGACGACCTCGACGCGCTGCTGGCGCCCGCGCTGGGCTCCCCGGGGCGGCCCGCGGCCGGCTCCGTCGTACGGGCTCTGGAGGCCGTGGCGCGTGAGGGCGGGCGGCTCGGCGTGCACCTGGTCGCCTCGACCGGCGGCGGCACGCGCACGGACGGCACGGAACTGGCGCGGCGGACCGCGCTGCGGGTGGTGCTGGAAGCTCCTGCCGCGGGCCCCGAGGAGCCCGCGCCGGGCCGGGGCAGGCTGACCGGACCGGCCGGGCGGCCGACCCCCCTCCAGGGGGGCCGCGTCACGGGCCGCATCCCGCGCACGGCCACGCTGCGCCCGACGGTCGTCCCCCTGGAATGGGCCCGGATGGGCGACCCGCCGGCGCGCAGACCGGTCCGCGAACTGGGCAACGGGCCGACGGACCTGGCACTCCTCGCCAGCGCCCTGGAGCGCGCCGCCCGGTCCGTGTCGGCCTCGGAGGTCCCCTCGCTCCTGTGACACCCGGGTCCCGCCGGGTGCGCCCGCTCGCACCACGCCCCCGGGGACCCGGGCGGACCGGTGCGGACTCCCGGGCGGACCGGTGCGGACTCCCGGGTCGACGCCGGGCGCCCGGGGCTTTCGAGCGCCCGCCCCGCGGACCTCGGCGCCGGAAAGCCGTCCCCGGCGCGCCCGGAAGGCCTCCGGGCCGCCCCGCTGCCCCTGATCGCCCCTTCCCGGGCCTGCGCACGGCTTGGACGCCCCGGGCCCCCGAGCCCACGCCCGCCCGCCCCGGGCCTCCGGGTGTCGCCCGTCCGCACCGCGTCCCAGAGGCCCGCCCGTTCGCCTCCCCGCCCCGGCCCGGCCCCGAGCCCACGCCCCTCGACTCCTGGGCCGAGGCCCCGCCCGTCCGTCCTCCGCCGCCCCTTGCCTGCCCCGGAGGGCCCGCTCTCCCCGCCCCCGGCCCGCCCGGCAGCCGCCCGCTCCGGCCTCCAACACGCTTGCCAGGAGCCGCACTTCGAGCCCTCGTGGGGAACGAGGGCTCGTGCCGTGTTCCCAACTCACCACGTCACGACGCGATTACGATCACGCCCTTGACAGCGCAGGCGCTCTTGCCGCCCCCGAGCGCACGGGCGTAGACCAAGAACGCACGGGACAACGCTCGAACGTTCGACGGAGAACGGGGCAAGTCATGCGCAGCACAGTTCGTACAGGCAGTTCGCTCGGCAGGAGCAGGGCCGCGAAGGCCGCGGCAGCCGTCGTCGCGGGGGCGATGGCACTCACGCTCACCGCGTGCGGCGGCGGCAACGACGACGAGGACTCCGACAAGGGCGGCGGGGGCGGGAAGACCGGCGACAGTTCGGCGGCGGTCCGCCTTCCCAAGCTGAACGGCGAGAAGCTCGAGGTGGCGGCGGTCTGGACCGGCCCCGAGCAGGACAACTTCACCAAGGTGCTGGAGGAGTTCGAGAAGCGCACGGGCGCGGAGGTCAGCTTCGTGCCGACCGGCAACAACACCTCCACCTTCCTGGGCACGAAGATCCAGGGCGGCAAGCCGCCGAACGTGGCCTTCCTGCCACAGGTCGGTGTGCTCCACCAGTTCGTCGACAAGGGCTGGGTCAAACCCCTCGGCGCGGAGGCACAGGCACAGCTCGACAAGAACTTCTCGGCGGGCTGGAAGGACCTGGGCGCCTACAAGGACAAGCAGTACGGCGTCTACGCCAAGGCGGCCAACAAGTCGCTGGTCTGGTACAACACGGCGGCCTTCGAGGCGGCGGGCATCACCGACGAGCCCGCGTCCTGGGACGACTTCCTCCAGACCGCCCAGACGCTGTCCGACGCCGGCTCGCCCGCGGTGTCCATCGCCGGGCAGGACGGCTGGACCCTCACCGACTGGTTCGAGAACATCTACCTCTCTCAGGCGGGCCCCGAGAAGTACGACCAGTTGGCGCGGCACGAGGTCAAGTGGACGGATCCCAGCGTCAAGGAGGCACTGACCACGCTCGCCCAGCTGTGGGGCAAGGACGAACTGGTCGCGGGCGGCCGGGCCGGCGCGCTGCGCACCGAGTTCCCCAAGTCGGTGACCAACACCTTCTCCGGTGACACCCCGGCCGCCATGGTCTATGAGGGCGACTTCGTCACGGCGAACATCAACGCCGACACGAAGGCGAAGGTCGGTACGGACGCCAAGGTGTTCCCGTTCCCGGCGGTCGGCGACGACCCGCCCGTGGTGAGCGGCGGCGACGTGGCCGTGGTCCTGAAGGACGGCAAGGCCTCGCAGGCCCTGATGACGTTCCTCGCGTCGACCGACGCGGCCGAGATCTGGGCGGCCCAGGGCGGCTTCATCTCCCCCAACAAGGAGATGGACCAGGCCGAGTACAAGGACGACGTGACGCGGGACATCGCCAAGGCGCTGCTCGCGGCGGGCGACGACTTCCGCTTCGACATGTCCGACCAGGCGCCGGCCGCGTTCGGCGGCACCCAGGGGCAGGGCGAGTGGAAGGCGCTGCAGGACTTCCTGAAGACACCGTCGGACGTCGAGGGCGCTCAGCAGCAGCTCGAAGCGGCCGCCGCCAAGGCGTACAAGGGCTGACGGCAGCCCATGTCGTCGCAGGTGGCTCCGGCGGGGGGAGCCGGTCGACCGGCTCCCCCCGCCGGACGGCGCAAGAGCGTGACGGGCACACGGCCGTGGGTGGCGGGACTGTTCCTGCTGCCCGCGCTGCTGCTGCTCGGCGCGCTCGTGGTCTACCCCATCGGGTACTCGGTCTGGCGCAGTCTGTACGACGCCGGCGGCTCGGGCTTCGTGGGCCTGGGCAACTACGGCGACATCTTCTCGGACGACGCCACGTTCACCGCGGTCAAGAACACCGCGATCTGGGTCGCGGTGGCCCCCGCCCTGGTGACGGGGCTCGGCCTGGTCTTCGCCGTGCTGACGGAACGGGTGCGCTGGTCCACGGCGTTCAAGCTCGTCATCTTCATGCCGATGGCGATCTCGATGCTCGCCGCGGGAATCATCTTCCGGCTCGTGTACGAGGCGGAGCCCGACCAGGGCGTCGCGAACGCCGTGGTGGTGGGGGTGCACGACACCTTCGCCGAGTCGTCGGTCTACCCCAAGGCGCGTCCGGCGGCGGACAGCGGCCTCAAGGCGTCCGGCGGAGGCTCCTTCACCACGAGCGGCGAGGTCCGGGCGGGCTCCCCCGCGCTGCTCCCGCTGGTCGGCATCGCGCCGAACAAGCTGCCCGGCGACCCCGCGGACGCCCGGTCTCCCGAAGCCTCGGACGACGGGGTGTCCGGCACGGTCTGGCTGGACTTCAAGCTGGGCGGCGGCGGCGAGAAGGGCGCCGTCGACGCGGGCGAGAAGGGCCTGGGCGGCGTCGAGGTCCAGGCGGTCAGGGACGGCGACGTCGTGGCGTCGGCGACCACCGGCGGCGACGGCCGGTTCACCCTGCCCGAATCGGCGGACGGGGCCCAACTACGGCTGCCCGCCTCCAACTTCGCGGCGCCCTACAACGGTGTCGACTGGCTCGGCCCGAGCCTGGTCACCCCGGCCGTGATCGGCGCGTACGCCTGGATGTGGGCCGGGTTCGCGATGGTGCTCATCGCGGCGGGCCTCGCCGGGGTGGACCGCAACCTCCTGGAGGCGGCCCGGGTGGACGGCGCCAACGAGTGGCAGGTGTTCCGCCGGGTCACCGTGCCGCTGCTCGCACCCGTCCTGGTCGTCGTGCTGATCACCCTGATGATCAACGTGATGAAGATCTTCGACCTGATCTACATCATCGCGCCGCAGCCCAGCCAGGACGAGGCCAACGTGCTGGCGCTGCAGCTGTACAACGCGTCCTTCGGCGGTGGCGGCGACCTCGGCCTCGGCAGCGCGATCGGCATCGTCCTGCTGCTGCTCGTCCTGCCGGTGATGCTCGTCAACATCCGCCGACTGCGAAGGGAGCGCCAACGGTGACCGCACCCTCCGTACCCCAGGAGACCCGTCCGAGGTCCGTGGAGGCGGCCGGTCCGCCGGCGCGGTCGCCGGCCGCCCGGCTGGCGGCCGGCGCGGCAGGCGGTGTGACGCGGGTCTTCCTGATCCTCGTCGCGCTGCTGTGGGTCACCCCGACGGTGGGGCTGCTCGCCTCCTCGTTCCGCGATCCGACCGACATCGCCGACTCCGGCTGGTGGACCGTCTTCAGCAAGCCGGCCCAGCTCACCACCGAGAGCTACTCGAAGCTGCTCGGCAACGAGGACATCACGGACTCGCTGCTCAACACGGTCTGGATCACCGTCCCGGCCACGGCGCTCGTCATCGTCATCGGGGCGATGGCCGGATACGCCTTCGCCTGGATGGACTTCAAGGGCCGCGACTGGTGGTTCCTGGCGGTGGTGGCACTGCTCGTGGTGCCCGTCCAGGTCGCCCTGATCCCCTTGTCGGACCTCTTCGGCGACCTGGGGATCTTCGGCAGCGTCATCGGGGTCGTCCTCTTCCACGTGGGCTTCGGCCTGCCGTTCGCGATCTTCCTGCTGCGCAACTTCTTCGCGGAGATCCCCCGCGAACTCCTGGAGGCGGCGCGGCTCGACGGGGCGAGCGAGGCCCGGCTGTTCACCACCGTGGTCCTGCCGCTCGGCGGGCCGGCCATCGCCTCGCTGGGCATCTTCCAGTTCCTGTGGGTGTGGAACGACATGCTGGTGGCGCTGGTGTTCTCCGACTCCGGTTCACGGCCGCTGACCGTGGCACTGACGGAGCAGACACGGCAGTTCTCGGGCAACATCGAGACGCTCGCGCCCGGCGCGTTCATCTCGATGGTCGTCCCACTGGCCGTCTTCTTCGCGTTCCAGCGGCAGTTCGTGTCCGGCGTCATGGCGGGCGCGGTGAAGTAGGGCTGTTCGTACAGGTGTTGGGGGCGGGCCTTCGCCGGTCCGCCCCCGCACATTCGCTCGATGTCCCCCACATGCAGCATCCGGCGTAACCAGGTCACCCCTTCGGCCGTTTCCGGGCAGTATGCCCGCGCCGACCCATGGATGTCCCTTGCCCCGGTTCAGTGTCATCGTCCCCGCGTACAACGTGCAGGCCCACCTGCACGAATGCCTGGCATCGGTCCTGGAACAGGGCGGCTGCGACCTTGAGTTGATCGTGGTCGACGACTGCTCGCCGGACGGTTGCGGCGACGTCGCCGACGGATTCGCGGCCCGCGATCCGCGCGTGCGGGTGGTGCGCCTGCCCGAGAACGCCGGCCCCGGCCCGGCCCGCGACGCGGGTGTGCGGCAGGCGACCGGCGACTACCTGCTCTTCCTGGACGGCGACGACACCCTCGCCCCGGACGCGCTGCGGTCGATCGGCGACCGCGTCGAGGAGACCGGCGAGCCGGACGTACTGGTCTACGACCACGCGCGCACACGGTGGTCCGGGGAAACGGTGCGCGACGAGCGGGCCCGCGGCCTCACCGAGGAGGGCACGGCGCCCTTCACGCTCGACGACCGCCCCGCGCTGCTCGACACGCCCGCGATCGTGTGGGACAAGGCGTACCGCCGGGAGTTCGTCGAGCGGCGGGACTTCACGTTCCCGTCCGGCATCTACGAGGGCGTCCCCTGGACGTACCCCGTCCTGATGGCGGCTGAGACCATCGCGACCCTCGACCGCGTCTGCGTCCACCACCGGTGGCGGCGTCGGGGCGGCCTCCTCGGCACCGCCGGCCATGCCCACTTCGACGTCCTCGCCCAGTACGACCGCGTCTTCGCCCACCTCGACGCGCACCCCGGCCTCGAACACTGGCGCCCGGTGGTGTTCGCGCGGATGGTCGACCATCTCGCGACCGTGTTCCTCGACCGCGACCGGTTGCCGCGCGGCTCGCGGGCGGTGTTCCTGCGCGCGGCCCGCGCCCACCACCTCCGCCACCGGGTGCCGGGCGCCCGGGCGCTGCCGCACGGCAGGCTGCGGGACGCACTCGTCCGGCTGGGCAGCGACCGCGCGTACCGCGTGCTGCGGGCGGTCACGCGCCTCGGCAGGCGGATCGCCTCCGTGGTCCGGACGGCGGGCCGCACCGTCCGGTCGGCCGCGCTCGGGCTGCACTACGCGGTGCAGCGCCTGCTGCCGGTGCGGGCGGACCTCGCGGTGTTCGCCAGTCACGGCGGCCGCGGTCACGGCTGCAACCCGGGGGCGCTGGAGACGGCGTTCCGGACCTACGCGCCCGGGATGCGCACGGTGTGGATCGCGGACCCGGAGTTCCACCACACGGTCCCGACGGCGACGCGCCGGGTGCGGCCGGGCACGGCCGCCCACTGGACGGCCCTCGCGCGCGCCAAGTACCTGGTGAGCAACGGCGCGTTCGACCGCGGCCTGGTGAAGCGGCGAGGGCAGGTGGTGGTCCAGACGCGGTACGGCACACCGCTCAAGCGGATGGGCCTGGACCTCCAGGAGCGCCCCGCGGCGGCACGGGGCACGGACTTCGCCGAGCTGCTGCGCGACGCCGACCGGTGGGACTACTGCCTGTCAGGCAACCGGCACTCGACGCTCGTGTGGGAGCGGGTCGTGCCGTCCGGCTACACGACGCTGGAGTACGGCCAGCCGCGCAACGACGTTTTCCAGCGGGCGACTTCGACGGACGTGGCCCGGCTGCGCGAGAGCCTCGGCATCCCCGAGGGCACGGTCGCCGTGCTGTACGCGCCCACGCACCGCGACTACCTGCGCGGCCAGCGGACCGCGCTGGACCTGGAGCGGGTGCTGCGCAGGCTCGGTCCGCGCTTCGTGCTGCTGACCCGGGCGCACCACACGTACGACGCACCGCTCGCCCGCAGTTCGGGCCGGCTGATCGACGTCTCGGACCACCCGAGCGTCGAGTCGCTGTGCCTCGCGTCGGACGCGCTGGTGACGGACTACTCGTCGCTGATGTTCGACTACGCCAACCTCGACCGGCCGATCGTCGTACACGCCGACGACTGGGAGGCCTACGAGGCGGCCCGCGGGACCTACTTCGACCTGCGCGCCTTCCCGCCCGGCGCGGTCGCCCGCAACGAGGACGAGCTGATCGACATCTTCGCCACCGGCCACTGGCGCGGCTCCCGCTCGGCGCAGCTCAGGGCGGCGTTCCGGGAGCGCTTCTGCCCGTACGACGACGGGCGGGCCGCCGAGCGGGTCGTGCGCCGTGTGGTGCTGGGCGAGACCGGGGGCCTGCCCGCGCCGGTGCCGCTCGCCGAACGCCATCCGGTGCCCTCGGCCGCGGACCGCTCGGCCGCGTCACCGCTCGCGACCGTCCCGGCACCCGGCGTTCCCGTTCCCGTCGTTGACAGGCTCTGAGCACTCCGGTCCCATCCACCGACACAGGAAGTCCACAGACCCGTCCTCCGGAGCACCCATGACCCCGAGCACCACCGAACTGCCCCGTCCCAAGGCCCTGTCGGAGGTCAAGGGCCGGTTCCGTCCGGTCGACCGGCAGCTCTTCGACTGGATCCAGTCCCGTCAGCCGGATCGCGCGGAGCCCGGAAACCTGCTGGAAATCGGCGCCTGCACGGGCAAGAGCGCCGTCTTCATGGGCGCGTCCCGGCGGGCGGAGGACGCGTTCACGGTGTGCGGCCTCTTCGACTCGCCCGCGCCGGACGCCGCGAACGACCGGGAGACGGCCACGTCGTACGCGACGCCGACCCGTCGGGCCTTCGAGGCCAACCACCTGTCCTTCCACGACACCCTGCCTGAGATCGTCCGGGCGTCGGCCTCGGTGGTCGTGGACCGTGCCCCCGCCGCGAGCTGCCGGTTCGCGCACGTCGACGCCTCGCACCTGTACGAGCACGCGCACGCGGGCATCGGGGCCGTGCGCGACGTCCCGCTCCCCGAGGGTGTCGTGGTGCTGGACGACCACCGCGCCGGGCACTGCCCGGGCGTCGCCTGCGCCACCCGGGGCGTGGTCGCCGCCCTCGGCCTGAACCCGATATGCGTGACGGGCACGAAGTCCCACGGCACGTGGGGTGCCGCCGAGCCGCTGCGCGACGGGCCGCTGGAGTGGCCGGCCGGCCGCGACGACCTGTGGCACGAGGTGCAGCAGGTCGCGGGCCGCGGACCGATCCGCGTGGACGGCAGGAAGGCCGTGGAGCACGGGCACCCGGTGTCCCGGCACGCGGGCGAGGGGGAGCCGTCCGGCGCGGCAACCGGGTCCGCCGGGCCTGCGGCGTCGTCGCGTCCCGGCCCCGCCCGTCCCGCTCCGGCGCGCCCCGCGCCCACCGCTCCGGCGGGCCGTCCGGGCCGGGCCCGCAGGCTCGCCAAGGACCTGCTGCCGCCGATCGTCACGCGGGGGCCGGCCCGGCGCCGCGGGCGCTGACGGCGCGCGGGGGCGGGGCGGTCCGACGACGGGTCCGCCCCGCCCCCGCGCCGTCCCGGAGCGGGCCTCCCTCGGGCCGTCGACGCGGCCCGCGGCCCACTCGCGGGCGGGCGCACCGCGGGCCCGCGCCCGCCCCCCGGACCCGTACCGCCGCGCCCGCCCCGCCCCGCCGGGCGCACCGCACGAACAGGGAGAGCACGCAGCACATGCCCCGCTTCAGCATCACCGTCACCGCCCAGGGCGTCGCGGGGCGGCTCGCGACGGCCGTCGAACCGGTTCCCGCCCAGCGCCTCGGCGACGTCGGGCCGATGCCGGACCGCGGGGCGGAGGACTTCCCGGCGGGAGACCCGGCCGCCGGGTACGCGGCGCGCGATCCGCGCCCCCTGCCGACCGACTCCCCGGGCACCGGACAGGCGGGGGCGGCCCCCTTGCGCCGCGCGGGGAGGCCGCACCGCCGTCACCGCCGGCCGGAGCGCCGCGCGCCCGTGACGCGGTGCCCCGGTGCCGGTACCGCGCTCCGCGTCCGGTTCACGGATTCCCGGAGAGCGCCCGCAGCCCTCGCCACCCGACGGCCGCACCCCGTCGGGCCCGCGTACGGGCGGTGTCCCCGCCCGCCGCTGGACGGGAACCCCGCCGTGCGCACCGTGCACCGGGGCGGCGGCCGCGACACGGCCGCCGCGCACCGCGGGACGCGGGCCGAGTACCCGTTCGACGGCGTCGACTTCGACCACGCCCACACGACCGCACCCGTCGACCGGGTGGGCGTGCACCACCGGCAGCGCCGACAGGGCGACGCGCTGCGCACCCCCAGCCGGGAGCGTTTCGAGGTGTTCGCACAGTACGGGCGGCTGTTCCGGTTCATCGCGGGACGGCCGGTGCCGGAGCGGTGGCGCGGACTCCCGTACGGCCGCTGCCTGTTCGTCCTTGGCCGACGGGACCGCGTACCGCCGTCGGCCCGGCCCGAGTTCCACCGGCGGGCCGTCCGTGGCCCGCGCGCGGACCGGCCACCGGGGCACCGGCTCGGCGCGCGCGTGCCGCGGGCGGCCGCCCGTCTGGTGGCGTGCGGCCCGTACCTGCTGCGCCGGCTGCACCGGGTGGCGGCGGCATGCCGCACGGCGCTGCGCAGGCGGCTGCGGACCCGGCGCCGACTGCTGCGGAGTGCGGTGCTCGCCGTGCACCGGCTGGTCGTGCCCGGGCTGCCGCTCGGCCCGGGCCCCGCCGTGCACGCGGCGCTCCCGCACGACGGCCTCCTCTGCGGTCCGGCCCCGGTCCCCGGCGGGGCCCAAGAGCTCTCCCCGCGCACCAGGGGTGTGCGGGTGGCCGGCGGGGAGTACGCGGGGACGCCGCCGCCCGGCGTCGAGCACGTCCTGCCGGGCAGCCGCGCGCCCAAGCGGGTGGCGGCGCGTGCCACGTATCCGGTCAACGGCGTCAACCGGGCGCACGAGCCGGTCGAGCGGAAGGGGTCGGTTCACATCCATACCCATCAGGGCACGCCACCGAGGTCGATGGGCGCGGCTCCGCTCGCGCCCCCGGGGGCGCGCGGCGGTGCCGGCGTCCCGAGGGCGCCGCAGGTGACACGCGACGAGGACGCTCCGGCGCGGCTGTTCGCCCCGGCCGCGTGGTGCGACGAGGAGCCCGCCCGGCCGCGGGCCGTGTCCCGGGAGCGGTTCGGCGGGTACGACGACGGCCCGGCCGCCGAGCGGGCCGTACGGCAGCCGGTGCCGGGCGGGGACACCGCCCCGCCCACGGTTCCCGCTCCGGGCGCCAGGCACGACCTGCCGGCGCGCTCATGAGGGCTCGCCCCGCCGTCTGGGTGCTGTTCGTCGCCGCCCTCTTCGGCTGCCTGCAGCTCGCGAACGTCTCCGGCCGCGACACCCCCGACAGCCGCAACTACCTCTCGTACGGGCTGAGTCTGGGCGGCGCGGGCAAGGCCGAGGCGACGCACCGCACGATCGAGTACGTGTGCGCGAGCCGGGCCGGCAAGGCCTCGCGCGCGCAGAGCGTGAACCTCCGCCGCTTCCGCGCCCCGGATCCGGGCCCCGAGGTGCGCGAGGAGTGCCGGAAGCACTACGAGTCGCTCACCGGGCACCGCCTCCGGGCGGGACAGACCTCCGGGTGGACGGCGCCCTTCGCGAGCGAGCGGTTCATGCGCATCTTCGAGGTGCGGCCCGGGTTCCCGCTGCTGCTCGTTCCGTTCGTGACGGTGCTGGGCGCGACCTGGGGGCTGTGGGCCGCGGGGGTGTGCGTCGCGGCGGCCGGCGGTGTCCTGGTGTTCCTGGTGCTGCGGACCGTGGGCGTCCCGGTGTGGGCCGCGCTGACCGGGCAGGTCCTGTACTACGTGCTGCCGACCGGCGCGACGGCGATGCGGCCCATGACCGAGGGCACGATGCTCGCGCTGACGCTGACCGCGCTGTGGGGCTGCGCGCTGCTGCTGCGCGGGCGGCGGGGGGCCTGGCCGGTGGCCCTGTCGCTGGCGCTGCTGTTCACGGTGAAGCACTCGCAGGCGCTGTTCCTGGCGGTGTGCCTCGCGGCGGCCTGCGCCGTGCTCGCCCTGTACCGCCGGCGGGCCGGGCGGCCGGTGGGCGCCGCCGTGCGGACCCTGCTGACGGTGTCGGCCGCCGCGGCGGCCGGCACGGTCCTGCTGTCGCGGCTGCTGCGCTACCCGTCCGAGTCGGAGAGCCTCCAGGACCTGCTCACCGACCACTACAACATGGCGGACCGGGAGCGGCCGTGGCCGGAGTTCCTGCGCCTGGAGGCGAACTTCTGGACGGAGTGGCTGCGCCGGCAGTTCCTGCAACCGCTGCTCCTGGCGCTGCTGGCGGCCGGCGGCTGGGGGGCACTGCGGTACCGGCCCGCCTTCGGGGCGCTGCTCGCCGCCGCGGCGGGCACAGGCGTGCTGGCCGTCTCAGCGCACCCCGACATCGCCATCGACAGGCTGTGGGTGATGGTGTGGCTGCTGCCGGTGGTGGGCGTACCGCTGCTGCTGACGGGGCTCGTGGAGGCGGACTCGCTCTCCCGCGGACTGCGGGCACTCCCGTCCCCGGGCGCCCCGCCCCGGACACCGGCGCCCCGGACGCGTGAGGGGCTGGGCCCGGCGCGGTCGGGTCCCGGCGCGAAGGGCCCGGGCCCGAAGGGCTCGTCCGACGGCTGAGGGCCCGACCGGCCCGACCGGCCCTGCGCGTGCGCGTCGGCCGCGACCGCCCCGTACGCCCGGACCGTCCGTCCGCCCCGACCGTCCGTCCGCCTGCTCCGCCCCGTTCGGTGCGGACGCGCCGCCGCCCCCACCCGGAAAGGACGGATGGGGGCGGCGGATACGGGCGGGCGCCCGGCGGCGGGGACTACTCGACGACGATCTCGACCGGGATGTTGCCGCGGGTCGCGTTGGAGTACGGGCACACCTGGTGCGCCTGGTCGACCAGCTTGCGCCCGGTCGCGGCGTCGAGGCCCTCGGGCAGCTCCACGCGCAGCGTGACGGCGAGCGCGAAGCCCTCGCCCTGCTTGCCTATGCCGACCTCGGCGGTCACCGCGGCCTCGCTGACGTCGACCTTGGCGGCGCGGCCCACCAGGCCGAGGGCGCTGGCGAAACACGCGGAGTACCCGGCGGCGAAGAGCTGCTCCGGGTTCGTGCCCTGACCGTTGCCGCCCATCTCCGCCGGAATGCCGAGCTGGAGGTCGAGCCGCCCGTCGGAGCTGTAGGCCCGGCCCTCGCGGCCGTGGGTGGCGGTGGCGACGGCGGTGTAGAGCGCGTCCATGGGAAACCATCCCTCTCAGGTCGATGTCGTCTCGGCGGGCCCTGTCCGGGCCGCTTCACGACCATGAGTAGAGCACACAATTTAGTTGTGCACAACTAAATGGCGACCCAGAGGTACCCTGGACGCATGACCACGACGCCCGCACCCGCCGAGCGCGACCGCGAGCCCCGCTCCGACACCGCCGACAGCACACACAGCCCAGACAGCGCCGACAGCGCCGGCAGCACCGACGACTTCCTCCGCCTCGACCAGCAGATCTGCTTCTCGCTGAACGCGGCCTCGCGCGCCTTCGGCGGCGTGTACCGGGTGATCCTCAAGGAACTCGGGCTCACCTACCCCCAGTACCTGGTCATGCTCGCGCTGTGGGAGCACGGCGAGCTGCCCGTGAAGAAGGTCGGCGAGCACCTCCGGCTCGACTCCGGGACCCTGTCGCCGCTGCTGAAGCGGCTGGAGGCGGCCGGCCTCGTGCGGCGCGAGCGCAGCGCCGCGGACGAGCGGTCCGTCGTGGTCCGGCCCACCGAGGAGGGCACGGCCCTGCGCGGGCGGGCGGTGCGCGTGCCGCGCCGGATCGTCGCCGCGACCGGCTTCGACCTCACGGAGATCCTCGAACTGCGCGCCCGGCTCGACCGGCTCACCTCGGCGCTGGACACGGCCCTGCTTGAGGACGCGCCGGACCCCGCGTAGTCCGGCCCCTTCCCGGCCGCTTCCCAGTCGCACCGGACCCCGCGCAGTCCGGTCGCTCCCGGTCGCCGCCGGTCGCGCCGAGGCGGCGGACCCCGTGGCGCGGGCCCCACCGCCGGACGACCTTCGACGCCACCGGCGCCACTTCGCCCGATATGGACGCGCATACGGCTTACGATCCCCCGGGTGACGCTCTGGACGAAGCCCCGGCCGCTGTCCCGGACACGGTCCCGCCTGCTGCTCCTCGCCGCCGCCTGGACCGCCGGGCGCGCCCTGATGCTCCTGCTGCTCGCCCGGGACGGCACCGCGCCCCTGGGCGTCGGCGGGGTCGGGCGCGAGGTCCACGAGCTGTACGCCCGCTGGTACGGCGTCCTCGCACAGGGCACGTTCCCGCCGGGCGACCGGCTGTGGCAGTACCCTCCGGGCGCCGGGCCGCTCCTGCTGTCCCCCGGGCTGCTGCCGGGGCTGACGTACTTCCAGGCCTTCGTGGCCCTCACCCTCGCCACCGACGCCCTGGTGACCGCCGCCCTGGTCCGCGCGGGCCGCCGGACGGGCGGCAGCCTGACCGGAGCCGCCCTGTGGACCGCGGCACTCCCGCTCCTCCTGCACCTCCCGCTCGCCCGGTACGACGTGCAGGTCACCGCGTTCGCCGTGCTCTCCCTGCTGGCGGTGGCGCGCTCCACGCGCGTGTGCGGCGCGTTCGCCGCACTCGGCGCCCTGGTCAAGGTGTGGCCGGCGCTCGCGCTGATCGGCCTCCCGCGGGGCCGGACCACCAGGCGGGCGTGGACGTCGGCGGCCGTCACGGCCGGCGCTCTGCTGCTCGTCCTCGCCGCGCTGTTCCGCGAACCGTTCGGGTTCCTGCGCCAGCAGGGCGGCAGGGGCGTGCAGATCGAGTCGCTGGGCGGCACGGCCCTGTCCCTCGCCCGGCACGCGGGCTGGCCGGGACGGGTGCGCTACCGCTACGGGGCGATGGAGTTCACCGGCCCCCATGTCGGCACGGTCGCGGCGGTGTCGCTCGCGCTCACCGCCGCCGCCTTCGGCGTCCTGCTGCTGTGGCGGCTGCGGGCCCGCCGCTGGACGCCGGCGACCCCGTACGACGCGGCGTTCGCGGCGGTGCTCCTGTTCACCGTGACGAGCCGGGTGATCAGTCCCCAGTACCTGGTGTGGCTGCTCGGCCTGGCCGCCGTCTGCCTGACCTCGCGCCACACCACGCAGCGCCCGGTGGCCGCGCTCGTCGTGGCGGCCGCCGCCCTCAGCTCGCTCGCCTATCCGGTCCTGTACGCCGACGTCATGGCGTGCACCTGGACGGGCTCCCTGCTGATGCTCGCCCGCAACGCCCTGCTGGTGGCCGCCGCCGCACTCTCCCTCCACCGGCTGTGGACGTCCACGACCCGCTCCGCGCGACCCGGCGCCGGGCACCCCGCGCCCGGCCGCCGCCGCGAGACAGCGAGCACGGCTTAACGGAGAATTGCCCCACTGACTACCATTTCGCCTCGTGGAAGCGATCCGAGCCGTGGCCACCGCCTCCTCCCATCAGCCCCATCAGCCCCATCCGTTCACTCCGGCCCACCCTTCCCAGGTGAGCGTCGTCGTCATCGGGTACGACGACGCCGCCCATGTGGCGGACGCCGTGCGCTCGGCCCTCGCGCAGGGGCCCGCCGTACGCGAGGTGGTCGCCGTGGACGACTGCTCGGCGGACGGCAGCGCGGACCTGCTGGAACGGCTCGCGCGCGACGAGCCGCGGCTGAGGGTCGTGCGCCGCGCCGTCAACAGCGGCGGCTGCGGCACCCCGCGCAACGACGGGATCGACGCCGCCACCGCCCCCTACGTGATGTTCCTCGACAGCGACGACGTACTGCCGCCCGGCGCGGTCGACGCGCTGCTCGGCGCGGCGCGCAGGCACGGCGCGGAGGTGGCGGCCGGGCTGTGCGTCCGGCGCGAGGTGCCCTCCGGTCGCGAGGTCCGCTGGCAGCCCGCCCTGTACGCGGCGGAGGCCGTCGTGCCGCACCCCTCGCGGCACGCCCGGCTGGTCCACGACACGCTGTGCGTCAACAAGCTCTACCGCACCCGCTTCCTGCGCGAGCACGGCATCCGCTTCCCCGAAGGGCGCTTCCCCTACGAGGACTTCGTCTTCGGCGCGCGCGTGCTCGCCGCCGGGCCGCGCATGGCGCTGGTCCCGGACACGGTGTACGTCTGGCACGTCCGCCGGGGCGCCGGGCACCTGTCGATCTCGCTGGACCGGGCGGGCATCGACAACTGGCGGTCCAGGATCACCGCGGACGGCCAGGCGTACGACATCCTGCTCGCGGCCGGCGAGAAGCGCCTCGCGCGGGCCGCGCGGGCGCGGTTCGTCGACCGGAGCCTGCGGATGTACGCGCGTGAACTCGGCCTGCGCGACGCCGCGTACCGCAGGCAGTGGTGGACCCTGACCCGCGCGTACCTCTCGACGTTCGACGCGGGCGACCTCGCGCCCGCCCCGGCGCCCGGGCGGATCGTGGCGCAGGTCGTCCTGGCCTCCGAGGCGCCGTGCGACCTGGCCCGCGTCAGGGAGGTCGCCGCGCGGCCGTCCCGGCTGCGGCCACCGTACGCCCGAGCCGCCGACGGCACGCCGGTGTGGTCCGCCGACCTCCCGCAGGTCACCCTGGAGCACCTGCTGTTCCGGCCCGTGCACCTGCTGCCCGTGGCCGTCGACGCGGAACTGTGGCCCCGCGCGCGCGGCACCCTGCTCCGGCTGCGCCTGCACGAGCTGTACGGGCGGATGGCACAGGCCGCGCCGGTGTCCGTGGACGCCGTGTTCGTGGACCGGGACCACGGCACGGCCGGGCTCACGGTCACGTCGGCGCTCCGGGCGGAGGCACCGGACGGGCGGGGCACGGCGGGCGGGGCCGCGTCCGCCGGCCCCGGGCCCGGCGGCGCGCCCGACGCCTGGACGGCCGAGGTTCCCGTCGCCCTCTCGGCGCTCGGCTCCGGAACCTGGGACCTGCGCCTGCGTGTCCGCTTCCACGACGGCACGGTCCGCGAGAGCACCGCGCACGCCGTCACGGGGCCGGGCCGGCTGCGCCGGACGGTCGTGCCGAGCGCCCGGCACGGGGTCCTCCTCGTCCAGCCGTACGCGACCCAGGCCGGCTCGCTCGCGCTGCGGCTCGCGACCGGCGGGCGCGGGGCGGCGGGCGTGCTGCGCGGACGGCTGCGGCGTTTGCTTCACTGAGTGCGGCACCGCCGGCACGACCGACGACCACCGAGGGACACACGAGGGGACGGCAGCACATGACCTGGCTGATCACCGGCGGCGCCGGCTACATCGGGGCGCACGTCGTCCGCGCGATGACCGGGGCGGGCGAACGGGCCGTGGTCTACGACGACCTGTCCACCGGCATCGCCGAGCGGATCCCCGACGGCGTTCCGCTGGTCGTCGGCTCGACCCTGGACGGGGAGCGGGTGGCCCGTGCGCTGCGGGACCACTCCGTCACCGGGGTGGTGCACCTGGCGGCGAAGAAGCAGGTGGGCGAGTCGGTGGAGCTGCCCCTGCACTACTACCGCGAGAACGTCGAGGGGCTGCGGGTGCTGCTCCAGGCGGTCACGGCCGCCGCGGTGCCGTCCTTCGTCCTCTCGTCCTCGGCCGCGGTGTACGGGATGCCGTCCGCGGCGGACGGCGGCGCGCTCGTCACCGAGGACACGCCCTGCGAGCCGATGAGCCCGTACGGCGAGACGAAGCTCGCCGGCGAGTGGATGGTCCGCGCCACGGGCCGCGCGCACGGCCTCTCGACGGCCTGCCTGCGCTACTTCAACGTGGCGGGCTCGGCCGCGCCCGAACTGGCCGACACCGGTGTCTTCAACCTCGTTCCGATGGTCTTCGAGAAGCTCACGGCGGGCGAGCCGCCGAGGATCTTCGGCGACGACTACCCGACGCCGGACGGCACGTGTGTGCGCGACTACATCCACGTCGTCGACCTGGCGGAGGCCCATGTGGCCACCGCCCGCCGCCTGGCCACGGCACCCGGCACGGACCTGACCCTCAACATCGGCCGCGGCGAGGGTGTGTCGGTGCGCGAGATGATCGACCTGATCAACGCGGTGACGGATCGCGCGCTGCCCCCGGTCGTCGGCCCCCGCCGGCCCGGCGACCCCGCGCGCGTCGTCGCCTCCGCCGACCGCGCCACGGCCGAACTGGCCTGGAAGGCGCGCCACGGCGTCCAGGACATGATCACCTCGGCCTGGGAGGGCTGGCTGCGGCTGCACCCGGAGGCCCGCCGGGACGACCGGTCCTGACGCCGCTCCCGGCGACGCCGTGACCGGCGGGCCCGCGGGCACCGCCACGGGGCGGACGCGGTCGCGGGCGGGCCGAGGCGCCTCACGTGCCGCTGCCGGACCGGCGCAGGGCGGGTGCCACGGGCGGCAGGCCCGGGTCAGCCGCCGGCGACGCCCGGTCTACCGGGCCTCCGGGCTGCCCCCGGCGCCCCGCGCGCCCCGCGCGCCCTCGGGAGCCTCCGGACCCGCTCGGCCCGGAAAACACTCTCGCCGCGGGCCGGACGTGGTCCTGGGCCGCGGCGAGGGCGTTCTGGCGGCGTCCGTCAGAGCTTGTCCATGCGCGTGTAGGGGCTGACGATACGGGCCTGGCGGGAGCCGAAGTCGACGAGCATCGCGATGCCCTCCTCGACGCCGACGATCCTGCCCAGGCCGAACTGGTCGTGCGTAACACGGTCACCCAGGGCGAAGTGCTTGGCGACCGGGACAACCGGAGCTTTGAAGGGACTGGTGGACAGGTGGCGCCGGGGCGCGGATGGCTTCGTCATCGTGATTCCAGTATGCGCCCCCGGAGGCCCCGGGAGTGAGGCGTGGAAGACAACGATCCGGCGGCTACAGCCGTCGGAGGGCCGCCCGGCGCCCGTGCGGGGCCGCCGCGGGAGGCCCTCGCGGCACGGCCCCGGAAGTCCGGCGGAACCCTCCGGCACGTCCCTCACGTGGGGCGTCGCGCGGACCCGGCCCTCGGGCACGGCCCGTCTACAGCGCCTTGAGCGCCGCCGCCGTGGCCCGGGCCAGGCTCTCCAGATGACCCTTCGACAGCCGGGCGCCGCGGATCACCAGTACCCGCCAATAGAGCGGTCCGGAGATCAGGTCGAGGGCCAGGTCCCGGTCGATCCCGGTGCGCACCTCGCCGCGCGCCGCGGCCGCGGCGACGATCCCGCTCGCGACCCCCTCCTGCCCCTCCCGGAGCGCCTTCTCCAGCGCCTCGGCGATCTCGGGGTTGCGGGCCGCCTCCGCCTGGAGGTCCGGGATGATCTGCGAGGCGGCGGGGTGGCGCAGGGCCCGTGACGTGACCTCGTACAGCAGCCGCAGGTCGCCCTCCAGCGTGCCCGTGTCGGGTGCGGGCAGCCCCTGCACGGCCACCGCGGAGACCAGGTCGAGCACGAGGTGCAGCTTGGACCGCCACCGGCGGTAGACCGCCGTCTTGCCGACACCCGCGCGCCGGGCGATCCCCTCGATGGACATCCGCGCGTACCCGACGGCCGCGAGCTCCTCGAAGACGGCCGCGCGGATGGCCTCCGTCACGTCCTCCCGGAGCACCGCCGCCCCGGCGGGCGCCCTGCGGCGCGGCTGCCGGTCCCGCGGGGTCCCGTCGGCGTTCGTCGTCATGCGGGACAGCTTAGGGCCGTCACGACGAAACGGTTGCGTTCCGACGTTACGACGACCTACGCTCACGTCACGACGATACGGTCCCGTCCCGACGTAAGACGCTGCTGTCGCCCGCATGTGCGCGGGCGGGGCAGAACCGTCCCGGCGCGGCGCGATCGTCCGCCCATCCCTCCCCCGAGCGAAAGCGACGGATGTGAGCCAGGCCCTCCACACTCCGCCCCCGGCCGCGACGACGGCACCGCCGGCTGGCGCCGCGCGGGAACCGCGCACCCCGCCGGACGACCTCGCGGCGCTCGCCGCCCGCCACGGCCTCACCGTCAGCGGCGCCCGCCCCGCCCTGCCCGCGTACGTGCGCGGCCTGTGGGCGCGGCGGCACTTCATCACCGCGTTCGCGACGGCCAAGCTCACCGCCCAGTACAGCCAGGCGAGGCTCGGGCAGGTCTGGCAGGTCGCCACACCGCTGCTGAACGCGGCGGTCTACTACTTCATCTTCGGCGTCCTGATGGGCACCAAGCACGGCGTGCCCGACTACGTCCCGTTCCTGGTCACCGGCGTGTTCGTCTGGACCTTCACCCAGAGTTCGATCATGGCGGGCACCCGGGCGATCTCCGGCAGCCTCGGCCTCGTCCGCGCCCTGCACTTCCCCCGGGCCGCGCTGCCCGTGTCGTACGCGCTCCAGCAGCTCCAGCAGCTGCTGTTCTCGATGGCCGCGCTGGTCGTGATCCTGCTCTGCTTCGGCGTCCCGGTGAGCGCGTCCTGGCTCCTCGCGGTCCCGGCGCTGGTCCTTCAGTCCACGTTCAACGCGGGCGTCGCGCTGATCGTGGCGAGGCTGGGCGCGCGGACGCCGGACATCGCCCAGCTCATGCCGTTCGTGCTGCGAACGTGGATGTACGGGTCCGGCGTCATGTGGAGCCTCGACCACGTGCTGAGCGACCGCGACCTGCCGCACCCCGTGCTGATCGCGCTGGAGTGCAACCCCGCCGCCGTCTACATCGACCTCATGCGGTTCGCGCTGATCGACAGCTTCCCGGCGAGCGGGCTCCCCCCTCACGCATGGGCGGTCGCGGCGGGCTGGGCCCTGCTCGCGGGCGTCGGCGGGTTCATCTACTTCTGGAAGGCAGAGGAGACCTACGGCCGTGGCTGACCTGAACGCGAGCACGCGGAGGACGACCCGCACGGCAGCGCGTACGGGCGCGGGAACAACCCCGGCGACGGGCGGGGGTACGGCGGCGGAACCGGTGCCCACCGTCGTCGCGGACCGCGTCGACATCGTCTACCGGGTCAACGGCACGGGCGCCGGGCGCGGCAGCGCCACCGCGGCGCTGCACCGCATCCTGCGCCGCGGGAGCGCCGAGCGGGCGGCGGGCGTCCGCACGGTGCACGCCGTCAGGAGCGTCTCCTTCACCGCGTACCGGGGCGAGGCGATCGGCCTGATCGGCACGAATGGCTCCGGCAAGTCCACGCTGCTCAAGGCCGTCGCCGGGCTGCTGCCCGTGGAGAGCGGCCGCATCTACACGGACGGGCAGCCCTCCCTGCTCGGCGTCAACGCGGCGCTGATGAACGACCTGACCGGTGAGCGCAACGTCCACCTCGGCGGGCTCGCCATGGGGATGACGAGGGAGCAGGTACGCGCGCGCCACCAGGAGATCGTCGACTTCTCCGGGATCAACGAGAAGGGGGACTTCATCACGCTCCCCATGCGCACCTACTCGTCCGGCATGGCCGCCCGGCTGCGCTTCTCCATCGCGGCGGCCAAGGACCACGACGTGCTGATGATCGACGAGGCCCTGGCGACCGGGGACCGCTCGTTCCAGAAGCGCTCCGAGGCCCGGATCCGTGAGCTGCGCAAGCACGCCGGGACGGTGTTCCTGGTGAGCCACAACAACAAGTCGATCCGGGACACCTGCGACCGGGTGCTCTGGCTCGAACGCGGCGAGCTGCGGATGGACGGCGCCACGGAGGACGTGCTGAAGGAGTACGAGGCGTTCACCGGCGGCGGCCGGGCCTGAGGACGTGCCCGCCGACTCGCCTGACGACCGGCCTGCCGCCCGGCGGGTGGCATGGCCCGCCCGGCGGGTGGCGTGCCCGCAGACCGGCAGCCGCGGGCCCCGGGGCGCGGACCCTGGGCCGCGCCCGGCACACGTTCCGGCACACGCTGAGGCCCGTGCCCGGCCTGCGCGCCTCAGCGCTCCAGGAACCCGAACAGGTCCTCCCAGCGCCGCACGATCTCGGCCGTCGTGAACCGCTGGATGTTGACCCGCGCGGCCTCCCCCATCCGGTCCCGCAGCTCCTTGTCGGACATCAGGGTGTCCAGGCGTCGGGCCAGCTCACCGGTGTTGCCGACCGCGGCGAGCAGCCCGTCCTCGCCGTCGCGGACGATCTCGTGGACACCGGGCGCGCAATCGAACGCGGCGCACGGCACGGCCGCGGCCATGGCCTCCATCAGCGCGAGCGGGAAGCCCTCGCCGCGGGAGGACTGGACGAAGACGGAGCCGCCGCGCAGTGCGCCCGGCACATCGCCCGTGCGGCCCATCCAGTGCACGGAGTCGTCGAGGCCGAGGTCCGTGCACTGCTTCCTGAGCAGCTCCTCGTCCTCGCCCGATCCGTAGATGCGCAGGTCCCAGTCGGGGTGGAGCGGTGCCACCTCCGCCCAGGTGTCGAGGAGCATGTCGATGCCCTTCTGGTCGTGCAGCCGTCCGATGCTGACGACGGACTTCCCGGTACGCGGCGAGGGCACCTCGGGCATGAACGGCAGCGGGTTCGGCATGAACGAGGCGTTGTTCATGCCGTGCACGATCCAGAGGTCGGCGTCCTCCCGGGTGAGCGCCAGCATCCGGTCGACGTCCCGGTAGTGCCTGCGCACCCGCTGGAAGCGCGAGCAGGCCCTGGAGTACGCGAACGACTCGTGGCTCATGCCGATCACGGTCAGGCCCCGGGTGTCGGCCAGCGCCACCCACTCCATCGCCCACACCTGCGTGACGATCACGACCGCCCGGGGCCGCGCCGCCCGGAACAGCGCGGTCAGCCTCGCGGCCTGCTCCCGCATGCCGGCGTCCCGCGCCCGGCCGGGACGCGGCGGCTGTCCCGCGTAGAGCGTCGTCGTCGGGTACGGGACGTCGCCGATCTCCTGCGAGACCCCGGGCGGGGTGATGCCCACGACGTGGACGCGGTGTCCGCGCCCGGTGAGGAGCCGGGCCATCTGGTGCGACCAGCTGGTGACCCCGCCCAGCTCGTCCACGCTGTTGGAGACGAAGAAGACGTCCCGCTCGACGGTCGCGGTCACGCGCGCCTCCACTCGGAGAAGAACTGGTCGACGACGGCGCGGGCGGCGCCGCCCGTGTCGTACTCCCCGAACTCCGCGACGAAACCGTCCCGCGCCTCCGCGTACTTCACGGACTGCTCGTCCAGGGACTCCAGGGCGGTGTGCAGTTCCCGCTCGGTGCGCACGACCGGCCCGGGGGCCCGTTCGAGCAGGTCGAAGTAGGTGCCGCGGCCCTCGTGCACGTACTCCTCGTAGTCGTACGCGAAGAAGAACATCGGCCGGCCGAGCAGCGCGTAGTCGAACATCACGGACGAGTAGTCGGTGATGAGCCCGTCGGCGAGTTCGAGGAGCGGGGTCACGTCGTGGTGGGCCGACACGTCGAGGACCCGGCCGCGCACGGACGGCGGCAGCACCACGTGGTTGAGGTAGTGCGAGCGCACGAGCAGCACGTACCGGTCGCCGAACACGTCCGCGAACCGCTCCACGTCGAAGGGCAGCTCGAACCGCCTCTGCCTGCCCCCCTGGTGGCGGAACGTGGGCGCGTACAGCAGGACGGCACGGTCGTCCGGGATGCCCAGCTCCCGCGCGAGCGGCCCGCGCCGGCGGGGGCCGCCGGCGCGCAGCTCCTCGCGACGGGCCCGTACGAGGGCGTCGTTGCGCGGGTAGCCCACCCGCAGCAGGGTCTTCTCCTTCAGCCGGAACGCCCGTGCCAGGGTGCGCACATCGTGTTCGGAGCGGATCAGGAAGCGGTCGAAGCGGTCGAGGACCCGCTGCTGCTCGGCCTGCGCGGGGCGGGGCCTGAGCTTCCACTCGGGTTCGTCGAAGCCCATCCGCTTGAGCGCCGAGCCGTGCCAGGTCTGGAGGTAGGTCGTCCCGCGCCGCTTGGTCAGCTTCAGCGGATAGCTCTGGTTGTCGATCCAGAACGCGGCGCGGGCCAGCGCCCTGAGGTAGGGCAGCGACCAGCGGCGTACGAGCACGGCGTCGTCCGGGAAGCCCTCGGGGCTGCCCGCGTACGACCACACCGCCTCGAAGTCGAGCCCCTGGCGCCGCATCTCCTCGTAGATCGCCTTCGGGCTGTCGCTGTACTGGCGGCCGAGGTGGCTCTCGAAGACGACCAGGCGCCGCTTCACCGGCAGCCGGCTGAACACCTCGTGGTACAGCCTGATCTTGCTGTCGCCCGAGGTCAGCCTGCCGCGCAGCCGCTTGGCCCCTCGGTAACCGGACTTGGCGAGCCGCCCGGGCGTGCCGCGCACGCCACTGGCGACCAGCGTCTCCACCCTCTCGCGCGTGACGATCCGGAAGGCGAGGTGTCCGCGCGAGGAGACCTCGGGCGCGATGCGGTCGGCGACCAGCCGGGTGAGCCGGGGCCGTACGGGGAACCGCCCGGCCACGAGGCCCGGTTCGCAGGCGGTGAGGCGGGTCGTGGTGCGCACGCCGTCGACGCCGAGGTGCAGCCGTACGTCCCACACGGCGTCCACCACTCCCAGCGGGCGCAGCCCGTGCGAGAGGTCCGGCGACGCCTCCCAGGCGATGGCGTCGCCCTCGTGCCGCAGCGCGGTCACGGGGAAGCGGAAGGTCTGGAACCGGACGCCCTTACGGCGGGCGCCGAACTCCAGCTCGCCGGTCAGCCGGGCGCCCGGGGGCACGACTCCGAGGGGGTTGGTGATGCGCCCGGCCAGCCGGACCGTGCCGGACCGCTCCGCGTAGCCGGTGAGGACGTTGCGCAGGAACATCCGCTCGACGGGCTTGGTGTGGTGGCCGAGTTCGGTGACGTCGAGGACGTGCCGCGCGAAGTCGTCGTCGAGGTGCTCGGCACACCAGTAGACGCGGCCGTCGCGCTCCACGAGCGGGGCGGAGATCTTGTCGCGGTTGGTGAGTGTGTCGACGGCCGGGAGCAGGTTGTCCCAGTCGCTCCTCTCCAGGAGCAGGGCGCAGACGGCGTGGATGGGATCCACCTCGTCGTAGGCCGCCCGGTCGATCGACTCCAGGTAGGCGCGCGCGGTCGCGGCGAACTCCTCGCGGTAGCCGGCGTCCCGGAAGGGCAGGTCACGCAGGTGCAGCACCAGGTCGTGCTTGAGGAACTTGACGTCCTTGTGGAACTTGAGGTCCAGCAGCCCGTTGTCGGCGAGGAGCCGGTCGACCCTGCGGTGGATCTCCATCCGGTGGCGGAAGTTGGCGATCTCGGCGCGCCGGTTGCTGATCGACTTCTCCGTGGCGCGGTCGCTGACGTTCCAGTCGTAGACGCGGTTCGGGACGAGGGTGATGCGCCGGGCGGCGACGTAGGCCTGCGCCGAGAAGAGCAGGTCCTCGTAGTGGATGCCGACGGGGAAGCGCAGTTCCTGTTCGACCAGGAACTGCCTGCGGTAGCACTTGTTCGTCGAGAGGGTGTCGAAGACCAGCAGGTCGGGCAGTTCGGAGATCGAGTCCAGGGTGCGGGTGCGCGTGTACAGCCAGGGGTACCACTTGACCTCCTTGCCGTTGCGCGAGTCGACGTGCACCCGTACGCAGAGCCCGGAGACGAGGTCGGCGCCGGTCGTCTCGGCCGCCTCCAGCATGTTGCGGCAGGCGTCGCGCTGCAGGACGTCGTCGCTGTCGAGGAAGAGGACGTAGGTGCCGCGCGCCTCGGCGATGCCGCGGTTGCGGGGGGCGCCGCACCCTCCGCTGTTCTCGTCCAGCCGGTGGGCGCGCACGCGGTCGGGCCACGCGGCGGCCAGCCGCCGTGCCACGTCGTACGAGCCGTCCGTGCTGTGGTCGTCGACGATCACGACCTCGACGCCGCGCAGCGTCTGCTCCAGCACGGAGCGCACGGCTGTGGGGAGGCGCGCCTCGTCGTTGTAGACGATCACGACGACGGACACGTCCGGCGACCGGAGCGATTCCTCTTTCATCTGATTAATCCTAAATGCCCGTCATGCAACCGCGAGTGCGGTGTAGGCCGCTCGGGCGTCCCCGCTCCGGGTGGGAGGCACCTGCCGCCCGGAGCGGCGCACGAAGAAGGGGCGCCCCCCGGCAGGGGGCGCCCCTTCTCCCGTCACGCCGCTACGAGTGCGTACGCAGCATCGTCCTCATCGTCCGCATCGCGACCGACAGGTTCGCCAGGTCGAAGGACTCGGAGGTCTGGATCTCCTCCAGGGTCGTGCGGGCCCGTGCGAGGAGCGCCGTGTTCCTCTCCTCCCACGCCTTGAAGCGCTGCTCCGGCGTGGAGGTGCCGTTGCCGGCCGCGAGGACGTCGGCGGTGAGCGCCGCGTGCGCCGCGTACAGGTCCTCACGGATGGAGGCGCGGGCCATGGACTGCCAGCGGTCCGCGCGCGGCAGCTCGATGATGCGGTCCATGAGCTGGGTGATCTGCAGGCGGTCGGCCAGGTCGTAGTAGACCTCGGCGACCTCCATCGGGTCCTTGCCCATGCGGTCGCCCACCGCGACGATGTCGAGCGTCGGGAAGGCGGACGAGAACCCGGCCACGCGCTGCGCCAGTTCGTCGGGCACACCGGCACCGGACAGCTCGTCGAAGATCTGCTGGTACCACTCCGAGTCGGCGCCCCGCACCAGCCTGGGCAGTTCGCCCCAGACGCGCGCGACCCCCTCGCTGAAGAAGTCGATCGTCTCGGCGAGCTGCAGGGGCTGCGGCCTGTTGTTGAGCAGCCAGCGCGTACCGCGTTCCACGAGGCGCCGCGAGTGCAGCCGGATCCGGGTCTGGACGGCCGCGTCGACCGTGTTGTCCAGGGACTCGACACCGTCCCACACCCCGCTGGACCCGAAGATCGCGCGGGCCGCGGTCTGCGCCCTGACGATCTCCTCCAGCGAGGCGCCCGTCTCCTCCCGCAGCCGGTGCAGGAAGCTCGTACCGCCGGTGTTGACCGTGTCGTTGACCAGCACGGTCGTGACGATCTCGCGCCGCAGCGGGTGGCTGTCGATCTGCTCGGTGAACTCCCGGCGCAGCGCGGTCGGGAAGTACGCGTACAGCAGGCTCTTCAGGTACGGGTCGTCGGGCAGCGACGTGTGCAGCAGCTCGTCGGCCACCGTGATCTTCGTGTAGGCGAGCAGGACGGCCGTCTCCGGCTGGGTCAGGCCGTGCCCGGTGTTCAGGCGCTCCCGGATCTGCCGCTCCGTGGGCATGAACTCCAGGGCGCGGTCGAGGTGGCCCTCGCGCACCAGGTGCCGCAGGTAGCGGTGCTGGGCGTGGAGCATGCTCGGGGACTGGGCGAGCGCGTTGGCGAGCGCCGTGTTCTGCGCGTAGTTGTTGCGCAGTACGAGGGCGCCGACCTCGTCGGTCATCTCGGCGAGCAGCTTGTTGCGCTGCTTGACGGTCATGTCGCCTTCCCCGACGACCGCGTTGAGCAGGATCTTGATGTTCACCTCGTGGTCGGAGGTGTCCACGCCCGCGCTGTTGTCGATGGCGTCGGTGTTGACCCGGCCGCCGGCCTGCGCGAACTCGATGCGGCCGAGCTGGGTGAGACCGAGGTTGCCGCCCTCGCCGACGACCTTGACCCGGAGGTCGGCACCGTCGACCCGGATCGCGTCGTTGGCCTTGTCGCCGACGTCGGCGTGCGTCTCGGTCGACGCCTTCACATAGGTGCCGATGCCGCCGTTCCACAGCAGGTCGACGGGCGCCTTGAGGATCGCCCGCATCAGGTCGGCGGGGGTCATCTTGACGATGTTGCCCTCGATGCCCAGGGCCTCGCGGATGTGGCTGTTGAGCTGGATCGCCTTGGCGGTGCGCGGGAAGATGCCACCGCCCTGCGACAGGAGTTCCTTGTCGTAGTCGGCCCAGGAGGAGCGCGGCAGCTCGAACAGCCTGCGCCGCTCCGCGTACGAGGTGGCCGCGTCCGGGGACGGGTCGATGAAGATGTGCCGGTGGTCGAAGGCCGCGACCAGGCGGATGTGCTCGGACAGCAGCATGCCGTTGCCGAACACGTCGCCGGACATGTCGCCGACGCCGACGACCGTGAAGTCCTCGGTCTGGGTGTCGACGCCCAGTTCCCGGAAGTGCCGCTTGACGGACTCCCAGGCGCCGCGGGCGGTGATGCCCATCTTCTTGTGGTCGTAGCCCGCGCTGCCGCCGGAGGCGAAGGCGTCGCCGAGCCAGAAGTTGTAGCTCTCCGCGACCCCGTTGGCGATGTCCGAGAACGTCGCCGTGCCCTTGTCCGCGGCGACCACGAGGTACGTGTCGTCCTCGTCGTGCCGGACGACGTCCGCGGGCGGCACGACCTCGCCGGCCACCATGTTGTCGGTGATGTCGAGCAGCGCCGAGATGAACGTCTTGTAGCTGCGGATGCCCTCCGCCAGCCAGGCGTCGCGGTCCGCGGCCGGGTCCGGCAGCTGCTTGGCGACGAAGCCGCCCTTGGCGCCGACCGGCACGATGACGGTGTTCTTCACCATCTGCGCCTTGACCAGGCCGAGGATCTCGGTCCGGAAGTCCTCACGCCGGTCGGACCAGCGCAGACCGCCTCGCGCGACCTTGCCGAACCGCAGGTGCACACCCTCGACACGCGGCGAGTACACCCAGATCTCGTACGCCGGGCGCGGCGCCGGCAGGTCCGGGATGGCCTGCGGGTCGAACTTCATGGAGACGTACTCGTGCGGCACCCCGCCGGCCGCCTCCTGGAAGACGTTGGTGCGCAGGGTCGCCTTGATGACGGTCAGGAAGGAGCGCAGGATCCGGTCCTCGTCCAGGCTCGCCACCTGGTCGAGGGCGGCCTCCAGCTCCTCCAGCAGGGCGTCGGTCAGCTCGGTGCCGGCGCGCTGCCGGTCCGGGGACATCCGCGCCTCGAAGAGGGAGACCAGCAGCCGGGTGGTGTGGACGTTGCTGCGGAGGGTGTCCTCCATGTAGTCCTGGCTGAAGGTCGACCCGGCCTGGCGCAGATACTTGGCGTAGGCGCGCAGCACCACCGCCTGCCGCCAGTTCAGGCCGGCGCTCAGGACGAGGGAGTTGAATCCGTCGTTCTCCGCCTGCCCGGTCCAGGTCGCCGAGAAGGCCTCCTGGAACCGCTCGCGGCCGTCGTCGCCGAGGTGGTCGGCGCCGCCGTTGCCGGACGTGGGCATGCGCAGGCCGAAGTCGTAGATCCACGCGGACCCGCGGTCCGAGCAGCGCAGCTCGTACGGGCGCTCGTCGGTGACCTCGACGCCCAGCCGGGTGAGGACGGGCAGTACCGCGGACAGTGAGACCGGCGCCCCGGTGCGGTAGATCTTGAAGCGGCGCTCTCCGGGTGCGGCGCCCACCGGCTCGTACAGGCTGAGCTCGAAGTCCTTGCCCTGGCCGAGCTGCTCCAGGCGCACCAGGTCGGCGACCGCGGCGCGCGGGTTGTGGTCGGCCTTGTAGCCCTCGGGGATCGCGTTGCCGTAGCGGCGGACGAGTTCGGCCGCGCGCTCCTCGCCGCACTCGGCGTTCAGCGCCTCGGCGAAGCCGTCGGTCCAGGAGCGGGCCGCCTCGACGAGCCGTGTCTCGATGCGCTCCTTGTCCGCGTCGGAGAGCTGGGCCAGCTCGGTGCCCTGCGGGACCCGGACGACGAAGTGCAGCCGGGAGAGGATCGACTCGGTGTTCCAGGCCGTGAAGTCGACACTGGTGCCGCCGAGCTCCTCCTTCAGGATGTCGATGATCCGCAGCCGTACGCCGGTGGTGTAGCGGTCGCGCGGCAGGTAGACGAGGGCCGAGTAGTAGCGCCCGTACTCGTCCTGGCGCAGGTAGAGCCGCAGGCGGCGGCGCTCCTGGAGGTACAGCACCGAGGTGACGATGGCGCGCAGCTCGTCGGGCGGCGTCTGGAACAGCTCGTCGCGCGGGTACGTCTCCAGGATCTGGAGCAGGTCGCGGCCGTCGTGGCTGTTGGGCGAGAACCCGGCGCCCCTGAGGACCTCCGCGACCTTGCGGCGCACCACGGGGACGCGGCGCACCGACTCGGTGTACGCGGCGGAGGAGAAGAGGCCGAGGAAGCGGCGCTCGCCGATGACGTTGCCCGACTCGTCGAACTTCTTCACGCCGACGTAGTCGAGGTAGGAGGGCCGGTGCACGGTGGCCCGGCTGTTGGCCTTCGTCAGGACGAGGAGCTTGTGCTCGCGGGCCTTGGCGCGGGCGTCGGCGGGCAGCCGCTCGAAGGACGGGCTGACCGGGTGGCTGTCCTCGCCGTGCTGCGGGTCGGAGCGCAGGATGCCGAGGCCGGTGCCGGGGACCGCGGCGAGCACGTCGTCGTCGCGCAGTTCGTACTCGCGGTACCCGAGGAACGTGAAGTGGTCGTCGGCGAGCCAGCGCAGCAGCTCGCGGGCCTCCTCGACCTCCTGGTCGCGCAGGTCGTCGGCGGTCGGCTCGATGGGCAGTTCCTCGGCCATGCGCAGCGCGCCGTCGCGCATCTTCTCCCAGTCCTCGACGGCCTCGCGGACGTCGGACAGGACACGCAGCAGGTCGGCGGTGATCTGCTTCAGGTCGGCGCGGTCGGTCTCGCGGTCGATCTCGACGTGGATCCAGGACTCGACGGAGGCGTCGTGAGGAAGCTCGCCGGTGGGCCGGGTCCTGAGCACCTCCAGCAGCCTGCCGGTGAGGTCGCGCCGTACGACGAACTGCGGGTGGATGACCACGTGGATGCCGCGGCCCTGCCGGGAGAGCTCGTTGGTCACGGAGTCGACGAGGAAGGGCATGTCGTCGGTGACGACCTCGACGACGGAGTGGCTGCAGGTCCAGCCGTTCTCCTCGACCGTCGGGGTGTGGACTCTCACGTTGGCCGTGCCCTGAGGGCGGTTCTCGGCCAGCCGGTAGTGCGAGAAGGCTGCTCCGAAGACATCGACCGGGTCGCGGTCGGCGAGGTCCTCCGGGGCGGTGTGCAGGTAGTAGCGCTGGAGGAACGCGAGCACGGTGTCCCGGTCCGGGGTGCTCTCGTCCGTCTTCCCAGTCGGTAGGTGCGCCCCGACCGGGCTGTTCTCAGCTACCCGGGCGGCCCGTTCGAGCAGCTCGGCCTTTGCTTCGTCCAGCTTGGTCTGCATTGTCCTCTGGCTCCTGTCGCGCGCCGTTGCGTGACGTCGTTGAACGTGAAGTGACGTAGCGCCGAGACGCGGGGTGTCCGGTCTGGTCCGACGCTATGTCGCGATGAGAGATGAGCGGGGAGTATTCGGCCATTCTTGGCGCGCCCGGAGGCTGTGACGCTGCTCTCGGTGCGCTGTCCGCGCCGTCCCACTCGGGAAGACCAGCGATCGCCCGGTCACGGATGTCGTCCGTGCGGTCCGGGCGCAGGGCAGGGGCGACGATGCCCCCGCGACGTATCGCGCTGATCACGGCACAAGGCTATCGCCCCGGACGGGGGCCTCGTCATGAGCCGTATGTGTACAAAAGAGGGGGCCCTATTTTGACACTCTGCACAGTTTCGCGGCACTGCGCGTCATCGGCGGTGCCTCGCGGTCACCTGCCGCCCCACTGAGCCGCACAGGACACCCGGCGGCGGGCAGGATCCGCGGCCGCCGCTCGAACGCGAACCGCGCCGCCCGCCGGAATCCCCGGCCCGGCCGCGGCGTGGACGGAGCACGGTCCGCAGCCTTCGGCGGAGCCGCCCGGCAAGCACCCTCGGCGGAGCCGCCCGGCGGCACCCTCGGCGCAACGCCGGGCGGAGCCGCCGGCCGGGCCGTCAGGCCGCCAGCCGCTCCGCCTCAGCGACCGCTTCCTCCAGGGTGTCCACCACGGGCACCCCGACGCCTTCGAGGCTGGCGCGGCTGTGCGACCCGCCGGTGTAGAGCACGGCCCGCGCGCCCACGTGCAGCGCCGCGACGGCGTCGTCCGCCGCGTCCCCGATCACCACCGTGCGGGCGGGCTCGACTCCCGCCAGCGCCCGCACGTGGCGCACCATGTGCTCGGCCTTGCTGCCCCCCGACGGCCCGGTCCGGCCGTCGACCCGTACGAAGTGCGCCTCGATGCCGAAGCCGCGCACCAGGGGGACGAGGTCCTCGTGCCCGTACATGCTCAGGATCGACTGGCTGCGGCCCGCGGACTCCCACCCGGCGAGCAGCGTGGGCACCCCGTCGGTGAGCCCGCAGCCGATCCGGTGCTCCGTGTAGTAGCGGTGGAAGGTCACGTCCATGACCTCCCACTCCTCGTCCGTCGGCAGCCGCCCGATCAGCCGCTCGTAGAACCTGGGCACCGGGACGCAGTACAGCTCCCGGTACCTCTCCAGCGTGATCGGCGCCAGGCCGAGCTCGGCGAAGGCCGCGTTCGTCGCGCCGATGATGGCCGTGTTGTCGTGGAACAGGGTCCCGTTCCAGTCCCAGACGATGTGTGCCGTTCCGTGCGTCCCCATACGGAAAAAATACCCGGCCGCACCGACAACGCGCCGCGCGGGGAAGGGCACGGGGCGCGCCTCAGCCGTCGAGTCCCACCAGGTTGCGGATCTCCTGCGTGGCGAACCAGAGCAGCTCGTGGTCCTCGACCCCGTCCACGACGAACTGGGCGTCGTCGTCCCCCCGGTCCGCGGCACCCAGCGCGGCCGCGGCCGCCGACACGTCGGCCTCGGCGTCGTCCGCGTCCACGTGCACGGCCGCCGCCTTGCGCAGCGGAACCGCCGCGGCCACGCGCACCTCACCGAGCGACGAGGGGTCGAGCCCCCGGTCGGGGTCGGGGACGGCGGACCCGTCGGGCACGTCGACGGCGACGACGACGCGCCGCCGCACGACCCCGGGCTCGATGGCGATCAGCCGCAGCGAGGCAAGGGCGGCCCGGTTCAGCGCCGCGTACTCCAGTTCCTCGATGTCGTCGGAGAGGTACCACTCGCGCAGCGCGGGCGTGACGGCGTACGCGGCGAAGGGTCCCGGGCCCAGCTCACCCGTCTTGTACGCCTCGGCGAGACCGGAGAGGGTCAGGGGGACGTACACGCGCATGGCAGGCCGCTTTCGTAGTCGGGCGTCGTGGGCGGAGGGCTCCGGGAAGGCGGTCGCACGCCTCCGGGGAGGGCCTTCAGGATACGTGCGGGCGTCCCCCTTCGGGTCCGGGCCGCCCGCTCCGCGGCGTCCACCGCGCGCACCGCCCGTCACCCGGTGCACCCCCGTCCTTCCGGGCTCCGCGGCCCTCCCCGTCACCCTGATAAGTGAACCTTCCGGCCGCCCGGCCGTCCGCACGTCGTCCTTGCGGTGCCCCGCCCCGGCCTCGTACAAGATCCCCAACAGCAAGTTACCGGCCGGTATCAATTCGGCCCGACCGATCGGGGATCCGTCGTGAACAAGGTGATGACCAGGGCGAAGCGCACGTCCGGCACCCGCCCGCCCGTACGTCACGACACCCGCCGCCCGGGCGGCGGCACGACCCGCAGGGGCCCGGAGAGGGGCGCACCGAGCACCGCACGGGCCGCGACCGCGCCCCCGGTGGCCGCCGGACACCCCGCCGGCGCCGCCCCGCAGCCCCGGCCCACGGACCTCTTCGCCGACCGCCTGCTCGCCGTGCTGAGCGGACAGCGGCCGGTCCACTGCATGCTCCGGCACACCGCGGGCCGCGCGTACGACGAACTGGCCTGGCTGGCGGAACGCGGACCGCTGCGCACCCGCGGCACCCGTCCGGTGATCCGCGACATCGGCTACTACGTGCCCCGCCCCGGTGCCGTCGAGGCCTTCGCCCGCATCGGCGCGGGCGACCAGCTCAGGGCGATGGCCTTCCGGCTGGAGCAGGGAGCCGACCTCCGCTGGCGCTGCACGGCCGTGGAACTGGGCGGCGCCCGCATGCCCCGCCCGGCCGACGACTGACCCGCCCCACCCCGCCGTCGAGGCTCTCCGACCGCCCGCGGGTTCCGGACGCCCGCGGGTTCCGGACGCCCGCAGGGTGCGCACGCGCCCGGCCGGTCCGAAGAGCGCCTGCCGGGTCCGGCGGCCCGCCCGGTCCGAAGAGCGCCTGCCGGGTCCGGCGGCCCGCCCGGTCCGAAGAGCGCCTGCCGGGTCCGGCGGCCCGCCCGGTCCGAAGAGCGCCTGCCGGGTCCGGCGGCCCGCCCGGTCCGGGAAGCCCGAAGGGCCGGACACCCGAGGTGTCCGGCCCTTCACGGTTCGACGCGGTGCGAGCCGTCACTTCTTGCGGCGACGGCCGCCCTTCTGCTGCTTGCGGCGCTCGGCGCGCGTGAGGCCGTCGGACTCGGAGCGCACGGGCTCGTCGTCGTTGGCGAAGTCGCCCTCGACGATGCCGCCCTCGCCGTCGACGGTCGGAGCGGAGAAGTGCAGCCGGTCCGGACGCTGCGGAGCGTCGAGGCCCTTGGCACGGATCTCCGGCCGCGGCGCGCCGGCGGGAACGGCGTCCTGCTTGGCGAGCGACGGCCTGGAGTCCTCCACGGGGACCTCCTCGACCTGCTGCTCGACCTGGACCTCCAGGTTGAACAGGTAGCCGACGGACTCCTCCTTGATGCCGTCCATCATGGCGGTGAACATGTCGAAGCCCTCGCGCTGGTACTCGACCAGCGGGTCCTTCTGGGCCATCGCGCGCAGGCCGATGCCCTCCTGGAGGTAGTCCATCTCGTAGAGGTGCTCGCGCCACTTGCGGTCGAGGACCGACAGCACGACCCGGCGCTCCAGCTCACGCATGATCTCGGAGCCGAGCTGCGCCTCGCGGGCCGCGTACTGCTCGTGGATGTCGTCCTTGATGGACTCGGAGACGAACTCGGCGGTGAGGCCCGCACGGTCGCCCGCCGCCTCCTCCAGCTCCTCGACCGTGACCTTCACCGGGTAGAGCTGCTTGAAGGCGCCCCACAGCCGGTCCAGGTCCCACTCCTCGGCGAAGCCCTCGGCGGTCTCCGCGTCGATGTACGCGTCGATCGTGTCGTCCGTGAAGTGCTGGATCTGCTCCTGCAGGTCCTCGCCCTCCAGGACGCGCCGGCGCTCGCCGTAGATGACCTCGCGCTGCCGGTTGAGGACCTCGTCGTACTTGAGGACGTTCTTGCGGGTCTCGAAGTTCTGCGTCTCGACCTGCGACTGGGCGGAGGCGATGGCACGGGTGACCATCTTGTTCTCGATCGGCACGTCGTCCGGGACGTTCGCCATCGACATGACGCGCTCGACCATCTGGGCCTTGAACAGCCGCATCAGGTCGTCGCCCAGGGAGAGGTAGAAGCGGGACTCGCCGGGGTCGCCCTGACGGCCGGAACGACCGCGCAGCTGGTTGTCGATGCGCCGGGACTCGTGGCGCTCGGTGCCGAGGACGTAGAGCCCGCCGAGGTCCTTGACCTCCTCGAACTCCGCCTGGACGGCCTTCTCGGCACGCTCCAGGGCGGCGGGCAGCGCGGCCGCCCACTCCTCGATGTGCTCCTCGGGGTCGAGGCCGCGCTGGCGCAGCTCCGCCTCGGCGAGGTCGTCGGGGTTGCCGCCGAGCTTGATGTCCGTACCGCGGCCGGCCATGTTCGTGGCGACCGTGACGGCGCCCCTGCGGCCGGCCTGCGCGACGATCGTCGCCTCGCGGTCGTGCTGCTTCGCGTTCAGCACCTCGTGCTGGACGCCGCGCTTGCTGAGCTGCTGCGAGAGGTACTCGGACTTCTCGACCGAGGTGGTGCCGACCAGGATCGGCTGGCCCTTCTCGTGCTTCTCGACGATGTCGTCGACGACCGCCTCGAACTTCGCGACCTCGGTGCGGTAGATCAGGTCGGACTGGTCCTTGCGCACCATCGGGCGGTTGGTCGGGATCGGGACGACGCCGAGCTTGTAGATCTGGTGGAACTCGGCGGCCTCGGTCATCGCCGTACCGGTCATGCCGGAGAGGCCCGGCACTTCCTTGCCCTGGTGGTCGTGGCGCTTGTAGAGGCGGAAGAAGTTCTGCAGGGTGATCGTCGCGAGCGTCTGGTTCTCGTCCTTGATGTCCACCCCTTCCTTCGCCTCGATCGCCTGGTGCATGCCCTCGTTGTAGCGGCGGCCGGCGAGGATACGGCCGGTGTGCTCGTCGACGATCATGACCTCGCCGTCGATGACGACGTAGTCCTTGTCCTTCTTGAAGAGCTCCTTGGCCTTGATGGCGTTGTTCAGGTAGCCCACCAGAGGCGTGTTCACCGACTCGTAGAGGTTGTCGATGCCCAGCCAGTCCTCGACCTTGGCGACACCGGGCTCGTGGATCGCGACCGTGCGCTTCTTCTCGTCGACCTCGTAGTCGCCGGTCTCCTCGATGCCCTTGAGGGTGTTGCCCGCCTCGCCCTTCTTCAGGCGCGTGACGAGCTTGGCGAAGTCGCCGTACCACTTGGTGGCCTGGTCGGCGGGGCCGGAGATGATCAGCGGCGTGCGCGCCTCGTCCACGAGGATCGAGTCGACCTCGTCGACGACCGCGAAGTTGTGGCCGCGCTGCACCAGTTCGTCCTGCGACCACGCCATGTTGTCGCGCAGGTAGTCGAAGCCGAACTCGTTGTTCGTGCCGTACGTGATGTCGCAGGCGTACTGCTCGCGACGCTGGGCCGGCGTCATGTTGGCCAGGATGCAGCCGACTTCGAGGCCCAGGAACTTGTGGACGCGGCCCATCATCTCGGAGTCGCGCTCGGCCAGGTAGTCGTTCACCGTGATGAGGTGGACGCCGGCACCCGAGAGGGCGTTCAGATAAGCGGGCAGCGTGCCGACCAGGGTCTTGCCCTCACCGGTCTTCATCTCGGCCACGTAGCCGAGGTGGAGTGCGGCGCCACCCATGATCTGCACGTCGTAGTGACGCTGGCCGAGGACGCGCTTGGCGGCCTCGCGGACGGTGGCGAACGCCTCGGGCAGCAGGTCGTCGAGGCTCTCGCCGTCGGCGTACCGCTGCTTGTACTCATCGGTCAGGGCTCGCAGCTCGGCGTCGGAGAGGTCGACGAAGTCCTCTTCGATGGAGTTGACCTGGTCCGCGATGCGGTGCAGCTTGCGCAGGATCTTGCCTTCGCCTGCACGCATGATCTTCGAGAGGACGGACACGGGGGTTTGTCTCCTTGCCGGTCGGGCCTGGGACGGTCGGTTTGAAAAGACAGCTTCAGCAACGGCCATCGTAAGCGAGGACCCCGCCGCGCCGGGAGGCCTGCAGGGCACAGCCACCTGGACAACGGACACGGGTGGCGGAAGGTGCCGCACGGCCACCACGAAAGGTGACCGTCGGGTCACGCAGGGCAAAAGTGATGGCTTCCCCAGGCGCGCCCGAGCAGAATCGGCGGATGGACCCCGTCACGCTGACCTCCGCACGACTCCTGCTGCGCACGGTGGGAGCGCACGACACCGACGCCGTGTACGACGCCGCCCAGGATCCCGACATCCAGCGCTGGACCACGATCCCCTCCCCGTACCTGCGCGAGCACGCGGCGGGCTTCACCGAGCAGATGGTGCCCGACGGCTGGGCGGACGGCTCGATGTTCACGTTCGGTGTCTTCCTGCCGTTCGGCGGCGAGCTCGCCGGGATGCTCGGCATCACAATGCGCTCCCTCGGGGTCGGCGAGATCGGCTTCTGGACGACGAAGGAGCACCGGGGCAACGGCTACATCTCCGAGGCCGTCCTGACCGCCTCCCGCTGGGCGTTCACCCGGCTGGCGATCGACCGCGTCGAGTGGCGGGCCGAGGTGGGCAACGCGGGCTCCCGCGCGGTCGCCGAACGCACCGGGTTCACCATCGAGGGCACGCTGCGCTCCGCCATCAACAACAAGGGCGTGCGCCGCGACTGCTGGGTCGGGTCGCTGCTGCCCTCGGACCTCGGACTGCCGTCGGCGGCGCCCTATCTGCCGGCCCGTCACCGGGACTGAGCCCCTGGTCCGCGGCGTTCGGCACGCACCGGGGGATTCCCGCGGGTCCCGCGCCGGTGTCAGTGCGGGCGTCTATCGTGCGGACCATGACGAGTCTGCCGCGCCCGACCGCCGAACTCTCCGCCGACGAGGCCCGCCGGATCGCCCTGCGCGCGCAGGGGTTCCTGGGCGCGCCGGACCGCAGCGGCGGGGTCCGGGGCGTGCTGCGGCACCTGGGCGCGGTGCAGCTCGACACCATCTCGGTGCTGGCCCGCTCACACGAACTCATCCCGTACGCGCGCCTCGGCGCCGTCGGCCGCAGGACGGTCGACGACGCGTACTGGACCGCGACCCCGTCCGCGGACGGGGGTCCGGGCAGCCCCCACGCGTTCGAGTACTGGTCGCACGCCGCGTGCATCCTCCCGGTCGAGGAGTGGCCGCACTTCGCGTTCCGCCGCCGCGCCTACCGCGCGCGCCCGCACTGGAACCACGACCTGCCCGCAGGCACCTACGAGCAGGTCGTCAAGCAGTTGAGGACCGAGGGCCCGCTGACGGCCACCGACCTGGGCGGCGCGAAGAAGACCAGCGAGTGGTGGGACTGGTCGGGCACGAAGGTCGCCGTCGAACGCGCCCTGATGTACGGCGAGGTGGTGTGCACCGAGCGCCGCGGCTGGAAGCGGGTCTACGACCTGGCGGAGCGGGCGATCCCGGACGCGCTGCTGCACGACGAACTGGACGACCAGGAGTGCCTGCGCCGCCTCGTGCGGCTCGCCGGCCGCTCCCTGGGCGTCGGCACGCGCGCGGACATCGCCGACTACCACCGGCTCAAGGGCGAGCAGGTCGACGCGGTGATCGCGGACTCGGGTCTGGTCCCGGTCACGGTGGCGGGCTGGGGGAAGCCCGCTTGGGCCGACCCCGCGGCGCTGGAGACACCCGCGCGCGGCCGGCACCGCACCACGCTGCTGTCGCCGTTCGACTCCCTGATCTGGGAGCGTGCGCGCACGGAGCGGATCTTCGGATTCACCCACCGCCTGGAGGCCTACGTCCCCAAGCCGAAGCGGGTGTACGGCTACTTCGCCATGCCGGTCCTCGCCGGCGGCCGCCTGGTGGGCCGGGTGGACCCCGCCCGCGACGGCGCCACGCTGGTCGCCAAGCAGGTCACGCTGGACGGCCCCAAGGCGGTCCCAGCGGTGGCCCAGGCCCTCCTGGAGGCGGCGAGCTGGGTCGGCTGCACGAACGTCCGCGTGGAGCGCGTGGACGCCCCGGACCTGCGCGCGCCGCTGGCGGCCGAGCTGGCCCGGAGCCTGGCCTGACGCCCCCAGCGAGTCCGGCCCGACGACCCACGCCCCGACGACCCACGCCCCGACACACCCCGCCCGCGGACGCGGGACGCCTGGTGCCCGACACCTGACCTGATGCGTGACGTCTGACGCCTGCGGCGCCGAAGGGCGTCGGGCGGAAGGCCACCGGCGCGCATCCCGCGGAGGTCACCGGATTTCGAGGATCTTCTCCCGCATGGCGTAGACCACGGCTTCCATCCTGGAATGCAGTTGCAGCTTCTCCAGAATGTTGCGCACGTGGTTCTTCACGGTGTTCTCGGAGATGAACAGTTCCTTGGCGATGTCCCGGTTGTTCATTCCGGTGGCGACGAGCTTGAGAACCTCCAGCTCGCGTTCCGTGAGCCGCGGCGCCGGCACCAGCCGCCGCTCGTCCGTCCGCTGGATCATCGACTTGAACTCGGTGAGCAGTTTCGACGCCATCGACGGGCTGATCTGCGACTGGCCGTCGGCCACTGCACGAATGGCCGTGGCCACCTCGTCCGTGGAGATCTCCTTGAGGAGATAACCGGTGGCCCCCGCCTTGATCGCGTCGTAGAGGTCCGCCTCCTCGTCGCTGATCGTCAACATGATGATCTTCGCGCTGGGGGCGACCTCCTTGATGGAGGTGCACGCCTCGATCCCGCCCCGCTTGGGCATCCGCACGTCCATCAGCACGATGTCGGGCAGCAGGTCCGCGGCCTTGTCGACCGCCTCGGCGCCGTCGCCCGCCTCGCCGACGACCTGGATGTCCTCCTCTGCGGCCAGCACGATCTCCAGGCCGCGACGGAAAAGGGCGTGGTCGTCCACGACGAGGACCCTGATGGGCTCCTTGCGTGAGGAGGCCCCGTCCGGGCCCATGCCGACGACGCCGTCGTCGGCATCTTCGTCACGCATCGGTCCGAAGCTGTCCGCCATGGGTCCTCCCCCTGAAGGCCGTGGCCTGTGTTCCTGTGCCATCGCCAACCCAAGGCAACGGCGCCCCGGTTGAGGCGGGTAGAGCCATGATTTCATGCCCGGACGACAACGGGACGACAGAGCAGGGCACGAAGGGGTCGCACACCGGTGCCCCTGGGGGCGCGCGCACGCTCCAGGGGCACCGGTCCAGCGCTCACAGGGCGAGGTCAGCCGCCCAGTGCACCACTCACCGGGGTGCTCTGCCCCTGGGCCACCATCGGGTCCGTGTTGAGGTGGATGACGCCGTAGTCGTATGCGTGCCGCCGGTAGACGACACTCGGCTCCTTGGTCTCGGAGTCGACGAACAGATAGAAGTCGTGCCCGACCAGCTCCATCTCGTAGAGCGCCTGGTCGAGCGTCATCGGGGACGCGACATGTGTCTTCTCGCGCACGACGAGGGGGCCGTCGCCCTTCACCTCGAGCGACCCGACCATCTTGGTCGGCACCGCGTCGGGCTCTTCGTCGTGGACGACGTCACCGTTCCCGTTCAGCGTCGCCGCGCCCGGAACGTGGTCGGCGACCTCGGCCGCCGAGATCCTGCGGGCTCCCCTGCGGGTGTGCCGCTTGTCGTGCTGCTTCCGCAGCCGGGCCTCGAGCTTGTCGGTCGCCAGGTCCAGCGCCGCGTACGCGTCGCTTGCCGCCGCCTCCGCCCGAATCACCGGACCGCGCGAGCGGAGCGTGATCTCCACCCTGTCGGAGCGGTCGGCCTGCCGGGGGTTCGGCTCCTTGGACACCTCGACGTCGAGGCTGATCACCTTGCCATCGAGCTTCTGGATCTTCTCCAGCTTCAGCTTCTCGGCCACGTGCTTGCGGAACCGCTCGGGCACCTCGGTCTTGCGGCCCTTGACGACGATGTCCACGCAGAACTCCGTTCCCGGATCACTCCGCATCAACGGCGGAGCATCTCCCTTTTGCACCAGGCCCCGGTACGTCCCGAGGCCTCGGACTTGGTGACTTCCACCTCCTCCTCCCCCGCGGGCAAGATCTCCACCCCACCGTCGCGGGTGATTGCGGAAAACACGAGGGACGGCATTCGGAGATGCAAGGTCCGGCGTTCGCCATTCCCTCACAACCGAACATATCTCGCCTGGACGGATGTCGTCACCCTCTACCGAGACGTACCTCCATTCAAGCGAATTGGACCAGTCACTACCTGCAACGACGCAACTCCTCTGTCAGTTCCGGTTTATTTTCGAAAGATGCTGGAGACGACGCGACCACTGCCGCGCCGATCGTGTCTCCCTCAACGTCCCTGCCGCCCAATTCCCTCACCGGTTCCGGGCGTCCTACACCTGTCAGTGGCACGCGAGTCCCCGCGCGCCCCCTTCCTCCCGCTTCCCACGCTTCCTCGGCGGCCGTCCGGCCGTACGGGTGGTTCCGCTGCCGGAGCGCGGCTCCCACGGCCCGGGCCGCCTCGGCGAGGGAGGCGCCCGTGGTCATCAGGTCGTCGACGAGCACGACCCGGCCGCCCTCCGCCAGCAGGCGCATACCGCCCGGGGCCACCTCCAGGGCGCCGGCGAGGTTGTCCAGCCGCTGCCGGGAGTCGAGCCCCGACTGGTCGGCCACGGTCCGCCGCTGGCGCAGGACGGCGAGCACCCGGGCCGGCGTACCGGTTCGCCGCAGCTCGCCCGCCGCAGCCAGCGCGATCCGACGTGCCGGGTCGTGTCCCCGCGCTCGGACCGCCCTGCGCGTGGAGGGCACCGGCACCAGCGCCAGCGGACCGCCGAAGCCGCCGGCTCCCCCGCACGGAAGGACTCCGTCCTCGGGCGCACGCCCGCCCCGCGCGGCCCCTGTCCCTGCTCCTGCTCCTGCTCCTGCTCCTGCCTCAGTCCCAGCGGGTGCTGTCCGGACAGCACCCGCCCTTTCGGCTCCGGCTCTCACAGCCACCGCCAGAGCCGCTCCCAGCGGCCCCGCGAGTATCAGCGCCCCCCGTTCCTTGTGGGCGAGCAACATCGCCCGCACCTCGTTCTCGTACCGCGCCGCGGCGTGCACCACAGGCAGCCCCGGCGGCTCCGGCTCCGGTCGCACCCGGCTCGGTACGGCCCCCGTCAGGGCGGCACGGCACTCCGGGCAGAGCGCCGTGCGAGGCCCACCGCAGCCTCCGCACTCGGCCGGCAGCACCAGGTCCGTGAGGTCCTGCCACCACCCCCGCATGGCCACCACTGTGCCAACGCCCGGCCGACCCGGCCACCCCTGTGGACAACCGCCTGTGGACAACTCCCCGCAACGGTCGAGGGCGGTCACCCACACGAGCGCAGCACGGGAGCAGCACGGGAGCAGCACGAGCGCAGCACGCGAGCAGGGCCTCGATTTCCCGAGCCCCGAGCCCCTGATTCCGCCCACCTTGCGCCCGGTGCCCCGCACCCGGCCCCGCACCCCGCGCCCCGCCCCGTGCCCCGCACCCCGCCTCGTGCCCCGCGCGCCACCTCGGCGCACCGCCCCGCCCCGCGCCCCGCGCCGGGCGCACCGCCCCTCGCAACAAGCGCCGCGCGTCGGACGACGACCCCGACACCGACCGTCCCGAATCCGGCGTCGGGCGCCGCGGAAACAGAGAACCGGCGCCCCGCCGAAAGGCAGGACGCCGGAGGACCGGCACGCGAGGCCGGTCGTCACCCCGGATAGACCGGCGCCATCCCCGTCTTCACCACGGTCTGCCACTGCTCCCCGGAGGAGAGCCGCACGATCCCGTCCTCCGAGTGCGCCACCAGGGGCAGCCGCTCGTCCTCGGACGCCGCGATCTCCTTCACGCCGGTGAGCGCGGAGGGCGCGGACCCGACCGGCGTGGAGCCGTCGACCTGCACGTACCGGATCTGCTGCACCCCGCCGGCCTCGCGCCCGACCACGACCAGGCGGCTGTCGCCGGCCCAGGACATGGCCGTGACCTCCTCCAGCCGCGGCGCCACGGACCGCAGTTCGTGGATCGCGACGGTTTCCCGGCCGCCCGGTCCGTCCTGCCGCTCGATCCGCCCGATGAGCAGGGTCGTGCTGTCACCTTCCCGAACGATCAGCGCGATCCGCACGCCGTCCGCGGCCACGCGCACCGCCTCGATCCGCCCTTCGAGCCCGACGGGCGTCTTGACGGCCGTCGGCTCCTCCGCGCCCTTCGCCAGCAGGAGCAGCCGGGAGTCCTTCGGGTCGCGGTCGGCCACCCACAGGCCGCCGCTCGCGTCCCAGCTGGGTGTCGAGAGCCCGTCGTCCTCCGAGGTGGCCTTGCTGCGCACGACGGCCTCGCCGAGCGAACCGCCCGACGCCAGCGACCCCACGAAGAGGGAGCGCCCGTCGAGCGACACCCCGGCCGCGGTGTCCTCGTCACGTGAGACCGCCGCGGACCGCAGGGCCTTGTCACCCTTGCCGAGCGCGCCGGGAACCGGTTCGGGGTCCTGTTCGCTGCCCGCCGCCGGTATCCGCACCAGCCGCTTCTCACCGTCGATGAAGTACTCGTACTCGGCCCGCTTCGCCGGCCCGTGCGCGACGTAGATCTCGGCCCTCTTGTCGGTCAGCACACAGGACTGCGTGCCGTCCGAGCGCTGGATCTCCACCTCGTCGATGCCCGTGGGCGTGAGGTCCTGGAGGGTGAAGAGGATCTGGGCAGCCATCTCCGTGCACACGGACTGCCCGACCCGGTCGGCCTTGGCGTTCAGCGGCACGGTCAGCCGGTTCTGCTCGTCGGGGGCGAGCTCGGCGTTCTTCTTGAGCGCCGTACCGGTGGGGAAGCTCGACCTGACCACCGGCTTGAGCCAGCTCGTCGGGCCCTTGAGCAGCGACGTGACCATCTGGGTCATCGGGTCCACCTGCTCGCGCACGTAGACGGGGTCGGCGACCGCCCCGAGCTGCCCGTCGGGCCCGTCCTCCGCGTTCGAGGCGAAGTAGTACTTGTTGACGGACTCGTAGTTGCGCTGGAAGTCGGACAGGCCCATCACGAGGCCCTGCGGCAGCGCGTCGATGCGCCACTGCTTGGTGCCGTCCTTCTTCCTGGACTCCGTGAGGTGCACGCTCTCGTCGTACCTCCCCGCGGCGGGCTCGTAGGCGAACTGGGAGTCCACCCGGGCGACCCGGGCGCCGGTCAGCGCGTACGCGTAGTCGCCGGTGGCCTCCCGGCTGTTGCTGTGCTCGGCCACGGTGTTCGGGCCGTCGGCGAGCACCGTCGTCGACTGGTTCGGCCGCCACTTGGCCGACGCCTCTTCGGTCAGGTACTTGCGCGCGGTCTCGAACCCCTGGTCGTCGCTGGTCAGCGCCTCAAGGAAGCCCTGCACGATCTCCTCGGGCTGGGCGTTCTCGCGCGGCGGCATGGCGAACACCCGGACCTGCGCCTCGGGCCGCTGGGACGACTCGACGTCGCGCAGGCCCCCGTTGTCCGGCATCGAGGCGCACCCGGTCATCAGTACGACTCCGCAGCAGGCGTACACCCCTGCGTGAACCGGACGCCGGCGGCCTCGGCGCTCACGGTCAGCGCCCACGAGTTCCCTCCCCATGCTTCACCTGGTCCAGCTCCGCCGCGGCTTCCGCGGCTTCCGGGCCGTGCTCACCCGGCCGCGCGTCGGCGGGTGGCGCGGGCGTGCCACGCGTACCCGCCGAGGGCCGCGGTACGACGCGCGCGCCGTTGCCCGGCAGTGCCGCCGGGTCGACGGCTCCCGCGACGGGGGGCGTGTGGGACGCGCGCGCCGACATCGGCGGCACGGAGCGCTCGCCGGTCGGCTGGACCGGAACCGTGGCCAGTTTCTGCGTGCCGCCGAGCGGCAGGCCCGCGTCGTTCAGTCCGCGGTTGCGCCGCGAGTCCTTGGGTTCCAGCGGAATCGGCGAGCCCCGCAGCGGCTCGTCCGCCGTACGCGGCAGCGTCAGCCGGAACTGGGAGCCGCCACCGGGCTCGCCCCAGGCCTGGAGCCAGCCACCGTGCAGCCGCGCGTCCTCCAGGGCGATGGACAGGCCGAGGCCCGTACCGCCGGTCGTACGGGCGCGTGCCGGGTCGGCCCGCCAGAAGCGGCTGAACACCCGGGTCGCCTCTCCGGGCTTGAGTCCCACGCCGTAGTCCCGCACGCCGATCGCGACGGCGCCGCCCGCCGCGGCGAGCTTGACCACGACGTCCTTGCCCTCGCCGTGCTCGACGGCGTTGACCACGAGGTTGCGCAGCACCCGCTCCACACGCCGGGCGTCCGCCTCGGCGACCACTGGCTGCTGGTCCCCGACGACGCGTATGTGCGTGCCCTTGCGCTCGGCGAGCGGTTCGGCGCCGCTGACCACTCTGCGTACGACCTCGCGCAGGTCTATCGGCTCGGCCTCCAGGGCCGCCGCTCCCGCGTCGAACCGGCTGATCTCCAGCAGGTCCGCGAGGAGCGTCTCGAACCGGTCGAGCTGGTCGGCGAGCAGTTCGGCCGACCGCGCGGTCACCGGGTCGAAGTCCACGCGCGCGTCGTGGATGACGTCGGCGGCCATCCTGACGGTGGTGAGAGGCGTACGCAGTTCGTGCGACACGTCGGACACGAACCGCCGCTGCATCCTCGACAGGTCCTCAAGCTGCTGGATCTTCAGCTGGAGGTTCTGCGCCATCTTGTTGAACGCCTCGCCCAACCGTGCGATGTCGTCCTCGCCGGTGACCTTCATACGTTCCTGGAGACGCCCGGCGGACAGCCGCTCGGCGATGCCCGCGGCCATCCGCACCGGTGTGACGACCTGGCGCACCACGAGCCAGGCGATGGCGCCGAGCAGCACCACGACGAAGAGTCCGGCCGTGGCGAGCGTGCCCTTGACCAGGCTCAGGGACTTCTCCTCCTGCGTGAGCGGGAAGAGGTAGTAGAGCTGGTACGGGTCGTTGTTGGGGTCGTTGAGCTGCGTACCGATGATCAGCGCAGGTTGGGAGTCCTGGCCGCTGAGGTAGACGATGCGCGTGTAGTTCTGGACGGCTCCCGTGCCGTCGTCGACCCGCTCGCGCAGGTCCTCGGGCACGCTGAGGCTCGGGTTGACGTCGCCCGACGCGCGGGGGCCGAGACCCCTGCTGTCGTTGTCGGCCGAGGTGGTGCTGAGCGTGACGACGCTGAAGGCGCCCTGGCCACCGCTGGAGAGCGACACGACGAGGGAACTCATCCAACCGCTGACGTTGCGCACCTTGTCGTCGCGGCTCGAATTGTCGTCGCCCGCCGCTCCGGCCGCGTCGTCGGCCTCCTTCTTGGCGACCGCGAAGCCGCCCATGGCCTGGCTCTGCGACACGCTCACCTTCGCGTCCAGCAGGCCGTTGCGCACCTGCCCGATGACGACGAAGCCCAGCAGCAGGACGACACCCAGCGACATCAGGAGCGTCGTGACGACGACCTTGAGCTGGATGTTGCGCCGCCACAGGCGCATCACGGGCAGCAACGGGCGTCGCACCCAGCGCATGAGCAGCCGCAGCACCGGGCTGCCCTGGACTCCGCCCTGGAGCAGCCCTCCCGCGGTGAACCGTCGCCGGCGGGAACCCGTCATCCTCCGGCCGACAGGCCGCTCCGAACGGACTCCCGGATCGCCGGGTGCCGAAGCGGCACTGTCCCGGGGCATATCAGCTCGGTCCGGCCTTGTAGCCGACACCTCGGACCGTCACGACGATCTCCGGACGCTCAGGGTCCTTCTCGACCTTGGAGCGCAGTCGCTGGACGTGGACGTTCACCAGCCGGGTGTCCGCCGCGTGCCGGTAGCCCCAGACCTGCTCGAGGAGCACCTCACGCGTGAACACCTGCCACGGCTTGCGCGCCAGCGCCACCAGCAGGTCGAACTCCAGCGGGGTCAGCGCGATGGACGCGCCGTCCCGCTTCACGGAGTGACCGGCCACGTCGATGACCAGATCGCCGATGGCGAGCTGCTCGGGTGCCGGTTCCTCCGACCTCCGCAGCCGCGCCCGGATCCGGGCCACCAGTTCCTTCGGCTTGAACGGCTTCACGATGTAGTCGTCGGCACCCGATTCGAGGCCGACCACGACGTCGACGGTGTCGCTCTTCGCGGTGAGCATCACGATCGGTACCCCGGACTCCGCCCTGATCAGGCGGCACACCTCGATGCCGTCCCGGCCGGGAAGCATCAGGTCCAGGAGCACCAGGTCGGGCTTGCTCTCACGGAAAGCGGCCAGCGCCTTGTCGCCGTCGGCTACGAAAGACGGCTCAAAACCTTCACCACGCAACACAATGCCGAGCATCTCGGCCAGTGCGGTGTCGTCATCGACGACAAGGACTCGTCCCTTCATAAACGACATCATCCCATTAACTAAATCGTTATCTGTCGTGACCTGTCACACAGCTCTGCGAGCGCCTCTGCCGTCACGGGCGACACAACGCCCTCCTCGGTGACGATCGCAGTGACCAACTCCGGTGGTGTCACATCGAATGCGGGGTTGTACGCCTGCGTCCCGAGGGGCGCCACCGGTATCCCGCCCCCCGCTTCGAATCCGGCCACGGACACCTGAGGAGCTGTGATCTCCGTCACTTCGTGACCGGCCCTCTGTTCGACCTCGATCGATGCTCCGTTCGGGGTGTCCGGGTCCACCGTAGTCAGCGGCGCCACCACGATGAACGGCACGTGGTGGTACCTGGCCAGCACCGCGAGCGGATAGCTCCCCACCTTGTTGGCCACCGAACCGTCGGCCGCGATGCGGTCCGCCCCGATGAGGACCGCGTCCACCTCCCCCGCCGAGAACAGCGACCCCGCCGCGTTGTCCGTGAGCAGCGTGTACGCCATCGCGTTGCGCGCCGCCTCGTAGGCCGTCAGGCGAGCACCCTGCAGCAACGGCCGCGTTTCGTCCACCCACAGCCTGCGCAGCCGGCCCGCGCGATGCGCCGCGAGCGCCACCGCGAACGCCGTACCCTCCCCCGCCGACACCAGCGCCCCGGTGTTGCAGTGGGTCAGGATGCGGTGATTGCCCCCGGGGAGCAGCTCGTCCAGCAGCGCCAGACCGTTGACGGCCATGCGGGCGCTGGCCTCGGCGTCCTCCCGGTGCAGCGCCCGCGCGGCCGCGAGCGCGGCCTCGGCCGCCTGCTTGTGGTCACCCCCGGCCACCAGCACGGCCCGATGCGCGGCTTGTGCCCTGCGCACCCCGTACGCGAGGTTCACCGCCGTCGGGCGCGCGCTCGCGAGCGCGGCGGCGGCCTCGTCCACGCCGAAGCCCCGCGCGGCGGCGAGCGCCACCCCGTACGCCCCCGCGACGCCGAGGAGCGGCGCCCCGCGCACGGCGAGCGTCCGGATCGCCTCCACCAGGGCGGCCGCGTCCGTGCAGACCAGCTCGACCTCCTCCGCGGGCAGCCGCGTCTGGTCGAGGAGGACCAGTACGGGACCCTCAGGCGGCTCGTCCCAGCGGAGCGCGGGTATCTCGGTGGGCCGGTTGTCCTCGCGGGATGTCGCGTACTGATCAGCCATCCATCCAGTCTGCCCCGTACCGGGCGGACAATTGAAGGTGTGCAGCCCATACGGCAGCCGGTCACTTCCGCGGCACACCGTGGCACGATGGCAGCCAACCTGCCCCCGCGACCGCGCGCGGGCACCGTGAAGGAGCAACGATGAACGACACTCCGGGCTGGGCAGCGCCCGGATCTGCCCCCTCCGACGGGCAGAACGGACAGGAGCCGCCGGCCTCCGGCCCCTCCCAACCCGCGGACCAGCCGGGTCAGACCGGCACACCTCCGTCCGGCCCAGGCCCGAAGTGGTCCAAGGAGCAGCCTCCGCCGGCCCAGTGGCCCGCCCCCGGCGGACCCCAGGGCGCCCCGCCCCAGGCCCCACCACCGCCTCCGCCCGGCCCCGGCTGGGGAGGACAGCCGCCCACCGGCCCCGGCGGCTACGGCGGCCCGGGCGGCTACGGTCCCGGACCCGGTGGATACGGTCCCGGGCCCGGCCAGTACGGCGGCCCCGGCGGATACGGCTACGGTCCCGGCCCCGGTGGGCACCCCGGCTGGGGCGGCGGCTGGGGCGGTCCCCCGCCCGCGGCCAAGCCCGGAGTGATCCCGCTGCGCCCGCTCGGTGTCGGCGAGATCCTCGACGGCGCCGTCTCGACGATGCGGACCTACTGGCGCACGGTCCTCGGCATCTCGCTGACCGTCGCCGTCGTCACTCAGATCGCCGTGATCCTGCTCCAGGGCCTCGTCCTCGACAACAGCACGACCGCGGACACCCTCAACGACCCCGACGCCACCGTCGACGAGCTGACCCGCGCACTCGGGGACACCGTGATCGGCTCCGGCGCCGTGCTGCTGATCACCCTGCTCGGCACGATCGTCGCCACCGCCCTGCTCACGACCGTGACCAGCCGCGCCGTACTCGGCAAGTCGGTCACCACCGCGGAAGCCTGGAGCGACGCCCGACCGCAGCTCCTCAAGCTGCTCGGCCTCACCCTGCTGCTCCCGCTCATCGCCTCCGCGGCCGTCGTCGTGGGCATCCTGCCGGGCATCCTGCTGGGCCTCGCGGGCGGCGGCGACGGAGCCGTCGCGCTCGCGGCCCTCGGCGGTCTGGCCGGCGGCCTCGTCGCGCTGTGGCTCATGATCCGCTTCTCGCTGGCCTCCCCCGCCCTGATGCTGGAGAAGCAGGGCATCCTCAAGTCGCTCACCCGCTCCACCAAGCTGGTGCGCGGCTCCTGGTGGCGGGTCTTCGGCATCCAGCTGCTCGCGACGATCATCGCGAACATCGTCGCGTCGATCATCGTGATCCCGTTCGCCGTCCTCGCCTCCGCGGTGAGCGGCAACGGGATGTCGAGCTTCCTCGACGCCGGCGCCGGCGACCTCGGCTGGACGTTCCTCGTGGTCAGCGGCATCGGATCGGTGATCGGCGCGATGCTCACGTTCCCGATCACCGCGGGCGTCACCGTGCTCCTCTACATCGACCAGCGCATCCGCCGCGAGGCCCTCGACCTCGACCTGGCCCGCGCGGCCGGTGTCCAGGGCTACGGCACCGGCGTCCCGGGCCCGACCCCGGGGAGCTGACGGAGTGGGTCCGGCCGGGGGAGTTCTCACAGCGATACGCACGCTGCCGCACACCGACGGCACAGTGCTGCGCTCGCTGCCGCGCGCCGACGGCGAACCACCGGTGTCGATCCCGCGCGACCCCGCACGGGAAGCGGCCCGGCGCGAGCTGTCCGAGCGGATGTACCACGAGAACGACCCCGGCCTGTTCCGGCGGGCCCTCGACGCCTTCTGGGAGTGGCTGGACGGACTCTTCGGCGCCGCCTCGGCGGCGACACCGGGCGGCATGCTCGGCCTGCTCGTCGTCGTCCTGGCTGCCGCGGCCCTCATCGGTGCCCTGTGGTGGCGGCTCGGCACCCCGCGCCTCAGTCCGGTGTCGGCGGCCGCGCTCTTCGACGACCGGCCGCGCACAGCGGCCGAACACCGCGCCGCAGCCGAGGCACACGCGGCCCAGGGCCACTGGAACCAGGCCGTCCAGGAACGCATGCGTGCCGTCGTCCGCTCCCTGGAGGAACGCGCCCTGCTCGACCCGCGTCCCGGCCGCACCGCCGACGAGGCGGCGGCCGAGGCCGGCCGGAGCCTCCCCGCCCACACGGACCGACTGCGCACCGCGGCACGGGACTTCGACGACATCACGTACGGCGGGCGAACCGCCGACCGGGGAACGTACCAACGCCTGACCGACCTCGACCGCGACCTCGAACGCACCAGACCGGTCCTCGCGAGCAGTACCCGAAACACAACCAACACAACCAACACAGCCAACACGGCCCACGCCGCCCACCGAGGGGCCGCCGAGTGACCACGGGGGCCACCACCCTGCCGTCCACCTCCACCTCCCCCACCGCCCGCCGGCTGTGGGCCCGGTCGCGCGGTGTACTGCTCGCTGCCGTGGTCCTCCTCGCGGCGGCCGTCGCCATGGCAGTGGTCCGCTCGGGCGACCGCCACGACAACCTCGATCCGCGCTCGGCCGACCCGTACGGCAGCCGCGCCGTCGCCGAACTCCTCGCCGACCAGGGCGTGTCCACACGCGTCGTCACCACCCTCGACGAGGCGGCCGACGCCGCAGGGCCGGACACGACCCTCCTGGTCGCACGCCCCGACCTCCTGACCGACCGCCAGCAGACGCGACTGCGGTCCGCACTCCGCACCTCCGACGGCCGCACCGTGCTGGTCGCCCCCGCGACCCCGTCCGTCGCGACCCTCGCACCCGGCGTCACGGCCGCCCCGGCGCCCGCGTCCGACACCACGCTTCCGCCGGACTGCGAACTCCCGGCCGCCCGACGGGCAGGCACCGCCGACACGGGCCGCGTCCGCTACACCACGGAAGCCCTCGACGCGGACTCCTGCTACCCGAGCGACGGCCTGCCCACCCTGCTGCGTCTCCCGGCGGCCGAGGGGAAGGGCGACACCGTCGTCCTCGGCGCCCCCGACATCCTCCTCAACGACCACCTCGACAAGCGGGGCAACGCCTCGCTCGCCCTCCAACTCCTCGGCTCCCGCCCCCATCTGGTCTGGTACCTCCCCTCGCTGTCCGACGACTCGGCCACCGACACGGGCGACCGCAGCTTCGTCGACCTGATCCCCCCGGGCTGGCTCTGGGGCACACTGCAGCTCTTCTTCGCCGCGCTGCTGGCAGCCCTCTGGCGTGCCCGCCGCCTCGGCCCGCTCGTCCCCGAACGGCTCCCTGTCGCGATCCGCGCCTCCGAGACCGTCGAAGGACGCGCCCGCCTCTACTCCAAGGCCCGCGCACGCGACCGCGCCGCCTCGGCCCTGCGCTCCACGACCCGCATCCGCCTCGCCCCCCTCGTCGGCGTCTCCCCCACTCAGGCACACGCGCCCGAGGCCCTGCTCCCCGCCCTGTCCACCCGGATCCACCGGGAAGGACAGCCCCTGCACTCGCTCCTCTTCGGGCCGCCACCGCACGACGACGCAGCCCTCATCGCACTCGCCGACCAACTCGACGCCCTCGAAAGTGAGGTACGCCGTCCATGATGGACCCGACCACTGACAACGCCGCGTACACCGGGGGGACCGGGGACGCAGCCGGCGCCCGCGCCTCCCTGGAAGCCCTGCGCGCCGAGATCGCCAAAGCCGTGGTCGGCCAGGACGCGGCCGTGACCGGGCTGGTCGTCGCCCTGCTCTGCCGCGGGCACGTCCTCCTCGAAGGAGTCCCGGGCGTCGCCAAGACCCTGCTCGTGCGGACCCTCGCGTCCGCACTCGAACTGGACACCAAGCGCGTCCAGTTCACCCCCGACCTGATGCCCGGCGACATCACGGGCTCCCTGGTCTACGACGCCCGCACCGCCGAGTTCTCCTTCCAGCCCGGCCCGGTCTTCACGAACCTCCTCCTCGCGGACGAGATCAACCGCACCCCTCCCAAGACCCAGTCCGCGCTCCTCGAAGCCATGGAGGAACGCCAGGTCACGGTCGACGGAACCCCGCGTCCGCTCCCTGAGCCCTTCCTGGTCGCGGCGACCCAGAACCCGGTCGAGTACGAGGGCACCTACCCCCTCCCGGAAGCCCAACTGGACCGCTTCCTGCTGAAACTGACGATCCCGCTCCCCTCGCGCCAGGACGAGATCGGCGTCCTGACCCGCCATGCCGAAGGCTTCAACCCGCGCGACCTGCGCGCTGCGGGCGTACGCCCCGTCGCCGACCCCGAAGACCTCGAAGCGGCCCGCACGGCAGTCGCCAAGACCTCCGTGTCCCCCGACATCACCGCCTACGTGGTGGACATCTGCCGCGCCACCCGCGAGTCGCCCTCCCTCACCCTCGGGGTCTCCCCTCGCGGCGCGACCGCCCTCCTCTCCACAGCCCGCGCCTGGGCCTGGCTGACCGGCCGCGACTATGTCATCCCTGACGACGTGAAAGCACTCGCCCTGCCCACACTCCGCCACCGCGTCCAACTCCGCCCGGAGGCCGAGATGGAGGGCGTGACGGCGGACTCCGTCATCAACGCGATCCTGTCCCACGTCCCCGTACCGCGCTGATGGCCCTCACCGGACGCACCGCACTCCTGGCCGCGCTCGGCTCCCTCCCCGTGGGCATCTGGGAGCCGAGCTGGACGGGCATCCTCGCGGTGAACACCCCTCTGGCCCTCGCCTGCGCCTGCGACTTCGCCCTGGCAGCCCCGGTACGCCGCCTCGGCCTGAGCCGCTCCGGCGACTCCACGGCCCGTCTCGGCGAGACCGCCGACGTCACACTCACCGTCACCAACCCGTCCCGACGCCCCCTGCGCGCCCGCATCCGCGACGCCTGGCCGCCGAGCAGTTGGGAGCCCGGCACGGAAGTCGCCGCGTCCCGGCACCGGTTGACGGTCCCCGCCGGCGAACGCCGCCGAGTCACCACCCGTCTGCGCCCCACCCGCCGCGGCGACCGCGTCGCGGACCGCGTCATCATCCGCTCTTACGGGCCCCTCGGCCTGCTGAGCCGTCAGGGCAGCCACCAGGTCCCATGGACGGTCCGCGTCCTGCCGCCGTTCACCAGCCGCAAGCACCTGCCGTCGAAGCTGGCCCGCCTGCGCGAACTCGACGGCCGCACCAGCGTTCTGACACGCGGTGAGGGAACGGAGTTCGACAGCCTGCGCGAGTACGTCCCCGGGGACGACACCCGGTCCATCGACTGGCGCGCGACCGCCCGCCAGTCCGCGGTCGCCGTCCGCACCTGGCGACCCGAACGCGACCGCCACATCCTGCTGGTCCTCGACACCGGCCGCACCTCCGCAGGCCGTGTGGGTGACATCCCGCGTCTCGACGCCTCCATGGACGCCGCCCTCCTGCTGGCGGCACTCGCCTCCCGCGCCGGCGACCGCGTGGACCTGCTCGCCTACGACCGCCGGGTACGCGCCCTCGTACAGGGACGAGCCGCGGGCGATGTCCTTCCCTCCCTGGTCAACGCCATGGCACACCTCGAACCCGAGCTCCTGGAGATGGACGCCCGCGGCCTGGTGTCCACCGCGATGCGGACGGCCCCCCGCCACTCCCTGATCGTGCTGCTCACCACGCTCGACGCGGCCCCGATCGAAGAAGGCCTACTCCCCGTCCTCTCCAGGCTCACCAAACGACACACCGTCGTCGTCGCCTCCGTGTCCGACCCGCACATCGCGCGCATGTCGACGGCACGAGGAACCACGGACGCGGTGTACGAAGCCGCAGCGGCGGCACAGTCGCAGGCGGAACGCCATCGCACGGCAGAACAGCTTCGACGTCACGGAGTCACTGTCGTCGACGCGACCCCGGAAGCCCTCCCGCCTGCACTGGCCGACGCGTACTTGGCACTCAAGGCAGCAGGCCGTCTCTGAAAACAGAGCGGACGAAGGGGCAAAGGGGCAAAGAGAAACGAAGACAACAAAAAAGAGAGCCGGACCGTAAACGCAGAAAAGCCCCCGCACCGAAGCGCGGGGGCTTTCCCATATAAAATTTGTTCGGCGGCGTCCTACTCTCCCACAGGGTCCCCCCTG
>NZ_BMWD01000033.1 GCF_014651055.1 Streptomyces fructofermentans
AACGGCCTGTTGCCCTGGGGCTTTCGAGTCGTACGAACTGCACTGTCCATTGCCACCTCTGGGTTGAGGTGTTGCAACGACCGATAGAACCCAGATGGTCGGGGGTTCGGAGAGTCGTGGTCGGGAGTGTGGTCGGGGCCGAGCCGGCCGCACCGTACGTGTACCCGTTGTCGGGGTGGTCGGGGTGTGGCCCGGCCCCGAGCGCGGGGTGGTGCGGAGTCAGGCTTTGCGGTGAGGTGCCATCCAGCTCAGGCGCTGACCGAGGTCGTGAATGGGGCGCCACACAGGTGCCGAGGGTCCGTTCCCCAGCAGATCGGCCAGCGCCGCGACCAGGACCGGAACCGCACGCAGGAATCCGGGCGGGGTCGCTTGTCGGGCCGTGGCGTTGAGCGCCTGGAAACGGTGCTCGATGCCTCTGGGCCGGTGCCGTCGAGGACGAACAGCAGCCGCGGGAACAGCGGACAGCGCCGCTTCCAGGCCGCCTCCTGCTGTTCCGCGCCGTAGCGTCGGGGCGGTGTGCGCCCGCCGGGTACGGGCACGTATGCGTGGAGCCGCGCATAGGCGCCGACCTTCGCCGACAGTCGTTCGGGGCCCATGGTGGCGCGGTCGACCTCGACGAACGCCCGCAGCAATCTCCAGCCGTCGCCCCCGTCCCGGTTCTGCGACCGCCTCTCGTAGTAGAACAAGCCGTCGGGGATGACGGCTTCGCCGTTGCCGAGCGGGTGGTGGACCTCGGGGATCCAGTCCAGCGGCATGCATACGTCGCCGCGGCGACGGGCGTCCTGGACGAAGGCCAGGGCGGTCTCGGTGACCGTCAGCCCGTGTCCGGCCGCCAACCGCACGGCCGTGGGATCGCTGCCGCGCCGCAGCCGCGGTGCGCAGTTGCGCAGCTCCGGCCACGAAGCCGCGATCCGTGCCCCGTACTCGGTCGGGAACCACACGCGCGTGCGCCCGGCCTGCGGGAGGGTGATGCGGTCCACCAGGCCCTCCGCGCGCAGCTTGGCCAGCCGGCGCCTGGTCTGCTCGATCCGCACCCCGGGTGCGGTGAGCAGATGCATCTGCTCGGTCGTTGCCATCCGGTACTGCACGACCACCGCCAACGCCAGCCGGTCCCCGCCGCCCGCATCCACGTTCACCATCACCGAACCTCCGCAGGTTACGGCGGCACCCCTCCGGCGGGGTGCCGCGCGTCTCCGCCACGGGACCAGCCGGCCCCGACCGGCCCGGCGACCATCGAGGCCCGACCGCGGTCACGATGCGACAACACCGCCCTGAACCGGGCCGACAACCCCGCTTCGGACCCCTCCGGAAACTGTCCGCGCCCCACGGGCCGCCTGACGGTATCTCCGCAGGTCACCACACTCGTGCGGTCGTGGTCGGGAGCCCGACATTCCCCTCAGCACACCCCACGCCGCACCGAACAAAGAAGAAGGAAGAAGGAAGGAGGAAAAAGGGCGGGTGGGGCGGGTGCGTGCCTCGGGGGATCGGCGGCACGTGTTCCGGGTTGCGCGTCGGCGCCGCCTCCGCGCCACACGCACCGGACACGGCCGGCGCGGGTCTGAGCCGACGATGTCGCCGACACGGGGCACCCGGCGGGGTGGCCCGCGATGCGGTGGAGTCCGGGTCGGGCGGGTTCGGCGCTCCGGAACCCTTCGGAAGCGCGCGTTGCGGCGTCCCCGTCGCCGCCATCACGCCCCGAACGCACTGTCACAAAGGCGGCGTGGCACACCCCGCATGGTTGGCGTACACCCCGATCTTCGGTAGGTTAGGCAAGGCTTACCTAATGGAGGTTTTGGGATGGGTGACCGTCACAGCTGGACGGCCGCGCCGGCCACGGCACAACGTGCCAGGTCGGTGCTCGCCGCGGCATGGTCCTGCGCGGTGACCGCTGAGGGCGGCCGCGAGGAGTTCATCGGTGTGCACACCGTGGCCGAGGACGGCCGGGTGCTGCTGCGCCTTCCGGACGACAGCACGCTCGCCGCGGCGGCGATCTGCGCACCCCGCGGAGAGCCGTCCGCCGTCCTGGAGTTCGCGGACGTCGCCCCCGTCCCCGTACGCAACCGCATCCGCGCCCGGCTCTGGATGGCGGGCTGGTTCGCCGCCGAGGAGAGCCATCTGGCCTTCCACACCACCCGCGCCGTGCTGCGCGACGCCACCGGAGCGGTCGTGGTCGACCTCGACGAGTTCGCCGTCGCCGAGCCCGACCCGCTGGCCCTGGCGGAGGCCCAGCTGCTGACCCACCTCGCCGACGCGCACAGCGACGCCGTCGAGCGGCTCACCCGCCTCGTGGAGCCCGAGAGCCTGCACGGCGCGGTCCGGGTCCAGCCGCTCGCCGTCGACCGGCACGGACTGACCCTGCGCATCGAGCGGGCCGGCAGCCACGGCGACGTACGGCTGCCCTTCCACCGTCCCGCCGACGACCTCGGCCAGCTCACCGAGCGCATGCACGTCCTGCTCACCCAGGCGAGCAGGACCGGCTGCCCCCGCACCCTCCAGCGGCAGCACACGGAGCGCGACGGCTGACGCCGCGGCACGGGCGCGGGCCCGTGCCGCGCTCACCGGTCACCATCCGCCGGCGGCCGTCCCCGACCGCCCTCCGGTACGGGTGCCGCCGGCCGGCGGTGACCGGTCGGCCTGCGCCTACCAGTCGCCGTCGCCCACCGGCGCACCGGGCGGGTCGCCCAGCGGCTTCACCTGGTGGGGGGACGGCGGCTGCCACGGCGTGTGGTCGTCGCCGAGCCACTCGCCCACCGGCTTCACCGCGCCCAGCGTGTCCGTCGGAGCGAGGTCCGTGCCGTCCTGGTCGTAGTAGTCGAACCACGGCAGCCCGGCCCGCGTGTACGCCGCGCGGTCGACGGGCGAGGGCGGCGGCGCCTCACCCGTGATGCGCCGCCACTCGGGCGGAGTCACGAGGTGCACGAAGACCCGCCCGGCAGCCTGCGAAGCCCAGTCGGAGAGCGGCCGGTCGTCCTGGTAGACCTCCTGACGCATCGAACCGCCGACACCGAGACCCATCGCCGCCGCGGCCCGGGGAGCGGCGCCCGGAGTGGGCATGCCGCCGGCCGACTGCTGCGGGGCCGGCACGGGACCACCGGGCGGCGGCGGGGCGCCCGGCGCCCCCAGCGACATGGGCATCGCCGCCCCGTAGCCGCCCGCCGCCATGCTCCGGCGCTGCCGCTCGGCGGCCTCCGCCAGCCGGCGCTGCTCCGCGCGCCAGGCCTCCAGCTCGGTGTCGTTGAGGGGGAAGGACTGCAACTGCACCCCGCCCCAGACCTCCTCGCCGGTGACCTGGCCCTCGACAGTGGCCCCCAGTCCGAGAGGCACCGCGACGAACTGGCGGACCGTGCCCTTGCCGGAGTTGATGCCGTCCAGCCACGGCTGCCGGGGCAGTACCACGTAGTTCTGCGGCTTCCGGGCGAGTTTCGGGTTCCACGGCCGGCCGGAGATCGCGCACACCTTGCCGACACCCACCTGGAGCGCCGACGGCTCAGTGGTGCCGCCGAAGCTGAGCCACATCGCCTCGCGCAGGTACACCGGCAGCATCACCCCGCCGCGCGCCAGCCAGTCGGCGGGCACGGTGTCCGGGTAGTCCTCCACGCGCCGCAGGGGGAACTCGCCCAGCCCCGGGGGCAGGGGATGCGTCCCGCTCTCGGGCAGGCGCAGCGTCCGGATGAACCGGATGCGCACCCCGTCCGGCAGCCGCAGTGTGTTCCCGTCGATCCGTACCGTGCCGTCGGCCATCCGCCACTCCCCTTTGTCGTTCCGGTCGCTCTTGCCGCGCTTGCTGTTCCAGCTGCGCTCGCCGTCGCCGCAGGTCCCGCTCGTCGCCGCCGTCACCGGCGCCGTTGCCCGGCCGCCCGGCGTCCAGCGACGCCACCCCGCCACGCCACGCGCAGACGTCACCCCGCACCACGACCGGCGGGGGCGGAACGGTTCCGCCGCCTCGGGTTGAACCGCCGCAACCGCCGGCGCAGACGGTACAGCCACGGCCGCCGCTCCAGTTTCTCGCGCGTGTGGCGGTCGAGTTCCTCCAGCAGCCGGCGCGAGCGGTGCTCCATGTCGAGTTCGTCGAGCATCCGGTTGACCTCGGTCAGGACGGCTCCGTGCAACTGCCACTGGCGCGCGTCACGCCGGATCTCCTCCAGCAGCAGCTGGGCCACCTTGTCGCGGGTTGCGGTGGCGGTCGTGAGCTCGGAGGCGAGCCGTGCCTCCGCGGACTCGGCGTTGTCGCTGACATCGCTGGTGACGAGGACCGCGAAGCTGACCACGGCGTCACCCACCTCGGACAGCAGCTCCTCCAGGTTCTCCCCGATCGACGGTTCGAACAGCGGCTCGGGAGCCCGCTCCTTGGCCAGGTCCGTGAGGGTGCGCGCGAGGACCCGCAGGACGACCGTGCAGATCTCCAGCGTGTCCAGACCGGTGCGCAGCACGACCCGGTGCAGCAGGCCCTCCCGTACCCGCGGATTGAACCGCAGGCTGTCCTCGGCCTGCCGCAGCGCCGCGTCCACCTCGACGATGTCGTGGTCGAGCCGCCGCGCCTCGTGCAGCCGCGCCGCCGCCAGGGCCACGGGCGGGCGCCCCGAGGCCTCCTCGCCGATGCGCAGCAGCAACTGCCGCACCCGGCGCGCGAGATCCTCGATGGACTCGCCCGCGGCGCCGACCCACACCGGCGGCGGGAGCAGCAGATTGCAGCTGAGGCCGACCACCGCGCCGATCACCGTCTCCAGAATGCGGGACCACGCCGTGTCTCCGACGCTGGAGACGCCGAGGACCAGCATCGCGCTGATCGCGACCTCCGGCACGAACTCGCTGACCCGCACCAGATGGCCCACGGCCAGCGAGGCCAGGATGAGCAGGCCCAGGCTCCACCATGTCAGTCCGACCAGGGCGCTGAACCCGATGGCGACGACGACGCCCGCCACCACGGAGTTCACGCGGCGGACGCCGGTGGTGATGGTGGAGTAGAGGGTGACCTGGACGACGAGCAGGGCGGTCAGTGGCGCGGTGAGCGGAGCGGCCTCCGGACTGAAGTGCAGGGCGACCACATAGGCGAGGGTCGCGGCCGCCGCGGAGCGGAGCGTCTGGACCACCACGGGCTCCCGGCGCCACTTGGACACCCGGGCAGCACTCGCGTCCCACACTTCACGTACATCTCGCATCCTTGGCCACTTCCCGTTCCGGGCCCGCGCCGAACTCGGCCGGACGGCGCAGCCCGCCGCCACGGCATTCGGCGGACCGGTTGACGGTGGCCGGCGGTGGGCGGCGGCGCGTGGGTGGCCAGGAGCGGGAGGCACGGGTGCGGCCTGCCGGGGGAGGCGCGGATGGGCCGGTCGGTCGGGCGCATACGGCGGTACGCGCGCGGGTCGACGTGCCCCGTGAGGTCCGGGCCGCAGGGGGAGGGGTCAGGCGTGGAGCCGGTCCAGGAAGGCGGACAGATGCCCCGCGGTGCGGGCGATCTGCTCCTCCAGCGTGAGGCTCTCCTCGATGCGGGAGCCGGACTCCAGGGGCTTCTTTCCGCGCAGGTACAGCGAACATGCCAGGTCGGCGCACATGTAGATGCCGACCGAGTTGCCCTCGCGCCCGGCGGTGCCCGCCTTGCGCGCCGTCATCAGGGAGACGCCGTTGCCGGAGTGGGTCGTCAGGCACAGGGAGCACATGCTGCGGTGCAGGAAGCCGCGCTGCTGCGAGGGGAAGCGCAGGGTCACGCCCACGAGCCCGTCGCCGCGCTCGGTGACCAGGAAGCTGCGGTCGGGCGCCCCGGGGTCGCGCCAGCCGAGGAAGTCGAGATCGGCCCACGGCCGCTCGGCCAGGTCCCTCGGTGTCGCAAGCCGTTTGGCCTCGCCCTTGGAACAGTTGATGAACGAAGAGCGGATGTCCTGTTCGGTCAGCGGCCTCATGACGAGGGTTCTCCTGGAGAATCGGTGATGTCACAGCCTAGGGGTACTAGGTTCTGGACTATGTTACGTAGCCGTTCCCATGGGAATCCAATGAGTTTCCGCCAGGCCCTCCGGTACGGGTGGGGTCCCCTCGCACGGGACGGGAATGCGCCCAGCCGGGAGCCGGGAGCCGGGAGCCGGGAGCCGGGAGGCGGATTCGGGGAGCCGGGTGCCGCGAGGCGGCATGGACGCCGGCCGCATCCCGCAGGGGCGTCCCGGTTGCGGGGCCCTGCGCCCACCCCTCCCCGGCCCGGCGGCGTCAGTGCTCGTCGTCCCCGTCGCTCCCGCCGGCGTCGTCCCCGACGGTTCCGCCGCCGTCCGGACCCGCGCCCGCGCCCGCGTTGGCCAGGCGCAAGGCGAGCGTCCGCAGGAGTTCGGTGCTCTTGACGTCGACGCGCCCCGAGTCGTGGATCTCGGCGAGTTCGGAGAACAGGAACGCGAAGGCGCCCACCAGCGAGATCGCGGCCGGCATCAGGGCGTCGATGACGGCCTGGCCCGCTTCGGCCGGAGTCGCGTCGCCGGGGACCTCGACCGAGGGGAACACCTCGGTGACGAGCCGGCCGAGCTGGGCCTCCCCGGCGTCTATGTCGACCTCGACGTCCTCGTTGAGCCTGCGCACCATTTCCTGGGTCTCGGTCAGGACGCCGATTGCGCGGAGGATGATCTCGCTCTGTTCCATGCGCCGGAGCCTATGCGTTCAGCCCCGGCGGTGGGGAAAGGGTGCGGACCAGGTACCCGGAGCGGGGCCGCCGCCGGGGTGAGCGGCCCTCGGCGCCCCTGACGTGCGGGAGTCGCCCCCGCGCCCCCGGTGCCTTACGTACGCTGTACCGGTGTCGGAGCCGCCCCGTACGGTCACCGACCGGCACGGACGCCACCCGGCTCGAACGCGAACCGGCGTGAACCGAGATGAAGCGGCATGAATTGCGTCGAAACGCTGGCGGGGGTCGGCGCGGGGTGCCGGGCGGTGTGTGCGAGCGGGGTCGCGCGGGGCGGGTCAATGCGCTTTCGGCGCGGACCCGTTGAGCGGCCGCTGGGCGCCATCGGGCGTTGGGGCCCGGAACGGAGACGCGGGACGCCGGAGTACGCGGAGGGTGGGGAGGGCGCGGTGGAGGGGGAGGACGGCGTGGGCGGTGACGGCGGGGCGGACGGGATGGCGGCCGAGCGGGCCAGGAGGGTTCTCGACGCGGCGGGGCTGCCGTCCGCGGCGCTCGCCCACTGCCGTCCGCTGAGCGGCGGGTCCTACAACACCGTCGAGGAGATCGTCCTCGGCGACGGCACCCGGTACGTGCTGAAGACACCGCCGCCCGCCTCGGTCCCCGGGCTGGCGCACGAGCGCGAACTCCTCGTGTCCGAGGCGGAGTTCTACCGTGCCGCCGCCACCGTCGGTGTGCCCGCGCCACGTGTCGTGCCGCTCTCGGAGGGCGTGCCCGCGGGCCCTCACCTGCTGATGACGGCCTGCCCCGGCGAGACCTGGTCCACCTACCCGGCACCGGAACAGGCTCTGTTGCGAAAGGAGTTGGGGCGCCAGGTGGCCCGGCTGCACACGGTGACCGGCCCCGGCTACGGCTATCCGTCCGGCGCCCTCGGCCCGCTCGCCGCGGACTGGCGGACCGCCTTCACGGCGATGTTCGACGCCGTCGTCGAGGACGCCCGCAGGTACGGGGCCTGGCTGCCGCGCCCCGTGGACGAGGTGGCCCGCGCGGCCGCGTCGGCGTACGCCGTGCTGGACGAGGTCGCGCTTCCGTGCCTGGTCCACTTCGACCTGTGGCGGGGGAACATCCTGGTCGAACGGCCCGCGGGCGGTGCGCCGGGGATCGGCGGGCTGATCGACGGCGAGCGCATGTTCTGGGGCGACCCGCTCGCGGACTTCGTCTCCCTCGCCCTGCTCGGGGACATCACCGGGGACCAGGACTTCCTGAAGGGCTATCAGGAACTGCGCGGTCAACTGGAGTTCACCCCGTCGGTGCGCCGGCGCCTGGCCCTCTACCGCAGCTACCTCTACCTGATCATGTGCGTCGAGACGGTTCCGCGCGCGTACGGGGACGAGCACGCCGGGTGGCTGCGCGAGGTGGTGGGCCCGGAACTCGCCGCGGCCCTGGACGAACTGGGCCCCCATTGATCCCTTGCTTTTATCTCACCCTATAAAGTAAGTAGTGAGTTAAGTTCCTGCGGCGGTCGCGTCAGGACAGCGCGCGACGGTATCTTGCAGGTCGGGGGCAGGCGGGAAGGAACCAGATGGCGGGGCGGAGCGGTCGCACGGTACGTGACCTGCGGCGGGGCAATCGTACGGCCGTGCTGCGGCGGCTGTACTTCGACGGACCGATGAGCCGCTTCGAACTCGGCCCGGCCACCGGACTGAGTTCCGGCTCCATCAGCAACGTCGTCTCCGAGCTGGTGGCCGACGGCCTGGTGGAGGAGGCGGGCAGCGTCGACTCCGACGGGGGCCGTCCGCGCACCCTGCTGCGTGTCTCGCCCGCCAGCGGCCACATGATCGGCGTGGACGTCGGCGAGACCCGGGTGCGGGTGGAGCTGTTCGACCTCACCCTGACCGAACTCGCCCGGACGGACAGGCCCCTGGAGCACCGGGGATACGACGTCGACGTCGTCGTGGGCCACATCCGCGACGGTGTCGCCGAGGTGCTGGCCGCCGCGGGCATCGCTCCCGAGCGGCTGCTCGGGGTCGGCATCGGCGTGCCCGGCATCGTGGAACGTACGGCGGAGGACGGGGCCGTGGTGCACGGCCAGACCATCGGCTGGCCCGCGGTGCCGCTGGAGTCGCTGCTCCGCGAGGCGTGCCGGCTCCCGGACTCCGTCCCCTACTTCACCGACAACGGCGCCAAGACGCTCGGCCAGGCGGAGATGTGGTTCGGTGCCGGACGCGGCGCCCACAACGCGGCCGTGGTCCTGTTCGGTTCCGGCGTCGGCGCGAGTCTGGTCTCGGACGACGTCGAGTACGGGCGGGCCGTGGAGTGGGGGCACCTCACCGTCAGGGTCAGGGGACGCCGCTGCCGGTGCGGCGCCCTCGGCTGCCTGGAGGCGTACGCGGGCGCCGAGGCCCTGCTGGAGCGCTGGGAGGAGCAGGGAGGACGGCCGCCCGAGGGGGTCGACGAGGAGACCGCGCTCACCGCGATGCTCGCCGCCGCCTACCCCGCCGACGGCGGGACGGCCGACCCCGTGGCGCTCGCCGTGTTGGAGGAGACGGCCGAGTACCTGGGCGCGGGCCTGTCCGACCTGATCAACCTGTTCCAGCCGGAGCGCATCCTCATCGGCGGCTGGGCCGGTCTCCAACTGGGCTCCCGCTTCCTGCCCGCCGTCCGCGCGCACGCGACCTCCTACGCCCTGCGCCATCCGGCGGGGCGGGTCACCATCGACCTCGGCGCGCTCGGTCCCGACGCCGTCACGGTCGGCGCCGCGATCCTCCCGCTGGCCGACTTCTTCGCGCACGGCGGCCGGCGCGCCGGGTCCGGCACCGAGGGCACCCCGCCCCCCGCATGGCAGGCCTCCATGGAGGAGCGCGCACCGCGGGCCTCCCTGGAGCAACGCACCGCGCACTGAGGATCTTCGGGGTTTCGCACCCGCGACCTCAGGTACCCGCCCCGGGCCGGGCACGACGGCCCGCCCCCTGAGCGCGCCCGCAGGCGTGCGAGGAGGCGGACACGGATGTGCGGGCCGGCATTCGGCGCTGGGTGAAACGGAGAGGGAGTGCGCGGTGACGGACAAGCGGACGGAGACCCCGGGGGAGCACGGCGGCCTGATACCCCGTGACATGCCGGACCAGCAGGCCCAGGACGGCGACGACCCCTGGGACGTCGTCCCGGCCGGGCCCTCACGGGAGGCCGGCTCCGGCGGTGAAGGCGAGGCGGACCCGGCGGACTCCGCGGACGGGCCGCAGCGGGACGCGGAGGGCGTACCGGGCACCGACGAGGCGGGCACGGGCCCGCGGGGCGCTCCCCGGAAGGGCACCGTGCATCCCGAGCACCCCGGCCCGCAGGAGTCACCCGCCTGATCCCGGGCGCGCGGGTCCGGCCCCGGGCGGGGTGACCGCCCGGGGCCGGGGCGCGCCACCCGGGGCCCGGAGGCCCGGCGCCCGCCCGGCCCCACCGGGGGTGGCGGCGGCTCAGGCGAAGGCGTCGACGCCCGTGAGTTCCGCCGACAGGGCCCACAGCCGGGCGGCGGACACGGGATCGATCGCGTAGTCGCGCACGCCGGTCCGGTCGCCGTCGGCCGTGGCGGTCTCGGCGATGTCGCAGTCCTCGCAGTACACACCGCCCATGCCGTCCAGTTGCGGCGAGGTCGCGGCCCACACCTGGGTCGCGGCACCCTGCTCGGGCGTCTTGAAGGCGTCGGGGACGGCGGGCACGCCGTTCTCGTCGATCCAGCCGCGCTCGACCATCTCCTCCTTGGCGAGGTGGCGTTGCAGCGGAGTGAGGATGCCTCCGGGGTGCAGCGCGAAGGCGCGGACGCCGGAGTCCTTGCCGAGGGCGTCGAGTCGGACGGCGAACAGCACGTTCGCCGTCTTCGCCTGCCCGTACGCCTGCCACTTGTCGTAACCCCGAAGCCAGTGCGGGTCGTCCCAGCGGATGTCCGAGGTGTGGTGCCCGGCGGAGGACACGGAGACGACGCGGGCCCCGCCGGGGGCCAGTGCGGGCCACAGCCGGTTGACGAGGGCGAAGTGGCCCAGGTGGTTCGTCGCGAACTGGGCCTCCCAGCCCGGTCCCACACGGGTCTCCGGGCAGGCCATGATCGCGGCGTTGCCGATGAGGATGTCGATCGTGCGCTGCGAGGCGAGGAACCGGTCGGAGAACGCGCGCACGCTGTCCAGGTCACCGAGGTCGAGTTCGTCGACCTCCGCCCCCGCCACGTCCGCGAGTGCTTCCCTGGCGGCCGCCGGACGCCGGGCCGGGACGACGACCTCGGCGCCCGCCCGGGTCAGCGCCCGGGTGGTCTCCAGGCCGAGCCCCGAGTACCCGCCCGTGACGATCGCGAGCTTCCCGGTCAGGTCCGTACCGGCGAGCACGTCGTCCGCGCTGCTCCGGAAGCCGAACCCCGAGCCGATCTTGTGCTGTGCGGTGGTCATACGTCCGACGCTACGGACTGGAGCGCACTCGAAGTCAAACGGAACGCGCGGCCGGCGACCGGGCGCGGGCAGAGGAAAGGCCCCGACCGGACGGGGGAATCGCGGTCGGGGCCGTCTGTGGGTGGCCGCGGATGGCGGTCGCCTCTCGGCGGAGTGCTCCACAGGGCTTCAGCCGAACGATCTTCCCTGTGGGCGGAAGGTGAGGCCCGGGGACACTGTTCCATCCGCACCCACAGCTGATTTAACGGGAAACTACTGATGAGTGTTCCCAGGTCGGCGCGGTCCGGCCGTGATCTGTGTCACGAAGGCGGACCTCACCCGCCCGGCGTCCCGGCCGGTGTCCGGCGGTCCCGCGCCCAGGCCAGCAACTCCGGCTCCGACCAGGTCGTGACCACCCGCTCCGGGGGCACCCCGCACTCCTCGGCCCGCGCGCACCCGTACGCCTGCCAGTCGAGCTGCCCCGGCGCGTGCGCGTCCGTGTCGACGGAGAACAGCACGCCCGCGGCGACCGCCCGGCGCAGCAGCCGGCGTGGTGGGTCGAGCCGCTCGGGACGGCTGTTGATCTCGACGGCCGTGCCCGTCTCGGCGCACGCGGCGAACACCTCGTCCGCGTCGAACCCGGACTCGGGCCGCCCCCGCCCGGTGATGAGCCGGCCCGTGCAGTGCCCCAGTACGTCGGACAGCGGATCGCGGACGGCGGCGACCATCCGGCGGGTCATCGCGGCCGCGTCCATGCGCAGTTTGGAGTGCACGGACACCACGACGACGTCGAGCCGGTCCAGCAGCTCCGGCTCCTGGTCCAGCGACCCGTCGTCGAGGATGTCGCACTCGATGCCGGTGAGGAGCCGGAACGGGGCCCAGGTCTCGTTGAGCGCCGCCACCACGTCGAGCTGCTGCCGCAGACGATCGGGGGACAGGCCCCGCGCGACCGTGAGCCGGGGCGAGTGGTCGGTGAGGACCGCCCACTCGTGCCCGAGACGGGCCGCAGTGCGCCCCATCTCCTCGATCGGGCTGCCGCCGTCCGACCAGTCCGAGTGCAGATGGCAGTCGCCGCGCAGCAGGGCCCGCAGCTCCTCGCCGCCCCGGACGAGGGGCCCGGCGGACTCCCGCTCCAGGTTCTCCAGGTAGCCGGGCACCTGCCCGGCCAGTGCCTCGCGCACCACCTGCGCGGTCTTCGGCCCGATGCCCTTCAGGGACTCCAGCCGTCCGTCGGCGGCCCTGCCCGCCAGCTCCCCGGCCGGCAGCGCCGCGACCACGCCCGCCGCCGTGCGGAAGGCCCGTACGCGATAGGTGGGAGCCAGGGAGCGCTCCAGCAGGAAGGCGATGCGGTCCAGGGCCTCGGCGGGGTCCATGCCTCCAGCGTCGCCCAGCCCTGCACCGCTCGCACGGCGGCGGACGGGCCCACGTGCCACGATGTAGCTCGTACCGCGAACCTCGTACGGACGCCGGCCCGCCGGCGTCGCCGAGTGCCACGACGACCGACAGCACCGCCCGGCAGGCTTAGTGGCGGAGCGCCTGTGGAACCGGTGGGATCATGACTGAAATCGCAAGCCCTTACATCTCGCACCCGCGGATCACGGTCCTGGCGGTCCAGCCCGGCAATCCGCCCTTTCGCATCGTGGAGATCGACGGCGACGTCATCGGCGAGGCGAAGAACTTCACGGACGTCCTGATGGCCGCGGCGGCCTACGGCATCGTGGTGCACGACGCCGACGACCCGGACGTGGTCCGCTGGGTCGGCGGCGACAAACTGACCTGGCGACTGCGCTGAGCGCCGCCCGGGTCCCGGGCGCCGCGCGACGGTGACACCGCGGCGGGAGGGCCGGGCCCCGTGCACCGGGTCGCCCACGGGCTCCGTGCCGGCAGGCGCGCGGGTCGCCCGACGCCGGGGAACGGACACGGCCTCGCGTCCGGCGCCGCGCGATGCCTCCCCGAGCCGCCGTCCCCGCCGGTGCGCCCTGCCCGCCCGACGCCGGTACTCACCGGGGGAGTCCCGCCTCCCACTTGCGCCGGCGCACCGCGTCGTCCCCGAGGACGTGCCGGCACAGGTCGAGGAGTTCGCCCACCTCCGAGTCGCCCTGCGGTGCCCCCGCCGAAGGGCGCCAACGCAGCACGGCCTGCCCGGCGCGTGCGCGCAGCCTCTCGTCCGGGTCGGCGAGCAGCGCGACCGCGGCACGCAGCGCCGCGGCGCCGCCGCCCGCGACGAGCAGCCGGAACGCGGCGGCCCGGACGTGCCGCGGCCGGTCGGCGGCGGTGCGTTCCATCAGCCATCCGGCGGGCAGCCCGCCCGCAGACGGGAGCAGGGCCGCGACCGTCTCGCGCGTGACGCGCGGGGCCGGGTCGTCGAGCAGCGGCAGCAGCCCGTCCGCCCTCGCCACGTCGAGCGTGCGCAGCCCCGCGACCGCCGCGGCCCGTATCCCGGGCCCCGCGTGCCGGACCAGCGGCCACAGCAGCGCGCCGTCCGCGCGCTCCCCGCACTCGGCCAGGCCGATCACCGCACCCGGTGAGGGCTCCGGCGCGTCCGGTCCCGAGCACCGCGTCCGGTACCAGGCCGCCGGATCGCCGCCCGCCTGCCGTACGACGTACCGGGCGCACGCGCGCACCTGCGCGGCCCGGTCGTCGAGGAAGGCCCCGGCCCCTTCCGCCCGGCCCGCCCGGCGCAGGGCGGTGACCCCCGCCGCACGGGTCCGCGGCGTACGCGCGCCGAGCAGCCGTACCAGTACGGCGTCCTCCGTCGCCCCGTCGCCGTCGCCGACGGCCGCGAGCGCCGCCGTGGCACAGAGGTCCTGGACCACGACGTCGTCGTCCCGGGAGGCGGTCGCGGCGAGCTCGGCGGGGGCGAGTACTCCCTGCTCCACGGCGATCCGGTACCCGAACCGTCGTACGGTCCGGTCGGGATCGGCGAGGAGGACGTCGAGGCGCGCGCGGGGCGCCCGGTCAAGGACCTCCCGGAGCAGCCCCACGCCGAACTCCCCCCGGCCCCGGCGGCCGACGCGCAGGATCAGGGGCGCCAGAGCGACCGCGGTGTCCGCGTCGAGGGTCTCCCGCAGTACCTGCCGGGCCCGCTGCCGTACGGGGGCGACCCAGTCGGCACACCGGACGGCGATGAGCGGAAGCAGGTCGGGCCGGCCGGCCGCGTCGCGCACGGCCGCCTCCCTGACCCGCCCGTCGCGGTGGCACAGCGCGACCGCGAGGCGGGACAGGTCGTCGGCCGGCGGCGCGCCGAACGGCGGGGACGGCGCCGGGACCATGCAGCGACTCCGCACGTCCTCGTCGAACGCCTGCCAGGCGGCGGGGTCCCCGGCGGCCGGTGCGCGGTGCGGCGGCGGTCCGGGCGTGGGCCCGGTCACCGCGGCCGCCGTGCCTGCCGAGTCGCCGATCATGTCCGTCCCCCGTTCGTCCTGCTCCAGACGGAGATCGTAGAGCCGTACCGGCGCGGAAGTCGCCCGCATTTCCTGCGGTCGACTCGGCATGGGGCCACCCGTTTGCGTTTGCCGTGACCCGTCGGAGAGCCGGGCGGACGCGGACCGGCCCGGACCTGTCGGGCACAGGTCCGGGCCGGTGGTGGCACGGGTTCCGGCGGGGACGGCCGGGATGCCGGCCCACGGCGGCGCCCGCCCCGCCCCGCTCGGGGCGGCCGGTCCGGTCGGCCGCCCGGACCCGCATGGCGGTCGGCTGCCCGACCCGCGCGGCGGTCGGCCGCCCGGTTCCGCGCGGAGGTCAGCCGATCGGTCTCCTCAGCCGACCGTCCACTTCTGGTTGGCCGTGCCGGCGCAGGTCCAGATCTGCAGGCGTGTCCCGTTCGCGGAGTTGTTGCCCGTCACGTCCAGGCACTTGTTCGCCTGCGGGTTCACGATGTCGCGTGCCCCGGTGACGGTCCACCGCTGGGCGGCGGTGCCGTTGCAGTCGTAGAGCTGGACGGGCGTACCCTCGGCCGTTCCGCCCGCCGTCACGTCGAGGCACTTGCCCAGCGCACGGATCGAGCCGTCGGAGCCCACGGTCCACTGCTGGGCGGCCGTGCCGTTGCAGTCGTAGAGCTGGACCGGCGTACCGTTCGCGGAGTTCGCCGCCGCCACGTCGACGCACTTGCCCGCGAGACCCCGGATGGGAGCGCCGCCCGAACTCTCACCCGTCGTCACCTTCACCTCGTCCACGACGAGTTGCTGCGGGAACACGGTGGACCCGTCGGGGTCGCCCGGCCAGTAGCCGCCCACCGCGAGGTTGAGGATCAGGAAGAACGGCTTGTTGAACACCCACTGCCTGCCGCCCAGATCGGCGGGCGTACGCCGCTGGTAGACCGTGCCGTCCACGGACCACGTGATCGCCTCGGGCGACCAGTCGACGGCGAAGGTGTGGAAGGCGTCCGCGAACGCCTGGCCGCCGGGCAGCGTGTACGCGCCGCCGATGCCGCCCGAGCCGGAGTACCCGGGGCCGTGCAGGGTGCCGTGCACGGTCGAGGGCTCGAAGCCGACGTTCTCCATGACGTCGATCTCGCCCGAGTTCGGCCAGCCGACCTGCCCGATGTCGTTCCCGAGCATCCAGAAGGCGGGCCACATGCCCTGCCCGCGCGGCACCTTCAGCCGGGCCTCGACCCGGCCGTACGTCGTCGTGAACCTGCCCGAGGTGTTCAGGCGGGCCGAGGTGTACTCACAACGGCCGTACCAGCACTGGTAGTTGTTCGGGTTCTCGCGTCGGGCGGTGATCACCAGGTGGCCCTGGCCGTCCAGGGCCGCGTTGTTGGTGCCCGCGGTGTAGAACTGCCGTTCGTGGTTGTTGACGTTGTCGCCGGTCTCGGTCTGCCACTTCGAGGAGTTGACGGCCGAGCCGGCGGGCCCGTCGAAGGTGTCCGAGAACGTGACGGCCGCCGCCGCCCTCGGCTCGGGTGCCGCGGCTCGCGTGGGGTCCGCCTGGGCGGGCGTGACGGCGGCGGAGGCGAGGAGTACGGCGGAGAAGGCGGCGAGGAGGCATCTGCGGAGCAGGCGTGGGGAGTCCACGACTCTCCCTTCCGTACGGCGGCCCCGTGCGGGGTGCGCCGACTGAGGTGGGGGGTGCGTGCTTCGCCTCTTGATTTAAGAATTGAGGAAAGGGGGTGTCAAGGCTTTGGTACGGACCAACCGTTCACATCCGGTGGTCCGCCCCGCCCGACACCCCCTGGCACTCCCGCCGCTCCCGCGTCACCGACGCGGCCGTGCGCGTCAGGACTTGGCGCTCTCCCGCCTGCCGCGCCGCTTGCGCGGATGCACCGCGCGGCTCAGCCGGCGGCCGAGGATCAGGTAACCGACCAGCGCACCCGTGGTGTTGAGGATGACGTCGTCGATGTCGAAGGCCCGCCCGGTGATCAGCGCGCCCTGCACGAGCTCGACCAGCAGCATGACCGTCGCGGTCAGCAGGAGCACCCGCAGGATTCCGCGCACCCGGGGGATCAGCACCGGAAGCAGGATGCCGAACGGGATGCCGAGGACGAGATTGCCGCCGATCTGCCGGAAGGCGTCCCGCAGTTCGGGCTGGTCGAGATAGGCGCGCAGGGAGCGGCCCGGATGCATGTTGTTGTGCGTCAGCGCCTCGGACGCCGGCGACGGCTGGAGTGTGATCTGCGCGAGGGCCGCGGCGAACGCGACCATGGCGGCGAAGGCGACCAGCACCAGCAGCAGCCGTACGAGGAAGGGCAGGGGCCGCCGCTCCCGGGTGGCCGCCGACGGGCGGGCGGACTTGGTGTTCCGGGACCCGCGCTCCTTCTTCGCCGGACGGGGGCGCGACTTGCCGGACCGGAACCGTGAGGCGGACAAGGAGCGAAGTGCTGTACGTGGACGTGACACTGCGCGGTCCATCCGACCTCCATTTATCAACCGTGCTGCTGGCCCTCGACCAGTTACCCCGAATGGGTCGGACAATGCAGCCGATGTTCGACGTGCGGAAGCAGGGTCCGAGTTCCCGGTGTTCCCGGTGGTCAGGGCGGTTTCCTGTGCTCCCTGGAGCGGGCCCGCGGAACCGGGGAGGGGCCCGGCGGGGTGTTCGCCCCGCCGGGCCCCTGGACCGCGGTATGCGCTTGCAGCCGGCCGCCTCGGCCGGGTCCGTCCGGGCACGGGCGGGCATGGCCGGGCCGTGGCCGCCGACCCGCGGACGACGGCTCACGACCGGAGGTGGCGGCTCACGACCCGTAGGTCACGGTCACCTCCTTGAAGCCCAGCGAACCGAGCAGGCCCTTGAGCATGCTCGTGGTGTTCCCCTCGGCGCGTTCGGTCAGCTCGCTGTCCTTCGCGGCGTCACCGATGTGGCGGGCGGCGAGCCGCTGCACGGCCCTCTCGTCGTTCGGATTGTCCGAGAAGACGTCACCGAGCCGGTCGAGCAGACCGCGCTGCTTCGAGACGGCGTACGACTCGTCGGGGTCGAGCGCGGCCTTGCCCAGCCGGGCGTGGGGGAGATTGAGCTCGGCCGAGGTGCGGTCCTTGTTGACCTTCACGTCGTTCTCGCCGACCTTCCCGAGGTCGACGTAGGCGTCCACGGTGCCCGCGCCCACGTAGAGGGTGCGGGTCCCGCGGAGCGCGTCCGGCAGGAACCGGGCGTCCTTCTCCAGGTCCACCACCACCTGGAAGTTGCCCGAGGCGGCTTCGTAGCGGCTTATGTCCTGTATGGACTTGAGGAGCGTGGGCCCCGTCCGGTCATGGGTGTCCTCGCGGAACACGTCGCGCAGCCCGGGCAGCAGGCTGAGCTGCAACCCGGCGCCGAGCACCACCAGAACCAGCACGATCGCGCTCGCGACCTTGGCCCATCCCGGCAGGCGTTTCAGGGACGTCGTCATGTGACCGCCCTCCTTCCCTCCTCCCTTGTGCCCGCCAGAACCCTTGGCAGACAGGCATGTTGGGCGGGGGCGGACGGGTCACAGGACCTCGGAGGCCGCCTCGTGCCGGCCGAGCACCTCGTCCATGCCCGCCAGCGGAGTCACGACGCGGTCGAAGCCGGCCACCTGCATGATCCGGAGGGTCAGGGGGTGGGTGCAGACGAGCTGGAGCCGGCCGCCGCGGGCGAGGACCCGGCGGCGGGCCCGGTACAGCAGTCGCAGTCCCGAGCAGTCGAAGAACTCGATGTACCGCAGGTCCAGGACCACTTGGGCGCCCGGGCGCCCCGTCACCTCGTCGAGGACGGGGACGATGTCCAGGGCCGCGATGATGTCTATCTCGCCGTGCAGCTCCAGCACGGTGTTCCCGCGGTCCTGATGGACACGCAGGTGGGGAGTGCGGGACGCGGGATCGTCGCGCACGACGACATCACCTCCAACCAGGTCACCGGGGGCCAGGGTGACGTCGTTCTGCGAGAGCAGGCGCGGCACCGTGGGCCAGGAGGCCGCCAAAACGATTCCCACCCAGCAAGTTACCCTCGTTGGAGTGAATTCCAGCATGTTCGATTGACATATGTCTGGGATTTAATGTGCGTGGCGTGTGTGGGATGCGCCCCCTGACGCGCCCGTCGTTCCCGTGTCCCGCGCCCCTCGCTCCCCGGGCCTGCGGCCTTTTCCTCCCCGGGACCCGCTCCCCGTGCCCGTCGGGGTGTCAGCGCACCTGGAGCACCAGCTTGCCCGTGGTCCTGCCGGTGTCGCCGAGGGCGTGCGCCTTCGCGGCGTCGGCCAAGGCGAAGGTCTCGGCGACCGTGGCCCGGAGGCGCCCCTTCGCGACGAGGTCCGCGATCGCGTTCATCCCGGCCTGGTCCGCCTCGACCAGCATCTCGATGCCGCGCACGCCCGACCGGTCCGCCTCCTCGGCGAGTTCGGTGGTGCCGGTCGGCAGGATCGACACCAGCAGACCGCCCGGGCGGAGGGTGCGCAGGGAGCGCGACCGGTAGTCGCCGCCGATGGTGTCGAGGACCACGTCGACGTCGCGGACGGCCTCGGCGAAGTCGGTCTCCCGGTAGTCGACCGGCTCGTCGACCCCGAGGCCGCGCAGGTACTCGTGCTTGCCCGAGCTGGCCGTCCCGATGACGTACGCGCCCCGCGCCTTGGCGATCTGGACCGCCAGGTGACCGACCCCGCCGGCCGCCGCGTGGATCAGGACCCGCTGCCCGGACCGGACGTCCGCCGTGTCGACCAAGGCCTGCCAGGCGGTCAGCGCGGCCAGCGGAAGCGCTCCCGCCTGGATGTGGTCGATCCCGGACGGCTTGCGGGCGAAGGCCCGCGCGGGGGCGGCGACGTACTCGGCGTGGGCGCCCACGCCGTGCGGGTAGGGCAGCATGCCGAAGACCTCGTCGCCGGGCTGGTGCAGGGTGACGCCCAGGCCCACGGCCTCGACGACCCCCGAGACGTCCCAGCCGAGCACGAACGGCGGCGTCCGGAGGAAACCGCCGCCTGCCCGGTGCTTCCAGTCGGTCGGATTGAGGCCGGCCGCGTACACCCTGACCAGGATCTCGCTGGGGCCGGGCTCGGGGACTTCCAGTTCCACTTCCTTGAGGACCTCGGGACCGCCGAGGACGTCCTGACTGATGGCTCGCATGGTGCGGGGAGTGCTCATGGGCTCCAGACTGCCGGGCGCCGGTCCGACAGAAAATGGCAAGATGGTCATTGTTCGATAGGATCGTGCCATGCAGCGGACGTACTGCGGGGAGAGCCCCGAGCAGACCGGACCCGACGGACCGGACGCGCACGACGAGCGGGTGGAGCGGGTCGTCGTGCTCGCCCTCGACGGCGTGTACCCCTTCGAGCTGGGCATCCCCAGCCGCATCTTCGGCTCGGCCGAAGGCCGCTACGAGGTGCTGACCTGCACCGTCGACGGGAAGCCGGTGCGCAGCAGCTCGGACTTCTCGATCACCGTCGACCACGGCCCCGAGGTGCTGGCGACGGCCGGCACCGTGGTGATCCCGCCCTTCAGTACGTCACGGGTCGGCGCGGAACTCGCCGAGCCGGTCGCCGCCGCGCTGCGCGCCATCCGGCCCGGCGCCCGGATCGTCTCCATCTGCACGGGCGCCTTCGTCCTGGCCGCGGCCGGCATGCTCGCCGGACGCCGGGCGACCACGCACTGGGAGCTGGCGGGGCTGTTCCGGCAGATGTTCCCGGACGTGGACCTGGACCCCGACGTCCTGTTCGTCGACGAGGGCTCGGTGCTGACCTCGGCGGGCGCCGCCTCCGGCGTCGACGTCTGCCTGCACCTCGTGCGCGAGGACCACGGCAGCGAGTTCGCCAACCGGGTGGCCAGGCGCTGCGTGGTCCCGCCGTGGCGGGACGGCGGGCAGGCCCAGTACATCGAGCAGCCCGTGCCGGAAGCCTCGGCCGCCGGCACCGCGGCCACCCGGGAATGGGCCCTGCGGCGGCTCGGAGAGCCGCTGACACTGGCGGACCTGGCGGCCCACGCCCGGATGAGCGCCCGCACCTTCGCCCGCCGGTTCAACGACGAGGTCGGGATCAGCCCCGGTCGCTGGCTGATCCAGCAACGCGTCGTGCGCGCCCGGCAGTTGCTCGAATCCAGCGACCTCCCCGTGGACCGGATCGCGGGCGAGGTCGGCTTCGCCACCGGCACCTCGCTCAGACAGCACCTGCACGCGGCGATCGGTGTGTCCCCGCAGGCCTACCGGCGTACGTTCCACGCCACCCGCCCGCGGTGAAGGGCGGGCCCGTCCCCCGGTGACGCCCGGGTGAACGTTTTCCGCCGCCGGGGCGTCGGAGGGGCAGGAATCAAGGGCAAGGGGGCGCGATGCGTGGATTCGGGGCCGGCGGAGTGGCGGTGGCGGTGCTCGTCACGGCCATGACCGCGACGGGATGCGGCGAGGGCGAGACCGACGGCGGGCTCCTGGCGGAGGAGGCTTCCGTCAGCACGCCGTACAGCGGTCCGCTCCGGGTGCCGCACAAGGAGTACGACGAGGACAGCCCGCGGGCCACGAAGGCCGAGTCGGGCGCCGCCGGGATGGCCCTGGAGTGCGACGGGGAGATCGCCTCGGGCGGCTTCGGCGGCAACTGGAGCAAGCGCGACGGCGGCGCCACCCCCGAGGACGGACTCAGGACGTACTTCGAGGTCGAGCAACCGGACGTCCCCAGGTCGGGCTACCGCGTCGAGCGCAGGGACAAGGGCCGCGTCCTGTTCTCGTACGACGTCGACGGCCGTACGAAGGTGGCCGTCATCGTCGCCAAGGACCAGCCCCACAGGCCCGGTTGGGGTCCGGAGACGACCGCCTCGTGCGACATCGCGGAGTTCCCGCCGAGCTTCAGCGAGGAGCGCGGGCTGGAGATCTGGACCGACGGGCGCGGGCGTCGCCTGCCGCTGTCGACCATCAGCAGCTCCCAGGGCTCGGAGCACTGCGACTGGCAGTCGGCCCACTTCCTCGAACTGGGCAGCGGGGCCGACCGAGTCCTGTACGCCCGTGATCCGAAGGGAGTGCTCGACGGCATGCTCACCGCCGCGTACGACGGCGACGCCACCCTGCCCGACGACGCCCGGGACACCGGGTACCGCCGCGGCGAGAAGCGGCTGTGGCTGTCCGAGGACCGGACGAAGGCGTACGTCCGGACATCCGGCACGGTGGAGATGTGGCCCGCGGTGAAGCCTCGGATGGGCTGCGCCTGACGGCCGTCCCCCTCGGCGCACGGGCTTCGAGGAGTGCGCGCTGCCCCCGCGAGGCACGGGTCCCGGCCGTCGCGTACGGGAACGGTGGCCCCACGACGGCCTCACGGCGGACAGGGCCCCGTCCGCCCTCCCCAGCCGCAGGCCCATCAAACCCTCACAACCGGCAATACCGGTTCAGGAATGTACGGCGGTAGCGTCATTGCCGTCCCAGTCACTCCAGTATCGGGGGAAAAGGTACATGATCTCGAACAGGCTCACGAAGGTACTGTTAGGGACCCTGACAGCGGCCGCTCTCGGTGTCGGCACCCTCGCGGGTGCGACCGTGGCCGCGGCAGCACCCGCCCAGCAGGTGTCGAACCAGACCGTCGGCATCCAGGCGTACAACAACCTCGGCCTGAACACGTCCGAGGCCAAGAGTGCACAGTGCTACGTCCGCGACGCCGGATTCAGCCCCGGCGCCATCGACGGCGAACTCGGTACCAACAGCTGGAAGGCCTGGCAGCGTTTCCTCAACGACCGCGGCTTCAACGCCGGAACCGTTGACGGCGACGTCGGCCCCAACACGATCCGCGGCCTCCAGCGCTTCCTCACCTACATCGGCTACGACACCGGTGGCATCGACGGCGACGCAGGAACCAAGACCAGGGCTGCCTGGAAGGCGTTCAGCCACCTCGGTGGAGGCTGGTGCTGAACACCTGTCGCGCGCTTGAGGACGGACTGCCCCGCGCAGGCGTTCCTCGATCGTCCTGACACAGCGTCCGATGCGCCGTAGGCGCAGCGCCAAGCGGCGCGGGCCCGCCCCGGGAACTCCCGGCGGACCCGCGCCGCCGCCGTCTCCGCGAGGGCGGCGCCATGCCTACAGGACCGAGCGGCCGGGCGGGGGCACTACGGCGGTCAATGGTCCGTACGGGTGGACTCGGCCCAGGTGGCCGCCCACCGGTGGAAGGCTCTGCGTGGGGGTCGGCAGGCGGCCCCGGCACGACCACCCCGTCACGTGGAGGACCGCGATGTCCGAGACCGACTTCCGCCCCGGATCGCCCAACTGGCTCGACCTCGGCAGCCCCGACACGGACGCGGCCGCCGCGTTCTACAGCTCGGTCCTCGGCTGGCAGTTCGTCTCCGCGGGGCCCGAGGCCGGCGGGTACGGCTTCTTCCAGATCGACGGGAAGACCGTCGCCGCGCTCGGGCCGCTCACCGAGGAGGGGGCGAGCTCCGCATGGATGATCCACTTCATGACGGAGGACATCCGCGCCACCGCCGCGGCCGTCCCGGCCGGCGGCGGAACCGTCCGGATGGAGCCCATGGACGTCATGGGCGAAGGATGGCTGGCGCAGGCCACCGATCCGCAGGGCGCCGAGTTCGCCCTCTGGCAGCCCGGGCGGACCGCGGGACTGGACCTCATCACCATGCCCAACTCCCTGCTCTGGGCCGAACTCCACGTCGCCGACCCGCTCGCCGCCATCGCCTTCTACCACGGCCTCTTCGGCTGGCGCAGCCAGGACATGAAGACGCCCGGCATGACGTACCGGGTGCTCAGCACCAAGGACGGCGACCAGCCGATGGCGTCCTTCGGCGGCGTCGCACCCCTCGGCGACGGACCCGGCGGCGGGGTCGACAGGCCGCGCTGGGTGCCCTACTTCCACGCGGAGGACGTCGACGCCACGGTGGCGGCGGCCACGGAGAACGGCGGGTCCGTGCTGATGCCGGCGGCGGACGTGCCGGACGTCGGCAGGATCTCCTGGGTCGCCGATCCCTTCGGCGCGGTGTTCGCGCTCCTGAAGCCCGACCCGCGGATGTGATCCCGGCCGGCGGGGCCGGGCCGCGGCCACCTTCGGGCTCTGCCGGGGCCGCGGCCACCTTCGGGCTCTGCTGAGCCGGGGCCGCCGTCGGCCCGGGACCCTCCGGCCCGTACCGTCCCGCAGGCGCTCCCGGGGCGACGCGCGAGCCGGAGTGGGCCGCGGACTCCCCGGGCCCCGGGTCCTGGGAACGGGCCTGCCGGCCGACACACGCAACACCGCCACCGGGACCGACCACCGTGGCGGTCCCCGGACCCGTTGCCTACGCTCCTCCCATGCGCCGCAGCGATCTCAGTCAGGACGACGGCACCTGGGCGGGCCTGACCCTCGACGTACAGGACCGCCGCCCACCGGGTCTGCGCCTCTTCAGCGCCGGGCAGCGGCTGCTGCTCCGCCAGCAGTCCCGGCCCGTGCTGCTCGCACTCGTCGACCAGCACCTCCAGGGCGTCGACTTCTGGCGGACCGACGAGTACCGCTCCTTCGTCCCGCCGCTGCGCGCCGACGCCGGGCGCGCCCTGGCGGGCAGCCCGGAGCGGTGGGCCCACCGCTTCGCGGGGTACCTCGAGGAGTCACCGGAGAGCCCGTTGCACGAGGGCCGCTGGCTGCTCTCGCACGAGAGCCCGCTGAGGGGCCGGCTCCGGACGCACGCCGACATGTCGCACGGCGAGCACTGGAGAGCGATGCTCATCGAGGGGCACCCGGCGGGCCTCATCGACTGGTTCTTCCACAACATCTCGTGGGAGGTCCTTCCGCTGCGGCCGATGCCGGAGCCCGACGACAGCCGCGTCAAGGCGTACCGCAAGCAGGCCCGTGAGGGAACGCTCCCTCCCGTCCTGCTGTGGTGGGTCAGCGGCCTGCACTGCCATCTCGTCCTGGACGGCCACGCGAGACTCGCCGCCGCCGTCGCCGAGTCCGTGGAACTCCCGCTCCTGCAACTGCACCGAACGCTGTCGCACGAGGACCTGGCGGCCCGCACCGACGAGGCCGCGGACTTCTACGAGGGCGAACTCGCCCGCCACGCCCGGCTCCGAGCCGTCCACGGTCCCACCGTCCCCGACGGAACCACGACAGCCGGCCCGCAACTGGCCCGCCTCCTGGGCGATCTGAGCAGAGCCGAGCAACCCACCTGGGCCTGGCCCCTGCCCGGCGGGGAGGACCAGTGGCACCGCATCGCCCGCGAGGTGACCGCAGGCGGGGACTGGCCCGGCAACTGAACCGTCGGGCGCGGGAGCGGTGCTCGCGCGGCTGCGCGCATGTGCGGCCCGGCAGGGCGCTCAGTCGAGGCAGAACTCGTTGCCCTCGACGTCCTGCATCACGATGCACGACTCGTTCTCGCCGTCGGCGAGCAGGACGGTCTGGCACACCGCGCCGAGCGCGACCAGCCGCGCGCACTCGGCCTGAAGCGTGGCCAGACGCTCCTCGCCGACGAGCCCGGTGCCGGCCCGCACGTCGAGGTGCACCCGGTTCTTGACGACCTTGCCCTCGGGGACGCGCTGGAAGTACAGGCGCGGACCGACGCCCGAGGGATCACTGCAGGCGAACCACGCACCCCGCTCCTCGGGCGGCAGCGTGGCGTTGAAATCGTCCCAAGTGGCGTAGCCCTCCGGCGGCTTCGGCGCGACATACCCCAGGACCTCGCACCAGAAGCGGGCGACGCGCTCGGGGTCCGCGCAGTCGAAGGTGACCTGGACCTGCTTGATCGTTGACATCGGCGCACCATAGCAAAGGTGTTCGGCCGCCCATCTGCTTGTGGGCGGGGGACCGGCGGGCACACTGGTGCGTGCCCGTGCCGGGTGGCTGACTGACCTCTCCGGCACACGTGATGAGCGGCGCCGACGCGCGCGGAAGGGAGCACAGGGCCATGATCCTGCCGGCGGTCCGGGACCCCCGCTTCGTGACGATCCGCCGCGGCGGGACCCTCACCGACGCGGATCACCACCTCCTCGCGCTCTGGGCCGCCACGTGCGCGGAGCACGTTCTTCCGTTGTTCGAGTCGGCCCGGCCCTCGGACCCCCGACCGCGCCACGCGATCGAGCAGGCCCGCGGCTGGGTGCGGGGCGAGGTCAGGATGATGGAGGCCCGTGCGGCGGGCGGCCATGCCATGGGGGCGGCCAGGGACCTTCGCGGAGCGGCACGGCACGCCGCGTACGCCGCGGGCCAGGCCGGGGCCGTCGCCCACGTCGCCGCGCACGAACTGGGCGCCGCGGCCTACGCGATCAAGGCCGTACGTGCCGCGGCACCGGCAGGCGAGGGCGAGACGGCGGGACGGCTCGAGTGCCGGTGGCAGCGTGACCGGCTCCCGGAGGCGATCCGGGAACTCGTCCTCGACGACCAGCGGTTGCGGAACGACATCTGCTGGTCGGTGTTCGACTGCTGAGACGGATGACACGGCTGACGCCTGCCGTTCCAGTCGTGTCGTGGGCGACCATCCGGTGTGGAGACCGGTGTGGAGACCGGTGCGGAGGCGGGGTGCGTGCCCCGGTCGCGCGGGGCTGGAGTGAGTACGGCGACTCATGCGCTCCGCGGTGACGGCTGGCACGATCCTCGGCATGACGAGTGGCAGACGGACTCTGACGGCCCTGCATCTCCTGCTGGTCTGGGCGGTGACGGCGGTCGCGGTGCCGACGCTGGGCCTCGGCCTGGTGATGTCCGCCTGGGGCGGCGGGGGAGTGGGGGCCGCGCCGGTCCTGCTGCTGGGCGTGCCGCTCACGGTGGGGCTGCTGGCCACGGCGGGCATCCCGGCGCGGACCGTGGTGCCGCTGTGCGACTCCGTGGGGCGGCGGCTCGGCTGGGCCGTCCTGGTCCTCCTCCTCGGCACGCTCGGCGTCGTGGCGGGAGTGGCCGCCTACGGAGGGGACGTCGACCTGGGGAGCGCGGCCACCAGGATCGCGCTGACGGGCGCGCCGTACGCCGTGGCCGCGGCGTTCTTCGTGCCCAGCGGGTGGGTACGGGCGGGCGCGGTGGTGGTGCTGGCGGCGGCGGTGGTGTACGGGGGCGCCGTCGGGCCGGAGCACGCACGGCAGCGCCGGCACGCGGCGGAGGTCGCGGGGTTCCGGGAGCATCCCGAACTGCTGCGTCTGGGCGACCCGCCGTCCGGAATGCGGGTCGCCCACGCCTGGGTCGGCCCCGCCGACTTCGGCGTCGACTACCGGGGTGTCCGGGAGGACGAGTTCGCGTACGTCGGCCTCACGGTGCGCTCGCCGCTCACGCCGGCGGCCCGGTGCCCCGAGCCGGCGGAGGAGGACATGACCTGCACGGTGGGCGCGCGCGGCGAGTTGTGCATGGTTCGCGAACTCCGTGGAGGCGTCCGCGAGATCACGCTCGTCCGCCGCGACCGGAACGCGGAGGTGCAGGTGGAGAGCCAGACCCTCGGCGAAGCGGGTCTGCGCCGCGTCCTCGACACGCTGCACCCGCTGTCGGACGGGGAGTTGGCGGAGCTGATGCGCGAGGACCGGATCGACCACAGGCCGTGAGGCGTCCCTGCGTGCTCGGTGGGGGAGGTGGGACGCCCGGCATGCCCGGCGCCCGGCGCGTCGGTGCCGCGGGCTCGCCGACCTCGTCGGTGCGCGGGGCACGGCGATCGCACACCCGGACGCGGTGGCCTCCTCCGAAGACCGCGCGGACTGCTCGGACGCGGGGCGGCGGGTCCGGCGGAGCGGGGCACGAGCCGACCAGTACGCCTACGTCGACGAAGGTGGCGCCACCCCCGACACCGTACGCAACTGGCGCACGCGCGCACGGGTGTTCTCCCGGCGGCGGCCTGCGGTGGGAAGTGCGGCGCTATCGTCGGCGAAGGTCCACGATCAGGGGGTTGGGGATGCTGGAACAGGCTCTGGTGGTGCTCGCGGCGGCCGGCGGTACGGCGGTCGTGCAGGCCGCGGGCACGGACGCGTGGACCGGACTGCGCCAGGCCGTGGCGCGCTGGTTCGGCCGCGGTGACGACGGGCGCGAGCGCGCGGAGTCGGAGCGGCTGGAGCAGACCGCCGTCGCGTTGCTCACCGCGGACGACGCCGAGGTGGAGCGGGCACGGCTGCGCGGCGAGGCGTTCTGGCAGGCCCGCATCGAGGCCCTCCTGGTGAGCCTCGACGAAGCGGAACGCGCGCGGGCGGCCGAGGACTTCCGCGCCCTGCTCGCCCCGTACACCCCGCGGGACGGTGTCTCGGCCGGCGCGGGCGGGCTGGCCGCCGGGGGCGACATCACCATCCGGGCCGACAGGGGCTCGATCGCCGGCGGTGTCATCCACGGAGGTGCCCGCGTCGAAACCCCTACGGTGCCGGATCCGTCCCAGGGCTGACCGGACCGGCTTTCCCCAGCCCACCCCTCGCGGCGGGTGACGTCACCGCCCACGCCCGCGACCACAGCGTGGCCGTCGGCACCATCGCCGCCGGCGGAACCCTCTCCTACCACGCCGCGCCGCCGCGCGAAGTGACCTGGCCGCACCAGGTGGGCGTACTGCCCCGGCAGGCGGACTGCTTCCAGGACCGGGCAGCGGCCGAACAGCTCGAACAGGCCGTGGCCGGCAGTGGCACCGCGGTCCTCGGACAGGTCCTGGCCGGAATGGGCGGGGTCGGCAAGACGCAGCTCGCAGCCGACCACGCCCACCGCGCATGGCGCGCCGGCCGCGTGGACCTGCTCGTATGGGTCACCGCCACGACCCGCCCCGCCATCGTCAACGCCTTCGCCCAGGCCGCGGTCGAGATCCTCGGCGCCGACCGGGACGACCCCGAGCGGGCGGCCGCGCAGTTCCTGGCCTGGCTGGAACCCAAGCCCGCCCGCGTTCCCGGCCCCCGCGGCGCCCGGTCGGCGCCGCCGCCCGCCGAACCCCGGTGGCTCGTCGTGCTGGACGACGTCGCCGACCCCGCCGACCTGCGGGGCCTCTGGCCGCCCGCGGGCCCCGGCGGGCAGACCGTGGTCACCACACGCCGCCGCGACGCGGCCCTGACAGGACCGGGCCGCAGCCTCGTCACCGTCGGCCTCTTCACCCCCGATGAGGCCGTCGCCTACCTCGGCGCCGTACTGGCCGCGCACGGACGCAACGAGCCGGCCGATCAACTCGCGGCTCTCGCCGCGGACCTGGGCCATCTGCCCCTCGCCCTCTCCCAGGCCGCCGCCTACCTGGTCGACGCGAGCCTGAGCTGCACCGCCTACCGGGCCCGGCTGTCGGACAGGGCCCGCAACCTGACCGACCTGGTGCCCGAACCCGACGCCCTCCCCGACGACCAGTCGGTCACAGTCGCCGCCGCCTGGTCCCTGTCCATCGACCGCGCGGACCAGTTGCGCCCACGGGGACTGGCCCGGGAGACCCTCCGCCTGGCCTCGATGCTCGACCCCAACGGCATCCCCGCGCAGATCTTCACCAGCCCTCCCGGCCTGGCCCACCTCACGGGACACCGCACGCCGGCGGGCCCCGGGGCCTCCCGGAGCCGGCACCAGGTGACGGAGGAGGACGCGGCCGACGCGCTGCGGGTCCTGCACCGGCTCAGCCTCGTCGACTACACCGCGGACACCCCCGCCCAGTCGGTACGCGTCCACCAGCTCATCCAACGCGCCGTCCGCGAGCCGCTGCCCCGGACGTCGTACGAGGAACTGGCCGGCACCGCCGCCGACGCCCTCACCGCCTCCTGGCCCGCCATCGAACGCGACACGGCCCTGGCGCAGGCCCTGCGCGCCAACACCGAGAGCCTCACCCGCCACGCAGAGTCCTTCCTCTGGCGCACCTCCCCACCTCCGCCGACCGCGCACTCCGTCCTCTTCCGGGCCCTCACCAGCATCGGCGAGGCCGGCCACCCCGACGCCGCGGCGGTCCGGGCGCTGGAAATGGTGCGCGCGGCCACCCGCAGATTCGGTCCGGCGCACCCGGACACGCTCAACGCCCGGCATGAATGGGGCCGTTGGCGTGGCGAGTCGGGAGACCCCGTCGGCGCCGCCGAGGTCTACGAGCAACTGGTCCCGGACCGCCAGCGCGTGCTCGGCGCCGACCACCCGGACATCGTCGCCGCCCGCGCCGAACTGGCCCGGTGGCGCGCCGAGGTGGGAGACCCCGCCCAGGCCGTGACCGCGTACGCCGAACTCCTCGCCGCACGCGAGCGGGTGCTCGGCCGGGACCACCCGGACACGCTCACCGCCCGTCACGAATGGGCCCGTTGGCGCGGAGAGGCGGGAGACGCCGCCGGCGCCGCGGAGGCGTACGAGCAGCTGGTGGCCGACCGCGAGCGGGTGCAGGGCGCCGAGCACCCCCACACGCTCACCGCCCGGCATCAGTCCGGCCGGTGGCGGGGCGAAGCGGGGGACCCGGCCGGTGCGGCAGCGTCCTTCGAGTCGCTGGTGCCCGTACGCAACCGGGTGCTCGGGCCCGATCACCCGCAAAGCCTGGGCTCGTGCCATGAGTTGGGCCACTGGCGCGGTGAGGCGGGAGACGCGGCCGGTGCCGTGGAGGTCTTCGAGCGGTTGGTGCCGGATCGCGAGCGGGTACTGGGTGCCGACCACACCGAAACACTGGCGGCCCGGCACGCGCATGGCCGATGGCGTGGTGAGGCGGGTGATCCGGCCGGTGCCGTGGAGGTCTTCGAGCGGTTGGTGCCGGATCGTGAGCGGGTGATGGGCGCCGACCACCCGGACACGCTCACTGCCAGGCATGAGTTGGGCAGGTGGCGGGGCGCGATCGGCGAATCGAAGCGCGCGGTGGAGGTCTTCGAGCGGTTGGTGCCGGATCGTGAGCGGGTGATGGGCGCCGACCACCCGGACACACTCACCACACGGCATGAGCTGGGCAGGTGGCGGGGCGAGACCGGCAGTCCGGGCGGCGCCGTGGAGGTCTACCGGAATTTGGTGGCCGATCGGGAGCGCGTCCAAGGGGCTGATCACCCGCACACCCTCCTCGCCCGGGCAGAATGGGCCCGATGGCGCGGCCAGTCGGGGGATGCGGCCGGTGCGGCGGACGCCTACGGCCTGCTGGTGCCCGACGACGAGCGGGTGCTCGGCCCGGACCACGCGGAGACGCTCAACGCCCGGCACGGTCTGGGCAGGTGGCGTGGTGCGGCCGGGGACCCGTCCGAGGCCGCCGCGGTGTTCCAGCGTCTGGTGGAGGACCGGGAGCGTGTCCAGGGCGCCGATCACCGGGAGGCGTTCACCGCTCGGCACGAGTGGGGTCGTTGGCGTGGCGAAGCGGGTGATCCTGCCGGTGCGGCGCAGGTCTACGAGCGTCTGATGGCGGATCGCGGGCGTGTCCAGGGCGCCGATCACCCGGACACGCTCACCACACGGCACGAGTGGGGTCGTTGGCGTGGCGAAGCGGGTGACCCGTCCGGTGCGGTGGAGGTCTACGAGCAGCTGGTGGCGGACCGGGAGCGTGTCGAGGGCGCGGACCATCCGTACACCCTCGTGGCCCGCGGCGAACTGGCGCGATGGCGTGGTGAGTCGGGCGACCCGACCGGTGCGGCGGACGCCTATGAGCAACTGGGCGCGGATCGCGAACGGGTGCTCGGCATCGACCACCCGGACACCTTGTCCAGCCGGCACTGGTTGGGACGTTGGCGTGGTGAGGCGGGTGACTCGGCCGCTGCGATGGAGGTCTACGAGCGGCTGGTGGCCGACCGCGAGCGGGTGCTCGGCCCCGACCACCCGGACACGCTCACCGCCCGGCACGCGTCGGGCCGTTGGAGAGGGGAGAACGGGGACCCCGGCGGTGCGGTGGAGGTCTACGAGCGGCTGGTGGCCGACCGTGAGCGGGTGATGGGCGCCGATCACCCGGACACGCTCACCGCCCGGCACGAGTGGGGTCGTTGGCGTGGTGAGGCGGGTGATCCGTCCGGTGCGGTGGAGGTCTACGGGCGTCTGGTGGCGGACCGCGAGCGGGTCCAGGGCGCGGACCACCCGTACACCCTGCTGGCCCGCGCCGAACTGGCCCGCTGGCAGGCCGAGACGGGAGAGCCCGGCCTCGCTGCGACGGCGTACGCGGACCTGCTGGCCGCGCGCGAACGGGTGCTCGGCATCGACCACACGGACACCATGGCCGCCCGACACGGGCTGGGTCGTTGGCAGGGCGAGGCGGGAGACCGCGATGCCGCCGAGGAGACGTTCGAGCGGCTGGTGGCCGACCGGGAGCGGGTGCAGGGGGAGGACCATCCCGAGACGCTCACCGCCCGGCACGAGTTGGGCCGCTGGCGTGGTGAGGCAGGCGACCCGTCCGCTGCGGTGGAGGTCTACGAGCGGTTGGTGGCGGACCGGGAGCGTGTCCAGGGCTCGGACCACCCTTACACCCTGGTGGCCCGCGCCGAACTGGCCCGGTGGTACGGCGAGTCGGGGGACGCGGCGGCTGCCGCGGAGGCATCCGAACGGTTGGTCGCCGACCGTGAGCGGCTGCTCGGCGTCGACCACTCCGACACGTTGGGCACCCGGTACTGGCTGGCCCGGTGGCGGGGGAAGTCCGGCGATCCGGCGGGTGCGGCGGAAGCGTTCGACCGGTTGGTGGCCGACCGCGAGCGGGTGCTCGGCCCCGACCACCTCAACACCCTGACCGCCCGGCACGAACTCGGCTATTGGCGTGGTGAGGCGGGTGACGCGGTCGGCGCGGCGGAGGCGTACGAGCGGCTGGTGGTCGACGGGGAGCGTGTCCAGGGCGCGGACCATCCCCACACTCTGCTCGCCCGGTACCAGTTGGGCTGCTGGCGTGGGCGGGCGGGTGATCCGTCCGGTGCGGCGGAGGTCTACGAGCGGCTGGTGGAGGACCGGGGCCGGGTGCTCGGCCCGGACCACCCGGACACGTTCGCCGCCCGGTACCAGTTGGGCCATTGGCGGGCGAAGGCAGGCGACGCGGGCGGCGCGGCGACGGTCTTCGAGCGGCTGGTGCGGGACCGCGAGCGGGTGCTCGGCCCCGATCACCCCGACACCCTGGCGACACGCCACGAGTGGGCCTTCTGGCGTGGTGAGGCGGGCGACGCGGCCGGCGCGGCGGAGTCGTTCGCCGATCTGCTGGCGGACCGGGAGCGGCTGTTCGGCCCCGACGACCCCGGGACCCTCACCTGCCGTCGAACCCATGCGTACTGGGTGAGCAGGGCGGAGTCGGCCGCGAACGGGTCGACCGGCTGACCGACCCGGCCGGTGCGCGGCCCGGCCCGGCAGCTCGGGGCTGCGTGCCCCTCCACCGGGTCGGGCGGGTGCTCGGATGCCACCCAGGCGGTTCGGGGCCGTGCGCGGTGTGGACCGGCCGGGCCGTTGCCGGACGGGAGCGGGCCGGCTGACGGGAGGCTCGGCCGTCGAGCGCCTTCGCGGAGGCGGCCCGCCGGGACGGGACCGCCGCGACGGGTCCACCCTGACGGGCGCCCGGCAGTACGGGACCGCCGTGACGGGCCCGCCCGGCGCGTGTGCGCGTGGGGTCGGTCGGACCGCTTCGACCGGATGGTGGAGGTCGCGCCCCCGGAGATGATCACCGGTCGTCTACGATCCGATCATGGGTGACATCGGAGCATTTCGGACGGTATTCGCCAAAGTGAGGCGTCGGGACCCCGGCCTGCTGTCCCCCGTCGCGCTGACAGCGGTGATCGGCCTGCTGGCAGTGTTCACGCCGCAGGACGTGCCCTTCACCCAACTGCTGCCTGCGGCACCCGCTCTGGCGGCCTCGGTGTGGTCGGTCGGAGCGACGCTCGTCCTGGGCGCGATCTGCGTCCTGCCGGTCGTCGGCTACGCCCTGGCCTTCTCCGACGCGTCCGCCCCGTACACGGCCGGCGCCATCGCCGCCGTCACCCTGGCCGCCGCGCACGCCAGCCACCTCCGCCAGCAACGGGAGCACACCCTCGCCCAGGTCCGTGCCGTGGCGGACGCGGCCCAGGAGGTCCTCCTGAGGCCCGTCCCCGACCGGATCAGAGACCTGGACATCGCGACCCTCTACCTGGCCGCCGCACCCCAGGCACGCATCGGCGGCGACTTCCTCGCCGCGGCCGATACCCCGCACGGTCTGCGCATCATCCTCGGAGACGTCCGTGGCAAGGGCCTCGGCGCCGTCGGGGTCTCCGCCGCGCTGCTCGGCTCGTTCTACGAGGCCGCGTACGAGTCACCCGACCTCGGCCAGATCGCGCGACGCCTGGACACCGCGCTCACCCGCTACAACGCCGCCGTGACCAACGAGGAGTTCTGCGAGCGCTTCGCCACGGCCGTCATCCTGGAACTGCCGCCCACCGGTTCCCTCGTCTCCATCCTCAGCTGCGGGCATCCGCCGCCGCTCCTCGTCCGTGACGGGACCACCCGGGTCATCGAGCCGGCCGCTCCCTCGCCGCCCGTCAACCTCGCCGCGCTCATCGACTGCGACTACCACGTCGAGCGGATCCACTTCGTCCCCGGTGACCTGATCCTGCTCTACACCGACGGGGTGACCGAGACCCGAGACCCGGACGGCGTCTTCTTCCCCCTGGCCGACTGGGCCGGGCAGACCGCCACGACGTCACCCACCGTGCTGCTGCGGACCCTCCAGAAGGCCCTGGTGCGCCACAGCGACCGCAACCTCGACGACGACATCGCCTGCGTGGCCATCCGCAACGCCCCGCAGTCGCAGAGCCAGTCCGTGGAACTGGCCACCTGACGGACGTCCGAGCCCTCCCGCGAGGCCGAAACCGGTGGCCGGGGGCCAGTTCGTCAGTTGTCCGAGGCCTCGCCCGCCGGTCACCGAGTCCGAGCTCCGAGCCCGAAGGAACGGGTGTGCGCCGGGCCCGAAGGAAGCCGAGCCCGAAGGAGCGGGTGTGCGCCGGGACTTCCTACGCCGTGCCGCGGACGACCGCCACGGGGCAGTGCGCGTGGTGCAGCAGGGCCTGGCTCACAGAGCCCAGCAGCATCCCGGTGAACCCGCCGCGCCCTCTCGCCCCGACGACCATGAGCTGGGCGGACCTGCTCGCCCGGATCAGCGTCTCGCGGGTCTCGCCGCTCAGCACCTCGTGCCGGACGGTGACGTCCGGATACCTCTCCCCGTGCCCCGCGAGTGCCCGTGCCAGCAGGCGTTCGGCGCCCTCGGCCCCCGTACCTGGTGCCACGTGGTCGGGCAGCCACGCGTGCACGGCCAGGATCTCGGCGTCGCGCAGGGCCGCCTCCGCGAACGCGAATGCGACCGCTTCCTCTCCCGCGGGGGAGCCGTCGACTGCGAGCACGATCGGTCCGGTGCCGGCCGGTTCCTCGCGGGCCACCAGAACCGGGCAGTGGCTGTGCGCGGTCAGGGACGCCGCCGTCGATCCCAGCAGCATGCCGATGAAGGCCCCCGTGCCCCGGGGGCCGACGACCAGCAGGTCCGCCACCTCCGACTCGGCCGTCAGCACCGCCATCGCGGTACCCGCCACCACGGACTCGGTGACCGCCACCTCGGGCGCCACGCTCCGGGCATGCTGCGCGGCCTCGTCCACCAGACGATGGAGGGGCGCGGGGTCCGGCGGCGAATAGGCGGGCCTGGCCGGCAGGCCGACGGCGTGCACGACGTGCAGTTCCGCGCGCCGCCGCCGGGCCTCCTCGGCCGCCTCACCCACCGCGGCGAGACTCGACGACGAGCCATCCACTCCTACGACGACACGGTTGCCCACTGTTCCTCCAGCCCTCACAGGCACTCCACGTTCCAAGCTTCGGCGCGGGACGGTGATGGCGCCATCCGTGCAGGCGGCAGGCGGCAGGCGGCAGGCGGCAGGCGGCACGCGCCAAGAGGCAGGCGGCCGGGGACCGGGGTCCGGCAGGGTCGGGGTCCGAGGGGACGCGGCGCCCTGCCCTCCCGGCACCCGCCCCCGTCCGCCCGAGGTGCGGACGGGGCCCCGGGGGACGAGATTGGAATGAGTTGTGCGCGCCGTTGTCGCGATGCCCCCGCTCAGCGGGCGCGCTCGGCGCACCGAAGTGATGAGGCACCGACGGCCCGGCCGCGCGTCCGACCCGGAGCCGGGCCGTTTCCGGATGGGAGACACCCGTTGAAGGACTTCAAGTTCGAGCAGAAGCGTTCGCTGTCCCGCTTCGAGGCGGCCGACCAGCTGAGTGCCCTCGCGGCGGCGTTGCGCAAGGGAGGGGAGGTCGAACTGGAACTCGGCGCCGGCACACTGAGCCTTCGCATCCCCGACGACCTCCGCAGTGAGGTGGAGATCGAGATCGGCGACGGGGAGGTCGAGCTGGAGATCGAGTTCACCTGGCCGACCGCGTCGCCGAGGCCGGCACCCTCGCGGACGGCGGAAGCGGCGGACAAGCCGGTTCCGGCGAAGACCGCGGCCGCCAGGCCGGCACGCGGAACCACCACCGCCGGCAGCAGCAGGGGCAAGAGCGCGAAACGGTCCGCCACGAAGGCGTCCTGAGCCGTGGAGGACGCGGCAGGCGCGTCGTAAGGGATTCGTCATCTCCCGAGGGCCACGCGCGGACCCTCCGGCTCGTTGAATGGGGTGGTGGCAGAAAGCCGGGACTCTCGGAGGGCGGGGCGGGGATGGGACGTGTACGTGGGGTGCTCGGCAGGCCGTGGGCCGTCGGGCTGCTGGTGCCGGCCGTTGCCGGGATCGGCGCCGGGCTGTTCTGGTTCGAGCCGTGGAAGCTCTGGCAGGACGAGACGGTGAACGAGGCACCGCCCCTGGTGGTCGAGGCCTCCCGGTCCGCCGGGGCGTCGCCTTCCGCGACGGCCTCCGTGCCGGACGGACCGCTGACGCTCGCGAGTGGCGAACTGGTGAGCCACGAGCACGAGACGTCGGGCACCGTGAAACTCGTACGGCTGTCCGACGGCTCCCATGTCGTGCGGCTGGAGGAGCTCGACACCAGCAACGGGCCGGACCTGCGCGTGTGGCTGACCGACGCGCCGGTCAAGGAGGGCCCGGCCGGCTGGCGCGTCTTCGACGACGGTGAGTACGTCAGCCTCGGCAGACTGAAGGGCAACAAGGGCAGCCAGAACTACGCCGTGCCCGGGGACGTCGACTTGTCCGGATTCAGCAGCGTCAGCATCTGGTGCGACCGCTTCGACGTCTCGTTCGGCGCCGCCGAACTCGCCCGCGCCTGAGGCCCGACGTGCGGATCCGGCGTACGGGACCGGGAAGCGTTGACGTACTTCGCCGCACACTGACGCCAGTTGACGCCAGGTCAAGTCGCGGTCGCTGGCGTGGACTTCCCCGCTACACGACAAACGGTGCGAAGCCGATGTGGTCCAGAGCGTCCTCGTGGGGTTCGGCGACCCGGGGCAGTCCCTCCGTCGTGAAGTGGCCGCGCAGCCAGTCCAGGAGCACGTCCGTGAGGGTGCCCGGCAGCGGCGGGCCCTGCTGGGCGTGACGCGGCACGACGATCAGCGGCCAGTCGTCCGGTGTGGCGCCCTCGGTGAGCCAGCACAACTGGTCGCCGTCGATCGAGTCGGCGAACGGCAGGAAGCCGCCCGGCTCGGGCCAGACGGCCAGCGGGTTGAACTGCGGGAACCGGGTGCGCCTGTCGCGGTAGGCGTCCCCGAACCACTCGACCACGGGTGCGAGGTCGTACTTGTCCGGGCCGAGCGGGGTGTTGAAGCTGAGCCAGTCTGCCCAGCACCCGGCCCCGTAGGCCTTCATGAAGTCCACGTACTCGGTGGGCAGGCGGGTGCCCAGCCGCTCGTACAGCCAGTCCCAGGTGTGTTCCCCGAGATCGGGTGCGGCGGGAGGGGGCACGAGGGCGATCAGGGTCTCCAGGCCGCTGCCTTCGGCGAATGCCGCCCGCTGCTCCGGCGTGGGTTCAGGGCGTCGGGCGGGCGGGGTCCACGCCCCGGGTTCGAGGTCGGTGAGGAAGGCCGTACGGACCGCGGAGGGCCGGAGTCCCTCGGCCACCAGGCGGACCAGGGTGGGCAGCAGGGGCGTGCCGAAGCGCCGCCAGGGGTCGCGGCCCGCGTTCTCGTCGTCCTGGCAGCGCAGCACGACCGGCCACCGGTCGGGGTCGACGGACGCGGTGGTGTCCCAGTACAGGGTGTCCGCGGTGCGCGTCGCGCCGAAGGGGATGACGCCCGGTGCGTCGCGTCGGCCCTCCAGGACCCAGGTCCCGTAGTCGAACCAGCCCTTGTTCCCGCAGGGGGTGTGCAGCCACAGGTGTTCGCCGATGTCCAGCGGGCCGTACGCGGAGGCCACGGCCTTGTAGTCGGCGGGCAGGCGCAGGCCCAGCCAGGACTCGACCGCCGCCCAGTCGACCGGGACGGCGGGACCGTCCGGGGGCGGGCCGAAGAGGTCGGCGAAGGCGGTGACGTGGGAATCCGAGGCGTTCATGCGTGCAGGGACCTCCGAGCCCGGCGAATGGTTGCCCCGTCGGGGGAGCGTACGGGTGCCCCTGCGGCGTGGCTGCCGGTGAGGACCGGGGGAGGGGGCGCGTCCCGGCGATCTCCGACGGCCAGCGGTTGCCGCTCCGGACGGCCGATGGTGGGATGGAAGGGTCTTGTGCCGGACCGCGGTGGCCGGCGACGGCAGGACGAAGCGTGATACGGACCGTCCCGGTCGCGACGCGGCGCCTGTGGTGGAGAGTCCGAGCACGACCTTCGGTGCCCTCGTCGACGAGTGACGCCGGAATTGGCCGTTGGCCGCGGTGGCATCCGTTCCAGATCACGGAGGCACCCCTGTGGATACCTATCGCGCCGCGCAGGTGGCTACGGCGAACGGACATTTCGAGGTCGTCGAACGCGATGTGCCGGCGCCGGGCCCCAACCATGTGCGGCTGGCCGTCGAAGCCTGCGGCATCTGCCACAGCGACGACTTCTTCGTGAGCGGCGGCCTGGCCGGAGTGCGGTTTCCCCTGGTTCCCGGGCACGAGGTCGCCGGGCGCGTGGAGGAGTTGGGCGAGGGGGCCGAGGGCTACGGCTGGAAGGTGGGGGACCGCGTCACAGTGGGCTGGTTCGGGGGCAGTTGCTGGCACTGCACGCCCTGCAGGAAGGGCGACTTCATCGTCTGCGAGAACCTCAAGGTTCCCGGCTGGGCCTACGACGGGGGTTTCGCCGAGTCCATGATCGCCCCGGTGGACGCGCTGGCCCGGATTCCAGAGTCCCTGTCGGCCGTGGACGCGGGGCCCATGGCCTGCGCGGGAGTGACCACCTTCAACGGGTTGCGGCGCAGCGTCGCGGAACCGGGCGACCGGGTGGCCGTGGTGGGCCTCGGCGGTCTCGGACACCTCGGCGTGCAGTTCGCCAGGGCGATGGGGTTCGAGACGGTGTCCATCGCCCGGGGGCAGGAGAAGGCCGAGCTGGCCGAGCGGTTCGGCGCGCACCACTACATCGACAGCACCGGATCGACACCGGTCGGGGAGGCGCTGCAGGCCCTGGGCGGAGCCAAGGTGGTGCTCGCGACGGCCGGCGACTCCGCCGCCATCACGGCCACGGTCGACGGGCTGACGCCCAGAGGCGAACTCGTGGTCATCGGCATCTCGCCCGAACCCTTGGACATCACCCCGCTCCAGCTCATCCTGGCGGGCCGGGTCGTGCGCGGCCACCCCTCGGGTACGGCGCAGGACGTGCAGGCCACGCTGGACTTCAGCGCCCTGCACGGCATCCGTCCCACGGTCGAGGCGCTGCCGCTGAGCGAGGCCGAGGCGGCGTACCGGAAGATGCTTTCCGGCGAGGCGCGCTTCCGGATGGTCCTCACCAACGGCTGACCGGGCGGGATCCGGACCGGAGTTGCCGCGGCGGCCCCCCGCGGACGCGGAGCTGTGCGGCCGCACGGCACGGGGTCACCGGGGTCACCGGTCGACGAGCCGCGTCCGACGAGTGCCTGTGCCGCGTGTGCGTCAACCACTGAGCAGGAGCCGCACGGGCCCGTGCGGGGGGCCGCTTCGGCGGGACCGCGCGGACACGCTAGGCCTGCGCGGTGCCGCTTTTTGACGTGTCGTCAGCAGTATCGTCCGTGCAGGCCCGTCGAGGCCCGGGCGCCGGCCCACCAGGGCGGGCGCGAACGCGGTGCGGGACCGGAACGGGGCGATGCGGCAGATGGTGGACGACGGGCAGCCGGCGCTGCCGCCCGAGCAGGACGCGGGCGCGCTGGCGGACCGGCTCAAGGAGCGCATCTACGCGACCATCACCATGATCGCCGTGGTGGTGGGACTGTCCCTGGGCCACGCCGGTCCGACCGGCGCCTTGGCCACCGTCCTCACGACCGCCCTGGGCCTGTGGCTCGCCGCGTTCGTCGCCGACCAGCAGGCGCACCGCACGGTCCACCGCCATCTGGCCACCGGACGCGAACTGCGCCGGATGCTGTACGTCAGCAGCCCCCTGCTCTCCTGCGCGGTGGGCCCCGCGGTGATGATCGCCCTCGCGGCCCTGGACGTGCTGTCCCTCTCCGCGGCCCTGCTCACGTCGGCGGGACTGGGCGTCGTCTCGCTCTTCATCTGGGGGTGCACGGGCGGGGTGCGCATGGGAGGCGGCCTCCTCCTCGCGACCCTGGCAGGCCTTCTCGACGCGGCCATCGGTGTCGCGGTCGTCCTGGTCAAGGTGTCCGCGGGCCACTGACTCGGGGCATGTGCCGGGCGGGGGGCCGCGTCGCCCCCTGCGGGACTCCGTCCCCCCCCCCGGCGGCATCGCTCCTCGTCCGGCGGTGCGGTCGCGCGGCCGCGCGCGAAACCTGGATGACAGCGCCTTGAGCGTTTGGCACAATCGCCCGGCGCTCTGCCCCGCCCGATTCCCGAGGAGTCACCACGACCACCACTGACCAGCTCGCTCCGGCCCGGTTGCCGTGGTCCGCCGCCGATCCCGACCGCGTTCCCTTCGTCTGGGACGAGGAGGAGGCGTCCCGCACCACCGCCGAGATCACCTCGATGGTCCCCGTCGCGGACGCCGGATGGCAGGAGAAGCACCGCTTCATCCACGAGGTCACGGTCCTGCTGGCGGCCCGTTACGGCCGGTGGACCTGCGGATGGCACTGGGCGGTCGGCGAGGGCGGCGGGGGCGGTGTCGTCGGCAGCTGGTGCTGCGCCTCCCATTCCGTACGTGAACCCGCGGCGACAGCGGCCGGCGTGATCGCGTCACTGCTGGAGTGGCGCGACTGGCTGGAGGAACTCGCCGAACGGTTCCAGCAGTTGGCGCCGCCCGCCGAGGCGGACGCCGAGCTGCGCAGCTGGCACCTGGAACGGGCCGCCACCCGCCTGGTCACCGTCGTCGTGGACCGTACGGGTGCCGAATGCGGCTGGTACGGGCTCTGCCACACCGTGCTGACCTGGTTCCTGTCCTCCACCGGCATGGGTCCGGAGGACGCGAGGGCTGCCGTCGAGGCCGCGATCGGTGGACGGTTCGAGAGCTGGACGACACCACCGCGGCCCCTGGTCGACACCGTCGGCGAGGACCTCGCCGTGGGCCTGACCGGAGAACGGCCCTACCGTGAGCGCTGATGCCCTGGCCGCCTGGTGCCGTACCCGGAGCCGGGTCGACTGGTCCGCCGCGGGCGATGCGACGCCGGGTCCGGTCGACGCGATCGAGGACGGCCTCGCCGCGTGGTGCGGGACGCAGAGCCGGCCCGCGAGCCGGGATCGGGGCCGCAGGCTGCTCGTGGCGCTGACCCGGACGCGCGCGGACGCCTCGCAGGGCCGCCCCCTCACGTACCCGCTGCTGGCCGAATGGCAGCGGCTCGTCCTCGGCGTCCCGCAGGTTGGCTTCCGGCAGGGCGACGCCTTCGCCAAGGGCGGCCGTGAACGCTACGCGCTCACCCCGCACACCCGGCAGGACTTCGAGGAGTGTCTGCGCGATGCCGCCGACGCGCGGGTCCCCCTGGCCGCCCGCGCGGCCAGGGCCTTTCTGGACGTGGCCTTCTTCCACCCGTTCCCGGACGGCAACGCCCGCCTGGCCATGCTCACCCTGGGCCATGTCCTGGAGCTGGAACGGGTCCGGCTGGATCGGGCCGGCCCGCTGCAGACCACGCGCTACGCGGACGACGCCGCCGGCGCGGCGGACCTCGCCGTCCTGGTCTCGGTCCTCATCCGCGCGACCCGTGGCCGGGCCACCGGAGCCCGTCACTGAGAGCACGGCGCTTCCGGGTTCCGGGGTACCGGTCCTCGGCGGCCGTCCGTCGCCGACCGACGCACGGCCGCCGTCGGTGACTGCCGGGGGCGGGTGCCGTACGCCGGCCGCGCGCCCCAGGGCCAGGTCAGTGGCCGTCGTACTCCGGCGGGACGCGGAGGATCATCATCGCGGTGTCGTCGACGGCATGGCCGCCGGCATGGGCGGACGCCTCCCGCCAGAGCAGGTCGAGAGTGGTGGCGGCGTCGGCGCCGTGCGTGGCGGCCAGCGTCCGGGCGAGGCGGTCGTCCCCGAAGAGCGGGCCGCGGTGCCGGTCGCGGGCCTCGGTGAGGCCGTCGCTGTAGAGGAGCAGCGAGTCCCCGGGGTGCAGGCGGAAGGCGGTCTCGTCGAAGTCGTCGCGGGAGGCCGGGATCTCGGGGCTCAACAGGATGCCGGTCGCGTTCAGTTCCTCGACGGTGCCGTCCGCACGCCGGATCAGGGCCGGCGGGTGGCCCGCGCTGGCGTAGAGGCCGGTGATCCCCTCGGAGGTGGGCTCGAAGACGGCCATGGCGGCGGTCAGGAAGCGCTCGCTGACGCGCTGGTCGACCAGCGCCTCGTGCAGCCGGTGCAGGACGGTGGCCGGGTTGTGGTGCTGGTTGGCCTCGGCGCGCACCGTGTAGCGGGCGAGGGTGGTGACCTTCACCGCGTCGAGGCCCTTGCCGCACACGTCGCCCATCACCGCGGACCACTTGCTGTCGCGGGTCCGGAACAGGTCGTAGAAGTCGCCGACCACCTCGGCCCCCATGGCGCCGGTGGCGTCGGCCGGTCGGTGGACCGCGGCCACGTCGAGTCCGGGCACCCGTGGGAGGCAGGGCGGCAGCAGGCTCTCCTGCAGTGTTCGGGCCAGTGCGGCCGAGGCGTCGCCCGAGGCCCGGGCCTCGCGCAGCGCCTGGCGCAGCGCGATCTCTGAGGAGACCGAGCGCGCGAGGATGCGCAGGGCCTCGCACTGCTGCGGGGTGAAGGGCCGGGCGTTCTTGTCGATGACACAGAACCCGCCGAGTACGTGCCCGTCCGGCGAGACCACGGGGTAGCCCGCCCAGGCGCCCATTCCGAGAGCGCTGATGGCGGGGAGGTCCATGATGCGCGGGTCGGTCCTCGCGTCCGGCGCCAGAAGCTCCTTGCCGGTCCCGATCAGGAGGTGGCACGGGCTGTCGTGGATGCCGTTCTCGCGCTCGGCCGCCGGAACCGCGCCCACCGCGCTCTTCCAGAACGACCTCCGCTCGTCGGCGACGGTGAAGAACGCCATGTCCGCGCCCGTGAGGGCGAGGGCGAGCCGCCCGATGTCGTCGAACGCCCCCTCGGGACCGGTGTCCAGCAGTCCGGAGGCCGCCACCGCCGCCAGTCGCGCCGGATCGGACACCTGCGCCGGCAGTTCTCGGGCCGGGGTCGCATTCACGGTCATGTGCTTTCCTGTCCTGCTCGCGAATCCTCGGCCATCGCCGCGGAACCGTTCGGGCCGCGGGGCGCCGCGTCCTTCGGCGTCCGTCCGCGACGCCTGGACCTGCGGCTGTCCCGCTGCCCGATTTCGTACTGTCGCCTCCGCGAGGGCTGTCGCGCCTGCGCGGAGTGCCGCCCCTGCGCGGAGTGACGCCTCCGCGCGGAGCGCCGCCCCTGGGTGGAGGCTTGCCGCGGGGGCCCGCCGCGATGGAGGGCCCTGTTCCGGACGTGGGCGAGGGGTGCCGTGTGCGCGGGCCCGCCGCGTCCGGCCCGGGAGGGCCCGGGGCGACGGCCCGCCGCTCGCGCCAGGGGTGCCGCTACGAGTGCCGGGTACCCCGGAGGGCACGCCTTTCCGCGCGTCGGGCGGTCAGTGCCCGTCACCCGTGGCCGGGGTACGGCCGGTGGGCTCGGACCTGCCCTCCTCGAACCATTCGGGCGCGGTCATGCGCCCGCTCCCGTAGGCCATGTCGGTGTCCAGGAGGTAGCCCCAGCTGGGCAGGTGGTCGTGGACCGCCCCGGTGGCCAGCGGCCAGCCGTCGGCCGCGTCCCGGCGCCAGTCGGCGATCAGCTCCGCCGCGACGCCGAACCAGGTCCTGATGTGCACCCCGGCCCGAGAGAGGTTCGCCACGGTCGCCTCACGGACGATCTGCCCGGGTGCCTCGGCTCCCGAGGCGTCGATCACGGCGTGCACCTCGTAGCCGTCCTGGACCATGTCCAGCGACGGGAACGACAGGCAGGTGGAGTCCGTGACACCGGCCACGACGACCTTCCTGCGGCCGGTGGCCTCCAGCGCCTCGCGGAAGGCGGGCCAGCGGTAGGCGTTGATGACGCCGGGGCGGCGGACGACCTCGGCGTCGGGGAAGAGCGAGGCCAGTTCGGGCAGCAGGGGGCCGTTGGGTCCCCAGTCGCGACTGGTGGTGACGATCACGGGAAGACCCAGGGTCCTGGCCGTGCGGGCGAGGCCGAGGACGTTGTTCCTGGCCGTCTCGGGAGGCATGTCGTCGATCAGCTGCATCAGACCGAGCTGGTGGTCGATGAGCAGCACGACCGCGTTCTCCGGGGTCAGGGTGTCGTGGGGTCCTGCGTTTGGTGCGTGCGGCACGTGTCACTCCTCTTCGTCGGCGATGGGCGGACAGTTCCGTCTCGATGCCGGGGTGTCGTCCACAGCGTTGGACCGAATAACCCTTGAAAGTGTGACAAGGGGGTCTTGCGCCAGGTGAGGAACGGGGTCCGGTCCGGGGAGCGGGCGTGGGCCGCGCCCGCCCGGTGCGAGGCGCCGGTTGCCCGCGGTCCTCGGAGCGGGGCAGGGGCGTCACGACGGCTGCGGGCCGAATCCCGGCTCGCGCCGATCCCTGCCGGTGCCGTGCCGGGCTACCGGACTCGTCGGCGTTTCCGCCCGGCTTCCCCCGCCAGGTGTCCCGCAGAAGCCGGAGGTCGTCTCCGGATCCCAGGACGGCATCCCCGGGTCTCCCTGTCCTCCCAGCTCAACAGGGGTGGGACAGCCCCACCGTCCCGGATGTGACGACAGCGGTTGTCGGGAGCTCCAGGCGTCCTGGAGTCTGTGGACGTCGCACCGGCCGAGGCGGCGAGACCGGCCGCACGACAACAGACCCCTGCGCCCGGGCACCGGGACATCCCTGTGTCCGGGGGTGCTCGGTGCCTCGTACGACTGCCGTCCTACGACGCGCAGCGCACCCGGGTTCGGGCCGTGGAAGGAAGCCGAAACATGAACAGCAGTACCCCGCACGCCGTAGTCCGGGGCGCCGCGCGGCAGTCGCCGCCGGCCTCGTCCCGGCCCTCGGGTCCGGTGCGGTGTCGCAGGCTTCCGGTCCCGGTCCGCCCGGCGCAGCGGTAGCCCCCCACCATGTCACCCAACAAAGGAACCCATGTGAAGAAGTCCCGTACGGGCCGCCTGGTCGCGGCCTCGGCCGTACTGATCAGCAGCGGCGCCATCGCCTTCGTCCCCGCGTCGGCGGCCTCGGCCACCGAGGACGACTGCGACGGCATCGGCGTCATCGGCGTCTTCAGCGCCGTCGGGTCCGGAGCCTCGTTCGACTTCAACGGCCGCCGTGTCGAGCTGCAGAACGAGTCGGCGCTCGACCGCTACAGCCGCGCGGAGATCAAGTCCGGCCGCAAGGCGGGAGACCGGCTGTGGGTCGACCGCAGCTTCCACTCGTTCCCGAACACCAAGGGAATCGTCACCGACCAGCAGGCGAAGAGCGAGGGCTGGAAGATGTGCGGCCCGTACACCGGCAGCCGCACGCAGTCCGTCTACAACTCCAACTACGCCGCTCGCGCCTGTGCCGAGCTCGACGGCATCACCAAGTGCGGCAAGTGGTACGTGGACTGACCTGTCCCGGCGGTGGGGCACCCGGGCGGTGCCCCACCGTGTGACCGCGTCCCGCGAGGCCGTCGCCCGTCCCACGTGGACGCGCGGCGGCCTCGCAGGCCGTGCGGGTGTGCTCCTCCGAGCCACCCGGCCGCGGAGGGCGGGGCCGACGGCTGCGCGGAGGGTCTCGTCCGGTCCGAGTGAGGCCGCCGCGGCGGACGTCCGGGACGTCGTCGCGGCGCGTGCATAGGATCGGCGGCATGGCACTGCGACCGGTCCACGTGAACGTGAAGGCCCAGGACAGCTCGGCGATCGGCCGGTTCTGGGCGGAGGCGCTCGGCTGGAGTGCGTTCCATGCGGGCACGACCACGTACGTGGGCCCCGGCAGCGAACTCGTCTGGCCGGACCCGGCGGTCCTCGGCATCGACGTCGTCCCGGTCCCGGAACCCAAGTCGCGTACGAAGAACCGTGTGCACCTCGATCTCGCCAGCAAGTCCCTGGCCCATCAAGCGGAGTTGGTCGCGCGGCTCAGGGCCCTCGGCGCGACGCCCGTCGACGTGGGGCAGGGGGATGTGCCGTGGACCGTCCTCGCAGACCCCGAGGGCAACGAGTTCTGCGTGCTGGAGCCGCGGGAGGTCTACCGGGACACCGGTCCGGTCGCCGCGGTGGTCGTCGACTGCGCGGACCCGCGGGCCATGGCCCGGTTCTGGGGCGGTGCGACGGACTGGACCCCGCACGAGGTGACCGACGACCAGGCGGGGCTGCGCTCCTCCAAGGGGGTCGGCCCGTACATCGAGTTCCTCCGCGTCCCCGGTACGAAGACCGTGCCGGACCGGGTCCACCTCGACCTGCTGCCGTACCCCGGCGACGACAAGGAGGCGGAGGCGGCCCGGCTGCGGGCCCTCGGCGCCACCGACCTCGACCTCGGCCAGGGCGACGTCCCGTGGACGTGCCTGGAGGACCCGGAGGGCCACGAGTTCTGCGTCCTCGCCCTTTCCTGACACGGAGACATGCCGATTTGCCGACATGCAACCGTGCCTGAGTGCCTGAACGCCTCAGCGCCTCAATGCCGGGATCACGCGGGGCTGCCGGGCGTGCCGTGAGCCGCCGGCAGCGTACGGCCGAGGCGGGCGAGCGGGGACAGGGCCATCACCACCGGTGACAGCAGCATGCCCGAGGCGGCGACCAGCAGGCCGGCGCGCAACCCCCACTCCTGCGCCAGGAGTCCGCCGAGCAGGGAACCGATCGGGGTCAGCCCCATGCCGACGAACGTGATCGTCGCCGCCACGCGGCCCTGCAACCCGTCCGGTGTCACGGCCTGCCGCACGGCCATGACCGTGACACTCACCAACTGCCCGCCGGCCCCGAACACGAAGCCGACCGCCAGGAGTACGGCGATCGTCTTCCCGGACGAGCCGTGCAGGGCGGGCACGCACAGGAACACACCGTCGCCGAGGGCCGCCGCGCCCACGAGCACGGTGCCGTGCCCGAACCGGCGCGGCAGTCGGGCGGCCAGGAGGGAGCCCAGCAGCGCACCCGGCCCCGCTGCCGCGAGCACCAGCCCGACGGCCGTGCCCGACAAGTGCAGTTGACGGGAGAGGAAGAGCAGGTGGACCGTCGCCGTCGCCGCGAAGGAGAGCTGGAAGGCGGCCGAGGCCAGGCACACGGCGCGCAGCACGGCATCACCCGCGACGAAGCGCAGGCCCTCGTGGATGCGCCGCCACACCCGGGGAGGACGTTCGGATTGCTCCGGGACCGATTCGATCCGCCGGATGCGACGGATCGACAGGGAGGACAGCGCGAACAGCAGGGCGCCGCAGGCAACGGCGACCGGTGCCGGGAGCAGGGAGACGAGCGCACCGCCGAGGGCGGGACCGCCGATCTGCGCGGCGGACCGGCTGCCCTCCAGCGCGCTGTTGCCGAGGATCAGCCGATCACGTCTCACCAGCCGTACGAGGGACGCCTGGTACGCCACGTCGAAGAACACGGAGAGCGTCCCGACGACGAAGGCGAGTGCGAACAGCGCGGGCAGGCCCAGCAGTCCGAGCAGGCAGGCCGCGGCGGCGACGCCCAGTGCCACGGTCCTGCCGACGTCCGCGAGCAGCATCGTCGTGCGGGTTCGCCACCTGTCCACCCAGGCGCCCACGAGGAGTGAGAGCAGGGCGATCGGCGCCTGCCCCACCGCACGGAGGGCACCGAGTTGGCCGGCCGTGGCGTCGAGGGCCAGGAGTGCGAGGAGCGGGAGGACCACCATGCCGGTGTGCTCGCCGAGTTGGGACGCCGACTGGCCCGTCCAGAGTCTGCGGAAGTCGGCGTCCCGCCACAAGCCCGACGGAGCGGGACGACCGGTACGGCGACCGGCCGAGGCGGTGGAGGCGGTGGAGGCGGTGGAGGCGCCAGCGGAGTCGGACAAGTCGGACGAGTCGGGTGAGTCGCATGAGTTGGTGGAGGCTGAAGAGGCGCACGGGGCCGGAGAGGGCTGAGGGGCCGGAGAGAACATGGACGGGTCTGACGGCACGGGAATCCCCTGGACTGCGGACGGCGAGGCCCGGCACCGGCCGCGAAGGGCAGGCCGGCGGGTCGGGCGGAGGAAGGCTCGCTGTGCCGCGACAGCAGGGGGCGGCACGCGATGACGGGCCGCGGACGGCCCACAGTGTCAACGCGTGCTCGGACGACCGGGCATCTCTCGTCTCCTCGTGGTCACTTGCCGTCCCCGGACACTAGCCGCCGACTCGACCGGTGCGAAAGCAGGTTGTGGGCCGCGCCGGCCGGAGGCACCTCCCGGACGCGAGCAGGAGCGAGCACGCGCGACGGGCGGCGTGACCCGTGCATGGACGCGGACCGGGGCGGGAAACTCCGACCCAGTGAGGGGAGGCCGGTGTTGAGCCAAGGGGAGCTGTTCACGGCCGTGTCGGCCGTTCTGTGCGTGGCCCACGCCGTGCTCGGCGTGCTGTGGTGGGCGCGTGACCGGGCCGACCGGGCCGTCGTCGCCCGGCTGGACGCGGCGGACATCGACCCGTACCACGCCGTGGCCACGACCGACCGCGACCCCGGCCGCGACGCGGACCGGGCCGGAGCCGCCGAACTGCTGCTGGCGGGTCTGATCCGCGTCAAGGACGACGGGCAGGTGGCCGTCACCGCCGCGGGCGCCGCTCCCGACATGACGCCGGAGCATCCGGTGCCGGCCGCCGTGCTGACCACCCTGCGGGGCCACGCCGCCCCGTGGGCGCTCAACTGGCTGTACCTGGACGCCGAGCACCGCGCGCGGCGCGATGCCTTCCTGCGGGCCGAGGACGCCAGGTGGCCGCGTTGGGCCACACGCTCCCGCGACCGCGTGAAGCCCGCGGCGATCCTGGTCACGGTGCTGTTCGCGGGCTGGTGCTCCGGCCAACTGCTGTACGTGAGGGGGGCGTTCTCCGGTCCGGGCGGCGAGGTCGCGGCCGCCGTGTTCGTGGGACTGCTGATGTGGGGCGTGTTCGCGCTGGTACTGGGCCTGGTCGTGCTTGCCGTATGGCCGTGGCGCAGGGACCGGTTCTCCGCGTACTGCCGCAGCCTTCCCCCGCACCCGGCCGAGGCCGCGTTGGACGACGAAGGGCGCGACCGGCTGCACCGGGCCATGACCTACAGCCCGCCGAGGACGGAGGTCGTCGAGGACCTGTCGTGGGACCCGGGTGCGTTCTGACGGGGTGACCCGTGACCGGCCTCGGGCCGGAGGCACGACCCCGCCCCGGGGTCGGAGGACACGACCCCGCCGCCGGTACGGAGGACACGACCACCCCCGCCGGTACGGAGGCAGCCACCCGCCGCAGGCCGACAGTGCGACCCGTTCCCCGGGACCGAGGCTCCGAGGCTCCCGGCGGCAGCGGCGCGGCACCGACAGGCGTGTATCGCCGGCGTATCGAAAACCGCATACGCCCCCGGAACCGTCCTCCGTCTTTCATGAGGACATGAACACCGAAGCCTCCCTGCCGGCAGAGCCGGGCCGCACGCTCAGGATCGTGCTCCTCGGACTGGCGGTCCTCACCCTGGCGAGTGCGCTCTTCGCCCTGCGCCGGCCGCTGATGATGTCCGCCCCGGTGTGCGCGGCCGGACGGTGGCACGGCTGCTTCGACACCTTCAACGGTGTGGTGCTCATGACGCTGGTCGCGCTGCCGCTCGCCGTACTGGTGGCATGGGGCCTGGCCCTCCGACGGCGTGCCGCCGGTGCCGAGCGGGCCTGGCGGATGTCGCTGGCGGAGGTGGGCATGGTCCACGGGACGGTGCCGTTCCTCTGGATGACCATGATGCCGGGCGCCGCACCGGGTGTCGCCCCCCGCCGCGTGAGCCTGGTCCCGCTGGGGGACCTGGTCACGATGGGGGCGGGCGGGATCGTCGGCAATCTGCTGGTCTTCGCCTCGCTGGGGTTCTTCGCCCCGGTGCGATGGGCGGCGCTGTCGTCCGTGCCGCGGGTCCTGGCGCTCGGAGCCGCCTGCTCGGTCCTGGTCGAGATCGCGCAGTACGCCCTGTGGCTGGACCGGGTGTCCTCCGTGGACGACGTGCTGGTCAACGCCACCGGCGCCGCGCTGGCCGCGCTCGCGTCGCGCCGCTGGTGGCGTACGACGGCCCGGACGGGTTCGGACCGGCCCCGTCCCGCGCCGGCACCGGCGGGCTGAGCCGGGTGTCCGTGCGTACACGCCGTCGCATCCGTCCGCTGCCTGCCGCGCTGCTTAGGCTTCGTACATGCGCGTACTGATCGTGGAGGACGAGCCCCACCTCGCCGAGGCCGTCCGTGACGGTCTGCGGCTGGAGGCGATCGCCGCCGACATCGCGGGCGACGGCGACTCCGCCCTGGAACTGCTCAGTGTCCACTCCTACGACCTCGCGGTACTCGACCGCGACATCCCCGGCCCCTCCGGCGACGAGGTCGCCCGGCGCATCGTCGCCTCCGGCAGCGGCATCCCGATCCTCATGCTCACCGCCGCCGACCGGATCGACGACAAGGCCTCCGGCTTCGGGCTCGGCGCCGACGACTACCTCACCAAACCGTTCGAGCTGCGGGAACTCGTCCTGCGGCTGCGCGCGCTCGACCGCAGGCGCGCGCACACCCGGCCACCCGTCCGCGAGATCGCCGGGCTGCGGCTCGATCCCTTCCGCCGGGAGGTGTTCCGCGACGGACGCTACGTCGCCCTCACCCGCAAGCAGTTCGCCGTACTGGAGGTCCTCGTCGCCGCGGAGGGCGGGGTCGTCAGCGCCGAGGAACTGCTGGAACGTGCCTGGGACGAGAACGCCGACCCCCTCACCAACGCCGTACGCATCACCGTCTCCGCCCTGCGCAAGAGGCTCGGCGAACCATGGGTCATCGCGACGCTGCCCGGCGTCGGCTACCGCATCGACACCGGTACGGAGCCCGTCCACCCCGGCGGCGGCGCCCGTGGCTAGACGCCCGGAGCACGGTGCCCGGCTGAGGCTCGCCCTCAGCTACGCCGGATTCCTCTTCGTCGCCGGCACCCTCCTGCTGGCCGTCATGTGGGTGTTCGTGCTGCGCTGGCTGCCGGTCCAGGATCCGAGAGCCATCCAGGAGAGGTTCGGCGCCGTGGTCATCGTCGGGCCCAATCGCTCCGACCTCCTGCGGGGCTTCGCCCCCGCCGCGGCTGTCGCGCTGGCCCTCCTCCTGGTGCTCGGCTTCCTGGGCGGATGGTTCCTCGCAGGCCGGATGCTCGCACCGCTCACCCGGATCACGGACGCGGCACGGCTGGCCGGGGCCGGTTCGCTGTCGCACCGGATCCGGATGCGGGGCCGCCGGGACGAGTTCCGTGAACTCTCCGACGCGTTCGACTCGATGCTCCAGCAACTGGAGTCCCACGTCGCCGAGCAGCGGAGGTTCGCCGCGAACGCCTCGCACGAGCTGCGCACCCCGCTCGCGATCTCGCAGACGCTCCTCGACGTCGCCCGCAAGGACCCGACGCGGGACCGGGGCGAACTCATCGAGCGACTGCACGAGGCCAACGCGCGCGCGATCGGCCTCACCGAGGCGCTCCTGCTGCTGAGCCGCGGCGACCGCGGTCACTTCACCCGCGAGAGCGTCGACCTCTCCCTCCTCGCGGAGGAAGCCGCCGAGACGCTGCTTCCGCTCGCCGAGCAGCGCGGGATCACGCTCGAGGCCACCGGCGGAGCCGCCCTGACCAGCGGTTCCGCGGAACTCCTGCTGCGGATGGTGACGAACCTCGTCCAGAACGCCGTCGTCCACAACCTCCCCGAAGGCGGCACCGTGACGGTCCACACCGAGGCCGACGCCGACACGAGCGTGCTGCGCGTCGAGAACACGGGCCGTCGGCTGCCGCCGGAACTGGTGGCGACCCTCACCGAACCGTTCCGGCGCGGAACGGAACGCGTACGCACCGACGGGCACGCCGGCGTCGGCCTCGGCCTGGCCATCGTGGACAGCGTCGTCCGCGCCCACGACGGGACCCTCGACCTCGCCCCACGAGCCGCCGGGGGCCTCATCGTCACGGTCCGGGTTCCCGGCACACGACGGGCGGCGGGACACCAGGGGAACTCCGGCTGACGACGCGCCGGTACGAGCCCCCGTGCCGTCACCGCGGCCGGCACCCGGCTCCGGTCGCGGCGGTCAGGGTGCGGTCCTGTCGTTCGGCGCCGGCACGGGGTGCGGACGCAGGACCATGAGGGTGCCCTCCGAGGCCGCCGCCATGGCGAAGGGGAACCGGTCCAGTTCGAGACAGAGCGCGATGTCGTCGGGATGGACCCCTTGTCGTACGCCCCCGGCCAGTTCGCGGGCGGCGCGCGACTCCGCGGCACGGCGCAGGAATTCGGCGGGGTCCGCGCTTGTACCGGCGGCCCGCAGGGCGATGTACTGGGCGCACGCCAGGTCCTCGTCGGCCCGTCCGTCCTCGCCGGTGACCACGAACGTGACACGGTCAGCCACGTGCGACCGCAGGGCCCGCGCGGTCGCCTCCGCCACCACGAAGCTCGCGCACAGAACCAGTTCAGCGTCCTTGACCGCGAGCGCGCCGACGGTCCCCGCCGTGGTCTTGTGCACGACGGTCCGGCCGCGGAGGTCGAGGCCGCGCAGCAGCCCCGGCGAGTTGACGGCGTCGAACCCGGGCGCGGGCGGACCGTCCTTGATCGCCACCCACTTCGGATGCCGGGCCTTGAGCGCCAGGGCGGCGTCCAGCGACTCGGCGAGAACGATCTTCTCCGCCCCCTGCGCGAAGGCCCGCGCCGCCACCGTGAAGGCCCGCATGACATCGACGACCACGGCGACCGACGGGGTTTCGTCCAGTTCGGCGATGCCGAGGAATCGAGTGTCCATCCGATCATGATCGCGCAACCCCGGCCCGAAGCGCGAGGGCGTTTCCTCCCGCCCCGAGGCGGCGCAGGCCCCTCACGGCCGAGGGGCCCCGGGGTCGCGGTCGGCCTCCTGGACGGACGCCTTGAGGCGGTGCAGGGACCGCAGGGCCGGGAGGATGATCTCCGCGCCCTCGCGCACGGGGTTCACCAGATCGAGCAGCGGGCCCAAGCCGACCCTGAAGAAGGCGATTCCCAGGACGACCAGGCAGAACCTGGCGTCCGCCGCCGCGGGCCCCGGGTCGGCGGACGCCAGCCATCGCAGCGCGCGCATCTCCGCGTCGAGCAGCAGAACCGCCGTCACGGCGGACACGGCGAGGTAGGCGGACACCCACGCGAGATTGCGGACCCCCGAGTTCAGCTGCTCCACGGCCCGTGCCGCGCGCCGGAGTTGCGCGTCGCCCCGTGCGGGACGCCTCGCCATGGCACGGACCAGGGCGGCCGGCCGGGCCATCTCCCCGAAGAGGGTGCGGAGACGATTCCTGTGCCCCGCCACCTCCACCATGATCAGAAACAGCACGACCGGCACCAGACCGGCCACGGCCCCCGCGTACGCCTCGCTCATCCTCATCGCGGCAGTCTCACGGAAACCTCGGAGCCCGACACGGGCATCCGTGAACGGCCGCCGAATGCACGGGGGTTCGGTTGGCGGCGAAGCCGGAGCGGGCGTGACGGCGATAGCCTCCGGGGATGTCGAGCTTCGAGATCACACCGATCGGTACGGTCCGGAACGACCGGACGGATGTCCAGGACACGGACCACTGGGGCGCGGTCCGCAGCACCATCACCGTCGACGAGCGCTTCGGTGACGCGTGCCTCCAGGGGCTGGAGGGCTTCTCGCACGTGGAAGTCCTCTTCGTCTTCGACCGGTTCCCCGAACAGGACGACCACCGCGAACCGCGCCCCTACCGCGGCCGGGCCGACCTTCCGCCGGTAGGTGTCTTCGCCGGCCGCGGCCCCCGCAGGCCGAACCGGATAGGCGTGACGACCTGCGCGGTGGAATCCGTCGACGGCCGTGTGCTGACGGTGGTGGGACTCGACGCGGTCTCGGGCACACCGGTCGTCGATCTCAAGCCGGCGATGGCCGAGTTCATCCCCTCGAACATCGAACAGCCCGCGTGGGTGCGCGACTTGATGGCGGAGTACTTCCGGCCGTGAGCGGGGCCGCCGGGGAGTGAGTCGAACGGCACCACGGGTCGGCCGGTCCGGCCATCCGTCACGTGCCGATCCGTGAGCCCGACGCGTGCAGGGCCACGAGCAGGCGCCACACCTTGTGCGCGATCTCCTCCGGAGTCGCCTCGACCAGTCCGTGCAGCCAGTCGGCGAGGACGCCGGCGAAGGTGGCGGCGACGGCGGACGCGACGAGCGGAGCCTCCGGGGCGCCGACGAGCTGCCGCTCCGAGAGGCTGCGAGCGCGCAGGTCCCTGTGCAGGACGAGTCCGAGCGGGCCCCCTCCGCCCGGGCTCAACAGGGCGCGGTACAGGGAGGTGTGCGGTCGCAGGCCGGCGAAGAACGAGAGCAGCGCGTCCGGCGCCGACGCGGGGTCGGGCCTGCCCCGCCAGGCGTGGAGCGCGTCCACCGCGTCGCGTACGACATCGGCGCAGGCGTCGACGGCCAGCGCCTCCAGGTCGTTGTAGTGCAGGTAGAACGTGGCCCGGCCGACCCCCGCCGTGCGGACCAGCGAGGCGACGCCCACCTCCGCGAGCGGCCGCCGGGCGCACTCGTCGAACAGGGCGCGGCGCAGCTTGGCCCGTGTCCGCTCGGCCCGGGGGTCGGAGGTCATCGCGCGGCGAGGACGGCGGCCAGGGCGACGGCCCCGGGGAGTGCCTGGACGAACAGGATGCGGCGGTTGGCGGTGGCCGCGCCGTACACGCCCGCGACGACCACGCAGACGAGGAAGAAGACCTGGACGCGGAAGCCGGTCGGGTCGTCGGCGATCAGTCCCCAGACGAGTCCGGCGGCCAGGAATCCGTTGTAGAGGCCCTGGTTGGCGGCGAGCGGAGCGGTGGCCTTCGCCATCGCGGGGTCGAATCCGTGGAGCTCGCGGCCCGGCCTGCGCTCCCACAGGAACATCTCCAGCACGAGGATGTACGCGTGCAGGGCGGCGATCAGGCCGACCAGCACGTTCGCGAGCGTCTGCATCGGGACCTGCTCCTTCGGGGTTCCGCCGGAAGGTCGTCCCGGTCGGTTCGCCGGGCGATTCCTGGACAGGTGTCCACCATACATGGACACCTGTCCAGGATGCTGCCGGGGTCCCGCCGGGGTCCCGCCGGGGTCCCGCCGGGGTCCCGCCGCGGTCCCGTCGCGGTCCCACCGGGGTGGTCGGCGGGACGCGTCGCTCAGTCGGCGGGGGAGTGCGCCCCCCGGGTGAAGGATCGTTTCTCCGGTGTCATCCGCAGCCTGTCCGGCTTGACCGTCACGATCGCCTGCGGACGCGGAGGGCCCGAGGCCGGGGCGAGGCGCCAGCGCTGGACCACGGTCGCGAGGATCACCAGGAGTTCGGCCCAGGCGAACTCCTCGCCGATGCACTTGCGGCGGCCGTCCCCGAAGGCGAGGAAGGAGGAGCGGTCGATGTCCTTCGCGCGCCCGGGCTCCCAGCGGCCGGGGTCGAACGCCTCGGGGTCCGCGTAGAGGGCCGGGTCGTGCTGGTGGAGGTACGGGCTGTAGACGACGTCCGCGCCCCGCGGGACCGGCACGCCGTCGAGCACCACGGGCCGCGTCGCCGTCCGCGTCACGAGCCAGGCCGGCCCGTACATGCGCATCGTCTCCTTGAGGACGGCGCGCAGGTAGGGCAGGGAGCCCAGATCCTCCTGTCGCAGCGGCCGCTCACCGCACACGGCGTCGAGCTCGTCCAGCACCCGGCTTTCGACCGGCGGGTTCCTGCTCATCTCGTACAGCGCCCACGCCAGGGTCGTCCCGGTCGTCTCGACGGCGCCGGTGAGCAGGGTGATCGCCTCGTCCTGGAGCTGCTGCCGGGAGAGCGGGCCCGTCCGTGGGTGCTCGGCGGTGAGCAGCGTGGTGAACAGTCCACCGGGCGACGTGCCGCCCCGGTGGGCGGGGCACTCCTCCGGAGGGGCGGCCCGCTCCGCGGACTCCAGCCGGGCGCGGTGGTGGTCGATGGTCTCGTCGATGAGCGCGCGCAGCCGTGCGACGCGTTTCGCGTGGGCCCGGTTGGAGGGCAGCGGTAGCCGTGTCACCCAGCCGGGCAGGATGGTCTGCCGGATGGTGCCGCGCATGATGGCGGGCATCAGGCCGCCGAACTCCGCCCGGACCCTGTCCGGCAGGTCCGAGCCGAAGAGGGCCACGAGGAACGTGGACAGCGCCAGGTCGTTCATGTCCTCGTACGTGTCGCGCGGGACGCCCGGTGTCCATTCGGCGGTCGCGGCCCGTACGTGCTCGATCATCACGTCGCCGCGGGTCGCGACGTGGGCTCTGCCGAACATCGGCTGCATCAGGCGCCGGTGTTTCAGGTGCTGGTCGCCGTCGGCGATCGTGGCGAGCCCGTCGCCGAAGAACACGCGCAGCGCGTCGATGATTCTGCCGCCCTTGGCGAAGGCGTCGACCTCCGTCACCAGGACGCGCCGGGTGACGGCCGGATCGGTGACCACGTAGGCGGGGGTGGGGCCGATGAGGATGCGGACGACGCTGCCGTGCTCGCGCAGGGAGTTCATGAACTCCAGCGGTCTGTTGGCCAGTTGGAGTCCGTGGCCGAGGAGGGGGAGTCGGCCGGGGGCGGTGGGGGCGGTGGGGGGAAGACCTGGGATGCCGGTCACGGGGGACGCTCCAAGGGATCAACTCGGGTGCTGTGATCGCGACATGTATGCCCCGGCGGCCGATGGTGTATCCGTCGACGTCTCGTGGCCGTTCGGTTCCGGGAATGAGTAAAGGGATTTGTCGACCCGGAAGCGGCGGTCGGACCCAGGCCGAAGCCGTATACGAGCGGACCGGGGGAGGTTGATCAGTAGGTGATCAAACCCGATAAGGTTCCCTGAGGCACGGCGAGTTGACGTGACAGTCACCGGCTGTCGCTCGTCATCCACGCATGCCCGCCGCCGGGTCGACCACCCTGCGCGACGCGTGCTGCCCCGAGCCACCACCCCCCGTTTGATCGTGTTGCTTCGAAGGATGCGCATGGAACTTGCCACTCCGCCACCGGCGGCGAGGGCACCCGCCGCCTGGTACAGCTGGTGGCTGCTGCCACTGGCGTTAGGTGCCGGGACCGTAGCCGCCGCGGTAGCCGGACCGGACCCGGCCCGAATACCGGCGATCGCCTCAGGAGTCGTGGTGACCGCGGCGAGCGCCGCCTCCACCCGCCTCCTGGTGCGTTCCCAGGTGCACATGCGGCGCAGCGCGGGCGAGTTCAGAGCCGCGCAGGCCGAACAGGCCCAGCAGTGGCAGCAGCACGTGTCCGTGCTGGAGAGGCAGTACGCCACCGAACGCTCCGCCCTCGACACGCGATCGGCCGAGCAGGCCGCGGCGTTCGAGAAGCAACTCGCCGAGCGGGCCGCCTCGTACGACGCGGAACTGGCCGCACGCATGGCCGAGTTCGAGGCGCGGACCGCCGAGCAGGCGCAGTCCTGGCAGGAGCAGGCGGACCTCCGGCTCGCGGCCGTCTCGCTGCTCGCCGACCAGCAGCTCCCCGAGGCGCTCGTCCGACTGCGGGAGGGCGCCGCGATCGACGACCTGCTGCCGCCGGCCGACCGTGGCACGGAGACCGGTGCCGAGTTCCAGGCCCGGCTGCGCAAGGTGCTCAGGACGGCACTCATCGGCGTGGAGCAGGAGTTCAACCGCTCCACCTCGGCCGAGCAGGCAGTCATCAGCATCGGCAGCCGCATCCACGTCCTCACCAGCAAGCTGCGCGGACGACTGCACGAGATGCAGGGGGAGCACGGCCGGCTGCCGTCCGTCGCCCAGGGCCTGATGGAACTCGACCAGCAGCTCGGCCCCGCGGACTCCCTGGCCGCCAGCATCGGTGTGCTCGGCGGCTCGGACCGCCCGGGCAGGCAGTGGCAGGAACCGCAGCGCCTGCTCAGCGTGGTGCGCGGCGGCATCGGCCGGATCAAGGACTTCGACCGGATCCAGGTCCAGCAGCTGCCCGAACTCGGCGTCGACGGCGGTCTGGTGGACCACCTGACGCTGATCTTCGCCCACCTGCTCGACAACGCGGCGCGCTACTCGCCGCCGACCGAGCCCGTGATCGTCTCCGGCAGGGAGGTGCCCAACGGTGTCGGTGTCGAGATCCAGGACTCCGGCAAGGGGCTGAGCGAGGAGAAGCGGCAGGAGGCCCTCCAGTCGCTCGAAGGCGTGGCGCCCGGCCCGGGTCTCGGCGGGGTGTCCGAGGACGCCCACCTCGGTCTGCGGGTCGTCGGAGCCCTGGCCCGCCGCTACGGGATCAGGGTCACCTTCGCCGACTCGCCCTGGCTGGGCACCTCGGTGGTCGTCGTGGTCCCGCACAAGTACTTCAGCCGGCTGCCCGCCGGCGCGGTGACGGCGGGCCAGGTCCCCTCGGAGCAGGCCGAGGCGGCCGATCCGGCGACCGGCACGGACGCGGCCGGGCCCGAGGAGGACAGCGGCGACACCACCCCCGGCGGACTGCCCAGACGCCGCAGGCGTGCCGAGTCCGAGCGGCCCGCACCGGTCGCGCGCGAGGACGACTCCGAGTCCACCGCGAACCACACGGTGCCGCCGGACGCCTCGTTCACCGGCCTGGCGGCCTTCGCCACGGCCGGACGTGAGCCGTCCGAGGGACGTGAGCCGTCCGCGGGACGTGAGTCCACCGAGCACAGCACTGAAGAGAGCGACTAGTCCACATGACGCAACAGGGAACCGACGTGAGCTGGGCGCTCCGCGATCTGGTGGAGAGCATCCAGGAGATCCGCTTCGCCCTCGTGGCCTCCAGCGACGGCAAGGCCATCACCTCCTACGGCGCAGACGACCCCGACGACGTGGACCGCTTCGCCGCCGTGGTGGCGGGGCTGCAGGCACTGGCCCAGCCGGTCGCCGAGCAGTTCCCCAAGTACGCCGGGCAACTGCGCCTCGCGATGATCGAGGTCGACGGCGGCCACCTCTTCGTGGTGCGGGCCGGAATGGAGACGTACCTCGGAGTCCTCGCCAAGGAAGGGCTGGACCAGGGCCTGCTCGGCCATCAGATGAGGGATCTGGCCCGCAGGATGGGTGAGCTCCTCGGCACCACTCCGCGGCTGGAGGAGCACTCTGGATGAGTGCTCCCCGCCGGCCCACGGACCCGTCCGGTCTCGAGCGCTACTACGTCCTCACGGGCGGCCGCAGCGGACCGGGCGGTTCGGCGTCGAGCCTCGACGTGGCGACCCTCATCACCTCCCGTGCCGCCGCCGTCCCCGGCATGCAGCACGAGCACGAGGAGATTCTCCGGCGCTGCCGTGATCCGCTGTCGGTGGCCGAACTCGGCGCCCACCTCGGACTGCCCTTCAACATTCTCGCGGTGCTCCTGGCCGATCTGCTGGACGCAGGCCGCGTCGAAGCCCGCGATCCCATCCCGGCGTCGGACGCCGGTCGCGGGCCCGACCTCGCGCTCCTTGAGGAGGTACTCAGTGGACTTCAAAGGCTTTGACCATCCGGACCGGACGGCGGACGGCGGCCTGCCGGACGGCGCCCGCTCGGTGAAGGTGATGATCGCCGGCGGCTTCGGCACCGGGAAGACCACCATGGTCCGCTCGGTCAGCGACATCAAGCCGCTCACCACCGAGGAGACGCTGACGCAGGCGAGCGCCGACGTCGACAACCTGATCGGGGTGGCGGACAAGCAGGAGACCACCGTCAGCCTCGACTTCGGCAAGATCGGCATCAACGACCAGCTCGTGCTGTACCTGTTCGGCACACCCGGACAGGAACGTTTCTGGTTCCTGTGGAACGGTCTGTTCAAGGGGGCCCTCGGGGCGGTCGTCCTGGTCGACACCCGCCGGCTGGCCTCCAGTTTCCGGGCCATCGAGGAGATGGAGCGGCAGGACGTCCCCTTCGTGATCGCCCTGAACGTGTTCCCCGACTCGAAGGAGCACCCGGTCGAGGAGATCAGGGACGCCCTCGACATCTCCCCGAACATCCCGATCGTGGCCTGCGACGCCCGCGACCGGGCGTCCAGCCGTGATGTGCTCATCGCGCTGATACGCCATCTCAAGGACCGTTCGTCCGTCGCTCTGGAGCCCCGATGAACGACCAGCCCTTAAACGGTCCCGACGCTCCGCGCGGCTGCCCGGTGGCGCACGGCGGCGACGCGCCCACCCGCCTCTACGGGCCCGAGGCTGCGGTGGACCCGCTCGGCATCTACGCGCGCCTGCGCAAGGAGCACGGCCCGGTGGCGCCCGTCCTGCTGGAGGGCGACATACCGGCATGGCTGGTGCTCGGGTACCGGGAGAACCGGCGGGTGCTCGACAACCCCCGCCAGTTCAGCCGGGATTCGCGGATCTGGCGGGACTGGAAGGAGGGGCGGGTCGAGAGCACCTCGCCGCTCGTCCCGATGCTCGGCTGGCGTCCCGACTGCGTGTCGCAGGACGGCGAACCGCACCGCAGGCTGCGCGGGGCCGTCACCGACAACCTCCAGGCCGTGTCGAGCCGGGGCATCCGCCGCCACATCACGCACTTCGCGCACAAGGAGATCGACGCCTTCGCGGGCCGGGGCAGCGCCGACCTCGTGGCCGAGTACTCCGAGTACCTGCCGATGCTCGTACTGACCAGGGTGTTCGGACTGACCGAGACCGAGGGGCGGCGGCTCGCGGAGTCGTCGGCCCAGGTGATGAAGGGCGGCGCGGACGCCGTCCTGCACAACGACCGCATCATGCGGATCCTGGGTGAACTCACCGAGCGCAGGCGCCTGGAGCCCGGAGCGGACTTCACCACCGGCCTGCTCGAACACCACGCGGGACTCGACGACGACGAGATCCTCAACCACCTGCGCCTGGTGCTGATCACGGCGAACGCCACCACGAGCAACCTCCTCGCCAGGGTGCTCCAGTTGGTCCTCACCGACGGCAACCGGCTCTCCGGCCTCGTCAGCGGACAGCTGAACATCTCCTCCGTCGTGGAGGAGGTCATGTGGAACACGCCTCCGCTGGCCGTCCTCCCCGGCCGGTTCGCCACCGCCGACCTCGAACTCGGCGGCCACCGGCTCCAGGAGGGGGACCTGCTGGTACTCGGCCTGACGGCGGGCAACGTCGACCCGGAGATCCGGCCCGACGTCGGCATCTCGGTGCACGGGAACCAGTCGCACCTCGCGTTCAGCGGAGGGCCGCACGAGTGCCCGGGGCAGAGCATCGGCCAGGCCATCATCGAGACGGCCGTGGACGTGCTGCTGCACCGGCTGCCCGGGCTGCGGCTCGCGGTGGCGCCCGGGGACCTCACCTCGACCGCGTCCACCTGGGAGGCCCGACTCGACCGGCTCCCGGTCGAGTTCGCCGTATAGGGCAGCCGTCCGGTCCGGTCCGCGGGGTACCGGCTCGATCCGCACCGGCACTCCGGGGACCGGCCCGGACCCGCAGGGCACGGCGGTCCGCGCGGCAGGCACGCCGGGTGCCCGGGACGACCCGTACGGCCGGCCCCTCCTCGGGGTCCGGCCGTACGGGCGTCGCGCGGGCGCGGGCTCAGACGGTGAGCAGGTCGTCCAGCGAGCCCTTGCCGGCCAGTTCGGCGACCGACGCCGGGCTCTCCTTGTCCGCCGCGTACCGGCCCGTGGTCAGCGCCCACTCGTAGTTGCCGTTGATCCAGTGCTGGATCGCCTCGACACCCATCCGCACCCGGACCCGCTCGTCCTCGTCGAGGCCGAGCTCGTCGCACATCTCCGGTACGCGCGCCTCCAGTTCGAGGTACTCGGTCAGCCGGTCCGTCGTCATCCGGTAGGCCTCGGCGGCTGCCTCCTCCCAGCCGCAGCGCCTTTCGCGGTGCAGGACGGCTATCAGGTTGTGGCCGTCCCCGCGGCGCTTCTCGCGCTCGAAGGAGTGGATGTCGTTCATGAACCCGATGGTGTCGGCGGCGAGGTCGCGCATCCGCTCCATCAGCGGATGGTCCTGCACCCGCGCCGGCACCTCGAAGCCCCGGCTGCGCTCGCCCGCGTCGATGCTGTGGTGGATGCCGACCGTGCGGCGCCGGAACTCCGCGTACTCCTCCAGGTCGAGCGTGCCGGCGAGACCGCGGGCCGCGAGGTCGACCTCCTCGGTGTGCGCGACGAGGAACCGGCCCCAGGACGCCGCGAACCGGGTGCGCCATGTCAGAGACATGCCATCCGAGAGGTGGTTCCAGACCTCCGCCCAGGCCACCGTGATCGGGCAGACGACCCGGGGCGTGACACCCGCGGGCCGCAGTGGCGTGACGATCAGCTCCCGCGCGACCTCCGCTATCCGGTCGGCGCGATCGGGCCTGCCCGTGTCGAACTGGTCGTCGAACAGGAAGGCCAGGGAGAACCAGTTCATCAGGACGACCATGTCCTCGGCCGAGGCGTGCGGATAGGTGCGGGCCGCGGCCTGCGGCAGGTCCCAGGAGCGGTACTCCTCGAAACCGGCCTGGCTGCGCACCAGGCCCCTGTCCCACACCCAGCGCAGATGGCGGGCGCGGGCGTGGTCGAGGTGCTCGCTCATCGGGGTGGTGAAGGGGAGGTCGAACCTGACGTCCTGCGGCATTCGGGTCCTCTCTTGAGACGATTCACAGGGCCCCCACCCCTGCGGGCCGGGCGATCTGCAGCGACGCCCGTTTGCTCGAACTGTGGTTCCTGAGGCGAAAGTTGACTCGATTTGACGCTACGAGACTGCCCTGATGGTAAATGATCTATGCCGTGACCTCGGGGGCTGCTCCGTGACCTGCGTTACACGGATTGGCGGCCTCGGCGGAACGCGGCCCTCCGTGGCCGGATGGACGCGCCCGCCGCCTCCGCGGAGGACCGGCGTCCGCCACCGCGGCCCCGGGCGTCACGCCGGCAGAGTGCCCGTCGATTCAGGAGGCCGTTCCCGATGAACCCGATGAACCCGCCCGCCCGCACCGCGAGTCGGCGCAAGCAGGACACCCTGGACCGCCTGCACGGCGACGTGGACGCCTGGGTCGCGACAGCGGGGGACGACGTGCCGTACATGGTGCCGCTCTCGTTCCTCTGGGACGGCGCGACGCTGCTCGTCGCGACCGCGGCCGAGAGCCCGACGGGCCGCAACCTCCGTTCGACCGGCAGGGTCCGGCTGGGCATCGGACCCACCCGTGACGTCGTCCTCGTCGAGGGATCCGTGGAGGCGCTGACCCCGGCGGAACTGCCGACGGCGGTGGGCGACGCCTTCGCCGCGAAGACGGACTTCGATCCGCGCCGCCTCACCACGCCCTACCTGTACTTCCGCATCCGGCCGCTGCGCGTGCAGGCCTGGCGCGAGGTCAACGAGATCGAAGGACGCGACCTGATGCGCGACGGACATTGGCTCGTGGCCGACTGAAATCCCGTGGCCGGGTAACCCGTCATCCCGGAGCAGTGGGCGGATCGCCGCCCGCTGCCGACCGGCCGACGGAGGAAACGTGGCACAGGTAGTGACAGGCGTCGTGGTGCTGGACTGTTCGGAGCCGGAGAAACTCGCCGCGTTCTACAAGGAGTTCCTGGACGCGCAGGACGTGGACGCCTCGGTGAACCTCGTGGAGATCAGGGGAGCCGACGGCATGCGCATCGCCTTCCGCCGCGACGCGAACGCCACTCCGCCGAGTTGGCCGCGCCCCGAGAACTCCCTCCAGGTGCACCTCGAATTCATCGTGGAGGACATGGACGAGGCGGAGCGCAGGGTGATCGGACTCGGCGGACGGCCCCTGGAGACACGCGAGACGACCGCTCCGTTCGAGGAGCGGGGTTACGCGGACCCCTCCGGCCACTCGTTCACGTTGCGCCACCACCACGCCACGGCACCGAAGTTGGGCTGACGTCCGAGTCCCGTACGCCATCTCGCCGTCCGGAGCGGGAGCCGGGGCGCGGGCGCGGGTGAGGGGGCGACGCCCGGTCGTGCGGGATTCCGGGTACCCGCACGATCGACGCGTTCCCGCGAGGCCGGACCGACGGCATTAGAGTGTCGGTTCGATCATCCGGGGGGATGCACATGAAGAGACTGCCGGCCTGTCTGCTCGCGGCGACTCTGCTCGTTTCCGTGGCCTCGTGCTCGGAGGCGACCGAACGGCGCCAACCCGCGCCGGCGTCGTCCTCGCCGCGGGCCCCCTCGCCCGCGCCGGCGACGGACACCGGGAAGAACGTCGACGCGGTGCGCAAGGTGCTGCTGTCCCAGCCGGGCGCGAAGGGCAGGGACGCGCCGGACGCGCAGGGTGCGCTGGTGGCCGCCGACGGCCCCGGTGCGGCCCTGTTCGTCTGGGAGACACGGGACGGGCGGTTCTGCCACGGCACCGCGAACGGCACCGGCTCCTCCTCCGTGGGGTGCGAGACGAACCCGCGGAAAGTCGGCCGGGCCCCTCGGCTCGTGCCCCTGCTGTCCACGGCGGCCGTCGAGTGGAACGTCGTGTTCGGCGCCGAGGGCGAGGTCGCCGAGTCCGCCGCGTGCAACGGCGCGGCGGTGGACCTGCGCGAGGTCGGCGTGATGGCCGACGGGCGGCGCACGATCTACGCCGTCGAGTTCTCCGATCTGAGGAGCGGCTCCCTCGACGTGGAGGTGACGCGCGGGAAGCGAACGGCCGAGGAGCGGCTGGAGCTGCTGCCGGGCGCCGACGCCGACAGCGACACGCGGCGGTGCGGCTGAGGGTGCCGGGGGAGCAGGTCTCCCTCGTCGTGCGCGGTCGTCCCACGTCCCGTACGAGCGGGTGCGGGGCCGTGACGAACACGGCGGCTCCGGCCGCGCTCCAGAGTGCCGGCGCCCCGGAGCGGCGCCCGCGCACGGCGCCGGCGAGCAGTGCCGGCGACCAGGGCCGTGCCGGCGAGGAAGCCGAAGCACCGCACCGACCCGCGGCCCGACACGACCCGATTCCGGACGAGCCCCTGCTCCGGCGCCGAACGCGGGCCGTCCGGCCCGCGCGACCGTCAGACGCGGTGCGCGCGCAGGGCCGCGAGGGCGCGGTCCGCGTGCGCGGTCATCCGGATCTCGCTGCGCACCACGTCGAGCACCGTGCGGTCCTCGGCGATGACGAAGGTGACCCGCTTGGTCGGCGCCAGTGAGAAGCCCCGCTTCACGCCGAACCGCTCACGGACCGCGCCGTCCGGGTCGGACAGCAGCGGGAACCCGAGGGTGTGCTGCCCGGCGAACTCCTGCTGCCGCTCCACGGTGTCGCCGCTGACCCCCACCGGCCGGGCCCCGGCGGCCGCGAACTCGGCGGCCAGGTCGCGGAAGTGGCACGCCTCGGCGGTGCATCCGGCGGTGAGGGCGGCGGGGTAGAAGAACAGCACGACGGGCCCCTCCTCCAGCAGCTCGGACAGCCGCCGCGGGGTGCCGGTCTCGTCGGGAAGGGTGAAGTCCTCGACGGTGTCGCCGACCTCGGTACGGTTCGTCACTGTTAGCTCCCCTGTTCCCGCGCGGCTGGGTGGAGGGCAACCGTACTGGACGGTAGACAGGTCAGTCGCGGCCGCCCTTGCCCCCGGAGGGCCACACTCCGGTCGACCGTTCGATGGCCGTGGCGCCGGTGCGGTCCACCGCGCTGCGGACCACCGCGAAGATCGCGCCCTGGACGGCAGCCGCGAACAGCACCTCGCCCCAGCCGCGGTCCTTGTCGAGGGCGTCCGGCGCGTCCTCCTCGTGGCGGATCGCCTTCCAGGTCGCCCGGAACGCCATCCCGGCCAGGGCTCCGCCCGTCCACCCGAGCACGAACCCGATCGGCTTGTACGCCATGGGCAGTTTCTTCTTCTTCACCAGGATCTCCCTGTCTGGAGCCGCTCGGGGCGGCGCTCGCACCGGACCCTTGGCGAGTGTCCGTTTCCGCGCCGATTACGCGGGACGGACCGACCCGCTTCGGGCCGTCCCGGGTCCGGCCCGCTCCCGGACCCGTGTGAGGGGGCGCCCGCGGGGCATCCGGCCGGAGTGACCGAGACCCAGACCCAGACGACCTCCGCCGACCGCAGGACACGCGTCACCGTGCTGGTGGCGCTCGCCGCCAACCTCGTGATCGCCGCGGCCAAGGCCGTGGGCGGTCTGCTCACCGGATCGCCCGCGCTGCTCTCCGAGGCCGCGCACTCCGTCGCCGACAGCCTCAACGAGGTGTTCCTGCTGGCCGCGCTGCGCCGCAGCAGGCGCCCGGCCGACAGCCGCCACCCCTTCGGCTACGGCAAGGAGCGCTTCTTCTGGTCCCTGCTCGCCGCCGTCGGCATCTTCGTCATGGGCGGCTGCTTCTCCGTCCTCCAGGGCTTCGAGGCCCTCGGCCAGGACGGCGGCGAGACCCACGCGGGCTACACGGCGGGCATCGTCGTCCTCGTCGTGGCCCTGCTCGCCGAGGGCACGTCCCTCCTGCGCGCCCTCCACCAGGTCCGGGGGCAGGGCGGCCTCGCCGAAGGAGCCCGGGACCCGGCGCTGCGCACGGTCGTCGCGGAGGACGGCACGGCGGTGGTCGGGGTGACGCTCGCCATCGCGGGAATGGTCCTGCACATGGTCACCGGGCGGATCGTCTGGGAGGCGTCGGCGTCCTTCGGCATCGGAGGGCTGCTCATGTACGTGGCGTACCGGCTCGGCAGGGACGCGCGCGAGCAGCTGATCGGCCGGGCCGCGGACCCCGAGCTGTCCCGCCGGGTCCGCTCCCTGCTGGAGGCGCAGCCCGAGATCGACTCGGTGGAGTCGCTGCTGACCATGGAGCTCGGGCCGGACTCGGCCCTGGTGGCGGCCCGTGTCGACCTGGTGCCCGGTCTGGACAGCGAGGAGGTCGAGGTGGTCGCCGTACGGATCAAGGGGTCCATCTCCCGGGTGGTCCCGGAGGCCGAGCAGGTCTTCCTCGACGTGACGGACGCGCGCCTGGCCCGCAGTGCCGCGGGGGCCGGCGGACGGCCGGCACCCGATCGGGCGGACGCGGGCGGCCCCGCCGCGACGGGGGAGCGCGGCGGGGCCTGAGCGTCGGGTGCCCGGGGTCCGGGGAATCATGCGCGGTCTCCGCGGACCGGTTTCCCGCGGGAGCCGGACAGTGCGGAGCGCGGGCCGGGACCCGCGCGGGACGGGCGTCCGGCGCCCGCCCGTCACCGCCCGCCCGCCATCGTCCGGGGCCGTCGTCCGGCGCTCGCCCGCTACTTCCCGGCGACCGGCTCCAGGACGAAGACCGGGAGCTCCCGGTCGGTCTTCTTCTGGTAGTCCGCGTACGGCGGGTACGCGGCCACGGCGCGCTCCCACCACGCGGCCTTCTCGTCGCCGGTCACCTCGCGCGCCGTCATGTCCTGGCGCTCCGGCCCGTCCTGGAGCTCCACGTGCGGGTCCGCGACGACGTTGTGGTACCAGACGGGGTGTGTGGGAGCGCCGCCCTGCGAGGCGACCACCGCGTAGCGGCCCTCGTGCTCCACACGCATGAGCGGTGTCTTGCGGATCTTGCCGCTCTTGGCGCCCCGGGTGGTCAGCAGGATCACCGGCAGCCCGGTGTCCAGGAGGGTCGTGCCCTTGGTCCCGCCGGAGCTCTCGTACAGCTCGACCTGCTCACGTACCCACTGGGCGGGGCTGGGTTCGTACTCGCCCTCAAGAGGCATGGCATCCGTCCCATCGATCGTTGTTCGTGACTGCGTTCCGTACCGACGCGTGGTCCTACATTGCGGCCACGGTCGCCTCATCCCTCCCGTGTACCCCACCCGCCCAACGGTCACATCACCCGTCCGGGGCACGTTCCGTCGCCTCGGCGCCCGGTCCGGAGGGCGGCGCGGACCGCGAATCCCTCGCGAGGCTCCCGTGAGCGGGCGGGGGTGGTCATGACGACCCCAGGGCCATGCGCAGGGCCAGCGCGAGGATGACGGCCCCGGACACGAGCGAGGTCACCAGCCGCCCGCGCCGGCCCGTCAGCACACGGCCGAGCAGGGCGCCGCCGCCCGCCAGGAGCAGTTGCCAGCTCGCCGAGGCGGCGAGGGCGGCGAGCACGAACACCCCCTGTTCCAGGGGCGTCACGGACGTTCCCGCACTGCCGCCGAGCACGAGCGCGGTGAAGTAGACGACCGTGGTCGGGTTGAGCAGGGTGATGCCCAGCAGTCCCAGGTAGGCGCGGCCGACACCCTGCGGCGTTTCGGCGGCCCGGCCGACGGGCCGCCGGTCCCGGTAGTCGCGCAGGGCCGACAGGACACCGCGTACGGCGAGGACCGCGAGCACGAGGGCCGAGGCCCAGCGCAGCGGTTCCAGTACCGGCAGCAGCGCCGTGGCCAGGGCCGAACCGCCGAGCACGGCGGCCAGGGCGTAGAGCCCGTCGGCCGTGGCCACACCGAGCGCGGCGGACACCCCGGTCCGCAGGGACGTACGGGCGGTGAGGGAGACGAGATGGGTCGCGACCGCTCCGACGGGGACGGCGATGCCGTACCCCGCGAGGAGGCCCGCGACGAGCGCGGCGGTCACGACCGCGTGGGCGAGGGCCTCCGCGGACGGCCGCACTGTCGGCGTCCCCGCACCGGGAGAACGGCGGCGGAGGTCGACGGCGGGGTTGAAAGGAAGTTCATGGCGGGATGTTGACGCGGGCGCGCCCGTCGAGGCAACTGATTTGCGCGAGGGACGGGCGGCCGGGTGCGCCCCGGCGGCCTGCCCGGGGTTGTGCGGTCGAGCCCGGGACCGGGACCGGGCCCGAGCCCGAGCCCGAGGCCGAGGCCGGGACCGGGCCCGAGCCCGAGCCCGAGTCCGAGTCCGAGCCCGAGCCCGGGACCTGGACCTGGACCGAGCCCGAGGCCGAGGCCGGGATCGAGCCCGGGTCCGAGGCCGGGTCCGAGGCCGGGACCGGGACCGAGCCCGAGGCCGCACGGCACCCGGCGCCGTGCGCGTGGCCGGGACGACGCGGGAGCGGGCCGGGAGCACGCGCACGGCTGGTCGGAGGTGGGGTGCGGCTCAGAACGGGAAGTGCGCCTGCTGCGTCGCGAGCGTCACCCACCGCGTGTTGCTGAACGCCTCGATGCCCCAGCGTCCGCCGAAGCGCCCGTACCCGCTGCCCTTGAACCCGCCGAACGGCGCGTTCGGTTCGTCGGCCACCGACTGGTCGTTGACGTGCACGATGCCGGTACGGATGCGGCGGGCGACCTTGAGCCCGTGGGTGCCGTTCTCCGTGATGATCCCGCAGGTCAGCCCGTGCTCGGTGGCGTTGGCGAGGGCGACCGCCTCGTCGTCCGTCGCGAAGGAGCTGATCACCGCGAGCGGGCCGAAGGCCTCCGCGTGGTACAGCTCGGCGCTCTCGGGCAGGTCGGTGAGGACCGTCGCGGGATGCACCGAACCCTCCGGGGCCGCGCCGCCCGTCAGCACGGTGGCGCCCCGGGCGACCGCGTCCTCGACGAGTGCCGCGACCCGGCGGGCGGCGTCCTCGGTGACCAGCGGTCCGACCACGGTGTGCGGGTCGGCCGGGTCGCCGGACGGGAGGGACGCGGTCCTGGCCGTGAACCGGGCCGTGAACTCCTCGACGAGGCTCTCGTGCACCAGGACGCGGTCGGCGGACATGCAGATCTGGCCGGAGTTCATGAAGACGGAGAAGACCGCCGCGTCGACCGCGTAGTCGAGGTCGGCGTCGTCGAGCACGATGACGGAGTTCTTGCCGCCGAGTTCGAGGAGCGCGGGCTTCAGATACCGGGCCGCGTGCACCCCGATGACCCGGCCGACGCCGGTCGAGCCGGTGAAGTTGACGGCACGTACGCGGTCGTCGGCGATCAGTGCCTCGGCGACGGCGGCCGCGTCCTCGCGGGCGTTCGTCACGACGTTCAGCACGCCGTCGGGCAGCCCGGCGTCCCGCAGGACGTCGGCGACGAACAGGCCGCAGGCGACGGGCGCGTCCTCGCTCGGCTTCATCACGACCGTGTTCCCGGCGGCGAGCGGAGCGGCGACGGCCCGCACGCCGAGGATCACCGGGGCGTTCCACGGCGAGAAGGCGGCCACGACGCCGACGGGCTCACGGATCGCGAGGCCCAGCGCGCCCTCCTCCTGGGCGCTGAGCACCTCGCCGCGGGGCGCGGTCACCGCGGCGGCGGCCTCGCGCAGGATGTTCGCGGCGAGGCCGACGTTGAACATGGCCCAGGGGCGGGTTCCGCCGACCTCGCCGGCCATGATCCGTACGGCCTCCTCGGTGCGGGACTCCAGGAGGTCGGCGGCCGTGAGGAAGATCTTGCGGCGCTGCGCCGGACCGACCGCGGCCCACGCGGGGAATGCCGCGTCCGCGGCGTCCACGGCCCGGGTGACGTCCTCGACGCCACCCGCGGCGACCGTGGCGTACACCTGGGAGCTGTAGGGATTCAGGTCCTCGGCGGTGCGGCCGGAGACCGCGGGGAGTTCCTTGCCGCCGATGAGCAGGTCACGGTGCAGGGTCATGCGCGGCTCTTCCCGTCGTGCGCGGCGACGCATGGCGTTCCGTGAGCGGACAGCAGTGCGTTCGCCTGGTGAACAATTCTCCGTTGAATTTTCGATTGGAGTCTGCAACCCGGCGGCACATCAGTCAATGGCCGACGGCACGCCCCGCACCTCCATCAGCGTCCGGACCGCCCGCCCCGCCCGGGCGGCGGGCTCGGCGCCGCCCTCCACGGCGGCGGTCACCATCGCGCCCTCCGCGAGCAGGTGCACCTGGTCCGCCAGTGCCGGGGGCAGGCCCGCCTCGGCAACCAGGCCGGCCAGGTACTCCCTGAACGCCCGCTTGTGGGCGCGGACCTGCGCGGCCACCGGCTCCGACGTGGCCCCCAGCTCACCGAACGAGTTGATCCAGGCGCAGCCCCGGAAGCCGGGCTCCAGGAACCACAGGCCCAGCCAGTCGAAGACCGCCAGAACGCGGCCGGCCGGGTCCTCGTGGGTGGCGACATGCTCTGCGAGGCGTCGCCGCCAGCGAACGTCCCGGCGTTCCAGGTAGGCGACCACGAGGTGCTCCTTGGCGGGGAACAGCTGGTAGAGCCGCTTCAGCGAGAGCCCGGACGCGCCCCGGATGTCGTCCATCCCCACGGCCTGTATGCCGCGTCCGTAGAACAACCGCTCCGCCGCGTCCAGGGCTTGATCCCTGGCCACCGTGCTGTCCATTGCCCGCCCACCCCTTGACGCCTTGACGCGAGAACCACCGTTCTCCTACGTTAACAGCGATGCCGGAGAACGCACGTTCTCCGCTTTCCCGGACGTACGGCCTTCCGCGGACGTACCGCGTTCCGGGACGGACCGCCGAGAGGACGCAGCCATGACCGACCGCCCGCCCCTGCCGCCCTTCACCCGGGAGACCGCCGCCCGCAAGGTCCAGGCCGCAGAGGACGCCTGGAACACCCGCGATCCGCACAAGGTCGCCCTCGCCTACTCGCCGGACTCCGTCTGGCGCAACCGCGACACCTTCGTGACCGGCCGCGACGCGATCGTGGACCTGCTCACGCGGAAGTGGGCGCGCGAGCGGGAGTACGCCCTGCGCAAGGACCTCTGGGCCTTCGACGGAAACCGCATCGCCGTCCGCTTCCAGTACGAGTCGCGCGACGCCGGGGGCCAGTGGTGGCGCAGTTACGGCAACGAGCTCTGGGAGTTCGACGAGCACGGGCTGATGACCCGGCGCGAGGCGAGCATCGACGACGTACCGATCGAGGAGGCGGACCGGCGGATCCGCGGGCCGCGACCGGAGTCCGAGCGCGGACGGTCCTTCCCGCTCCGATGACACCGAGACCGGCGGCACGCCGCAGGACGGGGCTCGTGCCCCGCCGACCGGGCGCGGGGCCCGTTGAGTAGGGTTCCCGGGTGACCGAACAGGCCCGGAAACCCTTCCTCTACGTCGTCGTCTGCGCGGCCGGAGTCGCTGCAGGAGTCGGGGAGTTGATCGCCCTCGCGCGGACACGGGGCTGGGACGTCGGAGTGGTCGCGACGCCGCTCGCGACGGGGTTCCTGGACACGGCCGCGATCGAGGAGCAGACGGGCCGGCCCCTGCGCTCGGCCTGGCGGGCCCCGGGCGACCCGCGCCCTTTCCCCGACCCGGACGCCGTCACCGTCGCGCCCGCGACCTTCAACACGGTCAACAAATGGGCGGCGGGCATCTCCGACACACTCGCCCTCGGCACGCTGTGCGAGGCGTACGGGCAGGGCGTGCCGATCTCCGTACTGCCGTGTGTCAGTGAGGCGTTGACCGCTCACCCGGCCTACGGGGAGAGCGTCGAGCGGCTGCGCGGCATGGGAGTCCGGTTCGGCGACCACGCCTTCGGCGGCCCGGCGGAACGGGGGTTCCGCTGGGAACAGGCGCTGGACCTGCTGGCCGGGTGACCCCGCCGACTCCCTCTGGTTGGGAGCAGCAGGGGCGACGCACCGAAACCCTCCCGCCCCGGACAGGCGGGCCGCCCGGCTCGAGGAACCGCCGCCCCGCCACCCGGCACGACGTCGGCAGAGCCCTCGCCACCGGCGAGGCGCACGCCTCGCCCCTCCCCGTACCAGTGCCGGCCTGTTTCGGCGAAGGCGACCCAGGGATGGTGAGCGTGGCACAGGACAATGTGCTCGCCTTCGCGTCCGACGACCGTTGCGGTGTGGAAGGTCCGGGGGTACGCCCGCTCCTTCACCTCACCCACCTCGCCCCCAGCGACGCGGGCAGCGGCGTAGAGAGCGGCGCGGAACGCCGACAGGTCGGTCTCGGGAAGCGGGCCGTCCTTCGGCCGGTAGAAACCTCTCGCCCCCCGCGAACTTCCTCGCGCCGCCGCCGTGGGCCAACGCCTTTGCCGACGCGGGCTTCACGATCCTGAGCCGCGAGCGACTCGCCACACCGCTCGCCGACCTGAACACCTCAGTGCTTACGCGGGGCGAGTGGCGTGAGGTCCGCTTCTACGGCATCACCACGTTGGCGGAGTCCTCTTCAACGTCTGGGACTGACACACCGACAGGAAGCGCGGTCTGGCGCGGACCGCGGCTGCGAAGGGTGCGGGTGTTAGTTTCCCTCCCGTGTCAACACACCAGGAAGAGACCAGGGCCGCATACGACGGAGTCGTGGACCTGTATGCCTCGATGTTCAGTGGTCAGTTGGAGGCGCGGCCGTTCGCGCGGAACATGATCGGCACCTTCGCCGAGCTCGTGCGTGGCACGGGAAACCTGCGGGTGGCCGATGTTGGGTGCGGACCTGGTCATCTGACGGCCATGCTGCACGACTCGGGGCTGGACGCCTTCGGGCTCGACCTCTCCCCTGCCATGGTCGACCACGCTCGGCGGGCCCATCCGGCGCTCCGGTTCGACGAAGCGCGAATGGAGGCCCTGCCGGTCGAGGACGGCGCGCTCGGCGGAGTGTTGGCCCACTATTCGATGATCCATACCCCACCTGGGGAATTGCCCGCGCTGCTCGCCGAGCAGGTGCGTGTCCTGGCACCAGGTGGCCTGCTCCTGGTGTCCCTCTTCGGGACCGAGGGACCGGAGCCGGTCCGCTTCGACCACAAGGTGACGCCCGCCTACAGCTGGCCGGCGGACCGGTTCGCCGAGCTGCTGGGCCGGGCCGGCCTCGTCACGTTCGCCCGGTTGCTCCACGACCCGGCGACCGAGCGGGGCTTCCTCGACACCCATTTGCTGGCCCGCCGCCCGTAGGGCGTGCCCAATACCAGCTCCCCTTCTCCGGCGAGATTGTCCCGCTGCTGCAGATCGCTCCGCCCAAGACCGACGCGAGCGACTCCTGTTGGTGAGCCCGGAACTCGCCGACGTCGTCAGCGCCATGATCAGTTGCTCGCGTGGCCCCGGCGAGGAGCGCCGGATCCCGACAGAGGAGGAAAGGGACTCCTTTCGCGCCCCCTTCGGGAAGCGGAAGGTGTTCATCGGCACCTGCGCACGAGCCTTCGGATCCGTCTGCATCCATGAGCACGCTTTTGTCGGATGCGCACTCCTCCGGCCTGATCCAGTCCAAGGGTCGCGGCTGGTGCCGGCCTTCGCCATCCCCGCCACTCGATCGACGGATCAGCATCATGGCTGAGATCCATGGCCGCCAGGAAGCTGAACTGCCTAGGCTCCGGCCCATGCGAACCGTATTTGTGTTTCCCGCAGGCGAGCGAGCTGAGACCGTCGCCTTGCTCGATCGGCATCTGCCCGAGCAGCGCAATCCGTGGACTCTGGACGGCAACCTCTACATCGACATCGATGATGAGCAGGCCGGCTGCCTCTTCTCCGACTGGGATCCCGAAGATGTCACGATCCTCGAAGCGGCCATCGGGCATCGCCCCACTTGGGCGGTGCAGATCGACGTCTCCGGGCGGGTCGACGGCACCGCAGAGGTTCACCGAATGATCGCGCTGCTGCTTGAGCATGGAGGCGTGGCAACAGACGACTACACCGCCCACCCGTGGACCCTGCCGGAAGCCCTGTCTGGAGCAGTGATCGACGGCCTACGCTTCTTCGACTTTCGCGGCCACCACGAACTCAACTGCGAATCCGGGCGCTCCTGACTCGATCAGCTCACCAGCCCGTGTGCAGAGCTCGTCGCCGTGAGAGATCAGGCGGGGCCGACGCGGCTGGGGACACACGTGGGTGCCGCGACTGAACGACAGCATCCACTCCGCAGCGGGGCTGTCGGGCTCCAGCGTGGCCACAGCCTGTTCACGCATCGCCTGCGGGGTGTCGGCCCGGGCCGCGGTCGTGTTCCCACGAAGATGCCCTGGTCTCCTGCCAGCAGGTCGCGCAGACCGGGAGGCAGGCCCGGTTGCGCGGCGACGGCTCCCGGACATCGGAATCCGGGTCGGCAGCCGGTTCAGGGCTCGGAAGGGTCCGGGTCGGCCGCCAGACGGCGAGCAGCCCCGGTGGCTCGTCCCTGGAAGACCACGCCCCAACCGACATTCCGTCGCCGCCGGACCCACTTTCATGGGCGACTCGGACACAAGTACTCAGCGTGTCTCGCGCACGTAGTCGGCGCTGTCCGGCGTCGACACCAGCACGTCGCGGCGCACGATGCTCAGCCGGTCGCCGAAGCCCGAACGCGCCTTGTCCAGACCGCTGTCGGTGTACTCGACGACCACCACCCGGTCGTCGAACGCCTTGGCGTACGCCCCGCACTCGTCGTACGCGCCGCACTCCTCCGCGACCGCGAAGTCGAGCCCGGCGTCCTCGCGCCGGGGCGCCAACTCCACCGTGTTCTTCTGCGCGATGGCGAGGCCCCGCGCGTGCGCGTGGTCGGAGAGCAGCCTGATGAACGCCGTCGCGTCGTCCGCATCCAGCAGGCGGTGCGAGCGCGTGTAGCTGTCGTAGTTGTCCGGCTCCACGGCGTCGAACCCCTTGTCCGCGCAGCCGTCGATCCACCGGTTGACCCGGGCCGCCACGCGCTCGCGCTTGGCGGGCGTGCGGATGTCGAGCAGCGGCTCGTTCCAGTCGCGGTCGATCACCGCCTTGCCCCCGCCGTCACGCAGCAGCAGGTCGGCGGGCCACTCGTCGCGTTCCTCGGGCTGGGCCTGGAAGGCGTTGACGTAGCAGATGTTGTAGAGGCCGCGGGCCGGTTTCGCCGCCCGGTCGCGGGCGACGACGCGCACGCCCTTCGGCGGCGGGTACGCGCCGCCGATCTGGTAGTCGAATCCGGCGTGGACGGGCGGCAGCCGAACGGCCTTCGCCGCGTCCGGGCGGTCGGGGGCCGGGTCGTCACCACCGGACGCGCAGGACGCGCAGGAGATCAGCGCCGCGAGGACCAGCAGGGTCGTGGCCACCCGGAGGGCGTCCGGGCGGGCGCCACGCTCGACGGGCATGTCCGCTCCATCAATCGGGAGTACGACCCCGCCTCGGACCCGTGGGGGACCTGGCGACTCGGGCCGGACTGAGGACGCCGAGGACCGGCGTCGGGCACCGGCTGGGCGCACCTCTTCGCACCGGGCCGCGGGCCGCGGTACGTCCAGGATCAAAGCGTGCGAAAACCTGTGCGTCAAGTCGCTGCCTGCCGCGCGGCACGCGGTACGCCGGCCCCCGCGACCGGGCCCGGACCCGCGGCGGTTCCGCCCCGGACCTGTCCACCGGGGGCCCGGTGAGGTCCGACAGCGCGCCCCCGGCACGGAGCCGGGCGCACCGCCCGAACACCCGCCCGCCGTGACCGAGTTGACGCCCGGACGGGCGGACAGCGGCCCGGGCGCACCCGCCCGCAGGCCGCGCGGGGCGCCGGGAGGGGGGTCGGGCGCCGGGAGGCGCGCGGGGCTGCCTCCCGGCGGAAGCCCGGTTACCGTTTCGTGAGGCCGACGTGTTCCCCAACGGACGGAGAGCCGTGAGCACCCCGCACCGACCGCTCGTGATCCTGCGCGCCGCCCCGCACCCCGTGGAACGCATCTTCACCCCGGACGCGCTGGCCCGGCTGCACGACCGGTTCACCGTCGTGGAACCCGGCAGCGAGGAGGACCTCGACCGGGCGCTGCCGGAGGCGTTCGCCGTCGTGGGCCAGCCCGACCTGCCGGCCGAACGCCTTGAGCGCGCACCCGGGTTGAGGGCCCTGCTGAACGTCGAGGGCAACTTCTTCCCGAACGTCGACTACGACACCTGCTTCCGGCGCGGCATCCACGTCCTGGGCTGCGGGCCCGCGTACGCGCAGGCCGTCGCCGAGTACGCGCTCGGCCTCGCCCTGGACCTCGCGCGGGGCATCAGCAGGGAGGACCGCGCCTTCCGCGCCGGACACGAGCGGTACGTGGCCGACGGCAACGCGGACGCCGTACTGCTGCGCGGCGCGGATGTCGGGCTGGTCGGATTCGGCAACCTCGGCCGCAGCCTCCACCCGCTGCTGGAGCCCTTCAGGCCCACCCTGCGCGTCCACGACCCGTGGCTGCCGGACGCCGTGCTGCGCGAGCGGGGCCTCGTCCCGGCCACGCTCGACGAGACCCTGGCCCGCAGCCGCTTCGTGTTCGTGCTCGCCACCGTCACCGACGACAGCCGCTCGCTGCTCGGCGAGCGCGAACTCGGCCTGCTGCCCGACGGGGCAAGGCTGGTGCTCGTCAGCCGCGCGCCCGTCGTGGACTTCCCCGCCCTGATGCGGCGGGTCGCCGAAGGGCGGCTCCTCGCGGCCGTCGACGTCTGGCCCGAGGAACCCGTGGCGGCCGACGACCCCGCCCGCGGGCTGCCCGGACTCGTGCTCTCCGCCCATCGCGCGGGAGGCGTCCCGGAGGCCTTCCTGAGCATCGGAGACATGGTCATCGACGATCTGACCCTGCTGGCCGCGGGTCTGCCGCCCGCCCGTATGCAGGCCGCCGCGCCCGAACTGGTGGGCCGTTACCGCAACCGTCCCGTCGGCTGAAGGGCTCGACCGTGCGCATCCCCTGCGAGGGACTCCTCTTCGACAACGACGGCGTGCTCGTCGACTCCGACCTCGGCGTCGACCGGGCCTGGAGCGCGTGGGCCCGCGCCCGCGGCCTGCCCGCCGGGCAGGTCACCGCGATGGTGCACGGCCGGCGCTCCGCCGACACCGTGGCCCTGCTGGTGCCCGAGCCCGGCGAGCGGCCCGGGGCGCTCGCGGAGATCGACCGGCTGGAGATCGAGGCCGCCGCCACCACGACCGCGCTGCCCGGCGCCCTCGGGCTCCTGACCGGGCTGCCCCGGGACCGCTGGGCCGTGGTGACCTCGGGGGTGACCGCGCTCGCCCGGGCCCGCCTCGCCGCCGCCGGGCTGCCCCTGCCGCCGGTGCTCGTCACCGCCGACGACGTCGAGCACGGCAAGCCCGCGCCGGACGGCTACCTCGCCGCGGCGCGCAGCCTCGGCGTGGACCCGGCACGGACCGTCGTCCTGGAGGACAGCGCGGCGGGAGCGCGGGCGGGGGCGGCCGCGGGCGCGTACGTCGTCGGTGTCGGCGAACGCGGCCTGGACACGGACGCCCCCGTCGTGGTCAGGGACCTGCGCGGCCTCCTGTGGCACGACGGGGTGCTCGACCTGGGCGCGGCGGACGTGCTGCGCTCCTAGACCCGTACAGAGGGCCCGCCCGCGCGCCCGAGCCGGCGCCCCGAGCCGCCGGCCCGACCGGCGGGCGGGCGTCCCGGGGCCCGGGTCGACGGCGCCCCGGGGTCAACGCCGGCAGCGCTGGGCCGCGTACGCGGCCAGCCAGGCCAGCGGGGCGTTCCAGTTGATGGCGACCTCGTTGGTGGAGTATGAGCCGATGTCGTCGATGTAGCAGCCGGCGGGAGCGCAGCCCGCGAGCCGCTCCTGCGCGACCGGGTCCTGGAGCCCGCTGTTCGGGCCGCCCGCCAGCGAACCGGCGGGCGGGTTCGGCAGGGTGGCGTCGTACTGGTGCGCCCAGAAGCGGTGGTGCTGGTTGCGGGCGTACGTGTCGCCGTGGCCGGTGACGTACGAGAGGTCCAGGGTGTTGCGGCCCAGCAGGTAGTCCATCGCCTCCAGGGCCCCGTCCCGGTACCGCTGCCGGCCGGTCAGCTCGTGCGCGACGGCCATCACGATCGCGTTGTTCGTGACCTGGCTGTTGGAGCCCCACACGTACCCGGACGAGGGGATCGGCACCGCGTAGCCCTGGCCCGCCATGGTGGCCAGGTGCCCGTCGGCCGCCGTCGCCACCGAGGCGCGGACCCGCGCGAGGTCGGCCGCGGGCAGCCCGTTGGGCGCGGTCGCCAGGGTGAGCCTGCCGAGAGCCGCCGTGTCGGCCCAGTTGAAGCCGGTCGGGGTGAAGGCGTCGGACGAGGTGTGCCACGGGGACGAGGTGACCGCCTCCCGGTAGGCCGGTTCGCCGGTCGCCGCGTACAGCTCGGCCGCCGCCCAGTAGAAGTCGTCGGTCACCCGGCTGTCGCCGTAGGCCCCGCCGCCCGTGCTGTCCGAGTCCGGCGCGTACAGCGCGGGGTTGGCCCGCGCCGCGGCCCAGGCGGTGCGGGCCGTCGCCAGGCACCGGTTCGCGTAGGCCGCGTCGTGGCGCCTGAAGACGCGCGCGCACTGTGCGGCGGTCGCGGCGAGGTTGAGGGTCGCCGCGGTGGACGGCCGGTGCAGCTCGCGCGGCTGGGCGTCCAGTTCGGGCCGGGTGGGGATGCCGGTCCAGGCCGCGTCGTGCACCTTGTGGAAGGCCATGCCCGCGTACGGCCGGCCGGCCGGTACCTGCATCCGCATCAGGAAGTCGAGCTCCCAGCGCGCCTCGTCCAGGACGTCGGGGACGCCGTTGCCGCGCTCGGGGACCCGCAGGGTCGAGTCGCCGAGCGCCGCTCCGCCGCCCGTGCGCCGCGCCCGTGCGAAGGAGTCGACCAGGAGCCAGGTCGAGATCCCGCCGTTGACGACGTACTTGCCGTGGTCGCCCGCGTCGTACCAGCCGCCGCGCACGTCCCGGACGTAGTCGCAGACCCCCGCCTGGCAGGGGACGGCCGTGTCGCCGAGGTTGGGCGCCACCCCGAGGTGCCCGGCGGGCCGTGCGTACTCGGGTCCCACGAGCGAGGCCTCGATCGGGGTGCCGCTGCGCTGGTGGTGGAAGAAGGCCATCGCGTCGGAGCGCAGGTCGTCGTACAGGTCCGCCCGGATGTCGAACGGCGCGCCGGCCCGCCCGTCGACGACGAGCACGTACCCCGAGCCCGCGGTCCGGTACGCGGAGAAGTCCGCCACATGGGTCGCGTCGCCAGACGCGGCGTCCGTGCCCCGTACGGTGGTCCGGCCCGAGACCGCCACCGCGCCCGAGGCGTCGCGCAGTTGCCAGGTCAGCGGAGTGGCCGCCGCGCTGACCACGGTGGCGCGCTTGGGGCCGTCCGGCAGGTAACCGAGCTGGTTGACCCGTACCGGGGTCGTCGCCGCGGCGGCCTCGGCGGGCGGCGCCCCCGCCGCGCCGGGGGCCAGTGCCAGCGCCCCGGCCAGCAGGGCCGTGGTGAGGGCGACCGCCGTCGTGCGGCGTCTCGGGCGGCGGGCCGCGGGGTGGCGGTGCGCGTGGGGGAACGTGAGCATGGAGCGCCTCCCGGTGCCTGATCGGGATTCATGAACGCCGTCCGATGGTGGACGGCCGACGTATGGGAGCGCTCCCATCTCGGGAGCATTCCATGTACATGCCATACCGTCAATGGGTCGGGCGGGGCCGCCGGGTCCCCGGCGGCACCCTCCCGCGCTCAGACCGGGCGCTCGGCCATGACGACCACGCCCGGCCCGGTGAACTCCTCCGCGGGGAGCCGGAGTTCGGCTACCAGGCGCAGCCCGGCGCCCTCTATCAGCTCCACGAACCGCTCCGGCCGCCACTTGTGGGTCGTCCAGCGCACCGGTACGCCCCCGTAGGCCTCGGTGCGCACCGCGTCCTCGTCTCCGACGTGCGTCGCGGTGATGAACTGCCCGCCCGGCTTCAGGGCACGCGCGAAGTGGGCGAGGACCTGGGGCAGGACGTCACGGGGGAGGTTGAACAGCGACCACCACCCGAGCACCCCGCCGAGGGACGCCTCGCCGAGGTCGAGGTCGGTGGCCGAGGCGACGTCGAAGCGGCATTCCGGATGGAGGCGGCGCGCGTTCTCGACCATGCGGGGCGAGAGGTCGACACCGGACACGTCGAGGCCGCGCTCGGCGAGGTAGGCGGTCACCGTTCCGGGCCCGCAGCCTACGTCGAGGACGGGTCCGAGGCCGCTCACGCTGTCGGCGAACGCGTCGATCGACGCCTTGAGCCAGGGGTGGCGTCGGATGTCCCCGATTCCCGTCGTCAGGACCATGTCGACGTAGTTGTCGGCGACGCGGTCGTAGGACTCACGGACGAGGTCGAGATCCGCCGGGCGGTCGATTCGGTGGGCGCGCATCCGGCAACGATAGGACCGCGCGGCGGTTCTTCGCGGGGACACGCGTCCACCCGGTGCGGGTTCTCCCCGGGGGCGCGCCCGGCCTCGGCGCCGGGGAGACCGCCGCCGGTCGCGGGGACCCGCGGCGGACCCCGGCGGGTCAGACCCCGAAGACGGCGAGGGACGCCCAGAGCGCGACCACGGCCGGGATCAGCGTCGCGGGTACGGAGATCACGCCGAGGCGGGTGAACTCCCCGAGGCCGACCTCGTGGTCGTGCTGGTGGACGATGCGCCGCCACAGCAGCGTGGCCAGCGATCCGGCGTACGTGAGGTTGGGGCCGATGTTCACCCCCAGCAGTACGGCGAGGACCGGGCCGGGGCCCGAGGCGGCGGCCAGCGGCAGCAGGACCAGGACCGCAGGCAGGTTGTTGATGAGGTTGGCCAGCAGGGCGGCGAGCGCCGCGATGCCGAGCAGCGCGGGCAGTGTCGTCGAGTCGGGGACCACGTCACCGAGGGTGTCCGAGAGTCCGTTGTCGACCACGGCCCGCACCACGATGCCCAGGGCGAGCACGAACGCGAGGAACGGGATCTGGGCGGCCCGTACGACGGCGAGCGGTGTCGTGTGGCCGCGCAGCAGCGCCCGTACGGCCAGCACCAGGGCCCCGGCGAAGGCCGCCCAGGCGGGTTCGAGGCCGAGCAGGGACGCCAGGACGAAGCCGGCCAGGGTGCAGGCCACCGTCACGAGGGCGAACACGGGCAGCTCGACCGGCTCGCCGTCGGCCGGGTCCAGGGTCTCGCCCTCCAGGTCGGCGGCGAAGAAGAGCCGGAAGACCACGTACTCGGCGGCGATGGCGACCACCCAGGCGGGGCCCATCAGCAGGGCGAACCGGGTGAAGCTCAGCCCGCTCGCGGCGAACGCGAGCAGATTGGTGAGGTTGGAGACCGGCAGCAGCAGCGATGCCGTGTTGGACAGGTGGGCGCAGGCGTAGACGTGCGGTTTGGGGCGGGCGCCCAGCCGGGCCACGGTGGCGAACACCACCGGTGTCAGCAGGACGACCGTGGCGTCCAGGCTCAGCACGGCCGTGATGACGGACGCCAGGAAGAAGGTGGCGGTCAGCAGTCGCTTGGGGCGCCCCTTCGACGTACGGGCCAGCCAGGCGCCGCAGGCGTGGAAGAGCCCCTCGTCGTCGCAGAGTTTGGCGAGTACGAGGACGGCGGCCAGGAAGCCCACGACCGGCCCGAGCAGCTCCGCCTCGTCGCGGGCGTGGTCGAGGGGGATCGCCCCGGTCGCCAGCACGATGCCCGCCGCCGGGACCGCGACGGCGGCCTCCGGCAGACCGAACGGGCGGATCACGGCGCAGGCCAGAACCGCCACGAGCAGGGCGGCGGAGAGGGCTGTGGCCAGTTCGGAACTCAGGGGTCGGTCCTCCGGTCGATGATCGTCGGTGCCGTCGCATCGAATCAGACCGGCCTGTGCGGCGGCCGTAGCGGGTCGGCAACGGCCCGTCGGTGCGTCGTGCCGACCCGGCCGCAGCGCCTTCCGGCGCCCCACCGTCGGGGCGGGCCCGGTGGCGTGTGGCCGCGCGGCGAGACGGCCGGACGGGGGCGGCCCGGGGCCGGCGTGCCGTGCCCGAGCGGCGGGGGGCGGCCCGGGGCCGGCGTGCCGTGCCCGTGCACCGCGTCCGCGACCGTACGCCGTTCGGGCGCTGGGCCGCGGGGACGGCGCGCGGAGGCACCGGCCGTGTTCGGAACCCGGGGCGCCGGCGCCCGACACGGCCGTCGTCGGTGCCGTCGGCCCCGGGTGCCGTCAGCCTCGGTGGGTGTCGGGCTTCGGTGGGCGTCAGCCCTCGGTGAGGGGCAGCTCCGCCCAGATCGTCTTGCCCTCGGGTGTGTGGCGGCTGCCCCAGCGCTGCGTGAGCTGGGCGACCAGGAGCAGGCCGCGCCCGCCCTCGTCGAACGTCTTGGCGCGCCTGAGGTGGGGAGCCGTGTGGCTGGAGTCCGACACCTCGACGATCAGCGTCGTCGCGTCGTGGATCAGGCGCAGCCGGATCGGGCGCTCCCCGTAGCGGATCGCGTTGGTGACGAGTTCGCTGACGACCAGTTCGGTCGTGAAGCCCGCCTCGCCGAGTCCCCAGGTGTCGAGCTGCCCAACGACCTGCTTGCGGATCGGGGCGACGAGCGCGGGGTCGGCCGGGATGTCCCAGGTGGCGACCTGGGAGGGCGGCAGGCCCTTCGTCCTGGCCAGCAGCAGGGCCACGTCGTCGGGTGCCCCGGCCGCCGGCAGCAGGGAGTCGAGGATGTCGTGGCAGGCGTCGTCCAGGGAGTCCGGGTTCCGCTCCAGCGACCGGTGCAGCAGCCGCACGCTCTCGTCGAGGCCGCGGTCGCGGCTGTCGACCAGGCCGTCGGTGTAGAGGGCGAGCACCGTGCCCTCCGCGAGTGTCAGCTCGGCCGACTCGAAGGGCAGCCCGCCGAGGCCGAGCGCGGGCCCCGGCGGTACGTCGACCTCCCGGGGCCTGCCGCCCGGCGGAAGGATCACCGGTGACGGGTGCCCGGCGCGGGCGAGGGTGCACACGCGGGTGACCGGGTCGTAGACGGCGTACAGGCAGCTCGCCCCGACCTCGCCGGTGGTCCCGCTGCCGGCCTCCGCGGAGAGCCGGACCACGAGGTCGTCGAGGTGGGTCAGCAGTTCGTCCGGGGCCAGGTCGATGTCGGCGAGCGTACGGACGGCCGTCCTCAGCCGTCCCATGGTGGCCGAGGCCTGCACACCGTGCCCCACGACGTCCCCGACGACCATGGCGACCCGCATGCCCGACAGCGGGATCACGTCGAACCAGTCGCCGCCCACCCCGGCCTTCGCCGCGGGCAGATAGCGCGAGGCGGCCTCGACGGCGGCGGTGTGCGGCAGGTTCAGCGGGAGCAGACTGCGCTGCAGGGCGATCGCGGTCTCCCGCTCCCGGGAGAAGCGGCGGGCGTTGTCGATGCAGACCGCCGCTCTCGCGGTGACCTCCTCGGCCAGCAGCATGTCGTCGGGGGTGAAGGGGTCGGGGCGCCGGAACCTGGTGAACACGGCGACGCCCAGCGTCGCCCCCCGGGCCCGGATGGGCACGGACATCGTCGCGTGGATGCCGGACTCCCTGACCTGGCGGCGCCGCGCCGGATCGTGCGCCAGCCAGTGCGCCAGGGCGGCGTCGGAGGCCGCGACCGGCTGTCCCGCCAGCAGGGAGGCGGCCTGGGGCGAGGACTCCGGGTAGCTGTCGAGCTGTCCGGGCTTGACCACCGCCTCGGGGCTGCCGGGGTTCACGGACCGGTGCGCGGCGCGGCGCAGGGACACGGGGAAGGCGGGCGGTCCGGCGTCCGGCTCGCCGCCGTGGTCCAGCGTGGCCATCAGGTCGACGCTGACGAAGTCGGCCAGGGCCGGCACGCAGACGTCCGCCAGTTCCTGGGCCGTCCGCGTGACGTCGAGGGTGGAGCCGATGCGGATGCTCGCCTCGTTCACCAGTTGCAGGCGCTTGCGGGCGAGGGACTGCTCGGTGAAGTCGTGGGCGGTCATGCAGACGCCGCGCACCCTCCCGGTGGCGTCGGTCAGCGGCGCGATCCTGGCCGACCAGGCGTGCCGGTGGTCCTCGCCGCCGGGCCCCAGGTACGTCCGCACGTCCTCCCGCCGCCCCGACAGGAGCACCCGGAGCATGTGGGCCTCCAGCTCCTCGCTCTGCGGCCTGCCGCCGATCTCGGCGATCCGCAGCCCGCGGATGCGCTCCTGCGGCAGACCGAGCGACTCCGCCATCACCGCGTTGACCCGGTACAGCCGGAGCTGGTCGTCGTAGATCGCGGTGGCGCAGGGCGACTGGTCGAGGAACGCGGACACGAGCGAGTCGTGCTCCGCCGGGGCCGCGACCGTGTCCAGGGGAGTGACGACGAGCCACTCGCTGCGGTCCCCGGCCTCGGGCCGCCGCCGGTGGGCCAGCACCCACACGTGGACGGTCCGGCCGTCGCGGTGGCGCAGCGCGAGCGTCGCGCTGCGGCGGTCGTCGGCGGGCAGGGGCGCCGCGGGCCGGGCCTGCGCGGCCAGCAGCCGCGCGGCGGGCAGGCCCACGACATCGGCCGGGGCATGGCCGAGCAGGCGCCGGGCGCCTTCGTTCCACTCGACGAGGATGCCGTCGCCGTCGATGACGGCCCGTGCCGTGGCGGTCTCGTCGAACGGATAGCCCGGGCCGTCGCCCGATGTCTCGCTGCGGCTGCTCATTCCCGCCACTCCATTGCGCACACTCACAGTGAACAGGTGCGTCACTTGTGTTCCAGCCTAGTGCGTCGGGGTCCCCGGCACACAGCACACCCGTTCACGCGCACGCGGTCCCGCTCGTCCGTACGGGCCGGCGCTCGCACGAATGGGCGCCGGCGGCCGCGTCCGCGCCGTCCAGGACCGCCCCGCGGCACCCGCCCGCGGCCGAAGCACCCGCCCGGGTACGTTCGTTCGGGCACGGCCTGCTTCGAAGACGTACGTGGTGATCCGTCAGAAGCAGCCGGCAGCCGAGGAGTTGGCCGCAGCCCGTCGGCCGTCGGGAAGGTGCGCGCGGAGCTCCCGCCGGGATTCTCGTACGCAACAGGCCCGGAGCGCGGACTCGTTGAACGCGCCGGGCGCACCGAGGGCCCGGCGCACGTGCCCGTGGGGCACGCCGGCGGCAGGTACCGCCGGCCGGCGGGTCCCACCTGCGGACATTTACGGCTGAGTACCCGAGCAGTAACGTGAGGTCATGCCAGCCCTGAATGTGGAGTTCACCGAGCGTGAGCTCGAGGACCTGCGGCGGATCGCCAAGGAGCGCGGTACGTCGATGAAGGCCCTGGTCCGTGAGGCGGCCGCCGCCGGCATCGAGCGCCACCGCGCGCTCCAGGAGGGCGCGGAGGTGTTCCGCCGGTTCTTCGCGGCGCACGCGGAGGAGTTCGCCACCGCCTTCCCCGACGACGAACCACCCGCCGAGGGCGAGGGACGGGCCGCCTGAGCCATGGCCCCCGTGATCCACATCGACGTGCCCTGGCTGCTGCGGCGGCACGAGGAGGTGCTCCCGGGCCGGCCGCCCGTGGACGACCTCTCCGCGCTCGTCGCCGCGGTGGCCCGGCACCGCGTGGACCCGCCCGGCCTCGGTACCGCCTCGGACCCGGCCTGGCGCGCCGCCGCGCTCCTGCACACCCTGGCCGTGCTGAAACCGCTGCCCGCCGCCAACGCGCGCTTCGCGTGCGCGGCGGCGGTCTCCTACATGCGCGTGAGCGGCGCGGGCGTCGACCCGCCGTACGGCGCCCTGGCGGAACTCGCCCGTGACCTGCTGGCCGGCAAGGCGGACGTGTTCGCCGCCGCCGACCGGCTTCGGTCCTGGCAGATCCGCGGGCGGACCTGAGTCGCCCCGCCCGGTGGGGCCGGGCCCGCCTCCCGTCGGGACCGGCC
>NZ_BMWD01000034.1 GCF_014651055.1 Streptomyces fructofermentans
CGTCAGTCAGTGCCAGAGCCACGACCACCGGGACCCTGAGTATCAGCATCAATGTCAGTGCCCCGCCCTAGCCTCCGGCCATGAGCATGATCGGTGAGTACCTGCGTGTGACGCCCGCCGAACTCGACCGCGCGCTCCGGGACCCCGGCTGGGCCCTGGACCTCGTGGACGGGCTCCGGGACGCCGAGGAGGACTCGGAGCCGCCGGCCGGGGCCCGCCTCTTCAGCACGTACAAGACCTGGGACCTGCTCCGCTTCCTGCTGGCGCGCACCGGGTTCCCCGTGAACGTGATCCAGGGCGAGGAGGTCCTCTGCGAGAGCGAGGACTGGGGGTACGGGCCTCCGGGGTACCTGCGGCCCGAGCGCGTCCGGCTCGCGGCCCGGCTGCTGCGCGCCCTGCCCTACGACGGGCTGATCGACGGGGTGGACCCGGCCGGACCGGCGGAGGCCGAGCTGTATCCGTGGGGGCGCGGCGGCTCCGTGGACCTCGACTGGGCGCGGCCCTGGTACGACGGCATGACACGGTTCTTCGAGTCCGCCGCCGAGGCGGACGACGCGGTCCTGGTCTGGCTCGACTGACGCACCGGGCCGGTCCGGAGGCGCCCCGGCCCCGAAATCCGGAGTGCTCTGGACCCGACAACGTCGAAGGGCCCCACCTCGCGGTGGGGCCCTTCGACGTTAGTGCCCGGTGAGGCACTGGCGGAGGATACGAGATTCGAACTCGTGAGGGGTTGCCCCCAACACGCTTTCCAAGCGTGCGCCCTAGGCCACTAGGCGAATCCTCCGCGGCAAACAATACAAGACGTTGAGGAGTGCTCGCGAACTCGTTCCCACCCCCCGGGATCCTGTACCCTGTGCGGAGCCCCTCACGTGGCGCTATCTGACTGAACTCCCCCAGGGCCGGAAGGCAGCAAGGGTAGGTCGGCTCTGGCGGGTGCGTGGGGGGCGCTTGCGTTCGCGAGCCGTTCCGAGGGCCCCGGCTGGAGCGGCCCCGGGCGGTACGCCGCGGCGGCCCCGGTGCCAGGCGTTCCGGCGATGCCCCGCACGCGGTCCTTGATGTCAGTGCGCGCCTATAACCTCGTAAGCGTGTCGTCTCTCGCGCTGTACCGCCGTTATCGCCCGGAGTCGTTCGCCGAGGTCATCGGGCAGGAGCATGTCACCGACCCGTTGCAGCAGGCGCTGCGGAACAACCGGGTCAATCACGCGTACCTGTTCAGCGGGCCGCGCGGATGCGGGAAGACGACCAGCGCACGCATCCTGGCCCGCTGCCTGAACTGCGAGCAGGGACCCACGCCGACCCCGTGCGGCGAGTGCCAGTCCTGCCGCGACCTGGCACGCAACGGCCCCGGTTCCATCGACGTCATCGAGATCGACGCCGCGTCCCACGGTGGTGTCGACGACGCCCGTGACCTGCGCGAGAAGGCGTTCTTCGGGCCCGCGAGCAGTCGTTACAAGATCTACATCATCGACGAGGCCCACATGGTCACGCCGGCCGGCTTCAACGCCCTCCTGAAGGTCGTCGAGGAGCCGCCCGAGCACCTCAAGTTCATCTTCGCGACCACCGAGCCCGAGAAGGTCATCGGGACGATCCGGTCGAGGACGCACCACTACCCGTTCCGCCTCGTGCCCCCCGGGACCCTCCGGCAGTACCTGGGCGAGGTCTGCGGCCGCGAGGGCATCCCCGTCGAGGACGGGGTGCTGCCGCTCGTCGTCCGCTCCGGCGCGGGATCCGTGCGTGACTCCATGTCCGTCATGGACCAGCTCCTCGCCGGGGCCCGCGAGGAAGGTGTGACGTATGCCATGGCCACCTCCCTCCTCGGCTACACGGACGGGTCGCTGCTCGACTCGGTCGTCGAGGCCTTCGCCTCCGGCGACGGAGCCGCGGCCTTCGAGGTCGTCGACCGCGTCATCGAGGGCGGCAACGACCCCCGGCGGTTCGTCGCCGACCTGCTGGAGCGGCTGCGCGACCTGGTGATCCTCGCCGCCGTGCCGGACGCCGGGGAGAAGGGGCTCATCGACGCCCCCGCCGACGTGGTGGAGCGGATGACGGCCCAGGCCGGGGTGTTCGGCGCGGCCGAGCTGAGCCGTGCCGCCGACCTGGTCAACGCGGGACTCACCGAGATGCGCGGCGCCACCTCGCCCCGCCTCCAGCTGGAGCTGATCTGCGCCCGCGTGCTGCTGCCCGCCGCGTACGGGGACGAGCGGTCCCTCATGGCGAGGCTCGACCGCGTCGAGCGCGGCGTGAACTTCGCGGGGGCCGCGGCGCAGGCGCCCGCCATGGGGTACGTGCCCGGGCCCGAGTCGCACGGCGGTGCCCCCCGTGCCGCGGTGCAGGGCAGTGCCCAGGCCGTGCCGCCCGGCGCGGGTCCCGCGGCGGCCCGCGCGGCGGTGCGGGGAGCGGGTGCTCCCGGCGGCGACGGCGACGCCGCGACGCCCCAAGCGCAGCCGCCGCAGAGCTCGTCGCCGCAGGCTCCGCAGCAGCAGGCTCCCGCCGCCGCGGCCCCCATTCAGGCGCCCGCGCCGGTGGAGCCCGCGCCCGTCGCCGAGCAGCCGCCGGCTCCCGCCCAGCCCGCCCCCGGGGCATGGCCCGCCGCGACGGCCGTCGGCAGCGGGCGGCGGCCCGGCGGGTGGCCCACCCCAGCGTCCGCGGGCGGCGGGCGCCCGGCGTCCCCGCAGTCCGGACCGCCGGCCGCCCCCACTCCGCCGTACGGGCAGGACGTCCCGGCCGGCGCGGCTGCCGCCCAGGCGGCGGCCCCGTCGGCTCCCTCCGCGTTCTCCGCCCCGCCCGCCGGCGGACCCGATCCCCGCATGCTCTGGCCGAACATCCTGGAGGCGGTGAAGAACCGCCGCCGCTTCACCTGGATCCTGCTCAGCCAGAACGCGCAGGTGACGGGCTTCGACGGCACGACGCTCCAGATCGGCTTCGTGAACGCGGGCGCCCGGGACAACTTCGCGAGCAGCGGCAGCGAGGACGTACTGCGCCAGTCGCTGGCCGAGCTGTTCAACGTGCAGTGGAAGGTCGAGGCGGTCGTCGACCCGTCAGGCGGCTCCGCGCCCCCGGCCGCACCCGGTCCCGGCTTCGGCGGTGGGTACGGCGGCGGCTACGGCTCTGGGGGCGCCGCACCCGCCGCGCCCAGGCCCGCCCCGCAGCAGCCCGCCGCCCCGGCGTCGCGGCCCGCCTCGGCGTCCCCGTCCGGCCCGGCGCCCGGCTCGGCCCCGTCCGCCTCCCGTCCGCCGGCCCCCGAGCCGCCGCCGATCTCGCCGGAGGACGACATCGCGGAGGACGACGACCCGGACCTGGACGAGTCGGCGCTGTCGGGCCACGAACTGATCGTGCGCGAGCTCGGGGCGACCGTGGTCGAGGAATTCACGAACGAGTAGCGCCGGGCACGGCCCGGCGTCTGCACGGCCGCCCCCGCGGGACCGTCCGCCGGACGGGCCGACCGGACGGGCCGACCGGTCACCGACCGGCGCGAACGCCGGGACCCGCCCTGACTGATTTCCGTGGCATGGCGGACCCCGTACCGCCGGACCCCGTACCGCTCGCCCGCGGCGGCCGGACTGCGTTCCGCCTGCTGTCAGGCGCCCGGTGCGTCCCGATCGCCGTCGGGTTCCGAGGGGCTGCGGCTCGTAGGATCCGACGAGCCCGCGCCGGTCCGTCCTTCGGAAGCCCGCACAAGGCCACCACTCCCGCCAGCTAGGCTGACCCCCGTGAAGGTCCTTGTCATCGGCGGCGGCGCCCGCGAACACGCCCTGTGCCGCTCCTTGTCCCTCGACCCCGACGTCACCGCGCTGCACTGTGCTCCAGGCAACGCGGGCATCGCCGAGGTGGCCGAGCTGCACCCGGTCGACGCCCTCGACGGCGGGGCCGTGGCCGCGCTGGCCGCGGAACTCGGTGCCGAGCTGGTGGTCGTCGGCCCGGAGGCACCGCTCGTGGCCGGGGTCGCCGACGCCGTGCGCGCCGCAGGTGTCCCGGTGTTCGGCCCCTCGAAGGAGGCCGCCGAGCTGGAGGGCTCCAAGGCGTTCGCCAAGGACGTCATGGCCGCCGCGGGCGTACCGACCGCCCGTTCGTACGTCTGCACGAACCCGGCCGAGGTCGACGAGGCGCTGGACGCGTTCGGAGCCCCGTACGTCGTCAAGGACGACGGTCTCGCGGCCGGCAAGGGCGTCGTCGTGACGAGCGACCTGGCGGTGGCCACGGCCCACGCCAACGCCTGCGACCGCGTGGTCGTCGAGGAGTTCCTCGACGGGCCCGAGGTCAGCCTCTTCGCGATCACCGACGGCCGGACGGTCGTCCCGCTCCAGCCCGCCCAGGACTTCAAGCGGGCGCTGGACGGGGACGAGGGCCCGAACACCGGCGGCATGGGCGCGTACTCGCCCCTCCCGTGGGCCGACCCGAAGCTGGTCGACGAGGTCATGGAGACCGTCCTGCAGCCGACGGTCGACGAGATGCGCCGCCGCGGCACACCCTTCTCCGGACTGCTCTACGCCGGCCTCGCGATCACCTCGCGCGGTGTCCGTGTCATCGAGTTCAACGCCCGCTTCGGCGACCCCGAGACGCAGGTCGTCCTGGCCCGGCTGAAGACGCCCCTCGCGGGTGTCCTCCTCGCGTCGGCGAACGGCACGCTCGCGGACCTCGAACCGCTCCGGTGGAGCGACGACGCCGCCGTCACCGTGGTCATCGCCTCGCACAACTACCCGGACACCCCGCGCACCGGCGACCCCATCGAGGGCCTCGACGAGGTGGCCGAGCGGGACGCCCCGCACGCGTACGTCCTGCACGCCGGTACGAAGCGGGTCGGCGGTTCGATCGTGAGCGCGGGCGGCCGGGTGCTCTCCGTCACGGCGAGCGGCAAGGACCTCACCGCGGCCCGCTCCCGTGCGTACGCGGCGCTCGGGCGCATCCGGCTCGACGGCTCCCAGCACCGCACGGACATCGCCGCGAAGGTGGCCGGGGAGTAACCCTCGGTTACCCACCGTCATCTGCGTGATCGCACGTCGTACGACCTTTTCGGGCCCCGGATCCGGCACAGGATCCGGGGCCCTTTCGTCAGCCACCTCTGCCCAAAGCCATTCCATCGAGTGACCGATCCCCCATCCGGCTGACGAGGGCCGGGGCCCCAACTATGGTGCGGCGCAAGCGTTCCGGCACTTGGCCCACCGGCATTGCGATGTCGGTGCCGGGTGCCACAGTGGGGTTGTGAGCAACGCCATGGACGTCCGTCGGCGGTGGCTGGGTATGCACGCGCCGGGCGGGCAATAGGGGGTGAATCCGGTCGTGTCCGGGATGGGTGTGGAGCTGGGTGCGCAGGCCGCGCGCTCACGGGCCCTCGCCGTGCTGCGCGTCCGCAGCAGGGCGCTGGCCGTCGCCCTGCTGCCCGCGGCCGCCGCCGTCGTACTGCTCGTCGGCGGTGCGACCGGGCACATCGGAGGCAGCGGCTGGGACGTCGTCGGCCGGGTCGTGACGGGCCTCGCCGTCCTCGTGCTCCTCGGAGCGGCCGGTGTCGCGCTGGTCGTCGCGCGTGCCCGGCCCGCCGTGAGCCCCACGGTCCCGATCGCCGAGGAGTCGGCGCCCGACCTGTACCGCATGGTGCGGGACCTGGCCGACCGGCTGGAAGTGCCCGCACCCTCGGCGATAGCCCTCACCCCGGACTGCGACAGCTGGCTGGAGGACCGCACCCACCCGGCGCACGCCCCGCCTCCCGCGGAGGACCGGGACGAGATAGCGGGTGTACCGGGCGTACGTGGCCTCCCGTCGGGCCACCGCCGCGTGCCCGCCGCTCCGGTGCTCGTGATCGGCTCCCCGTTCCTGTGGTGGATGCGGGTCGGCGAGCTGCGGGCCGTTCTCGCACCGGTCGTCGCGGGCACGGGGCCCTCGGCGCATCCCGACATAGCCGCGGCCCGCCGTTTCGTACGGGGTCTGGACGCGGCCGTCGCGGTCACGTCGGCACCCTCGCGCGGTCCCCTGGTCCGTGTCCCGCTCGCAGGGATCGGCTGGGTCACCCGGCTGCTGCTGCGCGGCTGCCGTGAGCACGCGGCGGAGATGGAGCGGGGTGTCGCGGCCGCCGCGGCGGAGCGCGCGCAGGCCGTGGACTACGGGCTGCGGATCGTCGCCCAGGAGCAGGTCGGGCTGGCGTACGCCGGCTGGGACCGGCTGCTGACCCGCGTCGCGCTGCCCGCGTGGCGGATGGGCCGCTGGCCCGCCCGGCTGGACGCGGGCGTGGTCGCGGCGCTCACCGAGCTCTCGCGGCGTGATCGGCTCGCGGAGGGGTTCGCCTCCCGGCTCGGCGAGCGGCCCGCCTGCGACCTGCTGGAGGAACCGGGCGCGATGGACGAGGCCGCGTCGCTGCTGGCGGCCCGGCTGTTCCACGGCGGGCCCGCCGAGACCGGGCCCGACTGGGCACCGGTCGCCTGGGACGAGTATCCGGACGAGGTGGTCGACCGGAAGTGGCGGACGGACGCGGCGCGGCTGCACCGGGTCCTGGACACGCTGGGAGTGAGCCGTTCCGCCGGTCCGGGTTCCCCCGGCCGCGACGGGCCCACCCTGGCCCGCGTGATGGACCACCTGAGCCTGGAGGAGTTCGCGGCCGCCGACGCGGGCGGCACGGGGATGCCGGAGCCGGATCCGGAGCTGGGGCCGGGGAAGCAAGGGCCGGGGACGGATCGGCGTGCCGGCACCGGGGCCGGGGCAAGTGGCGCGGCGGAGTCCCACAGGACCGATGGGCCCGTGCCGGTGCCGGCGCAGGCCGAGGAGGAGTCCGTGGGATTCGCCGAGGACGAGGGCGACACCCCGGGGAACGAGCGGAGTGCGGCGCTGGCGGCCGGGCTCAGTGCCGAGGTGGCGCGCGAGGAGGCCGCCCTGCCCGTCGAGCCGGCCGCTCCGACGGTGGGCTCCGTCGGGCAGGCCGGCCCCGATCTGGCCTTCTGGGACGACGGCCTGCTGCCGCTCTTCCCCCTCCAGCCGCCGCGGACCGGGCGGGAACTGCTGGCCGACCACGTGACGGCGATGGTCTGCTGCGCGGCCATGGACACGGCCGGCGCGACGCCGGGCCTCGACTGGCTCGACGGTCCGTCCCTCCTCGTCAACGGCGAGCGGTCCGTCGATCTGGGCCCACGGGTCCTGAGCCTCATAGAGGACGGCGACCCCGTCCCGTTGCGCGCCTGGCTCCGCCGCCTCGGCATCCGCCCGGAGAAGCCCGTCCGGCTCGTCTGACCCCCTTCCCGAGCTGCCCCACCACCCGCAGAAGGAGCCGCGCCGCCAGGGCCGTTCGTGGCGCACACGCACACGCACACGTGTTACGGGCCCGGGGCGGCAGCCCTTCGGCCGCCGTCACGGCTCCCGCGGGTCCGGGCTCGTGCGGTCTGCGCGCTGGGGCGCCGACAAGCCCTCCGGGCGCCGGAATCGCCGTGCTCCCGTGCCCCGGATCTTGCGTTCCGCGTCCCGGACATCCGGTCCCACACGCGCGTACCGGCCCAGAGCCACGGGCACCGACCCGGGGCGGGCACGCACTCCGGCCCTGGGCAGGGGCACACCGGCCCGGGTGACGCGTACGCATACGCGCACCGGCCCGAGGATCTGTACGCACCGACCCCGGATGCGCAGATGCACCGCCCCGGGGCAGGCAGCCCATGGGGCTTGGGCGGGCAGCCCACGAACTCTGGGCGGACCACACACCGCTCGGACGCCCGGAGCACAACCCCGAGTCGGCCACACGGATCGCCCCGGGCACCCCAACACACCGGCCGCAGGCGTGCACCCACATCCGTCCGGGGGCGCTCAGCCCGTCGACCCGGGCACGCGCCCACCAACCCCAGACGGCCGCACGCACCGCCCAGGCGTGCACCCACCCGTCCCGGGGCGCTCAGCCCGCCGACCCCGGTCGCTCAGCCCACCAACCCCTTGCGGGCCGCACACACCGCCCGGGCACCCGTCCAGGCGGGCCGCACCCACCCACCCCCGGTCGCCCAGCCCACCAACCCCAGCGGGCCGCACCCAAGGCCCGGGCACCCAACCGCACCGACCCCGGGCGCGAAGTGCGCCCGGGGCCGGTGGGTGACGGTGTGCTCGGTTACTTGTTGGTGGTCCGCACCGAGTCCAGGTCGGGCGCGACCGTCGCCGTACCGGACCGCAGCTCACCGGCACCGGCACCGGCGGCACCGGCGTCCGTGCCGCCGACGCTCCGGCTGCGCGAGTCCGCGAGCGCCGACTGCTGCGCCGGGACGAGGCCGTTGTAGTACGGCCGGTAGTCCACCAGGGAGGTGCCCGCGCTGATCGCGGAACCCGCCGCGGTCAGTTCGGCCGCGGAGATCGACCCCGTCCCGCCGAAGGCGATGACGGAGTTGACGCCCGCCGCCTGCCGGCGCAGGTAGGACGCGCTGGTCTCCGAGAGCGTGCTCTCGTCGGTCCACAGCACCGGGCCGTAGGAGAGCATGCCGACGCCGGCCGAGACGCCACCGCGCCAGCTGTCCGACCAGGCCAGGCCCGCGACCTGCGGGGCGCTCCACCAGAACTCGGCGAGCGCGACGGAGGTGCCGTCGTGCCCGCTGCCGCTGATCGGGTAGTACGACCACGAGTCGGGCCAGTTGGAGAGGTACGTGTGCGTGAGCGCGTACTTCGCCGAGGCGCCGACCGGGACGACCATGGTGCGGTCGGGGTCGAGCGTGTTGAGGTACGACTTCACCGACGAGGACAGCTTGTTGCCCTCGTTGAGGACGACCGTGCCCTTGCCGCCGTAGCCGAGGGCACCGGCCGCGGCGGAGGCCGACATCGCCGAGTGGTAGTCGGTCCCGGTGGCGAGGAACACGTAGTCCGGGGCGCTGGTGACGGCCTTGGCGACCGCCACGGACGTCGAGTAGCGCGAGGTCCCCGACAGCCGCTTCGGCGTGAAGCCGAGCGAGCCGACCTTGGAGGCGACGGAGCTGGAGAGGATGTCGGTGCCGCCGACGAGGTACACCGTGGCGCCGGGCTTCAGCGTGCGCTTCAGCTCCGCCTGCACGTTCGCCGACAGCGAGGTCTCCGACGTCATCAGCAGGGGGCCCAGCTTCTGGCCGGCGAGCGACTGCCCGGTCAGCGCGTAGGACGGGCTGTCCTTGCTGATCAGGACGGCCGAACGGGCGTCGATCAGGCCGGGCTCGCTCTGGCCGACCGTGTTCCACGTCCAGCGGGACGCCGCGATGTTGGTGCCGTACGAGTCGGCGCCCCAGACCCGGCCCGCCCCCTGCTTGCGCAGCGGCTGCCAGGCCATGTTGGTGACGGAGGAGGTGCCCGGCGGGAGCGGCATCCTGGTGGCCTCGCCGGTGGCGACGTCCACGATGCGCGGAGCGGCCGCGTCCTCGTCGGTCCCGTTGGTCAGGACGATCCGGTCGCCGCTGGGCGACCACGCCGGCATCTCGGCGCCGTCCTCGAAGGTGAGCTGGCGCTCGCCGGTGCCGTCGACGTTGACGACGAACAGCCGGCGCAGGCCGTCGGCCTCGCGGACGAAGGCGACCCGCGTCCCGTCGGGCGAGATCGCCGGGTCGTCGCCTACATCGGTCAGCTTGGTGAAGCCGCCGGTGTTGATGTCGTGGATCCAGACGGCCGAACCGGTCGGCGAGCCGCAGGTGTCGCCGGTGCGAACGAAGGCGATCAGTCCGTTGACGGACGCGCTCGGCTCGCGGTCGCAGCCGTCCTCCGAGGTGGAGAACAGCGGCTGGCCGTAGCGGGAGCCGTCCGAGGACGCGTAGCGCAGCCGGCCGCTGCCGGAGTAGACGATCGTGTCGCCCCGGCCCAGGAACGTCGGGTCGCCGACGCTGCTCACGGAGCCCTGCTCCTGGATCTTGACCAGGGTGGAGCCGGTGTACCGGCGGGTCTCGACCCGGCCGTTCTTCACGTACGCGACCCGGCTGCCGTCCGGCGACCAGGACGGCTGCGTGGCGTCCGCCAGGAAGTCGGTGTAGCTGCCGGTGCCGACCTCGTGCGTCTGGAGCGTGTTGCGCGCACCGTTGAGGTACATCAGCCTGCCGTCCGTGGCCTGCCAGGTCACGGGTTCCGCGGCCGTGGCGCCCGGCGCCCCGGCCATGCCCGCCGCCACGGCGACGGCGGTTCCGAGCGCCGCGAGTACGCGGCTTCTACGCATGTTCATGTGCCCCCACAGAAGTGTTGGAGTGCTGTCGTTCGCCTCCCCGGCGCGGAACGGACACCTCACGTTCCTCCGCGACAGCTGCGCCACTGTATATGCACAAGTGATCAAAAAGGAACAGCTTTGAACGTCACCGGTCTGCTCTCCTTCCGGCGGGCCCCGCCCCGCCGCCGGAGGTCCGGTGATGCCCCGTCAATTAGCGACGAACGGTGACGGGCCGCGTGCGTAATGTGATGTGCTGGGACCGTTCGATGACAGGGCGCCGGCCGTACGCGCCAAGGGCCGCCGGGGCCGACGGGGGCACGAAGGAGGGACGGCGCATGGATTCGGAGCGGATCCGCCGATGGGAGTCGGGCGCGATGGCGCACGCCGTCACGGACCCCTTCGGGCAGGGCCCGGTCCCCTGGCTGCGCGGCAGCGAGCAGTACTTCGGCGACACCGGCCAGGTCGTCCCCTGGTACGTGGAGCACGCCCCGCCGCCCGGTGCGACCGCCCCGGGCGCGACCGGCCACGGCCGGCCCGGGACCGCGACCGCCCCCCGCATCCCCGCCCCCCGCTCCACCACCGGAGGCCCCCGCTCGGCCGACGACGTCCGCCGCCAGATCAAGGGCTTCGCCTCCACCGGAGCGGTCGCCCCGGGCGAGGCCGTCGACTTCCACATCACCGTCGACCCGCCCCAGCAGTTCGGCGTGGACATCTACCGCATCGGCCACTACGGCGGCGACGGCGCCGGGAAGATCACCACGAGCCCTCGGCTGTCCGGGATCGTCCAGCCCCCGCCGCTCACCGCGGACCGCACGGTGTCCTGCCACCACTGGTGGCTCTCCTGGCGGCTGCAGATCCCGTCGTACTGGAACGCCGGCGCGTACGTGGCGGTCCTGACCACCGACGACGGCCACCGCTCGCACATCCCCTTCACCGTCCGCCACGACCACCCGGCCGACCTGCTGCTGCTCCTGCCGGACGTCACCTGGCAGGCGTACAACCTCTACCCGGAGGACGGCAGGACCGGCGCGAGCCTCTACCACGCGTGGGACGGGAACGGCCGGCTGCTCGGCGAGGCCGACGCCGCGACGACCGTCTCCTTCGACCGCCCGTACGCGGGCGCGGGCCTGCCCCTGCACGTCGGACACGCCTACGACTTCATCCGCTGGGCCGAGCGCTACGGCTACGACGTGGCGTACGCCGACGCCCGCGACCTGCACGCGGGCCGCGTCGACCCGACCCGCTACCGCGGCCTCGTCTTCCCCGGGCACGACGAGTACTGGTCCGCGGCGATGCGGCGCACGGTGGAGCTGGCCCGCGACAGCGGCACCTCGCTCGTCTTCCTCTCCGCCAACACCATGTACTGGCGGATCGAGTTGGGCCGGTCCCCGTCGGGCGTCCCCGACCGGCTGCTGACCTGCCGCAAGCGCCGCGGCCCCGGCAGGCCCGCGTTGTGGCGCGAGGTCGACCGCCCCGAGCAGGAACTCCTCGGCATCCAGTACGCGGGCCGGGTCCCGGAGGCGCACCCCATGGTCGTCCGCAACGCCGACCACTGGCTTTGGGACGCGACCGGGGCCCACGAGGGCGACGAACTGGAGGGCATGGTCGCCGGCGAGGCGGACCGTTACTTCCCGCGCGTCCCCCTGCCCGGGCACCAGGGCCGCATCCTGCTGTCCCACTCGCCCTACCGGGACACCGAGGGGGCGATCCGCCACCAGGAGACGTCGCTGTACCGCGCGCCCTCGGGAGCCCTCGTCTTCGCGTCCGGCACGTTCGCCTGGTCCCCGGCACTGGACCGCCCCGGGCACACCGACGCCCGCGTCCAGCGCGCCACGGCGAACCTCCTGGACCGCATCTGCAAACGCGACTGACCGGACCCTGTCCTTCCCGGCCCCCGGCATACGGGAGAATCGAGCCACTTATACAGAACCACGGGGAGGAACCGTGTCCGGATTCGTCGAAAAGCCCGAGGCCCCAGAGGTCCCGGGTCTGGTGCATCTGCACACCGGCAAGGTGCGCGATCTGTACCAGAACGAGGCGGGCGACCTCGTGATGGTCGCCAGCGACCGCATCTCCGCGTACGACTGGGTGCTCCCCACGGAGATCCCCGACAAGGGCCGCGTCCTGACGCAGCTCTCGCTCTGGTGGTTCGACCAGTTCGCGGATCTGATGCCGAACCACGTCCTGAGCACCGAACTCCCGGCCGGCGCCCCCGCCGAGTGGCGGGGCCGGACGCTGGTCTGCAAGTCGCTGCGGATGGTCCCGGTCGAGGCCGTGGCCCGCGGCTATCTCGCCGGCTCGGGCCTCGTCGAGTACCGGGAGACCCGTACGGTCTGCGGCCTCCCCCTTCCCGAGGGCCTGACCGACGGTTCGGAGCTGCCCGCCCCGATCTTCACGCCGGCCACCAAGGCCGCCGTCGGCGAGCACGACGAGAACGTCTCGTACGAGGAGGTCGCCCGGCAGGTCGGCGCCGAGACCGCGGCCGAGGTGCGTCGCGCCACGCTCGCCGTCTACGGCCGGGGCCGGGACGTGGCGCGCGAGCGCGGGATCATCCTCGCGGACACGAAGTTCGAGTTCGGCTTCGACGGCGACACCCTCGTCATCGCCGACGAGGTGCTCACCCCGGACTCCTCCCGCTTCTGGCCCGCCGACGAGTGGGAGCCGGGCCGTCCGCAGCCCTCGTTCGACAAGCAGTTCGTCCGCGACTGGCTCACCTCCGCCGAGTCCGGCTGGGACCGCCGGAGCGAGCAGCCGCCGCCCGCCCTGCCCCAGCAGGTCGTGGACGCGACCCGCGCCAAGTACGTGGAGGCCTACGAGCGCCTGACGGGTGCCGGCTGGGCCTGAGCGAGCGCCCCGGGCAACCCCCGGGGCGACCGTCCATGACGACACGAAGAAGCCCCCGGTCGCGATGACCGGGGGCTTCCTCGTCTGAGCGGACGACCAGGTTCGAACTGGCGACCTCAACCTTGGCAAGGTTGCGCTCTACCAACTGAGCTACGTCCGCATGCGCCGTGGCGCGAGAGCCACTATACCCAACCTCGCTCCCGTGCGAGCCGCACTGCCGCATGCCGGTTCTCCGCCCCGAGCTTCGAGACGGCCGACGACAGGTAGTTGCGCACGGTCCCCTGGGAGAGCGCGGCCCGCTCCGCGATCTCCGCGACGGGCGCGCCGTCGGCCGCCAGCTCCAGCACCTCCGCCTCGCGCGCGGTCAGCGGGGAGTCCCCGGCGGAGATCGCGTCGGCCGCCAACTCCGGGTCCACGTAACGGTTTCCGGCGTGGACCGTACGAATGATCTCGGCGAGCCGCTGCGCGCTGACCGTCTTCGGGACGAACCCGCGCACACCCGCAGCAAGCGCCCGCTTCAGGTGCCCGGGGCGCCCGTGGCTCGTCACGATCAGTACGCGGCAGGACGGCAGTTCGGCCCGCAGTGATGTGGCGACCCTCACACCGTCGGCACCGGGCATCTGGAGGTCCAGCACGGCCACGTCGGGTTCGTGGGCGCGTGCCATGGCGAGCGCCTCGGGCCCACTCGCCGCCTCCGCCACCACGAGCAGATCCCCCTCCAGCCCGAGCAGCGCGGCGAGGGCCCCGCGGATCAGGTGCTCGTCGTCCGCGAGCAGCAGCCGTACGGGACGCGCGGGCCGCGGGGGCGGGACGGCGGACACGGGCGGGACCGGCGGTACCGATGTCATGAGGCCTCATTCACGGGACGGGACGCGGAGCACGGGACGGCACCGGCCGCCCGGACCGGTGGTGGACCACCGCCGTCGGCCGTCGCGCCCCCGCTGCCGTCGAAGTCGGGACCGGGAGCGGGATTGGGATTGGGATCGGGATCGCGATCGGGCCTGGGGCGGGAGCCGGGACCGCCCCCGGTGTCCGGTCCCGTGCCGGTGACGTTGCCGCCCCCGGTGTCCGTGCCGGTGCCCGTGCCCGTGACGGTGTCGGGCTCGCTGCGGCCCGGTACGGGGATGCCGGGCATCCCGTCCGCCGGAACCGCGGGCGGGGTGCCCGGCAGAGGTACCTCGGCCACCAGCCGGAACACGCCCGCCCCGGCGAATCCCGCCTCCAGGGTCCCGTCCACCGCGGACAGCCGTTCGCGGAGCCCGGCGAGCCCGGACCCGCCGCCCGCGCGCGTCCCGGGCACCCCGCCGCTCCCCGTCCCGCGGTCCTCCACCCCGTCGTTCTCCACGGTGAGCACCACACGGCCCCCGGTCACCGTCAGCGCCACGCGGCACCGCGCCGCGTCGCCGTGCCGCAGTACGTTCGTCGTGGCCTCGCGCACCACCCATCCCAGCGCCGACTGGACCGCGGGCGGCAGCCCCTCCGCGGAGCCGCTGACCGTGCAGTCGACCCCTGCCGCGGCCAACACTCCCCGGGCGCCCAGCAGTTCGGTGCCGAGGTCCGCCTCGCGGTAGCCGCGGACGACCTCGCGGACCTCCCGCTGCGACTCCTGGGCGATCCGCTGCACCTCGATCATCTGGTCCACGGCCTCGGGTCGTTCGCGCCGGGCGAGCTGGACGGCGAGCTCGCTCTTGAGCGCGATCACCGCGAGGTTGCGGCCCATCACGTCGTGCAGATCGCGGCCGAACCTGAGCCGTTCCTCGGCGACGGCCAGCCGGGTGCGGGTCTCGCGGGCCGCGTCGAGTTCGTACACGGCGTCGAGGAGCCACACCGAGAAGACGGACGTGAAGGCGACGAACCCGGCGGAGACCAGCACGGCGAAGGCCGTGGCCAGCGCCGCGGCCCCGGGCATGCCCGCCGCGAGCCCCACGACGGCGGTCCCCGCCCCGAAGGCGCCGACCAGGGCCGGCACACGTCGCCGCTCGCGCATCCCGAGCGTGACCGTGCCCGCCCCGAAGGCGAGCACCCCCACGAACATCGAGGCCGCCGCCGTCTCGCCGTCGTCGCCCCCGGGGCCGTGCTGGGCCACGACGAGCGCGGCGGTCCCCAGCAGCGCGCTGACGACGGTCAGTGCCACGAGCAGGCGTACGGGCTGCCCTCGGCCGCCGCGCGTCCAGTCGAGCGCCCGGGACGCCGTCACCCCGCACAGCAGGGCGTGGCCGACGATCGGCACGAAGACCCACAGCGCGAGCGGCACCCCGACGAGCCCGAACACGGGCAGCCCGATCACCGCGACCTCGATCAGGGCGAAGGAGTGGTAGGACCAGCGGGTGTACGTCTCGACCTTCGCCGGCGTGCTCTTCCCGCGCCACCAGACACCCGGCTTGCGCCGCATGCCCGGCCTCCCGGCACCGGGACCCGGCACCGCGGGCCTCCGCCCACCGGACCTCGCCCGCCCCGGCACGCGCCGGCCCGGCTTCCCCGCCTCCACGGGCGTGGCGGCCCCCTCGTCCGTCCCCGTGCCCGCCCCGGTGTCCGTGTTCGCCCCGGCTTCCGTGCCCGTCATGTCCCCGCCCCGTACCCGTGTGCCCGGCATGGTCAGTGCCGCGGTTCCCAGCGGAACCACCGCCGTACAGCAAACACCGCGATGACGGCCCAGGCCAGCGCCGTCGCGACGGCGCCCAGGGCCTCGTACGCGCCGAGGTCCCCCGTCCAGCCGCCGCGCAGCAGCGTGATCGCGGGGGAGAGCGGCAGCAGTTCGCAGAAGGACGCGAGCCGGTCGGGCAGCATCTCCAGCGGGACTGCGATCCCCGATCCCATCAGGGAGAGGAACATGAACGGCAGGCCCGTCACCTGGGCGCTCTCGGCCGACCTGCTGAAGCTCGCGGTCACCGCGCCCGCAGCCGCGCACAGCACCACACCGAACAGCAGTCCCGCGACCGCGAGATGGGGTGCCGCGGGCGCGCCCACGTCGAGGAGCAGGGCGCAGCCCACCGCCAGCAGCAGGCACTGCGCCAGGCCGAGGACAACGGCGGGCAGCGCCGCGCCGACGAGGATCTCGGTGTCCCGCAGCTCACCGGTCCGCAGCCGCTTGAGGACGAGTTCCTCGCGGCGGGCCACATAGATCCCGGTCAGGGCCGCGTACACGGCGAAGACCAGGGAGAAGCCGAAGCCCGCCGGGAGCATCACGTCCCCCGAGGTGAGGCCCGCGGCCTTCAGGTCCGCCTCGTCGAAGGCGGAGCGCACGCTCAGCGGCAGCACCAGAGGCACGCACGCCGCGGTGAAGAGCGTGCCCTTGCTTCGCCCGAGCAGTGTCACCTCGGCCCGCGCGAGCGCCGCCATGCGGCGTGCCCCGGTCACGGTCGTGCGCTCGGGTGCGGGACTCTCCGCGATGGTCCGCGTGCTCATGCCGCGACCTCCTTCTCCGCCTCGGCCGCCCCGGAGACGGCCACGTCACGGGCGATCCGCAGGAACGCCTCCTCCAACGACCCCTGGCGCACGTCCAGGCCCCGCAGTTCGACCCCGGACCGTTCGGCCCACACCAGCAGGCCGGTGGCCGCCCGCTGGAGTTCGTTCGTACGCAGTCGCAGCATCCGCCCCTCCACGTCGTGCCCGGTGATCCCGAGCGGGGCGAGCGGCGGCAGATCGCCGGGGAGGTAGCCGTCGGGCAGTTCGAAGGAGATCCGGGAGGGCTGGGAGGCTGTCACCTCGGCCGGGGTCCCGGAGGCCGCGATCCGTCCGGCGTGCAGGATCGCCAGCCGGTCGGCGAGACCCTCGGCCTCCTCCAGGTAGTGGGTGGTCAGCAGCACGGTCGTGCCCGTGTCGCGCAGCCCGCGCACCAACTCCCAGGTCTCCTTGCGCCCTTCGGCGTCGAGTCCGGTGGTCGGCTCGTCCAGGAACAGCACCTCCGGGCGGCCGAGGAGCGCGAGCGTCAGGTCCAGGCGGCGCTTCTCACCGCCGGACAGCTGCTTGATCCGTACGTCCGCCCGGCCGGCGAGGCCGACCATGGCCAGCGCCTCGTCCACCGGCCGCGCCCCGCTTGTGAACCCCGCCCACATGCGTACGGTCTCCGCGACGGTCAGCTCGGACGAGAAGCCGCCCTCCTGGAGCATGACGCCGATGCGCGGACGCAGCGCGGCGCGTTCGGTGTACGGGTCGTGGCCGAGGACGCGGACCCGTCCGCCGGCCGGCGGCGCGAGGCCCTCCAGCAGTTCGACGGTGGAGGTCTTGCCCGCTCCGTTGGTCCCCAGCAGCGCGAACACCTCCCCGCGGCCCACGGCGAAGGTCACCCCCCGGACCGCCTCGAACTCTCCCCCGTACACGCGTCGCAGATCCGTGACCTCAATCACGTGCTCGTTCGTGTTCATGGAACAAGCGTCACGGACGCCGGGCCGCGCGGGCAGTGCGCGCTGTCATCGCCGCACATGACAAATGTCAGATGCCGGCTCTCGGGCGGCGGGGACCGGGCGCCGCCCGCACACCCGAAGGGCTCCGGCACCGGCCCGGACTCCGGCACCGGGCCGCGGACGGAAAAGTGCGGCGGAGAAGGCGCGTCGCGGCGTTCCGGCGCAGACACGAGAAAGACCCCGGTCGCATGACCGGGGTCTTCACTTTCTGGAGCGGACGACGAGGCTCGAACTCGCGACCTCAACCTTGGCAAGGTTGCGCTCTACCAACTGAGCTACGTCCGCATGTGCATCCGACCGGCTTTCACCGATCGGCGCGTGCATCAGCCTACCTGATCCAGATGACTGGTCCGATTGGCGATGCAGAGCGGGTGACAGGAATTGCACACTGCGCCTTCCCCCTGGAAGGGGGATGTTCTACTACTGAACTACACCCGCGTGACTCCGTGAGCCGGGCCTTTCGGCCTTGCCCCTCGGCGTGTTCCAGACTCTAGCTGATCAGCCGGGGTGCAGCGCAAGTCGGTTGCCGAGGGAGTGCGGCCGCGGTCCGTCCACCGGGCCCCGAGCGCCTGGTGGGCGGGCCGCAGCCGGACATCCCGGAGGCTGCGGACCGGAGTCCGCCGCCCGGCACGCGACGGGTGACGGCCCGGCCGGACCCGTTCCGCGGCCGGGAATCCGCGCGCCCTGACTTCCCGTGCGCACGGGAAGTCAGGGCGACCACACGGCAGGAGGCCGTGGAGCGGGCGGGGCAGCCGCGGGACCGGGACGGAAGACCCGAAGTACCGAAGTGCCGAGGGGGCGGGGCGCCGGAACGATGGACGGGCGCGGGAGTTCCGGTGCCGGGCCGCGTCACCACGCCGCGTCACGCGGGTCCACCGCGCCGAGTCCGCCGTGCCCACCGCGTCAGGGGCGACCGGGCCGCCGGCGCGCAGGGCTCACTGGGCCGCGGCGAACGCCTCGTAGACCCGCTTGGGGATGCGTCCCCGGGCGGGCACGTCCATCTTGTTGGACTGGGCCCAGGCCCGGACGGCCGCCGGGTCGGGCGCGACCGCCGTCTGCTTGTAGGCCTTGCCGGAACGCGACCGCTTGCGGCCGGCCTCCAGGTAGGGCTCCAGGGCCGTCCGCAGTTTCTCGGCGTTGGCTTGATTCAGGTCGATCTCGTACGACTTGCCGTCCAGACCGAAGGCGATCGTTTCCGCCGCTTCCGAGCCGTCGATGTCGTCGAAGAGAGTGACTACGACACGCTGCGCCACGAATATCGGTCCCTTCGTGCGGCACCTCTCCCGCGACGCGCGATGACGTGCGGAGATGCCGACTGTCCGGCTGCTTTTATGAGCGATTGGGCAAAGTATCTGCTATTGCCAATTCCTTTGTACAGGGCTCGGCAATCCATTGTGAAGCTCGACTAAATCTCCTGGCGTGTCCCAGTGCAATAGGGGTCGGGGTCTCGATCCGGATCTTTCCCAGGATTTTCCGTGAAGGGGGCGGGTGGATAGCCCCCCGATGCGGAATCGTGATGGCCGTCACGTAGATTCCTACGAATCTACCCGCGTAGAAATTTTGTGCGGGTAGTCTGAAGGAACCTGCTCAGCACCACACACCGGGAGTGCCAGTGGCACGCGTCGTAGTCGACGTCATGCTCAAGCCGGAGATCCTCGACCCCCAGGGCCAGGCGGTGCAGCGTGCACTGCCGCGGCTTGGTTTCGAGGGCGTCTCCGACGTACGTCAGGGAAAGCGATTCGAACTGGAAGTGGACGGACCGGTGGACGACAGCGCCCTCGCCCGCATCCACGAACTCGCAGAATCCTTCCTCGCCAACACCGTGATCGAAGACTTCACCGTGAAGGTGGAGGACGTGAAGGCGGAGGCCGGGAAGTGACCGCTCGTATTGGAGTCGTCACTTTCCCCGGAAGCCTCGACGACCGGGACACCCAGCGCGCGATCAGGCTCGCCGGTGCCGAACCCGTGGCCCTCTGGCACAAGGACAAGGACCTCAAGCAGGTCGACGCCGTGGTGCTGCCGGGCGGATTCTCGTACGGCGACTATCTGCGCGCCGGAGCCATCTCGCGCTTCTCGCCGGTGATGGAGACCGTCATCGAGCAGGCGAAGTCCGGAATGCCGGTTCTCGGTATCTGCAATGGCTTCCAGGTCCTCACCGAGGCGCACCTGCTCCCGGGCGCGATGCTCGGCAACAACCACCTCCACTTCATCTGCCGTGACCAGAAGCTGCGGGTCGAGAACGCGGAGACGGCCTGGACCGCCGACTACGAGTCCGGCCAGGAGATCCACGTCCCGCTGAAGAACATGGACGGGCGGTACGTCGCCGACGAGCGCACCCTCGACATGCTGGAGGCGGAGGGCCGGGTCGCGTTCCGTTACGTGGACTTCAACCCGAACGGCTCGCTGCGCGACATCGCCGGCATCACGAACGAGGCGGGCAACGTGGTCGGCCTGATGCCGCACCCGGAGCACGCGGTCGAGCCGCTGATCGGCAGTGGCCGCACCGACGGCCTCCCCTTCTTCACCTCGATCCTCAAGAAGCTGGTCAACGCATGAGCCGCACGCCTCTGGACACGGTCGAGCACGCGGCCGGGACCCCCGACGTCGAGCTGCCCTGGGCCGAACTTGGCCTGAAGAAGGACGAGTACGAGCGGGTCGTGGAGATCCTCGGACGCCGGCCCACCGGCGCCGAACTCGCCATGTACTCGGTCATGTGGTCCGAGCACTGCTCGTACAAGTCCTCCAAGGTCCACCTCCGCCAGTTCGGTGAGAAGGCCCCGCAGTCCGACGCGCTGCTCGTCGGCATCGGCGAGAACGCCGGCGTCGTCGACGTCGGCCAGGGCTACGCGGTCACCTTCAAGGTCGAGTCGCACAACCACCCGTCGTACGTCGAGCCCTACCAGGGCGCGGCCACCGGCGTCGGCGGCATCGTGCGCGACATCATCGCCATGGGCGCCCGCCCGGTCGCGGTCGTGGACCCGCTGCGCTTCGGCGCGGCGGACCACCCCGACACCAAGCGCGTCCTGCCGGGCGTCGTCGCGGGCATCGGCGGCTACGGCAACTGCCTGGGCCTGCCGAACATCGGCGGCGAGGTCGTCTTCGACGCCTGCTACCAGGGCAACCCGCTGGTCAACGCCGGTGCCATCGGCGTCATGCGGCACGAGGACATCCACCTCGCGAAGGCGTCCGGCACGGGCAACAAGGTCATCCTGTACGGGGCCCGCACGGGCGGCGACGGCATCGGCGGCGCGTCGATCCTCGCCTCGGAGACCTTCGACGACGCCAAGCCGTCGAAGCGTCCCGCCGTCCAGGTCGGCGACCCCTTCCAGGAGAAGCTCCTCATCGAGTGCACCCTGGAGGCCTTCGCCGAGAAGCTGGTCGTCGGCATCCAGGACCTCGGCGCGGCGGGTCTGTCCTGCGCCACCAGCGAGCTGGCGTCCAACGGCTCCGGCGGCATGCGGGTCACCCTGGACGACGTACCGCTGCGCGACTCCACGCTCTCGCCCGAGGAAATCCTCATGAGCGAGTCGCAGGAGCGCATGTGCGCGGTCGTGGAGCCGGAGAAGGTCGACCGGTTCCTGGAGATCTGCGACAAGTGGGACGTCATCGCGACCGTCATCGGTGAGGTCACCGACGGCGACCGCCTGGAGATCTTCTGGCACGGCGGCAAGATCGTCGACGTCGACCCGCGCACGGTCGCGCACGACGGCCCGGTCTACGAGCGTCCGTACGCCCGTCCGTCCTGGCAGGACGCGCTCCAGGCCGACGACGCGAACAAGCTGCCCCGTCCGGCGACGGGCGAGGAGCTGAAGGACCAGGTCCTGCGGCTCGTCTCCTCCCCGAACCAGGCCTCCAAGTCCTGGATCACCTCCCAGTACGACCACTTCGTGCAGGGCAACACGGTGCTGGCGCAGCCCGAGGACTCGGGCATGATCCGCATCGACGAGGAGACCGGGCTCGGCGTCGCCATCGCCACCGACGGCAACGGCCGCTACACCAAGCTCGACCCGTACACGGGCGCGCAGCTCGCCCTGGCCGAGGCGTACCGCAACGTCGCCACGACCGGTGCCAAGCCGCTCGCCGTCTCCGACTGCCTGAACTTCGGCTCGCCCGAGGACCCGGCCGTCATGTGGCAGTTCGCCGAGGCGATCCGCGGTCTCGCCGACGGATGCCTCCAGCTCGGCACCCCGGTGACCGGCGGCAACGTCTCGCTCTACAACCAGACGGGCGAGGCGGCGATCCACCCGACGCCGGTCGTGGCCGTGCTGGGCGTCATCGACGACGTCGCCCGCCGCACCCCGGTCGCCTTCCAGGAGGAGGGCCAGCTCCTCTACCTGCTCGGTGACACCCGCGAGGAGTTCGGCGGCTCGGCCTGGTCGCAGGTCGTGCACGACCACCTGGGCGGTCTGCCGCCGAAGGTCGACCTGGAGCGGGAGCGGCTGCTCGCCGAGATCCTCATCTCGGCGTCCCGCGACGGCATGGTCGACTCCGCGCACGACCTGTCCGACGGCGGTCTGGTCCAGGCCGTGGTCGAGTCGGCGCTGCTCGGCGGCAAGGGCGCGCGGCTGGTCGTGCCCGACGGTCTCGACGCGTTCACCTTCCTGTTCTCGGAGTCTGCGGGCCGCGCGGTCGTCGCCGTCCCGCGTTCGGAGGAGCTCCGCTTCAACGACATGTGCGGTGCGCGGGGCCTCCCCGTCACCCGCATCGGTGTCGTGGACGGTGACGCGGTGGAGGTCCAGGGCGAGTTCACCCTCCCCCTGGCCGAACTGCGCACGGCGCACGAGGGGACGATCCCGGCGCTGCTCGCGTAGGGCGTCGCATCGGCAGACGCCGGAGGCCCGGTCCGCACCCAGGACCGGGCCTCCGGCCTGTCGCCCACCCGCCGGCCCTCCCGGCCCGGTACCGCCACCGCCGAACCCGGCGGATTCCACGACGCGGTGGCACCTCGTCACACCGTCACACCGTCACACCGTCGCGCGGTGCGGTACGCGGCCGGTGCGACGAGTCCCCTCACCGGCCGCCTTCGCCGAGGTCCGCGCGGGACCGCGGGGGTCACCGGGACACGGGACCACCGGACCCGCCGCCGTCGCTGCCGGTACCGGTCCCCCGGACCGATACCGAAACCGCCACGGCGCACGGGGCCGCCCCACCGAAGGCCTGCCCCGGTCTCCCTCCGGGGGACCGCCCGTCACTGACGAGCGCATGCCACGGAGACCCCCGCCCCCTGCATACCCGCCCTCGCCGCCGAGGCGGTGAGCCCGGGCCCGGCGGCAGGCGGCACCGCCTCCACCCGTTCCCCCGGCGCCCCCGGCCCACCGGTGCCCGCCGGGAGGACGGCACGAGGTCGCGGGGAGGCCGAGGCGGCGCATCGCGTCCCGCCCCGCGTCGGCGACGGTGGCGGCCGGCTGCGGACGTCCCGAGCGGCATCGCCTAGGCTCGCCGCCATGCCTCCGGCCAAGAAGCGCACCCGCAGCTACGACCCGGCGAGGATCCGCGCGGCGGTCCTCGCGCAGTTCGGGAACGTACGGGAGGCCGTACGCACACTCGACGGCGACAGCCTCGCCCGGCCCACCCGCCTCGGCGACTGGACCGTACGGGAGCTGGCCGTCCACCTGTCGATGGCGGTGGAGAGCGTGAGCCGCGGGCTGGACGCGGCCGAGCCCGCCGGCCCCGGGGTGGCCCTGCTGGACTGGCCGTTCGCCACCGCCGAACGGGCCGGTGAGGTGGACGAGGACGTGCACTCGCTCGCCGCTACCGAACCGGATCTCGACGCGCTGTACGCGCGCGCCCACGAACGGATCACCGCCCGGCTGGCCGGCGCCGCGGACGGACGGCCGGTGGCCACGCGGGTCGGGGCGATGACCCTCGCCGACCAGCTCGTCACCCGGACCGTGGAGCTGGTCGTCCACACGGACGACCTCAACGCGGCGCTGCCGGGACTCGACGTCCCGTACGACCGCCAGGCGCTCGCCGCCTGCACCCGGCTCCTCGCCGACGCGCTCGCGGTGAAGGCCCCCGGGGCCTCGACCGAGGTGCGCGTGCCGCCGTTCGCGGTGGTGCAGTGCGTGGCGGGACCCCGGCACACCCGCGGCACCCCGCCCAACGTCGTCGAGACGGACGCCCTGACGTGGATCCGGCTCGCGACCGGCCGTACGAGCTGGCGGGCGGCGCTCGACGATGCGGCCGTCAGGGCCAGCGGGGAGCGCGCCGACCTGGGCGGACTGCTGCCGATCATGGGCTGACCCCGGCTGTGCCGTTGCCCGGCCGTTACCCGGTGAGGGAACCAACCACCCCACCCGTCCCGTCAAAGCGGCATGCACACGCAGCGTCGAACCCTCAGCGTCCGAAGCAGCCTCGGTGTCCTGGCCGTCACCGGGCTGCTCGCCACCGCCGCCTGCGGAACGCAGAGCGGCGACGACCGCTCCTCCCCGGGCTCCGACTCCGTCGGGACCCGCAAGGCCGCGCCGATCACCGGCAAGTACTGGAGCGTGCGGAGCGTGACAGTCGACGGCAAGGAGCACGACGCCCCCGCCGGCGCCTACATCCGGTTCGCCGAGGACGGCACGGTGGGCGGCAACTACGGCTGCAACCACTTCGGTGCCGACGTCCGGATCAAGGGCGACACGATCAGGATCGGTGACGCCTTCAAGACGGAGATGGCCTGCACGGACGCGGCGGCGATGGCATTCGAGAACCGGCTCGGGAGCGCGGTCTCCGGCAGCACGCTCAAGGCGGAGGCCGACGGCGACGGACTGACACTCACCGCGCCGGACGGGAGCACCGTGAACCTGGAGGAGGAGAAGCCGGCCGAGCTGGTCGGCACCCGGTGGAACGTCACCTCCAGGGTCAAGAGCGGTTCGGCCGTGCCGCTGACCGAGGAGGCCAAGGACGACGTCGAACTCACATTCGGAAAGGACGGCACGGTCCGCGGCCGGCTCGGCTGCAACAGGGTGACCGCCGAGGCGACGGTGGGCGACGACAGCATCGCTCTGGGCAGGGCGGCCACCACCCGCAAAATGTGCTCCCCCTCACTCATGGAGACCGAGCGGGCCCTGCTCAAGCTGTTCGACGGCACGGTGAAGTACCAGGTGAAGCACCGCACCCTGACTCTGACCAGCGAAAACGGGACGGGGCTCGAAGCGGCCGCCGCCCGGTGATCCATCCGGGGCCCGCATCCCCAATTCGGACCAGTGGTCGATCTCGCCTACACTCGGTTGCGTGCCACGTGGTGACGGTCGACTCAGTCATGATCTGCTCCCCGGCGAGAAAGGCCCTCAGGACGCTTGCGGCGTCTTCGGGGTCTGGGCTCCCGGTGAAGAGGTCGCCAAGCTCACTTACTTCGGGCTCTACGCCCTCCAGCATCGGGGTCAGGAATCCGCGGGAATCGCGGTCAGCAACGGCTCCCAGATCCTCGTCTTCAAGGACATGGGCCTCGTGTCCCAGGTCTTCGACGAGACCTCTCTCGGTTCCCTCCAGGGTCACATCGCGGTCGGTCACGCCCGCTACTCGACGACGGGTGCCTCGGTCTGGGAGAACGCCCAGCCCACGTTCCGTGCCACCGCGCACGGTTCCATCGCCCTCGGACACAACGGCAACCTGGTCAACACGGCCGAGCTCGCCGGGATGGTGGCCGACCTCCCCAAGCAGGAGGGCCGCACCCCCCGGGTCGCGGCGACCAACGACACCGACCTCCTGACGGCGCTCCTCGCCGCCCAGGTCGGCGACGACGGCAAGCCGCTGACCATCGAGGAGGCCTCCGCCAAAATCCTCCCGCAGGTCCAGGGCGCCTTCTCGCTCGTCTTCATGGACGAGCACACGCTGTACGCGGCCCGCGACCCGCAGGGCATCCGTCCGCTGGTCCTCGGCCGGCTGGAGCGCGGCTGGGTCGTCGCCTCCGAGTCCGCCGCCCTCGACATCTGCGGTGCGGCCTACGTCCGTGAGATCGAGCCGGGCGAGTTCGTCGCCATCGACGAGAACGGTCTGCGCACCTCGCGATTCGCGGAAGCGAAGCCCAAGGGCTGCGTCTTCGAATACGTGTACCTGGCCCGTCCCGACACGGACATCGCCGGCCGGAACGTGTACCTCTCCCGGGTGGAGATGGGCCGCCGCCTGGCCAAGGAAGCCCCCGTCGACGCCGATCTGGTCATAGCGACCCCGGAATCGGGCACGCCCGCCGCGATCGGCTACGCCGAGGCGTCCGGCATCCCCTTCGGCGCCGGCCTGGTGAAGAACGCGTACGTCGGCAGGACCTTCATCCAGCCCTCGCAGACGATCCGCCAGCTCGGTATCCGGCTGAAGCTCAACCCGCTCAAGGAAGTCATCAAGGGCAAGCGCCTGGTCGTCGTGGACGACTCGATCGTGCGCGGCAACACCCAGCGCGCGCTGGTCCGGATGCTCCGCGAGGCGGGCGCGGCCGAGGTCCACATCCGGATCTCGTCGCCGCCCGTGAAGTGGCCCTGCTTCTTCGGCATCGACTTCGCGACCCGCGCCGAGCTGATCGCCAACGGCATGACCATCGAGGAGATCGGCACCTCGCTGGGCGCCGACTCCCTCTCGTACATCTCCCTCGACGGGATGATCGAGGCCACCGCCATCGACAAGCCGAACCTCTGCCGGGCCTGCTTCGACGGCGAGTACCCGATGGAGCTGCCCGACCCCGAGCTGCTGGGCAAGCAGCTCCTGGAGACCGAGCTGGCGGCGGGTCCCGCCGCCACGGCGGCGGCCGACGCGATCCGTCGTCCGTAAGCCCCGTACGTATCACCAACCCGAAAGATCCCAGGCAATGTCTGCTGTTCCTGATCAGTCGACTGCGTCGACGGGCCCCTCCGGTGCTTCCTACGCGGCCGCCGGCGTCGACATCGAAGCGGGCGACCGCGCCGTGGAGCTCATGAAGGAGTGGGTGAGGAAGACGCGGCGCCCCGAGGTCCTCGGCGGCATCGGCGGCTTCGCCGGCCTCTTCGACGCGTCCGCCCTGAAGCGGTTCGAGCGGCCTCTGCTCGCCTCCGCCACCGACGGCGTGGGCACCAAGGTCGACCTGGCCCGGCAGCTGGGCGTCTACGACACCATCGGCCACGACCTGGTCGCGATGGTCATGGACGACATCGTGGTGTGCGGCGCCGAGCCGCTCTTCATGACCGACTACATCTGCGTGGGCAAGGTCCACCCGGAGCGTGTGGCCGCGATCGTGAAGGGCATCGCCGAGGGCTGTGTCCTCGCGGGCTGCGCCCTCGTCGGCGGCGAGACGGCCGAGCACCCCGGCCTGCTGGGTCCCGACGACTTCGACGTCGCCGGCGCGGGCACGGGTGTCGTCGAGGCCGACCGGCTGCTCGGCGCGGATCGCATCCGTAAGGGTGACGCCGTGATCGCCATGGCGGCCTCCGGACTTCACTCGAACGGGTACTCGCTCGTGAGGCACGTCCTCTTCGAGCGGGCCTCGCTCACGCTCGACCAGCACATCGCGGAGTTCGGCCGCACGCTCGGCGAGGAGCTCCTTGAGCCCACCAAGATCTACTCGCTGGACTGCCTGGCCCTCACCCGTACGACCGATGTGCACGCCTTCTCGCACGTCACGGGCGGCGGACTGGCGGCCAACCTGGCCCGGGTCGTCCCGGACGGCCTGCACGCCGTCGTGGACCGCGAGACCTGGACCCCGGCACCCGTCTTCGATCTTGTCGGCACCACCGGCCGGGTCGAGCTCCTGGAGCTGGAGAAGACGCTCAACATGGGCGTCGGCATGATCGCGATCGTCCCCGAGGAGTCCGCGGATGTGGCGCTCGCCACACTGACGGACCGCGGCGTGGAGGCCTGGGTCGCGGGCGAGATCACCGACCGCGGCGACCACGCCACGGGAGCCGAGCTGATCGGTTCCTACGCGAAGTAGACGTCCTGAGGCCCCGGCTGACGCCGGGGCAGCACAAAACCCGGTCCGGCGCGAAATCGCCCCGGACCGGGTGAAGCGCAGCTAGATCGACGAGCTCAGCTGGAGCGTCAAGCGCCGCGGCGTTGAGACGTGGGACCGGACTCGTCGTCCTCGTCCTCGTCGTCGTTGTAGAGATCCGCGTACTGGGCGTACGGGTCGTCTTCCTCGTCGTCGTCCTCGAACGGCTCGCCATTCGGCGGCTGTTGCGAAGTCGAAGCGCCCAGCTCATTGGCCAGACGCGAGAGGTCAGTCCCGCCGCTGCTGTACTTCAGCTGGCGGGCGACCTTCGTCTGCTTGGCCTTTGCCCGGCCGCGCCCCATGGCTCGACCCCCTCGGATACGGGGCTCGACGGCCCCAGAGTCTTGACACGCGTTCATGATCTGGAACGGGCTCTCCGCGAAGAGACCGGTCCGTAGGGCTTCCACGGTACCTGAGCCCGCGCCCATACGGTACGTCGCCCGCAGGACGCGCCCGTGCCCAGGACCAGCGAGGTGCCCTGTACCCGCTGGTCAACCGCGATTTTAACCTCTTCTCGGCGAACGACCCGCCGACGAACGTGAGAGTTCTCTCCCACACCCGCCGACGGGTACCCCGCGGACGGCCGGGACCGTCAGGAGCGGCGGCCCTCCGCCATGCGGTGCTCGGCGATCCGGTCGGCCGCGGCGGCCGGCGGAATCCCGTCCTCCTTCGCACGTGCGAATATCGCCAGGGTGGTGTCGAAGATCTTCGCGGCCTTGGCCCTGCACCGCTCGAAGTCGAAGCCGTGCAGCTCGTCGGCGACCTGGATGACCCCGCCCGCGTTCACGACGTAGTCCGGCGCGTAGAGGATGCCGCGGTCGGCGAGGTCCTTCTCGACGCCCGGGTGCGCCAGCTGGTTGTTGGCCGCCCCGCAGACGATCCTCGCCGTGAGCACCGGCACGGACTCGTCGTGGAGGGCGCCGCCCAGGGCGCACGGCGCGTAGATGTCCAGACCCTCGACCCGGATCAGCGCGTCCGTGTCGGGGACGGCCGTCACGGCCGGGTGCCGGTCCAGGACGCGCCGCACGGACTCCTCGCGGACGTCCGTGACGACGACCTCGGCACCGTCCTGCAGGAGGTGCTCGACCAGGTGGTGGCCGACCTTGCCGACCCCGGCGACACCGACCTTGCGGCCGCGCAGCGACGGGTCGCCCCACAGGTGCTGGGCGGAGGCCCGCATGCCCTGGAAGACGCCGAAGGCCGTCAGGACCGACGAGTCGCCCGCGCCGCCGTTCTCGGGGGAGCGCCCGGTCGTCCAGCGGCACTCGCGCGCCACGACGTCCATGTCGGCCACGTAGGTGCCGACGTCGCAGGCGGTCACGTAGCGCCCGCCGAGCGAGGCGACGAACCGGCCGTACGCGAGGAGCAGCTCCTCGGTCTTGATCTGCTCGGGGTCACCGATGATCACGGCCTTGCCGCCGCCGTGGTCGAGGCCGGCCATGGCGTTCTTGTAGGACATCCCGCGTGCGAGGTTCAGCGCGTCGGAGACGGCCTCCTCCTCGCTCGCGTACGGGTAGAAGCGCGTGCCGCCGAGGGCCGGGCCCAGGGCGGTGGAGTGGATGGCGATGACGGCCTTGAGGCCACTGGCTCGGTCCTGGCAGAGCACGACTTGCTCGTGGCCACCCTGGTCCGTGCGGAACAGGGTGTGCAGGACGCCGTCGGTTGCTTCGGTCACTGTGGTGACTCCCGGGTACGTAGCGGCGGTCGGGACGGCCTCCGTACGGGTGGCGGAGGTCCGTGTGGCATGAGATTAGAGCCTGTCCGCGACAGCCATCCGCGCAGTGGTCGGGATCACCCCGCCACGGAGTACGGTCACCGGTGGGCGTGGGACGATTTGCCGGGGTTTCCCGTGCTCCGGTGTGCGGTTTCGTGGTTTTCCGTCAGGTCGGCGGGGGAGGGAGCAAGCGTGCCCAAGGTGTCCTCGCTGATCGTCCCGTACGCGTCCTACCTCCGCGTGTACGAACCGCTCGCGGCCTTCCCCGAGCCGGAGCGCGGCCACTGGGCCCGTTACGCGCGCAGGCCGGAGCGGCCCTCGTACCAGGACGAACTGCGCCGTTCACTGGCCGACTTGCTGCCCACCCCGCCGATCCCGGTGCCGGTGCACGAGAGCGGTGACGCCTTCGTCGCGGACGTGGACGGCGTGCTGTGCGTGTGCCCCTGGCGGACCCGGCTGCGCGGCTGGCAGGCCCTGGAGGGGCTGGGCGGGGAGCTTCCCGCGCCGGTCCTGGACGCCGTGCTGCCCGAGGTCGTGCGCCACCAGGCCGCGCAGGACTACGAGCGCTGGCTGGCCCGCAATCCCGACGCCCGGCCCTGGATCCGCACCTCGACGTGGCACGTACCCCTGAACTGGTTCGTGCTGGTGTCGGACGAGGAGCGGGAGTACGACAAGGGGACCGGCTCCGGGGGCGCGGAGGGGGCTCCCGTGCTCCGCTACCGGACGCCGATGGTGCAGGCGCGGCGGCGTGTGGCCCGGGGCCTGCGGGCGCTCAGGGAGGCGCTCGACGAGGGGCCGCTCATCGACGGCCTGGTGGACGTGGGCCGCTGGCTGGAGGAGTTCCACCCGCGCTCGCTGGTGGAGCTGGACTACGGCGGGCTGGTGCACGTCCTGACCGCCGGGCAGCTCGACGGCGACCACTCGGCCGCGGACGTGGCCGAGGGCATCGAGGCGCTGCGCGCGGGCGACGGGAGCGTGGCCGGCGAGGCGTACGGCCGGCTCGTGGAGCGGTGGCGCTCAGTGAGGGACCGTCGCTCCGCGAATTGAGGGTCGCGGGACGCCTGATGCGGTGGTTCACTCGTCCGTGTCGAGACCTCACCCGTTCGGGGCGACGATTCCCTCGTGTCACGGGATCTGACAGGACGTAAGTCCCTATCCGGTCTTACGGGGTAAGCGTGACGGACGGCACTAACGCGGACCTTGCGTCCAACACCACCCCTCATGCCAAAATAGGACAAGGAGTCCGGGGAGGACTCCATCTGCCCACGTGTGGGCGGAATCTCGGTATTGCGCGCTATGGGGGGTCTCGTGACTCCTGATCGCCCTGTGACTGATCGTCACAGAGGCGTGACTGTCCGCTATGGCATGGTCCATCGGCTTCCGTCGCTGATGAACACCTGGGAGGGCAATTCCATCGGTTTGGCCGACGTGGCTGGACAGATGGTGTAGTTGTAGTGCCGAGGACAAGCCGTTCGTCCTATAACCGACTCGACCCGCGTCCGCCATTTCGGGCAACGCGGGTCAAGGTGCAGAATTTAGAGGAAAGAACCGAGAAGGTTCGGTTCTCCCGAGGAGGCCGCTCATGACCGCTCGCACCCCTGATGCCGAGCCGCTGCTGACCCCGGCTGAGGTCGCCACGATGTTCCGCGTGGACCCGAAGACGGTCACGCGGTGGGCGAAGGCCGGCAAGCTCACTTCGATCCGCACGCTCGGCGGGCATCGCCGTTACCGCGAGGCCGAGGTACGTGCCCTGCTTGCGGGCATTCCGCAGCAGCGCAGCGAAGCCTGAACAACAACTTCATAGCGGGGTATTCCGGCAAGTCCCCCAACTTGTCGGCAGGCCCGAACCCAAGCACCGACCGACGCGGATCCCGCCCCAACGGGGTCCCCGCCCGAGCAAGAACCACAAGCCAACAGGGTGCGTCGTAGATCGCGCTGGACTCCGCCGGGTCCAGCGCGATCTTTTTTGTGCCCTGGTCATGGGGTGCGGCGGCGGTCTGTGAGCGGCCTTGTCGCAGTCTGGGGAGCCCTGTCCGATCAGCTGTGGGGCACCTGGGGGCATAGTGCAATTGCACATATTAAATTGACCAGTTGTAGGTGGGGGGTAAGTTCCGTGGGTTTGAAAACTTATGCGGTGACACCCGTCACACGACCGGCTCCTTGTTGCGCGTGGCATATCTGCGCTAGAGGAGCCGCGCACATCTCGGGCCGCGCGAGGGGCAGTTGGCGCGCGGGGCTCCGCTCACGCCGGGGAGGGGCTCTCGTCCCCGGCCTGGCCCTCGGGCGCCTCGGGGCTCTCAGGGACGTCGGAGGAGGCCTCCGAGGCCAGGCGCAGGAGCCGATGGCAGATCGGACAGTGCCGCGTCAGGTGGCGATGCCCGGAGGCCGCCGACAGATGGGCGCGGAGCAGGGCTCGCGTCTCATGCCGAGCGGACGCCGCCATGGCCACCTCCAGTGCGGTCTTTGGCCCTGGTTTCTAGGTACTGGCGGAATGTGACGCCGTCAACCCCGCGTGGGCGCCTCGCCGGTTCGCGGGGCTGGGGGGACGGAAGGGGCGGGTGCGGGGAGCCTCCCGCCCCGCCGGCGCCCGCTGAGGGGGACGGCCGGGGCGCGGCCGGGCCGGGGACGGCCGCGGCGGCCGGACGCCGGACGGCCAGGGCCCCTTCGCGGGACCCCGACGCGGGGCGCGCGGGCTCTCGGGCCCCCGCGACGGCGGGTGTTGGGGCACGCACGACGGCGGGCCCGCATCCTCATCGGATGCGGGCCCGCCGGTTGATGCGGTCCTGACGGGATTTGAACCCGCGGCCTCCACCTTGACAGGGTGGCGAGCACTCCAAACTGCTCCACAGGACCAGGTTTCGCAGTGCGATTCGTGCGTTGCGCTGCGAGAAGAGACTGTACAGGAGGGTGAGCCCCAGGGCGAACTCACCCACCGTGCGGGCCCCGTTACGGTGCCGCGGCGTCGATCGCCTTCACGATCCGCTTGTCGGAGACCGGGTACGCCGTGCCCAGCGCGTGCGCGAAATAGCTGACCCGCAGCTCCTCGATCATCCAGCGGATGTCCAGGACCGACGACGGGACGGGGCGCCCCTGCGGCAGTTGCTCCAGGAGCCAGGCGTACTCGTCCCGCATCTCGTGGACCTTCTCCATGCGACTCGTGTCCCGCTGGACGTTGGTCGGCATCTGCTGGAGCCGGCGGTCCGCCGCGACCAGGTACCGCATCAGGTCCGGCAGCCGGCGCAGACCCGTCGCCGTCACGAAGCCGGGCCTCACCAGGGCGTCCAGCTGCGTCCGTACGTCCGCGAGGTTGGCCAGCAGCACGGCGCTGCGTACGCCCTTCAGGCGGCGCTCACAGGCCTGCCAGGCGGCCAGCACCTGCTGCACCTGGTCGACCGTGCGGACCGTCGTGTCGACGATCTCGGCCCGCACCCGCTCGTACAGCTTCCTGAACGACTCCTCGTCCCAGGCCGGGCCGCCGAAGTCCGCGATCAGCTTGTCGGCCGCAGCGGTCGCGCAGTCGTCGAACAGGGCCTGCACGGAGCCGTGCGGGTTGGCCGACAGGGCCAGCTTCTGGGCGTTGGTGAGCCGGTCCGAGGCGAACTTCGCGGGGTTGACCGGGATGTTGCGCAGGATGAGGCGCCGGGTGCCCGTCCACATCGCCTGCTGCTGCTCGGCCTCGGTGTCGAAGAGGCGGACGGAGACGGTGTTCGCCGTCGGCCCGTCGTCGACGAGTGCCGGGTACGCCTTCACCGGCTGACCCGCCCGGCGCGTCTCGAAGACGCGCACGAGGGAGCCGATCGTCCAGTCCGTGAGGCCGGAACGCTCCAGGGACTCCCCGCCCTGCCGCTCGGCCGTGGCCGCAGCGGCCTGCGAGATCGCCTGCCGTGCCTTCGGTCTGAGGCGCAGTCGCAGGGCTTCGAGGTCCTTGTCCTCGGCCAGCTTGCGCCGCCGCTCGTCGACGATCCGGAAGGTGACCTTCAGATGGTCGGGGACCCGGGACCAGTCGAAGTCGTCGGCCGTCAGCGGCACTCCGACCATTTGCTTCAGCTCACGCGCCATCGTCGTGGTCAGGGGCTCCTGGAGGGGCACCGCCCGCTGCAGGAACCGCTGCGCGACGTTGGGCGCCGGCACGTAGTTGCGCCGGATGGGCTTCGGCAGCGACCGGATCAGCTCGGTCACGACCTGCTCGCGCAGCCCGGGGATCTGCCAGTCGAATCCCTCGTCCGTGACCTGGTTGAGCACCTGGAGGGGCACGTGGACGGTGACGCCGTCCGCGTCCGCGCCCGGCTCGAACTGGTACGTCACGCGGAACGTCAGCGGGCCCTGGCGCCAGAGGTCCGGGTAGTCGTCCTTGCTGACGTCCCCGGCACGCTCGTTGATGAGCATCGACCGCTCGAAGTCGAGCAGTTCGGGCTCCCTGCCCTCGGCCGTCCGCTTCTGCTTCCACCAGGAGTCGAAGTGCGCGCCCGACACGACGTGCTCGGGCACCCGCTGGTCGTAGAAGTCGAACAGCGTCTCGTCGTCCACCAGGATGTCCCGGCGCCGCGCCCGGTGCTCCAGCTCCTCCACCTCGGTGAGCAGCCGGCGGTTGTCGGCGAAGAACTTGTGGTGCGTCCGCCAGTCGCCCTCGACGAGGGCACTGCGGATGAACAACTCGCGGCTCACCTCGGGGTCGATGCGCCCGTAGTTCACCTTGCGCTGCGCCACGAGAGGCACGCCGTACAGCGTGACCTTCTCGTACGCCATCACCGCGGCCTGGTCCTTCTCCCAGTGCGGCTCGCTGTACGTGCGCTTCAGCAGGTGCCCGGCGAGCGGTTCCACCCACTCGGGCTCGATGCGCGCGTTGACCCGGGCCCAGAGGCGGGACGTCTCCACCAGCTCGGCGGACATCACGAAGCGCGGGGGCTTCTTGAAGAGCGCGGAGCCCGGGAAGACCGCGAACTTCGCGCCGCGCGCGCCCAGGTACTCGTTCTTGCCCGAGGAGCGCCCGCTCTCCCCGCCGGTCTCCTTCACGTCCTTCATGCCGATGTGGGAGAGCAGTCCGGCGAGCAGGGAGACGTGCACGCTCTGCTCGGCCGCGTCGTCCTCGTTGAGGTGGATGCCCATCTGCTTGGCGACGGTCCGCAACTGCGTGTAGATGTCCTGCCATTCGCGGATGCGCAGGAAGTTGAGGTACTCCTGCTTGCACATGCGGCGGAAGGACGACGAGCCGCGCTCCCGCTGCTGCTCACGCACGTACCGCCAGAGGTTGAGGAACGCCAGGAAGTCGGAGTTCTCGTCGCGGAAGCGGGCGTGCTGCTGGTCCGCCTGCGCCTGCTTCTCGGCCGGGCGCTCCCGCGGGTCCTGGATGGACAGCGCGGCGGCGATCACCATGACCTCGCGCACGCAGCCGTTGCGGTCGGCCTCCAGCACCATCCGGGCCAGCCGCGGGTCCACGGGCAGCTGCGCCAGCTTGCGGCCCGTCTCCGTGAGCCGCTTGCGCACGTCCTTCTGGGACGGGTCGAGCGCGCCCAGTTCCTGGAGGAGCTGGACGCCGTCACGGATGTTGCGGTGGTCCGGCGGATCGATGAACGGGAACTTCTCGATGTCGCCCAGCCCGGCCGCGGTCATCTGGAGGATGACCGAGGCCAGGTTCGTACGCAGGATCTCGGCGTCGGTGAACTCCGGCCGGGAGAGGAAGTCGTCCTCCGAGTAGAGCCGGATGCAGATGCCGTCGCTGGTCCGGCCGCAGCGGCCCTTGCGCTGGTTGGCGCTGGCCTGCGAGACCGCCTCGATGGGCAGCCGCTGCACCTTCGTGCGGTGGCTGTACCGGGAGATGCGGGCGGTGCCCGGGTCGATCACGTACTTGATGCCCGGCACGGTCAGGGAGGTCTCGGCGACGTTGGTCGCCAGAACGATCCTGCGCCCGGTGTGGGCCTGGAACACCCGGTGCTGCTCGGCGTGCGAGAGTCGGGCGTACAGCGGGAGCACCTCGGTGAAGCGGTAGTTCTTCTTGACGAGCGCGTCCGCGGTGTCCCGGATCTCCCGCTCGCCGGACAGGAAGACGAGGATGTCGCCCTTGCCCTCGGCCTGGAGCTCCTCCACGGCGTCGCAGATCGCGGTGATCTGGTCGCGGTCGGAGTCGTCGCCCTCCTCCTCGAGGAGGGGCCGGTAGCGGACCTCGACGGGGTAGGTGCGTCCGCTCACCTCGACGACCGGGGCGTCCGAGAAGTGCCGGGAGAACCGCTGCGGATCGATGGTCGCCGAGGTGATGACGACCTTCAGGTCGGGCCGCTTCGGCAGCAGCTGGGCGAGGTAGCCCAGCAGGAAGTCGATGTTCAGCGAACGCTCGTGGGCCTCGTCGATGATGATCGTGTCGTAGGCGCGCAGCTCGCGGTCCGTCTGGATCTCGGCGAGCAGGATGCCGTCCGTCATCAGCTTGACGAAGGTGCCGTCCTGGTTGACCTGGTCGGTGAACCGGACCTTCCAGCCCACGGCCTCGCCCAGCGGGGTGTCCAGCTCGTCGGCGACCCGCTCGGCGACCGTGCGGGCGGCGATCCGGCGGGGCTGGGTGTGCCCGATCATGCCGCGGACGCCGCGGCCCAGCTCCAGGCAGATCTTCGGGATCTGCGTCGTCTTCCCGGAGCCGGTCTCACCGGCGACGATGACGACCTGGTGATCGCGGATGGCCTCCGCGATCACGTCCTTCTTCTGGCTGACCGGGAGCTGTTCCGGATAGCTGACGGCGGGCACACGGGTGCGCCGCTCGGCCAACCGGGCCTCGGCCTTGGCGATCTCCGCCCCGATCTCGGCGGTGACGGCGGCCCGGGCCTCGGGCTTGCGGATCCGGCGCGCGCCCTCGAGCCTGCGCCCGAGCCGGTGCGCGTCGCGCAGGGACAGCTCGGCCAGACGGGGGGCGAGATCGCCGAGGGCGGGGGCAGGATGCGTAGACATACGCGGTCCAGGATCTCACCTCGGGCAAACGAGGGGCGAACGCTTTTGCGCGCGGCCCGTCCGGGCCCCCTCCGGACGGGCCTCCCGCACCGGCTGCGAACCGTTGCCGAGCCGCCGTCCGGGGCCGTTCCCGGGAGCCGTCCCCCCGGGCGCGGCCGCACCGGCTGCCTCGGCCGCGACGGCCGTGACGGCCGTGACGGTCATGCGGGGGCGGGGCGCGCGGTGGGGTTCCGCCGGGCAGGTCGGCGACGTACCGCACCCCGTGCGGCGGGCACGAAAAAGACCCCGATCCGAGGATCGGGGTCCTTGTTGTGGCTGGGGCCGGGGTCGAACCGGCGACCTATCGCTTTTCAGGCGATCGCTCGTACCAACTGAGCTACCCAGCCACGGAGTTCCGAGGAACTCCAGCGGTCCTGACGGGATTTGAACCCGCGGCCTCCACCTTGACAGGGTGGCGAGCACTCCAAACTGCTCCACAGGACCAAGCTGTTGTGTGCGAACAGTGTCGCACACGGTGTTGCGTGCCCCCAACGGGATTCGAACCCGTGCTACCGCCTTGAAAGGGCGGCGTCCTAGGCCGCTAGACGATGAGGGCTATCGGCCCGCCTGGGCGCTTCTCAGCGCGTCGGGGACGTGAGAAGCATATGGGATGTCGGGAGGGATCGCCAAAACGGTTTACGGGGTGGGGGAGGAGGGGCCCGCGGGAGCGGTCGCGCCCGGTCGGTTCTCCTCCGGGAGGTGGCGGCTGACCTCGGCCGTCGTCAGGCCGAGGCCGCCCAGCCTGATCTCGTCCCAGGCCTGCAGGCGGCGCGAGTCCCGGTCGAGGTAGAGGATCGACGTCTCGATGGGGTCGGGGTCCCGGCCCTCCAGCGCCCGCAGCCCGCTGCCGCCCGTGGAGCCCTCGATGCGCAGCCGCGTGCCGTACTTCATGACGTCCGTCTCCTGGCGGTGGACGTGGCCCGCCAGGACCAGGGGCACCTCGCCGTCGGTCTGGCGCGCGGCCGACGGGTTGTGCGCCACGGCGATGTCCACCGGGGTGCCCGCGGCCCGCTGGTCGCGCAGGGCGGACGCCAGACGGTCGCCCGCCAGCACCTCGGCGGGATCCCCGGCCGCCTTCACCGAGCGGTCGGGGGTGTACTGCGGGTCCCCGGTGCCCGCGAAGCGCAGGCCCGCCACCGAGACGGCCCGACCCTCGTCCAGGACGTGCACGTTCCTCATCCGCTCCAGGTAGTCCTGGGTGGTCCGCGAGTCGTGGTTGCCGCGCACCCAGACGTAGGGGGCGCCGAGGTCGGCGACCGGGTCGAGGAAGCCGTTCTCCGCGGCCGTCCCGTGGTCCATGGTGTCGCCGGAGTCCACGATGACGTCGATGTCGTACTGCTCGACCAGCGAGGCGATGATCTTCCAGCTCGCGGGGTTGAGGTGGATGTCGGAGACGTGCAGGACCCGGATGGTCGTCGGATCGGGGGCGTACACGGGGAGGGTGGAGGTGGCGTCGTACAGCTTGGTCACGTTCGTCACCAGGCGGGCCAACTCCTTCTGGTAGACGTCGAACTCGCTGACGATGCTGCGGGCGTTGCCGACGACCGACGGGGCGGACGAGAGCAGGCCCGAGAACTTCGGTTCGAGCACCGACTTGGGGTTCCAGGTCGCGAAGGCCGTCGCGCCGCAGGCGGCCAGGAGCGCCAGCGCGAGACCGCCGGCGGCCAGCGCCCTGCGGGGGCGCCGGTAGACCGCGAGGCCGAGCGCCGTGGCGCCGGAGACGACGGCGACGCCGGAGCGCACGGCGAGGTCCAGCGTGCCGTGGGCGACGTCGCGGGCCACCTCGTCCTGGAGGCCCGAGAGGCGCTCGGGGTGGTTGACGAGGGCCTCGGATCGCACCGGGTCGAGCTGGTCGACGTCCACGTCGAGGCGGAGGGGGGCGGTGTGGCTGCGCAGTTCGAGCGCCCCCAGGGGGGACACGTTGATCTTCGTGCCGCCGGTGAGGGAGGGGCGCAGGGTCATGGTGGTGTCCATGGGGCCGACCGGCGCCCGGACGTTGCCGACGATCAGCAGCCCCAGCCACGCCCCGACGAGGACGACGGCGACCAGGCCCAGGGCCCGGGTGTACGGGTGCGGCTGGTGGACGAGTTCGACGGTGGGGCGGACGCGGCGGGCGCGGTAGTGGCGGACCAGGGCGCGGGGTGCCCCTCGCGCACGGCGCAGGGCGGTGGCGGCAGCGGGGACACGGACCATTGGGCGCGTATGCCCGGGGGCCGGGGCGGATATGCGGTGGGGCCTCCGCCGGTGCGCGCCGGACGGCCTTCCGGGTGCTGCCGGGGTGCTCCCGGGGCGCTGCCGGGCCCCGGCGGGCCCGCCGGGGCCGGGTCTTGGCGGGCGGGTCCGGGCGGCGGTTCCGGAGCCGGTACGTCCGCTCCGGGGGCCGTGCGCGTGCGTACGGCGGACACTCGTCGGCCCGCGACCGCACCGGCCGGGCGTCCGTGCCGGACAATGGCCCTGTGCTGGAGATGACGCGCGAGGAGTTCGAGGAACTGGTCGCCGAGTCGTTGGACCGGATTCCCCCGGAGCTGACGCGGCTGATGGACAACGTGGCGGTGTTCGTCGAGGACGAGCCGCCCGCGGACGACCCCGAGCTGCTCGGACTGTACGAGGGGACCCCGCTGACCGACCGCGGCGAGTGGTACGCCGGGGTGCTGCCGGACCGGATCACGATCTACCGGGGGCCCACGCTGCGCATGTGCGAGTCGCGCGAGGACGTCGTGGCCGAGACGGAGGTCACGGTGGTGCACGAGATCGCCCACCACTTCGGGATCGACGACGCCCGGCTGCACGCTCTCGGCTACGGCTGACCGCCGCGCGGGGCGGGGACGGCCCGGCGGCGCGGGGCGCGTGTCCTACGGCGGGCGCCGGGAGTTGGTCAGGGGGACTCCCCGAGTCCTTCCCCGGGCTCGCGCCGCGTTCCAGCGGGGGAGACCCCTACCGGAGGTGGCTGCCCGTGCGCGCCCTGTACGTACCCGTCCGTCTGGCCGCGGCCGCCCTGGCCGTCGCCGCGTCCGCCGGCTGCATGAGTGTGGGCGACGACGCGGGCGACCGGGCGAAACCCTCGCACTCGGCGGGGCACCGGGACGGTGAGAAGGCCGGCGGCGGTCCGGCGGTGTCCGGCGGCGGCACGGGACACCGCGGCGCGAGTGACGGAGAACACGGTGGGGCGGGGCGCCGGTCCGCCGCGTCCGGGTCCGCCTCGCCGTCGGCCGGGGACAGCGGGTCGCCGAGCGCCGGGAAGGCGGGCCGGGACGGCCGGGACGGGAAGGGCCGCGACGAGGGCGGCGACGGGCGGGACCCCGGGCCCGGAGAGCCCACACCGACCAGGGAACAGCCCACGTCCGACCGCCCGGAACCCGATCCGACGCCCACCGGCGAGAGCCCGCAGCCGCCCTCCCCGCCGGCCGCGGAGCCCTCGTCCTCGGCCCATCCGGATCCCGCTCCGCAGCTCGCCGAGCGGGAGCCCGCACCCCGGGCGGGCGTGGAGATCTGACCTGTTCCGGACGGTTCCGGGGCCCGGAGGGGGAGGGGGCCGACGGGCCCGGTTTGCCTTCAGGGGTGGTGGGTGCGTATGGTGGTAGATCGTTTGATCCCATTTGCCCGGCGCCAATGCAGAGCGCGCCGCGTGGCGCGTACTCTCCCTTGCCGTGGCTGACCGCATTGAGGCGGTCGTTTGCGAAATCACGGAGTTGACGGGCGCGTGCCGACGAGACTCCGGAAGGTTTCGCATTCGCATGTCCATTTCCAGTTCTGATCACATCGTCCTGCCCGAGAACGAGGCGACCGACACGGTCGACGAGACCGCGGCTCCCACGACTCCCGAGGTCACCTTCGGCGACCTGGGCCTGCCCGAGGGCGTCGTCCGCAAGCTCGCGCAGAACGGCGTGACCACCCCCTTCCCGATCCAGGCGGCGACCATCCCGGACGCCCTGGCCGGCAAGGACATCCTCGGCCGCGGCCGCACCGGCTCCGGCAAGACCCTCTCCTTCGGTCTGCCGCTGCTGACCCAGCTGTCCGCCGGCCAGACCGACAAGAAGAAGCCGCGCGGCATCATCCTGACGCCGACGCGTGAGCTCGCGATGCAGGTCGCCGACGCCCTCCAGCCGTACGGCGACGTGCTCGGCCTGAAGATGAAGGTCGTCTGCGGCGGTACGTCGATGAGCAACCAGATCTACGCCCTGGAGCGCGGCGTCGACGTCCTCGTCGCCACCCCGGGCCGGCTGCGCGACCTCATCAACCGCGGCGCCTGCTCCCTGGAGAACGTCCAGGTCGCGGTGCTCGACGAGGCCGACCAGATGTCCGACCTGGGCTTCCTGCCCGAGGTCACCGAGCTGCTCGACCAGATCCCCGGCGGCGGCCAGCGCATGCTGTTCTCGGCCACGATGGAGAACGAGATCTCCACGCTGGTCAAGCGCTACCTGAGCAACCCGGTCACGCACGAGGTCGACAGCGCCCAGGGCAACGTCACGACCATGTCGCACCACATCCTCATCGTGAAGCCGAAGGACAAGGCGCCGGTCACCGCCGCGATCGCCTCCCGCAAGGGCCGCACGATCATCTTCGTCCGCACCCAGCTGGGCGCCGACCGCATCGCCGAGCAGCTCTGCGACTCCGGTGTGAAGGCCGACGCGCTGCACGGCGGAATGACGCAGGGTGCGCGCACCCGCGTCCTCGAGGACTTCAAGAAGGGCTACGTCAACGCGCTCGTCGCGACCGACGTGGCGGCACGCGGCATCCACGTGGACGGCATCGACCTGGTCCTGAACGTGGACCCGGCCGGCGACCACAAGGACTACCTGCACCGCTCCGGCCGTACCGCCCGCGCGGGCCGCTCCGGCACCGTCGTGTCGCTGTCCCTGCCGCACCAGCGCCGCCAGATCTTCCGCCTGATGGAGGACGCGGGCGTCGACGCCTCGCGCCACATCATCCAGGGCGGCGCGGCCTTCGACCCCGAGGTGGCCGAGATCACCGGCGCCCGGTCCATGACCGAGGTGCAGGCCGAGTCGGCCGGCAACGCGGCCCAGCAGGCCGAGCGCGAGGTGTCGCAGCTCACCCAGCAGCTGGAGCGCGCGCAGCGGCGTGCCGCCGAGCTCCGCGAGGAGTCCGACCGGCTGATCGCCCGTGCCGCGCGTGAGCGCGGCGAGGACCCGGAGGCGGCGCTGGCCGAGGCCGCCGCCGTCGTCGAGGCCGCCGCGGCGGCCGTGGCCGAGGAGCCGGCGCAGTTCGCCGACGAGCCGGTGCGCGAGGAGCCGCGTCAGCGCCGCGACGACCGGGGCAACTACGAGCGCCGTGACCGTCGTGACGACCGTCCCTCCGGCGGTTTCCGCCGGGACGACCGTCGTGACGGCGACCGTGGCGGCGACCGCGGTGGCTTCCGTCGCGACAACGACCGTCCGTCCGGCGGCTTCCGTCGTGACGACCGTCGTGACGGTGAGCGCGGTGGCGACCGCGGTGGCTTCCGCCGTGACAACGACCGTCCGTCCGGTGGCTTCAACCGCGACCGCCGTGACGGCGACCGCCCGTCCGGCGGCTTCAACCGCGACAACGACCGCGGTGGCTTCCGTCGCGACAACGACCGTCCGTCCGGCGGCTTCCGTCGTGACGACCGTCGTGACGGTGAGCGCGGTGGCGACCGCGGTGGCTTCCGCCGTGACAACGACCGTCCGTCCGGTGGCTTCAACCGCGACCGCCGTGACGGCGACCGCCCGTCCGGCGGCTTCCGCCGGGACGACCGTCCCGCCGGCCACCGGGGCAGCGACCGCCCGTTCAACCGCGACCGTCAGGGCGACCGTCCCTCGGGCGGCTTCCGCGCCGGCGGCCACGACCGCCCGTACGGCCGTCGTGACGACCACCGCGGCGCCGGCTCCGGCTCGGGTTCGGGCTCCGGCCCGTTTTTCGGCCGCCGTGACGACAAGCCGCGCTGGAAGCGCAACGGCTGACGTGGCCTGAACAGCCACTGAGCACTCCCTGAGGGGCCCGGACGACTTCGGTCGGCCGGGCCCTTCGGCGTTCCGCGGCGCGGCCGGGCGCCCGGGGGGCCGCAAGGCGCCGGGCCCGGGCCCCCGTCGAGCCCCGGCGGTCGGCGGCGGCCGGGGCGCGGAGGGAATTCTTTCCGGCCAAGTGGGCGGCTCCGTGGCGCATGTCGTACCCACGGCGAGGGAATTGCTGGGGGCATGACAGATGACGCCAGAGCGAGTGGGCCGTCGGACGAAGAGCGGCTGGCCCAGCTCGGATACACGCAGGTTCTCGCCCGCCGCATGTCGGCGTTCTCCAACTACGCGGTCTCCTTCACGATCATCTCGGTGCTCTCGGGGTGCCTGACGCTGTACCTGTTCGGCATGAACACCGGCGGGCCGGCCGTGATCACCTGGGGCTGGGTCGGCGTCGGACTCATGACGCTGATCGTCGGGCTCGCGATGGCCGAGATCTGCTCCGCGTACCCGACCTCGGCGGGGCTGTACTTCTGGGCGCACCGGCTGGCGCCGCCCCGTACGGCCGCCGCCTGGGCCTGGTTCACGGGATGGTTCAACGTGCTCGGGCAGGTCGCGGTGACCGCGGGCATCGACTTCGGGGCCGCCTCGTTCCTGGGCGCCTACCTGAACCTCCAGTTCGGCTTCGAGGTGACACCCGGCCGTACGATCCTGCTGTTCGCCGGCATCCTGGTCCTGCACGGGCTGCTGAACACGTTCGGTGTGGGGATCGTCGGACTGCTCAACAGCATCAGCGTCTGGTGGCACGTGGTGGGCGTCGGAGTCATCGTGGGCGCGCTCGCCTTCGTGCCGGACCACCACCAGTCGGCGTCCTTCGTGTTCACCGAGTTCGTGAACAACACCGGGTGGGGCAGCGGGCTGTACGTCGTCCTGCTCGGCCTGCTGATGGCCCAGTACACCTTCACCGGGTACGACGCCTCCGCCCATATGACGGAGGAGACCCACGACGCCTCCACGGCCGGCCCCAAGGGCATCGTCCAGTCCATCTGGACCTCCTGGATAGCCGGCTTCGTGCTGCTCCTCGGCTTCACCTTCGCGATCCAGTCGTACGAGGGCGCCCTCGGCTCGCCGACCGGGGTGCCGCCGGCCCAGATCCTGCTGGACGCGCTGGGCGCGACGGCGGGCAAGCTCCTGCTGCTGGTGGTGATCGGTGCCCAGCTGTTCTGCGGCATGGCGTCCGTGACCGCCAACTCCCGCATGATCTACGCCTTCTCGCGGGACGGGGCGCTGCCGTTCTCGCACGTGTGGCACACGGTGAGCCCGCGCACGCGCACGCCCGTCGCGGCGGTGTGGCTGGCGGCGCTCGGGGCGCTGGTGCTGGGTCTGCCGTACCTCATCAACGTCACGGCGTACGCGGCGGTGACGTCCATCGCCGTCATCGGGCTCTACATCGCGTACGTGATCCCGACGTTGCTGCGGCTGCGCAAGGGCGACGACTTCGAACGCGGGCCGTGGCACCTCGGCCGGTGGTCGCGCCCGATCGGTGTCGTGGCGGTCGTCTGGGTGGGCGTCATCACGGTCCTCTTCATGCTGCCCCAGGTCTCGCCCGTGACGTGGGAGACCTTCAACTACGCCTCCATCGCGGTGCTGGTCGTGCTCGGCTTCGCCGCGGCCTGGTGGTTCGCCTCGGCGCGCCACTGGTTCCTCAACCCGGACCACGAACGCACGCGTGCCCGTGAGGCGCTGCGCTCGGGTGCCCTGGAACCCCTCGATCCGTAGCGTTCCGCCCGTCCGGCGCGGCCGGGTCGCCGATACCCGATCGGAGTCCCGGCCCCGTCCGGCTATGCTCGTTCCTGCATCGGCTCCGGCCGGCGCGTGCACCGGTTCCGGCCGGTGCGCGGACCCTTAGCTCAATTGGCAGAGCAGTGGACTTTTAATCCATTGGTTGTGGGTTCGAGTCCCACAGGGTCTACCAACCCCTTCGGGGCAGGAACCCCCGCCGACCCGGTCGGCGGGGGTTCCGTCGTTTCCCGCCCCGTGACGTCGCCGGGGCGCGGCGGGCCGCCGACCGTGACCTCGTCGGGGTCGATGGCGCGGGTCCTCGCCGGACGCGGACTCGGGCCTTCCGAAGGAGACGCCGGGGTGCCCGGCCACGCAGCACGGGCACGGGCACGGTGGCCTGCTCGGAAGAGTCCCGCAACGGCAGACATAGATTCCCCGCGGTTCGCGCGTCCTTGTGGGCGTTGAGAAACGGGAGGGCCCATGGACCCGCAGGACCACGAGAGATTCCGGGATTTCGTCGATACCCGGTGGAGCGCCCTGCTGCGCTTGGCGAACCTGCTCACCGGCGGTGACCGCCACGAGGCCGAAGACCTGGTGCAGACCGCCCTGACGAAAGTGCTGGGCCGCTGGCGGCACATCGAGGATCCGGAGGGCTATGTGCGCAAGGTGATGTACCGGCATCAGATCAGCCGCTGGCGGCTGCGTCGGCCGCACCGCGAGGCGACCTTCGCCGCGCCGCCCGAGAGCTTCGGTGTCACCGATGGCACATCCGCCGCCGACCTGCGGATCACCGTGAGCCATGCCCTGGCCCGACTGACGTCGCGGCAACGCACTGTACTGGTGCTGCGCTACTTCGAGGATCTGTCCGAGACGGAGGTCGCCGGCGTGCTGGGCTGCTCGGTGGGGACCGTACGCAGCACCACCCACCGGTCGCTGGCCCGGCTGCGCGCGCTCGCGCCGGAGCTGGGTTCCCCCGCGCGGACCGTGACCACCACCCCGAACCGCAACCCCCTGAAGGGAGCCCGCACATGAACGCCGACCAGCTGGACCGCGTGGTCCGGGACGTCCTGCACGCCTGGACCCCCGACAGCCCCGGCGCTCCCGCGGGCATCGCCGACCGCATCGTGCGCCGCCGTCGGCGGCGGAACCTCCTGCGGGTCACCGGAGCCGCCCTCGGGCTGGCCGGCGTCACCGTGGGCGTCGCCCTCGTCACCGGCGACAACGGGACTGCCCGGCCGGCCACGCGGGTGAGTGAGAAGAGCAGGCTGCTGTGGCACACCCCGTTGCCCGGTGCGCAGTGGGACGCCTGCGCCACCGGTGCCGGCACCGGCTCCGTGTACTGCCGGGGGATGCAGCACGACGCCATCGCTGTGGACGCCGGTACCGGGAAGGTCGAATGGCAGCGGAAGGCCAAGGGCGCCGACGGCCAAAGCGCCCCGGCGGGATCGATGCCCGGCGTCCGGGACGGGGTGCTGTACACCTACGCCGATCACGCCCCGGGCGCGCCCAGGGCCGGCACGGACCTCGTCGCCCTCGACATCGCCGGCCGGCGGGTGCTGTGGAAGCACGAGCTGGCCGACGACAGCCGTGGCCGGACCTCCGCCGTCCTGTTCGACGGCGGGATCCTCGCCAACGCCCCGACCTTCAAGAGCGTGGTCGCGCTGGACGGCACGACGGGCCGCACCCTGTGGACGTACAAATGGAAGAACGCCGACTGCGACCGGGCCGTGATCGACGGCGTCCCGTACCTGACGTGCTCGTCGAGCAGCGCGAAGTCACCGCGACGGAGCACCGTCGTCCGCCTCGACCCGGCGACGGGCACGTCGAGGACGGTGGCGACCGTCAAGGGCCCGACCACGTACATCGGTACGGACGGGAACACCGTGCTGCTGGGCGGCATGGCCGGCGGACAGAAGTTCTTCAGCGACCCCGGTCCCGCCACCCTGACCCGCGTCGACACCCGTTCAGGCTCTGTGGCGCAGCACCGCGTCGACGACCTGCCGACGGGTGTGGTCGCGGACGGCCTCATCCTGTCCGCCGGCGGCAACGGCACCGCCGCCGCGTACTCCGCCGACAGCGGCGAGCGGCTGTGGTCGCGCGACCTCGGGCTGACGCTGCGCAACGAGGCAGGCGATCCCACGACGAGGGAGCTGCCCTCCGCCGCCGCGGTGGACCTCGTCGACCGGGTCGCGTACTACCTCGTCCCGTCCGGGCACTTGGTGGGCCTGGACCTGGACAGTGGCGCGACGCGCTGGCGCGGCCGGGTGCCGCTGCGGAACAGTCCGGTGCTGGCTGGAATCGCTCCCGAGCTCATGAGTTACGAACACGGCCTCATCGGCCAGATCGGCGGCGAACTCTTCAGGATCGAGCCCCAACTGTCCCAAGGAGGTTGACGGTCGGGATGCGGCGAGGCCGCGCGGGCTCCGGCGCCCGCGCGGCCGGCGGCCTGATCGTGCCCTCCCGTAGCCGGCCCGAAGCAAGGGGGCCGGCGGTGACGGCGGCCGTCCGGCGAGGGGGTGCGGGGCGGGCGGTCTACCGGGCGGGCGGTGCGTACCGGTCGCCCGCCGCGTGCGCGGCCGGCGGCTCCCGCCGCTGCCGAGCGCGGGTCGGGTCCGGCGCGGTCCGGTGTGCGGGCGCGTCGCACAGGCGGGCGTGCAGGGTCACGTCGTCGCGGGCGGCCGACCCCGAGTCGACGGGGAAGGTCTCGAACGCCTGGACGGGCTCGATGGGCTGGTCGCAGCGTGCGCAGATCACTCGGTGTCTCCTTGCTGTGAGGGGTGTCGCGGACGCGTCGGGCAGCGGGGTCCGCACTCGTGGACCTGGACGTCCGGATCGTGGGCGCCGGCCGTCCCGGCCGCCAGGTCACGCGAGCGGGGTGAGGCCGCGCTGCTCACGGCAGGGTGCGCAGGCGTACAGGGCGAACGGCGGGCCGGAGTTCCGCTCGTGCGCACCCACGAGGAGCGCGGTTCCGGACGGGCCCTCGTGCCAGTGGCACCAGCCGCCGGGCCGGTCCTTGTCGGTGCCGGGGGTTGGGGCGTGGCCAGGCTCCGACATGTCGACTCCAACCAGTCGTCCAGGCCCCCGGCCGGTCGCACGGCGCGGGGGCATCCATGTCCTGAAAATACCCTAGTGCTGGGTAGTACACCCTCGTATGCCGCAAGGTTCTACCCATCGCGGGGGATGTGGGTGCATGCCTACGGTGCCTCATGATCGACGAGTGGGCAGAGGACCGGCCGAAGTGGGAGCAGATCGCCGAGGTGATCCGCGCCCGGATCGCCGACGGCACCTACCCCGCGCGGTCGCGCGTCCCGTCCGTGCAGCAGATCGTCACCGAGACGGGCGTCGCGGTCGACACCGCGCAGAAGGTGCTGGCGAACCTGCGCGAGGAGGGCGCCATCTACACGGTGCGCGGCCTCGGCTCGTTCGTCACGGACCCGTCCGACGGCGCCTGACTCCGGACGACGAAAACGGCCCCGCCCTCCCGAAGGAGAGCGGGGCCGCTGTCATCCGGCGCACGGGGCGACCGCACCGGCGAGGGAAGTCCTGGGTACCTCCCAGGAGGCCCGGCCAGGAATGGCACCCGGTGGGATCGCGACGCACCATGGGAAGAGGTCCATGTGGGAGGCCTCGCATGCGGAAACCACCCGACGACAAGACCTACAGGCAGCGGATGGCGGTCTGGATCCTCCTCTTCCTGGTGGGCGTCGTACTCCTGGCGTCGAGCTACTACCTCGACGGCGCCTCCCTCGGCGCGGACGGGGACGACGCCGAGTCCAACGTCCTGGCCTGGGCGGGACTCGGGGTCACCGCGGTCACCGCCGTGGGAGGGCTCGTCACCAGCTACGCCGAGCTCAAGGCCGCCCGGCGGCGAACGGATCGGTCGGCGCTGACACAACCACTCGATCAGTCCGGCCCCGATCCGCGGTGGGGCCAGGCCCGGACGATCCCTCGTCGACACCTGCACGGTCCGACCGGCCACCAGCATTGAGACCGGCACGGTCCGCTGCCGGCACGGAAAGCGGGGCGGCCGACGGCGACGGCGGCCGCCCGGAGCAGTGGAGGCGCCATGAGGGTGACGAAGCGGACCGTGACCTGCCAGGTCGAGTTGGCCGGCACGGACGCCACGGCGGCGGACATCGAGACGCTGATCGGCGACGCCCGTGCGCAGGGCCACGACTTCGTGGTCACGCAGACGCAGGCGGGCTTCAGCCTGAGGGTCAACTTCGGCGAGGACCGGAACGGCGCCGGCGACCTCCTGCGGCACCTGGGTCGGCTCACGGCCGCCGAGGACGACTGAAGCGCCCGCCACGCGCAGCGCGGTGCCGCGCCGTGCTCAGCCCGCCGTCAGTTCCTGGAGGGGGAGCGTGTGCTGGGTGTGGACGACCTTCGCGCGCAGGTAGCGGACGTTGTGGTCCGTGGCGAAGACGCCCGTCGGGACGCGGTGGCGCACGGTGATGCCCAGCTCGCTGAGCTGCTCCGCCTTGTCGGGGTTGTTCGACAGGAGGTCCAGGTCCGTGATGCCGAGGGCGGCGAGCATCTGTGCCGCCGCCGTGTAGTCCCGGGCGTCCTCCGGCAGGCCCAGGGCCGTGTTGGCGGCGTACGTGTCGAGTCCCTCGTCCTGGAGGGCGTACGCGTCGAGCTTGTTGTAGAGGCCTATGCCGCGGCCCTCCTGGCGGAGGTAGAGCAGCACGCCGCCCTGTTCCGCGATCCGCTCGACGGCCTCGCGCAGCTGGGGGCCGCAGTCGCAGCGGGACGAGCCGAGGACGTCGCCCGTCAGGCACTCGGAGTGGAGGCGGACCAGCGGGGTGGCGGTGGGTTCGCCGAGGACGATCGCCACGTGCTCACGGCCGTCGGCCAGGCCGTGGAAGGTGACCAGTTCGGCGTCGACGCCGTAGCCGTCGTGGAAGCGCAGTGGGACCCCGACGCGCGAGCGCGGGGTGGCGGCGGGGTGGTCGGGCATGCGGTTTCTCCCGGTCCGGGTGCTGATCGGCTTCGCGAGCCCGGGTTCCCCCCTCGGGGCGTACCGGGTCCGTGCGGAGTCGTACGGGGTCGCACGGGCCCGTCCCGGGACGTTCTGCTTCAGATTTGAAGCAAGGGCTCGGATCGAGACACTACCCCATGCTTTAAAGTTGAAGCAATGAGTTCCCGCGGCTCACGAGCAGGGTGTGGACGAGCGGCGGAGCCAGGGGACGTCGTCACCCGCGGTCCGCGGACCGTCGCCCTGGATGCCGCGGGCGACACCCGCGCAGATCTCCTCCAGCTGTCCCACCTGCTCCGGGGTGAGATGGTCGAAGAGGGTGGCGCGGACCGTCTCGACATGGCCGGGAGCCGTGCGTTCCAGCAGGGCCGTGCCCTCGTCCGTCAGGACCGCGGTGCTGCCCCGCCGGTCCTCGGGGCACCCCTCGCGGCGTACCGCTCCGTCCTTCTCCAGGCGGGTCACCGCGTAGGTGAGCCGGCTGCGGGTGATCTTCGTCCGCTCGGCGAGGTCGGTCATGCGCAGGCGGCGTTCCGGCGCCTCGGAGAGGTTGGCGAGGATGGAGTAGTAGAGGTGCGGCATACCGGCGTCCTGCTGGAGCTGCCGGTCGATCGCGTCCTCCAGGAGGTGCGAGGCTGCGATGTACGCGCGCCAGGCGCGCTGCTCCTCGGGGGTGAGCCAGCGGGTCGTCATTCCCCCAGTGTAGGTTTGCTTCAAACTTGAACCAAGTCCGGCGGTGCCTCCCGCCGGGACCGCGCCGCCACACCACCGCACCCCGCACCACGCCGACCGTCCGGAACCGTCCCCGGCTGCCCGGGCCCGCCTTCCGTGAGAGTCCGAAAGAGAGCGCGTCCATGCCGTACCCCCACGTCCTGTTGTCCGCCGCCGTGTCCCTGGACGGCTACCTGGACGACACCGGCCCCGAGCGGCTGCTGCTCTCCGGGCCGGCGGACTTCGACCGGGTCGACGAGGTGCGGGCCGAGTCCGACGCGATCCTGGTCGGCGCCGGCACCCTGCGCGCCGACAATCCGCGGCTGCTCGTCAACTCCGCCGAGCGGCGCGCGGCCCGGCTCGCCGCCGGACGGTCCGAGTACCCGCTGAAGGTCGCCGTCAGCGGGAGCGGCGACCTCGACCCCGCCGCCAACTTCTGGCCCACGGGCGGCGAGAAGGTCGTCTACACCTCCGACGGCGGCGCCCCGCGTGCCAGGGCCGCGCTCGGCGGACTCCCGGACCACGGCATCGAGGTGGTCCCCGTCGGCCCCGAGATCGACTGGCGGGCCGTCCTCACCCACCTCCACGACGTGCGCGGAGTACGGCGCCTGATGGTCGAGGGCGGCGGGCGGGTCCACACCCAGCTCCTGCGGGAGGGCCTCGCGGACGAACTCCAGCTCGCCCTCGCCCCCCTGGTCGTCGGGGAGCCGGACGCGCCCCGGCTCTTCGGGCCCGGCGGGTACCCGGGCGGACCGCGCAACCGGATGCGGCTGCTTGGGACGCGTGCCGTCGGCGACGTCGTCCTCATGCGGTACGTGCCGACGGCCCCCGGCTCCGGAACCGCCGCCGTCGCCGCCGACCACCGGTGGCTCGCGCTCGCCTGCGAACTGGCCGCCGCCTGCCCGCCCTCCCGGACCGCCTTCAGCGTGGGCGCGGTCGTCGTCGCGGCCGACGGCACCGAACTGGCCCGCGGCCACTCCCGCGAGACCGACCCCGCGGACCACGCCGAGGAGGCGGCGCTCGCCAGGATCGCGGCGGACGACCCCCGCCTCGCGGGCGCCACGGTCTACAGCAGCCTGGAGCCCTGCGCCCGCCGCTCCTCGCGGCCCACGCCCTGCGCCCGGCTGATCCTCGACGCGGGCGTGCGCCGGGTCGTGACCGCGTGGCGGGAGCCGGACACCTTCGTGACCGGGGCGGACGGCAGCGGGCTGCTCGCGGCCGGGGGCGCCTGCGTCGTCGTACTGCCGGAGTACGAGGAGCGGGCCACCGCCCCCAACCGCCACCTGCTCGACTGACGGCCGGCCGGGATGCCGCCCGCCCCGCGCGCGGTCCGGTCGCGCGCGGTCCGGTCGCGGGCGGGTGGCCGCGGCGTGTGCGCCCCGGGTCCCGCGGATGGCGTACACTGGTCTCAACGACGCGGGGTGGAGCAGCTCGGTAGCTCGCTGGGCTCATAACCCAGAGGTCGCAGGTTCAAATCCTGTCCCCGCTACTGAAGGCCGGAGGCCGGAACTCGAAAGGGTTCCGGCCTCCGGTGTTTCCGCGCCCGCCCGGCGCCGCCCCGCCCGGCCTCGACGATCCCGCGCTCCCGCATCGCCGCGTCCGGCCGCCTCACCCGCCCGGCCCCCGTGGGCTCGCCCCGGGACCCGGCTCCGGACAGCCTGTACGCAGGGTCGGCGAAGGGCAGGAGAACGAGTGGTGGGGCTCCTGGAGGCTCACGAGGGGACGCCCGCCGGGCATCCGCGGCGCTCCGCCCGTACCGCAGGCGTCCTCGTCCGCCTGCTGCCCGCGCTGCTGATCGTCGCGGGGGTGGTGTACGAGCTGTGCACCCCGCAGGACCTCACCGGCGCCCCCTTCTTCGCCGCCGCGCCCCTGGTGGCCGCGCCGCTCTTCCCGTTCGGCGTCACCCTGCGCACGGGGATCGCGGCGATCGCGGCGACCGCAGGCGTGCACATCAGGTACGCACTCGACGCGGTCGCGATCACCGAGGTCGCCACCGTGGCGACGGTCGCCGTACTGGCCGTCCTCATCAACCGGCTGGTGAGCCGCGCCCACGCACGGCTCGCCTCCGCCCGCGGGATCGCCGAGGCCGTCCAGCGGGCCGTACTTCCCGAACCCGCCGAGCGGATCGGCACCCTGTGGGTCGCGGCACGGTACGAGGCGGCGCAGGCGGACGCGCTGATCGGCGGCGACCTCTACGCGGCCCAGGACACCCCGCACGGCGTACGGCTCATCGTGGGCGACGTGCGCGGCAAGGGGATGGGCGCGGTCGGGGCCGTCGCCGTCGCCGTCGGGGCCTTCCGGGAGGCCGCCGACCAGGAGGCGACCCTGGAGGCGGTCGTCCAGCGGTTGGAGCACGCCCTCGCCCGTGAACTGACCCGGCGCGAGGGCGTCGAGACCGTCGAGGGCTTCGTCACCGCGCTGCTCGCCGAGATCCCGCACGGCGACGGAGTCGTACGGCTGCTCAACCGCGGCCACCCCGGTCCCCTGCTGCTGTACGCCGACGGAAGCGTCCGCGTGCTCGCCGCGGAGCGGCCGGCCCTTCCGCTCGGGATGGGCGAGCTGGCCTCCTGGCCGGACGACGTCCAGGAGGAGGCGTTCCCGCCCGGAGCCACCCTGCTCGTGCACACGGACGGACTGTCGGAGGCACGGGACGCGCGGGACGTCTTCTTCGATCCGGCCCGGGACCTCTCCGGGCGGGTCTTCGCGGGGCCCGGGGCGCTGCTGGACGCGCTCGTGGACGACGTCAGGCGCCACACCGGGGGCGGGACGACGGACGACATGGCGCTGCTCGCGGTGCGGCGGCCGTGAGGCGCGGTGCCGTCGGGACCCCCCTGTCACCAGGGGTAGTCGAATGACGTCCCTCCGCATAACAACTGACGCACCGTCAACAGAATTGATCGCGCTGAATGTCGATCAACTCGCCCGATTTACCCCGCTCATCACCTGAAAGTCCAAGCCGGCCGCCGTAACGATCATCAAGAACGGCTTGGAATCCGGTGCCCGGGTCTATTAACGTTCGATAACGCAGCGCGGTCGTCCCGGCCGTCACAAGAGACGGCTCCGTGCGCACGCGTCGAATCCCGCAAGGGAACCGGGGAACCACTACTTGGGGTGAATCGCAAGTCCGTCGCGGTGTATGACACCGCGGTTGACGCGCGTAGGAGACCTTCCTGCTCCGAACCCGTCAGCTAACCCGGTAGGCGAGAGGAAGGAAAGGAGTGCGCCTACGTGGCGTCCAACCGGCCTGCACCCACGACCTCGTTCGCGCCGAGCGAGCAGTCGGACGACAAGCCCGACACGTTCGGCTACGGCATCGCCCGGAACGAGGAGAGCTGGGAGCCCTGGAATCCCACCGAGGACTCCATCCGTCCCGTCCGCGGCAAGCACCGCGTGTCCAAGCAGCGCGGCGGAGGACTCGCCCGTAGCTCGACCGTTCTCGGCGTCGGTGTCATAGCCGCCGTCGGCGCGGGCGGCATGGCCACCGCGCAGACCGGCAAGCCGCCGGTGTCGATCTCGATGCCCGACCTGCCCAACGTCGGCTCGCTGATCTCGGACGACACCGAGCCCCAGGGATCCAGCACTCCGCTCACCGCCGTGGGCCTGACCTCCGCGGACGCCGAGGAGGGCAACGCGGACGCCGGTGAGGCCCTGCGAGCCCGCATCATGCTCCAGGCCGAGCAGCAGCAGGACCAGGTGGACCGCGAGGCCCAGGCGTCCGCCGAGGCCGCCGCCGCCAAGAAGGCCGCCACGCTCGCCGCCAAGGAGAAGGAGGCGGCCGAGACCAAGGCCGCCGCCGCCAAGAAGAAGGCGGAGGACGAGGCCAAGGCGAAGGCGGAGGCCGCGCGCCTGGCCGAGCTGGCGAAGCAGTACACGCTGCCGACCTCCTCGTACACGATCACCTCGACCTTCGGTCAGGCCGGCGCGCTGTGGTCCTCCGGCTACCACACGGGCCTGGACTTCGCGGCCCCCACGGGTACGCCGATCAAGGCGATCCACAGCGGCACGATCACGCAGGCCGGCTGGGACGGGTCGTACGGCTACCGCACGGTGCTCACGCTCGACGACGGCACGGAGCTGTGGTTCGCCCACCAGTCCTCGATCAGCGTCAGCGTCGGCCAGAAGGTCGCCACGGGCGATGTCATCGGCCGCGTGGGCGCGACCGGCAACGTCACCGGGGCGCACCTCCACCTGGAGGTCCACACCAGCGGCGGCGGCGACATCGACCCGATGGCGTGGCTGCGCGGCAAGGGCCTCAACCCGTAGGTCCCGCGGGGCGACCGGGTACGTCCGGAATACGGCTGTCCGACAAGGCCGTTGACGTACCCATGACCTCTCTTCGCAAGCTGGGCCCGTCCGATCTGGAAGTCTTCCCGCTCGCCCTCGGCGGCAACGTCTTCGGCTGGACCGCCGACAAGGCGCAGTCCTTCGCCGTGCTCGACGCGTACGCCGCCGCGGGCGGGAACTTCGTGGACACCGCCGACTCCTACTCGGCCTGGGCGCCGGGCAACGAGGGCGGCGAGTCCGAGACCGTGATCGGCGAGTGGCTGGCGGCACGCGGCAACCGCGACGACGTCCTCGTCGCGACCAAGGTCGGCGCGCACCCCCGGTACAAGGGCCTGTCGGGCGAGAACATCAGGGCGGCCGCGGACGCCTCGCTGCGGCGGCTGCGGACCGACCGCATCGACCTGTACTACACCCACTTCGACGACCCCTCCGTGCCCGTCGAGGAGATCATCAGCGCCCTGGACGGGCTCGTGCGCTCCGGCAAGGTCCGGGCGATCGCCGCGTCCAACATCTCCCCCGAGCGGCTCCACGAGTCCCTCGACTTCTCCGACCGCGCCGGACTCGCGCGGTACGTCGCGCTCCAGCCCCACTACAACCTGGTCTCCCGCGACACTTACGAGGGGCCCCTCCGGGACATCGCCTCGCGCGGCGGGCTGGCGGCCGTGCCCTACTGGGGGCTGGCAAAGGGCTTCCTCACCGGCAAGTACCGCCCCGGAGTCATCGTGGACAGCGCCCGCGCCACGGCGGCAGGGGCCTTCCTGGAGACCGAGCGCGGACCGCGCGTCCTCGCGGCCCTGGACGAGGTCGCCCAGGAGCGGGGTGCCGAGATCGCGACCGTGGCCCTGGCCTGGCTCGCGGCGCGCCCCACGGTGGCCGCGCCGATCGCCAGCGCCCGCACGGTGGAGCAGCTCCCGGCGCTGCTCGCCGTGGCGGACCTGACCCTCACGGACGCAGACCTCGCGAAGCTGACGGCCGCCTCCGCCTGACACACCCGCCGGGCCCCGGGGGCCCGGGAGCCTAGGTGCGGTACGGGTTGTACGCGGGATGGGGCGCCGTCGCCGGATACGGGACCGGCTGACCCTGGGGAGGGCCGAACGGGTAGCCGTGCGGCGGTGCGTACGGCTGGGCCGGGACCGGCCACGGCGGCGGCATCCGCACCGGGGCCGTCGCCCGGGCCGCGTACGCGAGGGCCGGACGGGCCGCCGCGCGGCGGGCCCACAGCTCGTGCAGCAACTCCTGTTCACGGACGGTGAAGTCCGCGTTCGCGCGACCGCGGCTGCCCCGGTGGCGCAGGAAGGCCAGGGAGGTCGCGTACGCCTCGTACTCGGCGACGGCACGGCCCGCCGCCCGCCCGCCGTGGTGCCTGGCGTACTCCCGGGCCAGCCGCCGCGCCTTCATCGAACCGAGGACGTACGGCTCGGGCGGCGTCAGCCAGCCGGCGACGGCGTAGGCGGGCAGTTCGGAGCGGATCGTGCCCAGTTCGCGCTGGCGGGTCCACACCACGAGCCAGGTCAGCAGCCCGAAGGCCGGGACCATGAAGACCGCGTAGACGGCGAAGAAGCCGAAGTCGCCGAAGGTCGACGAGCCGTTCCACATCGCGTGCATGCCCATCGCGAGCAGCAGCCCGGTGAACGGGAGCAGGACGCGCCGCACGTGCTGGCGGTCCGCGCAGAGTGCCGCGACACCGAAGCCGATGCCGGTCAGCACCGTGAACAGCGGGTGCGCGAAGGGCGACATGATCACGCGGACGAAGAAGGTCGCGGCGGTGACCGAGGCGATGCCGCTGTCGCCGGTGAGCTGGTCCGTGCCGAACGCGGTGCCGAGGTAGAGGATGTTCTCGGTGAACGCGAAACCGGTGGCGGTGACGCCCGCGATCACCACGCCGTCGAGGACGCCGGTGAAGTCCCGTCTGCGGAACAGGAAGACCAGCAGGATCGCGGCCGCCTTCGCCGACTCCTCGACCACGGGGGCGATGACGGTCGCACCGAGGGTGTCGGCGCCCGACGGGTCGGCCGTGGCCGTCGCTATCCAGCGGGTCGCGAAGCTGTTGGCGACGATGGCTATCAGCGCGGCGGCGCAGGCGCCCCACGCGAAGGCGAAGACGAGGTTGCGCCAGGGGCCCGGCTCGACGCGGTCCAGCCAGCGGAACGCGGCGACGAGCAGCGGCACGGGCAGTACGGCGAGGCCGAGGCCCACCAGGAAGCCCTCGGTACCGGTCTGTTCGCGGACCATCGCGAGGATGACCAGGCCGGAGAGGGCGAGCAGGGTGACCAGCGCGCCGTAGCGCACCCACCTGCGCCGCCACCAGTGCGCCGCGCCTGCGGCGGGTATGCCGGGGGGTGGTGGATACGGGGGACCGGTGGCCATGGCAATGACCCTAACGAGGGAGGGGTTCGGCCCGCGACGGTGCGTCGGCGCTCCGCGCGGTCCGGGGACGACGTGGGGGGTGTCACGCGTGGTCGGGTGCGTGCGAACGCCCGTCCGGGCGACCGCGGTTCCCCGTGCCCTCAGGGGGCGCTGTGGGGTACGCGGCGGAACAGGAGATCGTTCACCACGTGTCCCTTGTCCAGTCCCTGGCCCTCGAAACGCGTCAGGGGACGGAACGCCGGGCGCGGGGCATAGCCGCCGTCCGGCACCGTGTTCTCGAAGTCGGGGTGCGCGGTGAGGACTTCGAGCATGACCTCGGCGTACTCCTCCCAGTCCGTCGCGCAGTGCAGCACCGCGCCGGGTGCGAGGCGGCTCGCGGCGAGCGTGAGGAACTCCGGCTGGATCAGCCGCCGCTTGTGGTGGCGCTTCTTGGGCCAGGGGTCCGGGAAGTAGACCCGCAGGCCGGACAGGGAGTCCGGGGCGAGCATCTCGCGCAGCAGGATGATCGCGTCCCCGTTGGCGACGCGGATGTTGGCCAGGCCGCCGCGCTCCGCGAGGTTCAGCAGGTTTCCCTGGCCGGGCGTGTGCACGTCGACGGCGAGGATCCCCGTGCCCGGGTCCTCGGCGGCCATCTGCGCGGTCGCCTCGCCCATGCCGAACCCGATCTCCAGGACGACCGGGACGTCGGCACCGAACAACTCGGCCAGGTCGAGGGGGCGCTGCCCGTCGATGTCCAGCCCCCACTTGGGCCACAGGCGCCGGAGCGCGTCCGACTGGCCCTGGGTCACCCGGCTGCGCCGCGGCTGGAAGCTGCGGATCCGCCGCTCGAAGTGCGAACCGGCCGGATCGGGACGAGGGCCGTCCGGGAAGCGGGGTTCGCCCTTGGGGCGGGAGGCCGTGGACGCACCGGGGGAGGCGTCGTCGGGGCGGCGGCGGGCATCGGGGGTGATGGGCGACTCAGACACAGTGCGTGCGATTTTACGGGTCCCACGGGTCCCACGGGCGCTACGGGTGCCGGCGCGGTCAGGGGCGCGAGAGCATCGCGAGGGCCCGCCGGGCCACCTCGCGGCCGATCGGCAGGGACGCGGTCGCCGCGGGAGAGGGGGCGTTCAGCACGTGGACCGTGCGCGGCGCCTCCTTGATGAGGAAGTCGTCGACCAGAGTGCCGTCGCGCAGCACCGCCTGGGCGCGGACCCCGGCGGCAGCCGGCACCAGGTCGTCCGGGGTCACCGCGGGAAGCAGTCGCCGGACCGCCTGTGTGAAGGCCGTCCTGGACAGCGAGCGGCGCACCTCGCCGCCGCCCTGCCGCCAGTGCCGCCGGGCCATGTGCCAGGAGCCGGGCCAGGCGAGGGTCGCCCCGAGCTCGCGGGGGCGCACGGTCCGCCAGTCGTAGCCCTCGCGGGCCAGCGCCGGCACCGCGTTGGGTCCGACGTGGACGCTTCCGTCGATGCCCCGGGTCAGATGGACGCCGAGGAAGGGGAAGGCCGGGTCGGGCACGGGATACACCAGGCCGTTCACCAGGCCGGGCCTGGTCAGGGTGTAGTACTCGCCGCGGAACGGGACGATCCGCATTCCCGGGTCGTCTCCCGCGAGACGGGCGATCCCGTCGCACTGGAGTCCCGCGCAGTTGACCAGCGCGCGCCCGCGCACGATCTCCCCGTCGGAGGTGCGGACGGCGACCCCGAGGTCCGGACGCCGGTCGATGTACGCGACCTTCGCCCCGTACCTGATCTCCGCCCCCGAGGCCTCGGCGAGCCGCCGCGCGACACCCGCGAAGTCGCACACGCCCGTCGTCGCCACATGGATGGCGGCCAGGCCGCGCACCCCGGGTTCGTACTCCCCGATCTGGGCGGCGCCCAGCTCCCTGACCTGGAGGCCGTTCTCCCGGCCGCGCTGCACGAGCGCGTGCAGCCGGGGCAGCTCGGACCGCTCGGTGGCGACGATCAGCTTGCCGGTGACGGCGTGCGCGATGCCGTACTCCGTGCAGAACTTGACCATCTCGGCGGCTCCCCGCACCGCGAACCGCGCCTTCAGGGAACCCGGCCGGTAGTAGATCCCGCTGTGGATCACCCCGCTGTTGCGCCCCGTCTGGTGACGGGCCGGACCCGGCTCCTTCTCCAGCACGGTCACCCGGGTGCCCGGCGCCGCACGCGTGATCGCGTACGCCGTCGACAGGCCGACGATGCCACCGCCGATCACCAGCACGTCGCAGTCGTGAGCGACCTCCCGCCGCATCTGTCCCACCTCCCGACTCGATAGTGCACTGCGCCACTGACAACGCCCTCAAACCCGGTGGACGCGAGATGTGCCGAGCGGTCGCGGGGGGCCGCGCCCCGGGCCACCCGCGACCGCGTCCGGCGCCTGCCGTGCCGACCGGGCCCGGCGTGCCTGCCGCGCTCGCCGTGCCCGCAGTGCCTGCCGTGCCCGGTGCTCCCGCCGCGGCTCCCACCATCGCACTCGAACCGGGTCGGGGCCCGTACCCGGCGCACCGCGGGCCGGCGAGGCGGGTGGTCCCGGGCGGAGGCCCGGCACGGGTGCCGGGCCTCCGAAACGCCTGTCCGCCCCGGACCCCGGCCCGGGGCGGGCGCTCCGGCCTAGGCGGGTGCCATCAGCAGGGGCCGGGCACGCTCCCGCAGCTCCACCACGCGCGGCTCGTCGCCGTACGGCTCCAGCCGGTGGAGGAGGTCCTTCACATACTCGGTGGTGCGGGCCGAGGAGATGCGCCCGGCGACCTCCACCGCCCGCACGCCCTGCTCGCACGCCGCGTCGAGGTTGCCCGACTCGAGCTCGGCGACCGCCGACACCACCAGACGCAGCCCGTGCGAGCGTACGAACTCCTCCGTCGGCTTCGACAGGGCCTGCTCCGTGAAGCGCCGGACCTGCCGGGGAGCCTTGAGGTCGCGGTAGCACTCCGCGGCGTCGGCCGCGAAACGGTCGTACGAGTAGAAGCCGAGCCAGGACGGGTCGTGGTCGCCGTCACGGGCCCGCTCCAGCCATCCCTCGGCCGCCTTGAGCGCGCCGCCGGCCGCGTGGGCGTCACCCGCGCGTGCGTGGGCCCGTGCCTCGACGAGGCGGAAGAAGCTCATCGTGCGGGCGGTGGCCAGTCCCCGGTTGCGCTCCAGCGCGGCCTGCGCGAGGTCGACGCCCTCGTCGCCGAAGCCCCGGTACGTCGCCTGGAGGGACATGGAGGCCAGGACGTAGCCCCCGAGGGGGACGTCGGCGGCCGCGCGCGCCAGGCGCAGCGCCTGGATGTAGTACCGCTGGGCGGCCTCCTGCTGGCCCGTGTCGAAGGCCATCCAGCCCGCGAGGCGGGTGAGTTCGGCGGACGCCCCGAAGAGCGCGCGGCCGACCTCGTCCGAGTACGAGCCGAGCAGCAGCGGCGCCGCCTCGACCCGTAAGCACTCGGGCACCATGGACGAACGCCAGTCGCCGCCGCCGTACTTGGAGTCCCAGCGCCTGGCGTCCTCGGCGGCCTCGCGCAGCTTCTGCACGTCGCTGTGGCCGACCTTCAGTGTCGCTCCCGAGCCCTCCGCCGGGTTCGCGTCGCGCGCCACCGAACTGTCGGCCGGGGTTATCAGCCAGCGGGACGCGGGTGTCGCGTACGCGCTGACCGCGAACGATCCCGCGAGCGACTGCCAGATGCCGCCGGAGCCGGCCCGGCGCCCCGCGAGGTCGAGCCGGTACAGCTCGGTCGCCGAGCGCACGGCCTGCCCCACGTCCCGGGGGAAGGCGAGGCCCACCTCCGGCGCCGGATCCGCGTCCGCCAGGCCGATCTCGTGGAGCGGCACGGGGCGGCCGAGCTTCTGGCCGATGGCGGCGGCGATGAGATGCGGCGCGGCGCCCTGCGGCACCATGCCCTTCGACACCCAGCGCGCCACCGACGTCTTGTCGTAGCGAAGAGTCAACCCGCGTTGTGCGCCGAGGTCGTTGACGCGTCGCGCGAGTCCTGCGTTGCTGATTCCCGCGAGGGCGAGAACGGCGCCGAGTTTCTCGTTCGGCCCGCGTTGCTCCCTGGACATGCGCCACCCCTCGACACAGACGGCTGCCGCGTGGGGTCGACCACGCGGCATTCGTGCTGAGTCCTCCCGGGTGCAGACCCCCACAACTCCGGCCGCAAAAGCACGTGGCCGAGCCCTGAGGAATATGCCTCCCGCGAAAACACAGGCAAACACAGGGTAGTTCGCCGCATCCCAAGCGTTAAGGGGCATTGTTCCGGATGGCGGGATTGTGGTCCGGGGGCAAGCACGCAGCGTCGCACCGTGCTCCCGGTGTGTGGCCGTGCGCCCGCCCGTGCGCTCTTCTCCGGCCACCCGGGGAGCGCTTCCATGGATGACGCGTGGGTCGGCCCGCTGTACTGGATCCAGTGGGCTGGGGGACACCGCCGCCTACATCCCCGCGGGCGGCGGACCGGTCCGGGAGGCGGAGTCCGCCTCCCGGACTGTGCGTTGCGCACGGCCTGTACGGAGCGTGTGCGGGCCTGCCCGGTCATCGCCGAATTGGCTGAATTCCGCCCCCTCGTTCCGAGGTCGAATATCCCCCTCACCATGGCACTTGAGGGCGCGTTGGGTGTTTTTGGGGAGCGTGCCGGGGGCGCATTCGCGTCGTAGCGGCCGGACGAATTCCGGGCGACTCCCTTGTGCCGTGCGTGCGTTCGCCTCCACGCGGGCATCTCACCAGGGGCGCACCCGGGGGAGCACAAGCGGCCCCACCGGCTCTCCCGCGCCCCTTCTTCGTGACAGCATGGGGACCGTTCGTACGGTGCACTGGTTGTCCACAGCCCGTGGAGGCGGCGATGCGATGGTTGGTGGGATGGAGCAGCACCTCCACGCGCGCGCCCGGGATCGGATCGGCGGGAGCCACCGGCGGCGACGGTGAGACGGTGCACCCGGTCGGCTCCCAACTCCTGTGGGGCGACCCGGATCCGCTGTGGGCGGTCGGCGACTGGCGCCCCGACGAGGTCCGGGTGGTCAAGGCCGACGCCCAGAACCGCATCGCGGTCCTCGGCACCTGCGGCGCCTCCGACGAGGAGCTGCGGGTCGGCCTGTTCGCCGCCCGGGGCGGGGCACTCCGGCACCTGACGGCCTGGTCGGGCAGTTACACGGCCGTCGTCCAGGTGGGCCGCAGGCTCATGGTCTGCGGCGACCTGGCGGGCGCCCGGCCCGTGTTCCACACCCCGTGGGCCGGCGGCACGGCCTACGCGACCGCCGCGCTGCCGCTCGCCGACCTCATCGAGGCGAACCTCGACTTCGGGCACCTCGCGGCCCTGCTCGCGGCGCCGGACGTACCCGCCGCGCTCCACGACTCGACTCCCTACGAGGGCGTACGGCGCATCCCGCCCGGCCATGCCCTGATCCTGCGCGCCGGAGCCCGAGAGATCGCCGGGTACGAACAGGTGGCCTCCCTCGCCGTCGCCGCGCCCGCCGCCGATCCCGACCGGGCGGTCGACGCCGTCCGCGACGCCCTGGTGGACGCCGTCCGCGCCCGCCTCGCCGCGCCCCGGCACGTACCCGGTACGGACGTCGACCCCGGTCCCGTCCCCGGCATGGGGCCGGCCGAACGACGGGCCGCGCGCGGCACGCCCGTGCCCGGCATCGGGGCCGACCTCTCCGGCGGACCCGCCTCGGGCACGCTCGCCCTGCTCGCCGCCGGACTCCCGGGGGCACCCGGCACCGTCCTCGGGCACGGCACGGGAGCCGGTGAACGCCTGCTCGCGGTCACCTTCAACGACCTCGCGGTGCGGGGGCGGGAGGCGGAACTGGAGCGGGCCGGCACACTCGCGGCCAACCCCCGCCTGCACCACGTGGTCGTCGCGGGCGGCGAGGAGGTCCTCCCGTACGCCGAGCTGGAGGGCCCGCTGACGGACGAGCCGGCCGCCTCCCTGGTGACGGCCGCCCGCCACCGCGCCCGGCTCGCCTCGGGCAGCGCGGACCACTTCACGGGGTACGGCGCCCGGCAGGTCCTGGACGCCCACCCGGCCCGCCTCGCCGACCTGCTGATGGACCGCAAACGACGGCACCTGGTGCGTCCCGTCGCCGCCCTGGCGAAGGCCGACGGATCGGTCATGGTCCCCGCGCGCGTGTACGGAGCGGCCCGCAAGCTGGCCCGCACCCCCTACCTCGTCGGAGTCCAGGGACTCGCGGACCGGCTGCTGAGCAGGCGGTTCGACGAGCCGGGCGGCGCCGTGGGCGCCTCGCTCGCAGCCCTCGCGTGGGCGAGACCCGGGCCCGCCGCGCGTTGGCTGACCGGTGAGGCCCTCGCTGAAGTATCGGTTCGCCTGACCGGTGCGACGAGCCGGGCGGGCATCGGTCCGGGGCAGCGCCCCGGCGACTTCCGCGCCCGTTCCGCCCTCGCCCGGCACGCCACCGACCTCCGTGTCCTGGAGCAGGCCGCCGAGGTCCGCTTCCAGCGCCTGCACGCCCCCTTCCTCGACAACCAGGTCGTCCGCGCCTGCCGCGCGCTGCCGGAGGCGCTGCGGGTCCGGCCCGGCGCGCGGGCCGCGATCCTGCGCACGGTCCTGGAGGGCGCCGGCGTCACCGATCTCCCGCCGGGCTGGGGCGCGCCCTCGCACGCGTCCTCCAACGCCGCCGCCCGTACGGGACTGCGGGTCGCCGTGGACGACCTGGTGGTCCTCTTCGACACGCCCCTGCTCGCCCAGGCGGGCCTGGTCGAGGCCCGCGTCGTACGCAAGGCGCTGCGGGCCGCCGCCGACGGCGAACCCCTGCCCCTGGAGGGCCTCGCCGACATCGTCTCCCTCGAACTGTGGCTCCGGCGCCTGCTGGACCGCCGCGGCACCTGCTGGACGGGCACCCCCGCCCGGCAGCGCGCCGTCCCGGCGGGCATACGGCCGCAGCGGGGCGCGCTGGGCGCGGGGGCGTCACGGGGCTGACGCGCCACGCGACGGCTTCTCCATGGCGGCACCTGTACGGCCGCTTCTGCACGGCTGCTTCTGTACGGCCGCCCGAGGCGTCCGGTGCGGGCCGCGGGCGTCGTGACGGCTGCTCCCGTACGGCGGCTCGGGGCGTCCCCGGGTTGGCTGGGCGGGGCGTACGGGCGGGGACTTGCGCCCGGTCGGGCCCGGACCCGGTGGGACTCGGGGGCCCGGTCGGCCACGGGCTCCGGCGGCGCGGTCGGGGCGCCCGGCAGTGCATGAGGGCGCCCGGCGCGCGGATGCCGGAGCGAGCGACCTGCCGTGGTGCCCGCCCGTCACGGAACGGACCGTCGCCCCTGGCCGCGGTCTCCGGGGCCCTCGAACCGGCCGGTCACGGCGACCGTGGCCGAGCGGCCGGCGGCCGGCAGCGGGCCGGCTGCCAGCTGCGGGGCGGCGGCCGGCGGCGAGCGGTGGAGTGACGGGCGGCGCGTGGTGGAGTGACGGGCCGGTGGGCGGCCCTCGGCGGGGTGTCGGAGCCGGAGCCGGGGTGCGCCCCGAGCCGGACTGCGGACCCGAAGCCGGGTGCCGGACCCGTGGTGCCCTCGAGCCGGGCGCCGGACCCGTGGTGCGCCCGGGCCGGGCCGGCGGACCTGCGGCGCGGCGGGGCGGGTGCCGGGCCGCGGGGTTCCCGGCGGCGGTCGGGGCGTGATGGCGCGGTCCCGGCGCGCGCAGCGGGGAGAATGGTCCGGTGCGCTACAGAATCCTCGGCACGACCCGGGCGACGGACGACCACGGCGACGACATACCCCTGGGCGGAGCCCGTCTGCGCGCGCTGCTGACGGCGCTGGCCCTGCACGCACCCCGCACGGCGTCCCCGGAGACCCTCATCGGCGAGGTCTGGCCGGACCGGCCCCCGCAGGACGCCCCCGCCGCCCTCCAGGCACTCGTCGGCCGGCTGCGGCGGGCCCTCGGCAGACACGCGATCGCCTCCGGGCCCGGCGGGTACCGTCTCGACGCCGGGCCCGACGACGTCGACCTGTTCGTCTTCGAGCGGCTCGTGCGGGAGGGCCGCGAGAGGCTGGCCGAGGACCCCGCCGCCGCGGCCCGCACGCTGCGCGAGGCGCTCGCGCTGTGGCAGGGCCCCGCCCTCGCCGACCTCCCCGACCGCGCCACGGCCGCCGCCCGCCCGGAGTCGCTGCGCGAGGAGGCGGTCCGCGCGCGCGTGGAGGCCGACCTGCGCACCGGCCGCGCCCGCGAAGCCGTACCGGAGCTGACGGAACTCACCGGGGCCCGTCCGTACGACGAACCGCTCCACGCCCTGCTGATCAGGGCCCTGCGCGACACCGGCCGCCCCGCCGACGCGCTGGCGGCCTTCGGGACGGCACGCCGAGCCCTGGCGGAGGGCCTCGGCACGGACCCCGGGCCCGAACTGCGGTCCCTGCACGCCGAACTGCTCGCGCCGCCGCCCCCGCCACCGGGCCCGTACGCGGCTCCCGCACCGGAAGGCCGGGAGCCCGGTCCGCAGCCGCTCCGGGACCGGCACGCGCCTTTGGGCCCGTACGCCGCTCCCGTACCGCCGGGCCCGGGTCCCGGCCCGTACGCCGCGACGAACCCGGCGGCCGGGCGGTCCGGCAATCTCCGGCCCCGGCTCAACTCCTTCGTGGGCCGGGAGCCCGAACTGGAAGCGATCCGCGCGGAACTGCGCAGCGCCCGGCTCGTCACCCTCACCGGACCGGGCGGCTCGGGGAAGACCCGGCTCGCCGAGGAGGCCGCGGCGGGACTCCCGCAGGCCTGGCTGGCCGAACTCGCCCCGCTGGACCGGCCGGAGGCGGTGCCCGGCGCGGTGGTCAGCGCCCTCGGGCTGCGCGAGACCCTGCTGCTGGCCCACGAGATGACGGCACAGCAGGACGATCCGGTCGCCCTGCTCATCGAGGACTGCGCCCAGCACGACCGGCTCCTGATCCTGGACAACTGCGAGCACGTCGTCGAAGCCGCCGCCGAGCTCGCCGAGACCCTGCTGACCCACTGCCCGGGACTGACGATCCTCGCCACCAGCCGCGAACCACTGGGCGTTCCCGGCGAGACCGTCCGCCCCGTCGAACCCCTGCTCCCGGACCCGGCCCGGCGCTTGTTCACGGAACGCGCGGCCGCGGTGCGCCCGGACGCCGACGCCGCCCGGGACCCCGAGGCGGTGGCCGAGATCTGCCGCCGCCTCGACGGGCTGCCGCTCGCCATCGAACTGGCCGCGGCCCGGCTGCGGCTGCTCACACCGCGCCAGATCGCCGACCGGCTCGACGACCGCTTCCGCCTGCTCACCTCGGGAAGCCGCACGGCACTGCCCCGTCAGCAGACCCTGCGAGCGGTCGTCGACTGGTCCTGGGACCTGCTCGACGCCCCGGAGCGGACCGTGCTGCGGGAGGTCTCCGTCTTCGCGGGCGGCTGGGACCTGGAGGGGGCCGAAGCAGTCTGCACGGGCCGGGTCGCCGAGATCGTCGGGGCGCTCGTCGACAAGTCCCTCGTCGTCGCGGAGCCGCCCCGGAGCGGGTTCGGCGGGATGCGCTACCGGCTGCTGGAGACGATCCACGAGTACGCCTCCGAGCGGGCCGCGGAGACACCGGGTCCGCTGGCCGCGGCCGAGCGCAGACATCGAGCCTGGGTGCGCGGGCTGGTCGAGAGGGCCGATCCCCTCCTGCGGTCCGCGGACCAACTCCGGTGGATCGACCGCCTGGAGACCGACATGGACAACATCCGGGCCGCCCTGCGGCGCAGCCTGCTGGCCGCCGACGAGCCGGAGGCGGCCGCCATGGTCCTCGCCATGGGCTGGTTCTGGTGGCTGCGCAACTTCCGCCGGGAGGGCGCGACCTGGACCGATCGCGTACTGCGGCTGGGCGCGGCGCTCGACGCGCTGCCGCAGCCGGCCGCCGGGGGCCGCGCCACGCAGCCCGTGCCCCCGGCCCGGGACATGGGGTGGCTCGACGGCGTCGACCCGGTCGCGGCCTACCTCGCCGATCCGGAGGCCGAGCGGGACCATCCCCGGCACGGGCTCCGGATCGAACTGCGCCTGCTGCACCTGTTCCTGGTGGTGGAGATCGACCCGGAGCGGCTCAAGGGCGAGCGGACCCTCGAATACGTACGCCGGGTCCGTGACGAGCTGGCGGCGGGCGGCCCGCTCGCGGCGGCCTTCCCGGGCATCCTCTGGCCCATGACCGCGTTCGTGCTCGGCAACACGGACGACATCCGCCCGATCATGGACGCCTCGCTCGCCAACTGCCGTGTCCACGGCGGCGACTGGGAGACCGGCGCCGCCCTGCTGTTCCGTACGCACGCGACGGTGGACACCCCGGGCGGCATGGAGGGCATCGACGAGGCCATCGCCGAACTGCGCGACTTCTCCCGGCGCTCGGGCGACCGCTGGATGAGGGCCCAGGTGTGCAGCCTGGGCGGCGAGGCCGCGATGGCGCGCAGCCGTTTCGACGAGGCGAAGGGGGAGTTCGAGGAGGCCCTGCGGCTGGCGTACGAGGTGGGCGCGTACGCGGAGGCGCCGTTCTTCATCGCCCGCCTCGGCGAGATCGCCTACCGCGTGGGGGACCGGGCCGCTGCCCTCGACGCGCTGGACGAGGCCACCGCGGCGGCCGACCGCCACAACGTGCCGGACACGCGGGCGTTCGTCCTGCTGGTCCGCTCCCAGATGGCCCTGGACGACGACGATCCCGTCAGGGCGCGCGAACTCTGCGAGGCGGCCCGCGCGGAGACGCTCCGGGGGACCCCGCCCCCGCAGTTCATCGCCGCGCTGAACGGCATCGACGCGGTCCTCACCACGACCGAGTCGGGGCTGCTGCCGGGCCTCGGCAAACTGGCTGACACCCTGCGCGAGGCCGCGGAGGGCCGGTGCGCCGAAGTGGTCGTCGCCGCGCTGGCCGAGCGGGCGGCTCGGATACTGGCCGACCTGGGCGACCATGTCCGCGTGGTACGGCTGCTGGCCGCGGGGTCCCGCTGGCGCGGCGGCCATCCCCGCCCCCTGCCCGAGCGCACGGAACTGGAGCGCATCGAGGCCGAGGCGCTGGCCGCGCTGGGCCGGCGGGCCTTCGACACCGAGTCGTCCACCGGAAGCTCCCTCGGGCCCGACGGCGTCCTGTGCGAACTCGCCCTGGCGGCGGTGGAAGCCGGAACCGGGTCCGCGCCCCGCGATTGACGGACCCCACCGGCGGCCTCCGTACGTCCGTGAGGGTCGGCGCGCGGTTCCCGCACGTCCGGAGTGGTCGGCCGGGCCCGCTGCGCAACGCGGGGCCGATCGGCAGCCCCGTCACGTGCGTGCGTCCGCCGGACCTCTGCGTCCTGGCGGGCCCGGCACGGCTCCCGCACGTCCGTGAGGGTCGGCGCGCGGGCCGTGCGTCCGTGAGGGTCGGCGCGCGGGCCGTACGTCCGTGAGGGTCGGCGCGCGGACCCCGTGCGTCCGGGGCGGTCGGCCGAGCTCCCTGCGCGACGCGGGGGCCCACCGGCGGCATCCGTCACCGGAGTCCGCCCGCCGGGAGCCCGTGTCCCGGCGGGGCGGCTCACCCGCACCGGAAGCGCGAGTCCGCCCAGTCGGCGAGGGCCGTCGAACCGAGGGGCGACAGCGGCTCCACGACGAGCCGGATCGTGCTGCGGCCCGTCAGGTCCACATGCACCGGCACCGCGGCCCGCCCGGCCCGTACCGGCTCGGACCGCCACACCCGGCCCCCGTCCGCGTACACGGAGAACCGCACCCGGCCGATCCCCAGCATCAGGTCGTCGACACCGACCATCGCGTCGTACGAGGAGCAGGGGCGGTTGAGGTCGACGGTGACCGACGACGTGCCGTGCACGGTCACCCCGTTCGCGTACCGTGCGCCGCCGATCGACAGGCCCCAGCGCTGCCAGACCCAACTGCTCCCGGCGAGGCGCATCTCAGGACCGCTGCCGTCGCCGGTGAGGTCGTAGTCCAGCCGGTTCCACTGGTAGACCTCCGGGGCCGCGGGGGGCGGCGGAGTCGGCGGGGCCGGGGAGGGGTCGGGCTCCGCCGGGGGCTCCGGCCTCGGCGCGGCCGGCGGCTTCGGGGCCGGCTTCCCGGAGGGCGTGGGCGCGGGCTTCCCCGGCGGGCGCGGAGCGGCGGTCGGCGACGGGGCGGCCGCCGCAGGCACCGGGTCGGGCGCGGGGCGGGTCCTCGGCGGGTCAGGGGCCGGTGACGGCTCGGGCGGCGGCGAGGGCACACGCGGTTCGACGGCGGGCGCGGACGCGGGCGGCCCCGCCACCGGCCTTTTCGCCGGGGAGTCGTCCCCCACCAGCGCGAGGGCGACCACGGCGGCGGCCACCGCGACGACCCCCGCCGCGACCCCCGCCTTCACCGGCGCGCCGAGCCCCTCGGCGGCGGCTCCACCGCCCGCGGAGCCTCCCGCCGAACCGCCCGCGCCACCGGCCGCCGACGCGGCCCCGGCCACCCCGGCGGCACCCGCACCGGCTCCACCGGCGACGAGCGCGGCCACCTTCGCGTAGCCGGCGGCGCCGAACCAGCCGATGACGGCGACCGGCACGACCGCCGGAATCCCGCCGGCGACCTCCTTGATCTGGCCCGCCGCCAGCCGGCACCGGGCGCACTCCTCCAGATGCTTCCGCAGCCCGCGCTCGGCGCGGGTGCGCAGCCCGCCGCGCGCGTACGCGCCGAGCCGGTCCGCGTACCGCGCGCACTCCTCGTCCGTGGTGAGCGTGCTGCTCACATGGGCCTGGAGGTAGGCCTGCTTGAGCCCTTCGCGGGCCCGGCTGGCGAGCACCCGGGTGCCGTTGGCGTCGAGCCCGAAGAGCGTGGCGACCTCGCTCGGCGACTCGTCCTCGACCTCCGTGTGCCACAGCACGGCCTGCCAGCGCTCCGGCAGCGAGCGGAAGGCCCGCATGGCCATCGACTGCTCGGCCTCGTGCATCGCCCGTACGTCGGCGCCCTGGTCGAGCCCCGCTCCGAAGGAACCCAGCGGACCGGTGTCGTCGGACGTCTCCGAGCCGCGCGCGGCCTGCGCCGCGAACACGGCGAAGTCGTCGACCAGTTGCTCGCGCCGCGCCGACCTGGTCCAGTGCGCCGCCACCCGCCGCACGGTCGTCAGCAGATAGGCGCGTACGGCGTGTTCGGGTCCGCTCCCGCCGCGCACGGCCTGGAGCACCCGGGCGAAGACCTCGGCGGTGAGGTCGTCCGCGGTGTGCGCGTCCCGGCAGCAGGTCCGCGCGTATCTGCGGACGGCGTCCGCGTGGCGCCTGAACAGCTCCTCGTACGCCGTGTCGTCGCCCGCCCGCATCCGCCCGATCAGCTCGGAGTCGGAGGGCGGCAGATCGGAGGGCGCAGGGCCCGAAGGCGTAAGGCCCGAAGGCGTAAGGCCCGAAGGCGAGGGGACGCCGACCGGTGGGTGCGCCGCCGGTGGATCGGACGCCGGTCGTCGTGACGAGGGGACCCGGGACGGCGGGGTGTCGTCCGACAGCCCGCCGAACGACGGCAGTTCGGCCGTGGAGGGGTCGCGCGGCGGCAGCTCGCGCGGGGGCGGCAGGACGCCGCTGTCGCGCCGCTCGCGCTGCGCCGGAACGCTCTCGTCGGGCGCGGAACCCGCCGAAGGCGCCTCCCCGGGGCCCCGGGGAGCGAAGTCCCGCGACGGCCCTCCCTGGCTCGGCACCTGCGGCGACGGCGGACCATCGGACTCCGCCCCACCGTCACCGAGCGACTCGTCCCGGCCGTCACCACTCATCGCGGAATGCCCCCGCCTGCACCCTCGGACCCCAACACCGGGCCAGCGTGCCACACGCGCCCGTTGCCGTTACCCGGAGAAACGGTTGAACCACTCGTCCGTGGGGTTTTGCCGAACGGGGGCTTGGTCGTTCACCCGATCGGGAAGGCTCAATCGGCCTTTTGCGCAAGGAAGTTGCGGGAAAGGCCGCTCAACGGCCCCTGGGCGCGGGGCGGGACGGGACGAGGACAGCGCGAAACGCCGCGGGTTCGCGGCAGCGAACCCGGGCGCGGCCGGTGGCACCCGCACACGGGCGTGCGAGGGCGTGGCCGGTGGCACCCGTACGCGGGCCGAGGAGCACCCGCGCCCGGGCGTCTCACACCGGACGGGACCGCAGTCCCTCCAGCAGGATGTCCAGCAGTCGAGCCGAGGCCGCCGCCTGCTGCGCGGCGTCCGGCAGGGAGGGCGCCGCCGTGGCGATCACCAGCAGGACGTCCGCCACGGTCACGTCCGCCCGCAGCTCGCCCGCCGCGCGCGCCCGGTCCACGAGCCGGCCCACGACCTCCAGCAACTGCGCCGCGCCCGCGTCGTCGTCCGCGGCACCCGCCACGGACTCCTGCGCGGGAGCGGGACGCTGCTCCACGAGCCGCAACTCGGGCGAACCCGGCTGGGACCGCTGCTGGGGGACCCTCGCCCCGTCGGAGCCCGCGTGCTCGGCCCCCTCGTCGCCGACGCCCACCCGCAGCACCTGCGGCGGCAGCAGCCGCCCGGCGCCCGATGCCACCGACGTCCGCAGGAAGCGCGACAGTGCCGACCACGGTTCGTCCTCCTGGCCGAGCGCGGAACGCGCCTGGTCCGTCAGCCGGGAGGTCTCCTCCTCGGCTATCCGCCGGACCAGGACGTCCTTGCTCGGGAAGCGCCGGTACACCGTGCCGACACCGACCCGCGCGCGACGCGCCACGTCCTCCATCGGCGCGCCGTAGCCCAGCTCGCCGAAGACCTCACGTGCGGCACGCAGTACGTGCTCCAGATTGCGCTGTGCGTCCACGCGCAGCGGCGTCGTGCGCGAGTCCCCCGCGCCACGTCCGTTCCCCGCCGCCGCACCGACCGCGCCGCCCGATGGGACGGCGGACGCGGAAGACCAATGAGAGTCCTGAATGTGCATATCTGTTCCCCCGGTAATGACGTCTCCCCCCGGAGACTCTCCCCGCCATCGACAGCCGGAGCGAGCGGAACAGCATTCGTCGCACGGCCCCGCCGTGCGGACCCGTCGAGTGCATCCCCCTACACCCCGATGACACACGAACATAGTTGAGTGGGGGTCAATTCAGAAGGGGCAGGTTCCGCACAGAGCGCCCCCCGATCGGAGTACGGGCCGGATACGTCCCGGTCATACCCCCTCACATCACCCCGATCACCCCCTCTGACCTGCGCATCTCTCCCGCACCACGGCAAATCGGCCATGCCTGCGCGTCTCAGGCGGCCGGGCACACAAATTGACGGGCCTGTGGACAAACTCCGGCTGCCGGTGCGTCATGGGTGAGTGAAGGAACGCGCGCGCATTCTCGTCGTCGGCGGCGGCTACGTCGGCATGTACACCGCCCTGCGTCTCCAGCGGAAGCTCAAACCCGAGCTCAGACGGGGTGACGTGGAGATCGTCGTGGTCTCGCCCGATCCGTACATGACCTATCAGCCGTTCCTGCCGGAGGCGGCGGCGGGCTCGATCTCCCCCCGCCACGTCGTCGTGCCCCTGCGCCGCGTCCTGGACCGCTGCCGGGTCGTCATCGGTGAGGTGGAGTCCATCGACCACGCCAAGCGCACCGCGACCCTCACCACCCTCGCCACCGACGAGGAGGGCACCGGCCCCGAGCAGCTCACCTACGACGAACTGGTGCTGGCCCCCGGCTCGATCTCGCGCACCCTGCCCGTCCCCGGGCTCGCCGAGTTCGCCATCGGCTTCAAGACGGTCGAGGAGGCCATCGGCCTGCGCAACCACGTCATCGAGCAGATGGACATCGCCTCCTCCACCCGCGACCCCGCGATCCGCGACGCCGCCCTGACCTACGTCTTCGTGGGCGGCGGCTACGCCGGTGTGGAGGCCCTCGGCGAGCTGGAGGACATGGCCCGCTACGCCGCGCGGTACTACCACAACATCAAGCCCGCGGACATGAAGTGGATCCTCGTGGAGGCCTCGGACCGCATCCTGCCCGAGGTCGGCGAGGAGATGGGCAGGTACACCGTCACCCAGCTGCGCCGCCGCAACATCGACGTCCGCCTGAAGACACGCCTCGACTCGTGCGCGGACCGGGTCGCCGTCCTCAGCGACGGGGCGCGCTTCCCGACCCGTACGGTCGTGTGGACCGCGGGCGTGAAACCGCACCCGCTGCTCGCCTCCACCGACCTGCCCCTCAACGAGCGCGGCAGGCTCCGGTGCACCGCCGAGCTGACCGTGGACGGCGTGACGCACGCGTGGGCCGCGGGCGACGCGGCCGCGGTCCCCGACGTCACCGCGCAGCGGCCGGGCACGGAGACCGCGCCCAACGCGCAGCACGCCGTGCGCCAGGCCAAGGTCCTCGGCGACAACATCGCCCACTCCCTGCGCGGCGAGCCCCTGGAGACGTACTCCCACCAGTACGTCGGCTCGGTCGCCTCCCTGGGGCTCCACAAAGGCGTCGCCCACGTCTACGGACGCAAGCTGAGGGGCTACCCTGCCTGGTTCATGCACCGCGTCTACCACCTCAGCCGCGTGCCCACCTTCAACCGCAAGGCCCGCGTACTCGCCGAATGGACCCTGTCGGGGCTCTTCAAGCGGGAGATCGTCTCCCTCGGATCGCTCGAACACCCACGTGCGGAGTTCGAACTCGCGGCCGGTGGAAAACCTCCTCAGGACCCGAAGGGGTCCTCCTGACCGGATCCAGGAACTACAGCGGCGGGGCCGACGTCTGACGGATGTCGGTCCGGTCGGACACACTGGTCCACGACCATGGGCGGGCCGACCGCTCGCCCTTCACATCCCACGAGGCCTGTCCCACAGTGAACTTCACGCGCTGGAGCGCCCGGCTCCCCGGAACGCAGCGCCGCGCCGCAGCGCGGACCGACGGTTCGCCGACGGGGTCCGCCCCGGAGAGCTCCGTGCCCGCGGCCCGGGTCGAGCGGCCGACCGACGCGGGCCCGCCCGCCCCCGCGGTGGACGAGCTGCCGGTCCGCGAGGTCCTCGACCGCATCCCGGCCCTGGTCGCCCTCGTCCACGGCCCGGACCACCGCCTCTCCTACGTGAACGACGCCTATGTGGCGGCCTTCGGCGTGCGCCCGCCCGGCGAGCCCGCGCGCGACGCGCTGCCCGAGCTGGCCGAGGTCGGGCTGCTGCCCCTCCTCGACCAGGTCCTGCGCAGCGCCAAGCCGCGCACGGTCAAGTCCCGCAAGGCACCCGGCGGCCGCTCGTACACGTTCACCTGCACCCCCGTCGAGGTCGAGCCCGCCTCAGGGGAGGGCGGCGTGCTGATCTTCGCCGCGGACGTCACCGACCACGCCGAGGCCGCCGAGCGGCTGCGGGCCAGCGAGCGCCGCCAGCGCGAGACCGCCGTCACCCTCCAGCGCTCCCTGCTGCCGCAGGAGCTGGAGGAGCCCGACGACCTGCGGGTCGCGGCCACCTATCTGCCCGGCGGCACGGAGACCGCGGTCGGCGGCGACTGGTACGACGTCATCACCCTGGGCGGCGGACGCACCGCGCTCGTGATCGGCGACGTCATGGGCCGCGGGGTCCGGGCGGCGGCCGTCATGGGCCAGCTCCGGACGGCCGTGCGCGCGTACGCCCGCCTGGACCTGCCCCCGCACGAGGTCCTCCAGCTCCTGGACGGCCTCGCCATGGAGATCGACGCCAACCAGATCGCCACCTGCGCGTACGCGGTCCACGACCCGAACGAGGGCCGGCTGGTGTACGCCTCCGCGGGCCACCTCCCGATCCTCGTGCGCGACGAGAGCGGCAACGTCCTGCGCGCGGACGAGCCCACCGGCCCCCCGCTCGGCACGGGCGGCTGGATGCACTCCTCGGGCTCGGTGCCCCTCGGTCCGGGCTCCACCGCCGTCCTCTACACCGACGGACTGGTCGAGCGCCGCGACGAGGACCTGGACGAGGGCATCGCGTCGCTGGAGAGGGCCCTCGCCGGCGCCACCGGCACGCCCCAGGTCGTCTGCGACCGGCTGGTCCGCTCGGCCGGGGTCAAGGCCGACCACGACGACGACGTGGCCGTGCTCGTCCTCCAGCACCCGGCCCGTACGGGCGCCGACCGCGAGCTGTTCCGCAACGCGGCCCTGGAACTGCTCGGCGGTGTGGAGGCGGCCCCTCGCGCGCGTGCCTTCGCCTCCGGCGTCCTCACGAGCTGGCGCTTCCCCGCCGATCTGCACGACCTGGGCGTGCTGGCCGCCAGCGAACTGGTCGCCAACTCCCTCCAGCACGGCACCCCGCCCATGCGCCTCAGGCTCCGCCGCACGGACCGCCGGCTGATCATCGAGGTCACCGACGGCGACGACCACCTGCCGCGCCGCCGCCGGGCCGAGGCCGCCGACGAGTCGGGCCGCGGCATCGCGATCGTCGCCACGATCACCTCCAACTGGGGCTCGCGCCGCACCCCGGGCGGCGGCAAGGCCGTGTGGTGCGAGTTCGCCCTGCCCCGCCCCACCTGAGGCCGGCCACCGGCAGCGGACGGCCCGGCTACCGGCAGAGCGCGGGCCATCCGGTCGGAGCACACGGCAGCGGACGGCACCACGACCCTCCCCTTCGCCTCGGCCCTGGTCACCGCGGTCCATCGACACACGCGACGGCCGCCACCACATCCCGTGGTGGCGGCCGTCGCCGTCCGGTACCGCCCGCCGGTCAGGCCGCGGTCGTGACCTGTTCCACCGGGGCCGTGCCCCGGGCCACGACCCGGCTGCCGGCCAGCGACGGCTGGTTCTGCGCGGGAGTGAGCTGCCGCCCGAGCCGCACGGCCAGGAAGGTGATGCCCAGCGAGAACAGCAGGAACGTCACGATGTACGGGGCGTGCAGCGAGGCACCCATCGGGCCGCCCACCGCCGGACCGACCGCGAGAGCCAGCTGCTTCACCAGGGCGAAGGCCGAGTTGTACTGGCCCGCCATCCCGCTCGGCGCCAGGTCGGCGACCAGCGGGGCCACGGTCGGCGACAGCATCGCCTCGCCCAGCCCGAACAGCGCGTACGTCGACACGAACGCGGCGGTCGCCATGGCCTGGCTGCCGTGCCCGAGCCCCGCGTACCCGGCGACGACCCAGGCGAGCGCCCAGATCAGACCCACGGCGGCGATCACCCGGGACCGCTTGCGCCGCTCGACGAACTTCAGGACGGCGAACTGCGCGACGACGATCATCGCGGTGTTGGCGGCGAGCGCGGTACCGAGCGCGGACGTGGAGATGCCGGCGGCCTCGACGCCGTACGCGCTCAGCCCCGACTCGAACTGCCCGTAGCAGGCGAAGAAGAGCACGAAGCCCAGCACGCAGAGCTGCACCATGGCCCGGTTGCCGAGGAGCTGCCGCCAGCCGCCGCCGCTCCGGCCCGGCACGTCCTCGATCTTCGGCGAGCGCGGCATCCGGACGCTCGACATCACGACGACGAGCAGCAGGAACATCGCCGCCTCGATCGAGAAGAGCAGCGTGAACGAACCGGCCCGGGTGATGTCGACGAGGTGCCCGCCGATGAGTCCGCCGACGCCGAGACCGAGGTTCTGCAGGAAGAACTGGGTGGCGAAGGCACGTGACCGCGTCTCGGCGGAGGAGCAGTCCACGATCATCGTCGCGAGCGCCGGCTGCATGACGGCCTGCCCGGCGCCGAGCGCCGCAGCGGACAGCAGCACGGTGGTGGGGCTGCCCGAGAGCCCGAGGCTCAGTGCTCCCAGGGCTGCGGTGACCAGGGCGACCAGCAGCACCGGCAGCGGGCCCCGCCGGACGATGGCCCGTCCGGCGAAGGGCAGCACGACCAGCGCGGCCACGGCGAAGACGGCGAGTACGAGACTCGCCGTCATGGCACCGAGATCCCGTACCTGCGCCACGTAGACGTACAGGTAGGGGACGGTAAAGCCGAGGCCGAACGCGCTGAGTGCGTTGCCCACGTGGATCCGGCGCATCTCCGCGCCCATCGCCCTGGTCACTTTCACCTGCCCTTGGTGCGGAAGCCCTACGTCTGCCTCAGGAGTTAGACGTGAAGACTTCGAAGCTAAAGTTCGAAGCTAAACAGTACATCTCGAAGGACTTCGATGCCAAGCAGGTGCGTGCCATACTTCGGGCATGGGTGACACCCCCCGCGTCGGCGAGCCGACGCTCGAGGAACAGATCGCGGCCTACCAGCGCGAGTTCCAGGACCTCGACCCGCAGGTCGAGAAGATCGTCTCGGCGCTCGGCCGCCTGAACCGCCGCATGAACGTCGCGTACGGCCGCCAGACCGCCAACCTCGGCATAAGCAACGCCGAGTGGGAGGTCCTCAAGGCCCTCGTCCTGTCCGGTGCCCCCTACCGACTGGGCCCGAGCGACCTCGCCAAGCGCCTCGGCCTCACCCCGGCGGCGATGACGCACCGCATCGACCGCATGGTGACCGAGGGCCTGGTCACCAGGGAGCGCGACGAGTCCAACCGCGTACGGGTCATCGTCGAGCTGACCACCGAGGGTCGCGAGAAGTGGCTGGAGGCCATGCGCCTCGCCACCGTCTTCGAGGAGGACCTGCTCCAGGACCTCTCCCAGGAGGAGCGCGGCGCCCTCGGTGAGGTGCTGACCCGCCTGCTGCGCCGGGTGGAGCACGCCCAGCACGACGCCGGCGGCCGGCTCACCGACCTCGACTGACAACCGGGTCGGGCGCCGAGCCCGCCAGGACCGGGCGGCCGTGCGTGGTTTGCCGGACTGCCGTCCTGGGGATGCTTGACACTCCCCTCGCGGACCCGTAAGGTTCTTCGAGTTGCCACGGGGCCGTAACGGTTCTGCGACAGCACCTCGGCCGCTGAAGCGGCACACCAAACCACCAGCACGATCTCCCAACCGGGGCGAATTCGGCATGGCCGAATTCAATTCGATTCGGGGCCGGCAGCGCCGATTAGGAACTGCCGGGACGATCCGCTAAAGTTTGGGACGTCGGAACGGCCCAACAGCCGCAAAGACAAACCCGGTTGACTGGGAGTCAGGCCCGAAAGGATCTGATAGAGTCAACACCGCCGGAAAGGGAAACGCGAAAGCGGAAACCTGGAAAGCACCGAGGAAATCGGAACCGGAAACGGTCTGATAGAGTCGGAAACGCAAGACCGAAGGGAAGCGCCCGGAGGAAAGCCCGAGAGGGTGAGTACAAAGGAAGCGTCCGTTCCTTGAGAACTCAACAGCGTGCCAAAAATCAACGCCAGATATGTTGATACCCCGTCCACCACATCATGGTGGGTGGAGGTTCCTTTGAAAAAGTCCTGTCGGGCATTGTCCGGCAGGCGCATCAGCGAGGACGCTGTGAACGATCGGCCTTATTCCGGCCGGTTGTTCCGCTCTCGTGGTGGAGTCCCGATTACGGGAAAACATTCACGGAGA
>NZ_BMWD01000035.1 GCF_014651055.1 Streptomyces fructofermentans
CCGGCCCGGAGGCACACCCCGCCGCCTCGTACCCGCGCCCACGCCCACGCGGGCGGGGCCCGGAGGCGCCAGGCCGTACCCCCGACACCCCTGGCACCCCACGCCCCACGCCCCACGCCCCGCCGGACGGCATCACGGGCCGTGGTCCGGCTCCGCCCGCCCGTCCGTCCGTCCCGCAGGGAGCGCGGGCCGGCGGGGCGCCCGCACGCACACCGACCTGGAACGGGTACTCCCTCACCATGCAGAACTGGATCACGCGCACCGAGACCGGCGCGGACGTCCCCGCCGTCCGCGAGATCGTCCTCGCCGCCTTCGGTACGCCCGCGGAGGCCGACCTCGTCGACGCGCTGCGCGCCGACGCCGCCTGGATCGACGGTCTGTCCGTCGTCTCCGCCGGCGACGACGGCAGGCCCGTGGGCCACGCGCTGCTGACCCGCTGCCACATCGGCGACACCCCCGCGCTGTGCCTCGCCCCCTGCGCCGTTCTGCCCGAGTACCAGCGCACCGGTGCCGGCTCCGCCGCCATCCGCGCGGCGCTCGCCGCGGCCCGGGAGCGGGGCGAGCGCTTCGTCACCGTCCTCGGGCACCCCGACTACTACCCGCGGTTCGGCTTCACGCGTGCCTCGGCCCACGGCATCGGGCTGTCCATCGAGGTCCCCGACGAGGCGCTGATGGTCCTCGCACTCCACGACGACGCGCTGCCCTCCGGAACCATCCGCTACGCCGCGCCCTTCGGCATCTGACCGCCGGCCGCCCCTCCTGTCGCCCGGCACGGCCGGCGGGACGGCCGACCGCGTCGCCGGAACCGGGTGCACGGCAGCCCCGCGCGGCCCGTCCGATCGCGGACAACAGGCCCGCGGCCCACATACCGGCGACCGAACGGGGCACCCGGACAACTCCCACCGATTCGAGGGAGTTCGCTCGTGATAGTTGTCGCCATCGTCGGCGTGTGTGTCGTCCTCGCCGTACTCGCCTTCCTCGTCCCCCGCTTCTCCCGCCACCCCGAACGCGGTACGCAGCGTTCGCTCGGCGCGGGCGCCCAGGCGGGCGGCAAGGCACCGGGTGTGCTGGGCAGGCTGCTCAGCAAGCCCTTCCGTTCGAGTTCGCGCGCCGTGGGCCGCAGTGGTTCGGCCGGCCGCCGCACGCGCGGACGCATGCCCTTCTGAGGGCCGGTGCCGGAGCCTGCGGCAGCCGCCCGGCCGGGCCCGGCCCCAGCCCCGTCCCGGCGCCCACCCGTCCGAGCCCGACCGCGCGTGCCCGCCGCGAAACCGTCGTGCGGGCCCTGCCCACGGCCCGCACGACGGTTTCGTGGAGGGGCCGACCCGGTCCACCGGGTCGGCCCCTCCACGGAGGCCACAGGACGCCGAGCGGGCGCGCGCGTGACATTCTTGGCGATGCCGGTCCTGTCCGACGGGCACGCGTTCCGTCCATCCGCGCGAGCGACCGCTCCGCCCTGCGAAGGGACCCCCCGTGGCTGATCCCCAGAAGCCGACGGCCTCCGGGCACGGCTCCGACGCGTCCGCGGACGCGGGGCTGCTGACCGGACTACTGGTGGACGAGGAGCGCCCCGAACAGCCCGTGCTGCTGGACCAGGAGGGCAACCCCCTCGCCACCTGGCGCGAGAACTACCCGTACGAGCACAAGCTCCGGCGCCGCCCGTACGAACGGGAGAAGCGGATCCTGCAGATCGAACTCCTGAAGCTCCAGAAGTGGGTACGGGAGACGGGTCAGCGCGTGGTCGTGGTCTGCGAGGGCCGGGACGCGGCGGGCAAGGGCGGCACCATCAAGCGCTTCACCGAGCGGCTGAACCCCCGTGGCGCGCGCGTGGTCGCGCTGGACAAGCCCACCGAGCGCGAGGCGGGGCAGTGGTACTTCCAGCGCTACGTGCCCCATCTGCCGGGCCCCGGCGAGATCGTGTTCTTCGACCGGTCCTGGTACAACCGGGCCGGTGTGGAGCGGGTCATGGGGTTCTGCACGCCGGACCAGTACCAGCACTTCTACACACAGGCCCCGATCTTCGAGAAGATGCTCACCGACGACGGGGTCGTACTGGTGAAGTTCTGGTTCTCGGTGTCGCGCACGGAACAGCGCACCCGGTTCGCGATCCGGCAGGTCGACCCGGTCCGGCAGTGGAAGCTCTCCCCGACCGACCTGGCCTCGCTCGACCTGTGGGACGCGTACACGGAGGCGAAGGTCGCCATGTTCCGTGCCACGGACACCGCCTACGCGCCGTGGACCGTGGTGAAGAACAACGACAAGCGCCGCGGCCGCCTCGAGGCGATGCGCCATCTCCTGCTGCGCTGCGACTACGGGGCCAAGGACGAGAGCGCCGTCGGCAAGGAGGACCCCCTCATCATCGGCGCGGCCAACACCCTGCTGGAGAGCGGCGAGGAGCCGACGGACCTCTCCCCCACGACGCTTTCGCCCCACAGCCACGGTCCCGGCCGGCACCCCCGGGAACCGGAGGCCGAGTCCCGGGAGCCCGGTACGGCGGGCTGACGCGCGCAGTCACCGGAGCCGCGGCCGGACGCGCCGCCCGGCCCGTCACTCCGCCCGCAGCCGGAGGGTCACCCGCATCACGGTCCGGGACACGGCCGTCGACTCCCGGCAGGCGACGACGGCCCGCAGGACCTGGGTGACCGCTCTGACGAGTTCCAGCCGTACCGACCCGTTCCCGTCGGCGCCGAGCCGGGCCTCCGTCCAGGTCGTCGTCGCGCTGACGTCGGTACGCGTCGTGCGGCGCCCGCCCAGCAGGCGCGTCGGCCCCTCGGCGGCGGTGGTGCGCAGCACCGGTACGTCAGCCGCGTCCGAGGTCAGCCGGCCGTCGGCGTGCAGCGTCCAACGCGCCCCTCGGAGACGGTCCCCGAAGTCCCGCGCCCAGGCCGCCCGTCCCGACAGCCCCTCGGCCGACTCGACCGCCGCCGTGCGGTAGGCGCCGGGCGCCGGAGGCGCGGTCCCGGCCGGAGCGGGCGGCGGTCCGAAGGTGGGCAGGCCGGTCGGCGCGGCCGGTGCCGGTGGCGCGGAGGCGCTGGGACAGCTCTCCGGCCGGGCCCCCTCCGCGCCGGGCCGCGCGGACGCGGTCACGCGCGGGGCGGGGTTCCGGTCCCGGGCGTACAGGTCGTCCGCCGTCCCCGGCGCCAACGGCAGCAGACCGACCGTCAGGAGGCAGGCCGGCAGCAGGGCGGCGACCGCGTGGGGCCGGGACGGCAGGAGCCTTGGGCGACCGCCGCCCGACCGCGCCCCGGCAAGGAGCGGCCACAGCAGGACGACGGCGAGCGTCGCCCACCACGCGGGGTCGGCCGTGAGCGAGGAGTGGGCCAGTGCCAGCACATGTCCCGGTACGCGCTCGGGCCGCGCCCCCAGCAGCACGAACGCCGTCGCGGCGCCCAGCGTGGTGAGCAGCAGCTGGACCAGCAGGGCGAACGGCCACAGCAGGGTCAGCAGCAGATGCGTACCCGCCTCCCCGGACCGCAGCGCGCAGCGCGTCCGCAGCCGTACGGGCGGGTGGTGCAGCCGGGCGAGTCCGCCGTGGTCCGCGGCCCCGAGCGACCGCAGGGCGCGTACGAGGCTGTCGGGCCCGCAGGACGCCAGGGCGCGGCGGTCCGCGGCCAGTTCCGCCGACCACAGCGCCGCCACCACGAGGAGCAGCACCTTCGGCACGCTCAGCAGCACCAGGACCACCTGGGCGAGCACCGGACGGGCCGTGGCGTCACCCGTGGCGAAGAGCAGGACGACGGGCACGACGACGAGCCCCGCGAGTACGTACGGCCAGGCGCGGACCAGGGCGACGAGAGGGCTGCCGAGCCCGGCCACGTGCTGGTCGCCCTGGCGCACATGGCCCAGCTCGTGCAGCAGGACCGCGCGGGCGGCCTCGGGGTCGGTGTGCCAGAGGTGGACGAGCGGCGCGAAGACGCCGATCCTCGCTGTGCGCACCCCTGCCGGGTAGACGCGGGCGGAGGGCCGGGACCGGGTGCTGACGCGCAGTTCGACACCCGGCGCGTGCTGCGCCAGTACCGCGGCCATCTGCTCGTGGAAGTACGGCACCGGCGTCTCGCCGACTCCGGGGCGCCGCCGTGCCGGGGGTGCCACCAGCGGGTGGTCGGGCGGGAGCAGCCCGTACCGCCGTTCCACGTGGCGGCAGCGGGCGCGCGGGGCGAGCAGGGCCAGGACCGCCGCCGACAGGAAGAGCAGGGGCAGCAGTTGTACGAGGCCGAGCAGTGTCGTGGTGAGGAGGCCGTGCTGCGTCCCGTCGATCTCCCCGAGTTCGCGGCCGGCCCCGACGGCACGGCCGATGGGGCCGGGCACCTGGATCGCGAAGAGGATCAGGCAGAGCCAGAGCCAGGGCGGGGGCCCCGGAACGTCCGAGGTCCGCGGGGAGGGCCGTACGTCGGGGGCGCGCCGGTGCGGTGGCGCGGTGCGCCGACGCCGGTGTCCGGCCGGCGGAAGGCCCATCAGCGGTCCGTCCCCTCCCGGCCGCGAGGGGTCCGGCGTCCGGCTCTCCGGGCCGTCCGCCCGAGGCGGGCCAGCAGTCCCGAGGCGGCCGAGGCCGCACCGGCCGGGCCGCCGCGCACGGACCGGCGGGGCGGCTCCCGGGCGATGAGCGCGTCGAGGAACTCGGCGACCTCGCCGGGCTCTCCGTGGGCGAGGAGTCGCGCGGTGACCCGGGTCGCAAGTTCGTCCGCCACCGCCGGGTCGAGCCCCCGGGCCCGGAGCCGTGCGCTCACCCGCAGGACCGCCCGCATCACCGCGGCGGAGGGCAGGGCGGGATCGTGCGGGGCGGAGTCGTGCGGGGCGGGCTCGGCACGCGGTTCGGGCTCGGCGTGCGGGGAGGGCTCGGCACGCGCGGCGGTCCGGGCCTTCTGTCGGCGGTCCGGGGCGCCGTCGCGCGGTCGTGGCTCCCCGGGGGGTATGCCTTCGCCGACGGGACCGTCCTCGTCGGGGCGGATGCCGGCTCCCACCGGGCCGCCCCGGCGGCTCCCCGGGCCGCTCAGGGACGGCTTCGGCCCCGCACGGTCGGGTGCGGTGGCGCCGGGTTCCGGGGCGTCGGGCTCCGGGGCGTCGGGTTCGCCGGGCTCCGCCGCGGACCGGGACGTTATCGTCCCGTCACCGTCCGCGTGGCCGGTCCCGCCACCCTCCGGGGCGCCGTCGGGCCTCCCCTCCCTCGCGGCTCCCTCCTCGCTCGCGGCGGTCCCGGCTGTCCCGGCGCGCTCCGCTCTCTCCGCCCGGAGGCCGAGCGTGAGTGCCGTGGCGGCGAGGACGTTGCCGAACTGGGCGCTCCCGAGGGCCGACTTGAGCCACTCCGCCGCGTGGGCCAGCGCGTCCAGGACGTCCGGCAGGACGGTGGCCCCGCCGCCGCCCATGCCCGCGGGCACCGAGCCGCCCCGGGCGAAGAGCCCGCGCCTGGCGCTTCCTCCGGCGGCGTAGGCCCTCGTCGTCTGGGCCGCCATGGAGGCCTCGCCGGGGGCCGCCCAGGTGGCTATGCGGATGCCCCAGCGGTCCAGCCGCTCGGTGTCGGTCACCGGTCGGCTCCCGCGTGCTCGGACGGCGCCCGGCGTCCGAGCCCGGGTATGTGCCCGGCCGGGCCCGTCACTGGGCGGTCCCGGTGAACTCGATCCGGAACTCCAGGAGGCTGTCCGTGCTGGTGCCCTGCCCCGTGAGGGACGCGCCGGAGTCGTCGAGCCGTCCTGCGAGGGTCGTGCCGGAGGCGAGAGCGTGCGGGAAGCCCCCCGGCAGTTGGCCGAGGTCGTCGCGGCAGGCCACGACCGGGGCGGACCAGTTGAGCAGGTTGAGGGCGACCGCCTGTGACGTGTGCGGGTCCGTGAGAGTGGCGTCGAGTTCTCCGTCGGACCAGTCCATGTCCCAGTACGTCAGCAGGGCCTGCGGGTCACGGGGGTTGCCCGCCAGGTCCTGTGCCGATGCGGTGCCGACGGCGGAGGACCAGAAGGAGACCGCGCCCGCGTCGGCCGGATCGCCCGCGGCGAACAGGAGGGAGAACGGGTTGTCCTCGGTCTCACCCCCGCCGGTGCGCGGGCGGCCCAGGTCGAGCGTGGAGTCCACGGTGTAGGTCCGGCTGTCCGCGAGGCGCCGGGAACCGTCGGAGGAGCAGAAGTCGTAGACGTCGACGGCGACTTCGGCGGTGCCGGTGTACCGCGTGCCCCACAGGCCGGCGGCGTCGGGCTCGTCCTGGGTGTCCGGCTCCTCGTCCGGTGCCGCCGCGAGCGGTGTGTCCCGCACGGTCGGCGTTCCCGTGTCCGACGGCGCCGGGGCGGGCTCCGTCGTGGACGGCTGCGCGCCGGCTGCCCCGGTCTCCACCGGGGCGCCGGACGCGACGGCCGGTTCCCGCTTCCCGTCGCCGCATCCGGTCAGCGCCACCGCGAGCAGCACCGCGCACACCGCGCCCGCCGACCTGAACGGGCCTCTTCCGGGCAGCCTTCCGCGACCTGCCATGTCGGGCATGACATCCCCCTCCCCCACACCCGGAGGCTCCCCCAAGAGGCCCCGGGAGAGGGGACGTTACGCTTCGCACTCGATCAACTACAGCGTACAAATCCTTCGTTATCGTTTCGTGCCCGCAGGCGGGGGCGGTGGATGCGCGAGCGGACCCGGGCGTGCCGGGCCGGCGTCTGCGCGGGGCCCGTACGGCCCGGAGTCACCGCTGTGCCGCCGCCGGTCAGCGCCCGCCGGCGTCCTCCCAGGTCTCCGGGTCCCAGACTCCGGATCGGCGCAGCGACTGGGGGCAGTGCAGGAATATCTCGTCGATCTCCATGAGGAGAGCGAGCGAGGGCCTGCGGCCGGCCGCGGTCATGGCGTCGAAGAACGGCGCGTCGGTGAGGATGCGCACCCTGCCGTTGACCCGCAGGACGTCCTTGCTGCCGGGGACAAGGTAGAGCAGGCCGGCGTGCGGGTTGTCGAGGATGTTGCGGAAGCTGTCCCCCCGTCTGTTGCCGGGGCGGTCGGGCAGTGCCAGGACGCCGGGGCTCACCACGTGGGTGAAGCCCGGCCCGTCGCCGCGCGGCGAGACGTCGCAGTTGCCATGGCTGTCGGACGTGGCGAGCAGGCAGAAGGGCGAGCGCTCCAGGAGGGCCCTGTCGTCGTCGGTGAGTCGGTCGTGCACCTTGTCGATCACTATGGGATGCGGTTCCCCGCCCAGGAGTTCACCGAGCTGGTCCGGAGTGGTGAGCTCGACGAAGCCCTCGGCGTCCGGGACGGCGTCCGCGAGCCGCGAGCAGGCGTCGTTGTTGGGGGGCATGGAGGACAAACCGTCTCCCGGATACGAGTGGACGTGCGGATGGATGGGAGTGTGCGTGCGGTGGCGCCGACCCGGAAGCGGCGAAATCCGGCGGGAGCCGGCGGGAGCCGACACCGGACCCTGCGCGGGCGGCCGATGCGGACGACACCGGACCCGGCAGGGGCGACCGGCGGACGCCGCCACCGATCGGGGGCGGAGCCGGAACCGCCGTGGTGGCACTGCTGGTTCAGAGCCCGAGGGCGCCGAGCCGCTCCTCGTACGTGAGGTTCAGGTCCTCGGTGTCGACGGTCGGCTTCTCCCACATCTCGGTGAGTTCCGTCTTCACCTCGGCGGGCAGCGCGTCGTAGCGGCGGCGCCAGCTGTCGGCCTCGGGCATCCAGTAGCCGACGACCTTGAACCGGTCGGTCGCCAGGCCGAGTTCCTTGCGCAGATAGCGGCGGACCGTGCGCAGTTCACCGGTCTGCCCGGCGACCCACACATAGCCGCCGGTGAGGTCCGCGCCGTGCGGGACCCGCGCCGCGACCAGTTCGGCCAGCCTGCTGGGGCCGTGCCCGTTGCCCCCGTACTCCCAGGTCACCGAGTCGCCGGGCCGTGCGGGGAGTTCCAGCCGGGACGACGGCCCGGGCACCTCGACGACGGTCCGGCTCCGGACGCCCTCGGGCGTCTGCTCCAACAGGCGGGCCGCGGCGGGCAGTCCGGTGAGGTCGGTGACCAGGAGCTGCCACGCCAGGTCGGCCGGGGGCCGGTACAACGCGGTGGGTCCGGTCAGTCCGACGGGGTCCCCGGGGCGGGCGGCGGCGGCCCATTCGGAGGCCGCTCCGTGGTCGTGCCGGACGAAGTCGATGTCGACCTCCCCGGCCTCCGGCCGCACCGCCCTGATCGTGTAGGTCCGCATGGGCGCCTCGGGCCGCCCCTCGGGCGTCCGCCATCCTCCGCCGTCCACCGGTTCGGGCAGCGAGAGCTCGCCGCGGTCCGTGCCGTGCGGGAGGAAGACGCGCACGTACTCGTCGCCGGTGCCGGTCGAGGTGAACCCGGCGAGACCGTCGCCGTGGAGGGTGACCCGCGTCATCGTCTCGCTGAGCCGACGGACGGACGCCACTTCCGCGCGGTGGATGGCCACGGGTTCCCTGCGCTTTCCATGGGGGACTTGATCGTTATCGAAGTTAGGCTAACCTAACCTCCCTTCCGCCATGAGGCCACCCCCGCCGCACGCACCGGGAGGGGAACCGATGCGGAAGATCAAATAAGGTTAGGCTAACCTTCGCCTCGTGAGATCTGGTGAAGAGACTGCCGCGCACTCCCGACTGCGTGGTCACGAGCTGTCGGCCCGGAACGTCACCGTGTCGTACGACGGCGTGGACGTCGTGCACGACGCGGCCATCACGCTCCGGCCGGGCGAGGTGACCTCCCTCGTGGGCCCGAACGGCAGCGGCAAGTCGACGCTCCTGCGCACCCTGGCACGCCTGCAACGGCCCAGGACCGCCACACTGTCGGTCGGCGCCGAGGGTGAGGAGGGCGGGACCGACGGACTCGCCCTGACGGCACGGGAGTTCTCCCGCCGCGTGGCCCTGCTGACCCAGGGCCGCCCCACCCCGAGCGGTCTGACCGTGCGGGACATCGTGGAGTTCGGCCGCTACCCGTACCGGGGGCGCTGGGGCAGGCCGGACCCCGGCGGTCCCGCGGCGGTCGACCGGGCCCTCGCCCTGACCGGTGTCCAGGACCTGGCCGGACGCGGCGCCGAGAACCTCTCCGGCGGACAGCTCCAGCGCGTCTGGCTCGCGAGCTGCCTGGCCCAGGAGACCGGCGTGCTCCTCCTCGACGAACCCACCACCTACCTCGACCTCCGCTACCAGGTCGAACTCCTGGACCTCGTCCGCGATCTCGCGGACGACCACGGCATCGCCGTCGGTGTCGTCCTGCACGACCTCGACCAGGCGGCCGCCGTGGCCGACCGGATCGCCCTGCTCAGCGCCGGCCGGATCATCGCCGACGGGGCGCCCGAGGACGTACTGACGCCCGACCGCCTCACCGACACCTACGGCATCAGGATCGACGTGGACACCGACCCGTCGACGGGCCGGCTGCGCACCCGCGCCATCGGCCGCCACCACACCCGAGTTGAAAGGCTCCGCACCACCTCATGAGACACCCCCTCCTCCTCGCAGCCGCCGCCACCGCCGCCGCCCTCGCCCTGACCGCCTGCGGTACGACCGAGCCCGCCGCCACCAGCTCCGACAAGCCGGCGGAGAGCATCACCCTCACCGACGCGACCGGTGCCAGGATCAAGCTCGACGGTCCGGCCAAGAAGGTCGTCGGCACCGAGTGGAACGTCGTCGAGAACCTGGTCTCGCTCGGTGTGGACCCCGTCGGTGTCGCCGACGTCAAGGGCTACACGGCCTGGGACAGTTCGGTCCCGCTCAAGAACAAGCCGAAGGACATCGGCACCCGCGGCGAGCCCAGCATGGACACCATCGCCGGGCTCTCCCCCGACCTCATCGTCGCCACCTCCGACCTGCCGAAGGCCGCCGTCAAGCAGCTCCGGAAGATCGCCCCGGTGCTGGAGGTGCGTGCCGCCGACGCCGCCGACCAGATCGGGCGGATGAAGGGCAACCTCGACCTCATCGCCAAGGCGACCGGCACCACCGCCAAGGCGAAGGAACTGAAGACGGCGTTCGACGCCAAGGTCGCCGAGGGCAAGAAGGCCCTGGCCGACGCCGACCTCGCCGGTTCCGAGTTCGCCTTCGCCGACGGCTACACCGCCTCGAACCAGGTGTCGATCCGCCCCTACACCAGCGGCTCGCTCGTCGGCTCCGTCAACGAGGCGATAGGCCTCAAGAACGCCTGGAAGGTCAAGGGCGACGAGAGCTACGGGCTCGCGACCACCGACGTCGAGGGCCTGAGCGACCTCGGTGACGTGCAGTTCGCGTACATCGGCAACGCCAGCGAGCCGAGCGACCCGTTCAAGGACGACCTCGCCAAGAACTCCGTGTGGAAGTCCCTCCCGTTCGTGAAGGACGGCAACGTGCACCGGCTGCCCGACGGCATCTGGATGTTCGGCGGTCCCGAGTCGATGGAGGCGTACATCGACGCCGTCGTCGGCGCCCTGACGAAGTAGCGCGCCATGGCCGTCACCGCAACGACTCCCGCAGCCCGTCCGACCACGCTCACGTCCACGACGGGCGCGGTCGCGGTGACGGCCGCGCTCGTGGTCCTGGTCGCGGCGCTCGCCGTCGTCGACATCACCCAGGGAACGGCGTCCGTCGGAGCCTCCGAGGTCTGGAAGGCCCTCACCGGCCGCGCGGACCCCGCGGACGCGTCCGTCGTGGTCGCCTCCCGGCTCCCCAGGATGACCGCGGGCCTTCTCGTGGGCATCGCCCTCGGCATGGCCGGCGCCGCGCTCCAGGCGGTCAGCCGCAATGTGCTCGCCGCGCCCGACACCCTTGCGGTGAACGCCGGTTCGTACCTCTCCCTCGGACTGCTCACCGTCACGGGCACGTCCATCCCCCTGCTCGCCTCCTCGGGTGTCGCGTTCGTCGGCGGGCTCGCCGCCGCGGCCACCGTGCTCGGGCTGTCGGGCCTCGGCACGGGCACCGTCCGGCTCGTCCTGGCGGGCAGCGCCCTCACCCTCGGACTCACCTCCGTCACCGAGGGGCTGCTCCTGCTCTACCCCGAGCAGACCAACGGGCTCTACCAGTGGAACCAGGGCAGCATCAGCCAGAACGGCTTCGACGGAGTCGTACAGATGGTGCCCCTCGTCCTGGTCGCGCTGGCAGGCATCCTGCTGCTCGCCCGACGGGTCGACGCCCTCGCGCTCGGCGACGACGCGGCCCGCGGCCTCGGCGTCCCGGTGCGCGGCACCCGGATCACGACCGTCGTCCTCGCGGCCCTGCTGTCCGCCGCGGCGGTCACCCTGGCCGGGCCCATCGGCTTCGTCGGCCTGTGCGCCCCCGCCCTGGTCCGGCCGCTGGCCCGCCGCTTCCGGGGGCTGCTGCGCACCCGGGTGGCCATTCCGGTCGCCGGGCTCGTCGGCGCGGCGCTGGTGCTCGGCTCCGACGTCGTGCTCAGGACCCTCGTGAAGGCGGACACGGCGGTGTCGGTCCCCACGGGGGTCGTCACCAGCCTGGTAGGAGCGCTCTTCCTCGTCACGATGGCGATGCGGACGCGGGACACCACCGGAGTGAGCGCCCCCGACCGGCTGCGCATCCCGAGCAGGACCGTGTTCCTGGCCACCACGGGCGTACTGGTCGTCGCCCTCGTCGGCCTGGTCGTCGCGGGCGTCCTGCTCGGCGACTCCAAGCTGCTGATGGGCGACGTGGTCAACTGGGCCTCGGGGCAGGCGGGCCGGACGGTCTCCTTCGTCCTCGACACCCGGGTGCCGCGCGTCCTCGCGGCGCTGCTGGCCGGCTCCGCGCTGGCCCTGTCCGGAACCCTGGTGCAGGCGGTCACCCGCAACCCCCTCGCGGAGCCCGGAGTCCTCGGCGTGTCCGGAGGGGCCGCGCTCGGCGCCGTCCTGCTGGTGACGACGACCCCGGTCGCGTCCTCGTGGGGTGTCGCCGGCGCGGCGTTCGCGGGAGCGGCGGCGGCCTCGGTCGTGGTGTTCGGGCTCGCCGCGCGCGGCGGGTTCCAGCAGAACCGACTGGTCCTCGTCGGCATCGGCGTCGCGGCGGGGAGCACCGCCCTGATCAGCCTGCTCATCGTCCTCACCGACCCGTTCAACGCCACGAAGGCGCTGACCTGGCTGTCGGGCTCGACGTACGGGCGGACCCTGCCCGACGCGGTCCCGGTGGCGGCGGCGCTCGTCCTGGGCATCGTCGTCGCCGTGCTGCGGCGGACCGAACTCGACCTGGTCTCGCTCGACGACGACACCCCGGCACTGCTCGGCCTGCGGCTTCCGCCGGCCAGGCTCGGGTTCCTCGTCGTGGCCGTCCTGCTCAGCGCCACGGCCGTGGCAGCCGCGGGCACCATCGGTTTCGTGGGCCTGGTCGCCCCGCACGCCGCGCGCGCCCTCGTGGGCCGCAGGCACGTGCGGGTCGTCCCGGTGGCGATCCTGCTGGGCGGCGCGCTGGTGGTGGCGGCGGACCTGATCGGCCGTACGGTCATCGCCCCGGCCCAGCTCGGCGCGGGCCTGATGACTGCGGTCATCGGCACGCCGTACTTCCTGTACCTGCTGGTCCGCAGCCGCCGTTGAGCACACCGGCCCACCCCCGCGGCGGGTTCCCGCGGCACGACGCGGGCGCCGTGTCCCGGCCGCTCGTCCCGGGACGGGCGGCCGGGGCGCGGCGCCCGTCCCGTACGACTCGCCCACCCCGCACACCGTCGCCCGCGCAGGGAGCCGCCCGGAGGCCCGGCACCTGCCCCGCCGATGCCGCCCCTCATTCCGCCTCCGTACGGAACCGGCGACGGGGGGTGGTTCGGCTTCGGGCCGGGACAGGGCTCCTCGCCCGGGGGCCGGTGTCGAGCAGTTGACGGCACGGGATGGTGGCTCCGGTCCGTCGGGGTGCCATGTTCCTGGAGTGGAAACCGCTCAGGCCGGTCAATGCCGGGAAGCTTTGGCCCCAATGAGGACAGAGTATGGACGAGTTCGGAGAAAGTCCCTACTGTGTCGGTCGCGACGGAGACGGAGTCTCATTCGTCCCGTACGCCACTCTCCGTATCCGGTGCGACGGCGCGCACCGGCAGCGGTGGATCTCCTCACTCGTCCATCTGCGTTCCCCCACGGCGGGGAGCGAACAGGAGGCCACGTGTATCCACGGCTGTTATCAGGGCGACTCGGCAGACGCCTGGCCGCGACCATCGTCACTTCGCTTCTGGCACTCGAGCTGTCCGCCCCCACGGGTTCGGCCGCCCCGACCGAACGATCCGTCAATGCCCTTCCTCCGCAGGAGCCGGGTGTCACCTTGCGTGTCTTCGACATGCAAGTACCGCTCGAGAAGCTGTGCGAACTGAAGCCCGGCCAGACTCCGAACATCGACAAGCTGATGCCGGTGATCGACTGGTCCTCCGACGCGGACTTCGGATTCGGCGCCAACTTCGTCTCGCAGACGATCGCCAACCTCGACGTCCCCACGGCCGGGACATACACCTTCCGGCTCACCACCGACGACGGTTCCCGGCTGCTCGTCGACGACCAGGTCATCATCAACCACGACGGGTTGCACGGCGCCGATCCGAAGGACGGCAACGTTGTCCTGACGGCCGGACACCACTCCATCCGCATCGACCACTTCGAGAGGAACGGCGGGCAGCAGGTCACCCTCGCCTGGAAGCCGCCCTCCGCCGCCGACTTCACCGTGGTACCCAACTCGGTGCTCAGCACGGACGCCGACGTCGTCCGGGTCACGGCTCCGGGACGCAAGGAATGCGAGCTGGCCGGCGATTCACCGGGCGACGGCCTGCCGCTGACCGGCGTACACCCGAACTACACCCTGACCAACCTGCGGCCCACCGGGTTCGAACCGCAGGTCTCCGCCATGGACTGGCTTCCCGACGGCAGGCTCGCCGTAGCCACCTGGGGCGGTTCGCAGAACACGACGGGGGAGGTCTACCTGCTCAACAACGTCACCGGAGACACCGGACCGGACAAGGTGACGCGCAAAAGGGTGGCCTCGGGTCTCAAGGAGCCCATGGGCATCAAGTACGTGGACGGCAAGCTGTACGTGTCCCAGAAGCACGAACTGACCGAGCTCAACGACACCGACGGCGACGAGGTCACCGACACCTACCGGCGAGTCGCCACCTGGCCCCATGGCGGCAACTTCCATGAGTTCGCGTTCGGCCTGCTGTACAAGGACGGCTTCTTCTACCTGAACCTGTCCGTGTCCATCAACTACGGTGGAGCGACGACGAATCCACAGCCCGCGCCGAACCGCGGCACCACGATAAAGGTCGACAAGGCCTCCGGGGCGGTCAGTTACGTGGCCGGCGGCCTGCGCACCCCCAACGGCATCGGATGGGGCCCCGAGGGTGACATCTTCGTCACCGACAACCAGGGCGGCTGGCTGCCGTCGTCGAAACTCGTCCGGGTCAGGCAGGACAACTTCTTCAACCACTACACCAACCCCGCGGGGCCCTTCGACTCCCGGAACGTCACCAAACCGGTGCTGTGGCTCCCCCAGAACGAGATTGCCAACTCCCCCAGCACGCCACTGCAGTTGGACAGCGGGCCCTTCGCCGGCCAGATGCTCTTCGGCGACGTGACCTACGGTGGCATCCAGCGCGGATACCTGGAGAAGGTCAACGGCGAGTACCAGGGCGCCGTGTTCCGCCTCACCCAGGGCCTGGAAGTCGGAGTCAACCGGATCAGTGTCGGGCCCGACGGCGCGCTCTACGTCGGCGGCCTCGGAGCGGACGGCAACTGGGGCCAGGAGGGCAAACTCAAGTTCGGCCTGCAGAAGCTGACACCGTCCGGCAACGGCGCCTTCGACATCCGTCAGATGCGTGCCGTCGACGGCGGATTCGCCATCGAGTACACCCAGCCGCTGTCGACCGGGACCGCCGCGGACCTGTCCGTCCGCTACAAGGTGAAGCAGTGGCGCTACGTGCCCCGGTCCGACTACGGCGGCCCCAAGGTCGCCGAGGAGACGCTGACCGTCCAGTCGGCCACCGTGTCCGGCGACCGCAGGACGGTCACCCTGGCCATCCCCGGCCTCAAGCCCAACCGGGTGGTCCACCTCCGCTCGGCCCGCCCCTTCAGCTCGGCCGACGGCAAGCAACTCTGGAGCACCGAGGCCTGGTACACCCTGAACCAGCTCCCCGGTACGCCATCGCGCACCGGAGAGGTGAAGGGTGTCGGCAGCAAGTGCCTGGACGTGGACAACGCCAACACGACCGACGGCACGAAGGTCCAGATGTGGACCTGCAACAGCACCGCGGCCCAGGAGTGGTCCCTGCTCGGCACGGGGGCGGTTCGCGCACTGGGCAAGTGCCTGGACATCGACAACTCGGGCACGGCCGACGGCACGAAGGTGCAGCTCTACACGTGCAACGGCACCGCGGCCCAGATCTGGCAGCCCCAGACCAACGGAACGCTGCGCAACCCGCAGTCGGGCAAATGCCTGGACGTCTCCGGCGGCGCATCGGCCGACGGCACCGCGGTCCATCTGTGGACGTGCGGCAGCCAGCAGAGTCAGAAGTGGGTCCTTTCGTAGAGGTTCCACCGGAGGATGACCGCTGCACAGCGCCGAGGGCCTCGGATTCGGGGCCCTCGGCGCACCCGGACGCGAAAGGCGTCCCAAATGCCGGACCTCCTCACTACGCAGGGGTCCCGGAGAGCTGGTGACCCGGCCCGGGTCCAGGCTTCCGCACAGGCCGGCACGGCACGTCCGGCCCGACGTCACGAGCGGGGCCGACTGGGAGGCCGCGGCGATGCGGGGCTTGACGGCCCGCACCCCGGCTCGCTGCATCGTGGCCCACTGCCTCGGGCCGGGCGGGCCGCATCGTGGAACGCCCGAGTCGCTGCCGGAAGCACCGCGACCGGCAACGCGTGCGCGGCACGCCGCAGCGGCCACGAGGCCCCGCCCGGGGCCGGAACCTAGGGTATGGCCGGGGACGGAACCCGCCACCCCTCAGAACCCTCCCACCACTCGGAACCCCGCCACCTCCAGAGCCGAAGTACGCACAGAGCCCGCAGTCCTCGCCGAACCCTCCGCGGCCACCACGCCGGACGCCGCCCAGCACGAACGAACGGACCCATGAACTCTGCAACGCTGTTGGACGTCCTGCTGGACGCGGCCGGAACGGCTCCCGAGCAGGTCGTCGTCCATGTCCACGGCGACGGCAGCGAGCGGACCGTGACGTTCCGGGGACTCCTCGAGGAGTCCCTGCGGGTCGCGGGCGGTTTCCGTGGCGCCGGAGTCGAGCCCGGCACCTGCGTGCCGCTGATCGCGGAGCGCAGCGAGGACTTCCAGCCGATGTTCTGGGGAGCCGTCGCCGCCGGGCTCGTACCGGTGCCGCTCGCGCCGGACGCGCGGCGGGTCGGCCCGGTGTGGGAGCACCTCGGCAGGCCTCCAGTCGTCGTCGACACCGCCTGCGAGGCCGTCACCGCCCAACTCCCGTCCGACGCACGCGTACTGCGGCTGGAGACCTTGCGGGAGTGCGCGACGCCCCTGTCCCCGGTCCGGCCCTCCCCCCAGGACCTGGCCTTCCTCCAGTTCTCCTCCGGGAGCACCGGGGCACCCAAGGGCGTGGAGCTGACGCACGCGGCCGTGGTGGCCAACCTGGCGCAGATGGCCGCCGCTTCCGCGCTCGACGAGCACGACGTGGTGGTGAGCTGGATGCCCTACTTCCACGACATGGGCCTCATCGGGACCCACCTCGCGCCACTCGCCGTACGGGCCAAGCAGGTGAAGATCGGTCCGCTGTCCTTCGCGAAGCGACCGCGCCTGTGGTTCGACGTGGCCGCCGCGCACCGGGCCACCGTGCTCTCCGCGGCCAACTTCGCGCTCGCGCTGGCGATCCGCCGGATACCCGACGAGGTGCTCGCAGGGCAGGACCTGAGCGCCGTACGCCTGATGCTGGTCGGGGCCGAGCCCATCTCGCCCACTGTGTGGCGCGCGTTCGCCGCGAAGACGCGCCCCACCGGGCTCGACCCGAGGGCGGCGACTCCCGTCTACGGCCTGGCCGAGGCGACACTGGCCGTCACGTTCCCGCCGCCGGGCGAGGTGGCGGAGCCCGTGACGCTGGAGCGTGCGGCCTTCAGCCGCGGCCGGGCGGTGGAACTGGCGCCGGGCGGGGACGCCGTGGAGCTGATGGACGTCGGCGTGCCGGTGCCGGGGTGCTCGGTGCGGATCACCGACGGGTCGGGGCGGCCGCTGGGCGACAGGCGGATCGGCCACATCGAGGTCTCCGGCCCGCAGATCGCCCGCGGCTACCACGGCCTCGCGGCGTCGACGTCCGAGACGTTCGCCGACGGCTGGCTGCGCACCGGTGACATGGGGTTCCTGCGGGACGGCCGCCTGTGCGTCAGTGGCCGCCACAAGGACGTCCTGTTCCTCAACGGCCGTACGTTCCACGCACCGGACATGGAGGGCGTGGCCGGGGCGACCCCGGGGCTGCCCGCCGGGACCGTCGCCGTCGTCGGCTCCACCGATCCGGTGACCGGCGGCGAGCGGGTGGTCGTCTTCGTCTCCTGGCCCCGGCCTCCGCGCGGGGCCGGCGAGGTGCTGGACCGGGTGGCGGGACGCGTACGTGCGGCACTCGGCCACGACGACGTGCGCGTCCTGGCGCTGCCGCCGTCGGCCTTCCCCCGCACCACGAGCGGCAAGGTGCAGAGGCAGCGGATGCGGGCGCGCTTCGAGGCGGGGGCGTACCGGCCGGCCGCCTCGTCCGGTGCGCCGTCCTCGTCCGGTGGGAGCGCCGTTGCCGGTGGCCCGGGGAGCACGGGCGGCGCGGGTTTCGCGGGCGCTGCGGACGCTGCGGACGCGGTCAGCGGTGCGGGCGCCCCAAGTGGGCTTGGTCGTACGGGCGTTGCCGGTGACGCGCTCGCCCCGGGGCCTTCGGGTGTCGGGCCGGTGCCAAGCCGTGGCGGCGACGAGGCTGTTGCGGGAACGTCCCAGGTCGCGCCCCTGTCGCGCGGTGAGATGCGTGCGCTGGTGCGCGAGGTCTGGGCCCGCGTGCTCGGGCTGCCGCAGGGCTCCTTCGGGGACCGGGACCGGTTCACCGGGCTGGGCGGCACCTCCCTCAGGGCCATGGAGGTGCTTGCAGGTCTGGAGCAGGCCCTGGGGGTCGAGTTGGGCCCGGCGGTGATGCGCGACGACACGGTCGGGGCACTCACCGACCACCTGCTGGCCGCGGTGGGCGGCCCGGTGGGGCCGCGACCGTCCGCCGGAGGCGGGCAGCCGGGCCGACGGACGTCCGCCCCGGGCGGAGGCACTGCCGGAACCGGACGTACGGACGAGTCGACGCCCGCCGCAGCCGAGAGCGGGCACGCGAGCGCCGAAGAGGCGTCCACTGCGGCGGGGACCGCGGTCGCGTCCGGCGACCCGTCCGCGACGGCGGTCGTCGCGATGGCCTGCCGGTTCCCGGGCGCCCACTCGCCCGAGGAGTTCTGGGACGTGCTCGCCTCCGGCCGCGACCTCGTCACCGAGGTGCCGCCGGGCCGCTGGGACGACGGGTTCCGCCCGGCCCCGGCGGAACCCGGCACGGCGGAGCGACGGACGGCGACCCCGGTGCCGGTGGACCCCGGGGCGGCGTACCGACGCACGCCAGACCCCGCCTCGACAGAACCCGGGCCGGCCGGTCCACTCGTGGTGGACCCGGTCCCGGCGGGCCCGCGAACGCGGGCCTCGGGCACACCGGCCCCGGAGGAGCCGAGCGGGCCGGCCGGGTCAGCCGCCGGGCCGGGTCGGCGCTGGGGCGCCTTCCTGGACGACGTGGAGGGCTTCGACGCCGCGTACTTCGGCATCGGCGACGAGGAGGCCCGCGCCCTCGACCCGCAGGCCCGCATCCTCCTCGAACTCGCCCACGAGGCACTGGAACGAGCCGGATACGCGGGCCCGCGCCGACGCGGCCTGCGGGTCGCGGTCTTCGCCGCCGCCGGGGACAGCGGCTACCGGGAGGTCCTCGCGGACGCGGCACCGGCGGGCCGTCCCGCCCCGGCAACGGCACTGACCGGGAACCTCCCCAACCTCCTGGCCGCCCGCGTCTCCCACTGCCTCGACCTGGACGGCCCGGCGCTCGTCGTGGACACCGCGTGCTCGTCGGCTCTCGTGGCGCTGCACCTGGCCCGGCGCAGCCTCGCGGAGGGCGAGTGCGACATCGCCGTGGTCGGCGGGGTCAACCTCCACCTCACCTCCGCCGCACACGGGGCGTTGGAGGCGGCGCGGGCGCTGTCCCCCACCGGGCGCAGCCGCGCCTTCAGCACGGCGGCCGACGGTTTCGTACCCGGCGAGGGCGGGGCGGCGCTCGTACTGCGCCGCCTGGCGGACGCCCATCGGGACGAGGACGAGGTCCTGGCCCTCGTACGCGGCACCGCCGTCAACAACGACGGCGCGTCCCTGAGTCTGATGGCGCCCAATCCGCTGCGGCAGCGCGAGGTGATCGGCCGCGCGTACGAGGCGTGCGGCGTCGACCCGTCGTCGGTGACGTACGTGGAGGCCCACGGGACGGGCACGGCCGTCGGCGACCCGATCGAACTGCGTTCCCTGGCCCACGCGTTCCCGGCCGGGCCCGACGGCCGCGCGCGGTGGCTCGGGTCCGTGAAGACGAACATCGGGCATCTGCTCAACGCGGCCGCCCTGCCCGCTCTCGTCAAGGTCGTACTGGCCCTCGGGCACGGCCGGCTCCCGGCCTCCCTGCACCACACCACGCCGTCGCCCGCGGTCGAAGGGGCCGGCTTCGCCCTGGTCACCGAGCTGACCGCGTGGGAGTCGTCGGGTCCTCGACGGGCCGGGATCAACGCGTTCGGCTTCGGCGGCACCAACGCGCACGCCGTCCTGGAGCAGGCACCGGCCCGCCCCGCGGAGCGCGAGGGCAGCGAACGGCCGCAGTTCGGCGGGCGCGGGGCAGGCGGCCCGTACCTGCTGACCCTTTCGGCCCGCGGGCCGGCCGGCCTCGAGGCCTGGGCGTCCCGGCTCGCCGGACACCTGCGCGACCACCCGGAGTTCACCGAGGGCGAGGTGTGCCGCACGGCTTCATCGGCACGGGACGAGGCCGCCCACCGGCTCGCCGTCGTGGCCGACGGCGACCTGCGGGACCGGCTCACCCGTGCCACCGGTCCCCGCGCGGAGCGACCGAGTGCCGTGGTCGCCGGGACCGTGGCGCACCGGCCGCGGACCGTCTTCGCCTTCCCCGGGCAGGGTGCGCTGCGCCCCGGCCAGGGCGGCGCGCTGTACGCGACGGCGCCGGTGTACCGGGACACGCTGGACGAGGCGTCCGCGCTGGTCGGCGCCGTGCGCGGCCGCACGCTGACGGAGTGGTGCGTGGACGGGTCCGCGGACGCGGCGGAGCAGTCGGCCACCGAGGTGGCGCAACCGCTGCTGGTCGCCCACGGGGTGGCCCTCGCACGGCAGTTGACGGTATGGGGCATCCGGCCGGACGCGTTGGTCGGACACAGCGTGGGCGAACTCGCGGCAGCCTGCTTCGGCGGGTCGATGTCGCTGTCCGACGCGGTGGGCTTCGCCGCCGAACGCGGCAGGCTGATGGGCGGCTCGACCGCGCCGGGTGCCATGGCGGCGGTGCTCGGGGCCGACGAGGAGGACGTCGCGGCGCTGGTGGCCGGCTCCCCCGCGGAACTCGCCGTCGCCGCGTACAACGGCCCTGGCCGCCTGGTGCTCTCCGGCACTCCCGAGGCGGTCACGCGCGCCTCGGAGAAGCTCACCGGGCAGGGCGCCTCGGTACGCCCGTTGCGTGTGTCGCGCGCCTTCCACTCGCCGCTGATGCGGCCCGTCGCGCGGGAGTTGACCCGGGCGGCGCGGGACCTCGACGTGTCGGCTGCCGGCATCCCCCTGATGAGCACGCTCACCGCGCGCTGGCAACCGCCGCTCGATCCCGAGTACCTGTGTGAACACGCCCTGCGGCCCGTGCTGTTCGGTCAGGCCGTGGCGCGACTGCTGGAGGAGGGCTACGACACGTTCGTGGAACTCGGCTCCGGTGCGGACCTGGCAGGACCGATCCGGGCCGCCGCCGCGCGCCGCCGCGCCGATGCGGCGTACCCGTCGGCGGCCGGCGCGACCGGCGCACGTCCTCCGGAGGAGCGTTCCGGAGCCGAGGTGCTCGTCGTCGCCGCGCCCGGGCGGCGGGACCGTGCCGGAGTCACCCGGGACGACGGGCCGGGCGGGGCACGGGAGTTGATGGACACGGTCGCCCGGCTGTGGGTACGGGGCGTGGCGCTGGACCGTACGGCGCTCGACGCCGGACACCGGCGTGTACCGCTGCCGACCTACCCGTACGACCGGCGCCGCCACTGGCCCGACCGCGCACCGCAGGCACCGGTGAACCGCGGGCTGCTGCACCGTGTCGCGTGGCGGACGGCACCGCCGCCCGACGGCGCCACCGGCGGACCCGTGCTGGTGACCGGGTCGGACAGGGCCGCCGTGGGTGCACTCGTCGAGGGTCTCGCGGACCTCGGTCTGGAGGCCTCCGCCGTCCCGGGCCCGGTCCGCCCGGAGGCGGTGATCCTGCTGGCCGCCGCCGAGCGGCACGACACGGCAGCCGGACTGGAGCGCGGCGCGCGCCGCTCGGTCTCCTCGTTGCGCGAGGCACTCGCCCTGCTCGACCGGACCGGGGCCCGCCGACTGGTGGTCGTGACCCTGGACGCGCATGTCACCGGGTACGGAACGGAACAGCCCGACCCCGGGCAGGCGGTGCTCGGCGGACTGGCCCTGGCCGTCCCCCAGGAGTCACCGGGGGTGGTGGCGAACTGGGTCGACCTGGCGTCCCTGGACGGCTGCGGGGAGCACCTGCGCGCGATCGCCGCCGAGACCGCCTCCCCCCAGGCGGACGGCGCGGTCGCCTGGCGGGCGGGACGGCGACTCGTACGCACGGTCGTGCCTGACACGGCGGGCCACGCGGACACGGCTGCCACAACGCCGCACGTGCCCACGTCGGTCGGGGCCCCGGAGGCGGGGCCGAGGCTCTCCGGCGCGGACCCGCTGCCCGCGGACGGCACCTTCCTGATAACCGGCGGCGCCGGGGGCCTCGGCTCCGCGCTCGCCCGCGAACTCGCCGCACGGGGACGGCCGGTGATCGTCCTGTCGGGACGCTCCCCCCGGCCGCCGGAGGGTCTGCTCGACGAGCTCGCCGCCCTCGGCGCCGATGCCCGCTACACGCCGGCCGACCTCGCCTCGGCGGACGACGTCGAACGGCTGGTGTCCACGCTGCCTCCGCCCGACGCCGTCTTCCACGCGGCCGGGGTGGTGACCCCGGGAAGCCTGCGCGGCTCTGAGGCGCGCGACGTGCTGGACGTGCTCGCCCCGAAGACGCTCGGCACCGTACTGCTCGCCGAGGCGCTGCGTCGGCACGGCCGCCGCCCCGGTCTGTGCGTGGCGTTCTCGTCCGTCTCGTCGGTGCTTCCGGGGCTGACCGGCGCGCTCGGCGCCTACGCGGCGGCCAACGCCTTCCTGGACTCCTTCGCCGCCGCCGAACGCCGGGCCGGCCGCCCGTGGCTGTCGGTGAACTTCGGCCCCTTCGCCCAGACTGGGCTTGCTTCCCATCCCGCCACGGGTTTCGGCACCGGGCTCGCTTCCCGTCTCGGCACCCGTCCCGGCACCGGTCCCGCCTCCGGTCCCGGCACCGGTCCCGCCTCCGGTCCCGGGGCGGGGAGCATCGTCGCCGCCGGGGGGCGGCCTCTGTCCACCGGGCCCGCACTGGCCGCACTGCGCTCCGCGTGCGGCACGGGCGCGGCACAACTCGTCATCGCGGACCTGGTTCCCGGACCGGGCCGTGAGCATCCCGGCCCGGGGGCAGGGGAGGCCTCAGGCACCGCGTCACGCGAGGCCGGGGGTTCGACCGCCTCCTCGCCGTCGCCGCGGGCCGTCCCGTCGCCGGCCCCGCAGCTCGCGCCGGCCCCGTCACACCTCGCGCGACTCCCCGACGTGTCGACATCCGCCCACGGCGCGTCGGGCAGCGCTCCCGTTCTCCGGGAACTGCTGGCGCGGTCGCTGGACATGGCGCCCGCCGCCGTCGACGACGAGGCACCGTTCCTGTCCCTCGGGCTGGACTCCCTCGGCGCCGTCGACCTGGTCAAGCGACTGGAGCGGAGGCTCGGCCGCACGCTGCCCGCCACCCTGTTCTTCGAGTACCGGACCGTGCGCGAACTGGCCGCCCACCTCGACACCGACCAGGAAGCCCACCTTGCGGAGGGCCCTGGCACCCGCCTCGAACCACCCTCCCAGGGCGCTCCGTTCGCCCTCACACCCGTACAACTGGCCCTCTGCGTGAGCAGCCGGCTCCACCCGGACGTCCAGGCGCGCGGGCATCTGCGGATGACGGTCCGCGGCCCGCTCGACACGCACGTACTCGGCCGGGCGCTGACCTCCCTGACGGAGCGTCACAGCATGCTGCGCATACGGGTCGACGCCTCCCTCGACGCCCCGGCGCAGCGCGTGGCGGCACCGGTACCGCTCGCGGACTGGTACGGGGAACGCGTCTGCGCGGCAGCCGACTTGGCGGCCGCCGAATCGGCCCTGGCCAACCTTCCGTTCGACCTGGACTCGGGGCCGCCCGTGCGGGCGGTGCTGCTCCGGGAGGACGCGGATGTCGCCCATCTGGTGCTGGTGGTCCATCACGCGGCGGTGGACGGATACAGCCTGAACGTCCTGGCCGAGGAACTGTGGACGATCTACACCGCGCTGTGGCGGGGCGAGCGCCCGGTGCTGCCCGTGGCACCGGACTTCGCGGCGTACGCCACCGCGGCCGCTCCGGGCTCCGTGGCGTCGGACGACGATCTGCGGTACTGGGCCGGCCGTCTGGCGGACCGGGGCGAACCGCTGCGGCTGCCCTGCGACGGCGATCCCGGCGCACCCCCTTCGGGGCCCCTCGTGCAGCACCACGGCGTACTCGACGAGGAGGCCGCGTCCGGTCTCGAACGGCTCGCCGCCGAGCACGGCGTGTCGCTCTTCCACCTGCTGCTCGCCGCGTACGTACGCTGCCTGGCCCGGTGGACGGGCCGGAGCGACATCGCGGTGAACGTGGCCCGCGGCCGCCGCGAGCACCGATTCGAGGGCGTCGAGCGGCTTGTCGGTCCGCTCGCCGACACCCTCCCCCTGCTGTGCGAGGCTGTGGACGGCGAACCCCTGACGGCGCTGGCCGACAGACTCCGCGCCGGCTGGCTGGACAGCGAGCGGCACGCCGGTGTGAGCAGCCTGGATCTGGCCGGCCTCCTGCCCGGCGACGGCGGCGGGCCCCGCACGGCGAGCCCGGCGGGCTTCAGTTTCGCCCGCTTCCCGGCCCGGACGGCGGCGGACTGCCCCGTTGAGGTGCGGGCGACCGCGGCCGGCACCGGTTCGGCCGCCACCCGTCTGAGCCTGCTGTGCTGGGCGGACGGCCCGGTCCTGCGCCTGTCGTGGAACTTCCCGCTGCCGCTCTTCCGCCGCGGGACCGTGGCACGCCTGGACCGTGAGTACCGCCGTGAGCTCACGGCACTGTGCGCGCCGGACGCGCCGCAGGCACAGTCCGCGCCGCGCGTACCGGACGCTTCCGACATACCGCGCACGGCCACCGCGTCCGCGCCGCCCGTGCCGTCCCCCGCCGCCACAGAGTGCGAACCCCGTGGCCTGGTGGCCCGGCTCCTCGCACGGTTCCGGGCGACTCCCGGCGCCACGGCCGTCGACGCCGGGGACACGTCGCTCACCTACGCGGCACTCGACGACGCCTCCCGACTGCTGGCGGAACGTCTGCGGGCCCGTGGTGTCCGTTCCGGCGACCTCGTCGGACTGCTCACCGAACCCGGCCCGGACACGGTGATCGGCGTGGTCGGCGTCCTGCGCGCCGGGGCGGGCTGGGTCCCCCTGGACGCTGGGCATCCCACCGCGCGGCTGGCGGACCAGCTCACCCGCACCGGCGCCACCACGGTGGTGTGCCACTCCGCCACCCTGCGGACCGCCGAGGCCCTCGGCGGCGTGCGCCCCGTACCGGTGGACGTGCCCGACGCCGGCGCCCTGCCCGACCGTACGGCCGCGCCCGCACCCGGGCCCGGGGACGAGCACGGGGACGAGCCCGGAAGCGGGGCGATCGCGTACGTCATCTTCACCTCGGGCTCCACCGGCCGCCCCAAGGCGGTGCCGATCACGCGTCTCGCGATGGAGAACTACCTCGACTGGGCCCTGTCGACGTTCGGTTACGGCGCCGGCGACCGGCTCGCCCAGACCGCGTCACCCTGTTTCGACGCCTCCGTACGGCAGTTGCTCGCGCCGCTGCTCGTGGGCGCGACCGTGGTCACCGTGCCCGGCGGACTGCTGCGCGACCCCGAACTGCTGCTGGAGTACGTCGAGCGGGCCCGGATCACCGTGTGGAGTTCGGTTCCGACCCTGTGGGAGCAGATCCTCTCGGCGGCCGAGGACCGGGTGCGCCGAGGAGCGTCGGGCCCCGGTCTGCCGTCGTTGCGCTGGGTCCACGTCGGAGGGGAGGCGCTGCCGGTCGAGCACGTACGCAGGTGGTTCGACCTGTTCGGCGCCGGGAGCCGGATCGCCAATCTCTACGGTCCGACCGAGGCGACCGTCAACGCGACCTGCCATGTGATCCGCAGCCGGCCCGCCGACGACGTGCGGCGGCTGCCGATCGGACGGCCCGTCACGGGTACCGAGTTGGAGGTGGTCGGTCCCGACGGCACGGTCCTCGCTCCGGGCGAACCGGGCGAGCTGCTCATCGGCGGCGTCTGCCTCACCCCCGGCTATCTGGGTGAACCGGAGCTGACCGCAGGGGCGTTCACCGTACGGGGCGGACGCCGCTGGTATCGCAGCGGCGACCGGGTACGCCTCGGCCCGGACGGCGAACTGGATTTCCTCGGGCGGGTGGACGACCAGGTGAAGATCCGCGGCAACCGCGTGGAGCCGGGCGAGGTCGAGGCGGTGCTCCGGACCCACCCGGCCGTCGCCCAGGCCTCCGTGGTCGCGCGCGAGGGGCGTCTGCTGGCGTTCGTCACCGCACGGCCCGGCTGCGGCAGCCCCGACACGCGTGACGTGCGCCGCCGTCTGGCCGACGCCCTGCCCCCGTACATGATTCCGTCGCGGGTCACCGTGCTCGACGCCCTCCCGCTGACCGGCACCGGCAAGGTGGACCGGAGGGCGCTCGCGGACCGGGCCACGACCCCTGTGCGCGGTACCGGCACGGCGGGTCCGGGGCCCGCGGCTCCCCATGCGGACAGGACCGCGGCCGCGGTCCCGGACACGACGGCCACGGACAGGTGGGACACCGCCGGGCGCACCCGCCCGGCGACCCCCACGGAGCGCCGACTCGCCGCCGTCTGGGCGGAGTTGCTGGACGTCCGCGAGGTCTTCCGCGAGGACGACTTCTTCCACCTGGGCGGCGACTCGCTGCTCGTGCTCCAGGTGTTCGCCCGGCTCGCAGAGCACCCCGGCCGGCTGCCCAGGCCGACCGAGATCTACCGCCACCGCACTCTCGGGGCGCTCGCCGCGGTGGTGGACTCCGCCGCGGAGGGTGCCGGCCCCGCGGGTGCGGGCGGGACCGTCGGCCACGGTGACAGCGGGCCCGGTACTCGGGCCCGGGCGTCGGGCCCGTCGAGCGGCACCAACACCGACGCCGACGCCGACGCCGCAGACTCCGACTCCGACTCCGACTCCGACTCCGACTCCGACTCCGACTCCGAGGTACAACGGCCGTTCTCCGGGCCGGAGTCGGGTGGTCCTGGGCACGGGGGCGGGCACGCGACTCCGTTCCCCGTCACCCCGGGGCAGCGGGGCTTCCTGCTCGCCGAGGCCCTCTCGCCCGGGGGCGGGGCCTGGCTGGCGCGGCTGAAGCTGTCCGGCCCTCTGGACCCCGATGCCTTCCAGTCGTCGGTCGACCTCCTCGTGGAACGCCACGGCATGCTGCGGACGGTCTTCCCGGCGGGTTCCCGGCCCCCCGTGCAGCAGGAACTGCCGCGCTCGCTGCGCCTGCCGGTCGTGTTCGAGTCGGTGGCGGACCGGGCCGAGGTCGACGAGCGCTCGGCAGCCGAGTCCGAGCGCCGCTTCGAGCCCTGGGCCTGGCCGCTGCTGCGGCTCCGCGTCCTGACCCTGTCCCCCGACGAGCACGTACTCCTCGTGCACGCGCACCACCTCGTCGGCGACGGGTACAGCGCCGCGCTGCTCGGGCACGAACTCACGTCGGTCTACGCCCGGCTGGTCGCCGGACAGCCGGTCGAGGTGTCGACTCCGCGCACCGCGTTCCGCGACCACGCCCTCCGGTCGGCCGGTGCCGACCCGTCCGACGCACCGGGCGCGCGGGAGCGCTCGGCGCGGGTCTGCGCCCCGTACGAGGCGCCGGTCCTGCGAAGCGCCGACAACACCACCGGAACGGACGGCGGCGACGCTCCCTTCCTCACGGCGGGGTTCGCACTCGACGCCCGTGGGACGGCTGCTCTGCGCAAGCTGGCGGCCGACGCGGGGGCGACGCTCTACGCGCCTCTGCTGACGGCCTACCACCAGCAGTTGACCGTGACGACCGGCCGGGCGGACCTCGTGGTCGGCCTCGCGGTGAGCGGGCGGGACCGGCCGCTGCCCGACGTGCACCGGGTCTTCGGCCCGTTCGCCACCGCCGTCCCCGTACGTCCGGCCGTCACGGGGAACTCCCGGGCAAAGGAGGCGGGGGACGACTTCCGCGCGGCACTGCTCCGGATCGTGGCCGAGGCCGAGGAGGCGAGGACGCACGAGGACGTCGTACCGCGTGCGGACGACGGCCTGCCGCTGACCTCGCAGTTCTTCTTCACCTTCCTGGACTTCACCGCCCTGGACTTCTTGTCCCCGAACCTCCCTTCCGACAGCGGGATCTCGCTGTCCTGGGAGGACGGGGACAGCGCGTTCGCGCCGCCGTCCGCGGCGACGGACGTGTTCATGGCCGTGCGGCCGGACGGGGACGGGCTGCGGGTGACCGTGCGGGCGTCGTCCGCGGCCTTCTCGCCGGCCGCGCTCGACGCCTTCGCGGGTTCGCTGCGGGACCGGCTCGGACGGGCCGTGGATGCCCGGCCCGCGGCGCCCCGCCCGGCGGCGCGGCGGACGATGGACGCGGCGCTCGTCGGCTACCTGCCCGCACCGGACCACCTCGCCCTGTCGGCGGGACTCCCCGCGGGGGCGCTGCCGCGGGACGAACTCCGAGCGATGCTGTTCCCGGGCGGCGAGCCGCGTCTGCTGGAGACCGTGGAGACGCCGCTCGGCCGGTCGGGCTTCGTCTGCGTACCGCTGTTCGCCGACGAACTCGCCCTCGACGGCGGCCTGGTGGGGCACACGGCCCGTGCCGTGTCCCTGTCCTCCGACCTGGGCGCGCGCTGTGTCTCGCTGGCGGGGATGATCCCCTCCCTGACCTCGTACGGTTTCGACGTGCTGCGGTCCGTGGAGGGGCCCGCCGTGGTGACGACGGGGCACGCCGCGACCGTCGTTTCGGTGGTGCGGACGGTGCATGCGGCGCTGGACGCGACGGGCCGGGACCTGGGCGACCTCGACACGGCGTTCGTGGGACTCGGCTCGATCGGCGCGTCCTCACTCGAACTGCTGCTCACCCTGGCCGCCCGTCCACCGCGACGGCTGGTCCTGTGCGACGTGCCGGGCAGCCGGCCCCGGCTGACGGAACTGGCCCGGCGGTTGCGTGAACGGGGCCTGGCCGGGGAGGTGGTGACCGCGGTGTCCTCGGACGGGGCGCTGCCCGACGCCGTCTACGGAGCGGGGCTGCTCGTGACCGCGGTCAGCGGGAACACCGCGGTCCTGGACGCCGACCGGCTCCGTCCCGGCACGACGGTGGTGGACGACTCGTTCCCGCACTGCTTCGACACCGTCCGCGCACTGGCCCGCATGCGGGAGCGGCGGGACGTACTGCTGCTCGGCGGCGGTCTGCTGCACGTCGGAAGCGCCCGGCGCGAGGTCGCCGACGACCTGCCGGCCGCCGCGGCGGCCGGCTACCTCGCCCAGCCATGGATCGAGGGCACGCTCGCCTCCTGCCGTACGGAGTCGCTGCTGCGTGCGGCCGTACCCCAACTTCCGCCGGTGCGCGGCCTGGTGACCGGTGACGTGGCCCTCGCCTACGCGCGGGCCGTCGAACGCGCCGGAGTGACCGCGGCGCCCCTGCACCTGCTGGGGTACACCGTGGACCGGGACCTCGCGGCGGAGGTGGCGTCGAAGCGCTGACCCACGGCGACGGCCGGACCCCGCTGCGGCGCCCGGCCCCGGTCGCCGCCGGGCCGGGCCGTGCACCCGTCCGGCGGACCCGCTCCCGCGTCGGCGCCGGTGACACGGGACCGGGGCGCGGGCACCATGAACACCCAGCCGAGCGAAGGAGCCCGATGAGCCCCAGTGCGCCAAGTCGTGGACGGCCGGCCCGCATTCCGCTGAGCCGGGGCGCGTCCGGCGTCCCCGGGAGCGTCGACTACGTGGTGGTGGGCGCCGGTTCGGCGGGGGCCGCGCTGGCCGGTCGGCTGACCGGGAGCGGGTCCGCGTCGGTCGCCCTCCTCGAGGCGGGCGGCCCGGACAAGAAGGCGGCGGTCCACATACCCGCCGCCTTCGCGCAGTTGTTCAGGACGGACCTCGACTGGGACTACTCGACGACCCCGCAGCCGGAGCTTTCCGACCGCCCCGTCTACTGGCCCAGGGGCAGGATGCTCGGCGGCTCGTCGTCGATGAACGCCATGATGTGGGTCCGCGGGTTCGCCGCCGACTACGACGAGTGGGGTGCCCTCTGCGGCTCGGACTGGTCGTGGGAAGGCCTGCTGCCGTACTTCCGCCGGGTGGAGCGGACCGCCGGCGGCACCGACCCGGACCACGGGCGTTCCGGCCCGATGCGCGTCGAGGCGCAGCGCAGTCCGAGTCCGCACACCGCCGCCTTCCTGGAAGCCGTACGGGAGTTGGGGCACCCGGTCGAAGCCGCCAACCGGGCCACTCCGACGGGCTTCTCGCAGACGATGGTGAGCCAGCGGCGCGGCGCACGTCACAGCGTGGCGGACGGCTACCTCAAACCGGCGCGCGGTCGCTCCAACCTCCATGTGGTCACCGACGCCCGGGCGACCCGCGTGCTCTTCGAGGGGCACCGGGCCGTCGGTGTCGAGTACGTCACCGGCGGCGTCTCCCGCAGGGTGATGGCGCGCCGTGAGGTCGTGCTCAGCGCGGGCGCGGTCAACACACCGCAGTTGCTGATGCTGTCGGGCATCGGCCGCGCGAGCCATCTGCGTGAACAGGGAATCGACGTGCTGGTCGACGCTCCCGAGGTGGGCGCGAACCTCACCGACCATCTCATCAGCGGCCTGGTCGTCGACGTCCCGGGCAGGACGCTGCTGTCGGCGGAGCGTCCCACCGAACTCCTCGACTACCTCGTCCGCCGCCGCGGAATGCTCACCTCGAACGTCGGCGAGGCGTACGGGTTCGTCCGCAGCCGGCCCGAGCTCGAACTCCCGGACATCGAGATCATCTTCGCGCCGGTGGCGTTCGTGGGCGAGGGCCTGGTGGATCCGCCGGGGCACGGAGTGACCGTGGGCGCGATCCTGCTGCGTCCGCGGAGCAGCGGCTCGATCACGCTCGCCTCGGCCGACCCGCTCGACAAGCCGCTGATCGATCCGCGCTATCTCACGGACACGGCCGGGGCGGACCGTGCGGCCCTGATGGCGGGTCTCGACGTCTGCGAGCGGATCATCGAACGCCTCACCGCCCGCGGCCTGTCCACGGGACGCTTCCTGATGCCGGAGGGCGCGGAGTCCCTGCCGCGCGAGGAGCGCGACGCGAGGACGCTGTCCGAGTACTCCCACACCCTCTACCACCCGGTGGGTACGGCACGGATGGGCGGTGACGCCGCCTCGGTCGTGGATCCGCAACTCCGCGTCCGAGGAGTCGAGGGGCTGCGCGTCGCGGACGCCTCGGTCATGCCGACGATCATCCGGGGCCACACCAACGCCCCCGCCATCGTCATCGGGGAGAAGGCGGCGGACCTGCTGGGAGCGGACTGAGCGCACCTCGGCGGGCCGGACGAGTGCCGCGAGCGACGACGCACCGGCCGTGGCCCGGGGCGGCGGGTCCTGGAACCCCGCCCCCCGGAGGCCCGTCCCGGCCGGGCGTGCGCACGGGCCCGGGCACGGCGAAGGGCGGGCCGGGGGCCCGATGTGAACCGGCGCTCCGGGCGTCACGTAGGGTCCCGGTCCGCGGACGATCACGTACGGCCGGCGATGCGGGGAGACGGCGTGTTGAGGGGTTCCGGAGCGGTGACCTGCCTCGCGCTGGGCGTGAACATCGTCATGGCGTTCACACTCCTTGCCTCCCGTGTGCACCTGCACCACGTTCTCGGGATCACCCCCGGCGGCGAGCCCGCCCTGCGCGCGTCGATGTGGGTCCAGAACCTCTCGGGCGGCCAGAGCGCCGTGGTCGCCGCGACCGGTGTGCTCTTCGTCGGCTGGTTCTCCGAGGTGGGCCGGAACGCGGCGGCGCTCGGGACCCTCAGCCGCTGGAAGGGCGACAAGTGGACGATGGGCGCCTGGGCCGTCCCCGCGGTGAACCTGGTCCTGCCCCTGGTGATCGCGCTCCACATCTGGGTGTCGAGCCCGTTCCCCGACCGTGCCCGCCGCCGCTCACGGCTCTGGGTCGTCGCGTGGTGGTCCCTCTTCGTCGCGTGGGCCCTCACCGACGGGTGGGCCCGGAACCTCTACGAGCAGGCGACGGCCGCCGAACCGCTCAGGGCGGCCCTGCGCGCGGGGATGCTGTCGGACATCCTGTGCGTGCCCGCCGCGGTCGCGGCCATCGCCTTCGTCCGGCACCTGGCGCGCGCACAGGGCCACCGGGCGCCGGACGGTCCGTCCACGGGTCCCGCCCGACCTGCCGCGCCGACGGCCACCTGAGCGGGGCACCGGCCCACGAGCCCGCCGGCCGACCGCCGCGGGGTTCGAGCGGCCGTCGGACGCGTACACCTGGAAGGCCCGGCGGGCCCGGTGCCCGGACGCGTACCCCGGAAGACGGCACCGACCCCCTCGGCCCGCCCGCTCCCTTGCCCGGAGCAACCCCCTGACCAGCCGTCCCTCAGGGTTGGGTAGGTTGGCGAGCACCGATGGAGGAGACCGCCGTGACCGCCCGCCGCAGCATTCTGTTCGTGTCCGATCTCGCCTATCCGGCCCGGGGACGGCGTTACTGCGACGAGGACATCTTCCTGACCTCACGCCTGCGCGACACGTTCGACGTGGCCCTGTGCCACCCGCTGGACGCCGCCGCTCTCATGGGCGCCTTCGACGCGGTGGTCGTCCGCAACAGCGGTCCGGTCCTGCACTACCAGGACGCGTACGACGCCTTCCGCGCCCGCGCCCGGGCCCAGGGCACACGGGTCTACAACCCGCTGTCCGGCCGGGGCGACATGGCGGGCAAGCAGTACCTGCTGGACCTCACGGCCGAGGGCCACCCGGTCATCCCCACCGTGGACCGCCTCCGGGACCTGGACCGTCTGCCGGAGACCGACCTGTACGCGGTCAAGCCGAAGGCGGGCGCGGACTCCATCGGTCTGAGCTTCGTGCCCCACGCGGAACTGGACGGCCTCACGTACGGGGACCTCCTCGTCCAGCCGCGCGTGGACTTCCGCTACGAGGTGTCGTTCTACTTCGTCGACGACTCCTTCCAGTACGCCCTGCACGCCCCCGATCCCGAACGGCGCTGGGTCCTGGAGCCGTACGAGCCCACCCGGGCGGACCTCGCGTTCGCGCGCCGCTTCGTGGACTGGAACACGCTGGACCACGGCATCCAGCGGGTGGACGCCTGCCGGACGCGGGACGGCGAACTGCTCCTGGTCGAGTTGGAGGACCTCAACCCGTACCTGTCCCTGGACCTCGTCACCGACGAGGTGCGGGACACGTTCGTGGCGGCCATGGCGGCCTCGCTGCACCGCTTCCTGGACAGCGCGCCGCGCGCCTGAGTCCCGCACCCCGCGCTGCCGGGGCCCGGCATGTCGTGCCGGGCCGCCACGACATGCGAACCCCTCCTCCGGGTGCTGGAATGGCGGGAAGGCCTGTGCTGTCGGCCGCCTCCCGCCCGGTGCGCGCCGGCGGGACGGGCGGGCAGGGCCCGTTCCCCGATGCCCGCACGAGGAGTGGCGATGAGCGACGATCTGTCAGACCTGGACGAGATGGGACCCGTCGACTACCTGGTCGTCGAGTTCCCCGGCAGCCGTATGACAGGGGAGGGCTTCCCCCTGCTCCTCGACCTGGTGGACCGCCGCATCATCCGCATCCTCGACCTGGTGTTCATCCGCAAGGACGCCGACGGCACCGTGTCGGGGGTGGAGCTCAAGGACCTGGGCGCCGAGGTGGACCTCACCGTCTTCGAGGGCGCCTCGTCCGATCTGCTGGGCCAGGACGACATCGACGAGGCGGGCCGTGCGCTCGACCCCGGCAACGCCGCGGGCATCATCGTGTACGAGAACCTCTGGGCGGCCCCCTTCGCGCGGGCCATGCGCCGCAGCGGCGCGCAGGTCGTGGCGGGCGGGCGCATCCCCGTGCAGGCCCTGCTGGCCTCGCTGGACGCCGTCGAGGCCGAGGCCGGGTGACCGAGGCCGTCGGATGACCGGCGAGCCCGAGGGCACACGGACCCGTTCCGCACCCATCTCAGGAGTTGAGTGATCATGCCAGGACTTCTCCGGGGCGTCGCCCGGACCGCGGTCGTCGCCGGCACCGCCACCGCGGTGTCGAACCGGGTGTCGCGCCGCCAGGCCGGCCGCTGGGCGCAGCAGAGCGCCGAGCAGCAGCCGCAGTACGCGCAGGCGCCCCCTCCTCCGCCGCCGCCCGCCCCGGCCGACGACATGACCAGCAAGATCGACCAGCTCAAGCAGTTGGGCGACCTGAAGGCCCAGGGCATTCTGACCGAGGCGGAGTTCGCGCAGCAGAAGCAGCGGATCCTCGGAGCCTGAGGGTCCGTTCCGCGACCCGCACTCCTCGGCCCGGACGAACGGGCGGCGACCGCCGGTGCCGCGGGCGGCGGCGCGCAGTCCGTGTCCGACGCGCCGCGGGCCGGGACACCACAGGTCGAGACGCCCCACGGGGTGGGGGCCGCCCGGCAGGAGGGGCGACCCCCACCCGTCGGGCACGGACCCGCACGCCGGCTCCCGACCGGACGGGTGACCCGTAATACGTACTGTTCGGCTGCTTTCTGACGCATGTTCTAAAAACAGGGTTTCTTGTCTGTTACGCATTTCGTCCCATCGGGGCGGGGTGCGGTGGGGGTGGCTTTGGGGGGTGGGTAAGCGGTTGTGGGGTTGGGGTTGCGGGGTGGGTGTAGTGGCCGTGTAACTCGGAGTAGGGGTGGGTTGGTGTGGTGGGTGGGGGTGGTGGTTCGTCACTGAAATGTCCGCATACGGTAACTGCAAGTGGGACATGTCGTGTGGGGGTGGGGTGGTGGCGGAGGCTGTGGGTCCTCGGCACGAAGCCGGGGTTCGCACATCGCCTGCTGTACTGCCGCCGGTCAGGGCCGGGGGCGGGTGTGGTGGGCCAGTACCTGGAGGACGGTTTTATGTCTTCTCGTTCCATCCGTCGTTCGGTGGCCGTGACGCTCGCGGTGGGTGCCGTGGTGGGGGCGGCGGCGCTGCCGGCGACCGCCGCCGACGGTCCCGGTCGTGACCGCGACCGTGACCGTTCGCGTGTGGTGATCAGTGCGGTGCAGTACGACTCGCCGGGCTTCGACAACGGTTCGAACCGTTCGCTGAACCGTGAGTGGGTGGACATCACCAACCGGGGCCGGCACGCGGTGAACCTGAGCGGGTGGAAGCTGTCGGACCGTGCGGGGCACACGTTCACGTTCCGTCACTTCCGGCTGGACGGCCGGTCCACGGTCCGTGTCCACACCGGGGTCGGCCGTGACACGCACCGTGACGTGTTCCAGGACCGCCGCACCTATGTGTGGGACAACCGGTCGGGCACCGCGACGCTCACCAACCAGCGGGGCCGGTTCGTCGACGACGCCTCGTGGGGCCGCCACGGCCGTCCGGGCGACGGACGCGGTCACGACGGCCGCGGCAACGACCGCCCCGGCAACCGCCACTGACCCACCCGCGACCGGGGCAGCACTGACCCACCGCCCCGCCTGACCCACCACCACCGGGACCACCGACCACCACAACGGTGTCCCACCCGACGTGCGGTGTGCCGACCGAACCGGCACACCGCACCGTCATGTCCGCACCCGCACGACGGACCCCGCTCACGTACACGCTCATGTTCCGATCATGTGCGGTGGACCGGTAGCCTCGGCCCAGGAGTTGGGACGAAGCTCCGTGACCGCACCGGCTGCCCGTCCCGCGCCCACCCACCGGCCCCGCACGGGCCGGTGTCGGGCACAGCCGGCCAGGACCTGCTGGAGCCGCAGCGCCGACACCGCGGCTCCAGCCGTCCTCCCGCACGGGAACTCCCGCGTCCCGCCGGGAGGACACTCCGCGCGAGGGGCCGACAAGGGGAGCCTCGGTCCTCGCGCACGGCGGGCCGCCGTCACCCGACCGGACGGCGGCCCGCCCCTCAAGGGGCGGCATCCGCCGGACACTTCCACGCTACGCCTCCGGCTCCCCCGCGCCTGCCCCCGGGACACGCGCAATCGCACGGGCGGGACACCTCGGGCCCCGGGGCGCGCGGGTCGGCACGCGGGCCCCACCCGTGACAGTCCGTGCCGCCTCCCGCCCGGCACGCTCACGGGCATGCGGGCCCGCACACGGTCATCCCGCCGACACCGGGACCACGCCCGCAGTCGCGCCCGCGGTCACCGCGCCGGACCGGCCGGGCGGTACCGGCCGCCGATCCCCTGGCTGTCGGCCGTCGACGCGAGCGCCCTGTGCCCCGGATCGATGAAGGTCCGCTCGACCGAGTCGCGCAGCAGGTCCAACTCCGCGCGGACGGCGGGAAGGCGGGATGCCGGCAGCGTGTCGAGCAGCCCTTCGAGCAGTGCCTTCAACCGCCGGCACACCTGCACGGACGAGGCGCCGTAGTGCCGGATCTCGGAGACGGCGAGCTGCAGGTAGTCCTCCCAGTCCCGGCCCAGCAGGGCGAGTCGGGGCCTGCCGTCGTCCCCGGCCAGGACGTAGCGGCCGGGCAGCGGGCTCCTTCCGACGGTGTGCAGGAACGACTCGACGTGGTTGAGGACCTGTACGGCGGTCGAGGGATCGTTCACCGCCGGGGACAGGGCACGGATGGCGATGTCGACGAGGATCCGCAGGGCGAACGCGGGGTCCTGCTCCACGGTCCGTTCGGCGCCCAGCGCCACCAGGCCCGCCACCCGCTCCGGATCGGGCGGGGACCCTCCGGATCCGTGGACCTCGACGAGCACGCCGCCGGGCGGTACGAAGTCCCCGATGACGTGCGGCACGACGAGGACGCAGTCGTGCCGCGAGGCGACGGCCAGCAGCCCGGCCGCGTTGTAGGCCTGGATGGCGCCGCCGCGCGGGGAACGGACGAGTACGACCGGCCCGCCGGTCGCTTCCGGTGCCTCGCGGGCCGTGGCACCCCGGATCACCGCGGCGCCGCGTACGAAGACCGTCTCGCCCATGCGGCCGACGATGTCCGCGATGGCCACGGGCCTGAGGTTGTGCGTGAACCGGTTGAGGTAGACGAGGAGCAGCACCAGGCTCACGGCCACGGCCAGGCCGGCCATGGTCACCCCGAGGTCGGGCACGGAGTCCGCCTCGATGCTGCGCAGCAGGGAGTAGGCGAACGCGAAGGTCCCGGTGAAGGTGGCGAGCACCGTCTTCTGCAGCCGGTCCCGGTACCAGAGGCGCATGTACCGGGGCGAGAGCGTCCCGGTCGCCTGCTGGATGACGAGCACGCCGATGGTGACGACGAAGCCGAGCAGTGCCACCATCGCTCCGACGACGGAGCTGAGGACACCGCTGGCCGTGCTCGCGGAGTAGCGCCAGCCGTCGGGCGGCCAGCCCGATCCGTCCACACTGATGGCGCCCTCGGCGAGCGCGACACCGAGGACGAGTCCGATCAGCGGCACGATCCACAGGCTGGCCTTCATGTACTGCCGCAGCCGGAACGCGGAGGCCCAAGGGATCATGCTCCGCACACCGTGCCCCTTCCTTCGCCTTCCCTCGCGCGGCGGGTTCCCGTGCCCGGCATCGGGCCCGGCGGTCGCCGGCGCGGCGTGCTCGGCTCCCGGCCGGGGACGGCCCTCACCTCACGTTAGGGCCGGTGGGGGGTGGCCGCAGCGGGACGGGCGCCGATCGCGGGGCCCTCCGCTCGGCGGGCCCGGCCGCGGAACCGCGCATAAGCTACCCGTAGAACATCGGACCCCCTGTGTCCGCGGACGCCGGTGCGATGGCGACGGCACGGGTCGATTCATGTCCGAGCCGTGCGGGCCGCTGCGTCGGTACCCGGCGAAAGGGTCTCCTGATGGACGAATACCCCCTGATCGAGAACCACGGCCTGATCGGTGATCTGCAGACCGCGGCACTGGTGTCCACCGACGGGACCATCGACTGGTTCTGCTGTCCGCGCTTCGATTCGCCGAGTGTCTTCGGCGGGCTGCTGGACAAGAAGAAGGGGGGCCGCTTCAGTATCGGCCCGACCGAGAAGACCCACGCGACGAAGCAGCTCTACATCCCCGACACCGCGATCCTCGTGACGCGCTTCATGACCGAGTCGGGTACGGGCGAGGTCGTCGACTTCATGCCGGTGACCGGAACGACGGCCACCGACCGGCACCGCCTGGTCCGCATGCTGCGGTGCGTGCGGGGCAGCATGACGTTCGAGGGCGAGGTCGCCCCCCGCTTCGACTACGGCCGCAAACCCCACACTCTCCATCTCACGCAGCATGGCGCCCTGTTCACGTCGGACGGGCTCGACCTGGCCGTGCACGCCGTCCGGGAGCCGGGCGACGAACGGCTGCTGAGGCTGTTCCCCGGTGAACGGGACTTCCACTTCACGCTGACCCTCAAGGCGGGTGAACAGCGCGGTGTGGTGATGGAGTCGTCGCCCGACGGCATGCCGCACGAGTTCCGCCTCGCGGAGTTCCAGCAACTCTTCGACGAGACACTGCGCTTCTGGCGGTCGTGGCTGGGCCAGTCGGTCTACACGGGTCGCTGGCGCGAGGCGGTGGAGCGCTCGGCCGTGACGCTGAAGCTCATGACGTACGCGCCGAGCGGGGCCCTGGTCGCGGCGCCCACGGCGGGACTGCCCGAGCAGTTGGGCGGTGAGCGCAACTGGGACTACCGGTTCACCTGGATCCGTGACGCCTCGTTCTCGGTGTACGCGCTGCTCGGCCTGGGCTTCAAGGAGGAGGCGCACGCGTTCATCGGCTGGCTGAGCGACCGGGCCAAGGAGAAGGCGGGCGCCGACAGCGACACGGGCCCGCTGAACATCATGTACCGGGTCGACGGCTCCTCCGACCTGGTGGAGGAGACCCTGGGGCACTGGGAGGGCTACTGCGGCTCGTCCCCCGTACGCATCGGCAACGGCGCCGCGACCCAGCTCCAACTGGACATCTACGGCGAGGCGATGGACAGCATCTACTTCGCGAACCAGCACGGCATCAAGCTGGGCACCAAGGGCTGGCGCTCCCTGCACACGCTCCTGGACTGGCTCGTCGACCACTGGGACCAGCCGGACGAGGGGCTCTGGGAGACGCGGGGCGGCCCGAAGGACTTCACGTACGGCCGGGTGATGTCGTGGGTCGCGTTCGACCGCGCTCTGCGGCTCGCCGCCGCCAACGGCCGTCCCGCGACGCGCGGACGGTGGACCAGCGAGCGCGACAGGATCTACGAGCAGATCCTGGACCGGGGCTGGGACCCGGGACGCGAGGCCTTCGTGCAGTACTACGGCAGCGACGTGCTCGACTCCTCGCTGCTGCGGATGCCGACGGTCGGCTTCATCACGCCCGACGATCCGATGTGGACCTCCACCCTCGACGCGATGGACCGGGACCTGGTCACGGACAGCCTCGTCTACCGCTACGACCCCCAGTCGTCGCCGGACGGACTGCGCGGCTCCGAGGGCACGTTCTCGCTGTGCACCTTCATGTACGTCGACGCCCTGGCCAGGGCGGGACGGACCGAGCAGGCCAGGCTCGTGCTGGAGAAGATGCTCACGTACGCCAATCATCTGGGCCTGTACTCCGAGGAGATCGACCTGACCGGCCGCCAACTGGGCAACTTCCCGCAGGCCTTCACGCATCTCGCGCTGATCGACGCGGCGATCACCCTGGACGCGACCCTCAACGCGGCGCGCGGAGCCGGACGGTAGAGGCCCGGGTCGGGCGGGTCCTGCGCGCCCGCCTCCCGCTTCTCGCCGGACGAGAAGGACGCGGCGCCCCTGCCCATGGCGCCGCGACGCCGCGGCACGCGCCGTGAGTCCTCAGTCGTCAGTCCTCAGTGGAGGGTCCGCTGCCGTCCCGGCGCAGCTCGGACTCGGTGAGTTCACGCAGCTCGCCGCGCGTGTCCAGCCAGTACAGGAGGGCGACGGCGGGGACGACGAGCACCAGGGCGACGAGGGTCACGATCGCCAGCCAGGTCAGCGTGGCGGGCGCGCCCGCCGCGTCGGAGACGGTGAGCGAGGTCGGGATCAGATAGGGGCGTTGGGCCATGCCCCAGGCGATGACGGCGAAGGCGACGACGGAGACCGCCGCGACGCGCGCCGCCGCGTGCGGTGTCCGCCGGAGCAGCCACGCCGAGACGAGGCTCGCGGCCCCGGCCAGGACGACGAAGACCAGCCCGGCTCCACGGGTGAGGCCGCGCCACACGTACGGGGCGTCCTGGTGGGTGACGAGGAGGGTGAGTACCGCGAGTGCGGCGAGGACGGCCAGTGCGCCGAGGGCGCGCTGACGGAAGTGGCCGACCAGGTCGGGCGCGTCGAACCGGTGGGCGTCCCCGGCGAGGAAGACCGCGCCGAGGAAGGCGGTCGCGGCGACGGCGAGCAGCCCGAACATGACGGAGGTGGGGTTGGACCAGGCGTCCGCCGTGGCTTCGGTGCCGACCGACACCCGCCCCGAGGCGATGCCGCCCGCGGCGGCGCCCAGGAAGAAGGGGGTGACCAGGGAGGCCACGGCGAACACGGCACCGTAGAGGCGTCGGCCCGCGAGCCGGCTGGAGAGCTTGCGGAAGGCGAAGCCGGCGCCCCGCAGCACCATGCCCACGACGGCCAGCGCCAGGGGGAGCCACATCGCGGAGAACACGGTCTGGAACACGGTCGGGAAGCCGGTCCACATGATGACGAGGATGAAGACCAGCCAGACGTTGTTGACCTCCCACACGGGGGCCATGGCGTGGTCGATCAGCCACCGGGGGCGCCTGCCGCGTTCCGCGCCCCCTGCGGTCAGGTCCCAGAATCCGGCCCCGTAGTCGGTGCCGCCCGCGCACGCGTAGGCGGCCACGGCGAGCAGCAGCACGACGGCGATGAGGTCGGCGGTCACGGCCGGTCCCCCGGCCGGGTCGGTCCGCCGCCGGCGGACGCGTCGCCCGCGGGTACGGGTGCCCTCGGTCCGTAGGGGGTGTCCTCCTCCGGCGCCCGGGCGGAGGCGGCGGCACCCGCGTCGGCGAGTCGCCAGCGGGTGCGCATCTTGAGGAGTACGGCGAGCAGCGAGCCGAAGACGAACACGTACACGACGACCACCACGCCGAGCATGATCCACAGAGTGGTGGAGCGGGTGGCGGTCACCGCGTCGGCGACCCGCATGTTCTGGTAGACGATCCAGGGCTGGCGTGCCACCTCGCTGGCGATCCAGCCGCATTCGACGGCCACCACGGAGGCGACGCCCGCGCACGCCGCGCTGCCGTAGAACCACTTGGACGCGGGTGCCCTGCGGTGCCTCAGCCACACGAGGCCGTACCAGAGCGCGAGCAGGGCCAGGCCCGAGCCGATGAACACCATGATGTCGAAGGCCCAGTGGGCGATGGTGGCCTGAACCGCGGTGGGCCGCTCGTCGGCGGGGACGGACGACAGGCCGACCACCTCGGTGTCCGCGCTGAATCCGGCGAGGAAGGAGTCGAGCAGCGGGATCCTGATGCCGCCGGTGACCGTTCCGTCCTCGTGCAGCCGGCCGAAGATGTACTCGGGTACCCGCGTGTCGGTCTTCCAGACGATCTCCATCGCGGCGAACTTCACCGGCTGCTCCTGGAACACCGACCGGGCGATGGAGTCGCCCAGGACGAACTGGACCGGTGTGGCGATCGCGGCGAGGGTGAAGGGGACCGCGAAGCCGAGGCGGTGGTAGTGGTCCCGGCGTCCGCGCAGCCATCCGACCGCGTAGACACCGGCCACCACATAGCCCGCGGTCAGCAGCATCGCCACGACGAAGTGCCAGTACTGCGGCCCGAACATCGGGGTGAAGATCGCCTTCCAGACGTCGACGTCGACCGGGTTCCCGTCGGCGTCGAGCGAGAAGCCCCGCGGGGTGTTCATCCAGGAGTTGGCTGCCAGGATGCCGAACGCGCCGAGCAGCGCGGTGGCCGGGAGCGGCAGCCCCAGCAGGAAGTGGGTACGCGGCTTCAGCCGTCGCCAGCCGTACAGGTAGATGGCGATGAGGACGGCCTCGAGGAAGAACGCCCAGGCCTCCACACCGAATCCGATGCCGAACACATCGCCCCACCGGCCCATCAGACCGGGCCAGAGCAGTCCGAACTCGAAGGAGAGAACGGTGCCGGTGACCACTCCGACCGCGAACTGCACGGCCATCACGGCGGACCAGCGCCGGGCCAGCAGGAGGGCTGTGGCGTCCTTGCGGCGCAGCCCGATGCCGTGCATGACCAGCGTGATGAGGGGGAGCGCCACCCCGAGCGGCACCAGGATGATGTGGGAGGCCAGGGTGAAGGCCATGAGTTCGCGGGCCGGGAGGAGTTGGGCCGGGGCGTCCGACAGCAGTTGGACGGAGGTGTGCATGGGAGCCTTCCCTGTTCGGGGCGTACAGGGAGGTGGTCAGCCGCCGGTGGCGAACCCGGGGAAGAGGGTCATGCCTCCGTCGACGTAGAGCGTCGTCCCGATCACGTAGTCCATGAGGTCGGAGGCGAGTGCCACGACGGCGTTCGCGATGTCGTCCGGGTCGCCGATCCGGTCGTACGGGATCAGCCTGAGCAGGTCCTCACGAGCTTCGGCGGTCTCCCAGGCGCTGCGGTTGATCGGTGTCCTGATGGCGCCGGGAGCGACGGCGTTCACGCGAATCCTGTGCGGTGCGAGTTCCTGGGCCAGGGTCGCCATCATCATCTGGACGCCGCCCTTGGAGGAGGCGTAGTTGACGTGCCCGGACCAGGGGATGAGCTGGTGCACCGAGCTCATGCAGATGATCTTCCCGGCCGCGCGGGAGACCTCCGGTACCACTCCGCGGCGCCGGAACTCCTTCGTCGCCTCCCTGGCGCACAGGAACTGGCCGGTGAGGTTGACGTCGATGACCTTCTGCCACTGCGCGAGTGTCATGTCGGTGAGCGCCGCGTCACGCTGCATGCCCGCGTTGGCCACCAGGATGTCGATGGTCCCGAACTCCTGGACCATGCGGTCCATCATGGCCGTGACCTGGTCCTCGCGGGACACATCCGCCTGGTACGCGGCCGCTCGCACTCCGAGTGAGGCGATCTGCTCGACCACCTTGTCAGCGGCTTCGGGGTCGGCGACGTAGTTCACGACCACGTCTGCGCCCGCCCGGCCCAGCGCCACGGCGGTGGCCATGCCGATGCCCGAGTTGGCTCCGGTGACCAGTGCTTTCTGGCCCTTGAGCAGATGCGCCGGAATCACGGCGTGCGATGCGCCGACCGATGAACCCATCCTGTGTTGCCTCCCCGCTGCGCGGCTCTCGTCCGCCCGGCCGCAGCCGGCTGGTCAGGAGGGTCACGCAATCACCGGCTCCGGGGGGCTGCGAGCAGGGCGGGCCGACAGTGGGCCGTTGAGCGGTACTTCTTCCCCCGTTCGGGCCAGCACCGGCCCGGCCCTCAGTTGAGCCGGGCCTTGAGGTGGTCGCCGACCCGCAGCGCGTTGGCGATGGCGGTCAGGGACGGATTGACCGCTCCGACGCTCGGGAAGAAGCTCGTGTCGACGACGTACAGGTTGTCGAGGTCGTGTGCCTTGCAGTTGACGTCCAGGGCGGAGGCCGCCGGGTCGGTGCCGAAGCGGACGGTGCCGGCCTGGTGGGCGGTCGCCCCGATCGGCATGCCCTTGTGCAGATAGATGCTGTGGGACAGCAGCTGGTGTTCCTGCATGCCCAAGTGCCCCAGCATGCCTTGGAGTTTGTGTCGCAGCCGCTTCAGCCCTTCGATGTTGTTCCTCTCGTCGAGGGTGAGGTGGATCCGGCCGTCGCCGTCCAGGGTGACCCTGTTGTCGGACACGGGCAGGTCCTCGCCGCAGAGCCAGAAGTCCACGGCGTGGTGCGCCATGACCTCGAACGGCTTGTCCGGGGTGACCGCACCGGCCCATCGCGGTGCCTCGCCGTGGATCTGTTCGGCGTCCGACTTGCCGAGCATCTGGATCCCCCCGAGCGGGAAGTCCCAGTCGTCGGCGCCCAGATACCAGTCGTGCAGGGCCAACGTCTTCTGGAACCGGGTGTCGTTGGGCTCCTTCGACAGGGCCATCAGCGCGAGGTTGTTGTGCCGCATGTAGAAGCGGCCGATCACGTCGGAACTGTTGGCGAGGCCCCGCGGATGGTGCTCGTTCGCCGACGCGAGCAGCAGGGCGGCCGAGTTGACGGCCCCGCAGGAGACGACCACGACATCGGCCGTGTACCGGACCTCCGAGCCGTCGGCGAGCCGGCCGACGACGCCGCTGACGCTGCGCCCGCTCGCGTCGGTCTCCAGCCGGACCACACGAGTGCTGGTCACCATCTCGACTCCGGGGTGCCGAAGAGCCGGTTCGACGCAGATCACCTCGGCGTCGGACTTGCCGCGCACGAGACAGGGGAACCCGTCCACCCTGTCGCACCGGATGCAGACACTGGTGTGCGTGGCCCGGCCGTCACGGTCCTGGGTGAGGTCGACCCCGATCGGCAGGTGGAAGGGGTGCAGCCCGCGCTTCTCCAGATCGTCGCTCAACTGCTGGATCCGGGGCTCGTGTTCGACGGGCGGGTGGGCGTACTGGGCGCTCGCCGCGCCCTCGCTCGGATCCTCACCGTGCCGTCCGTGCACGAGATAGAGGTGCTCGGCCTCGGTGTAGTAGGGCTCCAGCTCCTCGTACGGGATCGGCCAGGCCGGCGACACACCGCCGTGGTGCCGGATCTCGCCGAAGTCCTCGGGCCTGAGCCGGAAGAGCGCGGCGCCGTAGAACTTGGTGTTCCCGCCGACGTAGTAGTTGACCTCGGGCGGGAATTCGTCACCGTTCCGGTCGAGCCAGAACTCCGGCGCCCGGTACTTGCCCTTCACGAACACACTGGTGGAGTCCCAGTTGTCCCTCTCGCGCGGGAGGTGGCCGCCGCGCTCCAGGAGGAGGACCCGCTTCCCCGACGGGGCGAGCCGGTGGGCGAGGGTGCCGCCGCCGGCTCCGGTGCCGATGATGATGACGTCGTAGTGCGGGGAGTCGCCCACGGCGACCTCCGTCCTTGCGCTCAGGGCCCTGCCTGCCGCACGGGCCTGTCACTGCGCGCGGCGGAGACCAAGCATTGCCGACTAAAGGAACATATACGCCTTTCCGGTGAACGGCGACGCGTGACGGGAGCACCGCGGTCACAGCACAGCGATCGGGTTGACGGGAGAACCGGTGGCCGCCGGCAGCCTCAGCGGCGCGACGACGCAGAGGAAACTCCAGCGGCCCGCGCGCGCACAGGCCGCGGTCAGCTCCTCCAACTGCAGGTAGTCCATCAGGTGCACTCCCATGGCATTGATGGCGAGCACGTGCACGGGAAAGCCGACGCCCGGCACCGCGCTGGGGGCAGTGTCGTTGTTGCCGTCCCCGCCCAGGACCGCGACCCTGCGTTCGGCGAGGAACGCAACGGCCGCCGGATGCAGCCCGGCCCGTGCCCGCGACGCGTCCCACGCGCCCAGCTCCGCGCGGCGGCGGCGATGACCGACCCGGACGAACAGGAGGTCGCCGGGTCCGACCCGGACGCCCTGTGCGGCCTCGGCGGCTGCCAGGTCCTCGGCGGTCACATGGTCCCCGGGTTCCAGCCAGGGCACTCCGCGCAGGGCCGGGATGTCCAGCAGTACGCCGCGGCCCACGATGCCGTCGGCCGCCAGTTCCACGGCGAGGGCGCGGGCACCGTCGGCACCGATGCTGGACGCGGGCACACCGCCGTACAGGGCGCCGTCGAACAGGACGTGGCACAGGGCGTCGAGGTGGCTGTCCGCGTCCCCGTGCACGTTCATGGCAAAGCGGTCGGTGGCGAAGTGGAGCCCGTCCGACGTGAGGTCTTCGAGGGCGGGCACGGTGATCCGGTGGGTCGCGGGCTCGGGGTTGTCCGGGGCAGGGTGCGTCTGGATCTCGGCGGCCAGCGACACAGTGAGTCCGAGCCGGACCTCGGTGGCAGCGGCCGCCACCCGCTCCGGTGTGAGCTGGTCGAGGGCTCCGCGCTCCGCGTTGCCCGCGGTGCGCGCCATGGCACGCAGCCGCTCGTGGAGCGTCCGGAACTCGTCCGCGGTCAGGCGGGGCTGCTCAGCCGGGGGCGTCGGTGATGTCATGGGCGTTCCCACGGTCTCAGGCCCCAGTGGAGCGTGTGGCGGGCGCCGGGCTCGAGCACGGTCAGCCCGGTGCCGCTGCGGAACGCGTCCGCAGGGCATGACATGGGCTCCACCGCGACACCGGTACGCCTGCGCCCGGGTTCGGCCGGCGTGTCGCCCGTGTAGATCTGCACGTACCGCGTGCCCTCACCCAGCTCGACGTCGACGCCCCTCAGGCCGGAGGGGTGGGCGAGCCGGACGAACGCCCGGCCGCGGGCATCGCGGTCGAGTCCGGTGAAGGCGGTGTCCAGTGGCTGCTCGCCGATGGGACGGGCCGTACGAAAGTCGAACGGGGTGCCGTCGACGGACTCGCGTCCCGTCGGCAGGCCCCGTTCGTCGGTCTTCAGCCGGTACCGGGCGGGCACGGTCAGCAGCACGCTGTCGGCGGTGGCGGTGCCGACCGTCACGTACGGGTGCTGCCCCACGCCGTACGGGGCGGGTGCGTCCCCCGTGTTGGTGGCGCGGAGGGTGGTGTCGAGCCCGTCGGGGCCCAGTCGGTACTCGGCGGTCACATCCAGCAGGAAGGGGTAGCCCGGCTGCGGGAAGAGCGTGGTGCCCAGCAACACCATGTCGTCGCCGCGCGCGAGCAGCTGCCAGGGATGCCAGCGGAGCAGACCGTGGATCGCGTTGTTCTTCTCCGACTCGTTCAGCGGAAGCTGCAGGTCCTGGCCGCCGAACCGGTAGCGGCCGTCGCCGACGCGGTTGGGCCAGGGTGCCAGGATCTGGCCCCTGCCACCCAGGACGGGGGATCCGGCGTCGAATCCGTCCAGTACAGGCCTGCCGTCCACCTCGTAGTGGCGCAGCCCGGCCCCCATCCGGACCACGACGGCCGTATGCCCGCCGCTGCTCAACCGCCACTCGTCCCCGGTGGCGCTGGAGGGTACGTGCACCCCCTCGGCCGGTGCGGCAGTGCTCGCTGCGGCGCCCACCCCGAGCACTTCCGGTTCCGCCCCCCGGTACATGAGTGACAGCACCTCGGTGACGATCGCCTCCGGCGTCTGGTCGATCTCGACCGTGAGCGGGTGCTCGTCCGGCCCGGGCTCCTGCAGGTCCGCAAGCTGGCTTTCCAGCAGGCGGGCGGGGAAGAAGTGACCGTGCCTGGATGCCAGCCGGTCATGGATCAGAGCCCGTGAACCGTGCAGGTACACCAGCCGCGCCTCCGGCCGGCCCGACAGCAACTTGTCCCGGTAGGCGCGTTTGAGAGCGGAGCAGGTGACGACTGCCGGTTCCCCCGCCGCGATCTCACCGTCCATCCAGGTACCGATCGCATCGAGCCAGGGCTGCCGGTCGGCGTCCGTGAGGGGGTGGCCGGACGCCATCCTGGCCCGGTTCTCGGGGGAATGGAACTCGTCCCCGTCCCGCAGGCGCCACCCGAGCCTCTCCGCCAGGAGCCGGCCCACCGTGGTCTTGCCCGAACCCGACATCCCGACGATCAGCACCAGCCTCGGCGCCCCGGCGTGCACGGCCCGCGGGGCCGCCTCGGCCGTCATGGGGCAGTGACGGGCCGCAGCCCTGCCGAGGGCGGCGGACCGACTGTGGCGCCGTGGCCCCCGCGTGTCAGCGGTCCGGCGCGGCGGTGACGCTCCCGGAGCGCCCGTCCACGGGCCGGGCGCGTCCCCCCGAAGCGCCGGCCCGTTCCTCCTGTACCGGAGTACGTGCTCCCGGTATCGGCGCGGACTCCCCCGGGGACCAGGACACCCCCCGCAGCGCCGGACGGTAAGGCCGTCTCAGCGAAGACGCTCGCAGGACTCGTCATGCCACTTTCCCTTCGTGTCCCACGGCCGTCCCGCGGGATGTGGCGGGTGCTACGCCATTTTCGGCGCCTGTCTCCACAGGCGCACGCCGACGGCGGGGCACGTCGTGCGTCGAACGCGCTCGACGCGGTGGGTAGGTGGGTACCCCCGATGTGCGGGGCGTCACTTCAGACCTCACCCTGGGAAGAAGGTCCGGACGCGTGACGACGCGACGGCCCGGCCGAGCCGTCGAGGCAAGTGACCCGGAGGCGATCCGTCCATGTCATCGTCATCCGACGACGCGCTGCTGGTGGTGGACGCGGCAGGGATCGTGCGCGAGTGGAGCGACGAGGCCCGGAGGGTGCTCGGCCGCACCGCGTCCGAGGTCGTGGGCCGGCCGGCCGGAGCCGTCATGAGCGGCATCCTCGCGTCGTCCGACCGCGAGGCCGTCGCACGGACCCGTGCGGTGCTCACGAACGGACTGCTCCTGCTGCCCCTTGCCCTCCCGGACGGCTCCGGAGGGTGGGGGGTGTACCGCGCGCCGCTGAACGGCGTCCCCGACCCGGTCGGCCTGGCCCTGCTGGAGGCCCTTTTCACGCTCTCCCCCATCGGTATGCAGGTCGTCGACCCCGAACTGCGCGTCATGCGGGTGAACACGGCCACCAAGGGCATGAGCGGGCTCCACGACGCCGACATCGTCGGGCACCGGCTCACGGACGTGGCCCGGCTGACCGCACCCGAGGCGACCGACGCGATGCTGCGCGACGTCATGGCCTCCGGTGAGCCGGCGATCGACCAGCTCCTCGGTGCCCGTCCGCCCAGCGACCCCGACCGGGAGCACCTCTACTCGGTGTCGATCCTCCCGCTCCGCGACAGCGCGGGGCGGACCCTCGGGGCGGCCACCTCCGTGGTCGACGTCACCGAGCACGAACGGGCCCTCGCCCGGACACGGCTCCTCAACACGACGCGCGAGAACGTCGGCCGCACGCTGGAGATGGACACCACGTGCGCCGAGTTCGTCCGGGTCCTCGTACCCGACTTCGCGGACGACGTCGAACTGGACCTCCTGGACTCCGTGGTCCGCGGCGACGAACCGCCGTCCGCGCCGATCGCACGCGACATGCCCCTACGCCGCATCGCATCCGCCTCGGGCGACCGCCTGCACGAATCGCCGGGCGCGCACTCCGGGCCCGTCCGCTTTCCGGCGGCCTGGCTGGAGTCGCTCGACGACCTCCAGCCCCACCTCGTGACCTACCGGCCGCCCCCGGTCGCCCGACTGGACATCCCCCTGTCCGACAGCGGCCCCGCGGGCGACCCGTACTCCGCGATCGTCGCCCCGCTGACCCTGCGGGGCGGAGTGCTGGGAACACTGAGCCTCTACCGTTCCCCCGGCCGGCCCCGGTTCGAGGCGGAGGATCTCGACCTGACGCGGGAGCTGGCCGCGCGCGCCGCCCTGCACATCGACAACTCCCGTCGCTACACACGGGAGCACACGATCGCGGTGACACTGCACCGCTATCTGCTCCCGGAGAACCCGCCGGACCCCGCCGCGGTGGAGACGGCCCACTACCACCGGCCCACGCGGGCCAGCGGCGGCTGGTTCGACGTGATCCCGCTCTCCGGCGCGCGGGTCGCGCTGACCATGGGCCGGGTGTCGGGCGCGGGCATCCACTCGACCACGGCGATGGGCCAGCTCAGGACGGCCATCCGCACCCTGTCCTCGCTCGACCTGGAGTGCGACGAACTGCTCGCCCAGCTGAACGACACCGTCATCCGCCTGGCCGCCGAACGGGCCGCGCTGTCCATCGGCCGGTCGCCCCAGGAGGAGCCGCTGACCGCACGGTGCGCCTACGGCATCTACGACCCGCTGACGCTCAACCTCACCATCGGGCTCGCCGGACACCCCCCGCCGGTCCTGGCACTCCCGGACGGGACCACCGAGGTCCCCGACATCGCGCAGGCGCCACCTCTCGGCAGTGACGACGACGGTGCGGTGTTCGCCTCCACACGCCTGCGACTGGAGGCGGGAACGGTCATCGGGCTGCACACCGACGCGTTCCAGCCGGCCGACACCGGCGCGCAGGCGCACCTCGACCCCCTGAGGCGGATCCTTGCGGCCCCGGGCCTCTCCCTGGACGCCATGCGGGACGAGGCAGCCCGCCTGGCCACGCCCGAGGAGCCCGACGCCGACGCGATCCTGCTCCTGGCCCGCACCCGGGCGCTCGGCTCCGACCAGTTCGCCACCTGGGACCTTCCGGCCGACCCGGCGGCCGTGGCCGAGGCGCGCCGCCAGGTCCGCTCCCAGCTCGAGGCCTGGCACCTCGACGCACTCATCTGGGACGCCGAGCTGGTGGTGAGCGAGCTGGCCACCAACGCGGTCCGGCACGGCACTCCGCCGTTCACGCTGCGGCTCATCCGCAGTCGCACCCTGACCTGCGAGGTCAGCGACTCGAGCCCGGTGTCCCCGAACCTGCGCCATGCGCAGGCCGGCGACGAGGGCGGGCGTGGCCTCTTCATCTGCGCCGAACTGGCCCAGCGGTGGGGTGCCCGCTTCACGAACGCGGGCAAGACCATCTGGACCGAGCTGGAACTGCCCGGCGGAGCCCCGGCCCGTTGACGCCCGCTGCCCCCGCGCGCCCGGCCGGGGTCACGAGGTGCGGGAGGCACCCGGTTGGCCGACATTGGGAGGTGACCCCGCCGGCCGGGCCCCACACCGCCCGGCCGGTCGGCCGCACGACACGAAGGAGCCGGTGATGGCGAGTGAAGTGAGCGGGATCCGGCCGGACGCGGGCGTCCGGAGCTCCGCCGCGGCAGGCGTGAGCGGCGGATGGCTGGTGTTCGCGGCCGTCCTGATGATCCTCGGTGGACTCATGGCGCTGTTCGCGGGCATCTCCGCCATCGCCGACGACGACGTGTTCGCCACGACCCGCAACTACGTGTTCGCGTTCGACCTCACCGCATGGGGCTGGATCCACCTCGTCGTCGGCCTGGTCGTCACCCTGGCCGGCGTCGCCCTGTTCCAGGGAGCGGTCTGGGCGCGGGCCGTGGGTGTCGTCGTGGCCACGCTCTCCCTCATCGCGAACTTCCTGTGGCTCCCCTACACCCCGTTCTGGGCCGCGACGCTGATCGCGCTGAACGCCGTCGTCATCTGGGCGCTCTGCTGCGCACCGAGCCCTTCGGAGGACTGACCCCGCCGGACCCGGCTCCCGGACCCCGCCGGAGCCGGGTCCCCGCACCCGGCTCCCGGGACCCCGTCCCGGGAGCGGCCGCCCTCACACGAAGGCGCTCTCGCCCGTGATCGCCTTTCCGACGATGAGGGTGTTCATCTCCCGGGTCCCCTCGAAGGAGTAGATGGCCTCCGCGTCCGCGAAGAACCGGGCCACGTCGTAGTCGAGGTCGATGCCGTTGCCGCCGAAGATCTCCCGGGCCCAGGCGACGACCTCCCGCATCCGCGTGGTGACGTACGCCTTCGCGAGCGACGAGTGCTCGTCCTCCAGCACCCCGGAGTCCTGGAGGCGCGCGAGCTGGAGCAGGAGCGCCCAGGAGGCGGTCACGTTGCCGAGGCACCTGACGAGCAGGTCCTGCACGAGCTGGAAGCCGGCGAGCGGACGACCGAACTGCTGCCGCTCCTTGGCGTAGGCGAGGGCCAGTTCGTACGCCCCGACCATCACGCCGAGCGCCTGCCAGGCGACGCCGCTGCGGGTGGCCCGCAGGACCTCCGCGACGTCCCGGAACGAGTCGACGTTCTGCAGGCGGTCCCGCTCCGGCACCCTCACGCCGGTCAGGGTGATGTCCGCGTTCTCCACGATGCGCAGGGAGGTCTTGCGCGCGATCTTCTCCGTGGCGAAGCCCTCCGTCCCCCGGTCCACGACGAAGCCCCGGACCTGGTCGTCCTCCACGTCACGGGCCCAGACCACGACATGGTCGGCGAAGGTGGCGTTGCCGATCCACCGCTTGGCTCCGTCGAGGACCCACACGTCCCCCTCGCGCCTGGCCGTGGTGCGCATACCGGCCGCGACGTCGGACCCGCCCAGCGGCTCCGTGAGGGCGAAGGCGCCGATCGTGTCCATCCGGGCCATGCCGGGCAGCCAGCGGTCCCGCTGCTCCTGGCTGCCGCCGGAGTGGATCGCGTACATGGCGAGGCCGTTGTGGACGCCGAAGAACGTGGCCACGGACGCGTCGACCCGGCTCATCTCCATGGCCATCATCCCGCTGAGCAGGTGGCCGGCGGCCGGACCGCGGTCGCCGTACTCCTCGAACGACAGGCCGACCAGGCCGCTTTCACGGAATCGGTCGATCAACTCCCTGGGGAAGACGCCGTCCTCCCAGCTCTTGTTCACCAGCGGCGCCACCTCGTTCCGCATGAACGCACGTGTCTTGAGGAGTATCTTGCGGTCCTCGTGCGACAGCACGGACTCGAAGTCGTAGAAGTCGGCGGTGGTCCGATCGTCCATGTCAGCAGTCATGGCAGCCTTCTTCCACACTTTCGTTGCTCGATGCACACGAGTCCCCGCGGCCTCGCATCGCCCTTCCTTCAACAACAGGGTGCATTCCCCTCGTTCCGGGGAAGGGAGACGGCACCGGGCGTACCGGGCCCGGGTCGCGAAGCCCGGGGCGCGATGCACGGAGCACAAGCACAAGCACACAGCGCGAACGACACGGAGCCGGCCCGAGGGGCGGCCGCGGACGAAAGGGTGCCCAGTGGCGCAGTCGCACGACGCCGAGCGGGAGCCGCTGCCGACCGCATGGCGTGACGCCTTCGCCGCCGACGGCGGTACGGGCGCGGACCTCGCCGCGGTCGACTGGGAGGCCACGCCGCTCGGGCCGCCGGCCCAGTGGCCGCAGAGTCTGCTCACGGCGGTGGACATCCTGCTGTCGTCGCGCTTCTCGATGTGGATGGCGTGGGGCCCCCGGCTGACGTTCCTGTGCAACGCCGCCTATCGCAGCAACACGCTCGGCCGCAAGTACCCGTGGGCGCTGGGGCGTCCGGCGAGCGAGGTGTGGGCGGAGATCTGGCCCGACATCGGTCCCCGCATCGACCAGGTGCTGACCACGGGCGAGGCCACGTGGGACGAGGCGCTGCTGCTGTTCCTGGAGCGTTCCGGGTATCCCGAGGAGACGTACCACACGTTCTCGTACAGCCCTCTGCGCGACGACGACGGGGCGGTGGTGGGCATGCTGTGCGTCGTCAGCGAGGACACCGAGCGGGTCATCGGCGAGCGGCGGATGTCGACCCTGCGCGACCTCGGTTCCGACCCGAGCGTGGTGCGCACCGAGGAGGAGATGCTGGCCTTCGCGGGCCGGCAGCTCGGCCGCAACCGCGAGGATCTGCCCTTCACCCTGACGTACCTGTTCGAGGGGGGCACGGCACGGCTCTCGGGCACCACGGGCATCGACGCCGGGCATCCGGCCGCGCCGGAACTGCTGCCCCTGGACGGCTCCGGGGGCGTGTGGCCGGCGGAGGCCGCCGCAGGCGGGGAGCCCGTGTGCGTCCCGCTGGAGGGCGGTGCCTTCGCCGGTCTGGGTACCGGCGCGTGGCCCGAGTCACCGACGCAGGCGCTGGTCGTGCCCCTGTTGCAGCAGGGCAGGCCGCCGAGCGGGTTCCTCGTGGCGGGCCTCAACCGCTACCGCGCCCTGGACGACGGCTACCGGGGGTTCATCGAACTCGCCGCGGGATACGTCGGCGCCGGCATCGGCAGCGCGCGCAGCTATCAGGCGCAGCAGCGGCGGGCGGAGGAACTGGCCGAACTCGACCGTGCCAAGACGGACTTCTTCTCCAACATCAGCCATGAGTTCCGCACCCCGCTGACCCTGATCATGGGGCCCGTGGAGGAGCTGCGGAGCCGGCTCTCGGACTCCGACCCGCGGGTGCGGCAGGAGTTGGAGGCCGTCCACCGCAACGGCCTGCGGCTGGGCAGGCTCGTCAACACCCTTCTCGACTTCTCGCGTATCGAGGCGGGCCGGATGCAGGCCCGTTACGAGCCTGTCGACCTGGCCTCCGTCACCGCAGAGTTGGCCAGCGTCTTCCGCTCCGCGATCGACAAGGCGGACCTGGGCTTCACGGTCGACTGCGTGCCGCTGCGCGATCCGGTGCACATCGACCGGGGCATGTGGGAGAAGGTGGTCCTCAATCTGCTGAGCAACGCCCTCAAGTTCACCTTCGACGGCGGCATACGGGTCGCCGTGCGTGAGGAGGACGGCTTGGCGGTGGTCACCGTCGCGGACTCGGGAGTGGGCATCCCCGCGGACGAGATGCCGCGCCTCTTCGAACGCTTCCACCGCATCACGGGAGCGCGGTCCCGCTCCCACGAGGGCAGCGGGATCGGCCTCGCCCTCGTCCAGGAGCTGGTCGGCCTGCACGGCGGCACCATCGCGGCCGACAGCACCGAGGGCGAGGGCACCCGCTTCACGATCCGGCTGCCGTTCGGCACCGCGCACCTCCCGGCCGACACCGTCGCCGACTCCCCCGGGGTGCCCACCACCTCCGTCACGGCGGCGCCCTACGTGCAGGAGGCGCTGCGCTGGCTGCCCGCCGACGACACGGCCGCGGGCAACGAGCAGGGGCCCGACACCTTCGTGGCCCACGAACAGGGGCCCGACGCGGAGCCGGAGGCCGTCGGAGTGGACGCCGGCCCCGCGTCCCCGGCCCGTGTGCTGGTCGTCGACGACAACGCCGACATGCGCGAGTACCTCACCCGCCTGCTGCACGGGGCGGGGCACGAGGTGCAGCCCGTGGGCGACGGCGGGCAGGCGCTGGAGGCCGTCCGCAGGAACCTGCCCGACCTGATCATCAGTGACGTCATGATGCCGGGCATGGACGGCCTCTCGCTGCTGAACGCCCTGCGCACCGATCCGCGCACGGCGTCCGTGCCGGTGCTGCTGCTGTCCGCGCGGGCCGGCCAGGAGGCGTCCATCGAAGGGCTGGCCGCCGGGGCCGACGACTATCTCGTGAAGCCGTTCGCCGCCGCCGAACTGCTGGCACGCGTACGGGCGAACGTCGAGCTGGCGCGGCTGCGCACCCATCACCTGCGGTGGCGCACCGCACTGGTGGAGTCGCTCCAGGAGGCGTTCTTCGTCTGCGACGAGCACGGCGCGGTCATCGAGATCAACGCCGCGTTCAGCGACATCCTCGGCTACGGACCGGAGGACCTCCCCTTCGCCCCGCACCACCCCTGGTGGCCGGACCCGGTCACCGACCCCGAGGCCCACCAGCAGGTCGCCGAGGCCTTCGGGAGCCTCCTGGAGGACCGCCACCGCAGCCGTACCGTCCCCGTCACCCACCGGGACGGGCGCCGCCTGTGGGTCAGCGCCACGTACAACGGGACGCAGGACCCGGACACCGGGCGGCGGATGATGGTGGGCACCTTCCGCGACGTCACCGCCGAGCACCACGCCGTGCAGCGCGAGAGCGCGCTCGCCTCCCTGAGCACCCGCCTGTCGCAGGCCGGCACGCTCCCCGACACACTGGCCGCGGCTCTGTCCGAACTGCGCGGCCTGTGGCGCGCCGAGCACGTCCTCGCCACCGTCCACGGCGGGGGCGGGGAGCCGTACGTCACGGCGGACGGAGCGCCGGAGGGACACCTGCCGGACCGCGATCAGGAGGCGATGCTCGCGGAGCTGCTGCGGCAGCCGCTGCTCAATCCGGTCTGCGGAGACACCGGGGCCGGCATCCACCTGGAGCACCCCGACGGACCGATGGCCCTGTGGATCGAGTTCGGCGACCGGCGGCCGTTCAGCGCCGAGGACCAACTGCTGCTCGCGCTGCTGGCAGGACGCCTGGCCCAGGCCATGACGCGCGCCCACCAGATCGACCAGCAGCGCGACACCGCCCTGGCCCTCCAGCGCGCCATCCTCGGCCCCTCGCGGCTGCCCGACGGGTTCGCGGTGCGCTACGAACCCGCCACCCCGCCGCTGGAGATCGGCGGCGACTGGTACGACATCATCACGCTGCCCGACGGGCGGATGGGCATCGTGGTCGGCGACTGCGTGGGCCGGGGTCTCGAAGCCGCCACCGTCATGGGGCAGTTGCGCAGCGCCTGCCGGGCCCTGTTCCTCCAGGACCCCAGCCCCGCCAGGACGCTCATGGCCCTCGACCAGTTCGCCGCCGGCATACCCGGGGCCAACTGCACCACGGTCTTCTGCGGCGTGCTCGACCCGCGCACCGGCCGTCTGACGTACTCCAGCGCCGGGCACCCGCCGGGCGTCCTCACCTTCGCCGACGGGACCACCCGGCTGCTGGACCGCGGGCGCTCCCTGCCCCTTGCGGTGCGTCCCGGTACCGAGCGCCCCGAGGACGAGTGCCCGATACCCGCCCGGTCGACCCTCCTGCTCTACACCGACGGGCTCGTCGAGCGCCGCCGCAGGTCGCTCGACGTCGGCATCGACCAGGCGGCGGAGGCCCTGCGGACGGGCCGGGGCACTCCCGTGGAGGACCTGGCGACACACGTCATGTCCCGGCTGGCCCCCTCCGGGGGCTTCGAGGACGACGTGGCCCTGCTGATCTACCGTCACCCAGCCCCGCTGGAGATGGCGTTCCCCGCGGAGTCCGGGCAACTCGCGCCCGTGAGGAACGCGTTGCGCACCTGGCTCACCCGGTGCGACCTGCCGGCGCGAACGGCGCAGGACGTGCTCATCGCCGCCGGCGAGGCGTGCGCCAACGCCGTCGAGCACGGGCACCGGCACAGCCCGGGGGCCCCGATCCGCCTGCGGGCGGAGGCGTTGACGGACGGTCTGCGGCTGACCGTCGCCGACACGGGGCGCTGGAAGCCCGGTGATCCCGCGGCGAGTCCCCACCGCGGCCGCGGTATAGCGATCATGAAGGCACTGATGCACCACGTGACCATCACACCCGGCCCGGCCGGCACCACCGTCGACCTGCACACGAGGATCCCCTGATGCCCACCCCGCTCCTTGTCACGCGCGGCGAGCGCCCGGACGGCACTCCCCTGCTCGCGGTGGCCGGCGAGATCGACATGAGCAACAGCGACAAGCTCTCCGAGGCCCTCGTCGGCACGCTGGGTCCGCTCGTCCTCGACCTGACCGCCGTCGACTACCTCGACAGCGCCGGCCTCAACGTCCTGTTCGCGCACGTGGACCGGCTGGAACTCATCGCGACGCCGCTGCTGGAACCCGTACTGACGATCTCGGGCCTGGCCCGCCTGACGACGGTCCACTCGGCGCAGCCGGACTCCACGCAACCGGAGTCCGTGCGGGCGGACCCCGTGCAGGACTGAGCAGGAGGAGGACCGATCACGAGGAGGACGGGCGGAAGGTGTCCAGCACGGTCCTGAGCACCCGCTGGTTCCCGGCGCCCGTCCAGTCCTCGGCCGGCGTCGTCCAGCGCAGCGAGAAGCTCCGGCCGCCGCCGAGCAGGAAGCCCCGGCCGAAGGTGCGCACACGCGTGCCCTGGGCGTCGACGAGCCATTCCATGTCGGCGGCCTCGTAACCCTGGTAGGTGGTCGCGGTGATGCCGCCCAGACGGTCGTATCCGGACCGCCGCTGCAGCCCGGGCTCGACGTCGTCGCGCCATACCGCCACCGGGTCGGCCCCCGCGCTCGCGCTGTAGGTGACGGCCAGGCTCCGCGGGTCGTCCTCCGTCCCGAACACGACCCGGTACGCGCGGTCCTCACGCCTGGTGCTCACGGGCTCCCAGCCGTCGGGGAGCGCGACGCTGAAGCCCTCCGGCGCGTCGTACACGCGGAAGCCGTCGGGGAGCCCCCCGGGCGCGGAGGGTGAGGGAGAGGCGGAGGGCGAACCGCTGGGCGAGGGGGCCGCGGGCTCGGAGGAGCGGATCGGCGGCACACTCGGGCCGTCGGCGTCGGCCGGGGTGCGGGACGCGGACGCCCGGCCCGCGGAGGAGTCCTCGGGTGCGCCGTCACCCGCCGTGGCGAGAGCGGTGACCGTCACCGCGACGGCCACGACGGCGGCTCCGACGAGCGCGAGGCGGCCCGCGCGCCGACTGCCCCGGTCGCCGCCCACGAGGTGGCCGAGCGAGAGCCGCGAGGTCGTGACGGTGTGCTGGACGCCCTCCTGGTCGTCGCTGACGACCCGGGCGAGGGCCTCCCGGACGACAGGAGCGGTGATCCGTTCGCCGGGGCTCTTGCGGAGCAGTCCCTGCACGGTCCTGGCCAGCGGCCCCGCCTTGACCGGGGTGCGCAGCGGCAGCCGCTCGATCGCCTTGAACGTGGCCTCGGGCCGGCCCCGGTCCCGGAAGGGCGGGCGTCCCTCGGTCATCGTGTAGAGCAGCGCCCCCAGGGCCCACAGGTCGGCCGCCGGACCTCCCGGCCCTCCGCGTGCCTGCTCCGGAGCCGCGTACAGCGGCGCGCCGAGACGCACCGGGGGAACCGTGCCCGCCAGTCCGAACCCGGTGAGGACCACACCGCCCTGGTCGCGCACGAACACCTGGCCGAGGCTGAGTTCCCCGTGCACGACGCCCTCGCCGTGCGCGGCCTCCAGGACGTCGAGGATGTCGAGTCCGATGCGGGCGGCCCGGACGTGGTGGAACGCCCCCTGCTGGTTGAGGAGTTCACCCAGGGGCATGCCGTCGATCCACTCGACGACGGTCCACACCGCGCCGGCCTCCTCCACGACGTCTATGACGGTCGCGACTCCCGCGGGGCGCAGCAGTCCCACGGAGTCGGACACCCGCAGAATCCTGGCGACGGTCCGCCGGGCGGACTCCGCCCCCTCGTCGGCGGGGAGTTGGGTCTGCGTCACCAGTCGCGGACGCGCGTACTCGATGTCCTCGGCGTACCAGCAGACGCAGTTCACTTCACGGTGGACGACGTCCTGGAGGCGGTATCTCCCCGCAACCAACCCGTCCGCAGCGGCACCCGCGTTGCCCATGGCCATCCCTCGCTGATTCCTTGCTCCCAGGTCCTCAGGAGTACGCAGCGGGCTACCGTCTGTGTTCAACGGAACGGCGAATGAACGCAATCGGTTTGCGGGGCGGCGGTGCCGTCGCGGGCTCCCGGCCCGAGACCCCCGCGACGTCAGCCGGTGAAGCGGCCGATCTCCCGGGGGTCCAGACCGGTCAGCCGGGCGACGCGCGGCGCGGGAATGCCCGCGGTGAGGGCGCGTTGCACGAGTGCCCTCACGTCCTGTGCGGTCTCCCGGAACCGCAGGAGCTCGTACTCCAGGTCCGTGACGGACCGCGGCGCGCACTCACGGCGTACGCGCGGGGCCTCCTCCTCGCTCAGGGGCACCGGCAGGCGCTCGGCGCCCTCGGGGACGACTCCCTCGGCGTCGCCGGGCACGACCCGGCCCCGCTCCGAGGTGGCCGGCACGCCATGGGCCTGCAACCACCCGTGCACGGCCGGAGTTCCGGTGCATTCGAGCGTGCCGACGGCGGCCAGGGGAGCCCCGGAAAGGGGCTGCCGGTCGTCGAGCAGGAACAGGAATGCCTCGTCGGCCATCGCGCGTCCTCGTCTCCACTGGCGGTCGGGCGGGCAGCCCGAGAAGGCGGGCCGCCGAAGGGCGCCGCCGCCACAGCTCGCCGGTCGCCGGTCGCCGGTCGCCGGTCGCCGGTCGCCGGTCAGTGTGGTCGCCGGTCAGTGTGGTCGCCGCCCGCTCCGCCCGCCCGCGACGTGCGGGTGGGCGGGCGGGCAGGGCACGGTCCGATGGGTGCCCGGCCGGGACACCGGCGAGGGACACCCGGGTTCGGGCCGGGCGTCGTAGTGGCCGGGGCACCCGGTGCCCCGGCTCCGGGCGGGCGCTCCTCAGCGTGTGGTGAGCATTCCCTCGCGCAGGCGCGTCAGGGTCCGCGACAGGAGCCGGGAGACGTGCATCTGGGACACGCCGAGCTGCTCACCGATCTGGGACTGGGTGAGTTCGTCGACGAACCGGAGCTGGAGGATGTGCCGGTCACGCTCGTCGAGTTCGGCGATGAGCGGGGCGAGGGCGTGGAAGTTCTCCACGAGCTCCATGCCCGCGTCCTCCTCGCCGATGAAGTCGGCCAGGGCGGCCTCGCCATCGTCGGCGTCGCCGCTGATGGCGGCGTCGAGGGAGGTCGAGTTGTAGCCGTTGGAGGCGACCCGGGCTTCGATGACCTCGTCCTCGGAGAGGCTCATCAGCGCGGCCAGCTCGGCGACCTTGGGCGCCCGGCCCAGGCGGCTGCTCAGCTCCTCGGTCGCCTTGGCCAGCTCGACGCGCGCCTCCTGGAGTCGGCGCGGCACATGGACGGCCCAGGACGTGTCACGGAAGAACCGCTTGATCTCGCCGACGATGTACGGGACGGCGAAGGTCGCGAACTGGACGTCCCTGGAGAGTTCGAAGCGGTCGATGGCCTTGATGAGGCCGATCATGCCGACCTGGACGATGTCCTCCATGTCGTCGCCGCGGTGCCGGAACCGACCGGCGGCGTAGCGCACCAGCGACATGTTCATCTCGATCAGCGTGTTGCGCGCGTACTGGTACTCGGGCGTGCCCTCTTCGAGCGTGGTGAGCTGATCGAAGAAGAGGGTCGACAGCGAGCGGGCGTCGCCCGGCGTGACCGTCTGCGGGTCGACGATCTGCGGCAACTCAGTGGTTCCGGTCTCCGTCCGCAGCCGGGTCGCCGTCGTGGTCGTCGTCATGCTTGCCCTCCCTGGTCCGCCAGCCGTGTGCCGTCCGTCGATCGACTGGTGAGCTGCGTGTACCCCCGACTCGCCACCGCATTCTCCCTCACACCCCTCCATCGACGTGATGCCCGTCACATCGCGGTGCGGGTGCGTCGAGGGGTGCGTACGGGAGGAATCCGCGACCGGAGCGCGGGGATCGGCCGGGACGTCGGGCGCGGCATCCGCCGGCACGCCGGGCGCGGGATCCGCCCGAGTGCCGGGCGTGACGCGCAGCCGCCCTCGGTGGATTCGCACGGCTTCCCCCGGAAAGCCGTGTTCAAGCTTCCGCTTCGCAGGGCAGGCGGTCATTTCGGAAATGAGGCCGGCCCAGACGAGGAGGGGCTTATGCCAGTGCATCACCCGGGACTCGACACCAGGCCGAAGTGCCACGCGATCTTCGATTCCCGACCCGAGGCCGCAGCGGACGCACGGGATCTCGCCCGGGCCTACGTGGACAGCCTCTCGCCGTCCGTCGACGAACAGGCCGCGGCGAGTGTCGCTCTCGTGGTCTCGGAACTGGCCACCAACGCCGTACGGCACGCGAGTGGCCCGACGTTCTCCCTGCGGCTGTGGGCGCGACCCGACGACATCGCCGTCGTCGTCACGGACTCCGATCCACGGCCGCCCCGCGAGCGGCAGCCCGATCTCACCGGCGAGTCCGGCGGGTTCGGATGGCCCATGGTCCAGAGCCTGGCCAGGACGGTCACCATCAGCGCGGGCCCCGGCGGCAAGAGCATCCGCGCGCATCTCCCCCGGTGACCACCGCTCACGGGCCGCGCGGGACAGGACGTGCCGGGACGGGACGCATGGGACCCGGCACCCGAGCGGGCGGTCGGACCGGACAGGGGAAGTCCGGACCACGGAGGTCCGGCCGACGGCTTCCGGTCGACGGCAGCCTCCGCCCGACGGCCTCCGGGCCCGGGGGCCCCGAGCGCCGGACCGGGTGACCGCCACCCCCTGACCGTCACCCCGTGCGCACCGGCCGCGCCCACCGGATCCCGCCACCGGCCCGCGCCCCCGGCCCCCGGCCCCGCCCGCGGCCCGGCGCCGAAGTGGCGCCGGACCGGGGGCGAGATGGCGTCGGACCGGGGGCGATCGGAGCTCCGCCCCGGTCTAGCAGTAGTTCGTGTTGTTGAACCGCGCGAACTCGGCGCGGGTCTGCGGACCGGCGACCCCGTCGATGCCGACGCCCAGCCAGTTCTGCAGGGCCTTGATCGTGCCGGTGCCGACGACGCCGTCCACGACGAGCCTGCCGCCGACGTACTCGCCGTAGTAGTTGAAGAACCGCTGGGCGGCCTTCCAGCTGTTGGTGCCCAGTTGGCCGTCGATCGTGCCGGGGTCGAAACCCCACCCGTCGAGCCAGCACTGCCAGTGCTTGGCCTGGGTCGTGCTCAGGCCGAGGTTGTTCACCACGAGCACGGAGGCACCCCCCGTGCCGGACGCCGGTGCGGCCGCCGGCCGGGGCGCGGCGAGGGCGGCACTCGCTCCCGCCGTGCTCCCCGCGGCGATCACGGCGGTGGCCGCGATGCCGACGAGGGTCCTCCTTACGACGTTCGATCGCATTCTTCTCACCCTTCGGGTCGTGGGTCGGCACCGGCCGGTGCGGGTGCCGAGGTGGCTGTACGGGGGCGTCCGGGCCGGGCCACGGGCCACGGACGCCGGTCGGCGCGCGGGCCGCGTCAGTCGAGGCAGCGCCAGGTCCGGGTGCCGATGATGCCGTCGTCGTCGATGAGGCACTCGCGCTGTACCGCGACGGTCGCGTTGTAGGTCTGCCTGCCGAAGACGCCGTCGATCGCGACCGGGTGGCCCCACTTCCCGAGCTTGCACTGCGCGTGGCGCACGGCGTTGCCGGTGCTGCCCCACCGGAGGGTGGGGTGGTTCTGGCTCCAGCCTTCGGAGCAGTAGTCCGCCGCGACCGCGGCCGGGGCGGCCGTGGCGGCCCGGGCGGCGCCCTGGGTCGCCGCCGAACCGAGTGCCGCCAGCGACAGGGCGCAGAGCGCGACGGCTGCTTTCCGGGTGATGGTCATGTTCTTCTCCTGGGAGGTGTCGTGACACGGACGTGGGGCGGCGGTGCCGCTGCGCCGGTGAGGGGCGCCGGACCGGGCGCGGGTCGGACACCAGCACCGGGCGGACGCTCCCGCGGGCACGGAGTCGCCGTCTCGGGCGGACCTCAGCGGGCGGCGCCCGCCGCGAGCGACGTGACGGCGAACCTGCTGATGCGCATGGGTGGTCCCCCTGTGGTCGGTGGTTGTGTACGGGGAGCGGCCGGCCGTGCGCCCGGTGCCCGGGCGACGCGCCCCCGCCACCGCTCCCCTGCGGAACCGGATCACGCGGGCCGGTGGCTGTCCGGCACCCCGTGGACCCACAACGTACGAGCCGCCGTGCGCCACCCGCGTCCCGCGCCGGGTTGAACTCCCGCGCAGACCAACGGGGTAGCCGCGCGGTTCCTGCAACTTCCGCGGTACCGCGCAAGGTTGACGTCCTCCGCCTGCACCGGCGCTACGCTGCCGCGATGCGGATCCCTCCCCTCGCCGTCGACACGCTGATCGTGACGGCGCTGACCGGCGTGGCCGTGCTGCTGGGGCCGGAGGCCGCACGCCAGGGACAGCATCCGCTCGACGCCACGGCCTACGCGCTGGTCGTCCTGGTCCACCTGCCGCTCGTGTTCCGCGTCCGGGCGCCCGTGGCGGTCGGATGTCTCGTGCACGCGACCTGGCTGGTGTACATCACGGCCGGCTACTGGCCGGTGGTGTGCAGCTTCGGGCCGATGCTCGCCGTCTACACGGTGGCCTCCCTGCGGCCCTCGTCGGTCTCGGTGCCGTGCGCCGCCCTGATGGGCGGGGTGTGGATCTACGCGGGCGCGGTGAACCAGACCGACTCCTGGCCGTCCGTGATCGGGCAGGCCGTCGTCTACCCGGCGGTGCTGTGGCGGTTCGGTGTCGCCGCCCGCCGCTCGGCGGAGCTGACCCGCCAACTCCGCCGGGAGCAGGCGGAACGGGCCAGGCGCGCGGTGGCGGAGGAACGCGGTCGCATCGCCCGCGAACTGCACGACGTGGTCGCCCACCACATGTCCGTGATCTCCGTGCAGACGGGTCTCGCCCGGTTCGTGTTCGACACCGACCGTCGGACCGCGCGTACCGCTCTCGACACCATCGACGCCACCGGCAGGGAGGCACTGGACGAACTGCGCCGCATGCTCGTGGTGCTGCGCTCGGCCGACGACGGCGCCCCGGCCGACCCGATGCCCGGTCTCGCCGGGCTCCAGGAGATGACGGAACGCGTCCGCGCCGGCGGTGTCCCCGTGGAACTGACCGTCGAGGGAGTCCCGCGCCCACTCGCCCCCGGGGTCGACCTGTGCGCCTACCGGGTGGTGCAGGAAGCCCTCACGAACGTCCTGAAGCACGCGCCCGGAGCGAGCGCGGAGGTGCGCCTGGGGTACGAGCCCCACCAGGTGACCGTTTCGGTCACGGACGACGGAGAGGGGGTGATTCAGGACAGAGTACGGACCGACGGCGGGCTCGGCTTGATTGGCATGCGTGAGCGGGCCAAGCTCTACGGCGGGCGGATCAGCATCGGCCCGCGGGACCGAGGCGGCTTCGCCGTGCGGCTGACCCTGCCGACCTCCGCGCGGGCCGCCGTGCAGGGGGACGACATCACCACATGACCAGAGTGCTCGTCGCCGACGACCAGTTCCTCATCCGGGCCGGCCTGGTGGGTCTGCTGCGCGCCGCACCCGGGATCGAGGTGGTCGGCGAGGCCGGCGACGGCGCGGAAGCGGTGGCGCTGGCCGCCGAGACCCTGCCCGAGGTGATCCTGATGGACATCCGCATGCCCGGCGTGAACGGCATCGAGGCCACCGAGCGCATCCTCGCCCAGGCCGCCGACCCGCCGCCCCGCGTCCTGGTGCTGACCACGTTCGACCTCGACGAGTACGTGTACGGGGCTCTGCGTGCCGGAGCCTCCGGGTTCCTGCTCAAGGACTCCGGTCCGGAACGGCTGCTGGCCGCGGTGGCCGCGGTCGGCGGCGGCGACGCTCTCTTCGCGCCCAGCGTCACGCTCCGCCTGGTGGAGGCGTACGCCCGGCAGGGCACCGGCGAACATCCCACGGAACTGGCCGCGTTGACGTCCCGCGAGGTCGAGGTCCTGAAGCTGATCGCACGCGGGCTGTCCAACCTGGACATCGCCGACCGCCTCTACATCAGCGAGGCGACGGTCAAGACCCATCTGAACCGCACGATGACCAAGCTGGACCTGGACAGCAGGACCCAGGCGGTGGTGGTCGCGTACGAGTCGGGCCTCGTCGTCCCCGGCGGCTAGCGGGCCGGGCCCGCGAGGAGGCCCGTACGTCGTGCGGGGTGGGGTCCGAGGACGTCCTTCCCGTCCGGTGGCCCGTCACGGCATGGGCAATGGAGTACGAAAGGTCGGCGGGCGGGGCCGAGGCGTCCGACGCCCCGGGCCGAGGGACCGCGAACCCGCCTGCCCGCCCGCGGTGGCCGCGCGACGCGTCCGGCCCGCCTCCTGCGCGGCGGCATGTGCTGACCCGTACGGGTCGGTCGGGGGCCGGGACCGCGTACGCCGGGCCCGCACCTGGAAGGGACATTCGGACGGTGTGCGCAAGGCCGGCCGGCGGGAGGTGTACGGGCGCGTGCGGTGGTTCAGCCGGATCGGGACCGGACCGGTCGTGTCATGGCTCCGGGACCACGATCCCGAGTGGGCCGCGACCCGGCGGGCGGCCCGCACGGCGATCGTGATGCCCGCGCTGTTCGCGCTGTGCAGCCAGGTGATCGGGTCGGGCACGATGGCGACCTTCGCCGCGTTCGGCTCGTTCGCCATGCTGCTGCTCGTCGAGTTCACCGGACCCATGGCTCAGCGGCTGCGGGCCCAGCTCGGCCTGGCCGCGGCCTGGGCCGTCCTCATCTCCCTGGGCACACTCGTCGCCGGCGAGATGTGGCTCGCGGTGTGCGTCACGGTCGTGGTGGGCTTCCTGGTGCTCTTCGCGGGCGTGGTCAGTTCCGTGCTCGCCGGGGCCTCCACCGCGCTGCTGCTCGGCTTCGTCCTCCCGGTGGCCTCGGCGGCCCCCGTGTCCGTCCTGCCGGAGCGCCTGGCCGGGGCCGGGCTGGCCGCGGCGGCCTCCCTGTTCGCGATCACCCTCATGTGGCCTCGCCCCGCGGCGGACCCGCTCACCGCGCCCGCCGCCCGGGTCTGCCGGGCCGCCGCCGAGCAACTGCGGACCGACGCCTCGCGGCTGGCCGGCGGCGCGGACGCGCCGAGCATGGGGAACTGTCGTGACGCGGCGGACAGGGCAGCCGCCGCGGCCGCCGAGCTGCGCGAGGTCTTCGACAGCACCCCCTACCGTCCCACCGGCCTCTCCACGGGTTCGCGTGCCCTGGTCCGGCTGGTCGACGAACTCACCTGGCTCGCCGCGGTGCTCGTCGAAGGCGTGCTGCGGCCCGAGGACCGGTCCGAGTACCGGACCGGCCCCCACTCCGTACGGCGGACCGCGGCGGCGGTCCTGGACGAGGCTGCCGCGCTCCTCGACGACCCGCGCCGTCCCCCGGACGCGCTGCGGGCCGCCGTCGACCGTCTGCGTTCGGCGCTGGCCGACATGACGGACAGGGCCACCACCCGGCTGCACGTCCGCCGCGACGCACCGCCCACGGCGCCGATGACAGGGGCGCACCCCGTCATCGGCGCCCTTGACCTCTCCTTCCGTGCCCAGGTGCTGGGCTTCGCGACACTCCAGATCACCGACAACGTGGCCATGGCCTCGGCGGCGGAGCGCCGGGGCTGGAGCGAGCGGTTGCTCGGGCACGAGCCGGGTGCCGTGGGCGAACCGCTGGCGGCGGCGCGCGAGCGGGCCGGGGCCCACCTGAGGCGGCACTCCGTCTGGCTGCACAACAGCGTCCGGGGAGCGCTCGGTCTCGGCATCGCGGTGGCGCTGGCGAACGTGACCGGCGTCCAGCATTCGTTCTGGGTGCTGTTCGGGACCCTGTCGGTCCTGCGCTCCAACGCCCTCAACACCGGCCAGAACGCGCTGCGGGCGGTGGGCGGCACCCTCGTGGGCTCGATCCTCGGGGTGGGGCTGCTGCACGCCATCGGCGACCACGACACCGCGCTGTGGTTCCTGCTGCCGATCGCCGTGCTGGTCGCCGGCATCGCTCCCGCCACCATCGGGTTCGCCGCGGGCCAGGCGTCCTTCACCGTCACCCTGGTCATCCTGTTCAACGTGGGCCGGCAACCCGACTGGCACGTCGCGCTGCTGCGGGTCCAGGACATCGCCCTCGGCTGCGCGGTCAGCGTGCTCGTCGGACTGCTCTTCTGGCCGCGCGGCGCGGCGGCGTCGGTGGACCGGGCACTCTCCGAGGGGTACGCGTGCAGCGCCGCCTATCTGGCGAGCGCGGTGAGGTACGCGGCCGAACACTGCGGGACCAGGCCGGCCTCGGCGCACACCGCGCAGCGCCGGGGCGCGGAGGCCGCCGCCGCGGCACGCCGGCTCGACGACGTCTTCCGCACCTACCTGGCCGAGCGCGGCCCCAAGCCCGTGCCGCTGGCCGACATGACGACACTGGTCACCGGAATCGTGGGACTGCGGCTCGCGGCCGAGGCGGTGCTCGGCCTGTGGCAGCACGCGGAGGCCCTGCGCCCCCAGCCCGACCGGGCCGGGGTCCGTGTGGTGCTGCTGGGTGCCGCCGAGCGGGTGACGGGCTGGTACGGCGACCTGGCCGAGGGGCTCGGCCGGCACACCGCCCTGCGCGATCCGCTGCCGCGCGACCGCGGCGCCGAGGCGCTCCTCGTGGAGTACCTCGACCGTGATCTGAGCGACCCGGAGGGGCTGGGCACGGACACCGCGGTACGCGTCATCTGGACCGCCGACCACCTCGACGCCGCCCGCCGCCTGCAGCCGGGCCTCGCGTCGGCGGCGCGGCGGGACGGGCCGCCGGGCCGTGACACGTCCGATTGAGCCCAGGTCCGCGCCCCCGGGTGCACGGACCTGGCGCCGGGAGCGCGGTCCGGCGGCCGGGCGGGACGGCGACCGACCGATCCCGTGACCGCCCCGAGCGGTCCCGGGAAGCCCGGGCGCTCCCGGGGGTCCGTCGTCCCCGCCGGTCGGCGGCGGCGGGGACGACGGGGACGGTGGTCATGGCACGGCGGCGGCCGTCGGGGGCCGCGCGGTCCGGCGCGGTGCCCGGGTCAGGGGTACGAGACCACCGTGGACGGCACCGTGGACGTGCCCGAGGTGGGTGCTCCGATGTCGTTGACGACGTGGGCGTACTGGCCGTTGCCGCCGAGTGAGACGACGAGGAGGTTGTGGAACCTCACTCCCGCGGTGTTCGGGGCGGCGAAGCCGTGGTGCTGGACGATCGTCGGGTCGACGTTGTAGTAGCAGTAGCTGCCCAGCCCCCACCCCTCGTGCGAGGTCACGGAGTCGGCCACCTTGTACGCGGCGTACCCCCTGACGGAGCCGTTCTGGACGGCCGCCTGGTTGGGGGCGTCGTAGGCCTTCTCGTTCTGGAAGAAGATGGTGCGTCCGCGCTGGCCGAACCACTGCACGTCGTACTTGTTGAAGTGCTCCACGAACAGGCCGGTGGCGAGTACGTCGTCGCCGTTCACAACCACGCCGTAGTCGGCACGGTTGGTCTCCCAGCCGACGCCGGTGCCGTGGTCCGCGCGCCACACCCAGGTGTGGTCGACGATGGTGTGCCGGCTGTTGACCACCATGCTGGTGGTGGCCCTGCCCGCGCCCGCCCCTCCGATGCGGATGAACACGTCCTGCACGGTGGTCGGGTTGGCCGAGTGGTCCCTGGAGGCGCCCCGGGGGCCCACCTCCACCAGCGTCGCGGAGTTGACCGGGCCGGCGTCGACGAGGAAACCGGCCAGCCGCACACCGTCGACGTCGGCGACCTTCAGCGCGGTGACGCCGTTGTCCGGGATCAGGGTCGCGTACCCGAGGCCCAGGACCACGGTGTTGGCCCGGTTCACCTGGACGGCCCGGTCCAGGTGGTAGATGCCGGGGGTCAGCAGGAGGTGGAGTCCCTCGGAGAGCGCCTGGTTGAGGGTGGCCGCGGACACCCCGGGCTTGGCCACGTAGAACTGGGACAGCGGCAGGGAGGTGCCCCTCGGGGTGCCGTTGCCCCAGGTGACACCGCGTGCGTTGGTCCGCTTCTCGGGCAGGAAGACCCGGTACTCGCTGCCGTTCAGATACAGGAAGGGCTTCTCGCGGGACACGGGCGTGGTGCCGAGCGTCGTGTACGGCGGGTTCGGGAAGCTCTGCGCGGGCGCGCCCTCGACACCGGAGAACACCATGTTCCAGACGGCGTTGGCCCAGCCGCCGACCGAGCTGTCGCGGGTGTACCACTGCTGCTGCGAGTACGGTCCGACCTGGCCGTCGACACGGCTGTCCGCGATGTAACCGCCGCTGGCCCAGCCGTAGCCGTCCGGGGCGAGGTTGAGGCCGCCGCGGATGTGCATGCGGCGGAAGGGTGCCGCCTGCGCGACCGCCCACCGGTTGGTGCCGTTGACCGGGACGAGTGCCAGGTTCTCCGCCGAACGCCAGAAGTTCTGGGTGGCGTTGCCGTTGAACCAGCCCGCGTCGACGGTGACGTCGCCGTTGATGGTCGTGTCGTCGGGCGACAGGCCGAGGCCCGCGATCGAGGTGTAGAAGCCGAGCTGGGCGTTGAGCCCGTGGTAGGTGCCGGGCTTGAAGAGCAGTGCGTAGCGGCCGGTGCCGAACTGCGCCGACTCCTGCTTCCGAAACACCTCGTCCAGTTTGGCCTGGATTCCGGCGGTGGAGGGGTCGAAGACGATGACGTTGGGGCCGAGGTCGCCGCCGCCCGGCAGGGCCCGCGGGGCCTTCGGCGCGGTGGGGGCGGCCGACGCCGGGGAGGACAGGCCGGCGAGGGCGGAGCCCGTGGCCGCGGCGGCCGCGGCGCCGAGGACGGTGCGACGGCCCATGACGGGCCGGGGGGTGGGGGATTCCATGGAGGCAGGGGGCATGGGGGCGACTCTCCAAGTTCGGGAAACGAACGGTGGGGGGGTGGGGGAGCGCTCTCTCGCCGTTGAATGCTTCATCCGTGTGAACCGCGCGTCAAGAGTTGCGACCGGAGTCCCGGAAGTTGTTGCACGGCACATGTCAACTACTGTGCTTTGAGCAGCATTTGACGTCATTTCAGTCGTTCGAGGAAGGACTGCCGGCGGCCCGCCGCGTTCAAGAGGTGCGCTGCGGACTCGGGTTGATCCTTCGGTCGGGTCCCTTGACACCCTCGCGCAACGGCCCCGACACTCCGTCACGGGAGAGCGCTCTCCCGGCGCTCCCCTCGCTCTCCTCCCAGCGATCTCCCGCGTTCCCCGCCACTCGGACGACAGCCCCGCCACACGGAGGGCTCGTACGGCATGTACCGCACGGACGGGCGACGCGGGCAGCACCCCCACCGTTCCCCATCGACGTGTTCAGGAGGTCTCCATGCCACGGAGATCGCAGATCCTCCCAGGAGCCCTGATCGCCGGCGCACTGCTGCTGACCTCACTCGGTCTCGGCGGCGTGGCGGCGACCGCGGGCACTCCCCCGGCGGCGCGGGACGCGGCGTCCGCCGCGCACGCGGGCCACACCATGGCGGTCTCGACCGCCGTCTCCCCCGAGGACCCGGACGGCGACGGCTACATTCCCGCGAACCCGCCGGTCACGGGGGTCTCGCCGTCCACGAAGGAGCCGCCCCACCGCTACTTCCACGAGTTCCAGGCCAACTGCTCGGTGAGCCACACCAAGCCGGACGACCCGATCGTCTACCCGCAGCAGCCGGGCAAGTCCCACGACCACACCTTCATGGGCAACAGGACGACCGACGCGAACAGTACGACGGGCTCGCTCGGCGGCGGCACCACCACCTGCAACGCCCCGGGCGACAAGTCGGGCTACTGGATGCCCACCCTCTTCAAGGGCGACCAGCCGGTGCGCCCCGTCGGTCCTCAGGTCATCTACTACAAGGCGGGCGTGACCGACTACACGAGCGTGCGGCCCTTCCCCAAGGGACTGCGGTTCCTCGTGGGCAGCCCGACCCAGAGCGCCGAGGAGTTCCGCAGGCACCGCGGCTTCGTCGAGGGCTGGGAGTGCGGCGACAGCTTCTTCAACGTCGAGTTCCCGAAGAACTGCCCGAGCCGTCCGGACGTCCAGCTCAACATCCGCTTCCAGGCACCCAGTTGCTGGGACGGCAGGTACCTGGACACGCCGGACCACAAGAGCCACATGGCCTACCCGGTCGTGAACCCCGGGACGAACAACAACATCTGCCCCACGAGCCACCCGGTCGCCCTGCCGATGGTCGAGTTCAAGATGGCCTTCCCCGTCAACGGCGACCTCTCCCAGGTGAGGCTGGCCAGCGGACCGAGCTGGTCGTTCCACTACGACTTCTTCAACGCCTGGGACGCCCCCACCCTGGACGCGCTCGTCGGCCACTGCGTGGTCGGCGGACTCCAGTGCGACGCGCGCGGCTACGACCAGACACACCCCGAGGCGGGCGCCGCGCTCGACGAGAACTACGAACTTCCCTGAGCCGCCGAGGTTCCGGCCCGGGTCCCCGGGCCCGGGCCGGGAGGGCCGGACGCCGTGCCCTCCCCGGCACCCCCCACCCGCGCCCTCCCTCACACTCCCCCCACCGAGCCGGGGCGGCCGGTTCACCGCGCCACGGGCCGGCCGCTCCCCACCCGCACTCCGGAGACCCCACATGACCAGACCGCGCATCCGCACGCGCCGCATCGCGGCGCCCCTCACCGCAGGACTACTGGCCGCCGGCGCGCTGTCCCTGCCCGCGCAGCCGGCGCACGCCGCCGGCAGCGTCGTCAGGGTGACCGGCTCCCAGGGCAACTGGCAACTGACCGTGGACGGCAGCCCGTACCAGGTCAAGGGACTCACCTGGGGTCCGGCCGTGGCCGACGCCGGGCGGTACATGCCCGACCTCCGGTCGATGGGTGTCAACACCATCCGCACCTGGGGCACCGACGCCTCCAGCAAGGCCCTGTTCGACTCCGCGGCCGCCCACGGCATCAAGGTCGTCGCCGGGTTCTGGCTCCAGCCCGGCGGCGGCCCCGGCAGCGGCGGCTGCGTGAACTACCTGACCGACACCGCATACAAGAACCAGATGCTCGACGAGTTCCCGAAGTGGGTCCAGGAGTACCGGAACCACCCGGGCGTCCTGATGTGGAACGTGGGCAACGAGTCGGTGCTGGGTCTGCAGAACTGTTACAGCGGCGACGAGTTGGAGCGCCAGCGCAACGCCTACACGAGCTTCGTCAACGACGTCACCAGGAGGATCCACGCCGTCGACCCGGACCATCCGGTCACCTCGACCGACGCCTGGGTGGGCGCCTGGCCCTACTACAAGAGGAACGCGCCCGACCTCGACCTGTACGCCGTCAACGCCTACGACGCGGTGTGCGACATCAGGGCCGCCTGGGAGCAGGGGGGTTACACCAAGCCGTACATCGTCACCGAGAGCGGGCCCGCCGGCGAGTGGGAGGTGCCCGACGACGCCAACGGCGTTCCCCAGGAGCCCACGGACCAGGCCAAGGCCGAGGGCTACACCAGGGCGTGGGGCTGCGTCACCGGGCACCGGGGCGTCGCGCTGGGCGCCACGATGTTCCACTACGGCACCGAGTACGACTTCGGCGGCATCTGGTTCAACCTGCTGCCCGCCGGACAGAAGCGGCTCTCGTACTACGCGGTGAAGCGTGCGTACGGCGGGGACACATCGCGCGACAACACTCCGCCGGTCGTCGCCGGCCTGTCCGTCGAGGGCGACGCGGGCAAGGTGCAGGCGGGGCGCGACCTGACGCTGTCGGTGAGGGCGGGCGACCCCGACGGGGACACCCTCTCGTACGAGGTGCTCGACAACAGCATGTACGTCGACCAGAGCAAGCACCTCACCCCGCGTCCGCACACCGACCTCGGTGGCGGCCGCCTCCGAGTGACCGCACCGGACAGGCCCGGAGTATGGAAGATCTACGTCAAGGTCACCGACGGCAAGGGCAACGTGGGCGTCGAGACACGGTCCGTACGGGTCGTCCCGCCGACCGTGGACGGCACCAACCTCGCCCTGAACAAGCCGGCCACCGCCTCGTCCCACCAGACGGGCGGCGGTGACTGCCCCTGCACCGCGGCGGGCGCCGTGGACGGGCGCGACGACACCCGCTGGGCCAGCGACTGGAGCGACCCGCAGTGGCTCCGCGTCGATCTGGGCACGCGCACCGCGTTCAAGCACGTCCAGTTGGTGTGGGAGACCTCCTACGCCAAGGCGTACACCGTCCAGACGTCCGACGACGGCCAGAACTGGCGGACCGTGCGCGAGGTGACCGACGGCAACGGCGGGGTCGACGACTTCGACGTGTCGGGCACCGGCCGCTACGTCCGCGTCAACGGCACCGCGCGCGGCACCGGATGGGGCTACTCCCTGTACGAGTTCGGCGTCTACAACTGACAGTGAGGATGTGATGTGGTGACGCTGCAGGTGGGTCTGACCCTCCAACTGACTGA
>NZ_BMWD01000036.1 GCF_014651055.1 Streptomyces fructofermentans
GCGGGACGGCCGCCCGCGACCCGGCCGCCCGCGGGACGGCCGCCCGCGACCCGGCCGCCCGCGACCCGGCCGCCGTCGTCGGCGGGCCCGTGGCGGCCCGGTCGGGTCTGTCCGCCCGGAGGGGCCGGTGTGTCAGCCGAGCCGCTTCGTCAGCGTGTACTCCGTGATCCCCGGCGGATAGCCGGGGATCACGCACACCACCTCGTAGCCCTGCTTCCGGTAGAAGTCGGGCGCCTGGAAGTCCCAGGTCTCCAGCCGCGCGTGCAGGCAGCCGTGCTCCGCGCGGGCCAGGTGCTCCGCCCGGGACAGGAGGTGCGAGCCGAGTCCGGAACCGCGGTGCGGGTCCGCCACCCAGAGCAGGGCCACGTGCAGCCAGCTCGCCCAGGTGTGCCCGACCAGTCCGCCCGCGAGGTCACCGGAGTCGTCCAACGCCCATACGTGGAGCGGGACTTCCCGTTCGCCCGGAGTTCCGCGCAGTGAACGCAGCACCGGTGAGGCCGCCGTGTTTGCCGCCCGCAGCCGCGAACGCAGCAATTGGCCGCGCTCCTTGTCGACTTCTGTCTCGATACGAAACATACGGCTCACCATAAACGGGCCCGGCAATCAGTTCTGCAAATCACCTTCCGCTCCCGGCCCCCAGCCGTACTCTGATGAGCAGCACCGGTGGGGGCCGGTGCTGATCAGGGGGCGAGACAGTCGGGTACGACGCCCGGAGTGGGGGTAGCAGTTCCAGCACGGCGGCGGCCGTGCGGCTGCGGCACCCCGATTTCCGAACAGCAGGCGGGTTCGGGATCACACCGGGCGCCGTACCTGCGCCGGTCCGTCCCCCGACCAGTGGGGGTTTCTGTGGTTCGCATCCGTGTCCTGGTCGTCGACGACCACCGTATCTTCGCCGAGTCGCTCGCGGCCGCCCTGGCGGCGGAACCCGACGTCGACGTGTCCGCGGCGGGCAGCGGCCCGGCCGCGCTGCGCTCGTTGGAGCGGGCGGCCGCCGAGGGCCGCAGATTCGACGTCCTGCTCGTCGACGCCGATCTGGGCGGCAACGTACCGGGCGCCCGCCCGGCCGTGCCCGTGCACGACAACAACGAGGAAGGCCTGGTCGACGGCATCTCGCTGGTCGCGGGCGTCCGTTCGGGACAGCCCGGCGTCCGTACGGTGGTGCTGGCCGAGAAGGACGACTCACGGCGGGCGGCACTCGCCCTCCAGGCCGGCGCCTCCGGCTGGGTCGCCAAGGACTGTTCGCTGTCCCGGCTGCTGACCGTCATCAGGGGCGTACTGCGCGACGAGACCCATCTGCCCCCCGCCCTGCTCACCGGCGTGCTGCGGGAGTTGACCGCCGCGCGCAAGCACCGCACCGAGAGCGAGCGGCTCGTCGAGTCGCTCACCCCGCGCGAGCGCGAGGTCCTGCGGTGCATGGTCGCCGGGCTCGGCAGGAAGGCCGTGGCCGAGCGGCTGTTCCTGTCCCCGCACACCGTCCGCACGCACATGCAGAACGTGCTGGGCAAGCTCGGTGTGCACTCGACCCTCGCCGCTGTCGCGCTGGCACGCAGGGCAGGGGTCGGACCGGTCGACCTAACCGGGGATGTTGTCGAACGGGGCGGTCAACTGGCGTAGCAGCCCGGCCAGTTCCCCGCGCTGTGCCCTGCTGAGTTCGGCGAGGATCGCCCGCTCCTGGTCGAGGAGGCCGGCGAGCGCCTGGTCGGCGCGGTCGCGGCCCTCCTCGGTGAGGCGTACCAGCACGCCCCGGCGGTCGCTGGGGTCGGGCAGCCGCTCGACGAGGCCCTTCTTGGTCAGCCGGTCGATGCGGTTGGTCATCGTGCCCGAGGTGACGAGTGTCTGGGTCAGGAGTTGGCCGGGGGAGAGCTGGTAGGGGGCTCCCGCACGCCTGAGCGAGGTCAGGACGTCGAACTCCCAGGGTTCCAGGGCGTGCTCGGTGAAGGCGATCCTGCGGGCCCGGTCCAGGTGCCGGGCGAGCCTGCTGACCCTGCTGAGCACCTCGAGCGGTTCCACGTCGAGGTCAGGGCGCTCCCGGCGCCACGCTGCGACCAGCCGATCGACCTCGTCCTCCATGACGATCAGTGTAGTGGTTGTGTCGACATGAAGTCTCTTGATGTGAAGTCTCTTGACGTCGAGATACGTGCGGTGTGAGGCTGGAGGGACAGCCCGCACGTGACCCGACGTCGAGGAGGCCGCTCGTCATGTCCGCCGCCACCGCTCCCACCTGGGACCCGGGCCAGTACCTGCGCCACGCGGAGCACCGCGCCCGCCCGTTCGCCGACCTCCTCGCCCGCGTCCGGCCGCCGGCCGGCGGCCCGGCCCGGATCGCGGACCTCGGCTGCGGTCCCGGCAACGTCACCGTCCAGCTCGCCGAGCGCTGGCCGGCGGCTCGCATCACGGGCTACGACAACTCCCCGGAGATGCTCGCCGGCACGGCCGCGTACGCGGGGCCCACGGCGGGCGGCGGCCGGCTGGACTTCGCCGAGGCGGACCTGACGGACTGGGCGCCCCCGCGGACGTACGACCTGATCGTCTCGAACGCGGCGCTCCAGTGGGTCCCCGGGCATCTGGACTCCTTCGGGCCCTGGCTCGACGCCATCGCCCCCGGCGGCACCTTCGCCTTCCAGGTCCCCGACAACACGGACGCGCCCCTGCACGCCCTGATGCGCGAGCTGGCCGCCTCCGCACGCTGGAAGGAACGCCTCGCGGGGGTCCTGCGCCGCGAGGACTCCGTGCACGACCCGCTCGTCTACCTCGAACGGCTGGCCGGACTGGGCTGTTCGGTGGACGTCTGGCAGACCACGTACATGCAGATCCTGCACGGCGGGGACGCGGTCCTCGACTGGTCCATGGGGACGGGGATGCGGCCCGTGCTGACCGCCCTCGCGGACGACCCGGGGGCCCGGGACGCGTTCGTGGCCGAGTACCGCGACCTGCTCCGCGAGGCGTATCCGGCGGCCCCCCACGGCACGGTGCTGCCCTTCCGCCGGCTGTTCGCCGTGGCCAGGAGGCCGGACTGACACCCGCCGGGCTCGACCGCGTCCGGTCCGGTGCGCTCGACCCTGCCGGTCCGCCGCGCCGCCCGGGACTCGCCGCGCGCCCGCGGCTCCGGTGTCCTGGGCGGGGCGCAGGCGGGGCCCGGTGCCCGAAGACCGTGCCCGTCGCGGCTCGCGGCCGGCCGGGTCCCAGGGGACGGGGTCCCACGGGGCGGCTCCCGCGGGAAGGGTCCCGGGGTGGGCCTCAGGCCTTGCGGTGCCCGATCAGGCGCGGCTTCGCCGCCAGGCCGTCCAGGCCGTGCCAGGCCAGGTTCACCAGGTGTGCCGCGACCTCCGCCTTCTTCGGACGGCGGACGTCCAGCCACCACTGGCCGGTCAGGGCGACCATGCCGACCAGGGCCTGGGCGTAGAGCGGGGCCAGCTTGGGATCGAAGCCGCGGTTCTTGAACTCGCGCCCCAGGATGTCCTCCACCTGGGTGGCGATGTCCGAGATCAGCGACGCGAACGACCCCGTCGACTGGGGGATCGGGGAGTCGCGGACCAGGATGCGGAAGCCGTCCGTGTACTCCTCGATGTAGTCCAGGAGAGCGAACGCGGCCTGCTCGCACAGCTCGCGGGGATGCCCCGCGGTCAGCGAACTCGTCACCATGTCGAGCAGCCTGCGCATCTCCCGGTCGACGACGACCGCGTACAGGCCCTCCTTGCCGCCGAAGTGCTCGTACACCACCGGCTTGGAGACACCGGCCTTCGCCGCGATCTCCTCCACCGACGTGGCCTCGAAGCCCTTGGCGGCGAAGAGGGTGCGGCCGATCTCCAGCAACTGGGCCCGGCGTTCCGCACCGGTCATCCGGGTCCGGCGGGCGCGCCGCGGCTTTTCATTGCTGGGTGTGCTGGAGTCGGCCACGCCGTCAATCATGCCGCCTCGGCCGTCTCCGCCTCGCGTGGGGCGTCCTTCCCGGCCTTGATCCGACGGGAATCGATACGCGAGCGTGACGGCCAGCGCACGTCGTACGCCCAGCCGAACTTCTCGAACCAGCGGATGAGGCGGGCGGAGGAGTCCACCTGCCAGCGCTCCACTCCGTGCCGCGCCGACGTCGGCTCCGCGTGGTGCAGGTTGTGCCAGGACTCGCCGCAGGACAGCACGGCCAGCCACCACACGTTGCCCGAGCGGTCACGCGACTTGAACGGGCGCTTGCCCACCGCGTGGCAGATCGAGTTGATCGACCAGGTCACGTGGTGCAGCAGGGCCACCCGCACGAGCGAGCCCCAGAAGAAGCCCGTGAACGCGCCCCACCAGGACATCGTCACCAGGCCGCCGATCAGCGCCGGCAGGGCGAGGGACAGACCGGCCCAGAGGAGGAACTGGCGGGAGATCGTCCGCAGCGCGCTGTCCTTGATCAGGTCCGGCGCGTACTTCTCCTGAGGCGTCTGCTCCTCGTCGAACATCCAGCCGATGTGCGCCCACCACAGGCCCTTCATCAGGGCCGGGACCGTCTCGCCGAAGCGCCACGGCGAATGCGGGTCGCCCTCGGCGTCGGAGAACTTGTGGTGCTTGCGGTGGTCGGCGACCCAGCGGACCAGCGGTCCCTCCACCGCCATCGAGCCGGCGATCGCCAGCGCGATGCGCAGCGGCCGCTTCGCCTTGAAGGAGCCGTGCGTGAAGTAGCGGTGGAAGCCGATCGTGATGCCGTGGCAGCCCAGGTAGTAGAAGAAGACCAGCAGGCCGAGGTCGAGCCAGCTCACGCCCCAGCCCCAGGCCAGCGGCACCGCCGCGAGGACGGCCAGGAAGGGGACGGTGATGAAGAGGAGCAGGGTGATCTGCTCGATCGAGCGTTTCCGCTCGCCGCCCAGCGTGGCGGAGGGTAGCGGGGTGTCGCCGTCCGCCTCCGGAGCGTCATCGATCACATCGGAACTCGTGGTCATGGGGCGTCCCCTGTGGGGTCGAGGGTGGAGAGGATGGCCGGTAACCGTGCCCACGGTTTTCCGGAAACGGTGCCTACGGCTCCGTAACCTACGGCGTCGTAAGTATGGCAGCGCGGCGCCCTGCGGCAAGAGCCCGTGAGACTGCACCTTCCGACGGACACCTATCCTGGTGTCGGTCGGACAGCGCGGTCCGCTCTGTTTTCTTCCCGGATGCCCAGGCCCTATGCGGCGGCGCCCGCTGCTCGGGCCGACGGGTTCCCCTCCAGACGAGCTTCAACACTGCAAGGAGCCGCACCTGTGAGCAGTGCCGACGACCTGACTACGAGCACCACCTCGACCAGCAGTGAGCTGCGCGCCGACATCCGCCGCCTTGGCGATCTGCTGGGCGAGACCCTCGTACGCCAGGAGGGCCCCGAACTCCTCGAACTGGTCGAGAAGGTCCGCCGCCTCACCCGAGAGGACGGCGAAGCCGCCGCCGAGCTGCTGCGCGGCACCGAACTGGACACCGCGGCCAAGCTGGTCCGCGCCTTCTCCACCTACTTCCACCTGGCCAACGTCACCGAGCAGGTGCACCGCGGCCGCGAGCTGCGGGCCAAGCGCGCCGCCGAGGGCAGCCTCCTCGCCCGGACGGCGGACCGCCTGAAGGACGCCGACCCCGAGCACCTGCGGGCGACCGTCCAGCACCTCAACGTCCGCCCCGTCTTCACGGCCCACCCCACGGAGGCGGCCAGGCGCTCGGTGCTCAACAAGCTCCGCCGCATCGCCGCCCTGCTGGAGACGCCGGTCATCGAGGCCGACCGGCGCCGGTACGACACCCGACTGGCCGAGAACATCGACCTCGTGTGGCAGACGGACGAGCTGCGCGTGGTGCGCCCCGAGCCCGCCGACGAGGCCCGCAACGCCATCTACTACCTGGACGAGCTGCACGCGGGCGCGGTCGGCGACGTCCTGGAGGACCTCACCGCCGAACTGGAGCGCGTCGGCGTCGAGCTCCCCGAGGAGACCCGCCCCCTCACCTTCGGCACCTGGATCGGCGGCGACCGGGACGGCAACCCGAACGTCACTCCCCAGGTCACCTGGGACGTCCTGATCCTCCAGCACGAGCACGGCATCAACGACGCGCTGGAACTGATCGACGAACTCCGCGGCTTCCTGTCGAACTCCATCCGCTACACCGGGGCCACCGAGGAACTGCTCTCCTCGCTCCAGACGGACCTGGAGCGGCTCCCCGAGATCAGCCCCCGCTACAAGCGCCTCAACGCCGAGGAGCCCTACCGGCTCAAGGCGACCTGCATCCGGCAGAAGCTGGAGAACACCAAGCAGCGCCTCGCCAAGGGCACCCCGCACGAGAGCGGCCGCGACTACCTCGGCACCGCGGAACTCCTCCACGACCTGACCCTCATCCAGACCTCGCTGCGCGAGCACCGCGGCGGCCTCATCGCCGACGGCCGCATGAACCGCACGATCCGCACGCTCGCCGCCTTCGGCCTCCAGCTCGCCACGATGGACGTACGCGAGCACGCGGACGCCCACCACCACGCGCTCGGCCAGCTCTTCGACCGACTCGGCGAGGAGTCCTGGCGCTACGCGGACATGCCGCGCGACTACCGCGCCAAGCTCCTCGCCAAGGAGTTGCGCTCCCGCCGCCCGCTCGGACCCACCCCCGCGCCGCTGGACGCCGACGGCCAGAAGACCCTCGGCGTCTTCGAGACCATCAAGAAGGCCCTGAAGATCTTCGGGCCCGAGGTCATCGAGTCGTACATCATCTCGATGTGCCAGGGCGCCGACGACGTGTTCGCCGCCGCCGTCCTCGCCCGTGAGGCGGGACTCCTCGACCTGCACGCCGGCTGGGCGAAGATCGGCATCGTGCCGCTCCTGGAGACCACCGACGAGCTCAAGGCCGCGGACACCATCCTCGAGGACATGCTCTCCGATCCCTCCTACCGCCGTCTCGTGGCGCTGCGCGGGGACGTCCAGGAGGTCATGCTCGGCTACTCCGACTCCTCCAAGTTCGGCGGCATCACCACCTCCCAGTGGGAGATCCACCGCGCCCAGCGCAGGCTGCGCGACGTCGCCCACCGGTACGGCGTGCGGCTGCGGCTGTTCCACGGCCGCGGCGGCACCGTCGGGCGCGGCGGCGGCCCCTCGCACGACGCGATCCTCGCCCAGCCCTGGGGCACCCTGGAGGGCGAGATCAAGGTGACCGAGCAGGGCGAGGTCATCTCCGACAAGTACCTCGTCCCCTCGCTCGCCCGCGAGAACCTGGAGCTGACGGTCGCCGCCACCCTCCAGGCGTCCGCCCTGCACACCGCGCCCCGCCAGTCCGACGAGGCGCTGGCCCGCTGGGACGCGGCGATGGACGTCGTCTCCGACGCCGCCCACTCCGCCTACCGCCGGCTCGTCGAGGACCCGGACCTGCCGACGTACTTCCTCGCCTCCACGCCGGTCGACCAGCTCGCCGACCTGCACCTGGGCTCGCGGCCCTCCCGCCGCCCCGGCTCGGGCGTCTCGCTCGACGGACTGCGCGCCATCCCGTGGGTCTTCGGCTGGACCCAGTCCCGGCAGATCGTGCCCGGCTGGTTCGGCGTCGGCTCCGGCCTCAAGGCGCTGCGCGAGGCCGGCCTGGACACGGTGCTCGACGAGATGCACGAGCAGTGGCACTTCTTCCGCAACTTCCTGTCCAACGTCGAGATGACCCTCGCCAAGACGGACCTGCGGATCGCCCGCCACTACGTCGACACCCTCGTCCCGGACGAGCTGAAGCACGTCTTCACCACGATCGAGGCTGAGCACGAGCTGACGGTCCGCGAGGTCCTGCGCATCACCGGCGGGGAGCGGCTCCTGGACACCCACCCGGTGCTCCAGCAGACCTTCTCCATCCGGGACGCCTACCTGGACCCGATCTCGTACCTCCAGGTCGCCCTGCTCAAGCGGCAGCGCGAGGCGGCCGCCACCGGGGCCGAGCCGGACCCGCTGCTCGCGCGGGCCCTGCTCCTGACGGTGAACGGCGTCGCGGCCGGTCTGCGCAACACCGGCTGACGCCCGCGGAACGCACCGGTGCCCCCGTACGGACCGTACGGGGGCACCGGTGCGTCGGGCCGTCCGCGTTGTTCGGGCCGTCCGGGTTGCTCGGGTTGTCGGGGCTTCATGGGGAGCGCGTGGCTCACAGGGCCAGGAAGGCCGCCGTGACCATCGCAAGTCCCGTGCCGCCCAGGATCCACGCGAGCCGCGTCAGGCGCAGTCCGCCCGCGACCACCATCGAGGCGAGCAGCAGCGCCCCGCCCAGCGGCACCCACGCGTACAGCAGCCCGCCCGCGCCCGTACGGACCACGTCGTCGCTGCCCGGCTTCACGGCGACCGTGTAGGTACGGCCCTTCTCCACGGTGACGGCGCCGTCGAGCACGACCCGGGCCCGCGGGGTCGACCCCTCCGAGGTGGGCCGGTAGGGGCCCGTGCACCGGTCGTCCGCGCAACGCGTCACCGTCATCGTGCCGCGCTCGCGGCCCTTGGTCAGCATCACGTGCTGGGCAGTGCCCCAGGAGGCCCACACGCCGGCGATCAGGATCAGCGCCGCGACCGTCCCCAGGGCCGCGAACTGCCCGAACCGCAGCACCGTGGAGGTGTTCCGGCGGGAGGCGTGGGCAGGCATGGCGGCGATCCTTGGCCATGGCCCTGCGTTCGGTCAACTCCGGTGGGGGACAAGTACCGCGTTGTACGGACCTTTCGGCGGCCGAACGCGCGCCCGCCCGTCCAGCGGGCCCCCGATCAGGAGTTGTACGTCGACTGGGCCCGCTCCAGGCCCTCGATGACCAGACACTCCACCGCGTCCGCCGCCCGGTCCACGAAGTAGTCCAGCTCCTTGCGCTCAGCGCCGGAGAAGTCCTTCAGTACGAAGTCCGCGACCTGCATGCGCCCCGGCGGACGGCCGATCCCGAACCGCACGCGGTGGTAGTCCGCGCCCATCGCCTTCGTCATCGACTTCAGGCCGTTGTGCCCGTTGTCGCCGCCGCCCAGCTTCAGCCGCAGCACACCGTGGTCGATGTCCAGCTCGTCGTGGACCGCGACGATGTTGCCCGTCGGCACCTTGTAGAAGTCCCGCAGCGCGGTGACCGGACCACCCGAGAGGTTCATGTAGGACATCGGCTTCGCCAGGATCACCCGGCGGTTCGCCGGACCCGGCGGACCGATGCGCCCCTCGATCACCTGGGCCTGCGCCTTGCCCGCCCGCTTGAACTTCCCGCCGATCCGCCCGGCCAGCAGGTCGGCCACCATGAAGCCGACGTTGTGCCGGTTCATGGCGTAGTCCGGGCCCGGATTGCCGAGCCCCACGATCAGCCAGGGCGCGCCTGGGTCCGTGGTCACGTCCGTGTCTCCCAAGTCCTGGGTCGTCGGGGGATGCACGCCGGCCGCCGCTCCCGGGGGAACGGCGGCCGGCACACGTGGATGCGAGGCGGGATCAGGCCTCGGCGGCCTCGTCGCCCTCGGTGTCGCTGGGCTCCTCGGCCTGCGCCGACAGGACCTGGAGCACGACCGCGTCCTCGTCGATGGCCAGCGTCGTGCCGCTGGGCAGCGGGATGTCCTTGGCGTGGATGGAGGCACCGGCCTCCAGGCCCTGGATGGAGACGGTGACCGACTCCGGGATGTGCGTGGCCTCGGCCTCGACCGTCAGCGTGTTCAGCACGTGCTCCAGGAGGAAGCTGCCCGGGGCCAGCTCGCCCTCGGTCTGCACGAAGACCTCGACGGTGACCTTCTCGCCGCGCTTCACGAGGAGCAGGTCGACGTGCTCGAGGAAGCCCTTGATGGCGTCGCGCTGGACGGCCTTCGGGATCGCCAGCTCGGTCTTGCCCTCGATGTCCAGCGTGAGCAGGACGTTCGGGGTACGCAGGGCGAGCTGGAGCTCGTGGCCCGGCAGCGTGATGTGGACCGGCTCGGTGCCGTGGCCGTAGACGACCGCGGGGACCTTGCTCGCGCGGCGGATGCGACGCGAGGCACCCTTGCCGAACTCGGTGCGGGACTCGGCGGCGAGCTTGACCTCGGACATGATCACTCCTCGTAGTACAGGGGTATGAGAGTCACCCGGCCACACCGTCGGCCTGCTACGAAGAGCGCGTCGATAACGGACAGCCGCACCAAAGAGTGCGGCCTCCCTCGCCGAGCAACTGTGACAGCTTACGGGCGGGGAGGCCGTACAAGAAATCGATCTAGGCGACCGGCGGACCGGGCCTACTGCTCCTCGAACAGGCTCGTCACCGAACCGTCCTCGAAGACCTCACGCACCGCGCTCGCGATGGTCGGCGCGATCGACAGCACCGTGATCTTGTCGAGCTCCAGCTCGCCCGGCGTCGGCAGGCTGTCCGTGAAGATGAACTCGCTGACCTTCGAGTTCTTCAGGCGGTCCGCCGCCGGACCCGACAGCACTCCGTGCGTCGCCGTCACGATGACGTCCTCCGCGCCGTGCGCGAACAGCGCGTCCGCCGCGGCGCAGATCGTGCCACCGGTGTCGATCATGTCGTCCACCAGGACGCACACGCGGCCCTTCACGTCACCGACGACCTCGTGCACGGTGACCTGGTTGGCGACGTCCTTGTCGCGGCGCTTGTGCACGATCGCCAGCGGCGCGCCCAGACGGTCGCACCAGCGGTCGGCGACCCGCACGCGGCCCGCGTCCGGGGAGACGACCGTCAGCTTGGAGCGGTCGACCTTCGCGCCCACGTAGTCCGCCAGGATCGGCAGCGCGAACAGGTGGTCCACCGGGCCGTCGAAGAAGCCCTGGATCTGGTCGGTGTGCAGGTCGACCGTGAGCAGGCGGTCCGCACCGGCCGTCTTCATCATGTCGGCGATCAGGCGGGCCGAGATCGGCTCGCGGCCGCGGTGCTTCTTGTCCTGACGGGCGTAGCCGTAGAACGGCACGATCACGGTGATGCTCCGGGCGGAAGCCCGCTTCAGAGCGTCGATCATGATCAGCTGTTCCATGATCCACTTGTTGATCGGCGCGGTGTGGCTCTGGATCAGGAAGCAGTCGGCGCCTCGCGCCGACTCCTCGTAGCGGACGTAGATCTCGCCGTTCGCGAAGTCGAAGGCCTTCGTCGGGACGACCCCGACACCCAGCTGGTGGGCGACCTCCTCGGCAAGCTCGGGGTGGGCGCGGCCGGAGAAGAACATCATCTTCTTCTCGCCGGTCGTCTTGATCCCGGTCACAGCACTGTCTCCTCAGAGGTGTCTCAGCTGGATGGTGAGAGGTGGTCTCGGATGCGGTCTCAGCTGGATGTGCGGGTGTGCATCTATCACGGTACGCCGTGTCCGACGTGCCGCTTTCCGGTCAGCTTTCGCCGTCCGCCTCCCGGGTGGCGGTCTCCGCGGCCTTCGCGGCGGCGCTCCCGGGCCGCTTGCGGGCCACCCAACCCTCGATATTCCGCTGCTGGCCGCGGGCCACGGCCAGCGAACCGGGCGGTACGTCCTTCGTGATCACGGAGCCGGCGGCGGTGTACGCGCCGTCCCCGACCGTGACAGGTGCCACAAACATGTTGTCCGAACCGGTCTTGCAGTGCGAGCCCACCGTCGTGTGGTGCTTGGCCTCGCCGTCGTAGTTCACGAAGACGCTCGCGGCGCCGATGTTGGTGTGGTCGCCGATCGTCGCGTCACCCACGTACGACAGGTGCGGGACCTTCGTGCCCTCGCCGATCACGGCGTTCTTCGTCTCCACGTACGTACCCACCTTGGCCTTCATCCCGAGGCGGGTGCCGGGCCGGAGATACGCGTACGGACCCACGCTCGCCCGCTCGCCGACCTCGGCGCCGTCGGCGACCGTGTTGTCCACCCGGGCGCCCGCGCCCACGGCCGTGTCCCTGAGCCGGGAGTTGGGGCCGACCTCGCAGCCCTCGCCCAGGTGCGTGGCGCCCTGGAGCTGCGTCCCCGGGTGCACGACCGCGTCCTGCTCGAAGGTGACGGCCACGTCGACCCACGTCGTGGCCGGATCGACGACGGTCACGCCGGCGAGCATGGCCCGCTCCAGCAGCCGGTCGTTGAGGCTGCGGCGGGCCTCCGCGAGCTGTACGCGGTTGTTGATGCCGGCGATCTCGCGGTGGTCGCCCGCGACGCAGGCGCCGACCCGGTGGCCGGCCTCGCGCAGGATGCCCAGCACGTCCGTCAGGTACTCCTCGCCCTGGCTGTTGTCCGTGCGGACCTTGCCGAGGGCGTCCGCGAGGAGCTGCCCGTCGAAGGCGAAGACACCGGAGTTGATCTCGCGGATCGCGCGCTGGGACTCCGAGGCGTCCTTGTGCTCCACGATCGCGGTGACCGCGCCGGAGACGTCGTCGCGGACGATGCGGCCGTAGCCGGTGGCGTCCGGGACCTCGGCGGTCAGCACGGTGACGGCGTTGCCGTCGCCGGAGTGGGTGGCCGCGAGGGAGCGCAGGGTCGCGCCGCCGAGGAGGGGGGTGTCGCCGCACACGACGACGACCGTGCCGTCGACGACCCCGCCCAGCTCCTCCAGGGCCATCCGCACGGCGTGGCCCGTGCCGTTCTGCTCGGCCTGGACGGCCGTCCGTACGCCCGGGGCCGTCTCCGCGAGGTGCGCGGTGACCTGCTCGCGGGCGTGACCCACGACCACGACCAGGTGCTCCGGCTCCAACTCGCGCGCTGCGGCGAGTACATGTCCGACGAGGGAACGGCCACAGATGTCGTGCAGGACCTTGGGTGTGGCCGATTTCATACGGGTGCCCTCACCCGCTGCGAGAACGACGACGGCGGCCGGGCGGTTGGCGCTCACGGATGTGCCCTTCGGCTACTGGTTGGCTGGGGGGTGGACATCCGCAGGATACCGGGGCGTTTCAGGAGCGACATGAGAGTGGGCCCTGACAGTGCTGTCAGGGCCCGGATCGTGCAATGCTCCCCCGCCAGGACTCGAACCCGGACAGATGGCACCAAAAGCCACAGTGCTGCCAATTACACCACGGGGGATCGAAGTCGATCGGACCGGACGCCCGGTCGGATCGCCGAATCGGCTGCCAACACTATGCCGTACCAAGCGCCTTCCACGCGACGGTACGGATCCGAGCCCCGGTGGACGCGGGCCGCCCGAAGCGGCACCGGACGGTCGGGCGCCGTTCCGGGCGGGGCCGGGTCGCGGTGGGAGGCGGGCCGGGTCGGCGCCTGCGCCGGCGGACCGGAGCGCCCCGGGGAGCGGTCCGACCCGGGTGCGGTCGTACGGGCGGCTCCCGGCGCCGCGTCGTGCGGGTCCGGGTGCCGGAGGCGGCGGGCCCGCAGGGCCGTCCGGTCCGCATGGTCCGCGCGGGTGGCGGCCGCGCCTCCGCCGGCCGGTGCGGGAGGCGGCGGCGGGTGACCTTCGTCTCGTCCCGATCCGCCGGGAGCGGGCGTCCCCGCCGTGTGGGGAGCACCCGTCGCCGGAGGTTCCGGTGCTCCGCGGAGGCGCCGGGCGCGGACGCCATGTGCCCGTCGCCCAGGCGGAATACAAGCGTCCGCGATCGAACGGCGTGCGATTCGGCAGTTCGAGGGATTCCGGTCGGTTTCGCGTCTGTTCGATTGCGCCCGGTGGTGTAGGCCAGTACGCGAAACTCACCGGAAAAGGGGCGGGGGGCGACCGTAGGCTGGAGGCATGACCACGACGGGGGAAGAGCGCACCGCGACCTTGACCGGGCCGTGGTGGTGGGCGAGGTGGCGCAGTGCGGTGCTCGACGGGGGCCTCGCGCTCGTGTCCGCGGTGGAGTGCGCGGTGGAGGGGCTCCCGTTCGCGGAGGCCGCGGGGGTGCCGGTCCCCGCGGGCATGGTGTTCGGGGCCGTGGCAGGCTCCGTCCTGCTGATCCGGCGCCGGTGGCCGATAGCCGTCGTCCTGGTTTCGATCGCGATCACGCCGGCCCAGATGGGGTTCCTGATGGGGCTCGTCGGGCTGTACACGCTCGCCGCGTCCGAGCTGCCCCGGCGGATCATCGGGGCGCTCGCGGGCATGTCGATGCTCGGGATGCTGATCGTCACGTACGTGCGCGCGCACCAGGGGATGGTGCGCGGGGACGTACCGATGGGCGACTGGTTCGTGCCGTTCCTGTCGATCACGACATCCCTCGGGATGACCGCTCCGCCGGTGCTGCTCGGGCTGTACGTGGGTGCGCGGCGCAGGCTGATGGAGAGCCTGCGGGAGCGGGCGGACTCCCTCGAACGGGAGCTGCAGCTGCTGGCCGAACGGGCCGAGGAGCGGGCGGAGTGGGCGCGCAACGAGGAGCGGACCCGGATCGCGCGGGAGATGCACGACGTCGTCGCGCACCGGGTGAGCCTGATGGTCGTGCACGCGGCGGCGCTCCAGGCGGTGGCCCGCAAGGATCCCGAGAAGGCGGTGAAGAACGCGTCGCTCGTCGGGGACATGGGGCGGCAGGCGCTGACCGAACTGCGGGAGATGCTGGGCGTTCTGCGCACGGGCGAGGGCGCGGGGGTGCCCGCGGCGCGTCTGGAGGCCGTGCCGTTGGCCGCGGTGGGGGCGGCGGCGGCAGCGGCGGCGTCCCGGGCCGTGGACGACGAGGCGGGGGAGGGTCCCTGTCTCGCCGACCTCGGTGAGCTGGTGGGCCAGTCCGCGGCGGCCGGGATGGCCGTCGACCTCTCCGTGGAGGGGACCCAGCGGGGGTACGCGGCCGCGGTGGAGCAGACCGCCTACCGCGTGGTGCAGGAGGCTCTGACGAACGTCCACAAGCACGCGGCGGGCGCCAAGACGTGGGTACGGCTCGCGCACCGGGGCGCGGAGATCGCGATGCAGGTGGAGAACGGCCCGCCGCCCGAGGTGTCGGCCGCGTCCGACGTGCGGCTGCCCAGCGGCGGGAACGGGCTGCTCGGGATGAAGGAGCGGGTCGTCGGGCTGGGCGGGGTGTTCGTCTCGGGTCCCACGGACGCGGGCGGCTTCCGGGTGTCGGCGGTCATCCCGGCGGTGGGCTGAGCCCGGCCGGCGGGTGGGGCGGGCGGCTCCGGTCCGCCGCCGGACGCGGATCTCAGCCGGCCGTCAGGCGCGCCGGCTCCAGACCCGAGACGAGGGTGGCGAGGGCCTGGTCGATGTCATGGCCGAGGTACCAGTCGCCGGTGTGGTCGAGGGCGTAGACACGGCCCTCCGCGTCGATGGCGAGGACGGCCCCGGTGTCGGACTCCTCGCCGAGGGGCGCCACTTCCGTGTCCAGGGCGCGCCCCAGGTCGGCGAGGGTCCGCGCCATGTGGAGGCCGTGCAGCGGGTCGAGGTCGAGGGGCGAGGGCGCGAGCTGGCGGCCGGGCCCCGTGACGGGGACGTGCAGGCCGCCGAACTCCGCCCAGGCCTCGACGGCGGCGGGGAACACGGCGTGGCGGTGGCCGGCGGGGGACTCGTGGCCGCGCAGGGCGTCGGCCCAGATCTCGGCCTGCCTTATGTCCCAGCGGCCCGGCTGCCATCCGGCGGAACGCAGCGCGGCGTCGACCGGGACGGAGAAGCGGGTGGTGGAGGTGCGGTCGGTGTGCATCGGTCCTTCGTCTGTGCTGCTGCGACCGTCGTCGGAGCTTCGGCGGACGGCGCGCGGGGCGCCTCGGTGGTGGTGGGTGGTGGGAGGCCCGTCGGCCCCGTCAGTCGTCCGGTGCTGTCGGGTCCACGATGTGGACGCCGAAGTGGTCGCTGAGTGCGGTGCAGGAGCGGCAGGGGGCCGCGAAGCTGCCGTGCAGGGGGTCGCCGTCCTCACGGATGCGGCGGGCCGTCAGCTTCGCCTGTCTGAGGGACTTGCGGGCCTCGCCGTTGGTCATGGGCTTGCGGGCCGCACGTTTGGAGCGGGACGCGTCCACGGCGGCGAGGTGGCGGGAGATGAGGACGGCCTCGGCGCAGCGGCCGGTGAAGCGGTCGCGCTGGCCGCTCGCGAGGGTGTCCAGGAACTCGCTCACGAGCGGGTGCAGCGGCGGCGGCTGGTCGGCGCGGCCGGCGGTGCCCGTGAGGGTGGTGCCGCGTACGGAGAGGGCGGCGGCGATGGTGGGGAGTATGCCGTCGCGGCGGTGCAGAAGCATGGGTGCGGGAGCGGCGTCGGTGCTGCTCCAGCCGACCCGTGGGTCCCCCGATGTACCTGTCTGTGTCGCGCTCAATGTCCTGTTCCCTCCCCTTACCGCATCCCCCGGTGCTCCGACAGACTGCCAAACTCCGTGGCGGGTGCGGAAGCTGGGGCGGCGCGACACGCGTGGTCCTCGTCGCACGGTCACGGCGTGATGACGGCAGGTCACGGAACCGGAGCCCGCCCGGCGGGTGCGGAACCGGAGGCCCGGTGACCCGTGTCGTCCAACCGCATAGGCTGTCGATATCCGCGATTCTTCAGACACGCCGCAGGGGGCAACCGCCATGACGACAGGTCGGCTCGGGCTGGGGGCACCTCCCGGCCGTCAGGCCGCGGGACAAGCCGGGCCGCCGAACGCGGCCTACGCCGGGCAGGTCGTGCAGTTCCCGGACCCGGTGCGCGCGGCGCGCCACCCCAGGGGTGTACGGATCGACGAGCGGGGCCATCCCGACTTCTCGTTCTATGCGCGTGCCGCCGCGGAGATCGCCGATCCGCCCGAGGGTTTCGGTGTCGACGAGCTGCGGCTGACGGACTACGTGTCCGCGAACGCGGTGATGGCCGCCGAGGGGCACGAGCTGTGGGACACCATTCCCGCGGTGGCGACTCCGCACGGCTGGACCTGGCACCACGTTCCGGGCACGCGTCGGCTGGAGTTGGTGCCGGTCGAGGTGAAGGCGCTGCTGCGGCACCACGGCGGGCTGGCGACGGCGGCCGTGGACCAGGACAAGCGGGGCACGCGCCCGCTCCAGGAGACCCGCCCCGCGCACCTGGGACTGCCGAAGGCGTCGGTGGCGGTGACGGAGCAGCAGGTGCTGGGTGTCGAGGAGGAGCTGGGGTACCGGCTGCCCGGGGCGTACCGGTCCTTCCTGAAGGCGGCGGGCGGCTGCGCTCCGGTCGGGGCCGCGCTCGACGCCGAGTTGGGGCTGCTGGTCGACCAGCCGTTCTTCACGGTGCGCGACGAGGCGGCCGTGAACGACCTGGTGTACGTCAACAAGTGCCTGCGGGACCATCTCACCAAGGACTACCTGGGAGTGGGGTTCGTGCAGGGCGGTCTGCTGGCCGTGAAGGTGAAGGGCGAGCGGATCGGCTCGGTCTGGTTCTGCGCGTACGACGACGCCCGCGACCAGGACGCGTGGCCGCCCGAGGAGCGGGTGCGGCGGCTGCTGCTGCCGTGCGGTGACGACTTCGACGCGTTCCTGTCCCGGCTGGCGGGCAATCCGCCCGAGCTGGAGACCGTGGCGAACCTGATGGTGGACGGCGGCTTCGCGCGTGCGGTGCCGGTGGACACGGCGTCTTCGGTGGGGGAGTGAACGACGGATGGTGACCTTCGCGCAGGCGCAGGAGCGCGCGGAAGAGTGGATCAACGGGGACGTGCCCGGGTACCAGCACCGTGAGGTGCGGGTGCGGGAGTTCGACCTGGGGTTCGTGGTGTGGGCGGAGGACCGGGCGGACGGTCCGCGTTCCGACGGTGGTGCGCAGCGGCTCGTGATCGCGCGGGACAGCGGGGACGCCACGCTGTGGCCCGCGCTGCCGGTGGGCGAGGTGATCCGCCGGTACGAGGAGCGGTACGGCCTCGCGGACGTGGTGGCGGACGCGACGCCGGCGCCTCCGGCGCGTGTCGACCTCAATCAGACGTCGTTCCTGCTGACGCCGCCGGAGTGGCTCCAGGAGGCGGCCGACCGGATGGGCATCCCGGACCGCCGTGAGCGCGCGTCGGACGGGGCGGGTTCCCGTCCTGCCGCCGCCTCTGCCTCTGTCGGGGATGCCGTGCCGTCGGGTGCGGCTCCGCTGCCCGAGACGATGGCGGGGCCGGTCGCCCCGTCCGCCGCCGGAGTTCCCGCCGCGCCGGACGGCGGCACGCCGTGGCCCGCCGCCGGGGGTTCCTCCGGCGGGCGGGGCGTGCCCGCAGACGCGACCCCGTGGGCGGGCACGGACACCAACGCCGAGGCGGGGGAGGACCGTTCGGTCCCGCTGCCGACGACGGTGTACGCGCCGCAGATCCGCGAGGTCGAGGAGCCGGCCCCGCCGGCGCCCGAGGCGGCGCCGGAGGCCGAGACGAGGCTCATCTCGGGCGGCAGCTCGCTTCCGAGCACAGCCGTGGCGCCCGCGCTGGACGGTCCGGACGCGTCGCGCTTCCCGCAGGCCCCCAGTGTGCCGGGCGGCCCGCGGGGGGCGGGTGCTCCCGGTACGCCGCCTCCAGGGCAGCCGTCGTACGGCCAACCGCAGGGCGCCGGCGCCGGTACGCCGCCTCCCGGTGTGCCGGGCGGGTCCTCGTACGGCCATCCGCAGGGGGCCCCGCCCCCGCCGGCCGCGCCCGCGGGTCCGGGGCGGCCGCCGGCGTCCCACGCGGGCGACATCGCCGACGCCGCGACGAGCAAGGCGCAGGCCCCGCCGCGTGGTGCGCGCGGCGCGGGCGTCGCCGCGACGCCGCCTCCGCCGGGCGCCCCGGGCACGCCGGGCGCGCGGCCGGCCGGTGCGCCCTCGGCGTCGGGCCCCGGTGTCCCGGGAACCCCGGCGGGCGGGTACGTGCCGACGCAGATGGTGTCGCAGATCGGTCCGGACGGGCCCGTGGCCCCGGGTGTTCCCGGTGGTACGCCGCCCGGTGGCGGCCATCACGCGGCGACCGTGCTGGCGGGTCCGTCGGTGGGCGGTCCCGGCGCTCCGCAGCCTCCCGGGCCCCCCGGCGTTCCCGGACCCCCCGGGGCTCCGGGTGTTCCCGGTGGTACGCCGTCCGGTGGCGGCCACCACGCGGCGACCGTGCTTGCGGGTCCGTCGGTGGGCGGCCCCGGCGCTCCGCAGCCTCCGGGTCTGCCCGGCGCTCCCGGTGTGCCCGGAGCTCCCGGTGCCGCGGGGCCCGTGCACCATGCCGAGACCATGCTGGCCGGGCCGTCCGTCGGCGGTCCCGGCACGGCACACCCGCAGGGTCCCGGCACGCCCCCGCCCGCACCCCAGCCGTTCCCCGGCCACCCCGCGCCGGGGCAGCAGCCCCCTGCCTACGGTTACCCGCAGCCGGGTCTGCCCACGGTCGGACCCGGTTACCAGGCCGTCCTGCGCTACCGGGCCCACGACGGCAGCGAGCAGCAGCTCATCCGGCGGTCCGCGCCGGGCACCCCGCACCCGGAGTGGCAGATCCTGCACGAGCTGCGGGCGATGAACGTGCCGCCGCAGCAGGTGCTGGAACTGCACACGGAGCTGGAGTCCTGCGAACTGCCGGGCGCCTACTGCGCGCGGATGATCCGGGAGAGCTGGCCGCAGGCACGCATCACGAGCATCGCCCCGTACGGCACCGACCACGCGAGCCGTCAGCAGGGCATGGCCCAGTTGCTCGCCCACCAGGGCGAGTTGCACCAGGTCGCGGACGGACCGGCGCGGCCCGGGCCGGTCCGGGCGCCGCTGCCGCCGGTGCAGCCCGTGCCGCCGATCCCGCCGGAGGCGATCGGGCAGGAGCTCGCGGCGGCCTTCGGGCCGGGGCTGTTCCGGTTCGACCACGTGGCCGTCTCCCGGCAGGGCGTACCGCCGATCGTGGCGCACACGCTGGTGGCGGCCGGGCTGCCGGTCGACATGAACCCGTTCTTCTGGGCGCAGGCCCAGCCCGGCCGTCCGGTGCCGACGCTGGCGGAGCTGGCGCAGGAGCGCGGTGTGCAGCCGGCCGCGGACGCGGGCTCGTACCTCGTCATGGGCAGCGACTTCGGCAAGGCGATCTGTGTCCAGTACGGGACGGCGAACATCGTCGCCGTGCCGGTGGAGGCGGGTCCGGGCGGTGCGCCGGTGCCGCCGCAGTTCGTGAACACGGGGCTGCCGGAGTTCGCGCGCAGCCTCGCGCTGCTCGGGCGGATGTGGCGGCTGCGGTTCGGTCTGAACCAGGAGCAGGCGGGACGCTGGACCGTCGACTTCCAGGCGCAGTTGGCCTCGCTCGACCCGGCGGCGCTGGCGTCGCCGGAGAGCTGGTGGTCCGTGCTCCTGGAGCAGATGTGGGACGGCCTCCTCTGACGGCACGTCCCGTTCTCCCCTGAGATCCCCGCCTGCTGCAAGGGGCGGACCCGGTCGGTCGACCGGGTCCGCCCCTTTTTGTGCCGGGTCCCCGATCGCGTCCTCGACGGACGATCGCACGGAGTGTCGCGTTATGAACACTTCCGTCCGATCAACCAAGATGTGCGGCAAATCGTGTTGTACGTCGCACGCCGCAGAGGGGATTCGGGGATGAGCAGCGCATCGGTGTCACCTCATGGCTTCGAGGCAGTACGGGGCCGCGGCTACCGTCCCGAGCAGGTCGACGCGTACGCCGCGCGGATCTCCGGGGCGCGCGACGCGGCCTGGGAGCGGGCCGCCCGGCTGACCGTCCTGGCCAGGGAGATGGAGACCGAGGCGCAGCGGCTGGGCGAGGTGGTGGCGGGGCTGGTGCCGCAGACGTACGACACGCTCGGCGAGCGCGCCCGGCGCCTGCTCGCGCTCGGTGAGGAGGAGGCCGGCGCGGTCACCGAGCGGGCCCGGCAGGAGGCGCGGACCCTCGTGGAGGAGGCGGAGGCGGCGGCAGGGCTGCTGCGCGCCGACGCGCGGAAGGCGGCCGACGCGGTGCGCGAGGACGCCTCCGAACGGGCCGCGCAGCGGCTGCTCGCCGCACGGGCCGAGGCGGACGGCATGCGGATCGACGCCCGGCGCGAGGTCAAGGAGAGCCGGGGCGAGGCGCTCGCGGTGCTGCGCGAGGCCCGGCGGCGCGGCGAGGCGCTCCTCGCCGAGCAGGAGAAGGAGCAGGCCGCGCGGGAGGAGCGGGCCTGCCGGGAGGCCGCGGAGCGCGAGGCCGCCCTGGACGCCCGGTTCGAGGAGCTGGCGGAGCGGGCCGGGGCCGGTCTGGTCGAGGCCGAACGGGCCCTCGCCGAGGCCCGCGAGGCGACCCGCCACCTCCAGGAGGACGCGGAGGCCAGGGCCGCCGAACTCCTCGCCGAGGCGCACGTGTGCGAGGACCGCCTCGCCCGCGAGACGGAGCGCGTCCTGCGCGAGCACGGCGAGGAGTGGGACTGCGTACGCGCGCACATGGACCATGTCCGCAGCAGCCTCACCGCCCTGACCGGGCGGGCCGCCGCGGAGTAGCCCGCGGCCCTCACCTTCCCCTGCGTACCGCCCCCGCGAGGATCCAGCCCTCGACCGCCTCGTACTGCCTGCGCTGCTCCTGCGCCTTCCCGCGGCCGGAGGCGACCGTGCCGAGCCAGCCGAGCGCGAAGCCCAGGGGGATGGAGGCGATGCCCGTCGTGGTGAACGGGAACCAGGTGAAGTCGTGGTCGGGGAAGGCCGATATGGGTGAGCCGGACACCAGGTTGGTGCCGGTCATCAGGACAAGCGTGCCCAGCGTGCCGCCGATGAGGGTGCACATGAGTCCGGCGCGGGTGTAGCGGCGCCAGAAGAGGCTGTACACCAGCGCCGGGGCCAGGGCCGAGGCGCCGAGGCAGAACGAGAGGGTGACCAGCGGCTGGAGGCTGTGGTGCTGGACGAGCGTGGCGAGCAGGATCGCGGGGACACCGACCGCCGCCGCGGAGGCCCGGGCCAGGGTCATCTCCCGGCGCGGTGACAGTTCCCCGCCGTTGTGCGCGAACACGTCGTGGGCCAGGGAGTTGGCGCAGGCGAGGATCATTCCGGCGACCGACGCGAGCACGGTCAGGAAGATCGCCGAGGTGACGGTGGTGAAGAGGAACGTCTCCGCCGTCGACACGTCCGCGCCGAACGCCGCCCGGGAGCCCAGCAGATAGGCGGTGTTGCCCTGCGGATCCGCGGCTCCGACGGCGTTCCGTCCGATGAGCGCCGTCGCGCCGAACCCGACGATGGTGATGATCAGCACGAACAGCGCGACCGCGGGCACCGCCCAGGACATCGACCGGCGCACCTGGCGAGCGCTGCCGGCCGTGTACATGCGCATGGTGATGTGCGGCAGGCAGGCTCCGCCCAGGACCACGGTCAGTTCCGAACTGATCATGTCCAGGCGGGGGTTGGGGCCGCCGGCGAACTGGAGGCCCGAGCTGAGGAAGGCGGGGCCCGCCCCGCTGCCGCGGGCCGCCTGGCCGAACAGGGAGCCCAGGCTCCAGTCGAACCTGGCGAGGATCAGCAGGGCGATCACGGCGCCCGAGCCGAGCAGCATCACGATCTTCAGGATCTGGATCAGCGCGGTGCCCTTCATGCCGCCGATCGCCGCGTAGCTGATCATCAGGACGCCGAGCCCGATGATGCAGCCCGTCTTCAGGCCCGGGCTGGAGAAGCCGAGGATGAACGCCAGCAGGTCCCCGGTGCCCGCCAGTTGGACGAGCATCAGCGGCAGCAGCGCCGCCAGGGTGGCGGCGCACGCGGTGGCGCGGACCGCGCGCCCCGGCATGCGCCGGGCCAGCGCGTCGCCCATGGTGAACCGCCCCGCGTTGCGCAGGGGTTCGGCCAGCAGGAACATCAGGAGCATCAGGGAGAGCGCGGTGCTGAGGGCGAGGACGACACCGTCGTAGCCGAACAGGGCGATCACGCCGCTCGTGCCGAGGACCGTCGCCGCGGAGATGTAGTCCCCGGCGATGGCCAGGCCGTTGCGCATCGGCGACAGGCTGCCGTAGCCCGTGTAGAACTCGTCGAGGTCGTCGCGGTCGGGGCCCGTCATCACGCACAGCAGCAGGGTGATGGTGGCGACGACGGTGAACGCCACCAGCGACATCGTCTGGGCGGAACTGCTGAAACCGGTCATCGGGCCGCCTCCGCCCGCCTGGTGTCCAACTCCGTCTGCCTTCGCATGCGTTCGGCCAGCGGGTCGACACCGCGCCGCGCGGTGAACTCGTACAGGGCTATCGCCGCGCAGGTGACGGGGATCTGGAGCAGCCCGAGCAGCAGTCCGACGTTGAGGCCGTCACTCACCCGGCTCGTCATCAACGAGGGCGCGGACGCGGACAGTACGAGGAAGAGCGTGAAGTAGCCGAGCGCCGTCAGGGTCGCCACGCGGCGCTGACGGCGGTACGCGGTGCGCAGCACCCGCAGGTCGCTGTGCCGGCCGAGAGCGGTGTGGCGGCGGCGGGGCGGCCGGACGGGTTCGGGCGCCTGGGGCTGCGGGGCCCACGGATAGGTGGGGGGCGTCGGGGACGAGTGGTGCGCCGGGTGTGCGGGGTACGTCGGGTACGACGGGGACGAAGGGGACGGCTGGGATCGCTGGGGTTTCGGGGCCGCGTGGTGCGGGGGGACGGGCGGCGGGTCGGGCGGCGGGAAGGGGGACGACGGGGACGTGTCGTAGGACATCCCGGTTCTCCTTGCGTGGCTCGGGTCCGGGGCGGACCGCAGGGAGCGGGGGGTGAGCGAGCCTGCACGCTACTCGCAGGTAGCCGGAGTGGGCGAGGGTTTCTACGAACTGGCCGGTCGGTACGCGCTTACTCCGCCGACTCGGGGTGTTACCCGCGTTAACCTGCGCGTCTGTGCCGGGCGGCCCGCGCGCGCCGCGACCGGACGGGTCCCGGTGCCCGTGCCCCGGCGGACGCTCCGGCGCGGCCCGCCGCCGCCCGGTCGCGTGGCGCGAGTCGTGTCCGGCGGCCCGTGCGACGGGAGCGGCGCCGGCGCGGTCGGTGTGCCGCGAGTGGTGCCTGACGGCCCGTGCGACGGGAGCGGTGCCGGTGCGGTCGGTGTGCCGCGAGTGGCGGCTTCCCGCGGGTCCCGCGCCCCGGGCGGCCCTGCGCGGGCGTCGGGCCGGTGGGAGTCGGCCCGGAGGCTCTCGGCCCGGAGGCCGTGGGCCCGGTGGGTGTCGCCCACGCGCTCGGTCCGCCCGGTGGACGTCGCCCACGCGCTCGGTCCGCCCGGTGGACGTCGCTCACGCGCTCGGTCCGCCCGGTGGACGTCGCCCAAGGGCTCAGTCCGCCCGGTCCCCGGAGCCGGGCAGGACCGGGAAGCGGCGCGGCGCCAGCAACAGCAGGACCAGGAAGGCGAGTCCGGCCGCGCAGGCGGCGCCGAAGTAGACGGAGTGGACGGCGTCGGCCACCGCCCTGCGTACGTGCTCCGCGGGCGCGCCCGACTCCAGGGCTCCGGTCACCGAGTCCAGGTCGCCCGCGCCGCCGAGCCGGGCGGCCAGCACGCCGTTGGCCACCGCTCCGAAGAGGGCGGCGCCGATCGTCTGGCCCGTCTGGCGGCAGAACAGCACGGAGGCGGTGGCGGTGCCGCGCTCGGCCCAGCCCACGCTCGACTGGACCCCGATGATCAGGGGCAGTTGGAAGAGGCCGAGCGCGCCGCCCAGGAGCAGCATCAGCGCCGTGGGCTGCCAGGCCTCGCCCGGGTACGGCAGGAACGGGAAGGCGAACAGGATCAGCGTGGCCGCGCCGATGCCGAGCATCGCCGTGTTCCTGAAGCCGATACGGCGGTAGACGTGCTGGCTGAGCGCCGCCGAGACCGGCCAGCTCAGGGTCCACACCGACAGCACGAAGCCCGCGGTGACCGGTGCCAGCCCGAGCACCGCCTGCGCGTACGTCGGCAGGAAGACCGTCGGTGCCACCATCAGCAGGCCGAGTGCCCCCAGGGCCAGGTTCACGGCGGCGATGGTGCGTCGCCGCCAGACCCAGCCGGGGATGACCGGTTCGGCGGCGCGGCGCTCGACCAGGACCAGCACGGCGATCAGGGCGAGCCCCGTGCCGAACAGCGCGAGGGAAGGCGCCGACAGCCACGGCCAGGCCACCCCGCCCTGCACCAGCGCCGTCAGCAGCACGCCTCCGCAGGCGAAGACCGTGAGCGCGCCCGCCCAGTCGATGCGCGGGCGCCGCGTCCGGGCACGCTCCGGTTCGTGCAGGTGGCGCACGAGGAGCCAGAGCGCGACCGCGCCGAGTGGCAGGTTGACGAGGAAGATCCAGCGCCAGTCGGCGTAGGTGGCGAGCACCCCGCCGAGCGCCGGGCCGGCGACCGCCGAGACGGCCCAGACCGTGGACAGCCTGGCCTGGATCCGCGGGCGCTGCTCCAGCGGGTAGAGGTCGGCCGCCAGTGTCTGGACCGTGCCCTGGAGCGCCCCGCCGCCGAGTCCCTGGACCACCCGGAAGGCGATCAGCGCGGCCATGTTCCAGGCGGCCGCGCAGAGCAGCGAGCCGACGAGGAAGAGGATCGAGCCGGCGATCAGCACGGGCTTGCGGCCGAAGGTGTCGGAGAGCTTCCCGTAGACGGGCAGGCTGACCGTGACGGCCAGCAGGTAGCCGGAGAACAGCCACGAGAACACCGAGAAGCCGCCGAGGTCGCCGACGATCTGGGGGACGGCGGTGGACACGATCGTGGAGTCGAGGGCGGCCAGTCCCATGCAGAGCATGAGCGCGGCGACGACGGCCGGCCGGCGCGCGGGAGCCGGGGGGCGGTCCGCCGCCGCCGTGCGTGTGCCGGGTGTCGCACTGTCCACCGGAGGCCTCCCCCTGCGCCGCGGGGACCTGATTCATTCCCCCTGCATCTATCTGTCGCCGACAGCTTCCCACTTGACCCTCACGTCGCGGCAGGGCGCAGGCTGAGTGGGCCCGGGGGTGGAGACGCCCCCGAGAAGAGATCCACCGGAGGGTGGAGACCCCCTAGGGGGTCCTCCGTACTACGGCTCGGGGAGGGTTCGTACCGCCGGAGGACGAGAAGCGCACCGGGTGCTCCTTAACCTGGCTTTACGCCGCTGGGGGGCGGCCCGCCCGGACGAACCACACCTTCGATGGTGGGGTTTTCCCCCGCAGAAGACTGCGCTGGGCACCAGCGCGGGGGACCGCCCCCCGCCGCCAGACTTGTGGCCGTACCGAACGACACGAACCCGCCGCGCACCTCGCCGTCCCACCGGGCGGCCGACTTAGGAGACATACCGTGACATCGGCTGTAACCATCACCAGGCACGGGGGCACTGGAGGGCGTACGGCCGTTGCCGCACGGGCGCGGCAGGTCGTCAAGGCGTACGGGTCCGGAGAGACCCGCGTCGTCGCCCTGGACCATGTCGACGTGGACATCGCGCGGGGGCAGTTCACCGCCATCATGGGTCCCTCGGGGTCCGGCAAGTCCACGCTGATGCACTGCCTCGCCGGACTCGACACCGTCTCCTCCGGGCAGATCCACCTGGACGAGACCGAGATCACCGGCCTCAAGGACAAGAAGCTCACGCAGCTTCGCCGCGACCGGATCGGGTTCATCTTCCAGGCGTTCAACCTGCTGCCGACGCTGAACGCGATCGAGAACATCACGCTGCCGATGGACATCGCCGGCCGCAAGCCCGACAAGGCCTGGCTGGCCCAGGTCGTGGAGACCGTCGGGCTCGCCGACCGGCTCCGGCACCGGCCCAACCAGCTCTCCGGCGGCCAGCAGCAGCGCGTCGCCGTGGCCCGCGCCCTCGCCGCCCGACCGGAGATCATCTTCGGTGACGAGCCGACCGGCAACCTCGACTCCCGCGCCGGCGCCGAGGTGCTGGGCTTCCTGCGCCGCTCGGTCGACGACCTCGGGCAGACCATCGTGATGGTCACGCACGACCCGGTGGCCGCCTCGTACGCGGACCGGGTCCTGTACCTCGCCGACGGCCGCATCGTCGACGAGATGCTGCGGCCCACCGCCGACGCCGTCCTCGACCGCATGAAGGACTTCGACGCCCGGGGGCGCACGTCATGACCGTCTTCAAGACCTCGATGCGCAACTTCTTCGCGCACAAGGGACGCATGGCCCTGTCGGCCGTCGCCGTCCTGCTGTCGGTGGCGTTCGTCTGCGGGACGCTCGTCTTCACCGACACGATGAACACGACCTTCGACAAGCTCTTCGCGACGACCTCCGCGGACGTCACGGTGACCCCGAAGGCGGCCAACAACAACGAGGACCCGCAGAACGGCAAGCCGGAGTCGCTGCCCGCCTCGGTCATCGACCGGGCGAAGCAGGCCGAGGGCGTCAAGTCGGCCGAGGGCGCGGTCAGTTCGATGAACGTGACCGTCGTCGACAGCGACAACGACAACATGGGGTCCACCACCGGCGCCCCGACGATCGCGGGCAACTGGACCAAGAACGACCTGCGTTCGATGGAGATCACCTCCGGGCACGCCCCGCGCGGACCCACCGAGGTGATGGTCGACTCCGACACCGCCGACAAGCACCACCTCAAGATGGGCGACGAACTGCGCACCATCGCCGTCACGGGCGACTTCAAGGCGCGGATCGTCGGTATCGCCACCTTCAAGGTGACCAACCCCGGTGCCGCCGTCGTCTACTACGACACCGCCACCGCGCAGCGCGAACTGCTCGGCGCCACCGGACGGTTCACCCAGGTCAACGTCACGGCCGACGCCGGTGTGACCCACACGCAGCTCAAGCGGAACGTCTCCGCGGAGCTCACCGGCTCCGGCCCCGCCCTCAAGGTCCAGACGCAGAAGGAGCTCTCGGACGAGAACCGCGAGGGCATCGGCGAGTTCATGAACGTCATCAAGTACGCCATGCTCGGCTTCGCCGGGATCGCCTTCCTCGTCGGCATCTTCCTGATCATCAACACCTTCTCCATGCTGGTCGCCCAGCGCACCCGCGAGATCGGCCTGATGAGGGCACTCGGCTCGTCCCGCAAGCAGGTCAACAGGTCCGTGCTCTTCGAGGCGCTGCTGCTCGGCGTCGTCGGCTCGGTCCTGGGTGTCGCCGCGGGTGTCGGCATCGCGGTCGGCCTGATGAAGCTCATGTCGTCCGCCGGCATGAACCTCTCCACCGCCGACCTCACCGTCAAGGCCATGACCCCCGTGGTCGGCCTGGTCCTCGGCATCGTCGTCACGGTCCTCGCCGCCTACCTGCCGGCCCGCCGCGCCGGCAAGGTCTCCCCGATGGCCGCGCTGCGCGACGCCGGTACCCCGGCCGACGGCAGGGCCGGATGGATCCGCGGGATCGTCGGCCTGGTCCTCACGGGTGCCGGAGCCGCGGCCCTGTTCACGGCCGCCGGCGCGGAGAAGGCAGCCGACGGCTCGCTGATGCTGGGCGCCGGTGTGGTGCTCTCGCTGATCGGGTTCGTCATCGTCGGCCCGCTGCTCGCGGGCGGTGTGGTCCGGGCCATCAGCGCGGTCCTGCTGCGCGCCTTCGGCCCCGTCGGACGCCTCGCCGAGCGCAACGCGCTGCGCAACCCGCGGCGTACGGGAGCCACCGGAGCGGCCCTGATGATCGGCCTCGCGCTGGTCGCCTGCCTCTCCGTGGTCGGTTCCTCGATGGTGGCCTCCGCGACCGAGGAGCTCGACAAGTCGGTCGGCACGGACTTCATCGTCCAGGGCAACCAGCGGATCGTGCCCCAGGCCCAGAAGGCCATCGAGTCGACGCCGGGCATGGAGCACGTCACCAGCTACAAGCTGATCGAGGCGGAGCTGACCTCGCCCGACGGCCGCACCGAGGACAGCGACGTGACGGCCGCGGACCCGACGTACGCGAGCGACCTGCGCCGCGAGACGATCGCCGGCGAGCTGTCGGCGGCGTACGCGAAGGACTCGATGTCGGTCGGCTCCGACTACGCCAAGAAGCACGGCGTGAAGGTCGGCGACACCATGACCGTCGCCTTCAAGGGCGGGAAGACCGCGAAGCTGAAGGTCGCGGCCGTCACGGACGACGACGTGGCCATCGACAAGGGCTCGCGCTACATGAGCATCGCGACGATGGAGCAGTACGTCCCGGCCGACAGGATTCCGCCGAACGACATCATGTTCGCCACCGCCGAGGACGGCCAGGAGGCGACGGCGTACGCGGCCCTGAAGAAGGCGCTGGACCCGTACCCGCAGTACCAGGTGCGTGACCAGACCGACTACAAGCAGGAGCTGAAGGACCAGATCGGCCAGCTCCTCAACATGGTCTACGGCCTGCTGGCCCTCGCGATCATCGTGGCGGTCCTGGGCGTCGTGAACACCCTGGCCCTCTCGGTCGTCGAGCGGACCCGCGAGATCGGCCTGATGCGCGCCATCGGCCTCTCCCGCCGCCAGCTCCGCCGCATGATCCGACTGGAGTCGGTCGTGATCGCCCTCTTCGGAGCGCTCCTCGGCCTGGGTCTGGGCATGGGCTGGGGCGCCACGGCGCAGCAGCTCCTCGCGCTCGAAGGACTGAAGGTCCTGGACATCCCGTGGCCGACGATCATCGGGGTGTTCATCGGCTCGGCCTTCGTGGGCCTGTTCGCGGCACTCGTGCCGGCGTTCCGGGCGGGACGGATGAACGTCCTGAACGCCATCGCCACGGACTAGACGCGCGGTCCGGTTCCACCGTGGACGGGGGTCGCGGTGGGGCCGGACGGCGGACGGGGGAGGCCCGGCACCGCGAGTCCCCGGACTCGCGGTGCCGGGCTTCGGCGTGTCCGGGGCACACACGCGCCCGTCCGCACGCCGGAGGACGGGGCGCCGCAGCGACTGCCGTGCGGGGCGGTCGTACGGGGCGGAGGCGGCGGCGGGCCCGGCGGGCGCGTCCCGGACGGTCGGGATCCGTCCGCCCGCCCCCGGTGTGCGGGGCGGGCGTGCAGGGTGGCGGCCGCCGCGGGGCGGGTGTGCGGGTCCGGGCCGGGCGCCGGTATGTGCGTGCGCTCGGCCGGGAGGTGCGTGTCGCTCGTGCGGGGCCGGCGTGGCGCGTGGGGCGGGCGCGCCGGGCCGAGATGGCTTCGCGGGGCGGACGTACGGGGCGGAGGCGGCGGGCCCGGCGGGCGCGTCCCGGACGGTCGGGATCCGTCCCCGCCCCCGGTGCGCGGGGCGGGCGTGCCGGGTGGACTGGGCTTCGCCGGGCGGGTGTGCGGGTCCGGGCCGGGCGCCGGCAGGTACCCGGCCGGTCGGGCGGGAGATCCGTGTCCCTCGTCCCGGCGGGCGCGGCGCCGGTGACCCCGGCGTCGTACGCTGGAGACCCCCGGCCCGTCAGACGTGTCGGGCGGTTCGCGTTGCCCACACCCTCGGATTCCCGGATGGACACCTCTTCATGAGCCTGCACGGTCTGCTCGACGCCGTCGTCAAGGACGCCGCACTCACCGAAGCGGTGCGGGCCGCCGGCGACGGCAACCGTATGCACGTCGACCTGGTGGGCCCGCCCGCCGCCCGGCCGTTCGCGGTGGCGGCACTGGCCCGCAAGGCCGGCCGTACCGTGCTGGCCGTGACGGCCACCGGACGCGAGGCCGAGGACCTGGCGGTGGCCCTGCGGTCCCTGCTGCCGCCCGACACGGTCGTGGAGTACCCGTCCTGGGAGACGCTCCCGCACGAGCGGCTGTCCCCGCGCAGCGACACCGTGGGGCGCCGGCTCGCTGTGCTGCGGCGCCTCGCGCACCCGCGCCCCGACGACCCGGAGACCGGCCCGGTCTCCGTCGTGGTCGCCCCCGTCAGATCGGTGCTCCAGCCGCAGGTCAAGGGCCTCGGCGACCTGGAGCCCGTGGCACTGCGCAGCGGCGGCAGCGCGGACCTCGGCCAGGTCGTGGAAGCCCTGTCGGCAGCGGCGTACGCACGTGTGGAGCTCGTCGAGAAGCGCGGCGAGTTCGCCGTGCGCGGAGGCATCCTCGACGTCTTCCCGCCCACCGAGGAGCACCCGCTGCGCGTGGAGTTCTGGGGTGACGACGTCGAGGAGATCCGCTACTTCAAGGTCGCCGACCAGCGCTCCCTGGAGGTCGCCGAGCACGGGCTGTGGGCGCCGCCCTGCCGCGAACTGCTGCTCACGGACGAGGTGAGGGCGCGGGCGGCCCGGCTCGCGGAGGAGCACCCCGAACTGGGCGAGCTGCTCGGCAGGATCGCGGAGGGCATCGCCGTCGAGGGCATGGAATCCCTCGCCCCGGTCCTCGTCGACGACATGGAACTCCTCCTCGACGTCATGCCCGAGGGCTCCATGGCCGTGGTCTGCGACCCGGAGCGCGTACGGACACGGGCCACGGACCTGGTGGCCACCTCGCAGGAGTTCCTCCAGGCGTCCTGGGCCGCCACGGCGGGCGGCGGCGAGGCCCCGATCGACGTCGACGCGGCGTCCCTGTGGTCCATCGCGGACGTCCGGGACCGGGCCCGCGAGCTGGACATGATGTGGTGGTCCGTGTCGCCCTTCGCCGCGGACGACGCGCTCGAAGAGGCCGACACGCTGAAGTTGGGCATGCACGCGCCCGAGACCTACCGGGGCGACACGGCGAAGGCGCTCGCCGACACCAAGGGGTGGCTCGCCGGCGGGTGGCGCACGGTGTTCGTCACCGAGGCCCACGGACCCGCCGCCCGTACCGTCGAGGTGCTCGGCGGCGAGGGCATCGCGGCCCGTCTGGAGCCGGACCTCGGCGAGCTGGCGCCCTCCGTCGTCCAGGTGGCCTGCGGCTCGATCGACTACGGCTTCGTCGACCCGGCGCTCAAGCTCGCCGTGCTGACCGAGACCGACCTGTCCGGCCAGAAGGCCGCCGGCAAGGACGGCGCCCGGATGCCGGCCCGCCGCCGCAAGACCATCGACCCGCTCACCCTGGAGACGGGCGACTACATCGTCCACGAACAGCACGGCGTGGGCCGCTACATCGAGATGGTCCAGCGGACCGTCCAGGGCGCCACCCGCGAGTACCTGGTCGTGGAGTACGCGCCCGCCAAGCGCGGCCAGCCCGGCGACCGCCTCTACATCCCCACGGACCAGCTGGAGCAGATCACCAAGTACGTGGGCGGCGAGGCCCCCACGATGCACCGCCTGGGCGGCGCCGACTGGACGAAGACCAAGGCCCGAGCGAAGAAGGCCGTCAAGGAGATCGCGGCGGACCTGATCAAGCTGTACTCCGCGCGGATGGCGGCCCCCGGGCACGCCTTCGGCGGGGACACGCCGTGGCAGCGCGAGCTGGAGGACGCGTTCCCGTACGCGGAGACCCCCGACCAGCTCACCACCATCGCCGAGGTCAAGGAGGACATGGAGAAGACGGTCCCGATGGACCGCCTGATCTGCGGCGACGTCGGCTACGGCAAGACGGAGATCGCGGTCAGGGCCGCCTTCAAGGCCGTCCAGGACGGCAAGCAGGTGGCCGTCCTGGTGCCCACGACCCTGCTCGTGCAGCAGCACTTCGGGACGTTCTCCGAGCGCTACTCGCAGTTCCCGGTGAACGTGCGGGCGCTCAGCCGCTTCCAGACGGACACCGAGGCCAAGGCGGTCCTGGAGGGCCTGCGGGACGGTTCGGTGGACATCGTCATCGGCACCCACCGGCTGTTCTCCTCCGAGACCAGGTTCAAGGACCTCGGGCTCGTCGTCGTCGACGAGGAGCAGCGCTTCGGGGTCGAGCACAAGGAGCAGCTCAAGAAGCTGCGGGCCAACGTCGACGTGCTGACCATGTCCGCGACCCCGATCCCGCGCACCCTGGAGATGGCGGTGACGGGCATCAGGGAGATGTCGACGATCACCACGCCGCCGGAGGAGCGCCACCCGGTCCTGACGTTCGTCGGCCCGTACGAGGAGAAGCAGATCGGCGCGGCCATCCGCCGCGAACTGCTCCGCGAGGGGCAGGTCTTCTACATCCACAACCGGGTCGAGTCGATCGACCGCGCGGCGTCGAAGCTGCGCGAGATCGTCCCCGAGGCCCGAATCGCGACCGCCCACGGGCAGATGTCCGAACAGGCCCTGGAGCAGGTGGTGGTCGACTTCTGGGAGAACAAGTTCGACGTCCTCGTCTCCACGACGATCGTCGAGTCGGGCATCGACATCTCCAACGCGAACACGCTGATCGTGGAGCGCGGCGACAACTTCGGCCTGTCCCAACTGCACCAGCTCCGAGGCCGGGTGGGCCGCGGACGCGAGCGCGGCTACGCCTACTTCCTGTACCCGCCGGAGAAGCCGCTCACGGAGACGGCCCACGAGCGGCTGGCGACCATCGCCCAGCACACCGAGATGGGCGCGGGCATGTACGTGGCCATGAAGGACCTGGAGATCCGCGGTGCGGGCAACCTCCTCGGCGGCGAGCAGTCCGGCCACATCGCCGGCGTGGGATTCGACCTGTACGTACGCATGGTGGGGGAGGCCGTCGCGGACTACCGGGCCTCCCTGGAGGGCGGGGTGGAGGAGGAGCCGCCCCTGGAGGTCAAGATCGAGCTCCCGGTCGACGCGCACGTCCCGCACGAGTACGCCCCCGGCGAGCGCCTTCGCCTGCAGGCCTACCGGTCGATCGCCTCCGCCAACTCGGAGGAGGACGTCAAGGCGGTGCGCGAGGAACTCGTCGACCGCTACGGCAAGTTGCCCGAGCCGGTGGAGAACCTGCTGCTGGTGGCCGGGCTGCGGATGCTGGCGCGGGCATGCGGGGTCGGCGAGATCGTCCTGCAGGGCACCAACATCCGGTTCGCCCCGGTGGAGTTGCGGGAGTCGCAGGAGCTTCGGCTCAAGCGGCTGTACCCGGGCACGGTCATCAAGCCCGCGGCGCACCAGGTGCTGGTGCCGCGTCCGAAGACGGCGCGGGTCGGCGGGAAGCCGCTGGTCGGGCGGGAGCTGCTCGGGTGGACCGGGGAGTTCCTGACGTCGATCCTGGGGTCGTAGGGGTTGGGGTCGTGCGGGGCGTACGGGGTCGCACGGGTCCTATGGGGTCGTGCGGGGCGTACGGGGTCGCACGGGTACGGGGTCGCACGGGTCTACGGGGTCGTGCGGGGCGTACGGGTCCTGGGGGTGGGCCGCGCTCCGTCGGCGGCGCTGCGGGGGCGAGGGCCGAGGTGCGCGGTGCCCCGGTGTCCGTCGCTCGGCGGCCCCGCCGGTGCCAGGGGTGAGGGGCGGTTACGCCTTCCCCCCTTTCCCGGTTCCCCCTTCCCCCTTCCCCCTTGCCGAGTCCCGGGCGCCCGGGACTCGGCAATTCAGGGGGACTTGAAGAGCATCCCGGTGAGGAGGCGGAAGACCTCCTCGGGGTCCTGGTCGCCCATCGGCCCCTCCAGGTTGTGGCCCAGCAGGAGCGTGGCGAAGCCGTGGGCCAGTGACCAGGCGGCGACCCCCGCGAGCCGGGCGTCATCGCCGCGTCCCTCCTGCGGGACGGCGGAGACCGCGCCGCGCAGGCGCTCACCCGCGAGCGCCCTGGCCGCCGTCAGCTCCAGATCGTTGCCCCGCAGCAGTTCCGGCGTGAACATCACCTGGAAATGGGCCGGGTGCTCACGCGCGAACCGTACGTAGCGCACACCCGTGTCCCGCGGGTCGGCCGCGTCCGCGAGGGTGGCCGCCAGCAGCGCGTAGCCCTCGGCCGCGATCGCGGTGAGCAGGCCCGTGCGGTCCTTGAAGTGGTGGGCCGGCGCGGCGTGCGAGACGCCCGCGCGGCGGGCGAGGTCCCGCAGGCTCACCGCCGCCGGACCCTCGGCGGAGATCACGTCGAGAGCGGCCGCCAGGATCGCGCGGCGCAGATCGCCGTGGTGGTACGCGCGGCGCCCGGGGGCGGCCGGGGGCCCCGCGGGTTCGCCGGGCCCCGAGGGGGCCGCTTGCTGCGGGGGCTGCGGGGGCTGGGTGGGCTCCGAGGGCTCCGAGGGCTCCGCGGGCTGTGAGGCCTTCGCGGGTGCGGTGTCGGTGGACGCGGCGGGTTCTGCCGTCGGCCGGTGCGCGGGCCGGTGCGCGGGCCCTGGGCCGGTGGCGTGCGTGCTCCTCGTCATGGTCAGCAGCGTACGCCGAATCTAGGCATTGACAAGTTCGGCGGTGGCGGGCAATCTTGTCAGTGTCAAGTTTTCGTGGGGGCGGGATCGGACGAAGGGGGTACGTCATGTCTGCGGACGTCGACGGGGCGGTGCGGGACAGCGGGATCGAACCGGGCAGGGTGCGGCAGATGTGGCACCTCCTGGAGCCGCTGCACGCGGTGCTCTACTACGCGCCGGAGGTCTTCGAGGAGTCCGCCGCACTCGGCTTCGACGTCGAGGAGCGCTGGCCCTCCTACTTCCCCCTGCGGGCCGCGCCCTTGGGGGCCGTCGGCGAGGGCCGTGTCGCCTCGGCCTTCTTCAGCTTCAGTCCGCGTATGGTCGCCGCGCACATGGACGGCGTGTGGGAGACCGCGGACCCCGAGCAGGTGATCCGGGCGCGAGCGAGAGGTGTCGACCGGGCGTACCGGGCGATACTCGGCGACCGGGCGGGCAGTCCCGAACTGGCCGAGGCGGCGGCGCTGGCCCGCCGCGCGGCCGAGTCGCTGAGCACGGCGGGGCGGCCGTTGGCCGCGGCCAACGCCGAACTGCCCTGGCCGGAAGCCCCGCACGCGCAGTTGTGGCACGCGGCGACGATCCTGCGGGAGCACCGGGGGGACGGTCACTTGGCCGCGCTGCTCGTCGCCGGACTCGATCCCGTCGAGGCGCTCGTGTCCTTCGCGGCCGTGGGCGCCGCCCCCGTGGAGCGGTTCGAGAGCCGGGGCTGGAGTGCGGGGGAGTGGTCCGCCGCACGGGAACGGCTCGTCGCCCGCGGCCTGCTGGCCGGGGACGGCACGGCGACGGACGCCGGACGCGCCCTTCGCCGCGAGGTCGAGCACCGCACCGACGAGTTGGCCGCCGAGCCATGGCGGTCGCTGGGCCCGGCCGCCACCGGCCGACTGGCCGAACTGCTGGGCGAGTTCTGGGTCGCCGTCCTCGGGTCCGGGCTGCTCCCCTCGGAGACCACACTGGGCATCGGGAAGGTGTGACGCGGCAGGAGAGCGCGGTGAAGGGCGACTTGAGGCCTCGGCGCCCGAAGCCCGACCGTCGGAACCCGGGCCTTGCTGTCGGGACGGGGCCTTGCTGCCGGGACGGGGCCTTGCTGGGGTGACCGGACCGGAGCCTCGCTGTGTCGACCGGAGCCTTGCTCGGGGCTTGGGGCTTGGGGCTTGGGGCTCGGGGCTCGGGGCTCGGGTTCGGGCTCGGGCTCGGGGTCCGGGCGTCGGTACCCGAGCCCGGGCGCCAACCCCGGGTTTTCAAGTCAGGGACGCGGGAACCGTCACCACCGGGGGCGCGCCGGTGGCGCACCACACGCTCCCCCGGAGCGCGCCGGGAGCCCGGGGTGGTCCCATGACGGCACGACGGCCCAGGCCAGTACGGTGAGGGCCGGGAAGGCCCGCCCGCACGGGCGGACCCGGGGAGACAAGGGGAGGGAGTGCCGTGACGCACTGGACGAGAGTGGCCGGTGCCGCGGTCCTGGTGCTCGCCGCGACCGGCTGCACCGTGGAGACGCCGGGTTCGGCCGGGCCCGAGGAGCCCGTGGGAAAGGGCGGGGCCGCCCTCACCGCGCTGGACTCGTTGACCGTCAAGGGAAGGGCTCCCAGGACGGGGTTCGACCGGGACAGGTTCGGCACGCCGTGGGCCGACACCGACTCGAACGGCTGCGACACGCGCGACGACATACTCAAACGGGACCTGAAGGACGTGAGGTTCAGCGACGGCGAGTGCCGGGTCAGTGCGGGAAAGCTCGATCCGGACCCGTACACCGACAAGGACGTGACCTTCGAGCGCGGCGGCCGCAGCGAGGTCGACATCGACCATCTCGTCGCCCTGTCGGACGCCTGGCAGAAGGGCGCCCAGAAGTGGGACGCGAGCAAGCGGATAGCGCTCGCCAACGACCCGCTGAACCTTCTCGCTGTCGACGCGGGCCCCAACCGCAGCAAGGGCGACGGGGACACGGCCACCTGGCTCCCGCCCCACAAGGCCTACCGCTGCACCTACGTGGCCAGGCAGGTCGCCGTGAAGAAGAAGTACGGGCTGTGGGTCACCGCCGCGGAGAGGGACGCGATGAAGCGGGTGCTGTCCGGCTGCCCCGAGCAGCGGCTTCCCGAGGGCGGGACGCCGACGAGGGCGCCGGCCCGGTTCCACGCCGACTGAGCGCCGAGCCTGCCGCCCCGCCCGGTGCGGGAGCGCCGGCCCCGCACCGGCGGCCGTCGGTGGGACCGGCCCCGTACCGGCGGCACTCGCGGCCGTCGGCGGCACCGGCCGGGAGCGGTGGGGTTCGGCCACCGGCAAACGGGTTCCGCGAGGGCGGGGCCGCCGCCTACGGTGTCCCGCATGGAGCTGAAGGTAGCGAGCCTCGCCGAACGCCCGGAGATGCACGGGCGGGTGACGGGAATGGCCGACACCTGGCCGGAGTTCCTGCGCAACGACCTCGTGGGCAACGCGCACTACGCCCGTATCGCCGCCGAACTGCCGGAGTACGTGCTGTTCGCGGAGAACGAGCGCGGTGAGGTCGTCGCCCACGCGTACAGCGTGCCCTTCGCCCTCGGGGCCGGGGGCGAGCTGCCGGCGCGGGGCTGGGACGAGGTGCTGGTGTGGGCGTTCGGCGACCTGCGCCGGGGCCTGCGGCCCGACACGGTGAGCGCGATCTCGGTCGTCGTCGCGCCGCCCGTCCAGGGCACCGGCCTGTCGGCCCGGATGCTCTCGGCGATGCGGGACAACGCCCGGGCGCGCGGCTTCCGCGAGGTCGTCGCCCCGGTGCGCCCGAGCGCGAAGCACCGTGAACCGCGCACGCCGATGGAGGAGTACGCGTTCCGCACGCGGGACGACGGGCTGCCGCACGACCCGTGGCTGCGGGTCCACGTCAGGGCGGGCGGGCGCATCGAGGGGGTGGCCCCGGCGTCGATGAGCGTCGCCGCGTCGCTCGACGAGTGGCGGGCGTGGACGAGGCTGCCGTTCGACGAGGAGGGCCTGGTCGAGGTGCCCGGGGCGCTGGTCCCCGTGCACTGCGAGCCGGACCGGGGATACGCGGTGTACGTGGAGCCCAGCGTGTGGGTGCGGCACACCCTGTGAGGCCGGCCCCCGGTCCCGTCGGGCTCCGGGGGGTCAGCCGCCCAGCTCGTCCAGGTCGAGGATCTTGCCCTTGGGCTTCTCGGCGGGGACCGGCTCGTCGAAGTCGCCGAAGGTGACCGTGCCCGGGTCCTTGGCGGACTTGCTGACGACCTTCAGCAGGTAGGGCTTGCCCTCGGTGGCGACGTACAGCGTGTAGGTGTCCTTGCCGTCCTTCTCGTGCAGGACGATCGCCGGAACACCGTCGACGGTGGTCGTCCTGCCGCGCCGCGCGTCGGAGCTGACGTCGTCGAACTCGCCGAGCACGGTGCCGAGGTCGCAGAACTCCGCGATGTCGTCGGCGTCGGAGCCGGTCGCGGACATCTTGGTCCACTTGCCGGCCAGCAGTGCCACCACGCCGTCGGTCTCCTCGGCGGAGTCGCCCTCGCCCTGCGCCCGCAGGAACTTCTCGTCGTACCGCATGTAGAGGGTGTCCCCGGTCTTGACGAGGTCGGCCTTGCCCTCGCCCCCGGCGCTGATCGTGCCGGCGCAGTGGCCCTTCTTGTCGAGGGCCATGTCGATGCCGACGCGGCTGCCGTCGTCCTGGATGTCGCCCTTCATCCGCAGCGACTTGGCGTTCGAGGTGGCCTTCACGGCCCGGTCGGCGATCTCGCCGCCGGTCTGCCCGGCGAACGGGCCCTTCGGCTTGCTGTCCGCCTTGTCGTCACCGGGCAGGCAGCCGGTGAGCGTGGCGGTGGCCGCGGCGGCGAGGCAGAGAGCGGCAAGTGCGGTACGGCGCATGACGATTCATTCCTTGAGGTGTCGAGGTGTCGGGTGCAGAGGTGCAGAGGTGCAGAGGTGCAGAGGCGTTGGAGCGGCAGCGGGGACGGCGCGGAGGGCCGCGGGAGAGGTGCGGCGGGGTGCGGCCGCGCGCGGGGCCGGTGGGGGCGGCGTCAGCCGGTCTTCTTCCAGTCCTCGCAGCCCGAGGTCTTGAAGTACGTGTCACCGGGGGCGATCGTCACGACGGCCGTGCCGGACACGTTGTTGTTCGCGATGATCGAGTCGAGGGAGTGCGAGGCGTCCTTGGAGCGCTCCCAGTAGCACAGGCCGTCGGAGTTGCCGGTCGACCGGTAGGTGCCGGGGGCGATGTCGCCGCCCACTCTGTGCATCCCGCCGTCGCCCTCCATCCGCGTGGCCGGCGTGCCGGAGGCCTTCGTCCCGACGGCCTCCCAGTCCCCGCAGCCGCTGGACTTGAAGAGCTTGTCGCCGGCCTGGATCGTCACGTAACTCGTGCCGGTGACGTTGTCGTTGGCGATGATCGAGTCCATTTCGCCCGAGGCGTCCTTGGCACGCTCCCAGTAGCACAGGGAGTCGGTGTTGCCCGTGGTCCGGTAGGTCCCCGGCTTGATGTCGGTACCGACCTGGAAGTCGCCGTCGCCCGCGAGCGCGGCCTTCTTCCTGGGCGTGTCGGCCTTGGTGGCGGACTTGTCCTTCGACTTGGTCCCGGCCCCGGCCCCGGCCCCGTCCTTCGACTTGGAACCGGACCCGGAGCCGCGCTCGGCGGAGGCGGACGAGCCCTTCGCGGCCGTGCTCCCGCCGTGCTTCGAGCCGTTCGAGCCGTTCGAGTTCGCCGACACGGCGCCGATGACGACGACGCCCGCGACGACTCCCAGCACGATCTTCCCCTTGGCGCCCATGGCGGTTCCCTCCCCCGGGACGGAAGCCGCGCTCCTCGGCGGCCCCTCGTCCGATGGGTCAATCACAGCAGAGCTTGTGAACCGAGTCAACACGGTTCACGGGATCGAGTGTGTACACGGCCGTGAATAGGGGGCACTTGCGTACGTCGGTATGCTCGACGCCACACAGCGGGACGAGGGGAGCCGACGGGTGCAGGAGAACGGGACAGAGGTCACCGCGGCCGGAATCGCCCGGTTGGCCGGGGTGGGCCGTGCCGCGGTCAGCAACTGGCGGCGCCGGCACGCCGACTTCCCCAAACCCGTCGGAGGTACCGAGACCAGCCCGTCCTTCGCGCTCACCGACGTGGAGGACTGGCTGCGCAACCAGGGCAAACTCGCCGAGGTGCCCCTGCGCGAGCGCGTCTGGCAGCAACTCGCGGGCCACCCCGAGGGGCCGGTCACCGCCCTCGTCCACGTCGGCTGCGTCCTGCTCCTCGTCCACGACCGGCCCACGGTCTGGCTCGAACTGGGCGCGGGCTCCGACGCCCGGCTCGCGGAACGGCTGCCCGGCCCCCTCGACCAGGTCCTCACCCCGCGCTTCGGAACCGGTCGCGAGCGTGCCGTCGAGACACCGACCACCGCCCGGCTGCTGGCGTCCGCGCCGCTGCTGCGCGGCGCCGTGGAACTCGCGTCCGAACTCGGAACCCGCAGGACGTACGAGTTCCTGCTGGGCCGCCACCTCGACGCCAACCCGCGTCAGTACACGCTCACCCCGACCGGCCTGGCCTCCCTCATGGCCGATCTCGCCGGACCGGCGCGTTCCGCGCTCGACCCGGCCTGCGGCACCGGCGGCCTGCTCCGTGCCGTGGCCGCGGCGCAGGCCAACGGGACCGCGGGGAACCCGCACCTGCACGGCCAGGACAGCAGCCCCGAACTCGCCGCCCTCACGGCGCTGCGCCTCGGGCTGCACACGAGGGCCACCGTGCGCACGGCCGCCGCCGACAGCCTGCGCGCCGACGCGTATCCGGCACTGCGGGCCGACGCCGTCCTGTGCCACCCGCCGTTCAACGAGCGCAACTGGGGCCACGACGAACTCGCGTACGACCCCCGCTGGGAGTACGGATTCCCGGCCCGCACCGAGTCCGAACTCGCCTGGGTGCAGCACGCGCTGGCCCGACTCGCGGACGGCGGCGTGGCCGTCCTCCTGATGCCCCCGGCCGCCGCCTCACGCCGCTCGGGCCGCCGCATCCGCGCCGACCTGCTGCGCCGCGGCGCCCTGCGCGCGGTGATCGCGCTGCCTCCGGGGGCCGCACCCCCGTACAACATCCCGCTGCACCTGTGGGTGCTGCGGCGGCCCGCCGCCACCGGTCATCCGGCGCACCCCGAGGTGCTGCTCGCCGACACGGGGGCGTTCGCAGCGGACAGCCGCGACGACCTCGACTGGCAGGGCGTGCGCACCGCGGTCCTCGACGCCTGGCGGCCCTTCGACCGCACGGGCACGGCGGCGGAGCAACCGGGCCTGAGCCGCTCGGTGCCCGTCATCGAACTCCTCGACGACGACGTCGACCTGGCACCCGCGCGCCATCTGCCGCCGCCCGCGGCCGGCGGGACCGAACAGCTCGCTAACGTGCGCGAGCACCTGGGCGAGACCCTGCGGCTGACCGGCGACCTCACCCCGCCGGCCGCCGATCCGCGCCGGCCCACCCGCTGGCCGCTGACCACGGTCGGTGAACTCGCGCGCGGCGGCGCCCTCCTGCTCCGTACCGGAGGAAGCGGCGGCCAGGCGCGCGTACCCGTCCTCACCGACCACGACGTGCTCTCCGGAAGCGCTCCCTCCGGAACGCTGCCCGAGAGCGACGACGAGCCGGTGATCATCGAGTCCGGCGACGTCGTCGTCCCCGTGCTCGGCGGCGGCTCCGTCGCCCGCGTCGTCGACGGCGCCACCGCGGGCGCCGCCCTCGGCCGCAACCTCGCCCTGCTGCGCCCCGATCCGGCCGCGCTCGACGCGTGGTTCCTCGCCGGCTTCCTGCGCGGCACCGCCAACAACCGCCAGGCCAGCAGCTACGCCTCCACCGCGACCCGGCTCGACGTGCGCCGCCTCCAACTGCCGCGGCTGCCGCTGGACCAGCAGCGCGTCTACGGCGAACGGTTCCGCGCCCTGGCCGAGTTCGAGGAGGCGATCCGGCTCGCGGGCCGCCTGGGCGAGCAGTTGGTGCGCGGGATGTACGACGGCCTGACGGACGGCACGGTCGCGCCCGGCTGAGGCCCCTGGGGCACGTGTCGTGATCAGCACGGCAACGGTTCGGTACAACCCGGGACCAGTTGTCCTCGTCGGCCTATACGCTCGGACTCCGCACTCGCACGTCCGTCCCCGTCCGTCCCCATCAGGTCTCCAGGAGCAACCATGCAAGGCCACGGCCAGGCGCAGCCGCTGAAGCCGCCACCCCCGACCGGGTTGCTGGTCTTCCTGCGCGTGCTCTTCGTGGTGCTGTCGGTGTGCAGCTTCGGTCTGCTCGGCTGGGCCATGATGCTGCGGCTGGCGATCGTGACGCGCAAGTCGCTCGACTGGGGCCTGTTCGTGGCCACGTTCGCGGCCGAGGTCCTCGGCTTCGTCCTGATCGGCACGGAGCCCGGCGAGGAGATCCACACCACCGGGGGCTGGACGGGCCTCGCCCTGCTGCTCGGCCTGCTCGTGCCCGCGATCGCGTACTACCTCGCGGTGGACATCCGCCACTTCCACGCGGCCCGTTACGCGGGGCACGCCCCGCTCCACCACCACCCCGCGCCGCCCGTCTACGGGTATCCGCAGCAGCCGTACGCCGGCTCGACGGCCCAGCAGACGCCGGTGCCGCCCATGACCCCGATACCGCAGCCCTCGACCCCGGTGCCGCCGCCGCAGCGCCCCGCGCCCGCGCGCATCGACCAGGTGCGCGCCGAGCTCGACGAACTGAGCGACTACCTGCGCAAGCACGAGGACGACAGGTGACCGTGGCGTCAGGACGCGTGATCGCCGACCGGTACGAACTGTCCACGCTCATCGGGCAGGGCGGCATGGGCCAGGTGTGGACCGCCTACGACAAACGCCTCGACCGGCGCGTCGCCGTCAAGCTGCTGCGCCCCGACAAGGTCGCCGGCCAGGAGGCCGACGAGCTGCGCCGCCGCTTCGTCCGCGAGTGCCGGGTCACCGCCCAGGTCGACCACCCCGGCCTGGTCACCGTGCACGACGCGGGCAGTGAGGGCGAGGAGCTGTTCCTCGTCATGCAGTACGTCGACGGGGCCGACCTCTCCGACCACCTCGCCGAGCACGACCCCTACCCCTGGCAGTGGGCCGTCTCGGTGGCCGCGCAGCTGTGCGCGGTGCTCTCCGCCGTCCATGCCGTCCCGATCGTCCACCGCGACCTCAAGCCGCGGAACGTGATGGTCAAGCAGGACGGCACCGTCACCGTGCTCGACCTCGGCGTGGCCTCGGTGATGGACACCGACACGACCCGGCTCACGCACACCGGCTCCCCCATCGGCTCGCCCGCCTACATGGCGCCCGAGCAGGCGATGGGCGGCGCGGTCGGCCCGTACACCGACCTGTACGCGCTCGGCGTGCTGATGCACGAACTCCTCAGCGGTGACGTGCCGTTCTCGGGCTCCACCGCGCTCGGCGTGCTCCACCGCCACCTCTACGAACCGCCGCTGCCGGTCCGCAGGCTGCGCCCCGAGGTGCCCGAGGCCCTGGAGGCACTCGTGCTGCGGCTGCTCTCCAAGGACCCGCAGCACCGCCCGGACTCCGCCCAGGAGACGTACGAGCAGCTCCTCCCGCTGCTTCCCGCGCGCGGCGTCCCGTCCGGCGGCCCCCTCGACCCCACGCGTCCCTTCCTGCGGCCGCACGCGCCCTGGCCGGACCGTGCCCGCACCCCCGCGCCGCAGCCCCAGGCCGCCCCGGCCGTCGAGAAGCCCGACGTGGTGGGCGCGGTCGACGAGGTCAAGCGGCTCCTCGGCGAGGGCCGCATCACCCAGGCCGTCGACATCCTCGGCGCGATCCTGCCGGCGGCCGCCGCCCAGCACGGCGAGCACTCACCCGTGGTGCGGACCCTGCGCAAGCAGTACGCGGCCACGCTCATGGACGACGGCCAGTACCGCCGCGCCCTGCCCGAACTGCGCCGCCTGTCCGACGAGCGCGCCGCCGAGGCGGGCCAGGCCGACCCGCAGTCCCTGCGCTTCCGCTACGAGGCGGCCCAGTGCCTGGAGCAGCTCGGCGAACCGGCGGCCGCCCTCGCCGAGTACCGGGCCCTGCTGCCGTACTACGAGAACCAGTACGTCGCCCAGGACGCGGAGCTGTCGTTCGAGGTGCGCCGCCGCATCGGGCACCTGCTGCTCGCCCTCGGCGACCGCGCCGCGGCGCACGACACGCTGGCGCGCCTGCGCTACGACGCCGAACGGCTCCGCGGTCCCGGGCATCCGCTGGTCGCGGAGATCGCCCGGACCCTCCAGTGGCTGGGGCAGGTCCGGGGCTGACCGCACGCCTCCACGGGCCCCCGGCGGACACCGCCGGGGGCCCGTGTGCGGCGTGAGGGTGGAGACGGCGGAACGGCGGTGCCCGAACTCCTGGCGAATCGTTGGGTCGAATGGGTGGCCGAGAGCTGGGCCACTGCCTACCATCGATCACCGCAAGACTTTGTGCACTGTCGCACAAGCTCCTCAGGAGGTTTCCTTGCACCGCCGCCGTCGCACCGCGCTCCTCCTCTCCGCCGCGCTCGTCACCGCGGCCCCCCTGCTGGCCGCCTGCGGCAACGACGCGCACCCCGGTGCCGCGGCCGTCGTCGGCGACGACCGCATCACGGTCTCCCAACTGGAGAACCGGGTGAACGAGGTACGGACCGCGCAGCGGGCCGCCACCACGGGAGACGCGCAGTACGAGCAGGCCATCGCCAAGTCCGGCGGCCTGACCCGTGACACCCTGCACGGCATGGTCCTCGACCGCGTCCTGCACCAGGCCGCCGAGGACGCGGGCGTGAGCGTCTCCCGCAAGGAGATCCAGGAGGCCCGTACCGGTCTGGAGCAGCAGGCGGGCGACGCGAAGGCGCTGGAGGTGGCCTGGCTCCAGCAGTACGGAGTGGCCCCCGAGCGGCTCGACGACAACCTCCGCACCCAGATCGAGGCCCAGAAGCTCGCCACGGCGCTCGGCACCGAGACCAGCCAGCCGGCGTTCTGGAAGGCGTTGTCCGACGCGTCGAGGAAGCTGGGCGTGGACCTCAATCCGCGCTACGGCACCTGGGACGTCGAGAAGAGCAGCCGTGTCGACACCGAACTGCCGTGGGTGCGCGAGGTGACGGCGGCGGGAAGCCGCGGGACGGCGTAGCGCGCGCTGCGCGGGCCGGACGGCCGCCTCCGTCGTTGCCGGCGGCGTGGGTTACGTTCGGTGCGTGAACGCATCGAGCCCCGGGCGCATCGTCCTGCTGACCACCAGCCACCGCGTCGCGCCCGGACTCCTGTCCTGGCCCGCCTGGCAGGCGCTGCGCGGTGCCGACCGCGTCCTGTGCGCGGACGGCGCCCACCCCCAGCTCCCGTATCTGCGCGAGGCGGGCGTGCGTGTCGACGAGGCCGGGCCGGACGCCCAGGAGCTGGTCGCCAGCTGTGCCGGCGGGCGCACGGTCGTGGTCGTCGCGACCGGCGAGGGCGAACCGCGCCTGACCGACGGCCTGGCCCGGCTGGCGGGCTCCGGCCGCGTCTCCATGCCGGACCTCGAACTGCTCCCCGCCTCGTACGACCTGCCGGGCGCCCGGCTGCTCGACCTCGTCCAGGTCATGGACCGCATCCGTGCCGAGTGCCCGTGGTCGTCCCGGCAGACCCACGAGGGCCTGGCGAAGTACGGGCTGGAGGAGGCGTACGAACTCGTCGAGGCCATCGAGGAGGGCGACCGGGACGAACTGCGCGAAGAACTGGGGGACGTCCTCCTCCAGGTCGTCTTCCACGCGCGGATCGCCGAGGAGGACGAGACTGAGCCCTTCTCCATCGACGACGTGGCGGGCGGCATCGTCACCAAGCTGATCCACCGCCACCCGCACGTCTTCGGCGACGCGACCGCCTCGACCCCCGAGGAGGTCAAGGAGCACTGGCTGCGGACCAAGGCCGAGGAGAAGCGGCGCGCCTCGGTGACGGACGGCGTGCCGCTCGGACAGCCGGGCCTGGCACTCGCCGCCAAGCTGGCGTCCCGCGCGCGCACGGCGGGCATCGAGGTGCCCCTGCCCCGCGGGGAGGGCGTCGGCTACGAGCTGCTGGCCCTGGCCGCGCGGGCGGAGGAGCAGGGCGTGGACCCCGAGGCGGCGCTGCGGGTGGCCGCGCGGGCCTACCGGGACGCGATCAGGGCGACCGAGGCCTGACGGGCGCCCCGGTCAGTCCGGGGCGCGGGCCGACGGACGGTGCCAGTGCGGACGCGGCCGGTGCAGGAGCCACTCGCCGGGCCCCAGCGGCCGGGCCGGGCCGCCGCCGGTGGGCGGGAGCGGGTCGTGGAGGATGCGGCCGGGGTCGGCGCCGAGCAGCGGGAGGAGTTCGGCGACCTCGTCGACCAGCCGGGGCGGCCCGGCCAGGCAGACGGTGTGGCGGGCCCAGTTGGCGCGGTTTCCCAGCGCCGTCAGCAGCCGTTCGGTGGCCTGCTCCTTCGGGCGGCCGGGCGCCGGTGTGATGGCCGTGACGTCGAGCTGCGGCAGCCGGGTGCGCAGGTCGCCGAGCGCGGCCCGGTCGTAGAGGTGGGCGATGTCCCGCGCGACGAGGAAGAGCCGCGCCTCGGCGGGGCCCGGCCCGTCGGCCGCCAGTTGCTCCAGCAGGGCCTTCACCGGGGCCCAGCCCGTGCCCGCGGCGATGAACGTGACGGGGTCCTCGGCGGGCGTGCCGAGGGTCATCCGGCCGCCCGGTGCCCCGAGCCGCAGGGTGTCGCCCTCGCGGGTGCGGCGGACCAGGAGGTCGGACAGGACGCCGTCCTCGACCAGGCCCACGTGCAGATCGACGGTGTGGTCGGACCGGGGAGCGTTCGCGAGGGAGTACGGACGCCAGACGCCGGGGAGCCGGGGGCTGCAGACGCCCACGTGCTGGCCGGCCGTGTAGGGGAGCGGGCGGTGCGGGCGCAGGGTCAGGACGGCCAGGCTGTCGCCGTGGCGGACGCGGCCGGTCACCTCGGCCTCCCACCAGGGCGGTTCCCCGTCGCTCTCGGCCTGCCGCGCGCCCTCCAGCATCGCGTCCGCGACGGCCGTGTACGCCTCGCCCCAGGCCTTCTCCACCTCCGCGTTCCAGGCGGACCCCGAGACGGCGGCGAACGCGGCGAGCAGGCTCTCCCCGACGGCCGTGTAGTGCTCCGGTTCCGCGAGGTACTTGCGGTGGTCGCGCCCCAGTTCCCCCAGGTAGCCGGGCAGTCCCGGGTCCTCCAGCCGTGCCACGACGTGCGTCAGCGCGGCGAACAGCCGGTCCCGCTGGCGCTCCATGTCCTCGGGGAAGTCCAGGGGGAACAGGGCGCGGACACCGGGGTGGTGCCAGAACAGGTACGAGTAGAAGTACTTGACCGCGAACTCGGCCCGCCTCTCGACGACGGCGAAGCTGGTCCGGAGTATGTCGGGGTCCACGGTCGCGAATGTAGGGAGCAAACGCGCTCCGCGGTCAAGGAGCCGGTGATTTCGGGACGGTCGCAGAGGAATGGGGTATGGCGGGTGGGGTGAACTCGACCGGGAGGTTCCGCAGCCCCCGCATGATGAGCCCGCCCCGCCAGCGCAGTTCCTCCGGATCGGCGGCGAGCCGCAGGTCGGGCAGGCGGCGCAGCAGCGTGGCGAGCGCCGTGCGGCCCTCCAGGCGGGCGAGCGGTGCACCGATGCAGTAGTGGATGCCGTGCCCGTAGCCGAGGTGCTGGTTGTCGCGGCGGCTCAGGTCGAGGGTGTCCGGGTCGTCGAAGCGGGCCGGGTCGCGGTCGGCGGCGGCGAGCACCACGAGTACGGGGTCGCCGGTGGCGACGGCCCGGCCGCCGATGTGGAGGGGCTCGGTGGCGTACCGCCAGGTGGCCAGTTCCACGGGGCCGTCGTAGCGCAGGAGTTCCTCGATTCCGGTGTCGAGGAGTTCCTGACCGCCGTCCGCGCCGTCTGCGAGTGACCCGAGCAGCCGTGCGAGCTGGTCCGGGTTGCGGAGCAGGGCGTAGGTGCCGTTGCCGATGAGGTTGATGGTCGTCTCGAAGCCGGCGAAGAGGAGGACGAAGCACATCGCCGCGGCCTCGTTCTCGGTGAGGTGCTCGCCGTGGTCGGAGGCGCGGATGAGGCCGGAGATCAGGTCCTCGCCGGGGCCTGGGACCTCGGGCAGGAGCTCCCGCTTGCGGTGGATCAGTTCGGCGAGGTAGGCGCGGATCCTCTTGACCGACCGTGCGACGCCGCCCCGCGGCCCGCCGCCGTGGCGGATCATCATGCCCGCCCACTCCCGGAAGTCGTCCTGGTCCTCGGCGGGGACGCCGAGCAGGTCGCAGATGGCGTGGATGGGGAGCGGGAAGGCGAAGTCGTGGATGAGGTCGGCGCGTCCGGTCTCCGCGAACCCGTCGATGAGCCGGTCGGTCAACTCCTGCACACGCGGCTCGAATTCGGCGATCCGCCGGGGGGTGAACGCCTTGGAGACGAGCCGGCGCAGCCGGGTGTGGTCCGGAGGGTCGATGTTGAGCAGGTGCGTCATCAGGTTGGCGCCGCGCTCGCCCGGAATGCCCGTCCTGTTCTTGCCGTGCGCGTCCTTCGCGTGGTGCGCGGGGTTCTTCGACAGCCGGGGGTCGGCGAGAGCCTGCTTCGCGTCCGCGTACCGGGTGACGAGCCACGCCTCGACACCGCTGGGCAGGGTGGTGCGGTGCACGGGGGAGTGCTCACGCAGCCACGCGTACGCCGGATAGGGATCGGTGGCGAACTCCCAGGTGAAGAGTTCGGGTTCCATGTGCGGTGCGTTCACGGGGTGACGGTACCGGGAGGTGCCGTACGGGGTGACGGCGCCCGAACCGTGCCATTCCCCGCCGATGGCGCGCCTCGTCCCGCGCCGGGGGCGGTTGCCGCCGGGCGCCGCCGCGCCTCGGTGTCCGCGGCGTCGGGGAGCGGCTCTTGTGGTGGTTGACGCCGGATGTCCGTGATGGGGCATCCGGTGCCGGGGCCGGTGGCGGCGACCTGGCGCCGAGAATTTCCTGCCGACCTGTCATGACCTGGTGAAATGCCGCCGACTTGGCCCTCGTGACCGCAACTCGCGCCGTATTCAGGTGTTTTGCGAGGTCGCGGAAGGGTGCCATGGGTGGATTGCGGACACTTCCGGCCGAGTTCACCCCTGTACGGACGTCATGGACGGAGTCAGCGGAAGCTGAGACTCCGTCAACTTTGTGATCTTCACGTGATCTGCGCTGCATCGACTTGTGACAAGAGTTCGAGTGGTTATACGTTCACCCATCAATGCGGCAGGTCCCACCGGCCGCAGTGGACACGGGCACGGCCGACGGCCGTGTCGCAGTGCGCACCCCTTTGTTGTCACGCGAAAGGCAACCGCATGCTCTCCGGGAACGGCCGTCACCGTCGCCCCCGTCAGGCCCCGGCGCTCCTCGTCGCGGCGGGCGTAGCCGGATCGGCCATCGCGATCCCGCTGCTCGGCGCGAGTGGCGCGAGCGCCGCGAGCGGCACGACCTGGGACGCGGTCGCGGAATGCGAGAGCGGCGGCTCGTGGAGCGCCGACACCGGCAACGGCTACTACGGCGGCCTCCAGATGACCCAGGACGACTGGGACGCCCACGGCGGACTCGACTACGCGCCGACCCCCGACCAGGCCAGCCGCTCCCAGCAGATCGCCGTCGCGGAGAAGATCCTCGCGGACGAGGGCAACGGCGCCTGGACGACCTGCGGCCTCGTCGCGGGCCTGCCCCAGGACTCCGACTCGGCCGACGTCGACACGGGCCTCCTGGAGGACGTCACCGGCTCCGGAGACTCGTCGAAGAGCACGAAGGACTCGAAGTCCGACAAGTCCGAGTCGTCCACCGGCGAGGGTGAGACCTCCGTGAGCGGATCGGCGGGCGTGGAGCGCTCCGGCACCTCCGCCACGGTCGGCACGTCGAACACGGGCAAATCCGACAAGTCCTCCCGGGAGGCCGAGGCTTCGGGCGAGACCGGCGAGGACGCCTCCGCCTCCGGCCGCCACCGCGGCGGCAGCGCCGACGAGGCGGCCACCGAGTCCCGCGCCGGCGACTACACCGGGCGGCACGCCTCGCGCAGCGACAGCGAGTCCCGCATCGCCACCGACGGCGCCTACACGGTCCGCTCCGGCGACAGCCTCTGGGGCATCGCCGACTCCCTTGACCTGGAGGACGGGTGGGGCGGCCTCTACGACGACAACAAGGAGTCCATCGGCTCCGACCCGAACTTCATCCTTCCCGGTCAGAGCCTCGAAGTGGACGACGTGGAGTCGGCGAGCAAGTAGTGATCAAGCCGCCGAATCGGGCGAAAAACAGCGGTAGTTCGCGCTGAATGTCCGGTTTGGTGAAAGTGAGAGATGGGTCTCAAGGACCCTGATCGTCTTTGAAATTCGACGGAACGCGTGTCTACGGTCGTGACCGCTCGCCACTGGCGGGCCCCGACGGTCGCACGCCGAGTCCTGCCAACGGCCGTACGGGAACAGTCGTCGCGTCAAGCGCCGTAGGCAGGAGCGGGGGACCCAGGTAAGTGCCGGACCCGGTCGTTGCGACCGGGTGCGGCTGGGGGTGAAGCCGCGCGACCCGCAAGGGGACGCGCGGCCGGGCAACTCACTCGGCCCGAACCCGACAGCTCACCTCGCAGGCGTCGGTGAGGGGATCACTTCATGCTGTCTTCCGGCAAGGGCAAGCACCGCCGCCCGTCCAAGGCCACCCGCATCGCCACGTTCGCCGGTGTCGCCACCGTCGCCGTCGCCGTTCCGCTGATGGGCGCCAGTGGCGCCTCCGCCGCCACCACCTCCGAGTGGGACGCGGTCGCGCAGTGCGAGTCCGGCGGCAACTGGTCCATCAACACCGGCAACGGCTACTACGGCGGCCTGCAGTTCTCGGCCTCCACCTGGGCCGCGTACGGCGGCACCGCGTACGCCTCCACGGCCGACCAGGCCTCCAAGTCGCAGCAGATCACCGTCGCCGAGAAGGTCCTCGCGGGCCAGGGCAAGGGCGCCTGGCCGAGCTGCGGCGTGGGCCTGTCGAACGCCGCCTACGACGGTGGCGCCGACTCGGGCTCCACGGCCTCCTCCGGCCAGAGCACCTCGCAGGCACAGCAGCAGCAGAGCACGCAGGCGGCCCCCTCCGCGCAGCCGAAGGAGGAGCGCGCCTCGCGTTCCCAGGCGCGCGAGGCCGCGAAGCGCACCGTCGAGACCCCGACCGGCAAGAAGGTCAAGAAGGGCGACGGCGAGTACAAGGTCGTCAAGGGCGACACCCTGAGCGGCATCGCCGCTAAGGAGGGCGTCAAGGGCGGCTGGGCGAAGCTGTTCAAGCTGAACGACGACATCATCGACGACGCCGACTTCATCTACCCGGGCCAGCAGCTGCACCTGGGCTGACGTCCCGGCGGCCGTGTGCCGGTCCGGGCCCCCGGCCGCTCGGGCCCGGCCGGCGCGTTCCGGCCCGCCGCCGACCCGGCTGAACCACAGTGTCCTCACATCCGTGTCTTCCACAGTGGAGGCCCGTGAGGGCATCCCGCCCGTCCCCCACGGGCTCCCCGCCCTGGTGCGTGTTCCCCCGTACGCACCGGGGCGGGGCTTTTTCATGTGCACGGCAAGCACTTCAGGCCCGGTGGGCGGTTATTTGTTCCCGTTGGGAACAATCTGTAGTGTCAGTTCTGTCCATGGGATGGTCGAGCGGCTGGCCGATCCCTCCCGGGCGGTTAGGCTCATGTCGCGGAGCCACCACAGTTCCGCGCGCAACCGGGCCCCACGGTCCGGTGTACCCGCATCACATCCCAGAAGGAGATGCTCGTGCCGTCCATCGACGTCGTCGTAGCCCGGGAAATCCTGGACTCCCGAGGCAACCCCACGGTCGAGGTCGAGGTCGGCCTCGACGACGGCAGCACGGGTCGTGCCGCCGTTCCGTCCGGTGCCTCCACCGGTGCCTTCGAGGCGGTTGAACTCCGCGACGGAGACCCCAACCGCTACCTCGGCAAGGGCGTGGAGAAGGCCGTCCTCGCCGTCATCGAGCAGCTCGGCCCGGAGCTCGTCGGCTACGACGCCACCGAGCAGCGCCTCATCGACCAGGCGATGATCGACCTGGACGCGACCGACAACAAGGGCTCGCTCGGCGCCAACGCGATCCTCGGCGTCTCGCTCGCCGTCGCGCACGCCGCGTCCGAGGCCAGCGACCTGCCGCTGTTCCGCTACCTCGGCGGTCCGAACGCGCACCTGCTGCCCGTCCCGATGATGAACATCCTCAACGGTGGGTCGCACGCCGACTCCAACGTCGACATCCAGGAGTTCATGATCGCCCCGATCGGCGCGGAGTCCTTCTCCGAGGCGCTGCGCTGGGGCACCGAGGTCTACCACACCCTCAAGAAGGTCCTGAAGAGCCGCGGTCTGGCCACCGGACTCGGCGACGAGGGCGGCTTCGCCCCGAACCTCGGCTCCAACCGCGAGGCCCTCGACCTCATCCTCGAGGCCATCAAGGAAGCCGGCTACACCCCCGGCGAGCAGGTCGCCCTCGCGCTCGACGTCGCCGCCTCCGAGTTCTACAAGGACGGCAAGTACCTCTTCGAGGGCAAGGAGCGCTCCGCCGCCGAGATGACGGAGTACTACGAGGAGCTCGTGGCGGCCTACCCGCTCGTCTCCATCGAGGACCCGCTGTTCGAGGACGACTGGGCCGGCTGGAACGTCATCACCGAGAAGCTCGGCGCCAAGGTGCAGCTCGTCGGCGACGACCTCTTCGTCACCAACCCCGAGCGCCTGGCCCGCGGCATCGAGGAGAACTCGGCCAACGCCCTGCTGGTCAAGGTCAACCAGATCGGTTCGCTGACCGAGACCCTGGACGCCGTCGAGCTGGCCCAGCGCAGCGGCTTCAAGTGCATGATGTCCCACCGCTCCGGCGAGACCGAGGACGTCACCATCGCCGACCTCGCCGTCGCCACCAACTGCGGCCAGATCAAGACCGGCGCCCCGGCCCGCTCCGAGCGCGTCGCCAAGTACAACCAGCTGCTGCGCATCGAGGAGATCCTCGACGACGCCGCGGTGTACGCCGGCCGCAGCGCGTTCCCGCGCTTCAAGGGCTGAGCTTCCGCCGGGCACAGCCCGTCCTGCGTACGTCCCCGTACTCGGTCCCGTACCGTGTGCGGGGACGTACGCACGTGACGGGCGCGCATCGATCGGGGAGGCGGAGAGCCGGATGACTGTGAAGGACCGGGACCGCTTCTCGACGGCGACCAGGCTGAAGCTGCTCGGTGAGCAGACCGCCGCACGCGTCTACCGCTCCCAGACGAAGCGTCAGGCCCGCCGTTCCCGGCTGACCGGCCGGGCCGCGCTGCTCGCCCTCGTGCTGTGCTCGCTCGTCGTCGCCCTGGCCTATCCCATAAGGCAGTACGTCTCCCAGCGCGCCGAGATCGCCGACGTCGAACAGCAGCGTGAGCAGGCCCGCGAGCGGGTCGAGCAGCTGCGCGACCTCAAGGCGCGGTGGCAGGACGACGCGTACGCCGAGCAGCGCATCCGGGAGCGGCTGCACTACGTGATGCCCGGCGAGAGCGGCTACATCGTGATCGACCCCGGCGCGGCGAAGAAGACGCGCACGGATCGGACGGCGGCCGACCGCGCCTGGTACGCCAACGTCTGGGACGGCGTCGACAAGGCCGACGCCTCCGACCAGTGAACTGACGAGAGAGACTTACGCACAGGCATGGAAACGCCCCCGCCGCCCACCCCGCGCACCGAGCCGACCGACGCGGACGTCGAGGCCTTCAAGCAGCAGCTCGGACGACCGCCGCGCGGACTGCGCGCGATCGTCCACCGCTGTCCGTGCGGGCAGCCCGACGTCGTGGAGACGGCGCCCCGGCTGCCGGACGGGACACCCTTCCCCACGACGTACTACCTGACGTGCCCGCGGGCCGCCTCGGCGATCGGCACGCTGGAGGCGAACGGCGTCATGAAGGAGATGACGGACCGTCTCGCCACGGACCCCGAACTGGCCGCCGCCTACCGCGCGGCCCACGAGGACTACATCGCCCGCCGTGACGCCATCGAGGTCCTCGCGGGCTTCCCGAGCGCGGGCGGCATGCCGGACCGCGTGAAGTGCCTGCACGTGCTGGTGGCGCACTCCCTGGTGGCGGGGCCCGGAGTCAACCCGCTGGGCGACGAGGCCGTCGCGATGCTTCCGGAGTGGTGGCGCAAGGGCGCGTGCGTGGTCCCCGCCGAGGCGTGACCCCGCCGCAGTCCGCCCTCCCGCCCCGATCCGGCGGGGAGGCGGCCGGGCGCACCAGGACCGCACCGGAACCGACCGCAACAGGAGACCCCAGCCCATGACTCGCGTCGCCGCCATCGACTGCGGTACCAACTCGATCCGCCTCCTCGTCGCGGACGCGGACCCCGCGACCGGTGAACTCGTCGACCTGGACCGGCGGATGACGATCGTCCGGCTCGGCCAGGGCGTCGACCGGACGGGCCGCCTGGCCCCCGACGCGCTGGAGCGCACCTTCGCGGCCTGCCGCGAGTACGCCCGCGCCGTCAAGGACCACGGCGCCGAGCGGCTGCGCTTCGTGGCGACCTCGGCCTCCCGGGACGCGGAGAACCCCGACGAGTTCGTACGCGGCGTGCTGGACATCCTGGGTGTCGAGCCGGAGGTCATCTCGGGGGACCAGGAGGCCGAGTTCTCGTTCACGGGCGCCACCAGGGAGCTGACGGGCCGTGACGACCTGGACAGGCCGTACCTCGTGGTGGACATCGGCGGCGGCTCCACCGAGTTCGTGGTCGGCGACGACCGCGTGCGGGCGGCGCGCTCGGTGGACATCGGCTGCGTGCGGATGACCGAGCGTCACCTGGTCCGCGACGGGGCGGTCACCGACCCGCCGACCGGGGAGCAGGTCGCCGCGATCCGTGCCGACATCGAGGCGGCCCTGGACCTGGCCGAGCGGTCCGTGCCGCTGCGCGAGGCACGCACTCTGGTCGGCCTCGCAGGCTCGGTCACCACGATCGCCGCCATCGCCCAGGACCTTCCCGCGTACGACTCCGAGGCCATCCACCACTCCAGGGTCTCCGTCGACCGGGTCCGGGAGATCACCGGGCGGCTGCTCTCCTCGACCCACGCCGAGCGGGCCGCGATCCCCTCGATGCACCCGGGCCGTGTCGACGTGATCGGCGCCGGAGCCCTCGTACTGCTCGCGATCATGGAGCGGACCGGGGCGGCGGAGGTCGTTGTGAGCGAGCACGACATCCTGGACGGGATCGCCTGGTCGGTGGCGTAGGCGCGGCCGTGGAAACGGCCCCGCGGTGCCGTCCGGCACGGGACGGGCACCCCCCTCGGATTACCGGCTGGTAGCCTCGGCTGAGCAGGTCGGACAACGTTTGAGCGTGCCCGAAGGGCCGATCGGGGGGCTTCCGCGAGTCCCCCGCGGAAAACTTCGTGAAGTTCTTCACAAGAGAATGGGCCCTGTTGGGCGAGGTTTTTCCTCCAGTAGGCCTTCCGGGGCCCCCAGGGGGGTCCAGGCCATGATCAACAGGGTGTTCCGGCGGTGTTGCGGCCCTGTGAAGCCGGGGGGTGGTCCAGGGGGCTCCAGGGTCCGGAGTGGCAGCTCACGCGGCATTGACAACGGTCCGCGGTACGCGCTGGTTCCCCCGCCCGGGCATGACCTGGGTCACGCGAGCGGCGCAGTGTAGCAGAGGGCTCGGGCAAGCTTGTGAAGGGGCGCACGAGCGACCCCCCTGGAGCGGGTGGATACTCGATGGCATGAGCACCACGGAGCGTCCCAGGATCCTCGTAGTAGGCGGTGGGTACGTAGGCCTGTACGCAGCTCGGCGCATCCTCAAGAAGATGCGCTACGGCGAGGCGACCGTCACGGTCGTCGACCCCCGGTCGTACATGACCTACCAGCCCTTCCTCCCCGAAGCAGCCGCCGGCAGCATCTCCCCGCGGCACGTCGTCGTCCCACTGCGACGCGTGCTGCCCAAGGCGGAGGTCCTCACCGGCCGGGTCACCACCATCGACCAGGACCGCAAGGTCGCCACGATCGCCCCCCTCGTGGGTGAGGCGTACGAGCTGCCTTTCGACTACCTCGTCATCGCGATGGGCGCGGTCTCGCGCACCTTCCCGATCCCCGGCCTCGCCGAGCAGGGCATCGGCATGAAGGGCATCGAGGAGGCCATCGGCCTGCGCAACCACGTCCTCGAGCAGCTGGACAAGGCCGACTCCACGACGGACGAGGAGGTCCGCCGCAAGGCGTTGACCTTCGTCTTCGTGGGCGGGGGCTTCGCGGGCGCGGAGACCATCGGTGAGGTGGAGGACATGGCCCGCGACGCGGCCAAGTACTACACCAGCGTGTCCCGCGACGACATGCGCTTCATCCTCGTCGACGCCGCGGACAAGATCCTTCCCGAGGTCGGCCCGAAGCTGGGCCAGTACGGCAAGGAGCACCTGGAGGGCCGCGGGGTCGAGGTCTACCTCTCCACCTCCATGGACTCCTGCGTCGACGGCCACGTGGTGCTGAAGAACGGCCTCGAGGTCGACTCCAACACCATCGTGTGGACGGCCGGCGTCAAGCCGAACCCGGCGCTCTCCCGCTTCGGCCTGCCGCTCGGCCCCCGGGGCCACGTGGACACGCAGGCGACGCTCCAGGTGCAGGGCACGGACTACATCTGGGCCGCCGGCGACAACGCCCAGGTGCCGGACCTCGTCGGGCGCAAGGCCGGCAACGAGAACGCCTGGTGCCCGCCGAACGCGCAGCACGCGCTGCGCCAGGCGCGGGTCCTCGGCGACAACGTGATCTCCGGCCTGCGGGGCTTCCCGCAGAAGGAGTACTCGCACGCCAACAAGGGCGCGGTCGCGGGACTCGGCCTGCACAAGGGCGTCGCGATGATCGTCATGGGCAAGATGAAGATCAAGCTCAAGGGCCGCCTCGCCTGGTACATGCACCGCGGCTACCACGGCATGGCGATGCCGACCTGGAACCGCAAGATCCGTGTCTTCGCGGACTGGACGCTCGCCATGTTCCTCAAGCGCGAGGTCGTCTCCCTCGGCGCCATGGAGACTCCCCGCGAGGAGTTCTACGAGGCCGCCAAGCCGGCGCCGGCGCCCGCCGCCGTCGCCAAGACGGAGGAGAAGGCCAAGGCCTCCTGACCCCCGGGTCACCGTTCGTCCCGAAGGGGCTTCCCGCCATCCGTGGTGCGGGGAGCCCCTTCGGCGTTCCCGGACGGGCGGGCGGCACCCGGAGAGGAATCGTTTTGCCCAGACATGACGGTCTGCCGGGACTGCGCATCGGGCGCGTTGGTGTTTACGTGGTGCTGGAGTCTGTGGGAACCCGTCATCACGGAGGTGTGCGGCATGCAGGACGCGGCGCTGCGGCTGAAGGCGCTGATGGAGCAGTTGCTGGGAGCACCGCTCCCGGTACGGATTCGCGCCTGGGACGGCTCGGAGGCAGGACCGCCGGAGGCTCCCGTACTCGTCGTACGGAACCGCCGGGCCCTGCGCCGACTGCTGTGGAGACCGGGGGAGTTGGGGCTGGCCCGGGCCTGGGTCTCGGGCGACCTGGCGGTGGACGGCGATCTGTACGCCGTCCTGGACATGGTCGCCGGGCTGGTGTGGGAGCGCGGCGAGGACGCCAGGACCCTGCGCGGGGCGCTGGCGGACCGCGAGGTACGGGCCGCCGTGCGCGGGCTGGTGCGGATGGCGGGACCGCCGCTGCCGCCCGCCCCGCCCCGCGAGGAGGTCCGCAGGCGCACCCATCTGCACACCAGGCGCAGCGACAGACGGGCGATCAGCCACCACTACGACGTCGGCAACGACTTCTACGAGCTGGTCCTCGGACCGTCCATGGTCTACTCGTGCGCCTACTGGCAGTCCCCGGAGTCCACTCTGGAGGAGGCGCAGGGCGACAAGCTGGAACTGATCGCCCGCAAGCTGGACCTGAAGCCGGGCACGAGGCTGCTCGACGTCGGCTGCGGCTGGGGCTCCATGGCCATCCACGCCGCGCGCGAGCACGGTGCGAGCGTCGTCGGGGTCACGCTGTCGCAGGAGCAGGCCGCGTACGCCCGCAAGCGCGTCGCGGACGAGGGACTCACCGACCGGGTGGAGATCCGCGTCCAGGACTACCGCGACGTCGGTGACGGACCGTACGACGCGATCTCGTCCATCGGCATGGCGGAGCACGTCGGCAGCGAACGCTACCTGGCGTACGCCCGGGCGCTGTTCGCGCTGCTGCGGCCGGGCGGAAGGCTCCTGAACCACCAGATCGGGCGCCGCCCCCGGCGCGACGAGTCGGCGTACGAGATCGACGAGTTCATCGACGCGTACGTCTTCCCCGACGGTGAGCTGGCGCCGGTCGGCAGGACCGTGAGCCAGCTGGAGACCGCCGGGTTCGAGGTCCGCGACGTCGAGTCGATCCGCGAGCACTACGGGCTCACCCTGCGCCACTGGGTCGCCAACCTGGAGGCGGGCTGGCCCGAGGCGGTCCGGCTCACCAGCCCCGGCCGGGCCCGCGTCTGGCGCCTCTACATGGCCGCCTCCGCGCTCGCCTTCGAGCGCAACCGCATCGGGGTCGACCAGGTGCTGGCGGTGCGGACACCCGACTCGGGGGCGTCCGGGATGCCGCTGCGGGCCCGCACCTGGAACTGAGGGCCCGCCCGCCCGCCGGGCCCGCCTCGCGCGAGGCGGGCCCGGCGGACGGCGGTCACTCGGACTTGATCGCCGCGAGCATGTTCAGGCGGGCGGCCCGGCGCGCCGGCCACAGGGCCGCCAGGATCCCGACGGCCGCGGCCAGCAGCAGGAAGACGCCCAGCCGGTCCCAGGGCAGGACCAGCTCGTACGTCGCCATGCGGCCCGCCAGCAGCTCACCGGCGGCCCAGCCGAAGAACACGCCCAGGCCCACGCCGAGCACGCCGCCGAAGAGCGAGATCACCAGGGACTCCAGCCGGACCATCCGCTTGACGCCCCTGCGCTCCAGGCCGATCGCGCGGAGCATGCCGATCTCCTGCGAACGCTCGAAGACGGACATGGCCAGGGTGTTGATGACACCGAGGACGGCCACGACGACGGCCATCGCCAGCAGGCCGTACAGCATGTTCAGCATCAGCGTGAACATCTGCGCGATGTCGTCGGAGACGTCCTGCTTGTCCTGGACCTTGACGGCCGGGTTGTCGCCGAGCGCCTTCTCCAGCCGGTCCTTCATCGCGTCGGACGGGCCGCCGGCGGTCTTCAGCATGACCTGCATGTCGGCCGGGTCCGTGCGGTCCGCCCGGTGCGGGTCGAGGGTCGCGGTGTCGACCATGATGCCGCGGATCAGCTCGTTGCCCTCGTAGACGCCGGCGACCGTCAGTCGCTGCCTGGCGCCGTCCTCGTACGAGACCGTGAACCGCGAGCCGGCCTTCCAGCCGAAGTCCCGCGCGGTGTCCTCGTCGACGACGACCCGCTTGCCGCCGACCTCGAAGGAGCCGTCCGACACCGGCAGGTCCGTCAGGGCGCCGATCGCGGAGCCCGTGACTCCGGTCAGGAACTCGGTCCGCCCGTCGATGCGGGACGGGGCGTTGCGCAGCGGACTCGTGGCGGTGACCCCGTCGACCTTCGCGAGCTTCCTGCCGACGTCGGGGGAGAGGGAGTTCATGTTCGCCATCGACACGACGTAGTCGGCCTTCAGCGCGGAGGTCGCCATCTTGTCGATGGACTTCTGGAGGCTGCCCGCCATGACCGTCATGCCGGTGATCAGGGTCAGGCCGATCATGAGGGCGGACGCCGTGGCGGCGGTGCGGCGCGGGTTGCGCACCGAGTTCTGGCGGGCGAGCCTGCCCGAGACGCCGAACACGCGCAGCACGGGGGCCGCCGCCGCGATCAGCGGGCGGGAGAGCAGTGGCGTGAGCACGAAGACGCCGATGATCAGCAGGACCGCGCCGAGGCCCATCGGGGCCTGGCCGTCCGAGCCGTCCATCGTGGTGGCGTGGAGCACCACGGCGACACCGGCCGCCGCGAACAGGGCGCCGAGCGTGTTGCGCAGCACCAGGGACTTCGTCGTCGCCTGCGCGTGCACGCTGCTCATCGCGGCGACTGGCGGGATCTTCGCCGCGCGGCGGCCCGGGAGCCAGGCGGCGAGCATCGTGACCAGGATGCCGACCGCGAAGGACGTGGCGACCGTGCCGGGCGAGACGACCAGCGGACCGGCCGGTACCGCGGCGTCCAGCGTGCCCATGAGGGCGCGCAGGCCCGCGCCGATGCCGATGCCGGCGAGCAGGCCGGTCACCGCGGCGACCGTGCCGACGACGAACGCCTCCAGGAGCACCGAGCGGGTGACCTGCCTGCGGGAGGCGCCCACCGCGCGCAGCAGGGCGAGTTCCTTCGTGCGCTGGGCGACGAGCATGGTGAAGGTGTTGGCGATGATGAACGTGCCGACGAACAGGGCGATGCCCGCGAAGACCAGGAGACCGGTCTTGAGGCCGCTCATCGACGACTCGATCATGGCGGCCTGGTCGTCGGCGAGCTGACGGCCCGTCGTGGTCGTGACGGTGTCCTTGGGGAGCGTCCTGTCGAGGTTCGCCCGCAGGGCGGTCTGGCTGGTGCCGGGGGCCGCCTCGACGTCGATCTCGTCGAACGCGCCCGGCTTGTGGAAGAGCCGCTGCGCGGTGGCCGTGTCGAAGAGGGCGAGGCTGCCGCCCGCGGCGACGTTGCCGTCGTCCGTGCGGAAGATCGCGGTGATGGTGGGTTCGAGCACCGGGCCGTCGATCGACAGCCGTACGGTGTCGCCGACCCTGTAGCCGGCGCGCTTCGCGGTCTCGGAGTCCAGGGCGATCTCGTCCGCGCCGCTGGGGGCTCTGCCGGTGGTGAGCGGGTAGCGGGGGTCCTTGTCGCCCCAGTAGTTGCCGCCCTGCGACTGGAAGCCGCCGCCGATGAGCTTGCCGTCCTTGCCGGCTATGGCGGTGAAGCCGTTCACGACGCCCGTGGCGGACTCGGCTCCGGGGGTCCTCGCCGCCTTGTCGAGGATCTCCCGGGTGAGTTCGGGCTCCTCGCCCAGGCGGTCGCCCTCGGCCTCGCGGTAGTCCGGGCGGACGGCCACGTCGACCTGGTCGAAGCCCTTCGCGGAGCTCTTCTGGTACGCGTCCGAGATGGTGTTGGTGAAGACCAGGGTGCCGGACACGAACGCGACACCCAGCATCACGGCGAGCACGGTCATCAGCAGCCTGGCTTTGTGCGCCAGCACGTTGCGCAGGGCGGTACGGAGCATTGTCTTCTCTGTCCAGGTGGTGGGGCGGATGTGGGTGGGGGCGGATGTGGGTGGGGCGGGCGTGGGTGGGTGGGGGGAGGGGTGTGGGGGTGCGTCGCGTGTGCCGAGTGGGGGTGG
>NZ_BMWD01000037.1 GCF_014651055.1 Streptomyces fructofermentans
GGACCTGGTGGCGCACCGGACGTTCGCGGGCAACCGTCCCACGACCACGATCCTCGCCCCCGAACTGACCCCGTCCGTCCTGGGCCAGCTGATCGCCCTCTACGAGCACAAGGTGTTCGTCCAGGGCGCCATCTGGGACATCGACTCCTTCGACCAGTGGGGCGTCGAACTCGGCAAGGTCCTCGCCAAACGCATCGAACCCGCCCTCACCGACGGCACCACCGTACCCGGACTCGACCCCTCCACCACCGCCCTCGTCGCCACCTACCGCACTCTCCGGAAGAAGTGAACTGACATGCAACTCGGTCTGATCGGTCTCGGCAAGATGGGCGGCAACATGCGCGAGCGCATCCGCCGCGCGGGCCACACCGTCATCGGATACGACCGCAATCCCGCCCTCTGCGACGTCGGCGGCCTCGCCGAACTCGTGCGCAGCCTGGAGGCGCCGCGTGTGGTGTGGGTGATGGTTCCGGCCGGGGCCGCGACCCAGTCCACCGTCGACGAGCTGGGTGAGCTGCTGGAGCCGGGCGACGTCGTCGTCGACGGCGGCAACTCCCGCTGGACCGACGACGAGAAGCACGCCGAGGAGCTCGCCGCCAAGGGCATCGGATTCGTCGACGCGGGCGTCTCCGGCGGCGTCTGGGGACTCCAGAACGGGTACGCGCTGATGGTCGGCGGCGACCCCGGGAACATCGCGAAGGTCCAGCCCGTCTTCGACGCCCTCAAGCCCGAGGGCGACGCCGGCTTCGTCCACGCGGGCAAGGTCGGCGCCGGCCACTTCTCCAAGATGGTCCACAACGGCATCGAGTACGCCATGATGCAGGCCTACGCCGAGGGCTGGGAGCTCCTGGAGAAGGTCCACTCGGTCACCGACGTGCGCGAGGTCTTCCGCTCCTGGCAGGAAGGCACGGTCATCCGCTCCTGGCTGCTGGACCTCGCGGTCAACGCCCTCGACGAGGACGAGCACCTGGACGGACTGCGCGGCTACGCCCAGGACTCCGGCGAGGGCCGCTGGACCGTCGAGGCGGCCATCGACAACGCCGTCCCGCTGCCCGCCATCACCGCCTCCCTCTTCGCCCGCTTCGCGTCCCGCCAGGACGACTCCCCGCAGATGAAGATGATCGCCGCCCTGCGCAACCAGTTCGGCGGCCACGCAGTCGAGTCCGCGAAGTAGGCGTCGTGGGCGACCTCCTGCTGGTCCGCCACGGCGAGACCGAGTGGAGCGCGTCGGGCCGGCACACCAGCTGGACCGACCTGCCGCTCACACGGCACGGCGAGGAGGAGGCCGCGTCCCTCGCCCCGCTGTTCGCCGGGCGCTCCTTCGCGCTCGTCCTCACCAGCCCGCGCGCCCGTGCGATGCGCACCGCGCGGCTCGCGGGCCTCGGTGGCGCCGTCTCCGATCCCGACCTGCGCGAGTGGGACTACGGCGCGTACGAAGGCGTGCCCACCGTCGACATCCACCGCACCCGTCCCGACTGGTTCCTGTGGACCGACGGGGTGCCGCCGGGGCCGGACGGGCATCCCGGCGAGTCGGCGGCCCAGGTGGGCGAGCGCGCCGACCGCGTGCTCGGCCGCGCGGCCGAGGCCCTCGCCGACGGTGACGTGGTGCTGGTGGCCCACGCCCATCTGCTGCGGGTCCTGACCGCGCGGCGGCTCGGCCTCCCCGCCGAGGACGGCCGGCTGTTCCGGCTCGGCACGGGCACGGTGAGCCGGCTGTCCACCGAGCACGGCCGTCCGGTCGTCGCGGAGTGGAACACCTCGCCGTAGGGCACGCCGGACCGGACCGGACCGCGCCCGCAACGGCGGGGCGGCCCGGTCCCACCGCGGACGCGTCCGTGACGCGGGTCGGCGGTGGCGCCGACGGGCCGGCGGGTTGCTGTGCACGAGGGGCCGGGAACCCCGTACGTCCGGGTCAGCCGACCGGCCGCCGGCCGTGCTGCGCCGCGAGCCGCACCGGGGCGTTCTGGGCGCCGTACCCCCGGTGGCCCGGGTCGCGCTGGACGAGTTCGAGGAAGACCCGGCCGACGGTCTCCGTGTAGCAGTGGCGGAACGCGCCGCCCGCGTCGCGGTCGTAGAGGATGCCCAGCTCCCGGTAGGCCTCCAGGTCGGCGTCCGGAAGGGCGTACTTCGCCGCCAGGTCGTCGTAGTAGTTGGCGGGCACCGGGAGGAGGCGGCCCCCCGCGTCGCGGAACCGGCGGGCGGCGGCGACGAGGTCGCCGGTGGCGAACGCGATGTGCTGGGCGCGGCCGGCCTCGTCGGCGGTGGGGGCGGGGCCCACCCCGAGTGCGATCCGTACGCTGCCGTCGTCGTTGGCGACGGCCCGGCTGCGCAGCAGTCCGTACGGGTCCGCGACGTCCACGCTCTCCTGTGCGGCGAGCCCGAGGACGCTGCGGTGGAAGAGGGCCGCCTCGTCGAACTGGTGCCAGGGCTGGGTGAGGGCCAGATGGTCGACGTGGAGCAGGCCGCCGGTGGGCGGCCGGTGCTCCACGGCCTCGAAGTCGCTTGTCCAACTGGGCAGTCCGGGCCGGTCCGTCGCACAGAAGAAGAGTTCGGTGCCGTCGGGCGCGGCGACCGCATCGAGTTCGACGTCCCCGGGGGCGCGGCGGCGCGGCAGGACGGGGGCGAGCAGTGCCTCGGCGCGCTGGGCCGCGCCCGCGGGGTCCGGCGACTCCAGGCCGACGGCGGCCAGCCGGGTGCCGTCGCGGCGGGCGGCGGGGCCCGTGTTGAGCAGTACGCGGGCCCCGCCCTGCTGCCACAGGTCGACGGGCTTGCTGCGGTGCCGGGCGGTACGGGCGAAGCCGAGCGCTTCCAGCAGTTCCGTGACCGGTTCCACGTCGGGGGTCACGAGTTCGGCGAAGGCGATGCCGGTGGGGACGACGGGTGCGGGCGGCGCGCTCACCCCGGCGTCCTCCTGGAGGACGAGCAGGGAGCGCAGGGCGTCCACGGCGGTGGGGCCCGCCTCGGCCTGGCGGAACACGTCGTTGAACACCTCCAGGGAGAGCGGCCCGTCGTATCCGGTGCGCAGGACGTGGCCGACCAGCCCGGCGACGTCGAGCCCGCCCTGCCCGGGGAAGCAGCGGTAGTGGCGGCTCCACTGGAGGACGTCCATCGCCATCAGCGGGGCGTCGGCGAGCTGGAGGAAGAAGATCTTCCCGCCGGGGATGTCCTCGACGCCCTTGGGGTCGGAGCCGCGGGCGAGGATGTGGAAACTGTCCAGACAGGTGCCGAGCGCCGGGTGGTCCGCGGCCTCGACGATCCGCCAGGCGTGGTCGTACGTGCTCACGTGGCGGCCCCAGGCCAGTGCCTCGTAGGCGACGCGGATGCCGGCGTCGTGGGCGCGCTCGGCGAGGCGCCGCAACTGCGAGGCGGCCAGCGCGTCGTCGTCCAGGGCGAGCGGGGAGACGCTGGAGCAGACGAGGACGGTGTCGGCGCCGAGCCGTTCCATCAGCCGGAACTTGTGCTCGGCGCGGCGCAGGTTGCGCTCGAACTCGTCCGCCGGGACTGCCTCGATGTCGCGCATCGGCTGGTACAGGTCGATGCTCAGGCCCAGGTCGGCGCAGCGCGCACGGACCTCCTCCGGTGTCAGGGGGCTGGCGAGGAGGTCGTTCTCGAAGATCTCCACCCCGTCGAAGCCCGCCCTGGCCGCGGCCGTGAGCTTCTCGGTGAGGGACCCGCTGAGTGAGACGGTGGCGATGGACGTGCGCACGGGGTGCTCCTTCGATCGGGCTCGGGGCCGGGGGCTCGGATGCGGGAGGGGTCGGGTTCGGGTGCCGGGGCTCGGACGCCGGCGGAGGCTCGGGCGCCGGCGGGAGTTCGGGGCCCGGAGGCTCCGGGGCCTGGGAGGTCGGTTCCGGTTCGGGCGCCGGTCGCGTACCGGGGGCCCGGGGCGGACTCCGACGGCGGACCGTCCGCGGCGGGTCCCTCAGCCGCGGACCCCGGCCGCGTCGGACTCCCCGGCGGCGGGGGTCCCGGCGGCCAGCTCCGCGATGTCCGCGAGCATCCGGGTGCTGTCGGGTTCCCGGCCCGTGAAGAGCCGGAACGCGTCCGCGGCCTGGAAGACGGCCATGCCGCCGCCGTCGAGCGTCGGGCAGCCCACCGCGCGGGCGGTACGCAGCAGTTCCGTCTCCAGGGGGCGGTAGACGACCTCGGCCACCCACAGACCGGGGTGCAGCAGTCCGGCCGGGAACGGCAGGCCGGGGTGGGCGGCCATCCCGGTGGGCGTGGCGTGCACGACGCCGTCGGCGCCGGCGAGCAGGGAGGCCAGCCGGTCCGGGGAGCCGGCGGCCGCGCGGCCCTCGCCGAAGTGCCGGTTCAGCGCGGCGGCGAGGTCCGAGGCCCGGTCGGGCAGCGGGTCCACGACGGTGACGTGCCCGGCGCCGAGGGTGAGCGCGGCGTGCGCGACGGCCGCCCCCGCGCCGCCGGCACCGAGCTGCACGACCCGGTCCAGCGGGGCGTCGGGCAGGCCCCGCGCGAAGGACGCGGCGAACCCGGTGACGTCGGTGTTGTGGCCGATCGCGCGGCCGTCCTCGAAGACGACGGTGTTGACGGCGCCGAGCGCCTCGGCCTGCGGGGCGAGCGCGTCGAGGTGCCCGATGACGAGCTGCTTGCACGGGTGGGTGATGTTGAGCCCGTCGAAGCCGAGGTCCCGGGCGGCGCGCACCAGGTCCCCCACCGCGTCGGGGGTGACGCCGAGGGTGTCGATGTCGATCAGGCGGTAGAGGTAGCGCAGGCCCTGCCGGTCCGCCTCGCGCTCGTGCAGCGCGGGGCTGAGCGACGGACCGATGCCGGAGCCGATGAGCCCGACGAGAAACGACTCCTGGGCCATCACGGTCCTCCTGGCTGACGTCGACGCCAATGTACGAACTGGTTCGTTAGTCGTATCACGGGGCAGGACACCGGGGAAGAGGCGCACGGCACGGAATCGCCCCCGCGCCCGGCCGGACGACCACCGCTCCGCGTCCCGGGCGGCGGCTTCTACAATCGCGGGCACCGGCGCCGCCCGACCGCGCGGGCCCTGGACCTCTGCCGAAGGACACCCGATGACCACTGTCGAAGAGCCGGCTCGCCCCGGGGGCCGCATCCGGGACGCCGCCCGCACGAAGGCCGAGATCCTCGACGTGGCGACCCACGAGTTCGCCCGGGCCGGGTTCGCCGGGGCGCGGGTCGACGAGATCGCGGCCCGCACCCGCACCACGAAGCGGATGATCTACTACTACTTCGGCGGCAAGGAGCAGCTCTTCACCGCGGTCCTGGAGCGCGCGTACACCGTGATCCGGCACGCCGAGCAGGAGCTGGACGTCGAGCACCTGGACCCGGTCGCGGCCATCAGGCGGCTCGCCGGGCTGACGTTCGACCACCACGAGGCGCACCCGGACTTCATCCGCCTGGTGAGCATCGAGAACATCCACGAGGCCGAGCACATCGCCGCCTCCGAGGAACTGGGCAGGATCGGCTCCCCGGCCCTCGACGTGATCCGCCGCATCCTGGAGTCGGGCCGCAGCTCGGGGCTGTTCACGGCCGACGTCGACGCCGTGGACCTGCACGCGATGATCAGCTCGTTCTGCTTCTTCCGGGTCGCCAACCGGCACACCTTCGGCGCGCTCTTCGGCCGCGACCTGACCGCCCCCGACCAGCGGGAGCACTACCGGACGATGCTCGGCGACATGGTCATCGCGTATCTGACGGCGGACCGCTCGGCGGACTGACGCCGGCCGGCGGGCCCCCGTCGTGCCGCGGGATTCCCGCGCCACGACCCCTTGACACCGGAGAAACGCGGGCGCAACATCCGTAGCCATCCACTACTAACTACCCAGTGGGTTAATTAATCGGGCCACGGCCCGGCACAGCCGACCCGCTCACCCCCCAGGGCCCGGCACCCCTCCCGTACGTCACTCCGCGTCCCCCGGAGTCCCCTCGAAGGAGCACGCCGTGTCAGTCCCCGCAAGCCCGCCCGCCGCCCCCGCGGGCCAGCCGAAGAAGGCCGCCACGGCCGCCTGGATCGGCAGCGCGCTGGAGTACTACGACTTCTTCATCTACGGCAGCGCCGCCGCGCTGATCTTCCCGGACGTCTTCTTCGACGAGTCGGACCCGGCGACCGCGACCCTGCTCTCCCTGGCCACCTTCGGCGTCGCCTACGCGGCCCGTCCCGTCGGCGCGCTCTTCCTCGGCCACTTCGGCGACCGGCTCGGCCGCAAGAAGATCATGGTCTTCACGCTGATGCTGATGGGCGTGTCGACGTTCCTCATCGGCTGCCTGCCCACCCGCGACCAGGTCGGCACGCTGGCCCCCGTCCTGCTGGTCCTCTGCCGTGTCCTGCAGGGCATCTCGGCCGCCGGCGAGCAGGCGAGCGCCAACTCGATGTCGTTGGAGCACGCGCCGCCGGACCGGCGCGGCTTCTTCACCAGCTTCACCCTCAGCGGCACCCAGGGCGGCCAGCTCCTCGCCACGCTCGTGTTCATCCCGGTCGCGGCGCTCCCCGAGGACCAACTGCTCTCCTGGGGCTGGCGCGTCCCGTTCTGGATGAGCATCGCCGTCGCCGTCGTGGGCTACGTCATCCGCCGCACGCTCGAGGAGACCCCGACCTTCACCCGGCAGGCCGCCACCGAGGGCGTCGCGAAGATGCCTCTCGCCGTGCTGCTGCGCGACTACTGGGCCGACGTCCTGCGTGTGGTGGCCGCCGCCCTCGTCGCCTCGGTCAGCACGATCTTCACGGTGTGGGCGCTGGCGTACTCGACCAGTGACGCCGTCGGCATGGACCGTACGTCGATGCTCTGGGTGGGCGCGCTCGCCAACCTCGTGGCCCTCGCCGCGATCCCGCTGTGGGCCACGCTGTCCGACCGCGTCGGCCGCCGCCCGGTCTTCCTGATCGGCGCCGCGGGCAGCGCGGTGATGATGTTCGCCTACCTGTGGGCCATCTCCACCGGCTCGTACCCGCTGGTCATGGTCCTCGGAATCATCACCTTCGGCGTCGTCTACAGCGCCGCGAACGGGGTCTGGCCGTCCTTCTACGGCGAGATGTTCCCGACCCGGGTGCGGTTGTCGGGCATGGCCGTCGGTACCCAGATCGGCTTCGCGGTCGCCGGGTTCGCGGTGACCTTCGCCGCGCAGATCGCGGGCCCCGACGGCGACGACTGGAAGGCCGTGGCGCTGTTCACCGCCGCGCTGTGCGTCCCGCCGGTGATCGCGGCGATCACCGCGCGCGAGACGCACACCGTGCCGACGGAGCGGCTCGGCGAGCGGGCGGGGACGAAGTCCCCGGACCGGGCTACCGTGTCGGCCTGAGCCGTCCCGGGCGACGGCCCGCACCCCTTCGACGCGGTCGGTCCGTCACGGCCGTCACGACCCGTCCGGACCCCCGGCAGCTCCCGCTGTCCGGGGGTTCCGGCGTCCCCGGGCCTCCGGGCGCGGGCTTCCGACGGGGTCCGCGACGCCCGGGTCCGTACGGCTCAGTGGCCCTCCAGGAGCCAGGCCCTGCCCCCGTTGGACGGGACCGGGTCAGGTCCGGGGGCCGCCAGCCAGTCGGCCACCGAGCGCGCGACGGGCTGGCCGGACTCGATCTGGACGAATCCGAACTGGCCCGACTGGTTGCACTCCAGGAACCACCACGTCCCGTCGCCGTCCTCCGCGAAGTCGAAGGCCCCGTAGGCGAGGCCGGCCTCCCGCAGGTAGGTGCGCACCCCGGCGGCCACCCGCGGCGGGGGCTCGACCGGGAGCCACGTGGTGTCGGACGTGGCGAAGCGCACGTCGACCTCGTCGGGGTCGGCGTCCGGGCCGACCGCCTTGCGGGCGGCGTGGATCCGGTCGCCGACGCAGGTCATCCTGATGTCCGCCCGCTTGGCGACCCGCCGCTGGAGCAGGGTCGGGCCGTAGGCGACGGCCGAGAAGTCCGCGTCCGGGGCGACCCTGCTGGTGGGCACGGCCCGCGGCGGCTCCTGCGGATGCGCGCCCGAGACGGGCTTGACCACCAGGTCCGGGAAGCGGTCCGCGAAGTCCCTGGCGGCCTGCGGGAACGTGGTGATCAGCGTGGCGGGTACGGGAAGCCGGCTGCGCTGGGCGAGGCGGAGCTGCCAGGGCTTGTGGCGGGCACGCCGGGCGGCGTCGGGGTGGTTCATCCAGCGCGCGTCCGTGGAGCGCAGCATGCCGTACAGCGCCTGCGAGGTCTCCTCGCTGAGCCAGTCGGAGGGCTCGGCCGCACGGGTCGCGGGAACGCCTGGCCTGCGCACCCAGACGGACCTCAGCCCGCTCATGCTCACCATGCGGCCGCCGGCGGACAGATGGCCGCGGAAGGCGCCGTGCACGTACTCGCCCGACAGGGCCACCGGGCCGGGCAGGTCCGCGGGATCGAGGCGGACGACCGGGACGCCACTCCCGTCGAGTTCCGCCACCACCATGTCCGCGGTCACATCCTGTTCGCACGTCAGGATCAGAACCGTCATTGTCGCGGGTCCGGATTCAGTCGTCGAAGTGGGTCTTCGAGCCCGCCGTGGACGTGGTGGCCCCCAGGTCCCGCAACACGGCGTAGTCGTGCGCGGCGAGCCGCCCGTCCGGAAGCACGTTCAACTGCAGTCTGGAGTCATAGGCATACGGAACGCTGACCTCCAACTGCTGGGCCGGACGGGCGTAGTTGAGCGCGAACGGTCGCATCGGTTCTCCTTGCTCGGTGCGTACCCGTCAAGCGGATCGTGACGCTCCGACGTCACGTCGCCCGACGGGTCTGCTGGGCTTCCACGGAGATATACGAATCGAACTGGAGAATGGTTGCCTTACTCTGCGTAGTCATCGGAGGAGTACGGTCCGTGAACGGCTCCGGCTCCCGCCGTCCTGCGCGCACAGGGCGGGCGTCCACCTCGTAGGACGTATGCCCCGGAGGTACGGATCCGGGGCCGCGCGGAGGTCGGCGCGCGGGCGCGCCCGAGCGTCTGGTGGTCGCCCAAGGCGCCGTCCGGGTGACCGCGGACCGGCCGGTCGGCATGCCGCGGCAGCCCGGCCCGTCGTGTCCGCAGGGCTCTGGCCTCGCGTTTCATCCGGAGAACACCTCCCTCTCACCCGTCACGTCCGCCAACCGGAGCCGGACGGCGCACCGTTCGCCCCGGGACGGGGACCCGCCCCGCGCGGGGCCGGGCGTCCCGGCCGGACGGTGCCGGCCCGGCCGGACCGCGACGCCGTCCCGGTGCGGACGACGCTCTTGTTCCCGGGTACCTGGGTTCCGTGTCCCGTCACGGATGTGTCGCACATCTCACGTCGAACGGGCCGCGCGACGGGGCGAACGGGGTTTGCGCGGCGGGTCGGAGGGAAACGCGGAACCCGACGCGCGCACCGGGGGCCGCAGTCGGCGCACATCGCCCCTCGACGCACATCGCCCGCGGCCGAACCGGGCCTGCCGGATGCGCGTCCTGACGGCGGCTCAGGGAGGCCCACGCGCGAACCGGTGCGCCGAGTGCACCCGGCCCTCGACCGAACGGCCCGGACAACTCGGACGGCTCGAACGGCTCGGACGGCTCGGACAATCCTGAAAACCCGGTCGGCCCGGACCGTCCACCCGACCCGGACCGCCCGGAGCCGGGTCCCGGGGTGACGTCCCGGGGGGTCAGGTCAGGCCGGCTCGTCCGTTCGCAGACCGAAGTCGAGCCCCTCGGCGGCGAGTTCGGACAGCCACCGCTCGGACCGTTCGGCCGTCTCCGCCGCCCTGCTGAGTCCCGGCGGCAGATCGCCGTCCAGGACGTGCCGCACGCCGAGCGCGAGCGTACGGGACACGCAGCGGGCCATCGCGCTCTCCCGCGCGTCCCCCTCCTGGTCCAGCAGGTACCGGCCCGACCAGGTCCGTCCCGAGCCGTCGCGCACGTCGAGCGAGACGGCGAGGACCACCCGGTCGCGGTCGGCGCCGGTCATCGGGTGGCGGGCCGCCAGTTCCGCCGCGAGCCCGGCGATCCGCTCGTCGTCCCCTCCGCGGAGTTCCTCGAAGACCGGCTGCCAGGCGTCGAGCCAGCCGTCCAGGCGCAGGGTGCCGCGGATGAAGGTACGGGGCGTCCAGGCCCGCGGCAGTCCGTACTGGGCGAGGAACGGGAGGCTGTCGCGGTTCGGGTAGGCCTCGAACGGCTCGCCGTCCACCAGGTGCGGCCGGGTGGCCTCCCAGGGCCGCTCCACCGTCGTCTCGGCCCCGTCCTCCAGGTAACGGGCGGGCGAGCGCAGCGCGTTGAGGACTCCGGTCGGAGCCCAGCTGAAGCGGTACCTGAAGGCGTTGGGGACCGCGGGGACGCCACCGCAGTAGGAGGTGAGGTCGGCCTCGGCGGTCCCGGTGCCCAGCCGCTCCCGGGCTCTCGCGATCAGCGAGTGCGCGAAGAGGTGGTCGATGCCCGGGTCGAGTCCCGCCTCGGTGAGGACGACGAGCCCCGCCTCCCGCGCCGCCGGGACGTGTTCGAGGACCGCGTCGGAGACGTAGCTGGAGCACGCGAAGTGGGCCCCACGCGCCACACAGGCCGCCAGCAGCGGCGCGTGCCCGGTCGCGGGCAGCATCGAGACCACGACGTCCCCGGGCGCCAGTTCGGCGGTGAGCGCGGGGGGTGTGAGGGCGCGGGGCTCCGCGCGCCCGGTGAGCCCGAGGGCCGCGAGGGCTTGCACGGCCCGCTCCCGCGTCCGGTGCCACAGGCGTACGCGGGCGCCCGAGTCGACGAGCGCGGCGAGGCCGCTGCCCGTGGAGAGGCCGGCGCCGATCCAGTGGACGGTGCCGGAGGCGGGGACTGCGCTCGGAGCGTTCATCGCGGGCTCATCCCTCCGTCAGTCCGAGTGCGCGGCACGTCTCGTCGAACCTGTCCCGGCAGCGCTCCCACTCCCCGCCCGACGCAAAGGCGGGCAGCCGGGGCGCCAGCGCGGCCGAGAAGTCCCTACTGGCCTCACGGGGCAGCAGGGAGGGCAGGTTGTCGATGGCGACGAGGTCGAGGACGGGCCGCTCGTGGAGACGCCGTACGGGGTCCGTCCAGTCGGTGACCGTGTCGTAGACCGGCAGGACGTTGTAAGGGGAGCCGACGTCGCAGGTCACGTCGCACACCGTGCGCAGCCGGCGGCCCGGTTCGTCCAGGTCCTTGTCGGTGAGGAAGGGGGTGACGGGCCCGGTGGTCAGGACGGTGTTGACCATCAGCTCGTGCGCGAGCAGGGCCGCGCGGTCCAGGTCTCGGGTCTCGGCGACGTCCCAGCAGGTGGGGGCGGCGCCGGCCTCGGCGAGCGCGGCGCGCGCGCCGACGCCCGAGCGGCCCAGCGCGCCGATCACCAGCGCGTCGAGGCGGTCCTCCCCGGGGACGGGCCGCAGCGCCTCGTCGAGTTCCTCCTTCGAGGTGGGGCGCAGCGGGGCCGTCAGCCGGCCCCGGTGGTGCAGGACGGCCAGCGCGGCGCCCACGTAGCCCGCCCAGTGGCCGAACGCGGCGAGCCTGCGCCCGTGCTCGTCCACCAGGTACTCCAGGTCGAAGAGCGCCCCTCCCCCGGCGGCGAACCGGGTCAGCAGGGCCCGCGCCCCCGGCTGCTCCTTGTACGCGTGCCCGAAGAAGACATGCCGGTGCCGCAACTCCGCCGGCTCGTCCGGGAGTTCCTTGAGGCCGACGACCACCGCCCGCGGAGGCGCGCCGGTCCAGGAGCCGGCCGGGACGATCCGGCAGCCGGCCGCCTCGTACTCCTCCACCGGGAAGATCCGCTGCGGGGACTCCTCGACGGTCAGCGTCACGCCGCTCCCGACGAGCCGACCGGCGTCCGCGGGCACGACCGGGGTGCGCCGCTCGGTCGTACGGGTCTCGTGGCGCAGCCACAGGTGAAGCTCGCTCATACGCAGTTGACCTCCGGTCGCGGGGCGTCTGCGGCGAACCGTTCGGCACGCAGCGGGGTGATGTCGACGAAGGGATCATGCCCCAGGAAGAGGTCGCGGACGACCTCGCCCACGGCGGGTCCCTGGAGGAATCCGTGTCCGGAGAACCCGGTCGCGTACAGGAAGCGGGAGACCGAACGCGCCTCGCCGATCAGCGCGTTGCGGTCGGGGGTGACCTCGTACAGGCCCGCCCAGCCGCCCGTCCTGCGCAGGTCGAGCAGGGCGGGGGCGCGGTGCTCCATGGCGGCGCACAGGCGCGGGATCCAGCGGTCGTGCGTCCCGGTCGCGAAGCCGGTGCTCTCGTCGGGGTCGGACATGCCGAGGAGCAGACCGGGGCCCTCGGCGTGGAAGTACAGGCTGCTGGTGAAGTCGATGGTCATGGGCAGGCGGGGCGGCAGGCCGGGAACCGGTCCGGTGACGGCGATCTGACGGCGCAGCGGCTCCACCGGGAGGTCCACGCCGGCCATCGCCCCGACGGCCCTCGACCAGGCGCCCGCGGCGCAGACGACGGTGGAGGTGGCGATCCGGCCGCGGTCGGTGACGACGGCCGTGACGGCGTCGCCGCGGGTCTCGACACCGGTCACCTCGCAGTGCCGTACGAGGGTCGCGCCGTGGCGGCGGGCCGCCGCGGCGTAGCCGTGCACCACGGCCTCGGGGGTGCAGTGGCCGTCGTCCGGGGAGAAGGCGGCGGCCAGCAGTCCCTCGGTGCCGATCAGCGGCGACAGGCGGCGGGCCTCTGCCGGGTCCGTCATACGGCTGGGTACGCCGAGGGCGTTCTGCCGTCGTACCCCGGCCTCGAACGACGCGACGTCCTCGGGCGTTGACAGCAGGAAGAGGTAGCCGACGCGGTGCAGCCCGATGTCCTGGCCGGTGTCCCGCTCGAAGCGGGCGAAGGCCTCCAGGCTCCGCGCTCCGAGCAGGATGTTGAGTTCGTCGGAGAACTGGGCGCGCACACCGCCCGCGGCGCGCGAGGTGGAGCCCGACGCCAGTTCGCCCCGCTCGACCAGCAGCACGTCCTCGACGCCGGCCCGGGCCAGGTGGTAGGCGATGCTCGTGCCCATCACTCCGCCGCCGATCACGACGACCTCCGCGCGTGCGGGCGGGGCGTTCACGCCGGCTCCCGGGCGCGGGCGGCGTCGGCCTCGCGGCGGTCCGGTGCGAAGGACACTGCTCTCACGGCCGTGCGGACCCGGGCGAGCCGTGCGCCGAGGACGCCGGGGGTGCGGTCGAGGGTGCGGGCGTGGACCAGCGGCATCGCGCTCACGGCCTCCCCCGCCGGGTCGACGGCCGTGACGGGAGTGCCGAGTTCGGCGGCGAGCAGCCGGGCGGCCCGTGCCCGGTGCTCCGGGGTCGGGTGAAGCGGGCGCGCCGGGCGCGCCGGGACTCGATCGCGGTGTCGGTGCCGGGCAGGGCGGTCACCTCGTCGTGGGAGGGGTGGAGGACGTCGTCGGTCGTCCTCTGTACCTTTCCCACGCCCGCGCCGGTGTCACTCCACCGGCGCGTCCGGGTGACGGCCCCGCGCGGTACCCGCACCCCGACGGGCCTGCCGCGCGATCCCGCGCGGCCCCGGGTGCGCGCTTGTTCGGTCGGCCCGCCGCCGCGCGCCGCCGGGGAGGTCGGCGGCGCGCGGGGCGGCTGCGGGGTTCAGGCCCGGTGGCCGACCACCGCGTCCAGGTGGGGCAGGTCGTGGTCCAGGCGCTCGCGCTTGGTCCGCAGGTAGGTGATGTTGTCCTCGCACGGCGGGATGAGCAGCGGCACCTGCTCGTCGACTCTGATGCCGTTGCGGAGCAGTGCCTCGCGCTTGCGGGGGTTGTTGGACAGCAGTCTCACCGAGCGGACGCCGAGGTCGTGCAGGATGTTCGCGGCGACGCCGTAGTCGCGGGCGTCCACGGGCAGTCCCAGGGCGAGGTTCGCCTCGACCGTGTCGAGCCCCTCCGCCTGGAGCTTCATCGCCTGGAGCTTGGCGAGCAGCCCGATGCCGCGGCCCTCGTGCCCGCGCAGGTAGACGAGGATGCCGCTGCCGTTGGCCGCGATCTCCCGCAGGGCGGTGGTGAGCTGGGGCCCGCACTCGCAGTGCTGGGACCCGAACGCGTCCCCGGTCAGGCACTCGGAGTGCAGCCGGGTGAGCATTCCCTGTTCCTGTATGTCGCCGTACACCAGGGCAACTTGTTCGTCTCCGCGATCACGGTCCAGGTATCCGACGGCCTGGAAATGGCCGTACACCGTGGGCAGCGGGGCAATCACGACCCGTTCGACACCTGAGGGGTGGACTTTCCCGGCGAGCACGCCATCTATTTCTGTCATGATTCTGGTTCCTAAGCAGAGACGAAAGGTCGCGAGAACATGGTCAATTCGGACGGTTCGGAAACTCGGTTCACGGTGTCAGGCCCCTTGCCGGGGGACACCACGGAGGATGTGCGCGCACGAGGCGCCGGTGTCGCCCGGCAGGTCGCCGTGCTTCCCGTGGGCAGCTTCGAGCAGCACGGACCGTATCTTCCGCTGTCGACCGACACGCTCGTCGCCTGCGCGATCGCCCGGGAGGTGGCTTCCGCATTCCCCGTTCACCTCCTTCCTCCGGTGACGATCTCCTGCTCGCACGAACACGCGGCCTGGCCGGGAACGGTGAGCATTTCCTCCGTGACTCTTCATGCGGTGGTGCGGGACATCGCCGACTCGCTGCGCAGGTCGGGTGTGGACACCCTCGTTCTTGTCAACGGACACGGCGGAAACTACGTACTGGGCAACGTCGTTCAGGAATCCACCGCCGCCGGTGCGCGGATGGCTCTCTTCCCGGCGGCCGAGGACTGGGAAGCGGCGCGGGAGAGTTCCGGGATACAGACCTCGTTGCTCAGCGATATGCATGCGGGGGAAATCGAGACCTCCATTCTGCTGCACACCGATCCGGAATTCGTCAGGCCCGGCTACGAAACCTCCGACTTCGTCGCCGACGACCGCAGGCATCTGCTGGCCCTCGGCATGTCCGCCTATACCAAGTCCGGTGTCATCGGGCGCCCTTCGAGGGCGTCCGCCGAGAAGGGGAAGGAGATCCTCGCCTCGTTGGCCGGCTCCTTCGGAGCGTACTTCTCGCTGCTGACATCGGAGACCGGGCTTCCGGCCGTAACTGATCGGCACTGACTGTCCCCGTCCCTTCCGGCGCGGACCGCGATCCGGGTCCCCGGCGACTCCACCTCGGAGTCCGGGCCCGGCTCGGCCGCCGCGCTGTCCACCCGCGGGCGCCGCAGCCCCGCGTACCACCGTCCGAACAGGACCGCGACGCCGGGCAGGCTCGCCACGAGGCTGAGCACCCCGTAGACCACGGCCACCGTCAGTCCCTGCGCGGCTCCCAGACCGGCCGCGCCGAACGCCCATGCCGTGACGCCCTCCCTCGGCCCCCAGCCGCCGACGTTCAGCGGCAGCCCCATCGCGATCAGCGCGAGCAGTGCCAGCGGCACCAGTTCGACGGCCGGGGCGTCCGATCCGGCCACCCGTGCGGCCAGCAGGAACATCGCCACGTGCCCCGCGAGGACGACGACGGACGACAGGGCGACACCCGGCCAGCTGCCCCGCGCGAGCAGGGCCCCGCGGGCCTCGGTGAGCGCGCCGCGCACGGCCGGGAACCGGCGCGGGACGCGCGTCCCGCGCCTCGTGCGCAGCACCACGGCCCCGGCCGCACCGCACAGCGAGACCGCGGCCAGCAGCACGGCGAGGTGCCGTGTCCGGTCGAGGACCGGCGAGGGCACGGTGAGCAGCACGCTCACGCCGACCAGGGCCAGGACGGCCTGCCCCGCGACCCGTTCGAGGACGACCGCGCGCACTCCGCGCCCGACGTCCCCGGCGCTCTGCCCGTGCCGCACGGCGCGGTGGACGTCCCCGAGCACGCCGCCGGGCAGCGCCGCGTTGAGGAACAGCGCCCGGTAGTAGTCGGCGACGGCTGCTCCCAGCGGCAGCCCGAGCTTCATGCCGCGGGCCACCACGCACCAGCGCCAGGCGCTGAACACGGTGGTGAGCAGGCCGATGCCGAGCGCGGCCAGCACGGTTGGCCCGTCGATGCGGCGCAGGCCCTCGACGAAGACGCCGGTGCCCAGCCGCCAGGTCAGCACGGTGAGGATGACGATTCCGGCGACCGTGCCGAAGTGGGTGCGCAGGACACGGGAGCCGAGGCCGGCCCGGAGACCCGCGGCGAGGCGGGTCCGACCGGCACGGGGCCGGAGGGCCGGGACGTCCGGGCGCGCATCGACTCGCGCCCGGGCGGTCCGCCCCTCCGTGCCGCCGTCACCGGCCGTGGACGACGGTGCGTCGTCCACGGCGGCTGCCCGGGCCTCGTCCGCCATGGCCTGCGCGCCCATCAGGCTCCCCCTGTCGGGCGGGCCAGTGCGAGCAGGTCGCAGTGGTGGACCACGGCGTTCAACTCGCCCGCGGCGCACTGCGCGAGGCGCTCGCGGAGGTACTCCTCGGCGCGGGGGGCCAGTTCGGGGTCCTGCTCGACGGCGGCACCGACCCAGCCCTCCAGCCACTGGGCGCTCAGCGCGGACTCGTCCGGACCGAGGCGCCACGCGCTGGGGTGCACCCGTACCGTCGCGCCGTGCCGTGCGAACGCGTCGCAGGCGGCGTCGACGGCGTCGGGGCCGAGCAGGTCGCCGCGGCGCTGGTGCGCGTTGAAGGCGGCGGCGATCTCGGCGTCCAGCGGGTGGGCCGGGGTGAGTTCGACACGGCCGACGACCGAGAGGGTCAGCAGCGCGGGGCAGCCGGCGCCCGCGCAGGCCGCGGCGAGCGCGTCGATCTCCTCGGTGGTGAGGACGTCCAGCAGGGCGGAGGCCGTCACCAGCGAGGCACCGGCCAGTGCGTCCGAGGTCAGGCGCGCGACATCGCCGCGCTGGGTCTCCACGGTGACCCGGCTGCCGTCGGCGGCCGACTTCGGCGAACCGACGGCGGCGAAGTGCAGCAGGTACGGGTCGCGGTCGTGCAGCACCCAGTGCTGGGGTCCGTCGAGCCGGGGCGCGAGCCAGCGGCCCATCGACCCGGTGCCGCAGCCCAGGTCGTGGATGACGAATCCGTTGGCCCGCTTCGGGAGGTTCGCGAGCCGGATGCGCAGCGGGTCGAGGAGGTCGGCCGCACGGGCGGCCGCGTCGGCGCTCTCGCGCAACTGGAGCCATTCGGGGGCGAAGCGCGGGACCTCGTCGGTGGCCTCGCTCCGCCCTCGGTCGCCGAGGCGAATCGTTCCGGTGTCGCGTTCCGGCACGTGGGACCCGTTCTCCTCGCCGTGACCCCGCGAGTCGGCCGAGGCCGGCCCGCCGGCTTCCGGTGCCGCTGTCGTCGTGCCGTGTCCGGGAGTCCCGGACGGCGTGGTGCTCGTGGTCATGCCGCCCCCCTGCTTGCTTCTGCCCTCAATCGCCCCAGTACACCCGACAGACTCCGGGCCGTCGTGGCCCAGCCGTCGAGGGAGGCGCGGCGGGCGCGCGCCGCGGACTTCAGCCTGCGCCGCACGTCGGGCTCGCCGAACCAGCCGCGCAGCTCGGCCGCGAGCGCGGCCGGGTTCTCCGGGGGTACGAGGAGGCCGGGCACCCCGCCGTCGGGCGCGCGCCCGACCGCCTCGGGGAGCCCGCCGACGTCCGTGGCGAGGACGGGGATGCCGCGCGCGAGCGCCTCGGTGACAGCCATTCCGTATGTTTCGGCGTACGACGTGAGGACCATGAGGTCCGCGGAGGCGTAGCTCGCGTCGAGTTCGGCGCCCTGCTGGGGGCCGGCGAGGCGCAGCCGGTCACCGAGCCCGTGCCGCCCGATCAGGTCCCGGAGCTCGGACACGTACTCGGGGTCGTGGGTGAGACCGCCGACGAGGACGCAGCTCCAGGGCAGTTCGGTGACGGTGGCGAGCGCCTCAACCAGTCGGTGCTGGCCCTTGCGCGGGGTGACGGAGGCGACGCACAGCAGCCGGGACACGCCGTCGGTGCCGGGGGCCAGGGGCGCGATGTCGGCGCCGGGGGCGGCGACATGGACCCGGTCGGGCGCGAGCCCGTGGTGCGCGACCAGCCTGCGGGCGGCCCACTCGCTGGTGGCGACCACGGCGGGCACGGCGCGCAGGGTGGCGCGTTCGCGGGCGTCGAGGTCCGCCGCGACCTCGGGGGTGAGTCCCGTCTCGTCGCCGAGCGGCAGGTGCACCAGCACGGCCAGGCGCAGCCGTTCGGTCTCCGCCGCGATGATCTCGGGGACGGAGCAGGCGACCAGGCCGTCGAGGAGGACGACGGTCCCCTCGGGAAGTTCGGCGAGGACGCGGGCGAGTTCGGCCCGGGCCTGCGCGCCGGGGTGGGGCCAGCCGCCGTCGACGGCGTGCTTGTGGACCTGCCAGCCGAAGCCGGGCAGGTCCAGGCTCACCCGGACGTCGTAGCTGTTGCCGCCGCTCGGCTTCGCCGGGTCGTCGACCCCGCCGGGCATCACGAAGTGCATGGCGCGCAGGGACATGGGGATGATGTCGGCGTGGTTCCTCACAGCTCACGCTCGTAACTCGCCCAGGCGACGTGCGATTCGTGCAGGGTCACGGTGAGGCCGGTGAGGCCTCGGGCGCCCTCGCCGAGCGCGCCCTTCCCGATCCGTTCGGCGAGGCGGTCGGCGACCACCTTGGCCAGGAACTCCGTCGAGGTGTTGGTGCCCGCGAACACCGGTTCGTCGTCGAGGTTGCGGTAGTTCATCTCGCTGACCACCTCCCCCAGCTCCTTGGTGGCCAGTCCGATGTCGACGACGATGTTGTCGTCGTCCAGCTCGGGGCGCCGGAAGGTGGCGTCCACGAGGAACGTCGCTCCGTGCAGGCGCTGCGCGGGTCCGAAGACCTCTCCGCGGAAGCTGTGGGCGATCATCAGGTGATCGCGGACGGTGATGCTGAACAACGGACGACCCTCCAGGTGCGGCGCGTCTGACCCCTCTGCCGGGGCGTGCCGTGTAGTACGGCCGGTCCGTTCTCCGTGTTCAGGGGGTTCGGGTCGGAGTTTCGGACGTGCTGTCCCGGGTGGGGGTGCCAGGTGGGCGCGTGGTGCGAACGTGCTTGACGGGGTTCGGACTTGACTCTCGGTTGCCGGCTCGTGGCCGGGGCGGCGACTTCACGGCCGGGGGACGGATCGGGCACGGGGGGCGGGGTCGGGGGCGGGGTCGGGGCGGGGGTTCAGGGATCGGTACGAACGTTTTCGGGCCGGATGCGGACGGTGGATGCAGCGGAGGCGGACCGGTCGGGGTCGGGCCGGGTCGATCCGGACAGGGTGGGCCGGCTCGGGTGAGCCGGACCGGGTGAGCCGGACCGGGTGAGCCGGACCGGGTGGGCCGGACCCGGTGGGGCCGGCTCGGTCAGACCGGTTCGGGTCGGTTCGGGGTGTCCTCGGTGTCGTAGCGCACGAGGTGGCACAGGGCCGTGGTCTCCCCCGAGGCCAGCGCCCCCATCGTCTCCGGCAGCTCGTCGAAGGCGCACTCGCCGGTGATCAGCGCGTCGAACGCCTCGTCGGCGAGCAGGTCCAGGGAGAGCGCGAGCCGGTCCGCGTAGGTGCGGCGGGACGCCCTGGCCGGGGAGACCGTGCCGACCTGGCTGCTGCGTACGACCAGGCGGCGGGAGTGGAACGCCTCGCCGAGCGGCAGGCTGACCCGCCGGTCGCCGTACCAGCTCAGCTCGACGACCGTCCCTTCCGGGGCGAGCAGTTCGAGCGAACGGGCGAGCCCGGCCTCGGTGGCGCTGGCGTGGACGACGAGGTCGAGGTCGCCCGTGGCGTCGCCCGGCAGCGCGAAGTCGACGCCGAGGGCCCGGGCGATCTCCGCGCGCGCCGGGTCCGCGTCGACGAGTTGCACCCTGGCCGCGGGATAGCGGGCGAGGAGCGCGGCGACACTCGCGCCGACCATGCCGGCACCGACCACCGCGATCCGGTCGCCGAGCAGCGGCGCCGCGTCCCACAGGGCGTTGACCGCCGTCTCCACGGTTCCGGCGAGCACTGCGCGCGAGGCCGGCACGGTGTCGGGGACGGGCGTCACGGCGCTCGCCGGGACGACGTACCGCGTCTGGTGCGGGTAGAGGCAGAAGACGGTACGGCCGACGAGTTCGGCGGGCCCCTCCTCGACGACACCGACGCTGAGGTACCCGTACTTGACCGGTCCGGGGAAGTCGCCCTCCTGGAAGGGCGCCCGCATGGCGGCGTGCTGACTCTCCGGCACCCCGCCCCTGAACACGAGCGTCTCGGTGCCCCGGCTGACTCCGGAGAAGAGCGCGCGCACCAGGACCTCCCCCTCGCCGGGCGCGGGCAGGTCGACGTCGCGGATCTCGCCACGTCCGGGTGAACCGAGCCAGAAGGCGCGGGCGGAGCGGTCCATTTCGACATCCTCCTGAAGAGTGGTGCTGAACGATCGGGCGGCGAGGCACGTACCGACCTTTGCGAAGCCGCGCACAAGGTACGCGGCAATGATCGTCTCTGTCACCTGGCCGGAGGATGTGCGGTGGCCCTGAACAACACGTACGACGCGAGGCTCTTGCAGCAGGAGACGGCCGTGGGAGCGGGCGTGCAGATCCTGTTGCTGACCGTGCTGGGCACGGCGATCGGCATGGGCCCCGCGGGCTGGCTCACCGGGCTGGCGTTCGCTCTCGCGACGTGGGCGGTGCTCTCGCGCGCCCTGCACCGCTCCCGCCCCCGGTCCTTCGGGCCGGCGAACCGGGTGACCCTGGGCCGGGCCACCCTCGTCGGCGGGGTGACCGCCCTCGTCGCGGACTCCTTCCAGAGCCCTCCGCCCATCACGGTCCTGGTCGCCCTCACCGCGGTCGCCCTGATCCTCGACGCGGTCGACGGCAAGGTCGCCCGCCGCACCGGTTCGTCCACCGCGCTGGGCGCCCGCTTCGACATGGAGGTCGACGCGTTCCTCATCCTGGTGCTCAGCGTGTACGTGGCGACGATCGTCGGCCCGTGGGTCCTGCTGATCGGTGCCATGCGGTACGCCTTCGTGGCGGCCGCCAGGTTCCTGCCCTGGCTGAACGGAACCCTGCCGCCGAGCACCGCCCGCAAGACGGTGGCCGCCCTCCAGGGTGTCCTGCTGCTGCTCGCGGGCTCGGGCATCCTGTCGTACGCCCTGACGGTGGCGGTCGCCGCGCTGGCCCTGGCCCTGCTGACCTGGTCGTTCGGACGGGACATCGGCTGGCTGCGGCAAGTGCGCCACCGCACCCGGCAGGAGGCCGGCCGGGCCGCGACGCGCGAGGAGGCCGCCGAGCCGGCCGGGCTCACCGGTCCGGAGGGACAGCACGTCGAGCCGGTGCGCCGGCCCACCGCGGTGGGCGCGCGGAGCTGACTCCGGCCGGACGCCGTGGCGGCGACCCGGACACGCTCGGACACACGGGAGGGCGTCGGCACGGCCCGGAGCCGTGCGGGCGCCCTCCCGCGCGTCTCCGTCGGGCGACCGGAGCGCCGGGACCACGGGGATCACCGGGCGACCGGGACCCGCCAGGCCACGGGGGCTGCCCGGAGCCACCGGCCCACCGGGCGCCGCGCGTCTCCGTCGGCCGACCGGACCACCGGGACCACCGGGATCACCGGGACCCGCCAGGCCACGGAGGGCTGCCCGGAGTCACCGGGCGACCAGGCCACGGGCTGCCTCCCGGAGCCACCGGCCCACCGGGCGACCAGGACCAGCCGTGCCGGCCAGGTCAGGCCAGGTCAGGCCAGGTCAGGCCACCGGGAGCTGCCCGGAGTCACCGGGCGCAGACGCCAGGTCGGGCCGATTCCGCCCGGGCGCAAGCCCCACCGGGCCGCGTCCGACTCGTGGTCGCACCGCCGGGCCTCCGGGCGCCCGGGCGGCGGGGCGACCGCACGGCGGCGTCGGCTACTCCTTCGACCCGATCGCCTCGACCGGCCTGATCCCGAGCAGGACATGCGTGGGGACCATCGTGCCCGCCACCGCGAGGACCGCCGTCCCTCCCGCGATCGCGAGGTAGCCGAGGCCGGGCACGGCGGGCCACGGCGAACCGCTCACCGCCAGCGAGACGAGGGCGAGCGGGAACAGCGACAGCAGCGTTCCGACCCCCACCCCGGCCACTACCACGACCGCGCTCTCCTTCCACATCATGGCCGCGACCTGGCGGCGGGCCGTGCCGGACAGCCGCAGCAGCGCGAACTCCCGCCGCCGGGCCGCCGTGCCCATCGCGAGCGTGTTGACGACCGTGATCCCCGTGTACGCGATGACCAGGCCGACCACGAGGTAGTTGACCCAGGCGTTCGCCCGCTGCTCCGTCAACTGCTCGTCGACCGCGAGCCCGTCCCGCAGCACGGCCCCCGGATGGTCCGCGGCGACGGCGGCCAGCGCCTCGGGCAGCCCCGACACCGCGGCGCCCGCACGCCCGCCGGACGGTCCCCCGGAACGGACGAGGACCGACTCGTCGGCCCTGCGTGTGGTGTGCGCGAGCAGTAGGTCGTGGTCGAGGGTCACGTCGGCGAAGCCGAAGCCGCGTTCGTACACGGCGACCACCCGCCCGCGGAACGGTGTGCCGTCGCCCAGGGTGAGCCGCGCGGTGTCCCCGACGCCGAGGCCCAGCCAGGAGGCCGTGGTGGTGCTGACGGCCACCGTCGAGGCCGACAGCGCGGTCAAGTCCCCTTCGCGCGTGCCCAGATCGAGGACTTCGCCGAGTGCCCGCGGGTCCACGCCCTGCGCGCCGAGCGAGACGGCCTCCTGGGCGCCCAGCAGGGTGCCCACTCCGACGACCTGGGACCGCACCAGCCCCGTCGCCGATCGTACGCCCGCCAAGTCCCGCACCTCGGAAGCCAGTTCGGGTGACACACCGTTCGGTGCCGTGATGACGTGGTCAGCGACCAGACCGGACCGCAACTGGTCGGCGGACTCCCTCAGACCGGTGGTCTGGGCGAAGACCACGGTCGCGGCGAACGACACCGCCAGCACGAGCGGGACGATGGCGCCGGCCAACCTGAGCGCGTCGGCGCGGGTGTTGGCCGCCGCGAGGTACCCGGTGACCCCCGTCCTGCCGACGAGAGGGCCGAGAAGTCCCACGGCGGCCCGGGCGACGAGCGGGCCGAGCACGGCCACGGCGATCACCAGCAGCAGTACGAGGGAGTTGGCGAGCCCGACGAGCGTGAAGAAGTCGGTGTCCCGCGCCGCCCCGGTGACGAAGACGCCCGCCGCCAGGACCAGCAGCACCCCGCCGGTGACCACGCGCCGGCGCCCCGGCCCCCGGGACTCCGGCGCCGTGTCGCCGAGTGCCTCCGTGGGCCGGATCCGGGAGACGCGCAGGGAGGCCGCGAGGACGGCGGCCAGCGCGGTCGGCACGGTCACGAGCACCGCGCCGAGGAAGGGCAGCGGGCCGACCACCAGCCCGAAGTCGGGCGGCACGATGCCGTGTCCGGCGAACCGGTCGCGCAGCAGGTGCACGAGCAGCAGGCCGAGCGGGCAGCCCAGTACCCCGGCGGCCAGTCCCGTGACGGCGGCCTCGATGGCGACGAGGCGGCGGATCTGGCCGGGCGTGGTGCCGATGGCCCGCAGCAGCGCGAGTTCCCTGCGGCGGTGCCGGACGGACAGCGAGGCCGTGCCGAACAGCACCAGGACGGCGATGAGCAGCACATTGCCGCCGACCGCGGCCGCGAGCACCACGAGGTTCGATCCGCTGACGGTGACGTCGAGGAACTCCGCGCGTCCGCGCCCCTCCCCCGTGTGCACGGCGAGCGTGCTGTCGTCGAGCGCCTCCCTGATGTCGTCGGCGGCCCGCGCGGCCGGGGTGCCCGGGTCGGCGAGGACACCGACGGCGTGGACCACGGGCCCGAGCCGGTCCATGGCGGCGTCGGACACGAACGCCACGGGCAGCCGGGGCGCGCGGCCGCCCGCCGGCGAGACCAGCCCGGCCAGTTCGAAGGAGCGGGGTGCGGAGGCGGTCTCCAGCAGGACCTCGTCCCCGGGGCGCAGCCCCGACCGGGCGGCGGTGTCGCGGTCGAGGACCAGTTCACCGGCCGTCCGGGGAGCGTGACCGGCGCTCAGCCGGAAGTCCCCGAGGCGCGCCCCCGACCAGGTGTGGGCCTCGGGCGCCGCGCCGTGCCGTCCCGTCACGGGACGCCCGTCGCCGGTGGCGAGCCGTACCGCCGCGCCCCGGTCGACGATCACCGTGCGCACACCGTCGACCAAGGCGATCCGTCCGGCCACCGAGGCCTTCAGCGGCACGCGTTCGGTCAGCGGCCGAGCCTCCTCGACGGTCGAGCCGTCCAGGTCCTTCAGGGTCAGTTCCACCTCCTGGCGTCCCGTGACCACGACGTCGGCCGCCGCGTAGCGTTCGGGCGCGGAGCCGGCGCGGATGCCCGACTCCAGCAGGATTCCGCAGGCGCTCAGGACGGCGGCGGCCAGCAGCAGGGCGACGAACGTGCCGGCGAAGCCGCCCTTCCGGGCCCGCAGTGTCAGCAGGGCCAGGCCCGGCATCAGGCCGCCCTCCGCAGGCCGGAGAGCAGGTCCGCGACGCGGTCCGCGCCCGGCGAGGTCAGTTCGTCGACGATCCGCCCGGCGCTCAGGAACACCGCGCGGTCGGTGTGCGCGGCGGCCGTCGGGTCGTGCGTGACCATGACCACCGTCTGGTGCAGGTCCGTGACGGCCCGCCGCAGCAGCCCGAGGACGTCCCGGGCGCTCTCCGGGTCGAGCGCCCCCGTCGGCTCGTCGGCGAAGATCACCTCGGGCCGGGTGACCAGGGCGCGGGCGATGGCCACCCGTTGCTGCTGGCCGCCGGAGAGCTGGGATGGACGGCGCGCGAGCAGGTCGCCCAGACCGACCGCGTGCGCGATGTCCTCGACACGGCCCGCTTCCGGCCGCCGTCCCGCCAGCCGCAGGGGCAGCGTGATGTTCTGCTCCGCGGTGAGCGACGGCAGCAGGTTGAACGCCTGGAAGACGAAGCCGATCCGGGTGCGCCGCAGTTCGGTCAGCCGCCGTTCCCGGAGCGCGGACAGTTCCTGCGGGCCGAGCCGCACCTGCCCCGAGGTGGGCCGGTCCAGGCCGGCGGCGCAGTGCAGGAAGGTGCTCTTGCCCGAGCCGGAGGGGCCCATCACCGCGGTGAACGTGCCGGGTTCGAAGCCCGCGCTGACCGCGTCCAGCGCGAGGACGGCCGCGGGGCCCTCGCCGTACCGTCTGGTCACGTCCGTCAACTGCACCGCGTACCGGCCCGCGGCGGGCCCGTCCGGTCGCGTGTCCCGAGAGCGCACTTCGGCTCCTCGACTCCTCGTACGGCGTTCCGTGGGTGGATTCCGTGGTGGCCCCAGTCCATCGGCGCCGTCGCGGCGCGGCCTCGGCCGCGCGGCCGAACCCCCGCCTCCACCGACCGGGCGAGATCCCGGCGGGGCCTCCGCCCCGTGAAGGAGCCGGGGGCGCGTTCCGCCCGCCCCGGAGGCCGGCGCCTCCTCCCTGCGGAGGATGGCTCCGCGGAGGAGACGGGCGGCGGGTTCTCCGCCTCGGGGGAGGCCGGCGGGCCCGGCGGGGCGTCTACCGTGGACCGTATGGACCTGATGGACACGCTGGCGGGGCGCCGCGTCCCTCCGGCCGTGGCCGACGCGGGTCTGGCCCTGGCCCTCGCGGCCGGCGGCCTGATCACCCCGATCGCGATGCCGAGCGGCGGCCCCGAACTGCGCGCGCCGGACAGCACGTGGGCGGTCCTCGTGCTGCTGCTGGCGCTGCCCCTGGTCGTCCACCGGCACTTCCCGCTGCCCGCGCTGACGGCGACGGCGGCGGCCGCGGGCGCCCTCCAGGCGATGCACTACGTCCCGCAGCTCTCGGGGCCCGAGGGCACCTCCATCGGCCCCGCGTACGTGGGCGTCGCCGCGGCCGTGTTCGTCACCGCGGTGCGCGGCACCCCCCGTACGGCGACGCTGGTGATCGCCGTACTGGTCCCGGCCGCCTCCCTGACCGAGGCGGCGCTCGCCCCGGACGGCCACCGGCTCACCGCGCTGCTGACCGAGGCGGTCCTCCTGGTGGCGGCGTGGGCGCTCGGCCGTCTGGCCCGGGCGCGCGCGGCCGTCCGCAACCAGGTGCTGGAACGGGCGGCGGCCGTGGAGCGCGAGCAGACGGCCACGGCGCGCGCCGCCGTCATGGAGGAACGGGCGCGCATCGCCCGCGAACTGCACGACATCGTCGCGCACAACGTCAGCCTCATGGTCGTGCAGACGATCGCCGCGGACCGCGTCCAGGACCGGGACGGCCCGAAGGCCCACGAACTGCACGGCGCGATCGAGGAGACCGGCCGGGCGACCGTCACCGAACTGCGGCGCCTGCTCGACGTGCTGCGCACCGACGAGGAGGCCGCGGCCGACCCCAGCAGGGAGCCGCCGCAGCCGACCGTGGAGGCGATCCCCGCGCTGGTCGACTCCGTGCGCGCGGCGGGACTGCGGGTCGACCTCGCCACGACGGGCACCCCGGCCGACCTGCCGGCGGGGTCCCAACTCACCGTGTACCGCGTCGTGCAGGAAGCCCTCACGAACACGCTCAAGCACGCCGGCCGCACCCGGACCGCGCTGACGCTCGCGTGGGAGCCCGACCGGCACCGGCTCACGGTCCGGCTGTGCGACGACGGACCCCGGCCGGACGACGGGGCGCCGCGCCCGCCCGCCCCGGCCGGGGGCCCGGGTCACGGGCTGGTCGGGATGCGCGAGCGCGTCGGGGCCGTGGGCGGTTCCCTGCACACCGGCGGCAGGCCGGGCGGCGGCTACTGCGTGCACGCCGTCGTCCCGCTGCCCACGTCCGAAGACCTCCCGTACGAAGGGCACTTGGCTGATGCAGTCCATCCGCGTCCTGCTGGTCGATGACCAGCCCATGATCCGGACGGGGTTCCGGCTCATCCTCGAGGCCGAGCCCGACATCACGGTCGTCGGCGAGGCCGCGGACGGAGCCGCCTCCGTCGAGAGCGCCCTGGCGCTGGAGCCCGACGTCGTGCTGATGGACATCCGCATGCCGGTGATGGACGGCGTCGAGGCCACCCGGACCATCGCCGCGAGCGGATCGGCGGCCCGTGTCGTCATCCTGACCACGTTCGACCTGGACGCCCACGTGGTGGACGCCCTGCGGGCGGGCGCCAGCGGCTTCCTGGTGAAGGACGGACCGGCCGACTCCCTGGTGGAGGCCATCCGCACGGTCGCCGCGGGCGAGGCCGTGCTGTCCCCCCGCGTCACGCACAGCCTGCTGGACCGGTTCGCGCACCTCGCCGCGCCCGCGACCCCGGAGGTGCCGTCCCGCCTCGACGCCCTCACCGGCCGCGAGCTGGACGTCCTGCGCTCGCTGACCCGGGGGCTGTCCAACGCGGAGATCGCGCTCGAACTCGGCGTGGGCGAGACCACGGTGAAGACGCATGTCGCGCACATCCTGGAGAAGTACGGGCTCCGCGACCGGGTGCAGGCGGTGATCCTGGCGTACGACTGCGGGCTGGTGGTGCCGCGCGGCGCCCGCTGATCCGCCCACCGCCCCCGCCCCGGACGGCTCCCCGCCACGCCCGGGCCGGCTCCCCGCGCCGCCGCCGCGCGCGATCGCGTCCCGCCCGCGCTCCCGGCCGGTGCCGTACGCGTGCGGGGTCCCGCCCTTCTCCGGGCGGGACCCCGCACCCCGGTCCCGGCGACCACCGGGCCGTCGGACACCGACTGCCGAATGCCGACTGCCGGCTGCCGGCTGCCGGATGCCGCGAGGCGCGACCGCCGGCCGCCGGCCACCGGCCACCGGGTACGGGCTACCGGCCACGCGTCCCGTCGGAGGCGCCGCCGGATGCGGTGCCCGGAGCCGGCGCGTAACCGGTGGGCCGGGTGGTGAAGACGCCCCGGCCCTGCGTACGGCTGCGCAACCGGGTCGCGTAGCCGAACAGTTCGGCCAGCGGCACGGTGGCCGTGACCACCACGGTGCCCGCCCTCGCGACCGAGCCGGAGACCCGGCCCCGCCGCGCAGCGAGGTCTCCGAGGACACCGCCCACGGACTCCTCGGGCACGGTCACCGTGACCTCGACGACCGGTTCCAGGACGGCCGTCGCGCAGACCCGCAGCGCGTCCCGGAGCGCCATCCGGCCCGCGGTGCGGAACGCCAGGTCGGAGGAGTCCTTCGCGTGGGTCGCCCCATCGGTCAGGACCACCCGCAGACCCGTCACCGGGTGGCCCTCCGACGGCCCTTCGGCCAGGGCGTCCCGGCACCCGGCCTCGACGGCGCGGACGTACTCCTGGGGCACCCGCCCGCCGACGACGGCGGACCGGAACTCGAAGCCGGTCGCGCTGCCGCCGTCGGCGCCCTCGGGTGCCGGCAGCGGCTCCACGTCGAGGACGACATGGGCGAACTGGCCCGCGCCGCCGTCCTGTTTGACGTGCCGGTGGACGAAGCCGGACACCCCGCGCACGACGGTCTCCCGGTAGCCGACCCTCGGCCGGCCGACGCGGGCGTCGAGCCCGTGGGCGCGCCGGATCTTCTCCACCGCCACCTCCAGGTGCAGTTCGCCCATGCCCGACAGGACCGTCTGGCCGGTCTCGGGGTCGGTCCTGACCACGAGCGACGGATCCTCCTCGACGAGCCGCGCCAGCGCCGACACCAGGCGCTCCGTGTCGGTGCTCGCGCGGGCCTCGACCGCCACGGAGACCACGGGTTCGGCCGTCGTGGGCGGTTCGAGGACCAGCGGAGCGTCCGGCGCGCACAGGGTGGCCCCGGCCCGGGCCGACTTCAGCCCGACGACCGCGACGATGTCGCCGGCCACGGCCCGGTCGAGCTGGGCGTGTCGGTCGGCACGGACCCGCAGGATGCGCCCGACGCGTTCGGTGCGTCCCGCGGTGGCGTCCCACACGGTCTCTCCCTTCCGGATCGTTCCCGAGTACACGCGCAGGTGGGTGAGCCGCCCGGTGGCGGTCGCGTTCACCTTGAACGCGAGTGCGGCGAACGGCGCTTCGGGGTCGGCTGCCCGCTCCTGCTCCGAACCGTCGTGCGTGCCCCGCACGGCGGGCACGTCCGAGGGCGAGGGCAGGTAGGCCACCACGGCGTCGAGCAGCGGCTCGATGCCCCGGTTGCGGTAGGCGGAGCCGCACAGCACCACGACGGCCTCGCCCGAACGCGTCAGGTCGCGCAGTGCCGCCGCCAGGGTCGGCGCGGAGACGGACGCACGGGCGCAGTACTCCTCCAGCGCGCCGGGATGCAGTTCCGCCACCGCCTCCTCCAGTGCCCGGCGGCGCGTGGCCGCCTCCTCGCGCAGGGCGTCGGGCACGGGGCCCTCCTCGACCGCGTCCCCGCCGTCCGGCCAGACCAGCGCCCGCATGCGCAGCAGGTCGACGACACCGGTGAAGCCGTCCTCCGAGCCGATCGGCAACTGCACGGCCAGCGGCGCCGGATGGAGCCGTGCCCGGATCGACGCGACGGCCGTGTCGAGGTCGGCTCCGGCCCGGTCGAGCTTGTTGACGAAGGCGATCCGCGGTACGCCGAACCGGTCGGCCAGGCGCCACACGGACTCGCTCTGCGGTTCGACGCCCGCGACGGCGTCGAACACCGCGACGGCGCCGTCGAGCACCCGCAGCGAGCGCACCACCTCGTCGGCGAAGTCGACATGGCCCGGGGTGTCGATCAGGTTGACGTGATGGCCGTCCCAGGTGCAGCTCACGGCGGCGGCGAAGATGGTGATGCCCCGGTCGCGTTCCTGGGAGTCGAAGTCGGTGACGGTCGTGCCGTCGTGGACCTCGCCGCGCTTGTGCGTGGTCCCGGTGAGGTACAGGATCCGCTCGGTGACGGTCGTCTTGCCCGCGTCGACGTGGGCGAGGATGCCGAGGTTGCGGACGGCTGCCGTCGGATCGGCGCGATCGGCGGAACGGGGCGCCGCCGCGGTCGCGTCGGTCCGGCGGCCCGCGTCGGACGTGGTGGTCACGGTGTTCTGGAGGTGGAGGTCGGTACGCACGGCCCATGGCCTTTCGGAAAGCTTCGAGCAGGGGTCGGCGCGATTCCCGTACGACACGGATGCGGCCCGGAGCGCTCACGGCACGCGAGGACACCCGGAGCGTCGTGCTCGAGGGCGTGCGGGGCGTGGTGAGTCGGAGGGGCGCGGGCATCAGGTGTTCGTGACGGGCATCCGGTCCCGGCCGCGCAGCCGGCACCGGGTCCGCGAAGACACGAGGATCACCTCGTACCGCGACAGGGGAACGACGACAGCGGTGCGGTACCGCATGGCCGGGCTCCTCTCGTCGGTCACGGGACGCGCGGCGAAGTGACGCGGCGCGCGTGCTGTGGCGAGTGTAGGGAACGCGTCCGCCTCACGGCACCCGGTTTTCCGCCCGGCTGCGGCCGACTCCGGCGTTCCCGGGGCGACTTGACGTCCAGGACGCGCGCCGCCGCATCGCGCGGACGGGCGGGGGCCACGCGTCCCCGCGGGGGCGGCGGACGGTGCCGCGGGCGTTCGGGTCAGGCGCCGGACGCCTCGGTCACGGCGTCGACGAGTCCGGCCAGTGCCGCCGCCACGCGCGCCAGTCCGGCACCCGCGGGCCCGCCCGGTTCGGTCATGTAGACGTCCCGCCTGATCTCGACCATCAGGGCGCCGACCCGCCGCTCGGTGCCGTAGTACCGAAGGGGTACGTAGGTGCCGGCGAAGGGGCTGTCGACTCCCGTGCCCCCGAAGTCCCCGAACGCCTTCTCTGCCAGGGCCAGCAGCTCGGCCGAGGTGTGGAAGGAGTCGGTCCCCAGGCAGATGGGCGGCCTCGGCCCGTCCCCGTGCAGTTCGTAGGGCAGCCGCCCCGTCGGATAGGAGTGCACGTCGATGACCACGACCCGCCCCGCCGCCTCCAGCCGCCGGGCCACGGCGTCGGTCATGGCGGCCGAGTACGGGTGGAAGTACCGCTCGACGAGGGGCTGTTCGTCCGTGTCCGCCGCTCGGAGCACCTCGCCGTGCGTGGTCCGCGTGTAGACCGCCCCCATGCCGACGGCCCGCATCTCCTCCCGCTCGTCGGGGAAGCGCTCGGGGTCGACGACCAGCCGTGAGAGCTGGTTGACGAACCTCCAGGGCGCCGCCCCCGACAGCGCGGCGGCCTCCTCTGCGATCGCGGCGGTGTGCGAGTCGGTGATGTGGTCCAACTCCCGCTCCAGCGCCTCGTCGTCGAGCACGATCCCGCCGCGCACCTGCGGGGGCACGGTCCGCGAGGAGTGCGGCACATGGAGGATCACCGGCGAGTCCGGGGCGCCCGGCACGAGTCGGTACGGCGCGGTCGTGTCGTTCATCGGCTCACACTATTCGACCGTCACCGTGACCTCGAGGTCGCCCGAGTTGTCGCTCAGGCAGTCCCCGTCGGCGTCGTTGACCCGGAGTTCGAGGGTGCCGGCCGCACCGGCCTCGAAGGTCCACTCGTCGCCGACCACCCGGGTCTCCCCGGCCTGCGCGCCCTCGACGAAGCGGCCGAGGAGCGCGCCGAACGGGGCCTCCGCGTCCACCTTGCAGTCCGCCGCCGCGAAGTCCAGCGCCCGGTCGGTCGCGGGGTCGTAGCCGCCCGGCCCGGTGGGCGGCATCTCCGGGTCGTCCACGGTCCACCGGCCCGACGTGAAGCGGACGGTGACGGTGTCGCCTGCCTCGACGGGGGTTCCGGTGGCCCGTTGCCAGCCCTCCGTGCTGCGGACCACCGAGGTGGTCGTGACCGGCGCCGCCGGCGAGGGGGTCCCGGAGGAGCGACCCGCGCCGCCGTCCGCGGCGCCCTCCCCCGCGCGGTCGCCGGCGCCCGAGCGGTCCGCTCGGTCCGCTCGGTCGAAAGGAGGGGTACCGGTGAGGAACAGCGCGAGGCCCGCACCCGCGAGGAGGGCGGCGCCGGCGAACGCCGACCACCGCGGGAGGGCCCCACGGCGCCGTCCGCCGTCCTGCCGCCCCAGGGCCGCGGCGGTCCGCGCGTCGTAGCGCGAGGTGGGAGGGGCGTGGTCGGCCCAGGGGGCGTGCTGACGGGTGAGGGTCTCCTCGTCCGCGAGGGCCGTGCCCGCCGCGCCGGCCGTGCTCCCGTCCTGACGCGGAACCGGACTGTCGTGCCGGGCGGGGCTCGGGCCCTCCGGGAGCGCGGGAGCCGGGCCCCGGTCCGCGGCGGACCCTTCGTGCGGTATCCGGACCACCAGTGTGGCTGGCGGCAGCGGACCGGGGTCCGCGGCACCGTCGGCGACGCGCCGCAGCGCGGTCAGGGTGTCGGCGGCGGAGGGCCGCTCCTCCGACGGCTTGCGCAGGAGCGCCTCCACCACGGGCAGGAGCGGCCCCAGCCTCGGCGGCAGGTTCGGCTCCTCGTAGGCGACGGCGTGCAGCGTGGCCACGTTGGCCGGGCGGTGGAACGGCGACCGGCCGGTGGCGGCGGTGACGAGTGTGGCACCCAGCGACCACAGGTCGGAGGCGGGTCCGACCTCCGACCCGTTGACGCGCTCCGGGGCCATGTACTCGGCGGAGCCCGCGAACTCACCGGAGTTGGAGTGCGCGTCACCGTCCTCGAGGACGGCTATGCCGAAGTCCGTGAGTACGGCGCCGCCGTCGCGGCGCAGCAGGACGTTGGCGGGTTTGACGTCCCGGTGCAGTGCTCCCACGGCGTGCACGGCCTCCAGCGCGCCGAGCAGCTGCACCCCGATCCCGGCCACCCGGCGGGGCTCCAACGCACCTTCCTGGGCGATGAGTTGCCCGAGGGAGGGCCCGTCGACCAGCTCCATGACGATCCACAGCCGGTCCTCGTGCTCGACCAGGTCGTGGACCCCGACGACATGGGGGTGCGGCACCCGGGCGACCATCCGCGCCTCCCGCAGGGCACGGCGCAGCCACCGGCGGTGGTCCTCGTCCCCCTGGGTGAAGACGTGCAGCTCCTTGGCCGCGACATCGCGTGCGAGAACCTGGTCGTGGGCCTGCCAGACCGTGCCCATGCCACCGCTGCCGAGCCGGCGGCCCAGCAGGTACCGACCGGCGATCAGACGCCCGGTCCCCCGCACCGCGTTCGCGGCCCCTCGCTGATCATCGCTGCCGGTCCACACGTGCTGCCTCACGCCCCTCCCGGTGGGAAAGAACTGCCCCACCGGCCCCATGCGCCACTCGAACACCGGCGAGCATAGCGGCGGGAACGCCCCACCGAGAGCCGGCCGGGCGGCACGGGCGCGGCGTCCGGCGAGTGGTCGCCCCACCCGCCGCGCGCTACCCGTGAGTCACATCGACCGATCGCCAACGGCGGTGCAGGCCGGGCGAGTTCGCGCACTCGGACGACGCCCCCGCCGACCGCCCCCACCACTCCACCCAGGGCTCGCCCACGGTTCGGGCTCGGCGGGACGACCGCCGCCGCGGCCACTCCTCCGAGCCGCGGCATTCGAACATGTTCCGCCGAGTCGCGGCGCCGCCGGACCGCAGGAACCGTGGGGCCGCCCGACCACCGGGGCCGGAGCAGCCTTCGGACCGGGACCGGGACCGGGACCGGGGCCGGGGCCGAAAGCGGGACCGGGACCGAAAGCGGGACCGGTACCCCGGCCCGCCACGCCGGTGACCGCGCGCCGCCTCCCGCACCCCAGGTGCTTACATGTTCAACAAGCAAGTCATGATCATAGGACCATGGTTCCGGCGGACGCGACGGAACGAGCACGGACCGGGAACGGTCCACCGAAGGAGCCGGTGTGAGCGACGCGACGAGGAACCCCGCGGACAGGCGGATCTTCATCGACAAGCAGAGTCCCGAGGCCTATCGCGCGCTGAAGCAGGCCTCGGCGGCGGCCGGCGCGACGGCGGCGGAGGCGGGCCTCGACCGCATCCTGGTGGAACTGGTCAACATGCGCGTGTCCCAGATCAACGGCTGCGCCTACTGCCTGGACCTCCACACGAGGACCGCGCTGCGTGAGGGCGAGACCACGCAGCGCCTCGGCGTTCTGGCCGCATGGCGCGACACCGAGGTCTTCACACCACGCGAGAGGGCGGCGCTGGCCCTCGCGGAGGCGACCACCGACATCGCGGACGCGCGCGCCCAGGACTCCGCGTACGAACTGGCCCGCGCGACCCTGACCGACGACGAGACGTCGGCGGTGATCTGGGTGGCCATCACGATCAACGGGTTCAACCGCGTCTCGACCATGAGCAAGCACCCCGTACGCCCGCGGCCCTGAGGGCGGCCGGAGCGGGGGTCGATCACACGCCGTGCGACCCCCGGGCGGAGTCCCGGAGACGTGCACACAACACGTGAAACCCGCCACAATCCACCCACCAAAACGGACTCATGCGCCAAAATGCCTATTTGGACCTGATTACCCCTGCGCCAACCAGCGGGGGATTCAACGACCAGCGGCATGGGAGAAGCGTTTGATCACCGTACGCAACCGACGCACCGGGCTGATGGCTGCGGCCGGCGCACTCGCACTCACGGCGCTGGGCGGTACCAGCTTCGCGGCCACCGGCGACCCCGGGGCCCGCCCGGAAACGCGGGCATCGGCACATCGGGCGGACACCCAGGACGCTTCCGACGCCCGAATAGGGATCACGCCCGGGCAGGCGCACGGCGTCGAGGTCGACGCCCCCGTTAAGGTCACCGTCAGCGACGGCACGCTCACCAAGGTGACCATGACCGCCATCGCCACCGGCAGCGAGGTTCCGGGCACCCTGTCCGCGGACGGCACCTCCTGGATGCCGGACGGCCCCCTCGCGCAGGCCACGCGGTACCAGGTCGCCGCGGAGGCCAAGGACGCGAAGGGCCGCTCCGCCACCGAGAACGCCGCGATCTCCACCGTCTCCCCGGCCAACGACTTCCTCGGGCACCTCTCCCCCGAGGACGGCTCGACCGTCGGTGTGGGCATGCCGGTGTCATTCAACTTCGACAGGACGTTCGGCGACGAGGCCGCCAAGGCCGCCATGGAGTCGAGGATCCAGGTCAGCACCAGCAGCGGCGAGCAGGTCGTCGGCCACTGGCTCACCGGAAGCCGCCTGGACTTCCGCCCCGAGCACTACTGGAAGCCCGGCTCCACCGTCACGGTCAGGATGACCCTCGACGGCGTCGAGAAGACGGCCACGTTCAAGATCGGCCGGAGCCAGATCAGCACCGTCGACGCCAGGACGAAGCAGATGACCGTCAAGCGCGACGGCAAGACGATCAAGACCATCCCGATCTCGTCCGGCAGCGCCGAGCACCCGACGTACAACGGCCGGATGGTCATCTCCGAGAAGTACCGGCAGATCCGCATGAACGGTGCGACCGTCGGGCTCACGGAGAAGGACGGCAAGCCCTCCTACGACATCGAGGCCGTGCCGCACGCCATGCGCCTGACCACCTCGGGCACGTTCATCCACGGCAACTACTGGGGCGGCGACTCCGTCTTCGGCAAGGTCAACACCAGCCACGGCTGCGTCGGCCTGGAGGACGTCCGGAACGCCGGCGACGGCAAGCAGCCCGCCGCGTGGTTCTTCGACAACTCGATGACCGGTGACGTCGTGGTCGTCAAGAACTCGGCGGACAAGGCCACCGTGGCCCCGGACAACGGCCTCAGCGACTGGAACATGCCGTGGAGCCAGTGGGTCGCGGGCAGCGCGTCGAACTGACACCACGCCCCTCAGCCCGCCTGGTCCACCCAGTCGGAACCACTTCCGGGCGGACAGTCCGAGCCTGCGCCACGGCCACCAGCCGTCGCGCAGGCTCGGACTGTTTCAGCAGGTGAGAGGCGCAGCTCCCGGACTCCCACCGCACCGACCACGCGACCCGAAGGCCCCCGAAACGACGAAACACCGGTGAGTCATACGACTCGACCGGCATTTCGTGAACGTGTCCGAGGGGGGACTTGAACCCCCACGCCCGATAAAGGGCACTAGCACCTCAAGCTAGCGCGTCTGCCATTCCGCCACCCGGACAAGGTGTCTGTCGACCGGCGGGAGCGACCCCCGCGGCGACATGGACAACAATACCAAGCTTTCGGAGTGGCCTTCACCTGCATATCCGTGGTCCGGCGGGGGCTGCCGGGGGTGTCCGGAGGGGCCGCATAGAGTCTCACCATGGGTGACTGGATGCTGACCAAGGGTCTGCCGCCGGGGCGGCGGCCCAGGCCGCTGTCACCGCTGAGGGAGCATCTGCGGGACACGTTCTGGTTCGCCCCGACCGCCGCGCTGGTGCTCGTCCTGATCGTGTGGACGGCCGCGGAGGCGGCCGACAGCGCGCTCCTCGAAGCACTGCGCTCCTCGGGCGACGAGGAGGCGGTCGCCGAGCTGCTCGGCATCGTCAACGACGCGAAGACCGTGGTCACGACGGTCAGCGCGGCGATGATGACCTTCATCGGCGTGGTGTTCACGATCTCGCTGGTCGCCGTGCAGATGGCCGCCGGGCAGTTCAGCCCGCGGATGGTGCGGATGTTCGTGCGCAGCCGGATCACCAAGGCCACCTTCGCGGTGTTCCTGGCGACGTTCGTCCTGTCCCTGCTCGTGCTCACCTCGTACGACAGCCACTCCGACCCGGAGCTCGTGTCCTCCATCCCGCTCGTGCAGTCGGTCCTCACGCTGACCCTGGTGGGGCTCAGCGTCGTCCTGTTCGTGCTGTACGTGAACTCGACGCTGCGGCTGATGCGGGTGGGGCACGTCGTCGACGTCGTCACCGCGGAGTCCTTGCGGGTGGTCGCCCGGATGCCGCTCGACACCACCGACGGGGCGCCGCCCGACCTCGGTCCCGAGTCGGACCTCGTCGCCCATCACGGGCGGGCCGGCGTGCTGCGCGACGTGGACATCACGCGGCTCGTCCGCGTCGCGCGCCGGCACGGGGTCGTCCTGCGGCTCATCCCCCGGGTCGGGGACTTCGTCGTGCCGGGCACCCCGGTGATCGCCGTCCACGGCGGGACCGTACCGGCGGGGCCTCGGGAGTCGCGGCTCCGGGTGTTCGTGGGCGCCGAGCGGACGTTCCACCAGGATCTGGGGTTCGGGCTGCGGCAGTTGTCGGACATCGCGCTGCGGGCCCTGTCGACCTCGGTCAACGACCCCACGACGGCGGTGCAGGCCGTGGACCGCATGGTGCAGTTCCTCACCTCGGTGGCGCGCCGCCCGCTGGGCACCTGCCAGTACCGGGACCGCGCGGGGACGGTCCGGCTGGTCCAGCCCGTGCCGGACTGGACCGAGCTGGTCGACCTCGCGTTCGCCGAGGTCCGGATGTGCACCGGGCACCAGGCGCAGGTCACCTCCCAGATCAGCCGGCGGCTGCTGGCGGGCTTCGACGACCTGCTGGCGGTCGTGCCGCCGGAGCGGCGCGCGCCGCTGGTCCGGCACCGCTCCCTGCTGGTCGAGGCGGTGGAGCGGTCCGTGCCGGAGGCGGCGGACCGCGCCTTCGCGCTGCGCCCCGACCGTCAGGGCATCGGCTAGCCGTGCCGCCTCGCCGCCTTCGGCACCGCGGTGCCGCGTCGGCGCGGAAGGCGACGCGGCACCGCGCGTCAGCGCGTCACGGCATCAGGTGGTGGTCGGGGAAATTGCCCGGCAGCCGCTCCCCGGCCGGGCCGCGGGTCACCGCGCGGACCAGGAGTTCCCCGCCGACGAACGCGCCCCTCCACGACGCGCCGAAGCCGCCGAACAACTCGTCGCGGTCGCCGCGCGAGCGGGGCCTGCCGTGTCCGACCTTGAAGGCCCTGACCTGCGGGGCGAGCCGGGCGTACGTCTCCTCGTCGTCCGTGGACAGGGTGGCGACGAGCGCGCCGTTCGACGCGTTCATGGCCGCGAGCAGTTCGGCCTCGGTGTCGACCAGGACGATGGTGTCGACCGGCCCGAAGGGTTCCGCGTGGTGGAGGGGCGAGGACGGCGGCGGGTTGAGGAGCGTCACCGGCTGGACGTACGCACCGGTGTCCTGGCCGGGCAGGAAGCGCGCGTCGTCCGGCCTGCCGCGGTGCAGGGGGACCGCTCCGCGGTCGATGGCCTCGGCGACCTGGTCGTGCAGCTCCTTCGCCTTCGCCGCGTTGATGACCGGGCCGAAGTCGAGGTCCGGGTACGGGTCGTCGGGCCGCGCGACGGCGAGCGGATGGCCGACCTTCAGGGTGCGGACGGCCGGCAGGTACGCGGCGAGGAAGTCGTCGAAGCTCTCCCGCTGGACGACGAAGCGCGGGTAGGCGGTGCACCGCTGCTTGCCGTAGTCGAAGAGCTTGGGCACGACGGCCGTCAGCGCGTCCCAGTCGGTGAAGTTCCAGATGCCCCAGGTGTTCAGCCCCTCCTGCTCCAGGATGTGCCGTTTGCCGAGGTCGGCGACGGCGGTGGCGACGGCGGCCCCGGTGTCGCGGCCCCCGACGAAGGAGACGCAGCCGATCTCGGGCGCGCGCACGAGCGCCTCCGACAGTTCGCGGCCGCCGCCGCTGACCAGGGTGACGGGAACCCCCTCGCGTGCGGCGAGCGCGCAGGCCAGGGTGAGGCATGCGACGCCGCCGTCGGTCGGGGCCTTGGCGATGACGGCGTTGCCCGCGAGCGCCTGGACCAGCACGGCGTGCACGAGCACGCTCATCGGGTAGTTCCAGCTCGCGATGTTGGACACGGGCCCGTCGAGCGGGACCCGGCCCTCGACCATGGGCTCGATGCCGTCGACGTACCAGCGCACGCCGTCGATGGCCCGGTCCACGTCGGCCTGCGCGAGCCGCCAGGGCTTGCCGATCTCCCAGACGAGCAGGAGCGCGAGGAGTTCACGGTGCTCGGTGAGCGCGTCGAGGGTGGCCGCGACACGGGCCCTGCGCTCGCCGAGGGGTACGTGGCGCCAGGCGCGGTGGTGGTCGAGGCCGGCGCGTACGGCCCGGTGGGCGGTGGCGCCGTCCAGGCGTGGCGGGCCCGCGACGGGGCTGCCGTCGACGGGGCTGGTGGCGGGCAGCGCCCGGCCGTCCGCCTGCCAGGCAGCGTCCCAGAGGTTGAGGACGCGGTCGTCCCGGAAGGCCTCCGGCGCGACGGCGAGGCAGCGTTGCCAGGCGTGCGCCCACGAGGTGTGGGACTTGAGGGTGAGGTTCGGTGCCATTCGGTTGCTCCGCTCTCGGTGCACAGTCGGGGGCGGTCGTTCATGGCCCGCCTCCCGTACGCGGGCACGTGTGGTCCGTCATCGCGTACGGGAGGCGTCGTAAGGGGGGACGCTAGCGAGGCCCGGGGGCGCCGGTAAGTGACCTCATGTCAACTATGAGTGACGTCACGTTCCGCGGTGAGCCGGTCCAGTACGAGCCGGGCGGTCTCGGTCGGCGTGCCGCCCACGAGGACTCCGGCCGCTTCCAGGGCTTCCTTCTTGGCCTGCGCGGTGCCGGAGGAGCCCGAGACGATGGCGCCGGCGTGGCCCATCGTCTTTCCCTCGGGCGCGGTGAAACCGGCGATGTAGGCGACGACGGGTTTGGTGACGTGGTCGCGGATGTGGGCGGCCGCGCGTTCCTCGGCGTCGCCGCCGATCTCCCCGATGAGGACGACGAGTTCGGTGTCGGGGTCGTCCTGGAACGCGGCCAGGCAGTCGATGTGGGTGGTGCCGACGACGGGGTCGCCGCCGATGCCGACGCAGGTGGAGAAGCCGATGTCCCGCAGTTCGTGCATGAGTTGGTAGGTGAGTGTGCCGGACTTGGAGACCAGTCCGATGCGGCCCGGCTTGGCGATGTCGGCGGGGATGATGCCCGCGTTGGACTGCCCGGGGGTGATCAGTCCGGGGCAGTTGGGGCCGACGACGCGGGTGCCCTTCGCGGCGGCGTACGCGTGGAAGGCGACCGAGTCGTGGACGGGGATGCCCTCGGTGATGACGACGGCCAGGGCGATGCCGGCGTCGGCCGCCTCCTGCACGGCGGCCCGGGCGAAGGCGGGTGGCACGAAGACCACGCTGACGTCGGCGCCGGTCGCCTCGACTCCCTCGCGCACGGAGCCGAAGACGGGCACGGCGCGGTCGTCGAAGTCGACGGTCCGGCCGGCCTTGCGCGGGTTGACCCCGCCGACCACGTCGGTGCCCGCGGCGAGCATGCGGCGGGTGTGCTTCATGCCCTCGCCGCCGGTCATGCCCTGGACGAGGACCTTGCTCTCCTTGGTGAGGTAGATGGCCATGTCCGTCTCCTTCAGGTGGCGTCGGCGAGCTGGGCGGCGCGGCGCGCGGCGCCGTCCATCGTGGTGGCCTGCTGGACCAGGGGGTGGGCGCGTCCGTCGAGGATCGCGCGGCCGCGCGCGGCGTTGTTCCCGTCGAGGCGGACGACGAGCGGCTTGGTCACGCGGACGGTCTCCAGGGCCCTCACGATGCCGTCGGCGACCGCGTCGCAGGCGGTGATGCCACCGAAGACGTTGACGAGGACGGACTTCACCGCGGGGTCGGAGAGGACGACGGAGAGACCGTCGGCCATGACCTGGGCGGAGGCTCCGCCGCCGATGTCCAGGAAGTTGGCGGGGCGGGCGCCGCAGCCGGCGACCACGTCGAGGGTCGACATGACGAGCCCGGCGCCGTTGCCGATGACGCCGACCTCGCCGTCCAGCTTGACGTAGTTGAGGCCCTTGGCCGCGGCCGCCGCCTCCAGCGGGTCGTCGTGCGCCGCCTGCTGGTCCCCCCAACGGGCCTGCCGGAACTGCGCGTTGTCGTCGAGGGTGACCTTCCCGTCCAGGGCGAGAATCTGTCCGCGCGCGGTGCGGACGAGCGGGTTCACCTCGACGAGGACGGCGTCCTCGCGTACCAGCACGTTCCAGAGCCGGACCAGGACGTCGACGGTCTGCGGGGGCAGGCCCGCGGCCTCGGCGATCTCGGCGGCCCTGGCCGTGGTGACGCCCTCGGCGGGGTCGATGTGGACGCGGGCCACGGCCTGCGGCCGCCGTGCGGCGACCTCCTCGATCTCCATGCCGCCCTCGGCGGAGGCGATGGCGAGGAACCGGCCGGCCGCCCGGTCGAGGACGTAGCCGACGTAGAACTCGCTCTCGATGTCGACCGGTTCGGCCAGCATGACCGTGCCGACCGTGTGGCCCTTGATGTCCATGCCGATGATCTGCCGTGCCGTCAGTTCGGCGGCGGCGGGGTCGGCGGCGAGCTTCACACCGCCCGCCTTGCCCCGTCCGCCGGTCTTGACCTGCGCCTTCACGACGACGCGGCCGCCGAGCCTGCGGGCGATCCCGCGTGCCTCCTTGGGCGAGTCGGTGACCTCCGCCCTCGGCACCGGGATGCCGTGTTCCTCGAAGAGTTCCCTTGCCTGGTGCTCGAACAGGTCCATCTCGGCTCCCTCTTAAAAGTGCCGCACGCCCCCTGGACACCACCCACCGGATGCGGGATAACAAGCTTCATACAGTATTCGTCGACTGTATGCAATGTACCGCGACGGCATCCACGAACAGTGCGCGCACACCGTTTGAGCTGCGTTTCAGCGCGCCCAATCCCCTACGAAGGGACAGGACTTCGCCATGCCCGACGACAACAGCCAGAACCTCATCTCCGGTGGGCACCTGGTCGCCAAGGCACTCAAAGCGGAGGGTGTGGAGGTCATCTACACCCTCTGCGGCGGCCACATCATCGACATCTACGACGGCTGCGTCGACGAAGGCATAGAGGTCGTCGACGTACGCCACGAACAGGTCGCCGCCCACGCGGCCGACGGCTACGCGCGCATCACCGGCAAGCCCGGCTGCGCCGTCGTCACCGCCGGGCCCGGCACGACCGACGCCGTGACGGGCGTCGCCAACGCCTTCCGCGCGGAGTCCCCCATGCTGCTGATCGGCGGTCAGGGGGCGCACACACAGCACAAGATGGGGTCCCTCCAGGACCTGCCGCACGTCGACATGATGACGCCGATCACCAAGTTCGCCGCGACAGTGCCCGACACCGCGCGCGCCGCCGACATGGTGTCGATGGCCTTCCGCGAGTGCTACCACGGGGCACCGGGACCCTCCTTCCTGGAGATCCCGCGCGACGTCCTGGACGCCAAGGTGCCGGTCGACAGGGCCAGGGTGCCCGCCGCCGGCCACTACCGGGCCTCGACCCGCTCGGCGGGCGACCCCGAGGCGATCGAGAAGCTCGCCGACCTCCTGGTGCACGCCGAGAAGCCGGCGATCCTGCTGGGCAGCCAGGTGTGGACGACCCGCGGCACCGAATCCGCCATCGACCTCGTACGCACCCTCAACATCCCCGCGTACATGAACGGCGCCGGGCGCGGCACCCTGCCGCCCGGGGACCCGAACCACTTCCAGCTCTCCCGCCGCTACGCCTTCTCCAACGCCGACGTCATCGTCATCGTCGGCACGCCCTTCGACTTCCGCATGGGCTACGGCAAGCGCCTGTCACCGGACGCGACCGTCGTGCAGATCGACCTCGACTACCGGACCGTCGGCAAGAACCGGGACATCGACCTGGGAATCGTCGGTGACGCCGGCCTGGTCCTCAAGTCGGTCGCCGAGGCCGCCACGGGCCGCCTCAACGGCGGCGCCTCCAAGCGCAAGGAGTGGCTCGACGAACTGCGGGCCGCCGAGCAGACGGCCATCGAGAAGCGGCTGCCGAGCCTGCGCTCGGACGCCTCGCCGATCCACCCGTACCGCCTGGTCAGCGAGATCAACGACTTCCTCACCGAGGACTCCGTCTACATCGGCGACGGCGGCGACATCGTCACGTTCTCCGGCCAGGTCGTGCAGCCCAAGTCGCCGGGCCACTGGATGGACCCCGGCCCCCTCGGCACGCTCGGCGTCGGCATCCCCTTCGTCCTCGCGGCCAAGAAGGCGCGGCCCGACAAGGAGGTGGTCGCCCTCTTCGGCGACGGCGCCTTCTCCCTCACCGGCTGGGACTTCGAGACGCTCGTCCGCTACGACCTGCCCTTCGTCGGCATCGTCGGCAACAACTCCTCGATGAACCAGATCCGTTACGGCCAGGCCCAGAAGTACGGCGCGGAGCGCGAGCGGATCGGCAACACCCTCGGCGACGTCCACTACGACAAGTTCGCCCAGATGCTGGGCGGTTACGGCGAGGAGGTCCGCGACCCCGCCGACATCGCGCCCGCGCTCCGGCGCGCCCGCGAGTCCGGCAAGCCGTCGCTGATCAACGTCTGGGTCGACCCGGACGCGTACGCCCCCGGAACCATGAACCAGACGATGTACAAGTGAGGTGACCCCGATGACACAGCTGCCCACGCCGACCGCCCCGACCTCGTCGACCAAGGCACTCGAAGGCATCCGCGTCCTGGACATGACCCACGTCCAGTCGGGTCCCTCCGCCACCCAACTGCTCGCCTGGCTCGGCGCGGACGTCGTCAAGCTGGAGGCGCCGACCGGTGACATCACCCGCAAGCAGCTCCGCGACCTCCCCGACGTCGACTCGCTCTACTTCACGATGCTCAACTGCAACAAGCGCAGCATCACCCTGAACACCAAGACCCCGCGCGGCAAGGAACTGCTCACCGAGCTGATCCGGCGCTCCGACGTCATGGTCGAGAACTTCGGGCCCGGCGCCGTCGACCGCATGGGCTTCACCTGGGACCGCATCCAGGAGATCAACCCGCGGATCGTCTACGCCTCCATCAAGGGGTTCGGGGACGGCCCGTACACCAACTTCAAGGCGTACGAGGTCGTCGCGCAGGCGATGGGCGGGTCGATGTCGACCACCGGCTTCGAGGACGGTCCGCCGCTGGCGACCGGCGCCCAGATCGGCGACTCCGGCACCGGCATCCACGCCGTGGCGGCCATCCTCGCGGCGCTGTTCCAGCGGGAGAACACCGGGCGCGGGCAGCGGGTGAACGTGGCCATGCAGCACGCCGTGCTGAACCTGTGCCGGGTCAAGCTGCGGGACCAGCAGCGCCTCGGGCACGGGCCGCTGGCCGAGTACCCCAACGAGGACTTCGGCGACGAGGTGCCGCGCTCGGGCAACGCGTCCGGCGGCGGCCAGCCCGGCTGGGCCGTCAAGTGCGCGCCGGGCGGCCCCAACGACTACGTGTACGTCATCGTGCAGCCCGTCGGCTGGAAGCCGCTCACCGAACTCATCGGTCGTCCCGAACTCGCGGACGACCCCGAGTGGGCGACCCCCGAGGCGCGGCTCCCCCAGCTCACCAAGATGTTCCAGCTCATCGAGGAGTGGTCGGCCACGCTCCCCAAGTGGGAGGTGCTGGAGCGGCTGAACGCCCACAACATCCCCTGCGGTCCGATCCTGTCCACCAAGGAGATCATCGAGGACCGGTCACTGGTCGCCAACGACATGGTCGTGACGGTGCCGCACCCCGAGCGGGGCGAGTTCGTGACCGTGGGCAGCCCGCTGAAGCTCTCCGACTCCCCCGTGGACGTGACCAGTTCGCCGCTGCTCGGCGAGCACAACGAAGAGGTGTACGTCGGCGAGCTGGGGCTCGGCGACGAGGAGCTGCGCCTGCTCAAGTCGAACGGAGTGATCTGATTGATGGCCGAAGACCGGGTACTGAGGGTGCGCGCGCTCCTCGACGCCGTGCGGGCCGAGGGGCGGACGGCGCTGACCGCGCCCGAGGGAAAGGTGATCGCCGACGCGTACGCGATCGCCGTCCCCGGCGAGGAGCTGGCCACCGACGTGGACGAGGCGGTGGCCCACGCGGCCCGCTTCGGCGGCCCCGTCGTCATGAAGATCGTCTCCCCCGACATCCTCCACAAGACGGACGCGGGCGGTGTGATCGTCGGCGTGCAGGGCGCGGGAGACGTACGGGCCGCGTTCCACAGCATCGTCGAGAACGCCCTGGCCTACGCGCCCGGCGCCCGGATACACGGCGTGCAGGTGCAGGAACTCCTGCCCCAGGGCCAGGAGGTCATCGTCGGCGCGGTGACCGACCCCACGTTCGGGAAGATCGTGGCGTTCGGGCTCGGCGGTGTGCTCGTCGAGGTCCTCAAGGACGTGACGTTCCGGCTGGCCCCCGTGGAACCCGACGAGGCGCTGTCGATGCTCGACTCGATCCGCGCAGCCGAGGTCCTGCGCGGGGTCCGAGGCGCGCCCGCGGTCGACCGCTGGGCGATCGCCGAGCAGATCCGCCGGGTGTCCGAACTCGTCGCGGACTTCCCGGAGATCGCCGAGGTGGACCTCAACCCGGTGATCGCCACCCCGGAGGGCGCGGTCGCCGCGGACATCCGCGTCATCCTCGCTGACTCGGTGGCAGCGCCGCGCCGCACCTACACGCGCGAGGAGATCCTCGTCTCGATGCGCCGGCTGATGCAGCCGTCGTCGGTCGCGGTGATCGGCGCCTCCAACGAGCAGGGCAAGATCGGCAATTCGGTCATGCGCAACCTCGTCGACGGAGGTTTCGCGGGAGAGATCCACCCGGTGAACCCCAAGGCCGATGACATCGTGGGCCGCAAGGCGTACAAGAGTGTCACCGACGTTCCCGGTGAGGTGGATGTGGCGGTCTTCGCGATCCCCGCCAAGTTCGTGGCCTCGGCCCTGGAGGAGGTGGGACGCAAGGGCATCCCCAACGCCGTCCTCATCCCCTCCGGCTTCGCGGAGACGGGTGAACAGGCCCTCCAGGACGAGATCGTGGCCATCGCGGAACGCCACGGCGTCCGGCTGCTCGGACCGAACATCTACGGCTACTACTCGACGTGGCAGGACCTCTGCGCCACGTTCTGCACGCCCTACGACGTCAAGGGGGGCGTGGCGCTGACCTCGCAGTCCGGTGGCATCGGGATGGCCATCCTGGGCTTCGCGCGCACCACCAGGACGGGTGTCTCCGCGATCGTGGGGCTCGGCAACAAGTCCGACCTGGACGAGGACGACCTGCTGACCTGGTTCGCCGAGGACCCCAACACCCATTGCATCGCGATGCACCTGGAGGACCTCAAGGACGGGCGGGCCTTCGTGGAGGCCGCCCGGGCGACCGTCCCGAAGAAGCCGGTGATCGTGCTGAAGGCGGGCCGTACGGCCGCCGGGGCGAAGGCGGCCGGCTCGCACACGGGCGCGCTCGCGGGCGACGACGCGGTGTACGACGACGTCCTGAGGCAGGCCGGGGTGATCCGGGCACCCGGGCTCAACGAGATGCTGGAGTACGCGCGCGCCCTGCCGGTGCTGCCGACCCCCCGGGGCGACAACGTCGTGATCATCACGGGAGCCGGCGGCAGCGGGGTGCTGCTGTCCGACGCGGTGACCGACAACGGCCTTTCGCTGATGGAGATACCGCCGGACCTCGACGCCTCCTTCCGGGCGTTCATCCCGCCCTTCGGGGCCGCGGGCAACCCGGTCGACATCACGGGCGGCGAGCCGCCGTCGACGTACGAGGCGACCATCCGCCTGGGTCTGGAGGACCCGCGGATCCACGCGCTCGTCCTCGGCTACTGGCACACCATCGTGACCCCTCCCATGGTCTTCGCCGAACTCACCGCGCGCGTGGTGGCCGAGTTCCGCGAACGCGGGATCGAGAAGCCCGTGGTGGCGTCGCTCGCGGGCGACGTCGAGGTCGAGGAGGCGTGCCAGTACCTCTTTGAGCACGGCGTCGTGGCGTACCCGTACACGACCGAGAAGCCGGTGGCCGTACTCGGCGCGAAGTACCGCTGGGCGCGCGCGGCCGGGCTGTTGGGGGGCGGTTCATGACGTGACCGAGTGCGGGGGCGGGCCGACGGTGCGCGTCGCCCCGCCCCGGGACCCGTGCGCACACGAAAGGCATTGGACAGGGGGCGCTGGCCAGATCTTTCGACGCAAGGGGTGCTACGCGACATGACGACAACCGACTTCACGACATCCGTCCCCTACAGGGAGGTGACGGACCGCAACGGCCGCCTGTACCGGATCGGTGAGACCGACCGGGACATCATGGGCCGACCACGCTGGACCATGGTGCTCTTCCCCTGGATGGGGATGATGGGCATCAGTTCCTCGGAGTACGCGTTCACCTCCGCCGAGGACACCCTGCACGAGGCCCACCTCTGGGACAGTGGGCACATCTTCTGGTTGATGGGCGTCTGGGTCTTCTTCCAGGCGGCCGTCGCCTTCCCGGCGGGGCAGCTCCGCGAGAGCGGGCGACTGCCGGCGCGGTACGCCATGATGCTCGGCGCGCTCGGCACGGTGCTCGGCTATCTCTCGCTGGCCTTCGCGCCGCACGTGATCGTCGCCTACATAGGCTTCGGCATGTTCAGCGGTATCGGCGCCGGCCTCGTCTACGCGACCTGCGTGAACATGGTCGGCAAGTGGTACCCGGAGCGCAAGGGCGGCAAGACCGGCATGGTCAACGGCGGTTTCGCCTACGGCTCGGTGCCCTTCGTGTTCCTCTTCACCTCGTACATGGACCTGTCCAACTACGAGACCGTACTGGTCCTCGTGGGCGTGATCTGCTGCACGGTCGTCGCGGTGTCCGGCTGGTTCTTCAAGGACCCGCCGAAGAACTGGTGGCCGTCGCAGGTCGACCCGCTGAAGACCTCCGACGACCCGCGCGTCGTGCGGGCCCTGGCCAAGAACCCGCCGGCGGTGAAGCAGTACACACCGCGGGAGGCCGCCAGGACGCCCGTCCTGTGGATGATGTGGTTCTGTCTGCTCTGCACGGCCGGCATCAACATCTTCGGCATCGCCATGCAGGTGCCGTTCGGCAAGGAGATGGGGTTCGCCGGCGGCATCGTGGCCACCGCCATGTCGCTGAAGGCGATCGTCAACGGCACCGGACGCGGGGTCATCGGCTGGATCTCGGACCGCTACGGACGCCGGAACACACTGGTCATCGTCTGTATCGTCCTCGGCTGCTCGCAGTTCGGCGTGTTCCTCTCCGGGAACATGGGCTCGATGCCGTTCTTCCTGTTCTGCTCCATGGTGTCCGGCTTCGGCGGCGGAGCGATCTTCCCGCTGTTCGCCGCGATGACCGCCGACTACTTCGGCGAGAACAACAACGCCTCCAACTACGGCATGGTCTACAGCTCCAAGCTCATCTCGGGTCTCGTCGGCTCCGGTGTGGGAGCCCTCGTCGTGAGCGCCTGGGGCTACGGCGGCGCCTTCGCGCTGGCCGGCTGCATCGGACTCGGGTCGGCGGTCCTCGCGCTGTTCCTGCGGGCTCCCGGCCGCCCGGACCCGCGACGGGTCGTGCCCAATCCGCATCCGATCGGTGAGGAGATGGCCTGACACGGCGGCGGACCGCCCGAACCTCCCGCCCGACCCGCGGCACCTGCGCCGCACGCACCGCACGCACCGCACGCACCGCACGCACCACCCGTACCGACCGCTCGTCCCGTTCTCCGGGGCTCCGTGACCGCTCCCCCGCCCCGGCGGCGGAACCTGCCGTTCCTGTACGCCGCACCCGTCCCCGACCGCTTCGGCGAGAACGACCGAGACCGACCCGAACAACCGAGAACGACCGAGAACGACCTGGAGGGGGCCTCCCCGTGGCCTTGGGGGAGGCCCCCTCCTCGTGTCTCACGCCGTCCGGGCGCTCCGTCCGGGAACGCCCCGAGCGGCGGTCAGCACTTCTCGCGCAGCGAGTGCAGGTGCTCGCTGGACTTCCTGGCGAACTCGAACGACTCGACGGGGTTGTCGTGCTCGGCCTGCCAGTGGTGGGCCAGGCGGTGGCCGCGCAGGCGGGTGACACCGGAGATGAACCGCTGGTAGTCGATGTCGCCGTCGCCCACGTCCGTCATCCGGTAGCCGTAGGTGTTCGACGGGTCGCTCACCCCGTCCTTGACGTGGAAGAGCGGGTAGCGGTTCGGCTGCCTGAGCACGTAGTCGAGGGGCTCGAAGGGCGCGGGAGTGCCGTCCGGCCGCTTCGAGAAGCGGAACTGCCCGGAGTACGCCCAGTAGATGTCCATCTCCAGGAACACGAGCTTCGGATCGGTCTCCGCCAGCAGGACGTCGTAGAGCCGGACCTTCGGGTTGTCGGTGGCGAAGGAGAACTCCTCGGAGTGGTTGTGCTGGTAGAACTTCATGCCGCGTGCCTTCGCCGCGGCACCGTAGGTGTTGAACTCCTCGGCTGCCCGCTTCCACGCGTCGACCGTCGAGCCGTAGCGGAACGGGCCCGAGGCCGTCCCGATGTGCTTGAGGCCGAGCGCCTGGGCGTCGTCGAGGACCTTGTCGAGGTTCTGGGCGAAGGTGTACGCGTTCGGGTCGCTGGAGTAGTAGCCGACGTGGCTGCCTATCGGATCGAGGCCGTGGTCGCGTGCCAGCCGCTTCAGCTGGGCGAGCGTGATCGGGCCCGCCGAGCCCTGGGTGTAGCCGGCGAACTCGATCTCGTCGTAGCCGTACTTCGCGAGTTCGGCGAAGACGGGCGCGAAGCCGAGCGTGGAGACCTTGTCGCGGAGGCTGTAGAGCTGGATGCCCAGACGGCCGGGGGGCAGTACGGGACGGCCGCGCCCCTTGCCGGCGGCGGCCGCCGCGGGGGTGGCGGCGGTGCCGAGCAGGGCGGCCGCGGTCGCTCCCGCGGCGACGCCGAGCATGCCTCTCCTGCTGAGGCGGCGGGCGAGTTCCGGATCGTCGTTCTTGCTGGTGGCGGCTGTGTGGGTGGTGCGGCTCAAGCGGGTCATGCCGGGTATCTCCTCAGGTGGAAGGGCGTTGTCGGTGGCGGGTGCTTCACTGGTGACCGGTCGGAGGAGACGGGTCACGGGAATCCGCGGGCGGTCCCGCGGGCAGGTGCCGGCGGTCGAGGCCGGCGAGACGGAGCAGCAGTGACTTCACATCGGTGGCCGCGACGCGGTCGCCGACTGCGCGGGGCGTGGAGCAGATGATGAGCGGACCGTCGTCGTCACTCAGCGGGAGGCGGCCGTGGCTGCCCCTGATGGGCGAGGGGTCGAGAGGCACGACCGCCATGCGGTAGCGCATGCCGAGCTTCTTGCGGGCCAGCGCGGTCGCGGCCTTGACCTTGACGTACGGGTCGAGCGGGTCCATGAACAGCTCGACCGGGTCGTAGCCGGGTTTGCGGTGGATCTCGACGAGCTGCGCGAAGTCGGGCGCGAGGGCGTCGTCGAGCCAGTAGTAGTACGTGAACCAGGCGTCCGGCTCGGCGACGGCCACCAGCTCGCCCGACCGGGGGTGGTCGAGGTGGTGGGTCTTCTTGCCCTCGTCGTCGAGGAGTCGCTCGATGCCCGGCAGATCGGCGAGCGCCGCCTTCGTGGCCTCCAGGTCCTCGGGGCGGCGCACGTAGACGTGGGCGATCTGGTGGTCGGCGACGGCGAAGGCCCGTGAGGCCATCGGGTCGAGGTACTCCATGCCGTCCTGCGTGTGCACTTCGAGGAGTCCGGCGCGGCGCAGGGCCCGGTTGATGTCGACCGGGCGGTCGGCACGGGTGATGCCGTACTCGGACAGGGCGACGACCGTACGGCCCTGGGCGCGGGCGTCGTCGAGGAGGGGCGCCATGGCCGCGTCCAGGTCGGCGGCGGCCTTCAGCGAGCGCGGGTCGTCGGGACCGAACCGCTGCAGGTCGTAGTCGAGATGGGGGAGGTAGCAGAGGGTCAGGTCCGGGTCGCGGGTGCTCATCACGTGCCGGGTGGCGTCGATGATCCACCGGCTGGAGACGAGGTCGGCGCCGGGTCCCCAGAAGTGGAACAGCGGGAACGTGCCGAGCTTCGAGGTGAGTTCGTCGTGCAGGGCCGGGGGGCGGGTGTAGCAGTCGGGTTCCTTGCGGCCGTCGGCGTAGTAGACCGGTCGGGGGGTGACGGTGTAGTCGGTGTCGGCTCCCATGGCGTACCACCAGCAGATGTTGGCGACCGTGTAGCCGGGGTGCGCGCGCCGGGCGGCGTCCCACAGCTTGTCGCCCGCGACGAGCCCGTTGTGCTGGCGCCAGAGCAGGACGTCGCCGAGCTCCCGGAAGTACCAGCCGTTGCCGACGATGCCGTGCTCGGCGGGGTGGGTGCCGGTGAGGAAGGTGGACTGGGCGGCGCAGGTCACGGCGGGCAGGACGGTGCCCAGCGGCGCCTGCGAGCCGGTCTGCGCGAGGGACTTGAGGTGGGGCATGTGGTCGAGGAGGGGAGGCGTGAGGCCGACGACGTCCAGGACGAGCAGCTTGGTGGGCGCCGCGTACCCGTCGTTCGGGCCGTGCGGGTCCTTCCGGTCCTTCCGGTCGTGCGGGTCGTTCGCGTCCGCGCTCGGCGGCGGTGTCGGGCTCGTGCGGCCGCTCATGGCAGCTCCTTCAGGCCGAGGTCCGTCAGCAGGTCGCGGGCGAGCATGAGTTCGGCGGCGATGCCGTCGGCCAGCTGGGTCCGGCCGCGGGGGCGCAGCTCGGGCGGGAGCGCCTGCCAGGTGTACGTCTCGACCTCCAGGTGGCGGGTGAGCGGATGCGGTCCGCCGACCAGCCGGGCGAGGGTGTCCTTGAGGACGGGGAGGGTGGAGGTGAGGGGCGCGGCGGGGGCCGCGTGGAGCGGGACGTGGAAGTGGGCGCGCCAGGGCGAGGCGTCGGGCAGCGCGTCCGCGCGGAGCGCCTCGCCCAGGTCGTCGGTGCCCCTGAGCCCGGCGGCGGTGAGGGTGCGGGTCTGGTGCAGGAAGCGGGGTTCGTCGAAGGCGGCGAGTGCCTCGCGGACCTCGGGGAGGTGGGGGTGCTCGGCGTGCAGCGCGGCGGAGAGCTGCGACTTGACGACCGGGACGCCGGCGGCGGCCAGTGCCGTCAGGGCGGTGTGCGGGTCCTCGAAGGAGGTGGCGAGGTGGCAGGTGTCGACGCAGACGCCGATGCGGTCGTGGGCGATCGCGGTGAGCGGGGCGATGGCGTCGGCCGTGGTCTCCACGGTGCAGCCCGGTTCGGGTTCCAGACCGACTCGGATGGAGCGGCCGGTCAGCTCCTCAAGCGCGTCCAGGCGCTCGGCGAGCGTGGCCAGGGCGGCCCGCGCCCGGGCGGCCGACGCGTCGTCGTACACCGTGCGCCAGGCGAGCGGCAGCGTGGAGACGGTGCCCTCGGTGACGTCGTCGGGCAGGAGCCCGGCGAGGACGCGGGCCAGCGCGGTGGTGTGGTCGAGGCGCTCCGGGTCGGCCCAGTCCGGCTTGTAGACGCGGTACTTGACCTCCTCGGCGCCGAACCCCTCGTAGGGGAAGCCGTTCAGGGTGACGACTTCGAGGCCGCGGCAGTCGAGCTGGGTGCGCAGTCCCCGCAGTGCGGACGGGTCCGTGACGAGGGCGTGGGCGGCGTCCTTGGCGAGCCACAGGCCGATGCCGAGCCGGTCGCGTCCGAGCCGCCTGCGCACGGGTTCGCAGTGGTCGCGCAGTTGGGCGAGGACGCCGTCGAGGGTCTCCGCGGGGTGGACGTTGGTGCAGTAGGCCAGGTGGACGGTGGAGCCGTCGGGGTGGCGGAAGCGCATGGCTCACGCCTCCGGGCTGGCGGGGACGGCGGCCGTCTCCTGGGAAGCCGGGGACGCCTGGGTGGCCGGGGACGCCGGGTCCGTCCTGGGGGCGCCCCGGAGGATGGAGTTGCCCTCGTGGGTGGCGTCCGTGCCGGCGACGTCGAGGTCGAGACGGCCGCTGAGGCCGTAGAAGGCGACGGGGTTGCGCCACAGCACCCGGTCGACCTCGTCCTCGGTGAAGCCCGCCTTCAGCATCGCGTCGGCGACCCGCCGGGTCTTGAGGGGGTCGCTTCTGCCCCAGTCGGCGGCCGAGTTGACCAGTACCTTCTCCGGGCCGTACTCCCGCAGGACGGCGACCATGCGCTCCTCGTCCATCTTGGTGTCGGGATACACGGAGAAGCCCAGCCAGCAGCCGCCGTCCTTGGCCTCGGCGACCGTGGTCTCGTTGAGGTGGTCGATCAGGACGCGGTCCGGGGCCAGCGCGGACTCCCGGACGACGTCGAGGGTCCGGCGCAGACCGGCGAGCTTGTCGCGGTGCGGGGTGTGGACCAGCGCGGGCAGGCCGTGGTCGGCGGCGAGCTGGAGCTGGGCGGAGAGGGCGGCGTCCTCCGCGGGGGTCATCGAGTCGTAGCCGATCTCGCCGACGGCCACGACGTGGTCCTTGACGAGATAGCGGGGCAGTTCGTCGAGGACGGGGAGGCAGCGGGGGTCGTTGGCCTCCTTGGGGTTCAGGGCGAGGGTGCAGTGGTGGGCGATGCCGTACTGGGCCGCCCTGAACGGCTCCCAGCCCAGCAGGGCGTCGAAGTAGTCGAGGAAGGAGGCCGGGGAGGTGCGGGGCTGGCCGAGCCAGAAGGAGGGTTCGACGACGGCGCGGACACCGGCGTCGTACATGGCCTCGTAGTCGTCCGTGGTCCGTGACGTCATGTGGATGTGGGGGTCGAAGATGCGCATCAGGACTCCTCGCCGTCGGTGCCGTGGGGGGTGCGGGGGCTGCGGGGGCCGGCCGGTGCCGCCGGATGCCCGGTCAGGGCGAGCACGCGGTCCAGGTCCTCGGGTACGGGACGGCCCGCGGCGGTGCGCTCGGCCGCGTAGTCGCCGAGCATGCGGGCGAGTTCGGGGTCGTCGTGGGCGCGGCGGGACAGCTCTGCCACGGAGTCCACGGGGACACCGGTGAACAGGCACTTGAGGACGGCGTGCCGCCAGGCGTGGGCGTCGAGGTGACGGGCCGCGTACGGTCCGACGGCGGCGGCCACCAGGCGGGTGTCGTTGGTCCGCAGCGCGTCCTCGACGACCGGCAGGGCGTCCGGGCCGCGCACCAGGTGGGGCAGGGCCCGCAGCACGGCGCGGCGTTCGTCGGCGGTGCCCTGGCGGTAGACCCGGGCCAGCGTGGGCGCGTCGGCGCGGGCCGCGTGCAGCAGCAGGACCCGCGCGGCCTCGGCGTGCTCGGCCCCGCAGCGACGGCCCGCCTCCGCGATCCGCAGTTCCCACACGGAGATGGGCCCGTGGCTGCCCGGATGGGCGGCGGCCTCGTCGAGCGCCTGGTCGAGCCAGGCGCGGGCACCGCCGTCGAGCGCGACGTCCAGCCGGGTCCGCAGGACGGCGAGCGCCGGCGGGACGGTGTCCGCCCCGGTGCCGAGGGTGTCGTGGCGGTGGTTCACGGGGTTCTCCCTTCGGGGACGGGATCGCTCTCACCGGGGATCGGCCGGTCGGCGGAGCGCGGTCGGACGGTCGCTGCCGCGCGGTGGAGGAACGGGAGGGACCGCCGGGCCTGGTCCGGACCGGCGTGGGAGTGGCGGGGCAGTTCGACGGAGACCAGGCCCTGGTAGCCCACGTCGGCGAGGGCTTCGAGGACGGGCGGGAAGTCGATCTCCCCCTCGCCGAAGGGCAGGTGCTCGTGTACGCCTCGGCGCATGTCCTCGATCTGGACGTGGCGCAGCCAGGGGGCGGCGGCCCGGACGCAGTCGGCGGGCGGCCGGGGTTCGAGGCACTGGCAGTGGCCGATGTCGAGGGTGAGGCCGAGGGCGTCCGGGCCGCCGAGTTCGGCGCGCAGCCGGTGGAAGTCGGCGAGGGTGGCCAGGAGGTGGCCCGGTTCGGGTTCGACGGCCAAAGGGACACCTGCGTCGGTGGCGGCGTCGAGCACCGGGTCCAGGGCTGCGCCGAGGCGCTTCCAGAGGACGTCGTCCACCCACTCCCCGGCCGGTCCGCCCTGATGCGCCCCGGCCGGTCCGACCCGGGGCCCACCACCCGTGTCCCACTCCCCCGCGTGGGTCGCGGTCGCATGAGCCGCGCCGGGCGTCTCCCGCGCCGCGACCGCTTCAGGGGCGGGCGCGCCCTGCCCGGGAGCGGTTTCCGGGCGGATGCCGCTGAAGCAGTGGACCGCCTGCGCTCCGAGGTCGGCGGCGACCCGTACGGCCGTGACCAGCAGGTCGACGCGCCTGGCGCGCTGCTCGGGGTCCGGGTCGAGGAGTGAGGGGCCGTGCTTGCGGGCCGGGTCGAGGACGTACCGGGCACCCGTCTCCACCGTGACGCCCAGGCCGAGTTCGCCGAGCCTGCGCGCGATCCGCCGGGTCCTGGCCGTGAGGTCCGGGGCGAGCGGGTCCAGGTGCATGTGGTCGAGGGTCAGGCCCACGCCGTCGTAGCCGAGGTCGGCGAGGAGCGCGAGGGCGTCGTCGAGGCGGAGGTCGGTGAGCCCGTTGGTGCCGTAGGAGAAGCGGAGGGGGCCGCCGGTGCGGACCGGGGCCGTCCGGGGGTTCGGCTGGGGGCTCATGTCACGCTCACCTTCCGGCCGAAGCGGCGGGCGGCCGGGGCGAGGGCCGCCGTCAGCAGAGCGGTGACGGGGGCGCCGGCCCGGGCCGCGAGCGCCGCCTGGAGGGGGATCATGGCCCGGATGCCGCCGCCCACGGCACGCTGGGTGAGCGGGGGCGAGGGGTTCAGCGCCGCGTGGAGGAGGGGGCGGGCGGAGGTCGCGGCGTACGCGGCGGCGAGCCCCGTCCGCAGGACCGCCTCGGCGGACACCGCGGACCGTGGGGTGCCGTCCCGCCTCCGACGGCCGGCGTGCTCTGGGCCGGTCGCGCGGGCCACCGACCAGGTCAGTAACGCCGTCGTGGCCAGCGCGCCGAGCGGGGCCCGTACGGAACCGCCCCGGGTCTCGTGCCGGGAGACCGCGGTGACGGCGAGTGTGTGCCCGGCCAGGGTGAGGGCGGACGGCCATGCCTTCCGGGTGCCGCGGTCGGCGGCGGCCCCGCCCAGCAGGAGGTCCAGCCCCCGCGCCGCGGCCATGGCCGCGGGGCCCGCGGGTGTGTGCTTGAGGACGAGGTCGTACGACCAGACCGTGGCCGCCAGTGCTCCGGCGACCGCGAGCGGAGCGCGGCCCGTCCGGGACGCCAGGGCCAGACCGGCGAGGGTCAGTCCTCCGGCCGCCGCGAGGGCCGCGTTCGGTGCGACGCGCCCCGACGGCAGCGGGCGGTGCGGGCGGTCCACGGCGTCCTCGGCCCGGTCGGCCCAGTCGTTGAGGGCCATGCCCGCCTCGTAGAGGCACAGGGACGAGGCGACGGCCAGCAGGGTCCTGGAGTCCGGGCGGGCGCCGACCGCGGCGGCGCCCGCGAGCGCATCACCGGGGACGGTGAACAGCGCGGGCAGCCGCAGGAGTTCGGCCCACGCGCGCAGGTCCGGACCCCTCGCGGCGACAGCGGCCGGAGCGGGGTCGGGGGCCGGCGCGGGGTCGGGGGCGGGCGCGGGGGCGGCGGCCGGCGCGGGGTCGGACGCGGCGGCCGGGTCGCGGTCGGTCACGGGGACCGTGCCCGCGTCCCCGGACGCCGAAGGAACCGGAACCGACACAGGCACCGGCACCGGCACCGGCACCGGCACCGGCACCGGCACCACCCCGCCGACCGGCGACGGCTCCCGCCCCGGTCCAGCCCCCGCTGCCGGCAGCCCGGTGCCGCGTCCCCGCGTCCCGCTCATCGCCGCACCTCCGGGACGCCGTCGCGGCCCCCGGGTCGGCGCAGGCGCTCCGCGAGGCCGAGCAGGCGCGCGTACTGCTCGCCGAGGGCGGCGGGCCCGTTGCCCACCGGATCCTTGAAGTAGAAGCCGAGTTCGCCCAGCGGTCCCGACAGTCCCGCCTCGTGGGCGCGGGCCACCAGCCGGACGAGGTCGAGGACGAGCGGGGCGGCCAGGGCCGAGTCGCAGCCCTGCCAGGTGGTCTGGAGGACCATCCGGGTGCCGAGGAAGCCGTCGAACGCGATGTGGTCCCAGGCCGTCTTCCAGTCGCCGAGCGCCGGTACGTCGTCGATGTGGACCTCGCCCTCGGGAACCGTGCCGAGGGTGTCGGCGAGGACACGTTCCTTGCCCGCGTTCTTCGCCGCCGCGGCGGCCGGGTCGGCCAGGGCGGCGCCGTCGCCGCCGCCCAGCAGGTTCGTACCGGACCAGGCGCGGACCGCCAGGGCGCGCTGGGCGAACATCGGGCCGAGCACCGACCGCAGCAGGGTCTGGCCGGTCTTGCCGTCGCGTCCGGCGTACGGCAGCCCGCTCGACCCGGCGGCCGTCGCGAGCGAGGGGTGGTGCAGGCCCGCGGACGGTGTGAAGTTGACGTACGGACAGCCGGCCCGGAGCGCGGCCGCCGCGTAGAGGGAGCTGGCGGGCAGCGCCGACCCGGTGGGCACGGGCTCGGTGGAGGCCACGTTGACGACGACCGCTCGGGCCAGACCGTGCCGGCCGACGAAGTCGCGCAGGTCCGAGGCCAGGGACTCGACGAGGTCGTCCTCGTCCCGGGTGTCGCCCGGCAGCGGTCCGCCGATCCGGATCTCCCGGTCTGCGGCGGCCAGTTCGGCGTGGACGGCGGAGGGCAGGCCCGGCGGCAGGACTCCGCCCGCGGCCAGCGCCTCGGCCCGTTTCGGCAGGGGGCAGTCCACGACGTCGTGGCCGCCGAAGACGAGGGCGGACAGCGGGGGGAGTCCGCAGTCGGCGAAATCGGGGGTCTCGGTGACCATGCCGGTCGGCGGGTGCAGTCCGGCGGTCACGGCGGCGCACCCCGCGACGGCCGTGGTGGCGACGGAGCCGCGGGCCCCGATCAGCCACACCCCGACCCGGGGACGGACGACGGACGGTTCGGCGGACATGGGCAGCCTCCTTGTCGTACGGGGACCTCAGCAGCCGGATGGGGCGGCGGGGCGTGCGGGTCCGGGCACCGGAACGGGCGGTCCTGGACGAACCGCCCGGGGGACTCCGGGCCTGGCCGCGACGCCCGCCGGGCACGACCGCGACGGCCCGGGACGGGGCCGCGGCGGATCGGTGCCGGGGGCCGAGGCGGTGGGCGGGAGTCCGGCGTCTCCCGCCCAC
>NZ_BMWD01000038.1 GCF_014651055.1 Streptomyces fructofermentans
CGACACCGCGTCGGTGCGCGCCGCCCCTTCGGCGTTCTCCGCCGCCCACTTCGCCGCAGGCGACGACACCCGCCAGGCCTCCCGAAGCCGTACGACACCGTGCGGTTCGAGACGCGCCGACCGGAGCCGGACGTACTGGACTACCCTCGGCGCCGCCGACGTTCAGTCTGCGATCCGGGCCCACCGCGGCCGACTGCCACTCGGGAGACGCTGACGCATGGATACGCCACCATCGCCATTCGAAGCGGGGCCGACCGGCACGTCACCGGTCCTGGTCGGTGCGCTCGCCCCGTTGAGCAGGCCCGGCTGGGCCGAGGCGGGCCGGCATCTGCTCGCCGGGCTCGAACTGGCCGTGGAGGAAGCCAACGACGCCGGCGGTATCGGCGGAAGACCCCTGGGACTGGTGGTTCGGGACACCGCGGCCGACCCGCACAGGGCGGCGGCGGCCGTCGACGAACTGGCACGCCTGGGCGTGGCCGCTCTGGCGGGGGAGTACCACAGCGTGGTCGCCCGCGCCGCCGCCACGCGCGCCGACGCCCTCGGCCTGCCGTTCCTGTGCTCGTCGGCGGTGCTCGACGCGCTGACCGAGCAGCCCACGGATCGGGTCGCGCGCCTTGCCCCGGCGCAGTCCCACGGCTGGCGGACCTACGCCGACTTCCTTCTGGCCGCGGGCCACAGCCGCATCGCGGTGGCGGCCGAACCGAGCGTGTACTGGACATCGGGAACCCGCGTCCTGCGGGACCGCCTGGCCCCACGCGGCGGCACGCTCGTCCATCTCGATGCGCACGCGCTCGACCCGGCGGCGTTGTGCGACCGCCTCGCCGAGAGCGGCGCGACAGCCGTTCTGCTCCTGGTCGGCCACCCCGAGCCCGCGGTACCGATCGTCAAGGCCGTCCGCCGCGATCGGCGCCTCGCCGAGATTCTGATCGGTGCGCCGGCCGGGCAACCGGAGTTCGCGGACTGGTCGGCGTCGCTGGGCGACGACGGCACCGGCATCCCGTTCCTGCGCTATATGCCCGAGCGGTTCAGCCCGCTCGGGGTACGGGTCGAGGCGGCCCTGCGTGCGCGACTGGCCGGAACACCCTCGTTCGTCGCCTTCGAGGGCTACGACACGATCGCGGTGCTCGCCGAGGCCCTCCGTTCCCACGGCACGGACCGGGCGCGTACGGCCGCGTCCTGGCCGCAGCTCGCGGTCGAGGGCACCCGCGGGCGGATCCGGTTCTCGCGTACGCCCGGCATCGGCGTGTGGCAGTGGACATGGGCGCCGGTCCAAGTCGTCGACCGGGACCCCGGGGACCCCGGCCGCTTCCGGACCCTCCACGTCGGGCGGGGGAGCGCGGACGCCCCGCGCTCTCGGCCCGGCGGTGGCGGCGGGCCCATCTAGCATGGCGGTCATGACGACGTGGGTCTCCGAAACGACCGGGTCCGGGGCCTCGGCTTCGTGCGGCACGGTTCCCCGTACGGGACCGCGCGGCGTCAACGCGCGTTGTCAACGCGTGACGGGGCAGGGCGCAGTGCGGTGCCTACCGGTCATCGGCGGCCGGCCCGTCCGCGCTCGGTGCGCCGCAGTGCGCGCCGCTGCTTTCCCGGCAGGGTGGCGGCCAACTCGCCCACCGTGCAGACGTCGTGGCCCGGACCGTCGAGGCTGCCCCGGCACCACCACACGGGTGGGCCGTCCGTGCTCGTGTCGCCCGGGAGCCAGTCGGCAGTGGTCCCCGCGGGACGGGGGTGCGTGCCGATCCTGTGCTCAGGGCACACCGGCCACACCTGGGAGAGCAACTCCATGACGGTCGACTGCGCCGCGTCCGCGACCAGGGTCAGGGCCGTTCCCGCGTCGTCCGGCTCCGGCGGGTCGCCGTCCTCCGGGTCGACCGCGTTCACCTGGTCGCCGTGCCAACGGCCGTCCGACATCGCCACGTACACCTGAGGTGTGTCGATCGCGCCCGAGGGCAGGGGCCGACCGGGCGGGGCGACGACGAGGACCAGCGCGTCCCGACCCGGCAGAGTCGCCGACAGATCGCGGTTGACCACGGCGAGGGCGGCCTCCAGCATCGGCCACTCGCCGGGTTCGGCCCTCCTGGGTACGTCGAAGTGCCGCAGGTCGTCGCCGGGTTCTGCCCCGAAGTGCGCGAAGTCGTTCACCGGGACATGGTCCCAGCCGTGCGGATCCCCGGTGCCACCAGCTCACCGACCGGGCGAGGCGTGGTGTCAGGAGTCGCAGCCGACTCCGTCGCCGTCCCGGTCGAGGTGGGAGGCGTATCCGGGTTCGCCGCGGTGGACGGGGGCGGCGCCCGCGGCACGGGCTTCGCCGCAGTTGGCGTAGTGGACGCTGCCGGTGTCGTCGCCACCCGTGGTGCCGCTTCCGCTGCTGCCGTCGTCCTCGGCGGCGGCCCTGGCGGTGACGGTGACTCTGACCTTCACCTTCCGTGTCTCGGTGACGGTGGGAGCGGGCTCCGGCGTGGCGGTGGCGGTGGCCGTCGCCGTGATGGTGACGGTGGGTCGCGGGGCGGCGGCGGCAGGTTCGCTCTTGTCGTCCCTCGGTTGCGGATCGCCCGCTCCGGCGCCGAGGCCGACGAGGAAGGCGAGCGCCAGGGCGGGCAGCAGGTAGCGCTTCCGTGCCCATTTCGGCGCGGGTCTGACCACCGGTGGCGTGGGCGGGTTCGTGTACGGGTTGGCCATTCGCTCCCCCTGGTGCAGACGCGAGGCGATGACAGTAGTACTTCGCCTCTCCGCCGGAGGGGCGAACGGACGCAGCGTCATTCCTTCGTGGGGCAGGGCGGAGCGCCGGCCCCGTGACGGTCGCTGACGACGTGGGGACAACCGGAACGGCGCGGCCGCCACGGACGAACCACCAAGCGCGGCACTTTGTCCCGAGCAGGGAAAAAGTTTCTTGATCCTCTGCGTAATGGGTTACGGAGTTCGACAAAGCTCGCTAACTTCCTTGAAATGAACCGGTCATAAAGCTGCGACCGGCCATGACGGCGCGACGGCGCGCGCCTGTGCACCGCTTGGCAGTCCGGCGAGGGCTGCTGTCATCCCACCCCACACTGGGAGACCTCTGTGCGCTCGAAACCGCTCAGACACAGACGTGTCCGTCATCTGCTGACCGCCCTGGCATGCGCCATCGGCTGTCTGCTGCCCATCTCCCCGGCCGCCGCCCGACCCGCGGAGCCGGCCGACGAACGCGAACCCGCGGCGGCTGCCGTCGAGTTCCAGCAGGTCACGCTCGCCAAGGGCGTGGCGGAGACCGGCGAACCCATGACCCTGGCGGTGCTGCCGGACCGCTCGGTCCTGCACACCGCCCGCGACGGCACGGTCCGGCTGACGAACGCGGCCGGGACCACCTCCGTCGCGGGCAAGCTGGACGTGTACAGCCACGACGAGGAGGGCCTGCAAGGCGTCGCCGTGGACCCCGGCTTCACGTCCAACCGGTACATCTACCTCTACTACGCCCCCAGGCTCAGCACCCCGGCCGGTGACGCCCCCTCCGACGGGACGGCCTCCGACTTCGCCCCCTTCGACGGGGTGAACCGGCTGTCCCGGTACGTCCTCAAGACCGACGGCACCCTGGACCTCGGCAGCGAGAAGAAGATCCTCGACGTGCCCGCCTCCCGCGGCATCTGCTGCCACGTCGGCGGCGACATCGACTTCGACGCGGCCGGAAACCTGTACCTGTCCACCGGCGACGACACCAACCCCTTCGCCTCGGACAGCTACACGCCGATCGACGAGCGCTCCAGCCGCAACCCCGCCTTCGACGCCCAGCGTTCCGCCGCCAACACCAACGACCTGCGCGGCAAGGTTCTGCGGATCAAGGTCAACGCCGACGGCTCGTACGCGATCCCGAGCGGCAACCTCTTCCCGGCCGGCACCGCGAAGACCCGCCCGGAGATCTACGCGATGGGCTTCCGCAACCCGTTCCGCATGAGCGTCGACAAGGCCACCGGAATCGTGTACCTCGGTGACTACGGCCCCGACGCCGGAACGGCCAGTCCCACGCGCGGACCCGGCGGACAGGTGGAGTTCAACCGGATCACCAAGGCCGGCAACTACGGCTGGCCGTACTGCACCGGCGACAACGACGCCTACATCGACTACAACTTCGCCACCGGTTCCTCCGGCTCGGCCTTCAACTGCGCCTCGCCCACGAACAATTCGCCCAACAACACCGGCCTCACCAGCCTGCCTCCCGCCCAGGTCGCCTGGATTCCCTACGACGGCGGATCCGTGCCCGAGTTCGGCAACGGCTCGGAGTCCCCGATGGGCGGCCCTGTCTACCGCTACAACGCGGCCTCCACCTCCGAGGTGAAGTTCCCGCAGGAGTACGACGGAGACTTCTTCGCGGGCGAGTTCGGCCGCCGCTGGATCAAGCGCATCGAGTCCGGCGGCGACGGCACCGTCCAGTCCATCAACTCCGTCCCCTGGAGCGGCACCCAGGTGATGGACATGGCCTTCGGACCCGACGGAGCCCTCTACGTCCTCGACTACGGCACCGGCTACTTCAGCGGAGACGCCAACTCCGCCCTCTACCGCATAGAACACGTCACCGACGGCCTGGCCCCGACCGCCCAGGCGAAGGCCGACGTCACCTCGGGCAAGGCGCCCCTGGCCGTCTCGTTCTCGTCGGCCGGCAGCACCGACCCGGACGGCGGCACCCTCGGGTACGCCTGGACGTTCGGCGACGGCGGCATCTCGACCGCCGCCAACCCGTCCCACACGTACAGCGCCAACGGCCAGTACACGGCGACGCTCAAGGTCACGGACACCACCGGCAAGTCGGCGACGGCCTCCGTGCAGATCACGGTGGGCAACACCGCGCCCACGGTCCGGCTGGACCTGCCCCTCGACGGAAGCATCCACGACTACGGCGACGCCATCCCGTTCAAGGTGACGGTGACCGACCCCGAGGACGGCACCATCGACTGCACCAAGGTGAAGGTCACCTTCATCGTCGGACACGACAGCCACGGCCACCCGCAGACCTCGACCACCGGGTGCAGCGGCACGCTCCAGACCCTCGCGGACGGCGAACACGACCCCAACGCCAACATCTTCGGCGTGATCGACGCCGAGTACACCGACAAGGGAGCCGGCGGCCAGCCCGCGCTGACCACGCACGACCAGCACGTCACCCAGCCCAGCCACCGGCAGGGCGAGCACTACGGGGACTCCGCGGGCGTCGACGTCGTCTCCCACGGTCCCGCACACGGCGGGAAGACCGTCGGCAACATCGAGAACGGCGACTGGATCTCCTTCAAGCCCTACGCCCTCGGCAACGCGACACGGTTCACCGCCCGGGTCTCCTCGGCGGGCGCGGGCGGCACCATCGAGGTCCGTACCGGCTCCGCCACCGGCACCCTGCTCGGCACGGCGACCGTGCCGGTGACCGGCGGCTGGGAGACCTTCCAGGACGTGACGGCCTCCCTGAGCAACCAGCCCACCGCCTCCACCTCCCTCTACCTCGTCTTCAAGGGCGGCAGCGGCGCGCTCTTCGACGTGGACGAGTTCTCCTTCACCACCTCCGGCGGCACCACCCGTACGGGTGAGGTGAAGGGTGTGGGTGGCAAGTGCCTGGATGTGGACAACGCCCAGTCGGCTGACGGTACGAAGGTGCAGATCTGGACGTGCAACGGTTCGGGTGCGCAGAAGTGGTCGGTTCCGGGTGACGGGACTTTGAGGGTGTTGGGCAAGTGCCTGGATGTGTCGGGTGGGGGGAGTGCGGACGGTACGAAGATCCAGTTGTGGACGTGCAACGGGACGGGTGCGCAGTCGTGGGCGGCGCAGTCGGACGGTACGGTCCGCAATCCGCAGTCGGGCAAGTGCCTGGACGCGTCCGGTGGTACGTGGAACGACGGTACCGCGGTGCACCTGTGGACCTGCCATGCCAACGCCAACCAGAAATGGACCCTGCCCTGACGAAGGTCCGACCGACCGGCCGACCACCGGGAGGCGGCCGGGCCGCGTAGGACTCACCTCGCACACCCCGCTCACCCCGCCCGCCCCGTGCACCGGGGCGGGCGGGGTGAGCGGCGTCCGCGTACGCGGAGCCCGGTGCGCGGACCCCCGTGCCGCGGGGCCGGTCCGGGGCGTACGGGCAGGCGGGAAACAGGATGCGGACCGCCGGCTCGGTGGTGTGTGATCGAGCCATGGCGATGGCGCTGGGCACACCGGGGGTCGACGGGCTCGACGACGCCGTGGGCGTACTGCGGGAGTGGCAGTACGAGGGAGCACCGGCGCAGCTGCATCCGGGGGACCTGGGCTGGTACTGGCGGGCGGGCGCGGAGGCGACCGCCGAGGCCGTCAGGACGTGGCGCCGGGACGGGCGGACCGTCGCCGTCGGGCTGCTGGACGGGCCAGGACTGCTGCGGCTGACGACCGCGCCGGACGCCCGGCGCGACGAGGAGCTGGCCCGGCGGCTGGTGGCGGACGTGACCGACCCTCGGCGCGGCGTGCTGCCCGGGGGGCCGGCGGACATCGAGGCGCCGCGGGACGCGCTGATCCACGACCTGCTCACCGACGCGGGCTGGACCGGCGGAGAGCCGTGGACGCCGCTGCACCGGGACCTCACGGCCCCGGTGCGGGAGCCGGGAGCGCGGATCGAGGCGGTCGGACCCGGGAAGGCGCACGTGTACGCCGCCGTGCAGCGGGCGGCGTTCGACGCGTCGACGTTCACGGAGGAGCGCTGGCACGCCATGGCGGCCGGACCCCCGTTCGGGGACGCCCGCTGCCTGGTGGCGTACGACGACCGGGGCGACGCGGCCGCCGCCGTCACGGTGTGGTCGGCGGGCCCCGGCAGGCCCGGCCTGCTCGAACCGATGGGCGTCCACCGGGAACACCGCCGCCGGGGATTCGGCGAGGCGATCTCCCTCGCCGCGGCGGCCGCCCTCCGGGAGCTCGGCGCGTCGAGCGCCGTCGTGTGCACCCCGAGTTCCAACATCGCGGCCGTCGCCACCTACGAGTCGGCGGGCTTCAAGCGGCGCCCCGAGGTCCGGGACCTGCACCGGAACGCCTGAACGGGCCGGCGGGGAGGGCAGGCAGGGCGCGCTGCCCGGTGCGCCCGCGCCCCCGTGGGGCGGCTGCGCGGTTCGGTGGCCCTGCGCGGCCGCGCCTGCCCGCCGCCCCAGGCGTTCCCACGTCCTCAGTTCATCTCTTGTTCAGCACACAACCATCAGCCGTTGCCGCGTGTCTCACAGTCATATTGCACCCGTGCGCGGCTTCGAGGCCGTGTGCTTCTAGGAGGACTTGTGGCCACCCGCCGACTCGCCGTATCGACCGCGGTAGCCGCTGCTCTGATCGGCACGTTCAGCGTGCCGCTCGTTGCGGGCACCGCATCCGCCGCAGACCGTGCCGTCACCGTGCGCGAGGACTTCAACGGCGACGGCTACCAGGACGTAGCCGTATCCGCTCCCGGCGCCACGGTGGGCGGTCACGCCTGGGCCGGCTACCTGACGATCACCTACGGCACGCCGAGCGGCCTCGACACGGCGCACCCCACCGTCATCACCGCGGACACCCCGGGCGTTCCCGGCGAATCCCACGAAAACGGGGTCTTCGGTGCCGCGCTCGTGGCCCGCGACCTGGACGGCGACGGCCTGACGGACCTCGTCCTGGGGGGCCGCGAGTACCGTGCCGAGGAGAACGTCAGCGGATCGGTGATCGTCCTGTGGGGCCGCACGGCCGGCATCTCCGGGCAGGACGCCGTCCGCATCGGCGCGGCGGCGAACGCCGAGGTCGGCGAAGACCTCACCGCGGGCGACTTCAACGGCGACGGTCACACCGACCTGTTCATGCGCAGCGGTGACGACTACGACTACCGGGCCGTCCTCTACGGCCCCTTCGACCGCACCGGTGCCCCCGCGAGCGAGCAGCAGCTGATGGTGTTCAGCACCGACAACACGCTCAACTCCACCGCGGCCGGCGACTTCAACGGTGACGGCATCGAGGACCTCGCGACCTTCTTCGTCTACGAGAACCACGCCGAGGGCGGCAAGCTCTGGCTCGGGACGAAGGACGGCCTGGCCACCGTCCCGCAGCGGCTGCCCTCCGCCAGCGCCACCGCCGTCGCCGACTTCGACAAGGACGGCTACGCCGACCTCGCCACGCGTGTCTTCCCGGGCGGCGACACCGAGCTGGTCGACGACCCGGGCACCGTCAAGATCTACTACGGTTCGTCCTCCGGCCCGAGCCAGACCCGCACCAAGACCTTCACGCAGCAGACCGCGGGCGTGCCCGGCGTGAGCGAGAAGAACGACCACTTCGGGGCGCGCCTGAGCGCCGGTGACGTGAACGGCGACGGGTACCCCGACCTGGCCGTGGGCGTCCCCGGCGAGGCGATCGGCTCGGTGACCAAGGCCGGCTCCGTGGTGCTCCTCAGGGGCGGCAAGGGCGGACTCACCGGCACGGGCGCGCAGGCGTTCCACCAGGACACCGCGGGCGTTCCCGGGGTCGCCGAGAAGGGCGACCTGTTCGGCGGCTCGCTGCGGCTGCTCGACGTGACGGGTGACGGGAAGGCGGACCTGACCGCGGGCGCGCCCAGCGAGGACCTCGGCACCGTCAAGAACGGCGGCGCGGTGTGGGTGCTGCGCGGTGCGGCGTCCGGCCTGACGGCCTCGAAGTCGGTCGCGCACAACCCCGTGGACCTCGGGGCGCCGTCGGCGAACGCGCAGTACGGCGCGAACCTCAGCGGAGACAACGGCCCGGGCGTCAACTTCCCGTAACCGCTCGACCGCTGTGCCGGCACGGGCGCCGTCCGTGCACCGTACGTGTCAAGCCCTTCCACCGCCCGTGCCGGTCCGTCCGGCACGGGCGGCGGAGGGCCGCCGGGCCGCGTCACGCGACGGCGGTCCCCTCCAGCTCGACCAGCTGGCCCGGCACCGCTAGCCGTGCCACCCCGAGCAGCGTGCTGGTCGGCGCCACCCCGGCGGCGCCCAACCGCGCCGCCAGCCCGCCGTAGTGCCGCAGGAGGAGATCGACGTCGGTCGTGTAGACGTTGAGCCGGACGAGGTTCGCGACGGACATCCCGGCCCCGGCGAGCACGGCCTCCAGGTTGTCGATGCTCAGCGTCAACTGCGCCGCCATGTCGCCCTCGTGCAGGGGCTTGCCGTCGGCGCTCATCGCGGTCTGCCCCGAGACGTACAGGGTCCGCGTGTGCCCGGAGACGACCTCGCCCTGGTTGAATCCCAACTCCACCGACCACGGCACCGGGTTGACCGCCGTTCGTTGCATTCCCACGCCGACTCCATTCGATTCACGGGCTGTTCGCACGCCGCCCGGCCCTGCCGGCTCGGCCGGCCGCCGGTCCCGACGTCGTGCGAACGAGCCTGCCCGCGATACATGACACCCTCGGTCATGTATTCCGTTAGCGTTTCCGCATGCGCGCCGATCGGCTGGTCTCGCTCGTACTCCTGCTGCGTCAGCGCGGCCGGCTGACCGCGGGCACACTCGCTCGCGAGCTGGAGGTGTCCACCCGCACCGTGCTGCGCGACATCGAGGCACTGTCCGCGGCCGGAGTCCCGGTCTACGCGGAGCGCGGCCGGCACGGCGGATTCTCGCTGATGCCCGGGTTCCGCACCGAGCTGACCGGACTGAACCACGACGAGGCACTCGCCCTGCTCGCCGCGGGGCCGGTGCGCGGCGAGCAGGTGTTCGGTCTCGGCCCCGCGCTCAGCTCGGCCATGCGCAAAGTGGTCGACGCGCTGCCCGAACCCCACCGCGCCACCGCGAGCGACGCGGCCCGGCGGTTCCTCGTCGAACCGGAGACGGACCTCCTCTCGCGCCCGCGCGCCACCGACGAGGTGCCCGACGCCGTGATGATCGAGGTCCGGCGCGCGGTGCTCGCGGGACACAGGCTGCGCATCCACTACACGCCCGCGGGCCGTGCCCCGCAGTGGCGCACCGTGGACCCGATCGGGCTGGTCACCGTACGCGAGCGCGGCTACCTGCTGGCCACGCGGTCGGGCGAGGACCGTACCTACCGGCTGTCGCGGGTGACGGCAGCCGAAGAGCTCCCCGAGGCGGCGCAGAGGCCCGACAGGGTCGATCTCGACCGCGTCTGGCGGGAGCGGTCCGCGCGGTTCCTCGGCGACGGCCACATCACCGTGCTGGTACGGGTGGACCCGGCGAGGCGGCGGGACCTGCTGGACACGGCGGTGGCGGTCCGCGCCGAGGAACCCGGCGCGGACGGATGGCCGCGCCTGGAGCTGACCTACCAGGACGCGCGGCACGCCGAATGGGCCCTGTGGCAGCTCGGCACGGACGCGGAAGCGCTGACTCCGCAGTCGCTGCGCGCCGCACTGCGAGACCGCGCCACCGAAATGGCAGCCCACTACGGCACCCCGCCCTGAGCCCGTCCGCCGCCGCGAGGTCCGAGCCCTTCCGCGGCCGTGGGGACTGAGCCCCGAGCCCGTCCACGGCCGCGACGTCCGACCGGGCACCCGCGGGCGGAGTCCCGGGGAGGGCCGGCGGCGTCAGCCCCTCGTCGCGGCCGGCGGCACCGGCGTCAGCAGGCCCCGTGCCTTGACGGCCGGGAGGGACAGCGTGCGGTAGCCCACGCTCGCGAACAGGACCGTGACCCTGTCCCCCTCCTCGCTCATCACCTCGCCCTCGCCCCAGGTACTGTGCCCCACCCGCGTACCGGGCGGGAACAGGCCGTCGGCCGCCACCGATTCCTGCGGTTCGGGACCAGTACCGGACAGGATGTCCCCCGTGCGGGCGGGGGACTCCCTCAACTCCTGGGTACGGGCGCAGTTGTCGCAGCCCGCGCAGTCGCCCTCGGCCAGGCTCTCACCGAAGTACCCGAGCATGTGCCGCCGCCGGCAGCCGTTCGTCTCGGCGTAGGCGCGCATCATCTCCACCCGGGACCGCTCCAGGTCGACGCGGGCGGAAGCGATCCGCATCGCCTCGCCGACGCACTCGTCCCGGCGCGCCCCGGGCACCGCCCGTACGCCGCGCTTGTGCGTCGTGACGGCTCCGGCCTCCTCCAGCAGATGCAGCATCGACGTCAACGGCGTCTGGGACAGACCGGTCCGTTCGCGCAGCACGGTCGCCGTGACCGGCCCGCCGTGCTCGCGCACGGTGTCGACGAGCGAGCCCAGCACCTCCGGGTCGGGGTGGGCGCCCGTCCGGAACCGCTGCACGCCGAGGTCCTCGGGCCGGTACGCGAGGATCGCCGTCGACGGTTCCCCGTCACGGCCGGCCCGGCCGATCTCCTGGTAGTAGGAGTCGAGCGAACCGGGCACCGAAGCGTGCAGTACGAAGCGGATGTTCGGCTTGTCGATGCCCATCCCGAACGCGGAGGTGGCGACGACCACGTCGAGTTCGCCGTCCCGGAAGCGGTCGTGCGTCCGGGAGCGCTCGGCCGCCGACAGCCCCGCGTGGTAGGCCGCGCTGTCGAACCCGAGCGCCGCCAGCTCCCGCGCGTACTCCTCGCTCTCGCGCCGCGTCCCCGCGTAGACGATGCCCGGCTTGGCCTCGGCCGCCGCCCGTTCCACCACCCACCGGCGCTTCCCCGTGTTCTCCCGGTGGCGTACGACCTCCAGGGTGATGTTGCGGCGGTCGAACCCCGCGACCACCTCGTGCGCGTCGCGCATACCGAGCCGCTCCACGATGTCCGCCCGCACGGGCGCGGCCGCGCTGGCGGTGAGGGCGAGGAGGGGAGGCCGGCCGATGCGTTCGCGCACCCGGCCCAGGGACAGGTAGTCGGGCCGGAAGTCGTATCCCCACGAGGACACGCAGTGCGCCTCGTCGACCACCATCAGCGCGGGGGCCGCCGCCGCGATCTGCTCCACCACCTCGTCCTTCGCGAGCTGCTCCGGCGAGACGAACAGGAAGTCCAGCCTGCCCTCGCGTACGCGCTCCCACACTGCCTCGTTGTCCCGCGCCCGCTGCGCAGAGTTGACGGCCGAGGCACCCGACCCCTCGATGCGGGCGAGATTGGCGACCTGGTCCCGCTGGAGTGCTATCAAGGGCGAGACCACGACGGTCGGCCCCTCCAGCAGCACACCCGGCACCTGGTACACGGCGGACTTCCCCGCACCTGTGGGCATGACCACGATGGTGTCGCGCCCCTCCATCACGGCGCTCATGGCCGCGAGTTGGGAGGGGCGCAGCTTCTGCCAGCCGAACACCTCACGGGCACAGCGGTCAAGGCGCCTCCTGAGCGACCTGGTCCTGAAGTATCCGACCTTGATGCGCATGGCACTCCTGACGCGACTCTCCAGCGGGTTCGGCGTCCGTGTACCCCCCGGCAGGACGAAAAACGGCCCGCCCGTACGAAAGTTGTCGCTCCGTGTCCTCGTCCGGCGCTCCGCGGGGGCCGACGGCGACGGCTCGGGCCCCGTGACGAGGGTGCCTGCCGCCCGGCGCCGTCGCTCCCCGCCCGCCTGCGGCACCCACCGGCGGCCCCCCTGGGTGCTCGCGGGCACCCAGGGGCGACCCCTTCGAGCGGCCGCCCCCGACGGCCCTCGGTGGGACGGCCGTCTTCAAGCCCCGGTCGGTCAGGCCCTGTTCGCCGGGTGGGGCGACCCGGACCTGCGGACGTGCAGAACGCTGCCGTCCAGCGGAAGGGGTGTTCGGCCGACCAGAGTGAGTCCCGCGTCGGCGAACAGCCTGGCGTAGTGGTGGGCACGCCGCTCACGGCCGCCGACGTTGCACATCATGTGCAGGTCCCACGCCGTGGCCAGCGAGGCCGAACCGTCCGCCGGCAGGACGCGTTCGACGACGAGCAGATCGGCGTCGTCGGACATCGCCCGGGCGCAGTGGCGCAGGATCTCGCGACAGCGTTCGTCGTCCCAGTCGTGCAGGACGCGGGACAGGACGTACACATCGCCGCCCGCGGGCACGTCGGCGAAGTCGCCCGCCACGAACGCGCACCGCTCGGCGTGGCCGGCCGTGCCGAGGAGGCGGCGTGCGGTCTCCACCGTGTGTGGGCGCTCCAGCAGGAGACCGTGCAGGCGGGGGTGTGCGGAAAGGATTCGCCCGAGCAGTTCCCCGTTGCCTCCGGCGATGTCGACGACCGTGGCCCCATCACCCGCTTCGGTGAGGACCGGGTGGGCGGGCAGCGGGTCGAACATCCGCGAGCCGGCCGCCATCGACTGGTCGAAGAGGACGGCGAGTTCGGGATCTCGGGCGAAGTGGTCGAAGTGGTTCTCGCCGAAGCGCTCCTCGAAGGCGACCCGTCCGGTGCGCACGGTGTCGGCGAGCCCCGCGAAGGACTCGTAGAACGGCCCTCCGTACATCAGCGCCAGTGACCGCATCGATCCTGCGGTGTCGGTGCGCAGCAGACGGCCGGTGTCCGTGAGCCGGAAGCCGTCGCGGTCCTCGTCCACCACGCCGAGCATGGCGAGGTAGCGCAGCAGGGTGGTCAGGTTCGGTGCCAGGACTCCGGTGTCCCGCGCGAGCCGGGTCACGTCGACGCTCCGCTCCCCGTGCATGGCGTCCGCGACCGCCAGCCGCGTGAACGCGGTGAGGGCCTGCGTCGTCCAGGCGCCGGTCAGCAGGCGCAGCAGCGTCTCGGCGGGCTGCCTCCTGCGGTGCTCGTCCAGGTGGGCGTCCAGGATGTCGCGGTGGTCGCCGGGTACGTACAACTCCACGCGCCGGTAACCGGCCTTGGCCTCGGCGGGCGCGGTGAAGTAGAACACCGTGCCGTTCTCGTGCGGGTTGTACCCGCCGCCGTCGGGTGTGGCGCCGTACCGTCCGAAGACGGCGCACAGGCCCCGCAGCACCAAGGGGTCCGGGGCCTCGACCTCGAAGGCGACATGTGCCTCGTGCTGCCGTTCGCGCTCGTGCTCGGCGACCGGGGCCAGGTCCGAGCCGGGAGGCACGGTCAGCGCGAACACCTCGACCATCCGCCGTGTCCCGTCGAGGCACTCCACCGTCGGGCGCAGAATGCTGACGTCGAGCTCCGCCGCCGCACGGTGGCCGTGCCGTACCGCGAGGCGCTCGCGCACGACGACACTCGGTCGTGGAGGCGTGTCCGGGACGAGCCCGCACTCGGCGAGCGCGGTGGCCAGCGCCTCCTTGTCGGGCGGGAAGACGAGCAGCGCCGCGTGGGAGAAGTCGCAGCGCTCCACCAGGGCGCGCAGCTCCGGGCCGTCGAGCCCGGGCAGCAGCAGCGGGAGCAGTGTGGCGGTGTCCTGTTCCTTGACGAAGTCGACCGTCGCGCGCAGGCGGGACGTGTCGCCCGACAATGCCGTGATCATTGCGGGGGGATCCTCATTCCGGTGTTCGGATGAACGCGTACGGATGCACGCGGGAAGCGGGGAAGCGGGGGTGCGGGAATCGGGAAGCAGGAAGGGGGGTGAGGGGCGGCGGGCTATACCCCGACGTAGTGCTCGGCGAACCAGTCCTGCTGGCTTCGCGAGGTGCGCAGCGACGCGAGGCGCGAGCGGCGCAGGGAGTTGTGGAACAGCGACTCGCCGTCCGTGCCGGACGGGCCGTGCAGCAGCCCGATCATCCAGTGCGAGAACTCCTGCGCCCGCCAGATGTGTGACAGACAGCGGGACGAATAGGCGTCGAGGCCCGTGGGGTCCCCGGCTGCGAGGTCGTCGATCAGGGCCTGGGCCAGGATCGACGCCTCGAGGACCGCGAGGTTGGCGCCCTTGGCCGCGGAGGGGCTGATGAGCCCGGCGGCATCGCCCACGAGGAACAGGGCGCCGTGGCGCAGCGGTTCGAGCACGTCGGACTCCAGGGCGACGACCGAGCGCTGCACGACGCGGCCCCGGCGCAGTGAGCCGTACTCCCTCGCCCGCATGCGCAGCTCCAGCTCGTCCCAGATCCGCTCCTCGGACCAGCCATCGGCGCGGGTGCCGCGCTCGCACTGCAGGTAGTAGCGGGTGACGTCGCTTGTGCGGGCCATGTGCCCGGCGAATCCGCGCTCGTGGACCGCGTACCCGACCGCGTCGAGACTGGGCGGCGCCTCGGCGAGCAGCCCGAGCCAGGTCACGCCGTGGTCGCGGTGGTGGCGGATCGTGCCGGCCGGCAGTGAGCGCCGGGCGGCGCCGTGACGGCCGTCGCAGCCGGCCACGTACCGCGCCCGCCACCGTCCCTGCCGTCCGTCGGCCTCGCGTACGGTCACTTCCGGCCTGTCACCGTCCGCCTCGAGCACGGCCTCGGCCCGGGTGCCGAAGCGGACTTGTCCGCCGCGTTCCAGGAACCTGGTCAACAGGTCGGTGACCAGGTTCTGTTGGGGGTACACGGTGTGCGGTTCGCCCTGTCCCAGGCCGCTGTAGTCGAGCCGGAACCGGCCGTCCTCGGTACGGAACTCGCAGGTGCTGTGGATCTGTCCGTGCCGGTGCAGTCCGTCGGCGAGACCGTGTCGGCTCAGGACGCGCACCGTGTTGGCGGCCAGGAACCCGGCACGTGCCCGTGTCTGCACATGAGTTCGCTCCGCCCGCTCCAGGACGACACAGTCGATTCCCCGGTCCACCAGGATGTTGCCGAGCACGAGCCCGGCCGGCCCGGCTCCGAGTACGAGTACATCGGTCACGTGGTCCGCCGGTCGCCGCCGACGCTTCCCGTCTGTCACGGAACGAAATACTAAGTAGGCCAAGATCAGTTACTGCGCCGAAATCACCTGAATGCCCGTCTCGAACAGCAAAGTGATCACGTCCGTGGAAGGCCGTTGCGGCAGCGGGCGGCGTGGTCGGCCGCCCGGCGGCGGGGCGAGCGGTCCCGGGACCGCCCGGGCCACCACCGATCGGCCCGCTTCCGCTCACCGTCGGGCCGCGCTCAGGGGCGCTTACCCACGCGTCGTGGGCGAGGGTGACCTATCCCAGCGACACTGTGCGCAGGGGTTCGCCGCTCGCGGTGAGATCGACGAGGTGGACCTGCTTGTCCTCCGCGCTCCCGGTGACCAGGCGCACCCGGTCCGGTCCGGCCCACGAGGCCTTTATCAGGGCGGAGGCATCCCCGTTGATGTGGCCGACGTGCCAACGGCGCTTGGTCAGTCCGGATCCTTCGTCGACGTAGACCCACCACAGCGGATCGATCATCGCCGCCCCTTGCTCCACCACCAGGTGCCGGTCGGCGCGATCGGGGGCCGCGTCGTTCAACGTCACTTCGGGCCCGGCGCCGCCGAACAGCACGAGCGGCACCGCCATGAGCCCGCTGAGTGCCGCCGCCACCACGACCAGTCCCCGAACGACAAGGTTCCGTACGCCGATGATCACAGCGGCCGACAGGGCGGCCAGGGTCAGCAGGCCGAACAGCACCGGATGGTGGAGCACTTGCGCCACGACGAGCAGCCCACCCGATCGGCTGGACCACCAGCCGGCCAGCTCGGCCACCGTGAAGGTGCCCGCGGCCACCACGAGCAGCAGTACCCGTTGCCTGACCGACATTCCCACCACGTCCACTCCTCGATCTGCGCAACTGCTCGCCACGGGCGGAGGACCCTGGAGGTCAGGCATGGATCTCGCGGACCAGATCGCCGTCCCCGCCGTGGAGCTCCAGCGAGTATCGCAGCCCGAAACGGTCCAGCAGGGCGCCGAGTTCATGGAAGCGCCGCGGATCGACCACCCCGCTCAGCAGGAGGTCCGCATTCTCGACGGGGTCGATCTCCACCTGGCACCAGTCGGTCTCCACCTCGTAGCCGTACCAGGAGGACGACCTCGCCCTCCAGCCGGCGGCCACGAAGCGCTCGGCAACCGCCGAAGCACCACGACAACTGCGCAGCGTCCCGTACACGTTGTTCCCGGCGGCCTCGGCATGCTCGGCCCCGATCCACTCAGGAGCGAACCGGGGGCCGCGGTCGGAGATGTCCACACCTGGATCATGAAGCACCATGCCACCCTGGATCACTCCGTTTTCGCGGGGGGCGGCAAGCTCTGACGAGCCGCCAGCCACCCTTTCGGATCATGCCGGAGCGCCAACGCCAGTCTGGCAGCAACCCGACCCGGGCGGCAGGTCGACCATCACAGTGACCTTGTCGTGGCTCCGTAGTGCGGCTACCGGCCTCGCGGGCCTATTACGACAAGAAGATCGCCCAGGGCAAGCACCACACCCAGGCCCTGCTTTGCCTCGCCCGGCGCCGGGCCGACGTCCTGTTCGCGATGCTCGGCGACGGAACCATCCACGAACCTCAACCCGCCAAGTGGGCCTGAACTGCGGTAATTGCACTACGAGGAAGGAAGCCCTCCGAGATGCACCGCGATATCTGAACCAATGCGCCAGCCGGCAAGACGCCGAGGGCTCACGCCATGAAGGTTGTCCTTGTCCGGATCAGCACCGGCCTTGACCAGCAGCGACAACACCACACCTTGGCCTCGGTACGTGAACACGGCCAGCCACAAAGGCGTATTGCCCTGCTCATCGGGTGCGTCCACCTCCACACCCGCCGCCAGGAGAGAGCCAACAGCTGCGGCATCCTGCTCATCCGCGGCGAAGTGCAGCTGCGTCCAGTCCTGGCGGCTCTCACGATCCAAGCCCTGATCCTCATCCGTCATGCCCGTCATCATCACGATTGCTTGGCGAAGGAGATAGGGCCCCGCGGCGCGGCAAGTGGTGGGAATCGCTCAGCGCCTCGTGCGCAGGACGGGGTCGGGCTCGGGGTGCGCGCCCGTCAGTTCCGGTTCAAGGCCGTCGCTCAGCTCGGTCGTACGGCGGCCGATGTCGGCGCGCCACGCCTCGAAGGCCCAGGCGGTCAGGGAGACGACGCCCAGACCGAGGAGCCAGCCGCCCACCACGTCGCTGAACCAGTGCACGCCCAGCGCGACGCGGGTGAAGCCGACGCCCAGCACCGACAGGACGGCGAAGATCCAGCACGCCGCCCGCCAGGCGCGTGGCACCACGGGCAGCAGGACCAGCAGCAGGATCGCGAACGACGTCGTGGCGGTCATGGCGTGCCCCGAGGGGAACGAGAAACCCGGCGCCTGAGCGACCGGGTCCTCCAGCGAGGGCCTGGCCCGCTCGACGACCACCTTCACGAGCAGCCCGATCAGCCCGCCGGCCACCGCGGTCACGGCGGACCAGGCGGCGAGCCGCCACGCCCTGCGGTGGAGCAGCCAGAAGGTGAGCAGCGCGACCACGACCCGCAGCGTCACCGGGTCCCAGACCCAGTCCGACAGGAAGCGCAGCGTGCCGGTCCACGCGGGGTGGTCGAGCGCGGTCTCGTGCAGGCGCCTCGCCGCGCCGGCGTCCAGCCTGCGCAGCGGCTGCCAGTGCCCTTCGACGAGTACCAGCAGCAGGGCGAACGGCACGGCCGAGACCGCGGCCACGGCGGCCGCGCCGAGCAGCCGGGCGCCGAACCTGCGGTCGGTCTCCCGGCGGCGGCGCTCGCGGAGTCGGCGCGTGGTGAACCGCAGAACCATTCAGACTCCCGGGTCGGAGTGGATCGGACCGGGGCGCCTGGCCCGCGCGGCCTCCAGCTGCGCGGAGAAGGACAGTCCGAGGAACAGGGCGATGGAGGTCAGATAGGCCCACAGCAGCAGCGACATGAAGGCGCTGAGCGGACCGTAGACGGTGTCGAAGGAACCGCTGATCCCCAGGTAGAGACTCAGCAGCCAGGTGAGGGCCGTCCACAGCACCAGGTACACCGCGGCGCCGAAGGCCAGCCAGGTGTAGCCGGGCTGCTTGCGGCGGGGCGAGCGGCGGAAGATGGCGCTGGCCGAGATGAGCGCGAGCAGCAGCCCGAGGGGCCAGCGCAGTATCTTCCACCAGGTGAGCGTGCCGTCCTCCAGGTCGTACACCGTCACCGCGGCCGAGGCCAGGTCGGCGCCCGCGACCATCACGATGAAGCCCAGGCCGAGCGGCAGGCCGGCGCTGAGGGACATGACCAGGCCGCGCAGGTACTTGCGGTGGAACGGCCGGTCCCGCTCGTTGCCGTAGATGCGGTTGGCGCCTCGCTCGACCTGGCACATCGCGGTGGTGGTGTTCACCAGGGAGAACAGCAGACCGAACCAGAGGGCCACCTCGGCTCCGTCGCCCGCCGTCCGCTTGCTGCGCTCCAGCGCGTCGTCGACGACCTCGGCGCTGGGGCCCTGGGCGATCCGGTGGATCGTCAGCTCGGTGAGCCTGCCGATGTCCTCCGTGTGCAGGGCGCTGGAGAGCCCGACGAAGGCGATCGCCAGCGGGATCACCGACAGCACCGTCTGCAGGGCCAGGGCGCGGGAGTGCGTGAACCCGTCGGCGTAGCGGAAGCGTACGAAGGAGTCGCGCAGCAGCGGCCAGCGGCCGTAGCGGCGCAGCGACACCAGCGCCTCGTCGGCGGAGAGCTCCTCGCCCGACATGTTCCTGGTCTCGGGGACCTTGGTCGCCGTGCCCATCACTTCTCCCCGGCCGGCAGCAGCATCGTCAGCGCGCCGGGACGCACCTCGGCCGTCAGGCGCCGGCCGGGAGCGACCGGATCCCCGTCGAGTTCACGGGACTGGACGGACCCGAAGACGAGTTCGGCGCGCCGGAAGGTCAGGAACTCCACCGGCACACGGGCTTCGGCACCGTTGGCCGCGGGTGTGTCCGCGGTCGTACGCCGCGATGTCCCCGCACCGCCGCGCAGCAGCGTTCCGAGCGCCCGTATCCAGCCGCCCGGTCCGCGCGGGTCGAGGATCAGCAGGTCGAGGCGTCCGTCGTCGCACCGGGCGGCGGGCACGAGCGTGAGGCCGCCCTGCACGGTGCCGACATTGGCGAGGAGGACCATGCGGGCGGTCCTGCGCACGGCGGGAGCGCCGTCGATCCGGATCGTCACGCGCATCCGGGGCGAGCGCAGGGTGGTGACGCCGGACAGGACGTACGCGGGCCAGCCCAGCAGGGACTTGGTCCGGTCGCCGGTGTTCTCCATGATCGCGGCGTCGAGTCCGGCCCCGGACATCGCGGCGAAGTGGGTCGCCCGCAGGCCGTCGCCCTCGATACGGCCGAGGTCGACGCGGCGCACGGTCCCGCCCAGGGCGGCGTCGAGCGCGTCGGCGGGTGAGAGCGGAAGGCCGAGGTTGCGTGCGAGCAGGTTGCCGGTGCCGCTCGGCACCAGCGCGAGCGGTACGCCACTGCCGGCCATGGCGTCGGCCGCCGCCCGCAGTGTGCCGTCCCCGCCGCAGACCACCACGAGATCCGCGCCTCCGCGAACCGCGCGGGCGGCCTGGCCGCCTCCCGGATCGTCGGCCGTCGTCTCGACGAACTCCGGCGCTGTGCAGCCGTGTTGGCGCAGCACGTCCCGCAGTGCTGCGTGGGTCGCCTCGTCGGTCACGGTGGGGTTGACGACCACGACCGTGCGCCCGGGCGTGAATTCACCACCGCTCGGAGCGGCGGCCGGCGCGGGATGAGCCGAGGCATCCGCCGAGGGGGCGGCCACGACCGTGCCGTCGGTGAACAGGGCGCGCCCGACGATCAGCAGCGACAGGCATCCGTTGGCGAGCCCGCCCGCCAGGTCGGTGGGGTGGTGCATGCCCCGGTAGAGGCGAGCGAGGGCCACCAACAGCGGGACGAGCAGCAGGAGTCCGCCGACGACCTTGCGCCAGGGGCCCCGCATCCGGGACAGCGCGAGCACGGCCAGCCCGACGTACAGCGCCGTGGCGGCTCCGGTGTGCCCGGAGGTGTAACTGGAGGTGGGCGGAGACGCGTCGAGGCGGTCCACCTCCGGCCTGTGGCGGTCCACCGACTCCGTGATGGCGAGGAACACCAGCGCCTGGAGCGAGACCGCGGAGGCGAGGAACGCGGCCTGGCGCCACAGCGGCAGCCGGGGTATCAGGACCAGCCCCAGGCAAGTCGCGAGCGTGATGCCGATCACCGTGAGGGTGTTGCCCGCCTCCGACGCGAACCACGACAGTTCCGTCAGCGCGCCGGTGCGGTTCCGTTCGAAAGCCTCGTTGAGGTCGTCCTCGACGGTCAGTGGCCACACATGGCGGGCGGGACCGGTGATCAGCAGCCCGATGCCCACCATGAACGCGGCCTGGCAGAGTGCCAGGGCCCCGATGCGGGCGGCGGTCCGGCCGGTGCCGCGAGGCAGGGCGGGCAAACGGGCGGGCCCGGCGGACCCAGGTGCATCACCGGTCAAGGCCGTACGCTTCTCCGGCACCGCGGTCGGCATCAGGACTCCCACATATCGGCGCCTCGCGGCGTTCCTCTCGGCCGGGAGGTGCGCCCCCCGACCTCCGCCGTATGCCCTCGAAGTCGTCGTACAGGCCTGCGGACCGGGCACGGCTCCTCCACACCGGCGCGCGAACCTGCGGATCCGCCGCAAACCCTCTACGCCCGTGCCGGCCCGTCCGCCTGCGAGGCGGCTCCCAACTCGGCCGGGCAGTAGGGCCGTTCTCCGGGAGGACGCGCGGCTCGGCGAACCCGTCCGTCGCCCGATGCGTCCCGTCGGCGCGGCCGGAAACGGTTCAAGATCCGTTACGCTGCGGGCCGTAGATCGCAAAGGATGACATGTTCAGCAAGAGACTTCTGGTGGCCGCGATGACGGCAGTCCTGATAGCCGGGCTCGGCGCGTGCGGCGGCGGGGGAGACGCACGCGACACGGCCACGGACCGGACGGCAGACGTCGACCCCGGCAGCGGGAGCGCGTCCGGGAAGGGCGAGCCGGCCGCCCCGAAGGACCCCGCCACCCACGGCCTCCGCGACGAGGTCCGCCACCGCCCGGCCAAGACCACCCGGGCCACCCGGCCGCACATGGTCAAGAAGTGCGCCACGACCACGCGGCGGGTCAAGCACACGTCGAGCAGCGGATCGAAGGGCAAGCGGCACACCCGCACCTGGTACTCCACCGAGAAGTCGAGGCACTGCGAGAAGGTCCGCAGCGGCACCGAGACCTACAAGCGAGTGGTCCGCCCGGAACAGTGGTGCGTCCGTCTGGACGACGTCGACGGCGACACCGCGCGGGACGACACCTGGTTCCAGGTCAGCAGGGCGACCTACGACGAGGCTCTCGCCGCGGACGAGCACGCCCGCCTGGAGTTCACCCCCACGGGCAACGGCTGCTGACCTGCCCGCGACGGGACCCGGACCGTGCGGCGAAGACGGCCGCCACAGGTGGAGCCTGCCCGGGCCCGGAGCCGAAAAGGGCAGGCACGAACCGTCCCCGGGCGGAGATGATCTCCGGGTGAGGAGCCACGAGGACGCGAGAGCCTGGGACGCCCGGCTGGGCTGGGCGCACGGTCTGATCGCGGACGACCCGCAGGTACGGTCGGCCGCGCTGGACCGCCTTGCGGGCGCGCGCAAGGACGTCGATGACGCCGTCGACCGGTTGAACGCGGTCTGGCGCCGGCGGCTGCCGGTGGGGCGCGCCAAGGCGAACAGGGGCTACGACAGGGCCGCGATGCGTTCGCTGCCCGACGGGTTGTGGAACCGCCCTGCCGGCGGGCACGTCACCGCGTGGCCGGGGCTGCCCTACGCGCTGCTCTTCCTGGAGTGGGAGGCCAGGTACCCACTGGAGTGGACTCGCCATGCCAAGCACTGGGGAACCAAGCAGCAGTTGATCCGGGACCTGGCCGTCGCCGGGCACGCCGAGCCGGTGAGGGAGAAGCTCACCGACCTGACCGAGATCGTCGTTCGGCGTCCCCACCGCTGCAAGGACCGCGAGTACGTGCGCGTCGCCCGGGCTGTCGACGGCGACGGCCTGCGCGACAGGCTCGGTGCGGCCGCCCGCTCGGACGACCCGTGGGCGCGCCGTCACGCCGGATACGTGCTCTGGCTCCTCGATCACCCCGAGGTGCCGAACACCCGCCACGTCTGGCGGACATGGCTCGACACCGCGCCGGTCGCGGACGGGTCCGACGCCGGGACCGACTCGGATGCGCCTGACCCGGATGTGCCCGACTCCGTGTCCGACACCGCCTGTTGAGCCCTGTCGGTGTGGTCGAGCCCTCGCGGATATGGTGCCTGACGTGACCGACTCGTACGAGGGACTCGATGATGCAGGGGTGGCCGTCGCTGCGGTGGGTGCCGGGGCCGTGGTGGTGCGTGCCCTGTACGGGCAGCGGCTGTCACGTATCGACAAGGGCGGCGGAGACTTCGCGACGGCCGCCGATGTGGCCTCGGAGGAAGCGGTGCTGCGTGTTCTTCGCGCGGCGCGGCCCGGGGATGCCGTGCTCGGCGAGGAGGGCGGGGCGCAGGGTCCTACGGGGGCCGAGCGGCAGTGGCTGGTGGATCCGCTGTGCGGCACGTTGAACTATGCGGTGGGCAACATGCTCGTGGCGGTCAATGTCGCGTTGCGGGGCGGCGCCGCCGCGGTGGCCGACCCGTTCAGCGGCGAGGTCTTCGTCACCGACGGCGTCCGTGCGTGGGTGCGGCACGAGGGTGCGGACTTGCCCTTGGCGCCGACGGCGGCGAGCGGACTCGTGGACGTCAACCTCGATCCGCCGTTCCCCGGCGCACCGGGTTTCCGGGCCGTGGACCTGCTGGCGCGTCCCGTCTTCGTGGAGCGCTTCCGCCCCCGGGTGGTGTCCACCACGCTGGCGTTGGCGTGGGTCGCCGCCGGCAAGCGGGCCGCGTACGTCACGGACGGCGGCGACCTGTCGGGCAGCGTGCACTTCGCCGCGGGGATCGCCCTGTGCCGCGCCGCGGGCTGCGTGGTCACGGGGATCGACGGCGCTCCGATCGGGCGCGAGGGGCGTGGACTTGTCGTGGCCGCCGACGCGGAGACCCACCGGCTGCTGATGTCGATGACCCGGACCTGAACCGGTTTGATCGGCACGCCCTCCGACCGCCGTTCCGTGCGGCGGCCCTCGGAGCTGCCCGGGACCCGGCCGCGGTCCTGGCGGCGGTGTGAGGTGCGGTGTCGCGCTCGCTCGGGACGGCTGTCAGGGACGGCGGTGGCCCCGGGCGGGGTCGCGCGTGCGGTTCTCGTCGAACGCCGCGAACCAGTCGAGGTGCGCCGCGTCGGCGGTGTCCGAGCTGTCGGTGTCGTTGCCGCTGTCCCCGGCGCTCTGCGGTGGTGCGGTGAGGGTGAACAGCCGTTGTACGTCGTGGCGTTCGTCGAACAGCAGGTCGGCGCAGGCGTGCCAGTCGTAGTCACGGGCGGCGGCGGGGAGCCCTTCCTCGGCCCGGGCGAGCAGGCGGGGCCGGTTGCGGTGGATGGACTGCGCCCGGCGGATGCCCAGGTGGAGGGCCGCCTCCTCACCCTGGCAGTGCGGGACGGCATGACCGCGGTCGAGGTCCTCGGCCAGGTCGTCGAAGGCTCGCGCCATCCGCCGACGCCATGCGCCGTCCCGGCTCATGGTGACCGGCGGCAGGGAGCCGAAGAGGCCGCCGGTCCCGTGGGGCAGCGGTTCGTCGCCCAGAGCGGCGGCCTCCCGCCATGCCTCCGTGGAGAGTTGCTCCAGGGACAGCCGGAGCAGGGCTGCCGTGCGGGGGGTGAGTTCCCGGTACTCGCTGTTCTCGAGCCAGTCCTCCTCGGCGAGGTCGTCGCGGTCGACGCCGCCGTGCCGGAACCGGTCGATCAGGCGGTCCCGGACCCGGCACGCGGCCGCCTCGAACGGGCCCGTCGAAGTGTCGGCCACCAGTAGTCGGTCGGTGAACTCGACGGCGTCCAGCACTCTTCCGGCCTGCTCGAGCAGACGGGTGCCGGCGTTGTCGGATGCGCCGCCGCGAGGGAGGACCACGACGAAGTGGTGGTCGGTGAGCCGGTCGACGACGGCGGTGACCACTGCGGCCACGGTCAGGGCGTCGTCCCAGGGCGGCGTCATCCGGCACCGGTCGAGGATCAGCAGGCGGTCGGGCTCGCGGACCAGTTCGTCGAAGTCACTGGTGAACGAACCGTCGGGCTCCATGAGTTGCTGTGCCACCTCGGCGAGGAAGTGCCCTTCGTCGGTGAGCCGCTCGCGCAGTTCGACGGCTTTCCACCACAGTCCCCGGGCTGCCCGCAGGCTGCCCACCGGTCGACCGTCGGCCGTGATGGACACCTGCCAGATCTGCACACCTGCCATGGTCGGGTCCATCAACGGGCCGCCATGACGAAACTCGAGAGCCAACCGTGCCGGGTCCGCAAGCGCGGCGACGGCACGGGGCACACGCGCGCGGTCGGTCATCGGTGTCCTCCCCGGACCACGCCGCACGACAAGGCGAGCAGCCGGCGCGGCCGGACCAGCCTAGTAGGACGACGGCCGGATGTCGGCCGGGGTGGCTCCGCAGTACTGCGGGGCCCCGGGCAAGAGGGCGAACTGCCAGGTCGCGGTCAGCGTCCACGCCGCGGCCGATACCGCGTCCTGCCCGCTGCGATGGCGCCTGTTCCTGCCCGTGGAGTGGGCGTCGGACACCGCGCGCAGGGCCCTCGCCCGCATCCCGCCCGAGGTCACGCACCGCGAGAAGTGGCGCCCGGCCCTGGACATGCTCGACACGCTCGCCGGCTGGGGCATGAAGCCGCCGGTCGTGGTGGCCGACGCCGCCTACGGCACCAACGCTCACGCCTTCCTCACCGAACAGCGCCTGGCTCCAAAAACGCCCGGACCGGCCTCACTCTCCACCAGATCCTCGACGTCCTCCAGGACGTGCTGAGGTGCTGGACCGGAGTCTGCGCCACCTGCCACCGACCCCTGCCCAGCAGGTCACACTCAAAGCCAAGGTCGAGACAGACCTGACGGAGTCCTACTGGAACAGGTGGCGGATGTAGCCCACGACGAGGATGTAACTCAGACAAGAGGCGAAGACCACGCCCAGCATCGCCAGGAGCTTGACCGGCGTCCCGAGCGGCTTGCGGGCGATGGAGAGGTTTGCGAAGAGGCCCAGAGTTGCCATGACTCCGCCTATCGCCCCACCGAGCACCATCAGGAGCATCGGCGCGACCGAGAGGACCGTCTGCCACCAGGTGAGCCCGCGGAACTTGGCCCACCGATCCGGGTTGCCGAGGCCACTGAGCGAGTGCTTGTCGAGTTCTGGGAGCTGCTGCATGTGCGGGAAGCCTTCGTTCTGTTCATCATGATCGTGCCGAACCGTCAGGATGCGGGTGGCGGGCTCGCCGGGCAACGACGCGCCGACAACGGTTTGCCTACGAAACCCGCCGGTCAACGGCGTTGCCGCGAATTCGGTCCCCCTGGGCCATGTCCTCCGGACCAGCACGCGGTGCGCCGGGAACCGCACGCCTGTCCCAGTCCACTCGGCGGAGGCGGAGTCAACGACGTTCCGCACGAGCCGAAGCCGTACTCCTGCGGCAGGACATGGGCCCGGCGGGCCGGTTCCGGTGAATCGCGTCCCGCGCCGAAGTCCCCGTCCGGGACCGTGGCCGCCGCCGGCCCGGGTGAACACAGAAATCTCGTCCGCCGATGGATAGCGGCGGGCGGCCCGTCGCGTCGTGATGGTTGCGAAGAAGGGGAGGGTTGATGAAGCCGTCGAATCACGACGAGTTCCGGGATTTCGTAGCCATGCGCTCCACCGCGCTGCTGCAACTCGCGGTGCTGCTCACTGGCGGGGACAGACATGCCGCGGAAGACCTGCTGCAGATCGCCTTGATGAAGGCGTACGGGCGCTGGGCGCACATCCAGCAGCCCGAGGCGTACGTCCGCCGGATCCTGTACCGCCAGCAGGTCAACCGCTGGCGTTTGCGCAGGCACCGGGCCGAGACGACCGTGCCCGTGCTGCCCGAGTCCGACGGTGGGACCGGAGGCGACTCCGACTCCGAGCTGCGGATCGCGCTGTGGGCGGCGCTCGGCCGCCTGACGAAGAGGCAGCGGGCCGTGGTCGTCCTGCGCTACTTCGAGGACCTGCCGGAGGCCGAGGTCGCGGCGCTGCTGAGGTGCCCGGTCGGCACCGTACGCAGTACGGCGCACCGGTCGCTCGCGAAGCTGCGGGTGCTCGTACCCGAGCTGGGACCGGAAGGGCGGACGGAACAGGTACGGCCGCTCAGCTACTCGTCGAAGGGGATGCAGGGATGACGACCGAGCAGATGGAGGACAAGGTCAGGGAGACGCTCCACTCGGTGGCCCTCGACCGGGTGCGGGCACCGGGGGACCTGGCGGAGCAGGTCGTACGGCGACGCAGCAGACGCCGCTTCTCCCAGGCGGCGGGGGCGGCGGTGGCCGTCGCGGCGCTCTCCGCGGGCGTGGTGTTCGGCCTCGGGGGCGGCGGCGCGGCGGAGCAGGACCGTCCGGTACGGCCGGCGGTGTCGCCGCAGGGCTGGAAGCCGTGGCACAGCGACGTCCCGGGTGTCAGCGAGCGCGGCTGCCTGGCGGACGGGTCCTCGCTCTACTGCGGCGGGTCCGACTTCGACGCGGCGAAGTTCGACGCGAACACAGGCGAGCGGCTGTGGACGGTCGAGGTCAATCGTGAGGGCGACGGCCCCGACCACCCGTTCGCCGCGCGCGACGGTGTGGTCTTCGCCTACCGCAACCACACCGCGCGGAACGAGCCGGGCGGTGACTACATGGGCGGCACGGATCTGATGGCCCTGGACGCCGGCACCGGCGACGTCCGGTGGTCGGTCCGGATGCCGCAGGACGACCGCGGCGACCAGGCCGCCATGCTGATCAACGGCGCGATCTGGGCGAACACCCCGTCGCTGCGCACGATGTCGGCCCTCGATCCGCTGACCGGCGAGGAGAAGTGGCGCCACACGTGGGACAAGGGAATCGTCTGTCAGAGGGCGGTCCTGAGCGGTGTCCCCCACCTCGCGTGCACGCCGGACACCGAGAAGGCTCACGACACCGACGTGTTCCGGCTCGATCCGGTCACCGGAAGCGCCGAGAAGGTCACGACCGTGCCCGGCAGGCAGGCGCTCATCGGGACATCGGGCGACCGGATGGTCCTCGGCGGGCTGAAGGCCGACGCCGACCGGGACCTCCGGGTGACAACGGTCAGCGGTTCGGGGAAGCAGAGCTCGCACACCTACCGGACCGAGGGGCAGGTGGCCAACCGGAACGTCGTCGGTGACCTGCTGATCTCCGTGTCCTGGAAGGGGGAGGCCTCGGTCGCCTCGCTGTCCACGGGGAAGACTCTGTGGACCGCTCCGGTCGGCGTCTCGATGCCCGACGAGGAGACGCTGACGGGCATCGCGCCCCCCGCGGTGTCGGAGGAGCGGGGGATCGTGTACTTCTTCAGCCCGACAGGCGATCTGTCCGGCCTCGACCTGCGCACGGGGGAGCGGGTCTGGCGGGCTCACGTGGACATGGGCCGGACGAAGTTCCGCCTCGCGGACTCGCCCCAGGTCCTGCTCTACGAGGACGTACTGGTGGCCCGCAACGGAACCACGATGGTGTCGCTCCTGCCGAGGACCGGCGACTGACCTGACGGGCCCGGGCGGCGACGGCACCCCCGTCCCGGCCCGGGCCCCCGGCCAGGGACTGCCGGAGCCCTGGCGACAGGCACCCGCAGGGCCGTGGCGGACTCGACGGACTCCGGTGCCGCTCCCGGCTCCGTCAGATGCCCGCTCCGGCGGTGGTCCCGTCGAGCGGGATGTCCAGGTGTCCGGCCACGGTGGTGAGGGCCGTTCCCAGGGGGAGGGCGATCCGGGTGAGGGCATGCCGGTCGCCCCGGGTCGGGTCCCGGTTGACGATCAGTACCGGCTTCCCGGCCTGGGCCGCCTGCCGGACGAACCGCAGCCCTGACATCACGGTCAGCGACGAGCCCAGGACCAGCAGGGAGGCCGCCTCGCCGACCAGTCGGCGGCAGTGCTCGACCCGTGCCGGCGGAACGGATTCGCCGAAGAACACCACGTCCGGCTTGAGGATGCCGCCGCAGGCCGTGCACGGCATCACGCGGAAGTCCCCGACCTGTTCGTCGGTGAGGTCGGCGTCACCGTCCGGATTGATCGTCCCGGTCGACGGATCGAAGCCCGGGTTGGCCTCGTCGAGGCGTACGGCGAGTTCGCGGCGGCTGCTCACGGCGCCGCAGGAGAGGCAGACGACCCGGTCCAGGCTTCCGTGGAGTTCCACGACGCCGTCGCTGCCGGCCGCCTGGTGCAGACCGTCGACGTTCTGGGTGATGACCCCGGAGAGCAGTCCGTGCCGTCCGAATACGGTGACCGCCCGGTGCCCGTCGTTGGGGCGCGCGCGGCCGAAGGTGCGCCAGCCCAGGTGGCTGCGCGCCCAGTACCGCCGCCTGGCCCCCGTGCTCGCGGTGAAGTCCTGGTAGGTCATCGGGGTGTGCCGGCTCAGGCTCCCGCTCTCACCCCGGTAGTCGGGGATGCCCGACTCCGTGGAGATGCCCGCCCCGCTCAGCACCAGTACGCCGCCGGTGCCGAGCGCGTCGGTCACCGGCCCGAGATCCGTGGTGCCCGGCAGCGAGTCGTCGGTGGGGGTCCAGCTCAGAGTGGGGCGCATGCGCATGCTGCAAGGGTACGGATGCGGATCGGCAACCGGCGGCGGGCGCCCGTGCGCGAGGCTCCGCGGCTGCCGTCCACGCGCTGCATCCGCGCGACCTCGCCGAGTGCGCTGCCGTGGGCCGTGAGCGGTGGGCCGTCGACCGTCGGCCCGCAGCCCTGGGCCGGGTGAGTCTGCGTGATCAGCGCCTTCCGCCAGGCTCCGAGCGGGTGCCCGCCGTCGTACGGCCGCGGCGACACGGGCGGCCTCGCCGGGGACGGCCGAACCGATTCGTTCGCGCAGCCCGCCGCAGGCTACGCCACCGGTACGGGACACCTCGCCGCACCTATCGACCAGGTACGGCACCGACCTCGCCGCACCGGCACCGGCGGGCCGCCCCGGAGCGCGGCCCGACTGCCCGCCACGACGACGGCTCCCCCGGGAGGCCGCACGGGCCGCGGGCAGCCCTCCGGGTGATGTTCTCGCGGGTCGCGCGGCGCCGGGCCGACCGCTGAGCACCGCGGGCCGAATACTGCCGATCATGCGACCCACTCGTGCGATTTTCCTACTGCGTCTCACCGCAGTCACCGCCCTGATCGCCCTCGGGGCCCCCACCGCGGCCGCCGGCGCCGCGACGAACGACGGTCACCGCCGCTCCTGCGTCAGTTCCCGGGTGCCCGACCGCGGTCCGGCACGCGACATCCTGCGCATCGCCGAGCAGGCCAAGAAGGAGATGGACCTCAAGTCGGTCATCCTGCGGGTCACCGTCGACGGCCGCGAGGTCGTCACCACCGCGCTCGGCGAATCGATGACGGGCGTGCCGGCCGACCCGGCCATGCACTTCCGCAACGGCAATGTGGCCATCAGCTACATGGGGACGGCACTCCTGCGGCTGGTCGACGAGGGCAGGGTCGGGCTCGATGACCCCGTCGGGCGCTGGCTGCCGGACCTCCCGCACGGACTGGGGGACAGGATCACCCTGCGCATGCTCGGCGCCTCGACCTCCGGGCTCGTCGACTACGTCACGGCTCCGGGCTTCGGAGACGCCGTCGCCGAGGACCCGTTCCGCCAGTGGACGGCCGAGGAACTCGTGGCGATCTCGACCAGCAGGCCCCTGTGGTACGAGCCGGGCACCAACTGGAGCTATTCGCACGCCAACTTCGTCCTCCTCGGTGCCGCGCTGGAGAAGATCACCGGGACCCCGCTCGACGAACTGCTCCAGCAGAAGGTCATGGGCCCGCTCGGCCTGCACGAGACCCGCAACAGCTTCACGCCGGACATCCCGACACCCGTCCTGCACGCCTTCACCGCCGAGCGCGGGACCTACGAGGAGTCGTCCTTCTGGAACCCCTCGTGGACCACCGCGCCCGGCGCCGTGCAGACCACCGACATCTGCGACCTCGCCCGGTCCGCCTCCGGCATCGGATCGGGCGCGTTGCTGTCCCGGTCCGCCTACCAGGAGATGCTGAACCCCGGGACGGTGGGCCTGGGCCGGGCGACCAAGAAGTGCCCGGCGACGGTGTGCATCGCGAACACCGAAGCCACCCACTACGGAATGGGCCTGCTGGTCCTGAACGACTGGGTCTCCCAGCACCCGCTGTTCTTCGGCTACACCGCGGCCCAGGCGTACCTTCCCGGTGAGCGGGTGGCCATCGCGGTCTCGACCACGAAGGGGCGCAGCACGCCCGACGGCCACACCGCGCAGACGATCACGCAGCGCATCGCGGCCACCCTCGTCCCGGACCACCCGATTCCCGACTTCGGCTGACCACCCGTACGTACGGGCGCCCCGTCCCCTTGGCCCTCGCGCCGGCGCGGAACCTCGCGCGCGTGGGGGAAGCCGGCTTCGCGGAGCAGGACGTTCCGGCGAGGGGGACGGCGGCGTGGCGTGCCGGATCACGGCGCGCCGCGTGGCGAGGATGGGAGCACGTCACCTCCCCGAACCGGCCGACGGCCGACGCGTGGGCACCGCCGACGGAGCGGGGTGACGGGTCGCCGGCCGGTGCCCGGCCGGCCCGGACTCTCGGGAGATGGACATGACGGTCAGTCGGGTGGGCGTGGTCGTGCACGGCGGACGTCCGGAAGCCGTGGAGACCGCTCGAAGGGTCCATGTGTGGTGTGCCGAACAGGACATCGCGTGCAAGGACATCGACGTGTGGACCGACCGCGGACGGCTCAGCGCCCGGCAGGAGGTGGCCGCCGCGGGCGATCCGGACCTCATCGTCACCCTGGGCGGCGACGGTACGTTCCTGCGCGGCGCCCGGCTGGCCAACCCCATCGACGCCCTGGTGCTCGGGGTCGACCTCGGCCGGGTGGGCTTCCTGACGGAGGTCCCCATGACGATGGTGCGCGAGGCGCTGGACGCCGTCCGCGAGAGCCGGATCGACGTAGAGCGGCGCATGCTCCTGACCATCCGCGCCTCGAACAGCCTGGAGATGCCCACGGACATCGAGACCTTCATGCAGTACGGCCGCGGTCCGCTGCTGCCGCCGCCGAGCGTGCGCCCCGACTGCGAAGTGGGCGGCGAATGGGGTGTCCCGCTCGATGTGGCGGCCCTCAACGACGTGGTCCTGGAGAAGCTGGCCAGGGACCGCCAGGTCTCGGTCGGGGTCTATGTCGCGGGCCAGCTGCTCGCCTCCTACTCGGCCGACGCGCTGCTCGTGGCCACTCCCACGGGGTCGACGGCCTACAGCTTCGCCGCGGGAGGCCCCGTGCTCTCGCCGCGCGCCGAGGCACTCGTCTTCACGCCGGTGGCACCGCACATGGCGTTCAACCGCTCGGTCGTCGCCGCCCCCGACGAACCCGTGGGGCTCCGCGTGCTGGAGCGCTCGGGGCAGGCGGCGGTCAGCATCGACGGCCAGCCCCGGGGCGTCCTCAACCCGGGGGACTGGATCGGCGTGTACGCGTCACCCCGCAAACTGCGCGTCGTACGCCTGGGGCCCATGGACTTCTACGAACGCCTGCGGGACCGCATGAACCTCACCGATGCCCCCGCCGCTCTCGCCGACGGAACGGCCGCCCCCCTCTGGCCCGTGACCACCGCGCCGCCGGGCGACCTCGCGCACCTGGCCATGCCCCGGCTTTCGGGCGGACCCGGGTGACGCGCCGGGCCGCGTCGGTCGTGCCCACGCGGCTACCGGGGGACGGGCGACGGCCCGGCGACGTTCAGGCCGACTGGTCCCTCGATCTGCGCGGATCCTGGAGGCAGGACGCGACGACCACGAACGGCCAGAACGACTGGACGCCCGTCACGAAGCGCTCCGCCACACCTGCGGCCCCCTGCCGTTCGATCTCGAAGAGAAACCATGCCGCGCCCGCGAGTATGACCGCGGTCGCCATGATCGACGGTGTACGTCTCAGGGCCCAGGGCGCGGAACCACTGCGATTGGCCGCCAGGACGGGCCAGGCCGCGAGAAGGGTGAACCCGACGACCGCCACGGTGCTGTGGCGCAGCGAGCCGCCGGTGAGCGGTGCCGGGATCATGGCCACGAGGAGCGCGGCCACGCCCCCGCCCGCCAGCGCGGCACGTCCGGCGACGGCGGCGGGCCGCAGGCCCCAGGCCGTGAGGAGATGGCAGATCCCCAGGGACACCAGGGCGCCGGTCATCACCCAGGAGCCCGCTGCTCCGTACGCGGCCAGGACGCTGATCGTCTGTGACACCGGGTTGTAGGGCGGCCCCTCCATGCGAGCGGCGACCACCCAGCCCCCGATGAACAGGAGCGGAGCCAGTCCCGACGACAGAAAGACCCATTTGGGAACATTTGACACTCGGCAAGAATAGAAGTGGCAAATCGTGAGGTACGGGAAGCGGCCGGAGGCGGGTCGGGCGTGTCCGCGCACCCGCGGTCGCGGTCGTGCCCCGGGCTTCCATCCGGACCGCGGGACGCCTCGCGGTCACGGGGCCTTGCCCTCGGCCGGGGCCATCCGAGTGTCTTGCGGCTGTGTCGGTCCGCCCGGGCCGAGCCGACTGACGATGCTGGGCCGACCAGGAACACGTCCAGAAGTGAGGATTCGGCATGCCAGACGACACGGTCGGACGCTTCCTTGCGGCCTTGAGCCCCGAGGACCGGGCCGGCGTGGCCGCCAGACCGGCCGAGGAGCAGGAGAGTCTCGCCGAAGCCTGGGAACAGGAACTGGCCGGGGACGACGAACTCGACGTACTCGACGAACTGTCCCCGGCCGAGGCCGAGGCCGAGGCGGCCCGCCGGGTACTCGGCAAGGGCCGCGACTAGACATCACCGGCCACGCCGCGGAAGGGGCCGGAGCCCGGCTCTTCCCCAGTGGCAGGATGCGGGGCGACGGCCCTCCGCGCGCCGCGTTCCGACGCGAATCCGTCCGAGAAGGCCGCGACTCCGTCCGAGAGAAGGCCGCGGTTCCGTCCGAGAAGGGGGAGCGATGACCTCCGCCGCTGATTTCCGTGTACGTCGCGTCTACGAACCGCCCGAGGCGGACGACGGCCGACGGGTCCTGGTGGACCGGCTGTGGCCGCGCGGTCTGTCCAAGGAGCGGGCAGAACTCGACGAGTGGCTCAAGGACGTCGCTCCGTCGGGCGGCCTGCGCAAGGCCTATCACGCAGGGGAACTCGACTTCGAGGCATTCGAGGCCCACTACCGCGCGGAACTCGCGGAACCTGATCACGCGGCCGCGGTCGGTCACCTGCTCGACCTCGCGAGAGCCTCGGCCGTCACCCTCCTCACCGCCACGAAGGAGCCGGACCGGAGCCACGTCACGGTCCTCGTCGAGCATCTGAAGCAGCGGCCCGGACCCGGTCGGTGAGAGCGGTCGGCCCCGCGTCCGGAGCGGCCGTCGGAGGAGTCCCCGATCGGCGGTCGCCCCGGACGCCCCTGTCCGCGGCTCGAAAGCGGGCGGACACAGCCCCCGCCCGTCGGGTCCACCACCCGGATGCGGTACGAAGTCCGGTGTGAACGATCAGACCCAGCCGGCCACACTCCGTGTGTTCGTCGCCCTCGCCCCACCCGACGACGCGAAGCGGGAACTGGCCGAGGAACTGCGCCCCGCCTACGACTCGTACCCGCACATGCGGTGGAACCGGATCGAGGACTGGCACATCACGCTGGCGTTCCTCGGCGAGTTGCCGTCCGGGACGGTTCCTGTGCTGCGGTCGGCCCTCGCCGGCCTCGCGGCGGACCGCCGGCCGCTGGGCCTGGCGATGCGGGGGAGCGGGAGCTTCGACGACCGTGTGCTGTGGAGCGGGATCGACGGCGACCTCGACGAGCTGTACCGGCTCTCCGCCGATGTGCGCGGAGTCGTACGGGAGTGTGGTGTCGCGTTCGTGGAACGACCCCTGCGCCCCCATCTGACGCTGGCCCGCGCACGCCGCGGCGACCTGACATCGGCCGGCGAGATCGCCGAGGGGATCGCCGCGTTCAGTGGTCGCGGATGGTCCACCGAACGCCTTCACCTGGTCGGCAGCAACGCCGCGCGCGGCCGCGGACCGATCCACTACCGCGACATCGAGGCCTGGTCGTTCGGCGCCCGTGACTCCACCGGATCCCGACCCGACGTGCGGTGACTCCGGGCGGCGCGACCGGGGGGGCCGGCGCCGTGCGCGGGTCGCCCCCTCCTGGTGCCGGCCGGGGCCCGCACGGACCCCGGCTGCGGGGCGCGGCAGTGTCCGCCGCCGCGCCCGCGGGGCTCAGCGGAGGGACGAGCCGAACCGGGCCTCCAGGCCCGGCGTGCCGAGGCTCGCGGGGTTGAAGGTCGCGATGTTCTTCGTGACCGGGCCGTTCTTCGAGCCGCGCAGGACCCAGGCGGCGCCGGAGTCGACCTGCGGGGCGTCCTCCCACGGGGCGGCGACGATCAGGTCCGCACGGTTGTTGTTGTTCACATCGGCCAGCAGCACTTCCTCGCCGAACTGGTCGTCCCGCTCCGAGGCGCCCGGAACACCGGACGTGGACTGCGAGAACGCGAGCGCGCCGCTGCCCGTCGGGCCCTTCGGCCCGCCCTTGAGGAGCACCACGCTGCCCGCGCCGCGGGTCGACCCGATGGCCTCCCCCGGCACACCCACCGCGAGGTCCGGGTAGCCGTCACCGGTGACGTCGCCCGCGGCCAGCGCGCGGCCGAACTGGTCCCCGGTCTCATTGACGCCGGGCACTCCCGGGGTGTTCTGGGTGAGCTTCGTCGTGCGGGTGGACAGGCCGGAGGGCGATCCGAAGCGGATCTCGACCGTGCCCGGGAGGTTCGGGATGTCCTCGTGGCTCGTACCGAACTTGAACGTGGCGAAGTCGCCGTAGCCGTCGCGGTCGAAGTCGGCGATCACACCCTCCGAGGACGGGGTGATCGACCCGGGGATGCGGGTGACCGAGTTGTCCTTGCCGCCCTTCCACAGGCGTGTGCCGTGGCCGTGGTCCTCGAAGCCGTGGGTCGTGACGATGTCGTCGGCGCCGTCACCGGTCACGTCGCCCACGATGAAGTCGTAGCGGCCGTCCTCGTCGTCCTCGTCGAACGGGACGATCGTGCGGGACGCGGACGCGCCGGACCGGTCGAACGGGCCGAACTCCACGCCCACCACGCCGGTGCCGACGACCAGGTCGGCGTGCCCGTCACCGTTTACGTCACCGGCGGCCATGGGGCCGTTGTGCGCGGGGAGCGACAGGGCGACAGCCTCCTTGAGGCCCGCCGCGGAGCCCCACATGATGAACGTCGGACCGTTCTCGGAACCGATGGCGAGATCCGTGTAGCCGTCGCCGTCGAAGTCACGGGCGGCGCTCGTCCGGCCGAAGGAGTCGTAGTCCACGACGTCACCGGGCACACCCGGGGTCCCCCTGTTGATGACCTGGGGGTGGGCCGTGTCGGTGCCGGCGGCCGATCCGTACAGGACGGTGGCGTATCCGGCGTCGTCCCGGCCGGAGACGGTGGCGGCGGGCGCCGTGAGGACGAGGTCCGCATAACCGTCGGCGTTGAAGTCCGTGACCGGTACGGGCGCGGCGGGAGCGGCCCCGGCCGTGCCGGTGGAGGACACCGCGCCGGTCACGAGAGCGGTGACCGCGATGGCGATGGGAAGGGAACGGCGCACGGACATGCCTCCGGGAACGAGCTGGTGAAACAACTGACAAACACATGACGAACAACCCCGCCTTTGGGTTGTACGCGCTCTGGAAGTTATCCCAACGGGCGGGGGGCGACGCGGGCCGGCCGGTGGCGCGCGCCCCGAAGGGCGCTCGGACGCCGGGCCCGCCCGCACATCACCTGTGCGGTGCGGTCTCCCGTTCGATGTGTGACAGCTCGACGGGATGGCGTACGGCGTACATGCACGTGAGGGGACCGCCGGTGACATGTACAGCCATCAAGGTGTCGATCCCGTCGTCGAGCCGCAGTACCAGCGCCGCGCGGGGTGTCCGTGGATCCGCACCGGCCGGAGCGGAGCCGCCGGGCCGAGGCCGCCGGCCCGATCCCGACGGCCCTGCGGAACGCGTCGAGCACCTGCCGGGTCCCGGCCGCTGCGGCGACCGCGTGCGGATGCCCGTGGTCCGCCGCCCGTCCGTCGCCCGCGGGAGGCGGCTTCAGAACGGGGGCACATCGTCGGGGACAGTGGGTCGTACCGGCTCGACCGGCACGGGCGCGCGCCGCCGAAGCAGGGCCACGGCGTCCTCGACGCGGCCGGCGTCGAGGAGATACCGGGCCAGGACGCCGCTGTTGTCGTCGCCATGCTGTTCGAGGACGGTGAGGGCCTCCTCCACGCGGCCGGCGTCCGCGAGCAGTCCGGCCAGCGGCCGGGCCGCGTACCAGGTGGTGCCCTCGGGATGGGCCCGTGCCTGCGCGATCGCCTCCTCGCGCAGACCGCACGCGCTGAGGAGCGGGAGCCGCATCCGGAAGAAGTCCCAGTCCTCCCCGCCGTGGCGTGCCTTGAGGGTGTCGAGGTGGGCGAGGCCCTCCTCGGCGCGGCCCTGCTCGGCGTAGAGGGTGCACAGCGTGTCGACGAGCCAGTCCTCCGCGCCGCCCGGCGAGTCGACGAGCGCGCGCATCACCGTGATCGCCTCGTCGCCCCGGCCGTGCCGTGCGAGGAGCCGGGAGAGGTGCACGGCTCCGTGGCTGCGGGGTGCCTGCGCGTCCCCCGGATGCCGGAAGACCGCGATGGCGCCCTCCACGTCGCCACGCTCCTCCAGCACCTCCGCCAGGCGCTCCGCCGCGTGGCCGTGGTGCTCGACCGCCGCGTACGTCCGCAACTCCTCGATCCGGTCGTGCCGGGCCAGCAGGTCGGCCAGTCGGTCGCGGTTGTCGACCGAGGTGGTGTCCCGGGTGTGCAGCAGCGCGACCGCCTCGTCGACGAGGCCCTGGCGTTCACGTATCGCGGCGAGCAGCTCGACTGCGTTGAAGGGCTCGGTGGTGCGGTTCGTGCACGAAGGATCGCCGCAGCGCGGCCGCCCGCCGAGGCGCGGGGTCAGCAGGGCGGCGGCCTCCTCGTCCAAACCCGCGCTCTCGGCGGCGTCGACCAGCGCGGCGGCCAGGAACCAGTCCTCGACATGCGGGCTCAGCAGGGCGAAGGCCTCGCCGCCCCGTCCGTGCCGGGAGAGCAGGCGGGCGAAGAACTCCAGCGCCGACCGCTTCTCGGCCTCCGCGTGCGGGCGCACCAGCGCGATCGCCTCGTCGGCCCGTCCCCACTCCTCCAGCAGCTCGGCCGCGGTCGCGGCGGCCTTCCACCAGCCCGTGGCGAGGTACGGGGCGAGCACGTCCATCGCCTGCGCCTGCCGGCCCCGCCCGCCCAGCAGCTGTGCCTGCGCACGCGCGCAGAACCAGTCCCCGAGACCGGCCTGGCGCTCGACCTCGTCGGTGTGGCCGAGTTCGAGTAGTCGCGAGACCAGGTGCGGGGGAATGCAGCCGGAGAGCGTGCGGGTCCGGTGGTCAAGATCGTCGGCGTCCATGGGGGCGCACCTTAGGGCCCGCCACCGACATCGGTACTCCGGCCGGACGCCGGCCCGGTCGTGGCACCGCCCCGAGGGTCCGCCGGGCGGCGGGGCCGTTCACGGGTCAGGCGGACGCGGAGGCGCGTAGTCGCTTCACGGGGCGGAGGTGTGCGGGGCGGGAGCGGCTGGGCCCGGAGCGGGCGCGGAGCCACGTCTCGCCCCACGCAGCAGCGCGGCCCCCAGCGGAGTCAGCGTGTGCAGCACGTGGGCGGCCATGCGCTCGGTCGCGATGAGCCCCGCGTCGCGCAGCGCGCGGGTGTGGAAGCTGACGGTCGTCGGCGACACCCCGGCCGCCCTGGCGGCCTCGGTCGAGGTCGCGCCCTGCGCGGACGCGAGCAGTACGGCCGTCCGTGTGCGGCCGAGCAGCACGTCGAGGGCGGGCTGCCCTTCGTCGCGTTCCGGGTCCGGCCGGGCCTTGTGGAGCAGGGGGTACACCAGCACCGGGGGGAGTCCCGGGTCCGCGAGCGTCACCGGGCTGTGCCAGATGAAGTACGACGGGAGGAGCATCAGGCCCCTGCCGTCCAGGCGCAGGTCACCGCCCACCATGTGGTGCTCGACCTCCAGCACGGGGGGCCGCCACCTCATGCGCGGCGCGAGGCTGGCCAGCAGGCCCTCGGCGCCGCCGTCGAGGAAGGCGCGGGCGCGCACGGCCCGGTCCGCGTCGATGCGGGCCTGCATCAGCTCCTCGTACGGCTTGACGGCCGCCTCGTGGTAAGCCCGTAAGGCGTCGGTCAGGGTCCTGCGCTGCTCGGGCTCGGCGAGGCGCGGCAGCCAGGGGTGGCGGGCCGCGCCCGCGACCAGCGACACCTCCCGGAGCACCCGGTCCCGCGGCGTCGCCAGAATCGCGTCGAGGCCGGCGGCAAGGCCCTCCTGTGCCTCCGGGGGCGTCAGGAAGTCGGGGTAGTAGGCCGCGCGCGGGAAGGCGGGGAGCAGCAGGGACCTGACCGTGGGCGCGAGGCCGGACTCGGTCAGCCGCTGTGCCGCCGACCGGTACCAACCGGAGTACGCCCACCTGCCGCGGCGGGTCTGGAAGCGGTGCAGGCTCGACGCGATCTCCCACAGCGGGTCGGGCCGGGATGCCAGGCGGGTCCGGGCGAGGTCGACCTCGGTGAAGTGGATCCGGAGCAACGAATTCTCCCTCGCGGCCTGCGCACTTCGAGCCTGTTCGCAGAGTCTGGGGTCCGCTGTGACCCGCTGGCAAGATGGCGGCCGTCCGCAGCCGCGGACGATGACGGATGGGGGGCGATTCCGTGCAACGAGTACGTGTCAAGGCGGCGATGAGCGCGCTGACCCTGATGGCGGCGACGGGCGCAGTGTGGCTCGGTCTGGCGACACCCGCCCAGGCGGCCACCTGCTCCTGGTACTCCGGTCAGACTGGGACCTCTTCCAACTGCGACAACAAGGACCCCGACGTCCTGGCGTGCGGCTCCGACGGGCAGACGATCTACTCCACGCGCCTGAAGCGCAGTTACGACGGCGCGCTGAACGGTCCGCTGCTCGAACTGCGTTACAGCCCGAGTTGTCGCACGGTGTGGGGGCGCCTGACAGGTGCCTGGGGCACCGACTACGACCAGGCAGGCTGCACCGTCACCGTCCACCGGAACTCGGACGGCCAGGAGTACTCGCGCAAGCCGGCGTTCGGGGCCACGAATGCCACCGTGTGGTCGAACACCGTGTACGACGCCGGCGTGACCGCGTACGTGAAGGCGTACTGCGACACGGGACCCGGCTACCAGTACAACGGGCAGACGGCCAGCTACTGAGAAGCCGGCCCTGCCCGCCCGGGGAGCGGGGTCCGAGAGGCTCCGGTCCGGGCGGTCCTCCATGTACGCGGCTCGAGGGCGGCGGCCCCTCGGCGGCTCGGCGGTGCGAACCGTACCGGGCGTGCCGAGGGGCCCTGTCGTGTGCCCTGCGCTGTGATGGTTCCCGGCGCTTGCCGGGAACAGCAGGTCCGGTCGGCAGTGTTGAGCGACCGAGGGTCCGGCGCCGCACGCGCGGGGACCGCTGGGTCGCCGCCCCGACAGGAATCGGGCCCTCGGTTCCGCGGTGTGCCCGCCGCGCGTTCCGACCGCTACGGATTTCTGCAGAAGGACTGTTCCATGACTGACCGGCCCCTGACCTTGATGGCAGTGCACGCCCACCCCGACGACGAGGCCACCGGGACCGGAGGGGTCCTCGCGCGGTACGCGGCCGAAGGAATCCGTACGGTGCTGGTGACGTGTACCGACGGCGGCTGCGGTGACGGACCGGGAGGTGTCAAGCCGGGCGACCCCGAACACGACCCGGCCGCCGTTGCCCTGATGCGCCGTCAGGAACTCGAGGCCAGTTGTGAAGTGCTGAAGATCAGCGATCTGGAGATGCTGGACTACGCCGACTCCGGGATGATGGGCTGGCCCAGCAACGAGGCCCCCGGAGCCTTCTGGCAGACCCCCGTGGAGGAGGGCGCCGCCCGGCTCGCGGAACTCATGCGGCACTACAGGCCCGATGTGGTCGTCACCTACGACGAGAACGGCTTCTACGGTCATCCGGACCACATCCAGGCCCACCGCATCACGATGGCGGCGCTGGAGATGATCGAGCCGGATCCCAAGGTGTACTGGACGACGATGCCCCGCTCGATGATGGGGCGGTTCGGCGAGATCATGCGCGAGTTCGGCGAGGACATGCCGGAGCCGGATCCCGCCGAGGCCGCCGAGATGGCCAAGATCGGGCTGCCGGACGACGAGATCACCACGTGGGTGGACACCACCGCGTTCAGCGGCCAGAAGTTCGACGCTCTGGCGGCGCACGCCAGCCAGGGCGAGAACATCTTCTTCCTCAGGATGGGCAAGGAGCGGTTCGGCGAGTTCATGGGCGTCGAGACCTTCGTACGCGTCCAGGACGCCACGGGTGCCGCCCTGCCCGAGAACGATCTCTTCGCCGGACTGCGCTGAGCAGCCTGCGGGACCGGCACTCCGCGGCTGTGGTCGGCGGCCGTCCCACTGCGTGATCCAGGGTGCCGGTGTCCGCCGGAACGGAAGCCCGCCCCGGCCGGCCGATCGGGTCACGCGGGGGCGGGCCGACGGGCACTTCCGGGTGGCGGACGTCGAGGGGCCCCTGTCCGAGAGGTCGCGTGACAACTTCCGGGCGTGGCTTGCCGCTTGCCGACCAGGTCCCTCGGGAACACTCGACCCATGAGGGGACGCAGAACCCAGGCCCAGCGGGACGAGGCCACCGTGGAGTCCGTCTACGTTGCCGCGTCCGCGCTCGTTCTGGCGATGGCCGCTTGCCTCGTGGTGGCCAGTCCCGTCCTGCTCTTCGACGCGGTCCATGGTGAAGCCGGACGCACACTCGTCGTCCTCGGCAAGGCGGTCGGAGCGGTCGTCTTCGTCGCGCGGCTGGTTTCGGGCCTGCGGGGCCACTGAGAGGTGGCGTGCGATCGAGCGGAGGGCTGCCGGGCGCAGCCCCGGCTCGGCCCACGCCACTGCCTCGGCCGCGGGTCCGCGCCGTCGAAGTGAGCACTGGTCGTTTTGGGTGTAATGTCGCGAAAGGTCTTGGTCGCGGCACTGGAGGCCGGTGACAGGCACAGCCCGCCGACTCCGCGACCCGACCGAAGCAACCCACGGCCAAGCCTCGATCCGGCGTGAAGCGGAGGGATCTTCCATGGGCACAGTCACCACGAACGACGGCACAAGCATCTTCTACAAGGACTGGGGCCCGCGGGACGCTCAGCCCATCGTGTTCCACCACGGATGGCCGCTCAGCGCGGACGACTGGGACAACCAGATGCTGTTCTTCCTCGAACAGGGCTACCGGGTGATCGCCCACGACAGGCGGGGGCACGGTCGCTCCACGCAGAGCGCGACCGGCCACGAGATGGACACCTACGCCGCTGACGTGGCGGCGCTCACCGATGCGCTGAATCTGCACGACGCCGTCCACATCGGCCATTCGACCGGTGGCGGCGAAGCCGCGCGGTACGTGGCACGCGCGAAGTCGGGCAGGGTCGCCAAGGCCATCCTCGTGGGGGCGGTGCCGCCGATCATGGTGAAGTCGGAGGCCAACCCCGGCGGCCTGCCGATCGAGGTGTTCGACGGCTTCCGCAAGTCGCTGGCCGCCAACCGGGCGCAGTTCTACATCGACGTGGCGTCCGGCCCCTTCTACGGGTACAACCGTCCCGGCGCCGAGACGTCGCAGGGGGTCGTCGACAACTGGTGGCGGCAGGGCATGCAGGGCGCGGCCAACGCGCACTACCTGTGCATCAAGGCGTTCTCCGAGACCGACTTCACCGAGGACCTCAAGCAGATCGAAGTGCCGGTGCTGGTCGCGCACGGCACGGACGACCAGATCGTGCCCTACGAGGACTCCGCGCCGCTGTCCTCCAAGCTTCTGAAGAACGGCCGCCTGAAGACCTACGACGGGCTGCCGCACGGCATGCTGGCGACCCATCCCGACGTGGTCAACCCCGACCTGCTGGCCTTCGTGAAGGAGTAGACCGGCCGTCACGAATCGTTCGAACCGGTCGGCGCGAGTCGGTCGCACCGGCCGGCGAACGAACGCGGAGTGAGCAGGCACGAGCGACCGGGAGGCCACACCTCCCAAGACGTACGGCGCAGCGGCCCGGACACCGTCCGGGCCGCTGCGCCGTCGTGAGCCCGGCTTCGGGGGCGCGGCGTACGACAGTGCCGGGCGGCCGTGTTCGCGCCCGTCGACCATGCCGGCGCGGGCTCCGCGGGCAACTGCTCCGGCCCGGTGACGGCAGCCTTCACCCGGTCGGACAGTTCCGTGCCGCCTCGGCGATGGCGTGCGGGCAGTGTCGGCAGCAATCAGCCTCCACGACCTGGAAGAGTGGTCTGAAGCCCGTTCGACTGCCCAAGCTCGCGTCCCTGGCCGTCCTGCTGCCCGCCGCGGCCCTCATATCCGCCGGCCCGTCCCTGGCCTCCGAGAGCGGAGGCCATCCCGAACCGCATGAAGGCACCAAGCCGACCGTCGTGCTGGTGCACGGAGCGTCTCTGATCAGCTGAGCGATTCCGCGCGGACCGTGAGATTCGGCGCGGGTTCTGCCCACCTGGGCGGGGAAGCGTGAGCGTGGAGATGGAATCCCGCGCCCAGTGCTGCTCCGCGTGGCCGGTGTCGGCTGGTGGTGGGTGTCCTGATCGTGGTCACGCTCTGATGCCGGTGGGCTGCGCGAGGCAGCCGGGTCCGGTCCGTTGGTGCGTGTCCCTCCGGACGCTGACCGGCACGGCCGAGGGGCCGCGTCGGGGAGGGAACCTCACGTCGCCCGGGCGTGAGGCGGGTGGCTCGTGGCCGGGTGGGGCCGGTCTTCGACCGGTCCGTCCGGTGGGCCTTCGGGGGAGTCGTGATGACGGACTTGGCTTCCATCGCGTCCACCACGGTGCGGATCACCATGGCGCCGCTCGTGTGGTCCACAACGGTCTTGGTCTGGTGGGCGAGACCGCGTGCGGCAATACGTCGCCATGCGCCCTGGTCCCGGTCACCCTGCCAGCCGCATCCGGGGCAGATGGCCCACTTCCAGCCCGGCACGGTGGGCCGGTCCGGTGCCTTGCGGTGGCGGAGCGAGGTCAGACACGCGGGGCAGTGCTTGGAGGTGTTGCGCGGCGGCACAGTGACTACGGCCATTCCGACTTCGGCGGCGAGGTGGCGCATGTGGTCGGCGATCTGCCCGCGCACCGTCTGCGAGAGGCGGGTGTTCTGGGTGCGGTCCATGCCACTGGCTTCCATCGACCGCAGGTCTTCCAGGTAGATGACCGTGGCCCTGGCCGCGACAGCTTGGTCCACTGCCCAGCGAGCGGCAGACCATGCCAACGCGTCATTGAGGTTCGAGCGGCGCGCAGAGACGCGCCGGATCTCCTCCGCCAGGGTCGCCGCTCTGCTGTCCAAAGAGGGGTCGGCGAGCCGGTCGTAGTGGTCGCACTTGGCGTGCAGACGCTCCGAGATTCGACGCAGCCGGTACTGCTTGGCCAGCACACCAGCGGCCCGGAACTGCGCGCCTGCCCCGAGATGGCTGATCTGTCCCTCGTCCTGCATCCTGGCCGCGCCCGCGCTGAGAAGGGTGTTCAGGCCCCAGTCCACGCCGAGCGCGACCGTGTGGCCGGTGCGCTGGATCTTGGGCACTGGGTGGGTGTGGGCGAGATCGGCGCGTACCTTCCCGCCCGCGATGCGCAGGGTGGGCAGGTGGATCACCGCGTTCGCCGGAACCGTGGGCGGCAGCGTGATCGAGCACTCGACCCAGGTCCAGTCACGGTATGTCTGCGGGCTTGGCCGAGTGGGGAGTTGCAGCCGCAGCAGGCCCTTCGTCGGCTCGATCGCGGACCGTTCGATGGTGGCCTGCTGCCTGTCGCACGCTGCGAGGAGCAACAAGCGGGCCACGCGTGGTGTGGGTTCCAGCTCGAACACGTCGACCGGACGACGGCCGTGGTTGCGCTCGAAGGAGGTGATCTGCCGGGTGCGGGAACGGATGATGCTGGACGGCAGGTGCTCGCCGCCCGGTATCGCGGCACGCACCGCGTCCCACTCCTCGCCGGTGCGCTTCTTCGGGTCTTCGGGCCAGACGGACAGCACACCGGCCACCAGATCGGCGCGCCACTTTACCGACCGCAGTGCACGACCCGCCTGCTCCTGCGCCATGCGCACGATCCGATCGTTGACCTTCACCTTGCAGGAGACCGTCCAGCCCAGGCGGCGCAGTGCCATCCACGCGTTTGACGGCAGCTTCCGGCCGCCCGGGTCCTGCCCCCCGGCCAGCTCATCCACGTCAGTGGTGTTCCAGTGTCCGGCCAGCAGCGCGCCGGTCATCCCGGCCACCAGGTCAGCACACCAGCCCACCCGTTCCGCCAGAGCGGCACATGTGAGGACTTCGCCGGTCTTCTCATCCACGCCCGACCGGATCAGGACGCGGGCGCAGGCGGTGCGGCAGGTCTCGCCCTCAGCCAGGGGCAGCTTCCGGCTCACGCAGCGCCGCCTTTGTCGCCGCTCTGGCCGGACTCGGCCAGCAGCCGCTTACGGTTCTCCGCATCACGCATCGCATCGAACCGGGCCGGCCGGTCCTCATGCGTGACGCGCAGGACAGTGACAGAGCCGTCAGCTACCATCGCCAACACCCGTTTCAAACCACGACGGTTCTCCTTCAGACCCAGACCCGAGCCACGATCCTGGACGATTCTGACGACCTCGCCCGTCGAAACGGCCCGCAGCCCGGCCTCCTGCATCTCCAGCGAGGACTCCCGCCCGGACGAGCCGGACACGCGCACATACAGCAACTCCGCACGCGGGCGCGAAGTTGAAGAGTCTGCCGCGCTTCATGTTCTCCACATCAACCGAGGAGAACCGGCGCTCACAACCGACCGACATGAAGGGAATCCTGCCGTCCAACGCCCACCGACGAAGCGTCATCGGGTCCATCCCGAGACGCTCCGCAGCCTTGGACAGACGCAGCAACCTCATGTCCGCAACCATACGGTGCACAACACCAGCGATGAAAAATGAAGTTGGGGATCCGGGGCCGACGCTTCTGGCTGGAACGAGATCAGCGAGAGCCTTCAGGCCCAGGGCTATCCCGTGGTCGCCACCGCGAACCCGCTGCGCAGCCTCACCAGCGACGCCGACTAGCTGGCCGCCCGGCTGAGGTCGATCAAGGGGCCGATCGTCCTCGTCGGCTACTCCTACGGCGGGGCCGTGATCACGAACGCGGCCGCCGGCAACCCTGACCCCGCTCGACCTGCCGATGGGCCTCCCGACGTGCCCGGGGGCCCCACCGGCAGGCTTGGGACCTTGCAATGGGCGTGTGGACGCAGCTCGTTGAGCCGGCCCAGGGTTCGAGAGCCGGATGCCCCGCGGGGGTTCAGGGCCGCCGGCCCCACGCCATCACCATGCCGGGGCCGAGTTCGGCGGCATGAGGGGAGGCCAGGTAGGACACGGCCTCGTCGATGACCGCGGAGTCCACCCGCCCGGTGTCCTCCAGCGCGGGCCGCATCCGGTTCCACGTCTCGGACCAGAAGCGGGCCAGCGGACCACCCGCGACCAGCGGCGGGCACACGAGTTCCGCCGCCACGTCCTGAAGGCCCTCCTCGCGCAGGAAGTGCGGGTACGCCGGACCCGAGGACGTGTCGGTGCCGATCGTCGACCGCAGCGCCTGCCACATGGCGTCCATGGTCCGCCGGTAGGCCGAGGAGGTGTCCAGGACGTTCGGCAGTTCCACGGCGTCGGCGAGCACCAGCAGGCCGCCCGGATTCAGCCAGCCGGCCAGGCGCGAGATGAGCCGGCGGCGCTCGGGCAGGTGCATCAGCACGAATCTGGTGTGGATCAGGTCGAAGCCGCCCAGCCGCAGGCCCTCGTCCCGGAGGTCGGCGGTGACCAGCCGCAACCGAGGGTCCGCAGGGCCCTCCAGACCGCCGGTGTCCCGGTCGAGGGCGACCACCTCCGCTGCGCCGGCCTCGTCCAGCAGCCAGCGCACCACCGTCCCGGTACCGGCTCCCACGTCCAGACAGCGACTGCCGGGCCCGACGCCGAGGGCGCGCAGACGGCGTGTGGTCAACGGGTCGTACACCAGCGCGGCCGCGTCGATGCGTTCGGATTCCTCGGGGTGTTGCGGCTCGAACAGGTCCTTGCCGTAGTCGCCGCCGGACACCGTGGGGCCGGTCACGGCCGGTCCCCGGTGTCGGTCCCTGCGCTACGTCCAATGCGAATCGGTGCCATGAAACGTCCTGACGCGTGGAGGTCGGGCCGTGTCCAGCGTGGCAGCTTTCGGACCCGGCCGCAGACCGCGCGGACCTGACACCGGGCCCGCCGCGTGCCGCCCGTGACGGGGGAGCCCGCCCTCACCCGCAAGTCGGGACCGCGTCCACGGGCGACCATGGCGACTGCCCGGCCAGACCCTATGATCATTCCGCTCCTGCGCCCGCTGTGGGCACCGATGCCGCGGAGACAGGCCGAGAACGATGACGAGTCCCCGCAAGGCCCCCTGGATACTGGCTCGCTTCGCACAGGCCGCGATCGCGGTGGTCGCCGTGGCGGACGTCCTCCGCGTGATGGCGGTCCGGGACCACTACCCGCAGAACACCGGCGCGTCCCAGCGCACGTCCGCATTGGCCTCCACGGTCTTCGTCAACCTGATGGCTCTCGCGATCGTGCTGTTCCTGGCCTGGCTGGACCGGGCGGGGCGCGGACTGCGCGCTGCGGGAGTCGGCTCTCGCCTTCGCGAGCGGTGCGACGGGCGCACCGCCTCCGAGCGGAACTCCGCGTCGCGGTTCATGACTCCGCGGGCCGGGCCCGGGGCCGGCCTCAGGGGACGGCAGATCGTTGGAGTGCGGAAGGCCCCGCCGGAGCGGGGCCTTCGCGGTGCGGTCGGGCGGGGACCGATGTACAGGTCCTGAACGCCCGACCGACCCGGTTGACGTCGGCTCAGTTCACGTCGACGTAGTCGCCGGTGGAGTTGCTCGCACCGGTGGTGGTGTTGCCGCTGTAGCGCCAGCGCCATGTGCCGTCCTGCGAGGCGGTCACGGTGGTCTTGAGGTGTCCGCTGCTGTTGGCGGTCACCGACTTGACCGTGGTGTACGTGCTGGAACCGGCGGGCTTGAACTGCAGCTTCACCAGTCGGCCGCCGTAGTTGTCGTAGCGGTGTTCGCTCCAGTTGGCGCGCTGCACGGTGCCGGTGACGGTGATCGGCTTGCCCTTGGTGACGGGCTCCGGAGTGGCGTTCGCACTCTGGATGCGCGAGGCACGCTGGAGGCGGACCGTCGGGGAGAGCAGGTCGGTGTCGTAACCGCCGCCCTTCTTGATGGCCGTGCCGAGCGTCTTCCACGTGCTGGCGTCACTGTTGACGAGGTTGTTGCCGTTGCCGCCCGGCATGTTGTCCGGGTCGACGGTCATCGTCTCGTCGCAGTCGCGGAAGGTGTAGCCCCCCGCCGAGGAGGTCCGGCAGCTCCACCGGGTCGTGAAGACCGCGAGCAGGTACTCGTTGGACCCGTAGGTGCCCCGGTACGCCTCGACCCACCAGCTGTCGAGCGCCACCTTGCTCTTCACCGTGTACGTCAGCGGAGCCTCGACCTCGGCGCTGATGCCGACGACGATGGGCTTGCCGTTGTTGATCACGATGTTCGAGAACGAGACGTCGCTCTCGGCCGCGTGCGCGGCGGGGGCCGTGAGCCCCACGCCGGCCAGCGCCATGCCGCCGGCCAAGGCCGCGGCGGCCATGCGCCGCAGGGTCACCGGTCTGTGCCGCGGTGCCGCGGCAGCTGATATTGAAGTGATCAATCCCCACCCCTGAATCGAGTGTCTGTGCGCGGGGCGATTGCCCGCCGCGGGAACTCTAGATCATCCGCGGAAGGCGACCGGCGCCGCTCCACCTGCCGGAACGGGCCGCGGTCTGCTCGGCGGGACGGGAGGACGACAGGCCTTCGCGCCGGCGGCCCTCACGGCCGCTTCCGGCGTCCTGGACGGCGGCTGGCGGCCCCGTGGACCGGGCACGGGCGGCGCGGACGCGTCGGACCGATCGGCGATCGGGCGCGGGCACGGTGCCTTGCCGTCCGGGCGGTCCGGACGCGCCGCAGCCCTTCGCGGTGCTCGTCGGACCATTCGTCGGGCAGGCGTACCAGGACCCGGACGGACGACCCGGACGCGGCAGCGTCCGCCACCACGAACACGGCGGACCCGGCCCGACCGGACTGCTCGAACCGGATCTCGGGATTGCGCCCGCCGTTCATCCAGACGGCGTCCCGCCCGCCCGCGAGCGCCTCCACGGCCTCCGACCAGCGCTCCAGGTCGTCCGGCGCCATGCGGCCGTACTGCTGTCCTCGCCCACGCCCGCTCCCCGTTCTCGCAACGACCGTCGCCGCCATGCCCGTGTGTCGGCACTCGCCCGGACGGGGCGTCGCGCCAGGAGTGCCTGGTCCGCTCATCGACGATGTGGGACGAGTGGGACCGCCGAGCCGTCCTCAGTGACCGGCACGGGTGTCGGCGACCTGCCCGCCGGGCGCCGGCCCGGACTCGCGGGTAGGAGCGGAAGCCGCGTGCACGGCCGGCTAGCGCGCCGCCCGTTTCGAGGCCGCGTTGGACGTGAGCAGCGCGGTTCCCAGTGGGGTGAGGGTGTGGAGCACCCGGTTGTGGTGCCGGGTGGAGACGATCAGGTCCGCCTCGCGCAGTGCCGTGGTGTGCTGGCTGGCGGTCGGCGGGGTGACACCGATGCGGCGGGCCAGTTCGCCGGTGGTGCAGCCGTCCTCGATCACGCGCAGTGCGGCGGCCCGGGTGGATCCCAGCAGTCGGCTCAGCGTGCCGTCGGGGACGCGGTCGGCCGACCGGGTCCCCCAACCGGGCGGCTGGGCGATGGGGTAGACGAGGACGGGCGGGAGTTCGGGGTCGATCAGGGTGACGGGGGTGCGATGGCAGAACACGGAGGGCACCAGGAGCAGGCCCCGGCCGGCGAGGTGGAGGTCGCGGTCGACGGGGTAGTCCGCTTCGAGCACCGGTGGGGACCATCGGAGGGTCGGGCGCAGGCTGCGCAGCAGTCCGTCGGTGCCGTGGTCGAGCAGGGCGCGGGCGCGTACGGCCCGGTCCGCGTCGATCAGGGACTGGAGGCGCGTCCAGATGGGGGCCAGTGCGGCCCGGTGGTAGTTGCGCAGCGCCTCGCCGAGTTCGGCGAGGGTGTTGCGGTCGCCGTCGGCCAGCGGGCGGGCCCAGCCGGGCGGACCGGGCAGGACGGCCAGGTCCTGGCGCAGTCGCCGGCGGGGCGTCGACAGAGTCGCCTCGATGCCGCTGGCCAGGTCGGGGGCCGTCTGCGGCGGCGTGAGGAAGTCGGGGAAGTCGCCCACGGGAGGCGCGAGGTAGCGGATCAGTCTCGACTGCGGCCCGGGCAGGCCGCGTAATCGGGTACGGGTCTGCGCCCGCCACGGGCCGAACACCGCCCTGCCTTCGGTGCGGGCCAGCTGACTGGCGCTGAGCACGATCTCCCACATGGCGTCCGGCCCCCTGGCGACCCGCACCCGGGACAGGTCGTCCGCCGTGAAATGCACCCTGAGTCCCATGATTCCCCCTACGCGTCCGGCTCTCCTCCACATTTTCGACGCCCCGCACGACCCCTGAGCGGCCTCTTTTGGCCAAGGTGAAACGTTCTTGTAGGAGCACGGCGCACCACGCGACGCTGGGGGCGGCAGAACGGGATGCGGCTCGGGCCGGCCCTCGTCCTCCCGGGCCCCGCCGGAGACTGCGGGACCGGGAGACGACCGGCGGGGCTGGCCCGTGACCGACGGGTGGGGGACGACGGCAGTCGGGGCCGCCCGGAGGGACGGGAGCGGCAACGGGGAGTGGGACCCACGAGGTTGAAGGGGGATTCGGGTCCATGGGACGTGTGCTCATGTCGATGTGCGCGGTGATGGTTGCCGCCTCGGTCGTCGTCACCGGATGCAGTGATGACGGCGGTCGGGCGCGGCAGGCTTCGGACGAGCGGCCGCCGGCACTGACCTGGCAGCAGGAACTGCGGGTCACCGACGCGCAGCAGCGTCTGACGAAGCAGTGCATGAAACGCCATGGCTTCGCCTACTCCGAGGACCGCGGCCTGTCACTTCGGGAGAGCCGTCCCGTGCGGTACGTCCAGGACGACGTCGCGTGGGCCCGGACGTACGGCTACGGCAGCCGCATCGAGGCGAGGAGCGCGCGGGAGCGGGAGCGCAACCCCAACGGCACGTACCGGCAAGGCCTTTCGGCTCCGAGACGCGCGGCCTTCGACGTCGCCCTGGACGGCGGCGAGGGAGCCCGCATGCTCACGGCCCCACTGCTCGGGGGAGGGGAGATCCGCAAACGCATCGGGGGCTGTACCGAGGAGGTCGAACGCAGGCTCTACGGCGACCCGGCCGAATGGTTCCGCACGGGCAAGGTCGTCACGAGCCTGAACTCCCTTTACGGCGAGCGGCTCATGAAGGACCGGGCGCTCACCGCGGCGGTACGGGCGTGGTCCCGCTGCATGAGGAAGGCGGGGCAGCCCCACGAGGACCCGCAGGCGGCCCGCGATGCCGTGCGGGCCGACACCGGCCGGCTCGGAGCGGCCCGCGGCGACGAGGCGTTCGCCGCCGAGCGCCGGACGGCCGCCGCGGACGCGACCTGTGCTCGCCGCACCTCCCTGCGGGCCGTGGCCACGGCCCGGGAGGCGTACTACGTGGACCGGTTGCGCGACCGGTTCGGCAAGGACATCGACACCTACCGGCGCCTGGGCCACCGGGCCTACGACCGGGCGGTGCGCATCGTTCCGGAGCGCGACTGACCACAGCGCGCGACGGACCGCCGGACGCCGAGGGCGCACCGGCCGACCACGGCGGCACCCGGGGGCCGGCCCCGCCGACCGCCGCCGTACGGATACGAACACCGAGGCACCACCAACGAGGGGAAGACGAACATGCGCAAATTCACCGTCGCGGCCGCGCTCCTGGGGCTCACCGCCCTGGGGGTCGCCGTGCCCGCCACGACGACCCAGGCCGCCGAGAGCGGCGTCACCGGCCCCGTGTGCGACAGCAAGTGGGGTGCGCGCAACGGCAACATGTACGCCTGGGACGGCTTCGACTGCCAGGGCACACTGCTCATCAGCACCCCGGGCAGCAACTCCAACTGGGGCGGCGCCAACGACAGGGCCTCCTCCGTCATGAACCGCGGGTTCACCGGCAGCTACGCCATCGTCGAGTTCTACTACCTGGCGGGCTACACCGGTGGGGAGACCTGTCTCTACCCGGGCGAGCTGTACGCCGACGACCTGTCCGACAACACGTTCACCAACGGCCAGACGGTGAACAACAACATCAGGTCCCACCAGTGGGTGAACGGCGGCTGCGGAGCCACCCTCACCTGATCCATGCGACCGTCGATCCGCAGGACCCTTGCGGGCGGCCCGGGACGACGCTCCCGGGCCGCTCCGCCGTGTGGGCGCACCGGTGCGCACCCGGCCGGGCCGGGGCGGGCCGGTCAGGTGTTCAGGACGCGGTACCTCAGATGGGTCACCGACCCGGTGACGGGTGGCCCTGCCGGGGTCAGCTCGGTCCGCTCCCCGGCGAAGAGCGGAGTGCCTGCTCCCAGCAGCAGGGGGACGAGGTGGAGGCGCACCTCGTCGAGCAGTCCTGCCACGAGCAACTGCCGGGCGGTCTGCGCGCCCAGCACCAGGACGTCCTTGTCCCCTGCGGCATCCTCGGCACGCCGGGCCGCGGCGTGCAGCCCGTCGAAGACGAACATTCCTCCGTTGGCGCCGAGCATGTTCTCCTGGGTGCGGTGGGTGACCACGAAGGTGGGTACGCCGGGCCACGGCGTACCTCCCCAGGGGCCCACGCCGAGGTCGAAGGTGCGTCGGCCGACGATGACCGCCCCCACCGCCGCGTCCACCTCCTCGCGGACGCGGACGTCCACCTCGCCGCCCGGTCCGCTCCCGGCCATCCACGCGTGCAGCCGCTCGCCGCCGTCCCCCATGGGCTCGGCCTCCCGGACGTTCGGTCCGGCCGTGAACCCGTCGAGGGACACCGACACGTCGAGCACCACCTTGCCCATCGCAGGTCCCTTCCGTTCCGCCATTCGTACGCCGACCCCGAGGACCCGGGCCTTCCCGTGAGGGGCGGGCGCGGGCGGCGCGGCCGGAGTGCCGACAAGACCGGTCGCACTCCAGCCTGGGCCATGGACCGGACAGGTGCCCGCGGAGCGGGAGAACGCTCGGGCGATCGAGTGGCGGACCCTTCGCGGCACGCCGGGGGACACCGGGAGACGCCCATGGAACTCAGCCCCGCGTCGCCGCCGCGGGAGGGGGAGCCGAGCCCGGTGGCGCCGCGTGCGCCGGACGTGCGCTTCGCCCCGTACCTGCCGCGATGGCGCCGGCCTCCCGGCCTCCGGTGTGCGCGGGATCGGCCCGCCGCGCACCCGGCCCGCGTCAGACGGCCAGGGACGCCTGTGTGAAGTGCCGTACGTGAAGGGGCTCCAACAGGTACTCGTCCTCGCCCGGGAGTACGACGGGCTGGTCACGCCAGTGCTCACCGGCAAAGCCGACCAGGTCCTGCTCGCTGCGCCAACGGCTCACGTACAGCAGGGAGTCCGGGGGTGCGACCAGCACCTCGTGGTCCAGCAGGCCCGGATGGCGGCCGGGGAACCCGCGCACCGCGGAGACGATCAGCTCGCGGAACTCCTCGAAACGTTCAGGACGTACGTGTGCCTCACTCACCCTGACGATCATGTCCGACACAGTGCCACACAGGCGCCCGCGGTGAGGCGCTTTCCTCCGGCGCGTGACGTGGTGGTCGCGGGACGACACTCGGCCCGTGCGCCGGGGCGGCCTCCCCGACCGTCCTTCAACCGCCGCACGCACCGCCCCGGTCGGCGTTCCGGGCGCCCCGGGTCAGATCCACTCCCACGCGGGATCGAAGTCAGGGTGGTCCGACCAGCGCTTGGCCGCCGTCGCCAGGCAGAAGTGCTGCACGCGGACACTGCTCTCGGCCGACGCCTCGGCGGCCCCGGAAATCAGCGACACAAGGTCGGTGAGGGCCTGCGCGGACCTGTACTCGTCCGTGTGGGCGTGCGAGCTGCGCGCCAGGTCGCGAGCACGGTCCTGGATGAATTGCGCGAGCTCCCGCACGTCCTCCAACGTCGGCTGATGACTGCGTGGGTATCCGGTGTCGGCCATGCGGCGAGCCTACTCGTCCGGGCGTGACACGCCGGCGTCGGTTCGGGGAGGGCAGCGGAAGCGAGCGGACCGTCGGGCGAACCGCTCCATGAAAACCCCCGTGCGTCGGCTCGCGCACCTCTGCGACCATCTCCGGATGGTCCACAGTCTTGAACCGCTGCTCGTCCGGCACACTCACCGACTCTCCTCTCCCAAGGGCACCGCCGGTCAAGGCGCCGCCGCCGCGCGGCAGTTCGACGCGGCCCTGACCTCCGTGGGCTTCAAGCTCTCGGCCCGGTTGCTGGAGCGGCTGTCGGGGCTGTCCGAGGCCGCCGTCCTGCACACCGCCAGGCGGACTCTGCGCACCGTGGGCGAGATGGTGGGCGACCACGTCCAGCACAACGCGTACTTCATCGACTTTCCGGCGAACGTGCCGGACACCGAGGAGTTCTGGACGCGGTGCGTGGTGAAGGCGCTCGCCGACGACTCGTCGCGCGAGAACGTGCTCGGCCAACTGGCGCACGGTGTGCTGAACCTGCTCAGCCTTCCCACGTACGGCCGTTACCAGCACACGTACGAGGAGATGCTCGCGGCGCAGGACGAACTGATCGAGTCCGCCGGCGACCGGGTGACCGTCCTGCACCTGGGACGGGACCTGGACACCGAACTGGCGGACCTCTACCTTGCCCTGGCGGGCAGCACGACCCCGCTGGGGGACGAACACCTGCTGGACCTCAGGGCACTTGCCGAGCGGTGCGCGCTCGGACCGCAGCCGGACGCGATCCCGGTCCGGGAGAACCGGGCAGTCGTCAACGAGGCCCGTCTCGCGGTCGGCGCGGACCTCCTGCTGGACACCGTCACCGATGTGCTGCGGCTGGCCTGCGCGCTCTCGGGCGGCGACGTGACGCTGCGGGAACCGACCCGCTTCCGGTCCCTCCCGCGGCCGGTGCGCCGTGCGCTGCTCGCGGGCCTGGACGCCGTCGTCGCGGCGAACCCCGCCAAGCTCGCGGACGTGCACGCGCACCGCGAGCCGTTCAAGCGACTCGGTGAGCGTCTGCACCCGCACGAGTACCCGCGCTGGCCGCACGCCGCCGACGTGTTCGCCGTGGCGCGGGGTGAGAGGGAGGCGAGGTCCTTCGACAGCCGGGTCGAGGAGAGGCTCGACGAGTTCGACGTCCGCGGCGCGGTGCGGATTCTCGAGTCCGCCCCCGGCAAGCTGTTCCGCGCCCTGGACCTCCTGCTGCGCATCGCAGCCGACCAGGAGGAGCGGGACGCGGTGGTGGCCGCCGCCGTCAGGATCGCTCCCGACGTCTCCGGGCGGGTCCTGCTGTCCGTCCGCGAGCACTTCCACAACCGGGGGCGGGAGACCGGCGAACCCCGCATCTTCATCAACGGACGCGGACGTGGCTGGGTCGCGGAGGACGACCGGCCGCCCGTGCCCGCCGCCGTGCGCGACCCGCTGATCGCCGCACTCGACGCGGAGATGCGCGGCAGGCTGCCGGCGCCGGACCGGCTGCTCCTGGATCCCGAAGTGCTCGACGTGGCCCTCCCGCTCAGCGGCCGGGCTCGGTGTCCTGCCGAGAGGGTCCGTATCCGCCGTCGACGGCGAGCAGTTGCGCTTCTTCGTGTACTGGAGGGAAAGCGGGCAGCGGACCGACTACGACCTCGCCGCGCTGCTGCTCAACGCCGACTACAGCACCGACTCCTGGCTGTCCTACACGTCCCTCAAGGCCGTCGGGGGCGAGCACTCGGGCGATGTCACCGAAGCGCCCGAGGGTGCCTCGGAGTTCATCAACCTGGCCCTGGACCGGGTGCGCGGCACCTTCATCGTCCCGCAGGTCAACATCTTCGCGGGTGAGGGCTTCGAGGAGGTCGAGGAGTCGTTCTTCGGATTCATGGTGCGTGACGGCGAGCAGAAGGGCCGTCCGTTCGAGCCGCGGACCGTACGGATGAAGTCGGAGCTGCGCGGGCAGGGCAGGGTGGCGCTGCCGCTCGTCTTCAGGCGTGACGACGACGGTCGGTGGAGTGCCAAGTGGCTGCACCTGTATCTGAAAGGCCTCTCGTCGGACAACCGGGTCGAGGACAACCAGATCTCGGTCGCCAAGGTGGTGCGTGCCGTCGTGGAACGCGAGCAGCTCACCGTGCGGTACCTGGTCGACCTGGTGACCGGCGGCGACACGGTCGTGCGGTTGCTCGACGGCGGGCCCGTGCCGCAGGAGCCGGTGACGTACATCGGCCTCGAACGGCCGGAAGGGCTGCACCCGGACTCCCGGGTCATCACCCTCGAAAACCTGCGCGACTTGATCCCCGGCTGAGTGCTAGCGTTGCCGACGGCGAGGCCATGGAAGGGCTTCCTTCTCAACTCCTCTTGCACAAGTTCTTCCGCTTTCCTCGCCCTCGACATCGCTTCGGGCGGTGCCCGCGCCTACCGCGCGGGCACC
>NZ_BMWD01000039.1 GCF_014651055.1 Streptomyces fructofermentans
GCCGGTGCGCGGGCGCGCGGCGCGGGGGGCGTCGTGGGGGCGGACGGTTCGCGCGGTGCGGCGGACCGGCGGCGGGCGGTCGGCGCCGGAGTGCGCCGGGGGGCCGCCCGGGCCCGGTGACGGCCGTGCGCGGCCGGCCCGCCGTTGACGTTGACGCGACCTGCCGTGCGGCAGGACACGGCCCGGCCGGCGACAGCGCCGTCCCGCCGGACCCGCATCGCCGCAGCACACCGGTGCTGCGCAGCAAGAAGGCCGACCGCCGCCCGCGCGGGCACGGCACCACCCCCCACGACAGGTGCATGCCGCACGAGGGCTGGGGTGCCGGCCGTCCCGCCGGTTTCCGACGTCCCGTTGCCCAGGAGGCAGCACATGGTCAAACAGGAGCGAGCCGCCCGCACGCGGCGTGCGCTGATCCGGGCCGCGGCCGAGGTGTTCGCCGAGAAGGGCTTCGTCCCGGCCTCGCTGGGCGCCATCAGCAAGCGGGCCGGAGTCAGCAACGGGGCGCTGCACTTCCACTTCGCGAACAAGGGCGTCCTCGCCGAAGCCGTCGAGGCGGAGGCCGCCGAGACCGTCCGCCGGCTCACCCGGGCGGCCCGGGCCCGCCAGGACAGCTCCCTGCAGGCGGTGGTCGACGCCACCCACGAACTCATGGGCGGCCTGGCCCGGGACGCCGTCGTACGCGGCGGGTTCGCACTCGCCGGCGACATCGCGCGCCGCACCGGGTCCCCACTGCGACGCGAGTGGCAGCGCTGGGTCGAGGACAGCCTGCGCCGGGCCGAACGCGGCGGTGCGCTCGCAAAGGGCGTGTCCGCGGCGGACGCCGCCCGCGTCGTCGTCGCCGCCACCGTCGGCCTCGAGGCCCTCGGCGCCGAGAACGCCGCCTGGCTGTCCCGGCAGAGCGTCACCCGCCTGTGGGAGGTACTGCTGCCACGGCTCGCCGACCGCCAGGACCTGTCCGAGCTGGTGTGCGCGGGCTCCCGCCCGCCCGCCCCGCTCCCGCCCGGCCGCACCGCCCCCGACACCCTGGCCGAAGCGGGCCGATGTCCCACCCCGGAAACCCCCTGACCGGCCGCGATACCACCGGCGGGGAAACCCGGGACGGCCACCGCCCCCACCCCCGCCGGCCCACCACCCCACCACACGCCCGTTCCTGACCACCCAGCACATACAGGTTGTGCGGTTTTCTTTCACCGCCACCGCCACCGCCACCGCCACCGCCCGTCGGGCAGTGCCGGGCCGTGCCCGCCGGCGGCCCGCAGCGCCGCCGGCACCCGGCCGGCAACCGGCCGACACGCGGCTCGACATGCGTGTCGGCGCACGGGGTCCGCCTGCGGGCCGGTCCCGGCGCCGGTGCGTGGAACAGGCCGCCGCCCGTCCGCCCGCCGGACGCATCCGTCCCCGCCCCGTGCCCGTTTCGCACGATGCCCCGCCCAGGTTGCCGCTGCTCCCGGCCCACGAGGCAGCACACGCCGGTGGCCTCCAACGGCCCCTCGCGCCCGCCCCACCCCGTCCGGCCCCGACCCTGCCCGCCCCACCCCGTCCGGCCCACCCGCCCCACCCGTCCGGCCCCGACCGTCCGGCCTGTCCGCTCCGCCTGGCCTGGCCTGGTCGGGTCGGGTCGGGTCGGTCCGGTCCGGCGGGCGTGGGGGAGGGGTGTCCCGCGGCCGTCGTGACGGGGGCCGGGCGCGGCCCCTTCACGCCGCCTGTGCCCGTATCGGGCATCCGGCGCCCGATACGGGCATGACTCCGGGCGGAGAATGCGTCGAGTCCATCCGGCACCGCCGCGAACGGACCCGCCGCGCGCCTTCCGGACGGCCTTCCAACACGCTGTCGGACAGGACGAGTTGGTTTATCGCAGAAGTACATGGCATTGCCGCCGAACGGCATCCCGCTTTCACCCGGCACACCGATCGGCCCGTACGGCGAAAGCACGGCACCGCGCATTCACCGGTGCGCGTTTGTCCCCGTACGGGGGAACACGCCGCCCTTGTGCGAGAGCCGGGCCGGAAGCCGTACGTGAACAACTTTCATCTGTTGGCGCCGGGTCCGGCGAAAGCCCCGACCCGCGGGAACCGGGCCACCCCGGCCGGCCGTCGCAGCCGGTCCCGGACCCCTCCCGTCCGGCATCCGGACCCACCCCCGGACCGCCGCCGTCCGCCCTCCCCGGCCCGCACCGGACCGCCTCCCAGGGGCTGCCTTCGTCCGCCCTTTCGGAGCCCGTTCCCGCTCCGCCCTGTCCGCCTTCCGGACCGTGCCCGTCCCGGCCCCGGAGCGCGGTCCGGGGCCGCCCCCGGGCCCCTTCCCGGCCCTTTTGCCGGGCCGTGGCCGAGCCCTTTCCCGAGCCGTTGCCGGGCGTGTTCCGGGAAGGGCCCGGCGGTCCCGCTCCCCGGGTGCGGTCACCGCCGCCGCCCTTGTCGGACCCGGCCCCGGATGCCCTCCGACCTCGTACGCCGTCCCCCTTTGCCGGCCGCCGGGGCAGACGCCCCGCCGGTGCGGTGCAGCCCCCGTCCGGACCCGCCCGGCAGGGCCCCGGACCGACCGGACCCCCGCCAGGACGAGAGCCCCCGCCCACCCCGCGACCCGGCGCGCCCGGGGCCGGCAGCGTGTCCGGCCACCGAGCAGGGCGCTGTCACGGACCGGGCGGAGCACCGCGCCCGGACCCGGCGCCCGGCTCGGCGCCGGGCTCGGTGCGGGGTCCGGCGCCGGGTTCGGGCGGAGGGTGGCGCGGCCGGGGGTGGAACCGGTGGTTCCGGCCAGTGCGGTCCCGGCCCGGCCGCACACCGGACCGGATCCTCGTGCAGTGTGAACGGATTCGGTGACGCCGTTCCCGTGTGCCGCGGCGGGATTCGCGGACCGGCCCGCACCACTGTTTCCAGCCGGGCATCCGGCAGTTGTGGGCTGTCTGCCGGGGGTTTTCCGTATTTCCCCTGGCTCGATTCACACGCCCTTTGAGGACTGCTCGAATGCCACTGAAGGAACCAGTGCTTCCGGGCCGGGTCCGGCTAGCGTGCCGTTCGCCGACGACTTTCCGCCATCGGGAGAGCCCGACGTCGAACGGAGGGAACCTTGGAGATTCAGGTTTTGGGTCCGCTGTGTGCCGCCGTGAACGGAGAGTCGATCGTCCCGTCCGCCGGGAAACCCCGGCAGGTACTCGCTCTGCTCGCCCTGTATCCGCGCCGCGTCATGCCGGTCTCGACGATGATGGAAGAGATCTGGGGCACCGAACCGCCCCAGAGCGCGATGACCACACTCCAGACGTACATCCTGCAGCTGCGCCGCGGTCTGGCCACCGCGATGGGACCCGACGCGCCCGGGGACGCCAAGGACGTCCTGGCCACCCGGCACGGCGGCTACCTGCTGCAGATACCGCCGGAGTCCGTGGACACCCACGCCTACGAACGCCTGGTCGCCGAGGGCCAGGAGGCCTTCGAGGAGGGCGAGGACACCCGGGCCGCCCGCTGCCTCAGACGGGCCCTGGACCTGTGGCAGGGCCCCGCCCTGGTCGACGTGCGCCTCGGCCCGGTCCTGGAGATCGAGGTCATGCGGCTGGAGGAGTCCCGCCTGGTGACCGTCGAACGACGGATCGACGCGGACCTGCGACTGGGCCGGCACACCGAACTCATCGCCGAACTCGCCGACCTGATCGCCCGTCACCCCCAGCACGAGGGACTGCACGCCCAGGCGATGGTCGCCCTGTACCGCTCCGGGCGGCAGGCCTCCGCCCTGGACGTCTTCCGCAAACTCAGGGAGGGCCTCATCGAGGGCCTGGGCGTCGAGCCCTCCCCCCAACTGCAACGCCTGCACCAGGCGATGCTCGCCGTCGACCCCGAACTCGACGTGACGGCCGGCCCCCGCCGCGGCTCCACCTTCGACCGCTACGCCGCCTGACCCACCCGGCCCCGGGCCCCGGCCCCCTGCAACCCCGGGGGCCGGGGCCCGGCCACGAAACCCCCCATCCCCCAGCCCCAGCCCCCGAACTCAGCCCCCGAACCCAGCCCTCGACCCCCAACCCCCGGCTCCCGCGACTCCGGCCTCCGCGCCTTCGCGGGTTCGGGGTGCGGTAGTTCAGGGCTTCCGCGCTCCCGGCAGTACGAGAGCTCCGCCGCTTCCGGACTCCCGAGCCGCCGGGCTCCCGGTCGGTTGCCGCAGTACGGGAGCTGCGGACTCCCGGGCCGCCGCAGTACGAGCATTCCGGACTGCCGGACTGCCGGACTGCCGGACTGCCGGACTGCCGGACTGCCGGAGTACGGGAGTGCGGGAGTAGGGGAGTCCGGGGGTTCAGGCTGCGGGGGTGTCGGGCCTCGGTCCGGTCTCGAGCGGGAGTCGAGGCGGTTCGGCGATGCTCGCACTTCGCCCCGCGGTACCGGGGGCGCACCGAGGAGGATGACATGCCGGACGAACAGCCAGTGCGGCTGCACTGTTTCGCGCACTCCGCCGACGGCGTCCACGTCTTCGACGACTGGACGGCCGGCGTGGGACCCGGGGTCGAACCGGTCCCGGTCCTCCTGCCGGGCGGCGCGGCCCGGCGCGGCGAACCCCGCACGACCACGCATCGGGCACTGCTCGCCGAACTGCTGCCCCGGTTCACCGCCCCGCACCCGGCCCCCTACGTCCTGTACGGGCACGGGCTGGGCGCGCTGATGGCGCTCACCGTCACGCGCGCCCTGCACGAGGAGGGCCTGCCGGGCCCCGCGCTCCTGGCCGTCGGCGCCTGCTCGCTCACCCACCTGCCCGACGGACTGCCCGACGTCCGCCGGGCGAGCGACGACGAACTGCTGCACGTCCTGGGCGGCCGGGGCGCCGTGCCGCCCGGCAGCGACGAGGGCATCTGGCTGCGCGCCGCGCTGCCCGTACTGCGCGCCGACCTGGAACTGGCCCAGTCCCTGCACGAGGCGGCCGACCGCCCGACGACGGCCGGCCCGCTCACCACCCCGGTCCTCGTCGTCGCCTCCCAGGGCAACCCCCTGGCCCCGCCCTCGGTGGCCGACGGCTGGCGCGCACGCACCCAGGGACCCACCTGGGTGCGTACCGTGCCCGGCCGCCACTTCTTCGTACGCGGCGGCCGTGAACTGCCCCGGCTCCTGGGCCGCGCCTGCCGCGTCGCCCGCCGGCTCGCGAAACAGCCCGCACCGGTCGGCTGACCCCGCCCCGGCACACCGACCCCCGGCGCCCCGCACCGCCCCGTCACCGGGTCGGCCGCCCGCCCCAGCCGTCCTCCAGCCGTCCCGCACCCGCCCCGGCCCGCCCGGGACGTGCCGGACTCCCGGCGAACAGGCCGCGGACAGACGCTGGATGGGCCGGGGACGGGGAGCCGACCGTCGGCTACGACCCTCCACCCGGCTACGACCCTCCACCCGGCTACGACCCTCCACCCGGCTACGACCCTCCACCCGGCTACGACCCTCCACCCGGGTACGGCCGTCCACCCGGGTACGGCCGTCCACCCGGGTACGGCCGTCCACCCGGGTACGGCCGTCCACCCGGGTACGGCCGTCCACCGCAGGGCCGTTGCCGTCACCCGGCGGCCGGACGTCGCACCCGGACCGGGGCCCGAGCGGCGGACGCGGCACCCCACGGCGGCCCGTCCGCCCCCGCAACGACCTGGCCCGGCCACCCTTGTTGCCCTCACCGGCCGTGAGCCACCGCCGCACGCGCACACCCCGCGCCCCCCCCGCACCGGGCCCGGCACCGCCCCCGCCCCGGGCCCGCTCCCGTCCGGGGCCGGACCGTCGCAGGCCGCACCGCACGGGAGCGGGCCCCGAGGGAGCCCGCCGTTCTCGGACACCGCTCGCGCACCGCTGCACACCCGCTAGGGAACCCGACTTCGAGCCCGTACGGCCCCTAGCGTGTTCATACCGGCCGTTGTCGGACCGGACGGAGCACACGGCACGAACACCGGACCCCGGCACCTGCCCCGGCACGGACCCCGGCGGACCGGACGGACCGACCGTGCGGTGCCCAGGCAGGCAGAACAAGCAGAACAGGCAGAACGGGCCGGACTGGGCAGAACAGGCAGAACGGGCCGGACTGGCAGAACGGGCCGGACTGGCAGGACTGGCAGGGCAGGCAGGAGGAGGCCGGTAATGGGGGAGAGTACGCACGGCCCGGACCGGCATGCCGGTGTCCCGCCCGCGGCAGACCGTACCGGGGGCCGGACAACAGCCCGGACCGCAGCCCGTACCGAGGGCCGGTCCGGAGGCCGTGTGCCGTCACCCGACCCCGCGTCCGTCCGGCCCTTCCCCGACGCGCCGGGGTTCGTCGTCGTGGACCCCGGGGCCCCGCCGTACGAGGCGCCCTGGGACCTGGAACTGCGCGGGCCGCTGGACGCCGCCGCCCTGGAACACCTCCTGGACGCACTCGGCGACCCGGGCCCCGACGAGCGGGACCGCAACGCCTGGCGCCACCGGTTGCTGCGGCACGGGCCCGACCACCACACCCTGCGGCTGTCGGCGCCGCAGGGGGCGTTCGACGCCCTGGTCCCGGGCCGGATCGCCGACCGGCTCACCGAGCCCGCGCCGGTCGCGGACCGCCCGTGGACCCCTGCCCAGTACGCGGCCCTGGCCCGGGAGCCCGGCTACGGGGCGGTGCTGATCGCGGCGGGGGCCCAGTTGGAACCGGCCGTGCTGCGCGCGGCCTGGCACACCGTCGCCGCCGCCCACCCCCAGCTCCGTCCGCACCCTGCCCCGCCCACGCCCCCCGCGGACGCACCTGCCGCCGCGACCCCCTCCTCCGAAGGACGCGCGCACGACCCGAACAGGGAAGACGGCCACGACAAGCGGGAAGGAGGCGAAGGGGGCGAAGGAGGTGAAGGGAGTGTTGGGGGTGTGGGGTGCCTGGACCCTGTGGTGGAGGGGGAGTTCACCGGTGAGGACGGCTTCGCCGCAATCCTGGAGCGCACCGGCCGCACCCTGGACCCGCGCAGCGGTGCCCGGGCGCGGCTCCTGCTCGCCCGGGACCGCCGGCCGGGCGGGCCCCGTGCCGACCGGCTCGTCCTGCTCGTCCACGAGGCCGCCGCGGACGCCGCGTCCTGGCGGATCCTGCTCGACGACCTGAACTCCGCGCTCGGCGCGGCCACCGCCGGACGCAGGCCCCGGCCCCGGCGGTCCCAGCCGGACCCGCTGCCCGGCTGGGTCGCCGAACTGCGCCAACTGGCGGGCGACTTCACCGAGGCCCAGCACTGGAGGCGGGTTGCCGAACGCCGGCGCCACGCGGCGGACCCCCGCCGCAACGCCCGCCCGGCCCCGGGCGGGCCACCCGACGCCCACCCGTGCGCGCAGGCCCCTACCGGCGCCGCCTGGTGCGTCCTCCCCGACACCGCGGGCCCGGACCGGGACCCGCACCCCGACCGCACCCCGGACCCTCCCACCACCGGTCCCGCCACCGACCGCGCCCCGGACCCTCCCGCCACCGGCCGCGCAGCGCACCCGGCCACCGGAACGACCGCCGCCCCACCCGCCGGTGCGGGCGTCGGTCCACCCGCCGGTCCGGGCGGCGGGGCGGCAACCGGCCCTCCCGCCGGTCCGGTTGCCGCTCCCGGTATCGCTTCCGGCACCCGGCCCGCCGCCATCGCGGACGCCACCGCCAGTGCCGCCACCGCGGGCATCGCCGCCGCCGGCCCCGACGCACGGAGCGATACCGCTCCCGGAACCGGAACCGCTCCCGGAACCGGAACCGCTCCCGGCTTCGGGACCGCTCCCGGCTCCGGGTCCGGCACGGTCCGGCACAGTGGTTTCGTCCTGGACCGGGACCTCACCGGGCGGATCACCCACACCCTGGCCCGGCGGCTCGCGCTGACCACCGGGCAGGTACTGACCGGTGTGTTCGCCCTGGCGATGGCCCGCTGGCAGCGGTGCGACGAGGCAGGCTTCGACGTACGCGGCGACCCGCGGGCAGGCCACCGCGCCCTGCACGGCCTGGTGGGCCGCCTCACCGACCCCTACCCGGTCCAACTGGCTCTGGCGGTCAACCGCCCCGATGCCCTGGGCCGGTTGACCGCGCTGGCCGGCGCGCTGGCCGCCGCGCCCGGCCGGGCCGCGGGCGGGGCCGGGTTCGGGGCCTGCCGCGAGTGGAGCTGCGATGCGTCCCTGCGCCGCGCCCTGCGCGAACTGCCGCCTGCCCGAGTCTGCCTGAGCCTGGACGACGCGGACGGCCCGCTGCCCGGCGGCGCCCGCCCCGTGCCCGGACACCCGCCGGGCCGCCCCGCACACCCCCTGTTGGTACGGGCCCATGTCGTCGACGGCAGGCTCCACATCGGCCTCGAGCGGGTCGAGGACCGTCCGGGCGGTGTCACCGGCACCGACGCGGCCGCCCTCGCCCGACATCTGCAGGACCTGCTGGGCGAGTTGGCCGCAACGCCCGTCACCCCGCTCCCGCCCGTCTTCCGCGCCACCCCCCAGCAGGCCGCACTGCACACCGGGGGCGACGCACGGCCGGGCACCGGACGCCATGTCGAGCAACTGCTGTGGCTGTGGCACGGCCCGCTCGACACCCGCCGCTTCGCCGCCTCCTGGCAGGCGGTCTTCGACCGCGAGTCGGTACTGCGCACCGCGTTCACCGGCGACGGCGAACCCCTGCTGACCGTGCACGAGGACATCACGCCCGAGATCACCCGCCGCGTCGTCCACCACGGCGACCGGGTGCCCTTCCTGGAGTACGACCGGCTGCGCGGCTTCGACCTGTGCCGGCCCGCCGCGCTGCGCCTGACCCTGCTGGAGACCGCGCGCGGCCCCTGGGCCGGCCCACCGGTACCCACCCGGATCGTGCTCACCTACCACCGGGCGCTGCTCGACACGTGGAGCGCGCACCTGCTGCTGCGCACGTTCTACCGCGCCTACCTCGCCGGCGGCACCCTGCCCGGCGGCGAGCGCCGACCCGACCTGCGCGACTACACCGCCTGGGTCGCCGCCCAGGACCCCGCCACCGCTGTCGGACCGTGGACCGTGCATCCCCCGCCCGACGACCGCCTCGACCCGCGCCCGACGCCCCTGCCCGGTAGGGCGGTTCACCCCACCCCGACCGGCGGCCCGCCACCGCACGGCCTGCCGCCCCGCGACCCGACGGCAAACCCCCCACCCCGCCCCACCACCGGCACCGGCGCGACCACGGGCGCGGGCGTTGGCCCGGCCACGGCCACGGCCACGGCCACGGGCGCGGGCACGGGCAAGGCGGTCGCCACCGCCGTTGCCTCCGCCTCCGCCACCGCTTCCGCCTCGACCTCGGCCGCCGCGTCCGCGTCTGCGTCTGCTTCTGTGTCCGTCGTCGCGGCCGGTGCGATGTCCGCGCCGCTGGTCGGCGCGGGGACCGGCATGGCGGGGGCGGGCCGGGCGAGGCTGCGGCTGTCCCGCGCCGACACAGCCCGCCTCGCACGGTGGGCGGGCACCTGGGGCATCGCCGAGAGCAGCGTCCTGCACGCGGTGTGGGCCGTGCTGATCCACTGGGCGTCCGGGGCCACCGCGGCGGCACCGGTGCGGTTCGCGGTGGCCGTGCCGGGGCGCGGCATCCTCTTCGACGGCGCGGCCCGGATGCCGGGCCCGCTGCGCAATCCGCTGCCGATGTCCCTCGACGTCGACCCGGCGGACACCGTGCCGTCCCTGCTGCGGCACCTGCGCGACCGCGCCCTGGACATGGCCGCCTGCGAATGGGCGCCCGCCCCCTGGACCCGCGGCCCGCGCGGCGGCGTGGACGCGGGCACCGTCGTCGTCTTCGAGGACCCGCCGCACCCGCTGGCGGGCCTGGAGGGCGAACTGGCCGCCCACCGCATCCACGCCGAGTTCCCCGACGTCCTGCCGGCCCGCTCGGTGTTCCCGCTGGCCCTGCTCGCCCACCACGACAGCACGGGCGGCCTGCTGCTGACCGCGGTGCACGACCGGGCCCTGCTCGACGAGGACACCGCCGCCGCACTCCTCGCGCACGGCGTCCGCCTGCTGCGCGAACTGCCCGCGACAGCGGGGGAGTCCACCACCGTCGCCCAGGTGCTGGACCTGCTGCCCGCCACCCCCGCACCGGCCATGACCCGGGCACTGGGAGCCGGCCGGCGCAGCGGCCTGCTCACCCTGCGCGGCGCCCGCCGGGACGGGGCGGGCACGATCTGCCTGATCCCGCCGCCGGACGCGCCCGCGTCCTGCTACGACCACGTGGCCCACCTCTACCCGGGCCCCCAGCAACTCCTGGTCCTGGCCCCCGGCCCGGCGCGGCCCGCCCTCGCCGGACTGGGCCCCGGCCGGCTGCTCCTGGGCGGCTTCTCCGGGGCCGGCGCACCGGCCTGCGACCTGGCCCGGCACATCGCCGCGGACGGCGGCCGCCCGCCCCGGGTCGTCCTCGCCGGCGCCGGCACCGACCCGCTCCGGCGGGCCCGCGAACTGGCCCGGGCCCTGCACACCGCCAGCGGACCGGCCACCTGAACCCGCCCCGCACACCCGGCCGTTCGGGCACCCCTCACCACAGCCCCCACCACGGCCCCCCACCCAGGCCCTCCCCATCACGGCCTCCATCACGGCCTCCATCACGGCCGCGCGCCCGGCCGGGGGCACGCACCCGCACCCGTACCCGCACCCGCTCCCGTACCCGTACGCGGCCGACCGGCCGGCCGCGTACGGCCCGTACGGCTCGTACGGGTCGGGCACGGTCATCCTCCACCGGCCCGCGAGTGGACCTTGGCAACCTGTGCGGGACAGCAGAAGCCGGCCGAGCACAACCGAAGCCCGCCGGAGACGGTCGAGGCCGGCCGGGACAGCCGGCACAGGGCAGAAGGAGTTGGCCATGCAACGGTCCCCGCACGGCGGCGGACAGCCGCTGATGGACCGCTTCCTGCGCTCGCTGTGGCACTCCCTGGTGGCGTTCGGGTCCGTGTACTGCGGCCCGGTCGTCCACCAGGAGCTGATGGCGTCCGCGCGGGCCGGGCACACCGGCCCGCCCTTCGCCCGCCCCGCCCGCAGCGCGACGCGTCCGGCCTCGCTCCGGGGAGCGGGTCCGGTGTCCGGCCACCCCGAGCGGCTGTGCGAGGACCTGCCGTTGTCCGAGACGGAACGGCTGCTCGCCCGGGACCTGTGGCCCGCCTGCGACTGCGGCCGCGAGGCCCCCGGCACGGGCTGACCCGCCGAGAGCCCAGAGCCCTCCCGGCATCCACCGCCGGGAACAGCCCGCCGGCCCCCGCCCGCCCGTCCGCCGGTGGCGTCGCCGGCCGCGCGGCTGCCGGGCCGCGCGCCGCCGTTCGCGCCACTGCTTCAGACGGTGGTGACGACCTCGTCGACGTCCAGGCGGGGCGAGCGCGGGCGCGGACTCCCGGCGGGCAGGCCGATGTTGACCACCATCAGCGGGGTGTGGTCGTCGTCCAGGAACTCCTTCTGCACGCCCACGGAGTCGAAGCCCGACATCGGGCCCGCGGCCAGCCCGGCGGCACGGATGCCCACGATGAAGTACGCGGCCTGCAGGGCGCCGTTGACCAGGGCGGAGTGCTCGCGGACCGGGCGCAGCGTGTCGTACATGGCCTTGGCCTGCGGGAAGTGCGGCAGCAGCCGGGGCAGTTCCTCGTGGAACTCGATGTCTGCCGCCAGGATCGCCACCAGCGGGGCCGCCGCGGTCTTGGCGCGGTTGCCCTCGGACATGTGCCGCACCAGGCGTTCGCGGGCCCCGGGGGAGCGGACCAGGGTGATGCGCAGCGGGGTCTGGTTGTAGGCGGTGGGACCGTACTTGACCAGGTCGTAGACGGCCCGGATCTGCTCGTCGGTGACCGGCTCGTCGGTGAAGGCGTTGGCGGTGCGGGCCTCGCGGAACAGGAGGTCCTGGGCGGCGGCGTCGAGGACAAGCGACATGGAGGCAACCTTCGTCGGTGGAAACGGCCCGGCCGAACCGACCGGGCCGGCCGAACACGCAGAACGGGTCGTACAGACGGGCAGAGCAAGGGCGGGGGCCGGTCGTGTCGTGTCGGGCGCAGTCGTGCGGCACGCCCCGGGCCGTGCCGTACGCAAGGCCACCGGGCCCCAAGCCCGCAGCCGGACCCGGGGGCTTGGGGTGTGGGGCCGCGAGCGGACCGGACGCCGGCACGGAACGGCCGCCCGGCCCGGGCACGCGCCCCGCCCCGCGGCGGCATGCGGCTTCGGGGCAGGCGTGTGCGGGCCGCGCCCCGGCGTCCGCGCGCCCCGGCGTCCGGGGCGTGCCGGGGGCCTGGGGAGGGTGTCAGGCGCTGCGGTAGGCGACCCGCAGCGCCATGTCGGTCAGCTCGTTGCGCCAGGCCGGGCTCAGGGGAGCGTCGGCGATGGCCTTGCGGCCCTGTTCGACGAGGTCGGCGATGTGGGCCTCGACGTCGGCGGGGACCTTGGTGTCCAGCAGCCGCCGGCGGACCTCGGCGGGGGTGTGGTGCGGTTCGGTGATCAGGCCGCGGATGTGTTCGTCGCGCTGCATCGCCCAGCCCAGCAGGAGGGTCATCTTGTGCTGGGTGAAGTCGAGTCCGGCGGGTTTGCCGGTGTCCGCGGAGTCGCCGAAGGCGTCCAGCAGGTCGTCCCGGAGCTGGAACGCCTCGCCGACGGCCTCCCCGTACTGGCGGAAGACGGGGGCGAGTTCGGAGCGGCCCGCCACGGCCGCGCCCACGACCAGCGGCCGGTGGATGGTGTAGTGGCCGGACTTGACCAGGGCGATCAGACGGGAGAGCCGGGGGTCGACCGAGAACTCGGCCGCCGCGGCGACGTCCATGTACTGGCCGATCATCAGTTCCGAACGCAGTGTGTTCCACACCGGTACCGCCGTCGACGGGGCCCGGGACATCAACTGGTCCGCGTAGACCAGCGCCAGGTCGCCGACGAGGACGGCCACGCTCTCGCCGAACCGGCGCGACTCGCCCTGCCAGCCGTGGCGTCGGTGCAGCGCGGAGTGCTTGGCGTGCACGGTGGGCATGCCGCGGCGCCGGCTGGAGGCGTCGAAGACGTCGTCGTGGACGAGGGCGGAGACGTGCAGCATCTCCAGGGCCGCGGCGGCCGCCACGATGCCGGGGTCGTCCCGCTCGCCGCCGGCGGCGAGGTGGCCGGCGAGGCAGAACGCGGGCCGGATGCGCTTGCCGCCCGAGGCGACCAGGTCGGCCAGCGCGTCGACGGCGACCACGGCCCGCTCGTCCACCCCGGCCCACACGTCGCGTTCGGCCGACAGGAAGGCGCGCAGTTCGTCCTCCACCCGCCGCAGCAGTTCCTCGACGGTGCGGCGCGCGGCGGCCGGCTCCCGGCCCGTGCCCGAGCGGGAGGTCACTTGCGTAGTCACGCGGGTCTCCTTGGATAGAAAGCGGGTGAGCACTGGTGCCGGACACGCCACCGCGACGCCGTCCGGTACCGGACGGCGTCGCGGTGGCGTCGCGGACGGCGGACTGGGCGAACGGCCCCCCTGCCCGGGAACACCGAAGCCACCCCCGGGCCGCCGTGGCCGACCCCGGGAACCGGGAGGCCGGCAAACCCTGGGACGCCGGGGCAAACCCGGGGGGCCGGGGGCCGGGGGGCCGGCAAACCCCTGGGACGGCGGGGCAAAGCCGGGGGTCGGGTGGCCGGGGGAGGGCGGGGTGCGCGGGAACCCCGTACGGGGGTCGTAGGGGTCGTAGGTGTGAGGGGGTGGGGGAGTTCACCGGGCGGGGCCGGTCCCGGGGGGCAGTGGCCGGCTCAGCGCGCGGTCGGTGAGCGGGCCGGCGGCGCCGGTGTAGGCGTGGGCGGCGAACAGGTTGCCGCCGCCGGGTCCGGTGTCGGCGAGGGCGGCCGACGCCCCGGCGTCCTGGCGCAGGATGTCGGCCAGCGGCTCGCCCGAGTGCGCGCTGCGGGCGGCCGCCTCGTTGAGGAGTTTGCGGGTACGGGTCTTGCCCAGGTGCGGTGCCAGCACGGCCGCGATCCGCTCGGAGACGATGCTCCCGCCGGTGAGCGCGGTGTTGGCGCGCATCCGCGCCGGGTCCACCGAGAGGCCCTCGACCAGTTCCGCCGTCTGGTGCGCCGCGCCCCCGGCCAGCCGCAGCAGGCCGCGCAGCGGCTCCCACTCGGCGTGCCAGGCGCCCGCCGACCGCTCGTCCTCGGTGAGCATGCAGCCCAGTACGGTCGCCGCGAGCTGCGGGGCCTGCAGGGCGGCGGAGCGGACGGCGGCCGCCAGGACGGGGTTGCGTTTGTGGGGCATCGCCGAGGACGCGCCCCGGCCGGCGGGCGCCGGCTCGTGGACCTCGCCGACCTCGGTGCGGGTCAGCGACAGCACATCCACGGCGATCTTGCCGAGCGCGCCGCACAGGAACGCCGCGGCCTGCGCCAGTTCCACCACGGGGGTGCGCAGCACGTGCCACGGCAGCAGCGGGGCGCACAGCCCCAGTTCGTCGGCGAACGCCGCGGTCAGGTCCCGCACGTAGGCGGCGGGTTCGGCGCCCGGGGCGTGTTCGAGGTAGCCGGCCAGTGTTCCGGCGGCGCCGCCGAGGGAGACGGGCAGGCCGTGCGCGCTCACCCGGTCGAGGGCGTCCACCGCGTCCAGGACGAGGTGGCGCCAGCCCGCCGCCTTGTAGCCGAAGGTCGTCGGCACCGCGTGCAGGGCCAGGGTGCGGCCGGCGACGAGGGTGTCGCGGTGGGCGGCGGCGAGTCGGGCCAGCGCCCGCTCGACGCGTTCCAGGTCGCCGCGGACCAGGGTCAGGGCCCGGCGGGCCACCAGGACGCTCGCCGTGTCGAGGATGTCCTGGCTGGTCGATCCGCGGTGCACGCAGGCGGCCGCGTCCGCGTCCCGGGCGGCCACCAGCGCGGTGAACTCGGCGACCAGCGCCACCACCGGGTTGGCGGACTCCCGGGCCCGGCCGGCCAGCGCCACCAGGTCCAGATTCTCCGCCCGGGCCGCGCAGGTGATCACGCGGGCGGCCGCCTCGGGCACCGTGCCGAGCCGGGCCTGGGCCCGGCTCAGGGCCGCCTCGGCGTCCAGCATCGCCTGCAGCCAGGCGTGGTCGGACACCGCGGCGGCGACCGGCGTGTGCGCCCAGACCGGCGCGAGCAGGCCGGCCTCCAGCAGCACCGCGGGACCGGTGCCCGCACCGTCGGCGGGGGTGGGTTCAGTGGGCATGGGAGAGTCCTTGTCCGGTGTGAACGTCGGTGGCGCGCGGGCCCTCCGCCCCGCCGGTCCCGCCCGCCCCGCCGGTTCCGGCCGACCCGCCGGTTCCGGCCGACCCGGCCGCCTTCTCCGGCGAGTCGGGCGTGTCCGTTGCGTGCGCCGGGGCGCCGTGCGGGATGCCGTGCGGGATGTCGCGCGGAGTGCCGTGCGCGGTGTCGGTGTCGGTGCCGCAGGCCAGGGCGGCGATGGCGATGGCGTCGGAGTCGGTGAGGGTCACCGAGTTGACGCCGGGCCGGATGCCCGCCGCGGTCACCCAGTGCACCCACTCGGTGGGCACCCCGAAGGCGAAACGCCGCGGATGCGGACGCCCGGCCGCGTCGAGGAGGTGGTAGGGCCGCTCGGTGACGGCCAGCCCGTCGGTCTCGTGGAAGCCGCCGGAGCGGGTGGGCATCCGGTAGGTGGCGCACTGCCCGGTGGCCAGCAGGTGGCGCAGCAGCGCGTCGTCGGTGCGGCGCACCGTGATGGCCGGCAGCCGGGCCTCCACCAGGGCCTGCACCCGTACCGCGGAGCCGGGTACGAGCGGGGAGTCGACGGTGTACCCGGCGGGGCCGGCGTCCACCCGCACGTTCGGCCCGACCACCCGCAGCACACCCGCCTCGACGAGCGCGATCAGCTCCTCCACGCGGTGCGCGGGCGGGCCGATCGACAAGAACGCGTTGAGCGGGGTGTACCAGCCGTCCAGGTCCTCGCGGTAGGAGTCGCCGTGCAGACCGCCGTGGTCGACCGCCAGCCGCACCTCGTTGCGCAGGTCCCGCAGGACGTCCAGGGCCGCCTTGAGGGGACCGCCGACATTGCCGGAGCGGGCCTCGGCGACGTCCTGGCGCAGATGGTCCAGCAGCCAGCCGGTGAAGTCCTCGGGCCCGGCGAACTCCCGGTTGCGGTACGGGCGGGCGAGCAGGTCCCAGTCCCAGCGGTCCTTGTCGCCGATCCCGTACGCCTCCAGGACCCTGGCGGTGTCCCGCTCGCCGGGACCGGCCCGCAGGTAGTCGTCCTGCAGGCGGTGCGCCTGGTGGGTGTCACCGCGCGATTCCAGCAGCGTGCGGTAGTACACCGTCTCGACCTCCCGGGAGATCAGCGGCCACAGCTGCTCCTTGAAGTCGATCCCGGACCGGTGGTGGCTGCGCCGCAGCTGCGCGACGCGGTCCGCGGTGAGCAGCAGCGGCTCGTGGCGGCCGTGCGGGCCCTTCTCGTTCTCGCCCCGCGCCTGGTAGGGGATGCCGCGCCGGGAGCCCGCGTAGATGAGGGGCTCGCGGCCGCAGGGCCGGTAGACGAGCCGGCCGCCGACCCGCGAGAACGAGCCGCCGCGGCCGGCGGTGAGCTGCGCCATGTGGTCGAAGAAGTTCAGCCCGAGCCCGCGCAGCAGCACCGTGCCGCCCGCGGGCAGCACGTCCAGGTCGACGTCGGCGGGGTTGGCCGGCGCGATGTGGCGCAGCCCCCACTGCCCGGCCCGGGACACGAACCGGCGCTCGGCACTGTCCGGGCGGGCCGGCAGGTGTCCCTGGCACAGCACGACCGCGTCGAGGTGCGCCAGCACCAACCCGTCGTCGAGCCGGACCTGGGGGCGCGTGCCGCCCTCGGCGTGCGGGACGTCGTCCAGGGCCACCGCCCGCCCGCGGTGCCAGGTGACCGTCACCCCCGCGGGCGCGCCGTCGACGATGTGCCGGTACGCCCACCGCAGGTAGTGGCCGTAGAACGCGCGGCTCGGGTACGTGTCCGGCCCCAGGACGCGGGCCTCCGCCAGGACCTCCGGCGCGACGGACCCGACGGATCCGACGGACCCGACGGAGTCGACGGTCCCGACGGAGTCGGCGGAGTCGGTGGGGTCGGTGGGGGTGTTGGTGAGGAGGGCGCGGGCCCACTGGTGCAGGCTCGGTCCCGGCTCCAGCGGGCCCACCAGGTCCACACTGGCGTCGGTGAACACGGATATCTGCCCGGCCACGGTGTTCATGAGCAGGTGGGGGGACTGGTCGGTGCGCCACACCTGGCCGGGTCCCGGCGGGTAGGGGTCGACCACATGGACGTGGAGGGTGCTGCCCTGGGGCGCCGAGCGGGCGTTGGCGCACAGCCGCTCGAGCACCGACAGCCCCCGCGGTCCGGCACCTATCACGCACACAGTGCAATGTCTGGTTGTCATGTCTCCCGTTTCCTGCCGATGTCGAGCGACGGGGGCCGGCGCGCCGCGGGCGTTCGCCCCGTCCCGGGGCCGCACAGGGCGACGGCGGCGGCGCCCTGCGCGGTGCGTCACTGGAAGGTCCTCGCCCCGCCGCCCCGCCGCGGGTCCGGCCACCGAGGACCGGCGCCGGTGCCGGACGCCGGACGCCGGGTACGGCACGGCGGCCGGCACCAGTCGGCCGCGGGGGCGGGGCGGGGGCGGGCGTGATGAGCCGGGACCGGGACCCGCCGGACCCGGCGCACACCCATCCGGCCGGTGGGGGACCGGCCGGATGGGTGTGCGCCGGGTCGCTGCACGCCCGGCGGTGCACGCCTGGTTGGCACGGGCGCCCGGCCGGTGCACCGCCCGTTCGGTACGGGGGCGCCGGCCGGTGTACGCGGGGCCGGCGGTGCGCGCCCGACGGGTGGCGCCCGCCCGGTGCCGGCCCGTTCCGGTACGGGTCCTGCCGTGGCCCGGGCCCGGTCGGTGCGGCGGCCGGATGCCTGGCTCGCGTCCGGCCGGTGCGCGCCCGGGTCGCCGGGGGGTGTGTCCGCCGCCGGTGCGGGCGTGCCGGAGTGCGGCGACGTCGTGAGCGTGGTCGCCGCGGCGGAGCGGTGATGCGTGGCGCCGTGGGCTGAACTGCCGTGGTGCCGTGGTGCCGTGGTGTGTGCGCGGTCCGGTCGGGACGGGCGCCGACGGCGGTGGCGGCGCCCGCCCCGGCAACCGCGGCCCACCGCGCGGACGTACGCCGCCGCCGGGAGGCAACTGCCGCACCCCGCAGCGGTGTCGACGCTGCCGCTGCCGCTGCCGCTGCCGCTGCCGCTGCCGGTGGTGGTGGGTGTGTGCTGGTGGTGCGCGGGTGGTGCGGCGGGTCACCACTCGACGAGTGCGAGTCCCGCCGCCATGCCGCCGCCGAATCCGGCGAGCAGGATCAGGTCGCCGGGCCGGAAGGCGCCCGCGCGGGCGGCCGCGTCCAGGGTGACGGGCACCGACGCGGCCCCGGTGTTGGCGTAGTGCGTCAGCGTCAGGTGCATGGTGGCGCGGGGCAGCGCCAGCTCCTCGAACACGGTGTCGAGCATGACGCCGTTGGCCTGGTGCGGCACGAAGTGGCCGATGTCGTCGGGGACGACGCCCGCCTCGTGGAGGAACTGCTTGACCAGGTGCGGCAGATGGTCCGTGACGAAGCGCCGTACGCCGCGTCCGTCCATCGTGAAGAACTGCCGGCCCGCGGCCAGGGACTCCTGGTCCAGGGGCAGCCGGCTGCCGCCCGCGGGCACCTCGATCAGCTGGGAGTGGTCGCCGAAGGTGTGCAGCGCGACCTGGCGCACGCGTGCGCCCTGGCCCGGGCCCAGCACCATCGCGCCGGCCCCGTCCCCGAACAGGATGACCGTCTTGTGGTCGACCGGGTTCAGGATGCGCGAGTACACGTCCGCGCCGATGACCAGGGCGTGGCCGCCCTGCCGGGCCAGGATGCCCTCGGCCGCCGCCAGCGCGAACACGCTGCCGGTGCACACGGCGTTGACGTCGAAGGCCGCCGCGTTCACCGCGCCGATCAGGTGCTGCACGTAGGCGGAGGTCGGCGGCTGGGGGCGGTCCGGGGTGGAGGTGGCCACCACGATCACCGACAGCCGGTCGGCGGTGATGCCGGCCGACTCCAGCGCGGCGGTGGCGGCCGCCGCGGCCAGGTCGGAGGTGGCCTGGCCGGGCGCGGCCCACCGCCGTTCCCGGATCGCGGTCTTGCCGAAGATCCAGGCGTCGTCGACGCCGGCCGCCGCGGCGACCTCGTCGTTGGTGACGATGCGTTCCGGTAGATAGGAGCCCGTACCGAGGATCGCTGTGTGGGTCATTGCACCTGCCCTCTCTCGCGTGGTGGTGGCATCGGCTGTGCGAAGGGCCGGCAGGTGCGCGGCCGTGACGGTTTTCCGCGCGCGGGCAGTTCCGCGGGCTGCCCGCGGCATCCGGGGCGGGGGTGTGCGCTAGCGCGCCTCGTACAGGCGCTTGTGGTCGCGCAGCCCGGCCAGCCGGAACGGCCCGCCGGTCTGTGCCGGGGTGGGGTGGTCGCCGCCGTCGGTGGGGAAGGACCGCTCGTGCAGCCGCCGGTAGCCGGCGTAGTCGAGCGGGGTGCGCCGGGCGATGGCCCGGCGGTGCTCGGCGTCGCGCAGGTGCCGCCGGTAGCCGGGCACGACGGTGCCGGAGAAGAACTCGGCGACGCTGCCCGAGCCGTAGCTGAGGAAGCCGACGGGCCGGCCGTCCAGGTCCCGGGTGCGGTCCAGCAGCGCGGCCAGGCCCAGGTACACGGACGCGGTGTAGCTGTTGCCGATGACGGCGTTGTAGGCGGTGCTGGCGCCGACGGCACGCTCGACGGCGTCCTTGTCGGTGTCGTGGCCGCTGTAGTTGAGCAGGTGGCGGTGGGCCTTGTAGGCCATCTTCGTGAACGGCTGGTGGTAGCAGAACGCGGCGAAGTCCTCCAGCGGGCGGCCGCCCTGCTCGCCGTAGTCCTTCCAACTGCCCTCCACCGCCTGCAGGTACGCCGAGATCGACTCCTGGCCGTCGACCAGGGCGGCGTCGCGGTAGTTGGGCCGCCAGAAGTCCATGACGTCGGCGGTGAACAGGCCCGACGGCTCCTCGATGCGCACCAGGGCGGGGTCGGTGCCCACCAGCATGGCCACCGCGGCCGCGCCCTGGGTCGCCTCGCCGGGGCTGTCCAGCTCGTACTTGGAGACGTCGCTGGCGATCACCAGGACCTGCTGGGAGGGGTCGCGGCGCACCAGGCCGATGGCGAACTGCAGGGCCGCGGTGGCGCCGTAGCAGGCCTGTTTCAGCTCGACGACCCGGCCGGCCGAGGGCAGTCCGAGCAGCGAGTGCACGTACACGCCCGCCGACTTCGCCTGGTCGATGGAGGACTCGGTGGCGAACAGCACCGTGCGGATGCGGTCGCTGCCGTGCCGGGCGACCAGGGGCGCGGCCGCGGCGGCGGCCATGGTGACGATGTCCTCGTCGGCGGCGGGCACGCTCATCGACTGCTGGCCGATGCCGATGTGGTACTTGCCGATCTCGGTGCCGTTGTACTCGGCGAGCGCCGCGTGCGGCAGGACGAACTCGGTGGTCGCGAAGGACAGATCGTGGATCCCGATGGGGGAATCGTTGGACATGCCGTCAGACACCAACCTCTACTGTCGTGTTGTCGCGTTCCAACTGGACGTGTGCGCGCATGAGTTCACCGGGGTTGGTCTGGGCCGCGAGCAGGGACAGCTCCCCGCACAGCACGGTGGCCGCCGCGATGACGGCGAGCCGGCGGGCGTTCTCGCCGGGTGCGCGTTCGGCGCGGCAGCCGAGCCGGGCCAGGTTCGTCTCCACGAATCCGAGACCCTTGCCGTTGCCGACCGTGCCGACGATCAGGTTCGGCAGCGTGCAGGAGAAGTAGAGGTCGCCGTCGCGGTCCTCGGCCATGGTCACGCCCTGCGAGCCCTCGACGATGTTCGCCGCGTCCTGGCCGGTGGCCAGGTAGAAGCCGAGGAGCATGTTCGCGTAGTGGGCGTTGGCCGAGCGGATGCCGCCGGCCAGCAGGGTCCCCAGCAGGTTCTTGCGGATGTTCAGCTCGACGATCCGGGCGGCCGAGGTGTGCAGCACGTCGGCCACCACCTGGCGCGGCACCAGCAGTTCGGTGACCACGTTCTTGCCGCGTCCCAGGATCCCGTTGACGGCGCTCGCCTTCTTGTCGGTGCAGTAGTTCCCGGAGATCGACCCGTAGGAGATGCCCTCCACGGTCTGCAGCAGGTGCCGCAGCAGCGCGTCCGAGGCGAGGGTGGCCATGTTGTGGCCGGAGGCGTCGCCGGTGGAGAACTCGAACCGGATGAACAGCAGGTTGGCGGTGATCTCGTGCCGGACGCCGATCAGTTCGGCGAACCGGCTGCAGCCGCGCACCACCTCGCGCAGTTCCTCCATGCGCGCCCGGATGCTCTGGGCGGCGGCGTACGCGGTCTGCGCGTCCCGCGCCTCGACGAGCACCGAGCGCGTCATCCGCTCGTCGACGAGGGTGGCGACGATGCCCCGCTCGGCCAGCAGGGACACCTTCGCGCCGCGGCCCACCGACGGCCACAGCGGTGTTTCGTAGGTGGCCAGCGGCACCTGGGTCTCGGTGTCGGCCACGTTCCCGGAAATGCGAAGGGGTCCCACCCACCTCATCGGGACCCCGGCCACCGCGTGCGTGTCGCTCATCGTGTGCGTCCTGTCATCTCGTGGAGGGCCTCGGCCTCGGCCTCGATGGACCCCGACCCCGACCCCGGCCCCGCCCCGGTGCCGCTTCCCTTGCCGGAGCCGGTGCTGCCGGTGCTGCTGGAGCGTCGGGCGAGCTGCCAGGTGGGGATGCCCCGGTCGGCGCAGAAGTCGCGCAGCGAGCCGCTGATCAGCAGGTCGCAGCGCGCCAGGTCGGCCGGGGTGCGGGCGCCGAGCATCGTCTGCAGCGCCGCCAACTGGTCCAGCCACGCGGTGATCTGCCCGATCAGCGCGGGCACCCCGCCGTCCAGGAGGGTGCGCAGGAACCCCCCGGACGATCCGACCGCGCCGGCGCCCAGTGCCAGCGCCCGGGCCACGTCCAGCGGGTCGCGCACCCCGCCGGAGGCGAGCACCGGCAGCCCGGCGTCCTGCGCGTCCAGCAGACAGGCGGCGGTGGACTGCCCCCAGCCGTGCATGAAGGCGTACTCGCCCGCCTCGCGCCGGCCGTTCTCGATGCGCGCGAAGTCGGTGCCGCCCCGGCCGCCGACGTCGGCCGCCCGCACCCCCAGGTCCGCCAGCGCCAGCACGGTCTGCCGGCTCAGCCCGTTGCCGACCTCCTTGACGATCACCGGGACCTCGACGGCCGCCGCGATCTCCTCGATCCGCGGGGCCCAGGAGGAGAACGAGCGGTCGCCCTCCGGCATGACCGTCTCCTGCGCCGTGTTCAGGTGGATCTGCAGCGCGTCGGCCTCCAGCAGGTCGATGGCGCGCCGCGCGTCGGCGACCGACGCCGTCGCGTTGACGTTCGCCATGACGAACCCGCGCGGGTTCTCCCGGCGCAGCACCCGGAAGGTGTCCGCGCACGAGGGGTCCTTGAAGTAGGCGTGCATCGAACCCGACGCGATCGGCACCCCCGTCTCCCGGGCGGCGGTGGCCAGGTCCCGGTTGATGGCACCGGTCTTGACGCTGCCGCCGGTCATCGCGTTGATGTAGATCGGCACCGGCCAGGCGATGCCGTCGGCGACGGACACGGCCGGCGACACCTCGGGCCGGTCGATGCCGGCCAGCGCGTGGTGGACGAACGACACCTCGTCGAACTGGTTGCCCCCCAGGGGTACATGCTGCTGCTCGATGGCGAGCCGGACGTGGTCGTCCTTGCGTTGAGCGCTCATTCCTCGATCCCTTCCAGGGCGGGACGGATCGGCAGGGGCAGCACCCCGGCCGTGGCCCACCGTTGCCGTATGTGTGAGATCTCCCGCGACGCCCGGGCGTCCAGCAGCGCGATACCGCAGTCGCCGCCGCCGGCCCCCGAGGGCTTGGCCGCACCGCCGAAGGCCTCGGCGGCGTCGCACAGGGCCGTCAGCCCGGGCGTGAAGATGCCCAGGCCCGCCTCCTCGTCCAGGCGCGCCAACTCCTGCCGGGCCCGGCGGATCTGCTCCAGCAGGCCCGGTCCGTCCCCGGCGTCCAGGGCCTCGGCGACGGCCGCCACCAACGCGCCGGTGCGCCGCACGAACCCGCGGTGCGCGGCGCTGCCCTGCCAGGTCCCGCGGTCCAGTGAGGACACCAGGGAGGCGGTGGAGGCCGGCTCGCCGGTCCAGCCCACCTCCAGCGCCACACCCGCGGGCGGCCTCAGCCGGCGCACCGCGAAGCCCGGCCAGGGCGCGGCGAGCATCGCCCCCACGCCCCGGCGCCGGGCCAGGTCCAGGACGTGCTCCCGGTCGGGCGCCCGGTAGAGGATCCAGCCGCCCCAGGTACTGGCGGCCAGGTCGCCGCCGGAGGCCCGGGCGTCGATGCGGGCGGTGGCCAGCATGGCCAGCCGGTAGTGGTCCTCGGGCGCCAGGTCCAGCGCGCACCGGGCGGCCACCGCCGCGACGGCGGCGACGGTCACCGCGCCGCTGGAGCCCAGCCCGTACTTGCGGCCGTCCTCGTGCAGCCGGCTGCCGACCCGGACGTCCATCGCGGGCACCGGCCGGCCGCGTTCGGCCAGCAGGGCGCCCACCACCTCGACCGCGGACACGACATGGGCCAGCCGGCCGCGCGCGCCTTCCGCGCCGCCGGGGCCGTACTCGACGAGCCGGCCGTCGCGCCAGTGCCAGCGCACCCGCTGCGGGCCCAGGTCGGAGGAGATCACCACCCCCGGCCCCCAGGCCCCCGCACCGGCCTCGGCGCCGGCCCGCGGGCCGGGTTCGGGTTCGGCCTCCGGGCGGGGCCGCGGTACGGGCCCCGGGCCGGGCACACCCGCGCCGGACACGGCACCGGGCAGGGAGGCGGCACCGGAGACGGCCTCGGGCCGGCCCAGCGGCCGGGCCCCGGCGCCGGACCCGCCACCGGAACCGGACCTGCCACCGGAACCGGGCCCGTCCCCGAAGTCGGGGCGCGGCCGGATGCCGGTGCCGGTGCCGGTGCCGGTGTCGGTGTCGGGGCCGGCCCGGGAATCGGTGTCGAGGTCGGGGTCGGGGCCGGGGTGGGGGTGGGGGTCGGACACGGTCACGGTGACCTGCCGGTCGACGGCCACCAGCACCGCCGGGTTCCCGGCCTCCACCACCGCGTACTCGCCCGCGACGAACAGCTTGCCCGGCGCCCGCCGCACCACCGTGCGCCCGGCCGCCATCAGCCGCCCCCGTGCAGCAGCCGCGCCCCGGGGCCCGGTCCGGCGACCACGACCCGGCTCCCGGGCGCCGCCTCGCGGACGGCGTCGGCCACCCGCTCGGCGTCGGCGCGCGAGCACAGCACCTTCACGTTCGGCCCGGCGTCCATGGTCGCGTAGGCGGCGACCTTGTCCTGGCGCAGCTCCAGCACCCGGTCGAGCACGGTGACGCTGGCCGGCGACAGGTACCGCACCGCGGGACGCGCCGCGAGCATGGTGGCGTGCATCCCCAGCGCGTTGTGCTCCGCGATCCGCCCCACCGCGTCCAGGTCGCCGCGCGCCAACGCCGCCCGCATCCCGGCCAGATCGTCCCCGGCGGCGGCCGCCCACGCCGCGTACAGCGGCGAGGTGGCCACCGTGTGCCGCATCGCCGCACGGCTGGACACGGACTTGGGCCCGGCGTGGACCACGGCGATGACCAGCGCCGGATCGAGGTCCGCGGGCACCGGCTCGGCGTACGAGCCCAGATCGGCGTCCCGGGGCGTGGCGTCGGCGTCACCGGCGTGCCACACCGCGAAGCGGCCGAACACCGACCGCGACGCCGAGCCCGACCCGCGCCGGGCCAGCCGGGACAGCCCGGCCGGGTCCAGCCGCAGCCCGTACGCGGCGGCCGCGGCGACGGCCAGCGCCGCGAACCCGCTGGCCGAGGACGCCAGACCGGCCCCGGTGGGAACCGTGTTGCGGCTGTCCACGACGGCCCGCAGCGACATCCCCGCCCGCTCCCGCACCAGGTCGAGGAAGGCGGTGACCCGCCGCTGCGCCTCGCCCTTGGCGGGCGCCCCGTCCAGGATCACCGTGTCCTGCCCGGCCCCGGGGTCGAGCCGCACCCGGGTGGTGGTGGGGAACACGTCCAGCGTCATGGACAGGCTGTCCGTGCGGGGCAGGACCAGCCGCTCGTCGCGCTTGCCCCAGTACTTGACCAGCGCGATGTTCGGGTGGGCGACGGCGGTGGCGGTGCCCGCGGTGGCGGCCCGCGCCGGCCGCGCCGCGTCCAGGGGGTGTTCAGTACGCATCGGTGTCGAGCCCCTTCAGCGGTATGGCCCAGGTCTGTACGGCACCGGCCTCGTGCAGCCGCCGGATGACCTCACCGGCCTGCTGCGGCTGGGTCAGCGCGAGCACGCAGCCGCCCAGCCCTCCGCCGGTGATCTTCGCTCCGAGGCTGCCGGCCCGCAGCGCGGCCTCGACCAGCGCGTCGATCCGCTCGGTGCTCAGATCGGCCGCGGACATCAGGTGGTGGTAGTGCGTCAGCAGGGAGCCCAGCTCGGGCGCGTCGCCCTCGGTCAGGGCCCGGCGGGCCGCCTCGGTCAGCTGCGCGGCACGGTGCACGAACACCTCCTGCGCGCCCGCGCGGCGCCGGAACGACTCGTGCAGCAGCTCGACCGCCTCGCGGGTGCTGCCCGCGGTGCCGCTGTCCGCGAGGATGCACAGGCCGTCGACGCCGACCGCGAGCTCCCGGCTCGCACCGGCCTGGAACAGCAGCGGCCGCGAGGCGCCCACCGCCATGGCGTCGACGCCGCTGGCCCGGCCGTGCGCCAGGTTCTCGGCCGTCTGCACCAGCTCGAACGCCGTGTCCTCGCCCAGCTCGCGGCCGAACAGGTCGGCCAGGGCCAGCACCACGGCCCGCGAGGTCGCCGCGCTGGAGCCCAGCCCGCGGCCGGGCGGGATCGTGCTGTCGAGGACCACGTTCAGGTGCGGCCGCTCACCCACCCCCAGCCGCCGCTCCACCGCCGACGTCAGCCGGCGCAGGCTGTCGGAGACCTGCGCCAGCACCGCCCGCGAGGGCGCACCGGTCATCGTGGAGGACAGGCCGCCGCGTTCACCGCCGCGCGAGGACCACCCCGCGCTCGCCGTGACCGTCAGCTGCGGAACCGGGAGAGCGAGCGCCGGGGCTCCGTAGACGACCGCGTGCTCGCCCAGCAGGATGGCCTTGGCATGGGCGCGGCCGATGCCCACCGAGCGGGCCCGGCGGCTTCCTGGTACCCCCTCGACCGAGGTCGGAAGAGTCAACGCACTCAGCTCCCCTTTTGTCATTTGTGCACGGAGATCGCAACGTCAGTGGGAACGCCCCGCCCCCTGGAGTCCGGCGACGGACTCCAGGGGGCGGGGCGCACGGATTCGGCGCACGGGGTACGGCACCCGGGCGCGTCCTGGGATTCGTAGGCACAACGGCGGCAACGGCGCCCTGGCCCGGGAGACCGACACCGGCCGGCACCGGCAGCACGGCACCGGCACGGCACCGGCTGCGGCGCGGCTGCGGCAGGGGCCGGAGACGACGTACATGTCCCGGCCGGGAGTACGGGGGTGCCCGCTTCGGCGGACAACACCGCGCCGGACAACGGGCACTTCACGGGTAGGGGCACTTCACGGCGGGGACCCGGTCCGAACGGTGCGGACGGGTACGACCCGCGATCCACTGCCCCGGAGCTGCTTTTGGGCAGGGTAAATGTGCGAACACAGTGACACGGGGTCAGGGGCCCCGCCAAGAGGCCCCGAAGTGACGTTGGTCACGTCCCTTCGGGGTGGGGTGCCGGCGCCGCGGACCGGACCCGACGGCCCCGCCCCGGCACCCGCCGGCGGGCATGCGAAAAGGGGGCAACCGGCCGTGAAGCCGGTTGCCCCCACTGCTTCCTGACGCCCCGTCGGCCTCAGGGCCGGCGCTGCAGGGCGATCCTGGTGAGTTCCTCGATGTCGAACTCCGAACGCCGGTGCGGCGCGCCGTAGCGGGTTATCTTCCCGCGGCTCACCCACTTGCGGATCGTCGCCTCGGAAACTCCCACGGCCAGTGCCGCCACATTGGTGGGGACGAGCCGGTGGCGTGGTGGTTTGATCACGCGCTGACACCCTTTCGCTGCCGTTCCAGGAGTTGCCTCAGAGCGAGCCACTCGCGTACGTCCCAGGAATGCCCCGAGGAGCAGCCGATGCTGCTTCCCGTCGCGTTCCGGTCGGATTTCGGCGCGGCGCTGATCGTCCCCGCGCAGTCGTCCACGACGCATTTCCTGATGAGTTTGTGGAGTTGGCCGGGTTCGGGATCGATGGTCTGCCGCAATTCCACGACCAGGCCCTCGATCTCGTCGGCGAAGTCGAGGGCGGAGGAACGGGAGGTGAGCCACTCCAGGTGCAGCGTGAGGAAGCGCGCCAGGTCCGGCACGGAGTGGTGCGGGGCGGCGGTCCCGAGCTTCTCCACGACGGTGGCGGACCAGGACTCGAGGATGGCGAGGATGTTGTGGCGGGCGTCGAGCACGGAGATGTCCAGGTAGTCCCGCGTGCGACTGCCCGAGACCTTGGTGGGATTGGTCCGCCGCGGTGTCGGCGACACATGGTGCAGGGACTCCTGGTGGAGGACGGGGAGCGTGCGCAGGTTGCGCTCCACCTGCCTGATGCAGGGGGCGCACAACACGTACCCGGTGGCGGCACGGATTTCCTGCGCATGGCTCCTGGGGCATGGGTGAACCTTCATCGGATCTCCTTCATGAGGCGGCTCGCCCTCCGCAACCGCCGGTGCCCCGCGCGAATTCGCGGGCCGGTTGCGGCAGTTCATTCACATAGCGGCCCGGTCAAAGCCGAAAACACTTCTGCAACGCGGGCGTTCCCTTTCCGCGCCCTGCTCCGGAACAGGGCGCGAAAGCCCCGTATCCGTAGTCCTGTTCGAACGTACTGAGCAGCGGTCGAGTCCTGGTGCAGGATCGTTCGGGGGGCGCCGGAACGCACTTTCTCGAGCCGATTTCCACCCGACTTCGAGCACCGCCGACAGGCCCCCACCGACGGCCCGCGCAGGGCCACCGGAACACCACGGCACCCGGGCACGGAACGCGCCACGGTCGCCGCGCCCGGCCGCACCGGGGGAGCGGCAGCCGACGCCCACCTGTACCGGGGGAGCCGGGGGAGCCTGAGCCGCGCCACCCGCGCCGGGGGAGCGGGCTGCGCCCGGCGCCACGCGCACCGGGGCGAGCGGTGGCCTGCGCCCGCGCCACCCGCGCCGGGGGAGCGGCGGCTGACGCCCGGCATCGTGCGCACCAGGGGCAGGGGCCCGCGCCAGCGCGACCTGCACCGGAGCAAGCGGGGGGCCTGCGCCCGCGCCACGCGCCCGGCGGAGCGGGAAGCCGGCGCTGCGCGATGCGTACCGGGGCCGGCCTGCGCCCGGCACCCCGCACCGCACCGCACCGCACCGCACCCCGCCCTGCGCCGCGCCCCGCCCCGTGCCCCGTCACGTCGCGGCCGGAGGCCGACGTACGGTACTCGGCCGGTCCCCACGCGGTAGGCGACCCCGAGCCGTCGGCGCCGGGCCCGGGAGTGCGCACCCGGCGGAACACCGCGGGCCGGACCGCCCGCCGCCCCGCCGTCCGAGGGTGAAGTCCCCGCCCGGGCCACCGAGTCGGCGACATGCGCCATAGTGCCGCCGTGCCGCCGTGCCGCCGTGCCGCCGCGGCGGACCCGCGCCGACGGCAGTGGGCCGCTCCGCAGGCGGCCCCGGACCGCACCGATGGCGCTCAAGGCCTCCTCGACAGCCGCTCAAGACTGCGCCGCCGGCCGGCCGGACATCTGGGCCCGAACGGCCCGGCCGCGCATGATGCAGAGACAACACACGGGAAGGACAGCCGAGTTGAGTCTGGACGCAGGTGTTGTCGGCACGGACGGCGGACACGGCCACGCCGTGGTGATCGGCTCCGGTTTCGCCGGGCTCACCGCGGCACGGGCCCTGGCCCACTTCATGGACCGGGTCACCGTGATCGAGCGCGACTGGGTGCCCCGCGGGCCCGGCCGCCGCCCCGGCGTGCCCCAGGCACGCCACACGCACAGCCTCACGGCCGCCGCCCAGCACGGACTGGAACAGCTCTTCCCCGGTGTGGCAGGGGACTTGGCCGGCGCCGGAGCGGTCCGCGTGCGGATGCCCCAGGACATGCTGGTGCTCGGCCCCGGCGGCTGGCTGCCCCGCTTCGACTCGGGCCTGTCCCTGCTGAGCGCGGGCCGCGACCTGATCGACTCCGCCCTGCGCGAGCGGCTGCGCGCCGACCCCAAGGTGGCCTTCCTGCCCGGGCACGAGGCGCTCGCGCTGGAACCCGGCCGCCACGACACCGTCACCGGCGTCCAGGTACGCGCACGCGACCGCGGCGCCCCCGGCGGCTGGAGCGAGCGCCGCCTGATCCCCGCCGAGTTCGTCGTCGACGCCACCGGACGCGGCTCACGCGCCCCCCAGTGGCTGGCCGAACTCGGCTACGACATGCCCGCGGAGACCGTGGCGGGCCCCCGCGACTCCTTCGCCACCGCCGTGTTCGCCCCGCCCGTCGGCCATGTCGCCGACTGGAAGGCCCTGCTGCTCATGCCCGATCCGGGCGGACGGGCACGCGGCCTGCTCCACCCCGTCGAGGGCGGCCGCTGGTCGGTGACCCTGCGCACCGCCGACCCGGAGCAACGCCCCACCGACCACGCGCAGTTCCTGCAGGCCGCCGCCGACCTGCGCCACCCGCTGCTGCACGACGTCATCGAGGCCGCCACCGCTTTGGGCCCCGTCTACGGCTGCGACCGCACCGGCAACCGCCGCCGCCACTACGAGAGGCTGCGCCGCTGGCCCGACCAGTTCGTCGTCGTCGGCGACGCCCTCGCCGACCTCGACCCCGCCCACGGCCAGGGCCTGACCTTCGCCGTCGAGTGCGCCCTGGTCCTGGACCGGCTGCTGGCCGGCCACGGCACCACCGTCGGCCTCGGCTACCGGCTGCGCCGGGCCCTGGCCCACCAACTGGCCCCCGCCTGGCAGGCCGGCCCCCGCCGGCGTGCCGCCCGCGACCCCCGGCCCGGACTGCGCACCCGGCTCGCCGGCCGCTACACGGCCCGCGTCGCGGCCGCCGCGACCACCGACCGCGCCGCCGCGACCTGGCTGCTCGAACGCGACCAGGCGCTCACCCCGCGCGCCGCGGCCCTGCGCCCCGGCGCCCTGCGGGCCGCCCTGACCGGCCCGCGCGCCACCGCCCCCGCCGGACCGCCCAGCACCACGCACGGCCCGACCGCGCCCTACCGCCGCCGGCTCGCCCCGGACCCGCCCGCCACCGCCACCGCGCCCGGCGCCGCCCGGACACGGCACACCGGCCCGCCCCCGCACCACCCGACCGCGGCCCCCGCCGGAGACCGCCACCGCCCCTAGGAACCCGCCGGACGGCCCCCTCGCCCCACCGCCCGCCGGCGGCCCCCCGACCCGCCGCCGCCCGCCGGCCGTCCGTCACCGGCCGACCGCGGCCCACCCCTCGGACCCCGTCCGCACGGCTCGGCTCCCGGGCCGCCGGCCCGTGCCGGCCCCGTCGCGGCCCCGTGGCGGCAACACGCCCTGCGGGCGGCCTCCGCGAGCCGGCCGCACACCCTCCGCGCGCCGACCGCCCGCCCGCCGGGAGTTCCCCGGGGCTCCTGCGGGAGCCGCCACACGACCGTGTACGCGGCCTCGAATCGAACCCCGTTCGGTCCTACGCTTCCGTCATGACACGAGTGGAGCAACCGGCCGCCGCCCACGCCGAGTTGAGGGACAGCGGGTGGGCACCCGCCGGCAACCCGCCCCCGGAACCAGGACTGTTACGCGCGAATGAGACCGATGTGGGGACATTCGTCCCGCGAGTCGCTCAAGGATCGATCCAGACGGGACGGAGCTACGGCTCAAGGGCGGTTGTCCGCCCTCACCGGGCGTCGATAGCGTCGACGGCGTCGTCCCAGGCCATGGGCCCGCTCGCGGGGCGGAGCGCCCCCACCACCGACCACCGACGGGCCGGATCGGGTGTGCCCGTGACGGCCGAACGGCGAGGAGAGGGTGCGCGGGTATGAGCACGACCGAGAAGGCGCCGGGAGCGCGCACCGAGACACCCAGGGGCGAGGCCATCGCCGACTGGGCCGACGGACGGCTCGGGATCTACAACTTCCGGTTCCTGATCCGCAAGGTGTTCCCCGAGCACTGGTCGTTCATGTTCGGCGAGATAGCCCTCTACAGCTTCGTCATCCTCATCCTCACCGGGACCTGGCTGACCCTGTTCTTCGAGCCCAGCATGGCCGAGACCGTCTACGAGGGCTCGCACGTCCCGCTGCAGGGCATCCCGATGTCGCAGGCGTACGCGACCACCGTCGAGATCAGCTTCGACATCCGCGGCGGCCTGTTCATCCGCCAGATGCACCACTGGGCCGCCCTCGTCATGATCGGCGCGCTGTGCCTGCACACCCTGCGGCACTTCCTCACCGGCTCGTTCCGCAAGCCGCGCGAGGTGAACTGGCTGATCGGCTTCGTGATGCTGGTCCTGGTCACCCTGGAGGGCTTCCTCGGCTACTCGCTCCCCGACGACCTGCTCTCCGGCACCGGCCTGCGCATCGCCTCGGGCGTCACCCTCGCCATCCCGCTGGTCGGCACGTACGCGCACATGCTGCTGTTCGGCGGCGAGTTCCCCGGCACCGACATCGTGCCCCGGCTCTACCCGCTGCACATCCTGCTGACCCCGGGCCTCATCTTCATCCTGCTCACCGTGCACCTGATCCTGGTCTTCTACCACAAGCACACCCAGTTCAGGGGCCCGGGCCGCACCGAGCAGAACGTGGTCGGCGAGCCCCTGATGCCGAACTACACGGCCAAGGCCGGCGGCTTCTTCTTCCTGGTCTCCGGCGTCCTCGCCCTGCTGGCCGGCGTCGCGCAGATCAACCCCGTATGGACGTACGGGCCCTTCCGCTCCGACCAGATCTCCCAGGGCTCCCAACCCGACTGGTACATGGGCTTCCTCGAAGGAGCCCTGCGGGCCATGCCGGCCTGGGAGTTCGTCCTGCCCGGCGGCTACACCGTCAACATGGGCATCCTCATCCCCGCCGTCATCGTGCCCACCCTGATGGCCGCCGTGATCGCCCTGTGGCCGTTCCTGGAGGCCTGGGTCACCGGCGACCGACGCGAACACCACCTCCTGGACCGACCGCGCGACCACCCCGCACGCACCGCGTTCGGCGTCGCCTTCGTCTCCCTGTACCTGGTGCTGTTCTTCGGCGGCGCCAACGACGTCCTGGCCGAACGCTTCCAACTGTCGCTGAACGCGATCACCTGGTCGGTACGCGTCGGGATCTTCCTGGTCCCGGCACTCACCTACATCGTCACCAAGCGGATCTGCCTGGGCCTGCAGCGCCGCGACCGCGACAAGCTCCTGCACGGCCGCGAGACCGGCAGGATCCGCAGGCTGCCGCACGGCGAGTTCGTCGAGGTCCACGAACGCCTCGACCGCGCACGGGAGTACAGCCTCCTGGCGCGCCAGGACTACAAGCCGCTGCCCGCACCCCTGCCCGAACACGACGGGGTGCCCAACCCGCAGGGCCGCAAGGAGGTCCTGCGCTACAGGCTCAGCCGCTGGCTGTACGGCGGACAGATCGCCAAGCCGACCCCGCGGGAGCTGACCGAGGCACTGGAGCACGCCGCCCACGCTGCGGGCGCACACGCCTCCTCCAACGGGCACGCCTCCCCCAACGGGCACGCGCCGTCCAACGGGCACGCCCCCTCCGACCGGCAACTGGAGGCGGGGGAGCGGGAAGCGGATCAGGAAGTGCGCTGAACCGGCGGCACGCCGCCACCGAACCGGCGGCGGTGCGGGTGACCGAGGGACGCTCATCCACCCGCACCGCCGTCCCGCCGCCACCGTGACACCGCACCGCCCGCCCCGCGCGCGGCAGCCACCCGCGCCCGGCCGCACGACACCGGCCCGAGCCGCCGCCGGCAGCGCCGCGCGGCGCCCCGGGTGCGGGTGCGCACCGCGCGGGACCCCGCCCGGCTCATCGGGGCCCGCTCCCTGTCCGGCCGACCGGCGCCCGCGCCGACGTGTCCACGGAGGCCCGATGAGCACCATCCCCCGGCGCCGGGCGGCGCCCCGGCCGGAGTCCATCACCCAGGCCCGCACCGGCCTGAGCCGGGACGTGCGCGGCCGCCAGCGCCGCTACCTGGTCGCCATGCTGGTGCGCACCGCGTGCGTGGTGGTGATGGCCGCCACCTGGAACCGCTGGCCCGTCCTCGGCGCCTGCGCCCTCGTCGGCGCCGTCGTCATCCCGTACGTCGCCGTGGTGGTCGCCCAGGCCGGCTGGCGCCAGCAGCGGGGCGCCCGACACGCCCTGGTACGGCTGCCCGACGAGCAGCCCGCCGCCCGCGTCGTCCTCGAACCCACCCTGATCCTGCCGCCCGAACACAACTCCGCCGCCTGACCCGGCACGTCACCCCCCCCACGGCGGCCCCGACCCCACCCCCGGCGCACCGCACACCGCGGCCGGCACCCCTCCCGGGCCCGCCCGCTCGCACGCGTCCCGGCCCGCCGCGTACGCCCGCCCGGCGGACGCCCCACCGCCACGAAGACGTCCCGTGCCCGCCCGCCGCCGGTGCCCCCAACACCCGCCCGCCGCAGCCGCACCGAGGCCGACGAGCCCCCGGCTGCTGCCCGCGCGCCCGGCCCGCCGCACGCCCGCCGCGGCAAGGACCTCCCGGCCGCGTCCGCCGAACGACCCCAACTCCCGCCCGATGCAGTCGCATCGGAGCCGACCTGCACCCCGCTGGTGCCCGCCCGCACTCGCGAGGTCCGCCCGCACGCGCCCGGCCCGCCGCACGCCCGCCGCGGCAAGGACCTCCCGGCCGCGTCCGCCGCCCGGCGGCCCCAACTCCCGCCCGGTGCGCCCGTATCCAGGCCGCCCCGCACCGGCGCCCGCCGCCACGCGTCGGGCCCGCCGGCCGGACGTCCGCGTGCCGTCCGGCGCGCCGCCCGGGCCGCCGCCCGCGGGGTCCCGTCGGCGGGGGAGCCCGCGACCGCGGTGCACCCGGCGGACACCCCGGCCCCCGACACCACACCCCGCACCACACCCCGCACCGGGCCCCGCCGGACCCGGTGCGCACGGCCCCGATTCCACGTGACCCAGGTCACTTCGAGGCGCCCTTGGCGTGCGGACGCCAACCGTGTCACTATCTCAACACGCCTACCCTGCCCGAAAGTTGCCGCAGGGTAGGATTCCTCGCATCCCTCGCGCCATGACATTTCGCGCAGGCGGTCGAGACGTCGCACGTGACGGTGCCCTGCTGCTCCAGGCCGGGGCAAGACCGTCCGGGCGTTCTCGGGTACATCGCGCGCACGGGATCCCACCACCCCTTCGTCCAGGCCTTGCCCCGCCGTGCGGTTGCGGCGCGACCGGGCCCGCCCGGTGCTGCCCGCACGCACGCGAAGCCGAGCCATCCGCGGCGGCGCCCGGGCCCTCCCGCGGCGCCCGGGGACCTCCCGTGTCCCGGCAGGCCCGGGGGCGGGGGCGCACCCCGTCGAAACGGCCGCGGACGGCCGTCCGGCACGGGGCGGCCCCGGGGGTGCGCGCGCGGCTTCTTCCCGTACAGAAGGCAGACCCTAGAGAAAGAAGACCCCAGATATGCCGAGGCTATGCAAGCCCGCGGTGAGCGCGCCGGAACACGTCATCACGATGGAAGAGACTCTGGCATTCGCCGAGCGTGTCCACGGTGGAAAGCCTCAGCTCCCCCTGGCGCTCCGCCTGATCCGGAACACGGGGGTGCAGAAGCGGCATATCGTCCAGCCCATCGAGAAGACGCTGCTCCACCCGGGCCTGACGGAACGCAACCGCATCTACGAGGCCGAGTCCAAGAAGCGGGTCCCCGAAGTCGCCGAACGGGCCCTGGAGAACGCCGGTGTGACGGCCCGTGACATCGACGCGATCATCTACGTGTCCTGCACCGGGTTCCTGATGCCCTCGCTGACCGCATGGCTGATCAACAAGCTCGGATTCCGCTCCGACACCCGCCAGATACCCATCGCGCAGCTGGGGTGCGCGGCGGGCGGCGCCGCCGTCAACCGGGCCCACGACTTCTGCCTGGCGCACCCCGGCAGCAACGTCCTGATCGTCTCGTGCGAGCTGTGCTCGCTGTGCTACCAGCCCGACGCCGACGACATCGGATCGCTGCTGTCCGACGGCCTGTTCGGCGACGCGGTCGCGGCCGCCGTGGTGCGCGGCAACGGCGGCGTCGGCATCGAACTCGAACGCAACGCCTCCTACCTCATCCCCGACACCGAGGACTGGATCTCCTACTCGGTGCGCGACACCGGCTTCCACTTCCAGCTCGACCGCCGCGTGCCCGGGACCATGGAACCCCTCGCCCCGGTCCTGCGGGAGTTCGCCAAGGACCACAGCTGGGACATCGGCAAGCTCGACTTCTACATCGTGCACGCCGGCGGCCCGCGGATCCTGGACGACCTCGCCAAGTTCCTCGACGTCGACCGGCAGGTGTTCCGGCACAGCTGGGCGACCCTGACCGAGTACGGCAACATCGCCAGCGCCGTCGTCCTGGACGCCGCGCGCAGGCTGTTCGAGGAGGACACCCCGCTGCCGGACGCCACCGGCCTCATCGCGGGATTCGGCCCCGGCATCACCGCCGAGATGGCCCTCGGCCGCTGGGGCGTCGACACGCCCGCCGAACTGGAGAACCTCGGATGAGCGGACTCGTCCTGCCGCCCGGCCAGGGCCGCAGACTCGTCACCAAGGCGCAGGAGGTGACCTTCAAGGCCACCGGCGAGCACGGCTCGGCCGTCTCCATCTTCGAAGTGGTCGTCCCGCCCGGATTCGACGTCGGCGCCCATGTGCACGGCGACTCCCAGGAGTTCTTCTACATCCTGGAGGGCGAACTGCAGGTCCTGGCGTTCGAACCGACCCGGCGCACCGGGCAGTCCTGGCACGACTGGCAGTCGCCCGCCGGGGAGCGGGCCGTGCGCGCCACCGAGGGCGCCTGCATGTTCGTCCCCCCGGGCACCCCGCACGCCTTCAGGAACGCCTCCGACGCCCCGGCCCGCATGCTTTTCCAGTGCTTCCCCTCGCCCTACCACGAGCGGTACTTCGAGGAGATCGCGGAGATCTGGGCGGCCGGCGGCGAGGTCGACCCGCAGGCGGTGGAGGAGATGCGCGCGCGCTACGACGTCAGCCAGATCACCCCGCTGCGCTACGAGCCGCCCGCCCTCCTGGAGTCCTCATCGGCAGCACGGCGCGGAGTGTGACGGAGATGAACACCATGAACACCACGGACACCACCATCCCCCTGGTCCACGCGAGCCTGGGCGAACAGGAACTGGCCGCCGTCGCCGAGGTGTTCGCCTCGGGCTGGCCCGCCGGACAGGGTCCGAGGGGCAAGGCCCTGGAGAGCCTGCTCGCCGCCCGCTACCACGCGGGCGGCGCGGTCGCGGTGAGCAACTGCGGCGCCGCCCTGCACCTGGCCATGCTCGCGCTCGGCGTCAAACCCGGCGACGAGGTGATCGTCGCCGACTACACCTTCCCCGCCCCCGCCCACGCGGTGCGCTACGTCGGCGCGACCCCCGTCTTCGCCGACGTGCGCGCCGACACCGGCACCGTCGACCCGCAGGCGGTCCTCGACCTCATCGGCCCGCGCACCGTCGGCGTCATCGCCGTCGACACGGTCGGCCTGCCCGCCGACTACGCACCCCTGCGGGAGACCGCCGCCCGCCACGGCCTGTTCCTCGTCGAGGACGCCGCCTGCGCGGTCGGCGCCACCTACCGCGGCCAGGAGGCGGGCGCCCTGGCCGAGGTGGCCTGCCTGTCCTTCCACGGACGCAAGGGCGCCAGCAGCGGCGAGGGCGGCGCCCTGATCGCCACCGACCCGGCGATCGCCGCCGACGCACGGCTGCGCTCCTCGTTCGGCATCGGCAGCATCTTCGACCAGGCGCAGATCGTCGGCCTGCCGATCCCTGAGTTCACCGAGATCGGCTACAACTTCAAACTGTCCGACATCGCCGCCGCCATCCTCCAGGTGCAGATCGGCCGCATCGACGAACTCCTCAAGCGGCGCAGCGCCGTCGCCCAGCGCTACGCCGAACTCCTCGCCGACGAGGACCTGCTGACCCTGCCGCACGTGCCCGAGGACCGCACCCACGCCTGGCAGTCCTACATGGTCACCCTCGACGAGAGCGTGGACCGCGCGGCCCTCGCCACCGACCTGCGCGCCCAGGGCATCGGCTGCGGCCACGGCACCTGGGCCACCCACCTGCAACCCGTCTTCGCCGGCGGGCAGACCTGCCCCGTCTCGGCCGACCTCTTCCGCCGCAACCTCGCCATCCCCATGCACGCCGAACTCGGCGCGGACCAGGTCGAACGGGTCGCGGACGTCCTGCGCACCGCACTGCGCACCCACGCCCGCCCCGCCTGAGCGCCCCTGCACCCGCACACCCGGCACGCATCCACCTCGCGCCGGACCCGGGGTGAGCCGGCCCGCACGGCCCCGCACAGGCACCCGCGGCGCACGCCGGGCCCCACACCCCATACGCCCGCACGCCGCACCGCACCGCGCCGCCCGGCGCGTCGCACCACCCCGTGCCCGCACCGCACCGGCGCACCGCACAGCCCCCACCCGTGCACCCGCCCCGGCCCCCTGGCGTACGCCCGCCCCGCGCGAAGCAGCGCCCGGCGCGGCGTACGCCCCGTTCCCGGCACCCGCAGCCGACCGACCCCGACCGCGCCGGCCCCGCCCCCACCGGGCACCGGCGGCGGCGACCCCGCAGCGTGCCCCCGAAGGAGACGGTCCCATGAAGGGCTCCACAGCCTACAAATCGATCCACAAACGCGGCCTCCACATCGGCCTGCTGCCGGAGATGGCCGCGGCGGTGAACCCGTCCACCCCGATCGTCCTCGACCACGACCTGGACGTCTTCCCCGACGCGGGACGGCGCCTGACGGTGGCCCGCTACGCCGAGCACGTGGACGACCTGGCGGCCCGGCTGTGGGCGGCCGGAGTGCGCCCCGACGAGCGGGTCGTGCTCTTCAAGAGCGCCAACGCCGACATCTGGATGCTCGCCGCCGCCGCGTCGCGCATCGGCGCGGTCCCGGTCAACCTCTCGCCCGCCCTGGACGCCACGACCGTGGCCGCCCTCCTGGACCGCCTCGACCACCCCAGCCTGATCACCGACGAGTCCAAGCTCGACCTGCTGGGCGAGGTACCGCTGGCGGACCTCACCCGCCGGGTCCTGACCACCGGCGAGGACCGGCCGGGCGCCACCGGCCTCGCCCCGCTCGCCGGATCGCCGCGCGTGCGGCCGGTCGTGCGGCCCATCGACGCACCCGCCGTCATCACCCACACCTCGGGCACCACCGGCCTGCCCAAGCTCGTCGTGCACACCCCCCGCACCCAGGCCGTACGCCTGGTGCCGCAGTGGCGGCTGCTGGCCCTGATGCGCCGCAAGGACACCGTCGCGATCCACATCCCCTTCGTGCACTCCCGGATGGTCGCGGCGATGTCCCTGGCCCTGCTCAAGGAACTGCCCGTCCTGCTGCTCAGCAGGTCCGAGCCCGCCGAGGTGGCCCAGCAGTTCATCGAGCACCGGCCGGTGTTCGTCGAGGCACTGCCCAACTCCCTGATGGAGTGGGAGGAACTCGCCGACGACCCGCGCATGCCCTTCGGGTCCGTCAAGGTCTTCAGCAGCACCTTCGACGCGATCCACCCCCGGACCATGAGCCGCCTCCTCAAGTCCTCCCACCGCCGCGGCGCCCTCTTCTTCCAGATCTACGGACAGAGCGAGGTCGGCCCCGCCGTGGGCCGCGCCTACTTCCGCAACTCCGCCCACAAGGCCAACGGCCGCTGCGTCGGCTGGGCCATGCCCGGCGGCGCCGCCAAGGTCCGCGTCGTGCCCCGCGGCGGCAAGACCCCCTCCGAACTCACCCCCGGCTTCATCGAAGTCGCCTGGGACGGCCTGGCGAAGACCTACTTCGCCGAGCAGGACCGCTACGACACCAACCGCAACGGCGACTGGTGGCGCACCGGCGACGTCGGCTACCGCACCCGGTTCGGCTGCCTGCACATGCTCGACCGGGAGGTCGACATGATCCCCGGAGTGCGCAGCTCCCTGGAGATCGAGGACGTCGTACTGGGCCGGCTGAGCGAGCTGAGCGAACTCGTCGTCGTCCCCGGCCCCGACGCGCTGCCCGTCCCGGTGATCTGCACCGTCGACGACAAGCCGCTGGACACCGACCGCTGGCGGGCCGCCGTCGCCGAATTCCCCCAGCTCGCCGACCCCGTCCAGATCCCGCAGGCCGAACTGCCGCGCACCGCCACGCTCAAGGTGCAGCGCCTGGCACTGGCCCGCCGCTTCGAGACACCGCAGGAACAGGTGTGACCCGCCCGCAGCCCACCGCCCAGCCGGTGGATTCGACCGACCCGAAAGGGGCCAAGGCCTTGTCATCGCAAGCCACGCTCGCCCGACTCCGCGAATACATGGTGGGACCCTCGCGGTTCATGACCCTGCTCTCCTGCTTCGAACTCGGCATCGTCGACACGCTGCGCGCCCGCCCCGGCCTGAACGCCGCCGAACTCGGCACGGCCGTCTCCGCCAAGCCCGACGCCGTGGAGCAACTGCTGTTCCTCCTCGTCAAGGAAGGCTTCGTCGCCCACGACGAGGACAGCGGCGGCTACCGCCTCGACGCCCTCGCCGACGTCGCCGAGAGCGACCTCAAGCGCGCCCTGGCCTACATGAACCTCATCAAGGTCACCGCGCTGCGGCAGCTGTTCTACCTCACCGACAGCGCCCGCACCGGAACCCTCGTCGGCCTCAAGGAGCTCTACGGCGCCGAGGGCACCCTGTACGACGCCGTCGCCGACCACCAGGACCTCAACGACTCCTGGCTGACCCTGATGAACACCGTCACCGCCAACATCGACCCCTGGTTCTTCGCCAACGTCGACATCCCCGCCGGCGCCCAGGTCCTGGACCTCGCGGGCAACACCGGCCTCGGCGCGATCCACACCTACCGCCACAAGACGTCCCCCGGCCTGCGGGTGACCACCTTCGACCTGCCCGACAAGGAGAGCGAGGCGCTGGAGAACTTCCGCGCCCAGGGCCTGCAGGAGCACCTGTCGTTCATCGGCGGCAACGTCTTCGACGAGATCCCGGGCGGCTTCGACGTCGTCCTGATCAAGCACTTCCTCGACATGTTCGACAAGGACGAGGTCCTGAAGATCCTCTCCGGCGTCAACGCCGCGCTGGAGCCCGGGGGACAGGTCCACATCCTGGTGCCGGTCTACCCGGAGGACATCAAGGACACCGACAACTACAACGTCGACTTCTTCCCCGCGTTCTTCCTCGGCGCCGCCATGGGCCAGGGCGGCCCGCAGAAGCTGTCCGTCTACACCAGCTGGCTGGAGCAGAGCGGCTTCAAGGTCACCAAGGCCGTCACCAAGAACGCCGCCGAGATCCCCCCGGACGTCATCCCCGTCCAGGCCATCCTCAGCGCCACGAAGATCGCCTGAACCACCCCCGCCCCGCCCCGCCTTGCGGCGCGGCACGGCACGTCCTGGGCGGAGGGGCAACTCCCGCCCACCGCCCAGGACATGCCGCCCCGCGCCGCAAGGCCACCCCGGAGCGGCCGCGAGCCGCCGCCGCGCCCGCCAGTACCGCGAGAGCGCAGTACCGCGCGCCCGCAGTACCGCGCCCGCCGGGCCGCGCCCGTCATGCATCCGCGTGTCCGGACGCCGCCCGCCCGCCGGGCCGCGACCGCATGCATCCGCGTGCCCGGCGCCGGGCACGGCCCACCGGGAACCCGCCCGCACCCCACCCGCGCCCCGCGCCCGCGCCTGCCGCGAGCCCGCGGTGTCCCACCCGCGGCGAGAGCCCTCGCACCACCGCACACCCCGGCGCCCGACGCGCCACCCAGCCCGCCGGCACGCCCCGGCCCTCCCATTTCCCGCACCGACAGACCACGCAACCAAAGGAGATCACGGTGAGCAATTTGATGCTGCTGCCCGACGGAATGCGCCGCTGGTCCCAGAAGCAGGGCGTCTCACTCGACGAGAGCTACGCGGCGATGACCGACAAACTCGTCGAATTCACGGGCTGGGCCCGGGAGGAGGGCTTCAGCAAGCTCTACATCACCGTCTCCTCCGTCGCGAACTACAGCCGCTCCGCCGCCGCCGTCGAAACCGCCATGAACGCGTTCACCGAGGTCGTCCGCCGCAACCACGACAGCCTCGCCTTCGACTTCACCGGCACCCTCGACGTCGTACCCGACAACTGGCTCTCGGAGCTGGACGTCCTGCGCGACAAGTCCGACAAGGAATCCGACTTCACGCTGCACTACATCATGGGCATGTCCCTCTCCCACGAGATCATCTCCATCTTCGACAAGTTCAACGGCAAGGTCCCGGCCCTGACCGAGGAACTCATCGCCGAGAACGCCTACATCCCCGAACCGGTCGACTACCTCATCCGGATGGGCGGCGCCTACCGCATGTCGTCGTTCACCCCGCTGATGTCCCCGTTCGCCGAGATGTACTTCTCCCCGCTGCTGCTGCCCGACATGACACGGGCCGACTTCGACGCCGCGATCGCCGACCTGCGCGACCGCGACCGCCGCTACGGCGTCTACCCCACCTGAGCCCACGGCCGGCACCACCGCCGCCGGAAGCCGGGCCGCGCCCCGCCCGGGCCACCGGCCGTGCCACCGCCCCGACCGGCACGCGCCGGTGGCCGCCCCGCGCGGCCACCGCTCTCGAAACGCCGTACAGGACAGCTCCCGAACCCCTTGAACCGCACTCGAAGACAATGCCCTCCGCACCCCGCCGACCTCACACTTTCCGAATCCGGCACCCCCGCCGATTCGGCCCGCACCAAGGTCTGTTGACAGGCCTCGCGCACCGTTTTTAGTGTCGTCGCCGACGCCGGTCGGGCCGCACGCCCGGCACGAATCGCAGCGCCGTACCCAAACGAGAACCCGCGCCGTACGAGAAATTCCGGCCCCGTACATGCGACACGCCACCGGGCCGCCGCGACGCACCCCGATTCCCCGACCCGGACCGGGCGCGGCCATCCGTACGGAGAACAACCTTGCTCACGTCGACTGCATGGAGGACGGATGTCCGGCGCCACCGAGGCGGAGAAACTGTACGCGGCCATTGAGGAATCGGCCCGATCAGTGGGCGCGGACTGCTCCCGCGACGACGTCCTGCCGACCCTGACCGCGTTCGCCGACGGCATCACGGCCCAGAGCGGCGTCGTCTTCAGCGCACAGACCGGCGAGGGCCCGGCCGAACTCGAATACACCGTCCAGGTGACCGGGATCGACGACCCGTACGCCCGCGCCCGCGCCGCGGGCTTCGTACCCACCGTCGACCATCCCGTGAACAACCTCCTCGCCGACCTGCGCCGACAGGTCCGCATCGGCTTCCACGCCATCGACTGCGGCGTCACCGGCGGCTTCAAGAAGATCTACGCCCTGCTGACCGACGCGCAGAGCGTCCCCCAACTCGCCGCCATCCCCTCCATGCCCGCCGCCCTCACCGAGAACGCCAGCTTCTTCGACGGACACGGCCTGGAACGCACACCGGTCCTCGGCATCGACTACCAGAACCGGACCATGAACGTGTACTTCCAACTCCCCACCGCGACCGGCCTGGAACCCGAGGGCGTCCTGGCCATGCTCCGGGAGATCGGACTCCCCGACCCGGACGAGGAGATGCTCGCGTTCGCCTGCACGGCCTACCGCGTCTACACCACCCTCAGCTGGGACTCCCCGCGAATCCAGCGGATCTCGTTCGCCCCCAAGCCCCGCCGCGGCATCGACTTCTCCGCCCTGCCCGCCCCGATCGAACCGGGCATCGAGAAATTCATGAGAAGCGCCCCGCACACCTACAGCGGCGAACGCATCTGCGCCTCGGTCGTCAAATGGTCACCCGACAGGGAATGCCTCGACCTCGGCTCGTACTACCAGATCTCCGACGAGCAGCTGAGAGCACTGACGGCAGCACGCACGGAACAGGTGTAACCCGAACCCCCGCCCCGCCCGCCCTGACGGGAACGCGCCGACCACCGCGCACCCCGCCCCGCGCCCGCCCCCGCGAACAGGCAACAGGGGGCCGCGCGCCCGAACGGGCCCCGGGCACCCGCAACTTGAGGAAAGGACACCCCATGACGACGCCCCCGGGTCACACCCCGCCCCCCGCCGCCGCAGCCCCCGGCCCCGCGGCCAAGCCGCCCGGCATCGGATTCGACTTCGACAACGGCAACTTCATCCGGGACCTGGTCACCACCAACGCCGGCGGCGCGTTCCCCCCGGAGAGCGGCATCGGCCCCAACGACTCGACCATCTACATCTGGATCACCCACCTGTTCCAGCTGTCCTGGTTCGACGCGATGGCGCCCTACCACCCCACCGCCGTCGGCGTGTACTCACGCATCGACCGCCGCCCCGCCGAGGAGGCGGCCACCAACAGGAACAAGAACATCGCCGGCCTCTACGCCTCCTACCAGGTGGTACGGGTCGTCTTCGAGGAGCGCGCCCAGGTCATGCGCCAGGGAATGCTCGCCGTCGGACTCGACCCCGACGACCAGTCACTGGACCCCACCACCGCGATCGGCATCGGCAACATCGCCGGCAAGGCCGTCGTCGAGGCCCGCCTGCGCGACGGCATGAACTTCCTCGGCGACGAGGGCCGCAGCCACCACCCCCGCCCCTTCGCGGACTACACCGGCCACCGGCCCACCAACACCCCCGACGACCTGAACGACCCCTCCCGCTGGCAGCCCACCACCGGCCCCCACCGCCGCCGCGTCGGCGGAGGACCCGGCGACATGGGCATCTTCGTCACCCAGCGGTTCGCCACCCCGCACTTCGAACGCGTCAAGGCCCACACCTTCCAGGACCCGACCCAGTTCAAGCTCGCCCCCCTCGACGAACTCGACCACACCGACACCGCCGCACACCGCCGCGCCGTCGACGAGGTCCTCCAGGCCTCGGCCGCGCTCAGCGACGAACAGAAGGTCAAGGCCGAGTTCTTCGACAACGAACTCATGGGCGTCACCCTGGCACCGCGCGCCGCCGCCGAGGCCCACGGCCTCGACCTGGACGGCTGGTGCCACCTGTTCACGGTCACCTCCGTGGCCCGCTTCGACGGCCTGATCGCCGCCTGGCACCACAAGCGCGCACACGAGGCCCCCCGCCCCGCCGGCGCCGTCCGCCACCTCCTGGGCGACACCCCCGTCACCGCCTGGGGCGGCCCCGGCAAGGGAACCGTCGACGGCATCCCCGCAGACCAGTGGGAGAGCTACCTGCCCGCCGGCGACCACCCCGGCTACCCCTCCGGCGTCACGACCCTGTGCGCCTCCCAGGCCCAGGCCGCCCGGCGCTTCCTCGGCGACGACGTCCTGAACTGGAAGTCCACCCTGCCCGCCGGCTCCACCCGCACCGAACCGGGCACCACCCCCGCCCAGGACACCGAACTGACCTGGGACACCTGGAGCGACTTCGAGAACGACAGCGCCGCCGCGCGCGTCTGGGCAGGCGTCCACTTCCGGGCGACGGCCGAGCGGTCCATCGAGTTCGGCGCCCAATTCGGCGACCTCGCCCACGAGTTCATCCAGCGCCACATCAACGGCGACGTCCAGGACTGAACCCGCCCGCGGGCGGCGGCGGACCCCGGGCGCACCGCCCGCCGCCGCCCGCACCCCGCCGCACCGGCCCACCCCGGCGCCGCACGACGCCCCGACAGGCCCCGCGCGGCCGACATGTCACAAGCGGACGGCCGTCCTCGTCCTAGGGATGACGCCCCACGTCCGTTCGATGGAACAAGGAGATTGTTGATGGCAACGCAAAACGCAGCCCCTGCGGCCGGGCCGAACCCGGGGGCGGCCGCGGACCCCAGGCGCTGGCTGGTACTCGCCGTCATCTGCACCGCCTACCTCATGGTCGGCCTCGACCTGACCGTGATGAACCTGGCCCTTCCCTCGGCCCAGGAAGCGCTGGAGTTCACCAACGCCGACCGGCAGTGGATCGTCACCGCGTACGCGCTCCCGTTCGGCAGCCTGCTGCTCTTCTTCGGACGGCTCTCCGACCTGATCGGCCGCAAGGAGAGCTTCCTCATCGGCCTCAGCGGCTTCGCGATCGCCTCCGCCGTCGGCGGCGCCTCCACCGGCTTCGGCATGCTCGTCGCCGCCCGCGCCAGCCAGGGCGTCTTCGCCGCCATGCTCGCACCCGCCTGCCTGGCCCTGCTGGCCACCACGTTCACCGACCAGAACGAGAAGGGCAAAGCCTTCGGCATCTTCAGCGGCGTCGTGGCCAGCGGCGCCGGCCTGGGCCTGATCATCGGCGGCGCCCTCACCTCCGCACTCGACTGGCGCTGGTGCCTCTACGTCAACCTGATCTTCGCCGGCATCGCCCTCGCCGGAGGCATCCTCCTGCTCACCAAGCAGCCCAAGGCCGGCGGCCGGATCGACGTACCCGGCGTCCTCGTCGCCTCCGCAGGAATGTTCTGCCTCGTCTACGGCCTGTCCAACGCCGCCGAGGACAGCTGGAGCGCCCCCTCGACCTGGGGCTTCCTCGCCGCCGGAGCCGCCCTGCTGATCGCCTTCGCCCTGTGGCAGGCACGCGCCGCGCACCCCCTGCTGCCGCCCCGCATCGTCCTCGACCGCAACCGCGGCGGCGCCTACCTGACCGTGCTCCTCGTCGGCACCGGCATGTTCGGCATCCTGCTGTTCCTCATCTACTACATGCAGACCACGCTGGACTACTCCGCGATCACCTCCGGCGTCGCCCTCCTGCCGATGATCGTCTGCACCACCCTCGGCGCCGGCATCGGCGCCACCAAGCTCATGCCCAAGTACGGCCCCAAGCCCCTGATCACCACCGGCCTGCTCATCAGCGCCGCCGGCATGGCCTGGCTCACCGGCATCGGCGTCGACTCCGGCTACGCCTCCGACCTCCTCGGCCCGCTCATGGTCGTCGGCCTGGGCATGGGCCTCATCTACGCCGCGGCCCTGAGCACCGGAACCTCCGGCGTCGACACCCAGGACTCCGGCATCGCCTCCGCCTGCATCAGCGCCGGCCAGCAACTCGGCGGCGCCCTGGGCACCGCCCTGCTCAACACCATCGCCGCCACCGCCGCCACCCACTGGCTGGAGGACAACGCGAAGGGCCAGCCCACCCTGCAGCAGCTCCAACTCGCCTCGATCGACGGCTACACCACGGTGTTCTGGTGGTGCACCGCCATCTTCGCCGGCGGCGCCGTCATCGCCGGCCTGCTGCTGCGCAGCGGCCCGCTGCCCACCCCCGACACCGCCCCCGCGGCATCCGACACCGCCGAGCACACCCCGGCGGAACAGGCCTGACACACCCCCGGGGCCCAGCAGCCGTCCAGCAGCCGTCCGGCAGCCGGCGACACCGGGACCACCCACCCGGCACCGCCGGCCCCGCCGACACCCGGGCCCCGCCCACGCCCACCCCACCCCGGGCACCGGACCGGATCCGGTGGCCTCCGATCCCCGCCCCTGCGAAAGGGGCGGGGATTCCTGCATTTCCCCCACCCGACACCCCCCGACAGCCCGGACGGCAGGACCCGGACACACCGAACTCCCGCACCTGCACGCCCAGATGGCAGCCCCACCGCCCACCCCGAGGCCCCGTACCCGCGCGCACCCGGCATCCCGCGCCCGGCATCCCGCGCCCGACCTCCCGTACGGGCGCGCGGGCCCGAAACCCCGTACGCGCGCCCACCGGTGACCGCGCCGACCCGCACCCCCGCGCCCCTTACCCCGCACCCCGCGCCGCATCGACGCGAGAGCGCACCCGTACGGCGGCCTCCCGGCACACGGCCGCGGCCCGGCGACAGCCCAACAGGCCCCTGCCGTAAGGAAGTCGGGGCGGCCGGAGGGCGGGGGCGCCGGTGAGCCGACCGCCCGGCAGCAAGCCCGGCCCGCCGCCGTGACCTCCCACCGCCGACGCGGCCGCCCGCCCACCCGGTACGCCCACGGCCCCAGCCCGGACGCCCCCGGCCCGTGCCCCGCCCGCCGTCGCCGGGCCCGCGCCGCGACACGAGCCGCCGCCGGGCGCCGCCCGGCCACCCGTCTCCGCGCGACCGGGGCGCGCACCCATGACGCAGACGAACAGGAGAACACAGTGGCTCACGCTGAGTGGATCAGCGTCACGGCGATCGGTGGCATGGCCCTGATCTTCGCCGTGGCGACCGGCTTCATCGTGCTCTTGCGGCGCGTCGGCCAACCGGCGGTGATCGGCGAGATCACCGCCGGCATCTGCCTGGGCCCCAGCGTCCTCGGACTCCTCCCCGGCGACCTGCCCGAGCGGATCTTCCCGCCCGAGATCCGTCCGCACCTCGGCGTCGTCGCCCAAGTCGGCCTGCTGCTCTTCATGTTCATCATCGGCTGGGAGTTCGACACCAAGGGCGTCAGCGTCCGCATCCGCTCCACCGGAACGATCTGGCTGACCTCCATCCTGCTGCCGATGGCCCTGGGCATGGGCCTGGCCGCGCTGATCTACCAGAGCCACGACGTGGTGAACGGCCACAGCATCCCGTTCGCGGAGTTCGCCCTCTTCCTCGGCGTCGCCATGTCCATCACGGCGTTCCCCGTCCTCGCGCGCATCATCGCCGAGCACGGACTGCAGCCCACCCGCGTCGGCACCCTCGCCCTGGGCCTCGCGGCCGCCGACGACGTACTCGCCTGGTGCATGCTCGCGGTCGTGGTGGCCATGACCACGGCCACCGGGACGGCCGGCTTCCTCTCCGTGATGGCCTGGTCCGTCGTCTACCTCGCCGTCATGCTCTGGCTGATCCGCCCGCTACTCGCCGCCGTCTCACGCCGCCTGACCCCCACCCACGCCCCCTACGTGGCGGTCCTCGCCGCGGCCGGAGCGTTCGCCTCGGCCTTCGCCACCTCGCACATCGGCATCCACGCCATCTTCGGCGCCTTCATGTTCGGCATGATCATGCCCCGGCACCGGGACGGCGTGCTCCAGCACGCGGCGTTCGGCCCCATCGAGGCCACCAGCAAGCTCCTGATGCCGGTCTTCTTCGTCGTCACCGGCCTCTCGGTCGACCTCACCTCCCTGACCGCGGGCGGAGTGCTCGAGATGGCCGCCATCATCGTCGTCGCCTGCGTCGGCAAACTCGGCGGCGTGGCCCTGGCGGCCCGCCTGTCCGGCATGCACTGGCGGCAGTCCACCATCCTGGGCGTCCTGATGAACACCCGGGGACTCACCGAACTGGTACTGCTCAACGTGGGACTCGGCCTCGGCCTGCTCAGCGTCCAACTCTTCTCCACCATGGTGCTGATGGCCCTGGTCACCACAGCCATGGCCGCACCCGTCCTGAACGTCCTGCTCCGACGCGGACCGGCCGACGGCGACACCGACGCCGACGCCGGGAAGGGCGACAGGAACCTGGTGCACAGCACCACGGGACGGGCCGGATCGGCGCGTTCGGCCGGCACCGCGGGCACGCAGGGCGAACAGCCGCACGCCGCCACCGAGTCGGGACAGCACACTCCCACCGAACCGGCCCGCGACCCCGGCCGCCCCAGCACCTGACACCCACGGCGACACCCCGCAGCCCCCGGCCACCGCGGCAGCGACAGCCGCAACCGGAAACGTGAACCGCAGCCGCAGTTGGAGCCGCGGCGCGGCCCGAGTCGCCGCCGGAGCCGCACCATCGGCCCCGGCGGCGGCGCTCCGACGGCACCTTCGTACCGCGGAGGAAGCGGCAGGCCGGAGCGGCGTGTCCGCCCTACGGGCAGTACGACGCGCCCGGCCCCGGCCCCGCCGACGACCCCGTACCCGCGGTCGGCGCAGGCCCGCCGACGACCCCGTACCCACGACCGGCACAGGCCCGCCGCCCGCCCACCCGCCGCCCCACGGACAGCAGCCGCGCACGTTCGCCGAGCTGCCCCGCCCGCGCACGCACCCCCGGACGAAAGGGTCCGCCCATGACCACCGGCGCCCCGGCACAGCTCAGCCCGCAGGAGTTCGTCGACCGCAACCCGATGAGCCGCCGCCAGTGGCTCATCGTGGTCCTGGGCCTGCTCATGATGATCGCCGAGGGACTCGACGCCGCCGTCGTCGCCTTCGTCTACCCCAGGATCGTGGACGACTGGGGAACCGACCTCGACACCGTGACCGTCACCGTGACGCTCAGCGTCCTGGCGATGATCGCCGGAGGCGTCCTCGCCGGCCCGCTCGCCGACCGGTACGGGCGCAAGGGCGTCACCGTCACCGGCATCGCCGTGTTCGGCCTCGGCACCGCGGGCATGGCGCTCACCCACTCCATCGCCCCGTTCGCCGCACTGCGGACCGCAGCCTGCCTGGGCCTCGGCGCGGTCCTGCCGACCGTCATGGCCCTGGTCGCGGACTGGACACCGGTCCGGCGCCGGGTGCAGATGGTGGCCCTGGCCTTCACCGGGGTGACCGCCGGCACCGCCGTCGGCGGCGGCCTCGCCTCCGCCCTCATCCCCGCCCACGGCTGGCCCACCCTCCTCGCGGTGTGCGGCCTCGCCCCGCTGCTGCTGCTCCCCCCGGTCCTGCTGCTCGTCCCCGAGTCCGTCGGCGTGCTCGCCGCCCGCCGCCCGGCCGAACTGCGCAGGGCCCTGGCCGCCGTCGCACCGGACCAGGACCTGACCCACGTGGTACTGGAGCAGACCGGCCCGGGCCGACGCCGACGGCCCGCGATACGGGTCATCCTGTCCCGCGACTTCGCCCCCACCACCCTGCTGCTGTGGCTGTGCTTCTTCGTGGGCCAGGGCGTCGTCTTCGTGATCCTCAGCTACCTGCCCCTGCTCGTCGAACGCGAGGGCCTCACCGGATCACAGGCCGCCGTGGCCGTCGCGGTGTTCGGCTGGGGCGGCCTGGTGGGCCAACTCGCCGTGTCCTTCTACGCCCTCAAGCACTTCGACCGCTTCCGGGTACTGGCCGGACTGTGGGCGCTGAGCGTCCTGGGCTTCGCGGCGGCCGCCCTGTGGGCCTCCCAGTTCGTCCCGCTGCTCGCGGGTGCGTTCGCCCTGGGCCTGTGCCTGCCGTCGGCCAACGCCGCCCTGCAGGCCAACGCCGCGGTCGCCTACCCGCCCGCCGTCCGCGCCACCGGCATGAGTTGGGCCAACAGCGTGGGCAAACTGGGCCCGGTGGCCGGCGGACTGCTCGGCGGGCTGATGGTCGGAGCGGGCTGGACCCTGCCCACGGTCCTGCTCACCCTCGCCGTCCCGGTCGGACTCGGCATCCTGGCCACACTCACCCTGCACGCCCGCAACCGGGAGGACGGCGCCAGGGCGCACCCCGGCCCCCGCCCGCTGCCCACCCCGGCCGCCGAGCGGACCTGACCGCACCGCCCGGGCCCGGGCGGCATCCGGCGCCCCGGACACGTCCTGCACGCGGTGCGGTTGGCGCGGCTCCGGGGCGCCCGCACAGGGCGAAAGCCCGACGCGCGGGGCCCACCCGGGGCCCCGCGCGTCGGGCTTGTGCGTGGATGCCCGTTCCGACGGGCGGTTCATCGCGCGGGGACCTCCCGCGGCCGTGCCGGCGCCCGATGCGGTGTGTACGGGGCGGAGTTCGGCCGGGACGCCCGGCGACGGGCAGCCCTTCGAGGCGGTCGGGGCCGTCGACCTCCTGACGGCCGACCGGCGACACACGGCTCTCGAGGGCGCCGACAGCGAAGACAGGCGCCGAAGACAGCGAAGACATCAAGGACATCGCAAGGCACCGGACACCGAAAGGCACCGGACACCGAAAAGGCACCGGAGGCAGCGGCACGGTGCACGCGTTGAACGACGGCAACGGCGCGGCCCGGGGCCGTCCGCCATCCGTCGTCCCCGGTCCTGGAGGCCCGTACGAGGGCGGATCCCCGCGTCGGCACTTCACCGCCGGTGACCGGCTCCCGCCCCTGCCGCACGGCGGGGGCACCGGCAGGCGCGGGGAGCGGGGGTGTGGGCCCGTTCCGGCCGGCTGTGCGGACCGGCCGGAACGGGCGGCCGGGCGTCAGCTCCCGGCGGTCGAGGGACCCGTGACGCCCTCGATGAGGTCGTCCAGGCTGAGCTCGAACAGGCCGCCGTCGCGTCCGCTGAGTCCGGAGATCAGCTTGACGAAGTCCACCTGCGCGTCGTTCTTCTTGCCGGGGTCGCTGATCTTCTGCGCCAGGTCGAAGTAGTAGCCCTTGGTCTTGGAACGGTCGTAGAACCCCTCGACGAACGAACGGATGTCGTCGAAGAAGTCCCGGTAGGCGTTGGAGTACCGGTCGAGGGCCTTCTCCTCGATCTCGGGGTGCTTGAGTATCTGGTCCACGATCTTCGACAGGGTGCTGCCGGCCAGCGTCGCCAGCGCGACCCCGGTCGAGAACAGCGGGTCGACGAACGCCGCGGCGTCCCCGACCAGCACCCAACCGTCGCCGTGGAAGCGGTCGTTGGTGTAGGACCAGTCGCGCGCGGTGCGGTAACCCGCCGCCGGGGTCGCGTCCTTGAGGAGCTCCTTGAGCTTGGTGGTGCTCTCGATCTCGGAGACGAACAGCTCCTCCAGGGACTTGTCGCTCTGGTTCGCGACGTCCGAACGCGTCACATAGCCGACGCTGAACACGCCCTTGTCGATCGGGATGCCCCAGAACCAGCCCTCCTGGGTGCCCTCGATGAGGATGTTGGTCCACTCGTCGCCGGGCAGCCGGTGGCAGTTGTCGAAGTACGTCCACACCGCCACGTTGCGCAGCTGCTCGTTCCAGGTGATCTCGGAGTACTTCCTGCCGATCACCCGGGCCTGCCCGGAGGCGTCGATGACCAGGGACGCCCTGGCCTCGTGGGTCCCGTCCAGCCCGCGCACGGTGTACTTGAGGCCCACCACGCGGCCGTTCTCCTCGATGGAGTCCTTCACCGTCGCCTCTTCCACGACGAAGGCACCCAGCTCACGCGCCCGGTCCAGGATCATCGTGTCCAGGTCGGCGCGGCGGGTGTGGAAGGCGTAGGGGATGCGGCCGCCCGTGGTGAACGAGAAGTTCCACGGGACCTCGTTGTTGCCCCAGACCAGCGTGCCGCCGTACTTGCGCTCGAAGCCCTTGGCCTCCATGCGCTCCTTGAGGCCGAGCTCCTCCATGGGCACCATGACTCCGGGAATGAGGGACTCCCCGATGTGGTAGCGCGGGAACCGCTCACGCTCGAGCACGAGAACACGGTGACCCCGCTTGGCGAGAAGCGCCGCGGTGGTCGCACCGGCGGGTCCGCCGCCGATGACGATGACGTCGAAATCGTCAGAAAACCCAAAGCGAGTGGACGACATACGAGACCTTCCCCAATTCCGATCCGGTCGCATCCGCGAGTCGCGTGAAGGCTTCCTCCGCTCCCGCACAGCGCATTCGCCAACAAGCGTGCAGGGGGCGATCGGGCGGTGTCATCGCCGAGATTGCTCAGTGGGAGTCCACCGCGACGGGCCGCCCGCGATCCCGTCCGACGACCCGAACCACCCCTTGTACGGGGGGAGTCGGCGTGGCCGGCGTCACGGCGAGGCGCTCTTGGCGCGGGCCCGCCGGTCATGTCACTATCGCCGCACGCCCACCCTGCCCGGACATTGCCGCACGGATGCCGACCGGCTCGACGGCCTCATGGCAGGCGTCCCGGGCCCTCGCCCGCCGGCAACCGACACCCGGCCGCCGCACCCGGTCCGCGCGTGCGCGCCGCGCCCACCGTGCCGTACCGGGGGAGCGGCCCCCACGGCAGGGAACACGGCCCCCGCACCCCGCCGCATGCCGTGACGTCCGCCCCGGCCCACCGGCCGGGGCGGACGCATTGGTACGGGCCCGGACACCGCCGACCCCGACTCCGCGAAGCACTCCACCGACCGCTGCCCCCTGACGGGCTGGTCCGTGGGCGTGTCGGCCCGCCGGCCCCGCGAACCGTCGCCCGGCGCAGGGCCCCGGCCGGGCAGCCGCCCACCGCCCCCTCCCGCATGACGGACGCCAACCGCCCCCGCCACGTCGGCCGTTGCCGCCGGAGCGCCGACGCGGCGCACCCGCACCCGCACCCGCACTACCCCACCGTCCCGTCCCGTCCCTTGCGCCACCTCACCGACCGCCCGGCCGGCCGCAGGCCCCGGGCCGGCCGGTGCTCCGCCCTGCCCCGAGAGCGGTGACCCGCGCCGCGCGGCTCACCGCCGCGACGGTGGGCCGCCGGCCACCACGAGCCCGCGCCCCCGAGGCCGCCCGCACCCCTCCACCGGCCCAGGTGACATCCCCAACTCCGTTTTGAAGCACTGGAGTTGGCCTGGACTGCCGCGCCGCCGCCCTTCCGCCGCCGCAGGCCCCACCCTTCCCGGCCCACCCGCGGCCCGGACCCCGCCGTCCCGTCCTGCCCGCCCCACCGACAGCTATCAGCGACTCGAAGCCCATCGGCCGCAGCGCCGGCCGGGCGGTCGCAATCAGGAGCCCTTCATGGAGCACCTAGTGCAGCGTGCCGTCACCACCATCCGCGAACGCTACGGCGAGCCGCTGAGCCTCGACGACCTCGCGCGCAGCGCCATGGTCAGCAAGTACCACTTCCTGAGGACGTTCACCAAGGTCACCGGTGTCACTCCCGGACGGTTCCTGGGCGCGGTACGGCTCCACGAGGCCAAGCGCCTGCTGATGACCACCACGCTCAACGTCGCCGACGTCGCGGTGCAGGTCGGATACTCCAGCACCGGCAGCTTCACCCGCCGCTTCACGGAGTCGGTCGGGCTCTCTCCCACGCAGTACCGCAAGCTGGCCCTCGGAGCCCGTGACGACACCCGGCCCCCGGCGCCCTCGGAGGCACCGCGGAGCGAACCCGCGGCCGACGCCCACCGCACCAACTCCGTCTCGGGAGTGCTGCGTACCGTCGGAACCGGCCTCTCACCCGCCTACGTCGGCGCCTTCGCGACCCCCATCATGCAAGGAGCCCCCGCCTCCTGGAGCAATGTGAGCGCGCCGGGACGCTTCACCCTGGCCGGCGTCCCCACGGGCACCTGGTACATCCACGCGGTGGCCCACGGCAGACCTCCCGGGGCCGCCCCGGACGCGGAACACACCCTGCTGGTGGCCACCGCCGGCCCCGTACGGGTGGAGAGCGGCAGGGGGAAGCGCCTCGACATCACGCTGTCCCCGCTCGACTGGAGCCAGCCGCCGATCCTGTCCGCCCTGATGGACATCGACCCCCAGTCGCTGGCGGCCTGACCCCCACCGCACCCGAACCGGCCGCCCACGACCCGACGCCGCCGCCCCCCCCCGGACGCGGGCCGCACCCCGCCCGAGCGACCGCCCCTCCAGGACCACCCGCCAACCGGCCCTTCACCAAAGGCCGTTCGCCCACAGGCCTTCGCCCCCGGCCCTTCGCCGCCGGGCCGTTCGCCATCCACCACCACCGACTCGGAGAGCCATGTCCCGTCGCCTGTTCACCTCGGAGTCCGTGACCGAGGGTCACCCCGACAAGATCGCTGACC
>NZ_BMWD01000040.1 GCF_014651055.1 Streptomyces fructofermentans
TCCGTTCCGCTGGCCGGATTCGCTCCGCGATCCGGCGATCCGGCTAACGCCGGATCAGTTCCGTACTGGAATGCTCCGCAGTCCAGTACGGAACCTGACACGCACTCCGTGCGTGTCTGTCAGAAAACAGCTGGCTGGGTCAGCCAGGCTCGCTCCTTCCTTTTGAGGTCCTGGCTGGAGTCGATCTCAGAAAAGATTCTCATGCGTCATTTTTTCTCCTGGATCGATTCTGGGCTTACCCTGTACCCCTGCTGTACCGATTCGCTCGTTACGGGCGTCCTGAAACTCTTCGGACCCAATAAGAACGAAAACCGATAGATGGTTTGGAACCAGAAGGCTCAAGCCAGGCTGACGCTATGACGATTGAGAGACCGTCAGGGATCGGATAAGGAATGGGCGGCCTCCGACAGCCGCTCGCGCCCCGACACCCCAGACGCTCTACAAGGCGTCTGACGGGCCGCCAGGCTCCCATCTGTGAGCGGCGGCGGCCCCGGACGCCGCGCGGCCACCGACAAGGCTCAGCCCGGCCCCCGAAGCCGGCGCCGACCACACCCGCCTCCATTCCTCTACTCATTTCTACGGTGCGGGAAGGTGGTAGCTGAGGGGATGTCAGTGCAGCGACCACGCCTGATTGCCCGGCTGAGCAGGTGTGATGGTCCAGATCTGAGATGCACTCAGCAGGAGTTGGCGCAGGGGAAGGCGCAGCAGTTGGCGCGTGGGTTGGCGCGCGAGTTGTCACGAGGTGACGCTCGATCAGGTTGCGTCTTACCTGCTTGCGGGGGTTGTGATCATGCGTATAATTATCTAGTATCGAATCAGCAAGTTGTTCCGGGTGACGCCGGAGCAGCCACGCCGAACACGAAGGGAAGCCCCGTGATGGAGGCAGCGTCAGCAGTGCAGCTGATCAATCAGCTGATCTACAAGCCGGGTTGGACGATCGACGCCGACGACCATACTCACCGGTTCGAGGGCACGGTGAAAGTCAGGTTCACATTCCCCGCGCACAGGTCGGAGCGGAGTTTCGCACCGGAAGGCTACCCGGAGAAAATCACCACGTACGCTGAATTCCCCATCGTTGTCGCGGATTGCGACGATGTGGAACTGTACCGCCGAATTCTCGGCAAGATCATGGAAATTGAGCTGCACGAGGCTCGCGAATTCCTCCGGGTGCCGCCCACGTATTGGGCTCCTTTCCACCCGCACCGTGTGGACGGAATGAAGCGGTGGGGTGACTCAGCCGGAGATCTGCTCTACGGGATTTCCTGACAGACACTCCCGGACGGGGGCCGCATCTCATCTGCGCCCCCGTTCGGGAGACCAGGCCCCGAGCCCTCATCCCGCACTCGGTCAGCGAGGAAGTCATGAGCCCGAATGTCATCATCCTTCTTGTCGCTGTAGTCGCTTGCTACGCGTACAGGAAGGGCCGCGCCCGAGGCCAGAGCGAGAACATCGCAAAGGCGGTTGCGCGGTTCTTCGAGAACAAGTGACCACGCCCTAGGGTGCGCTGGGTGGCCGCGCGTGGCCGCCCAGCGCCAGGCCGCAACGGCGCCGGCCGCCAGGCGATCGGGGCACCTGCCCGCCCGCCGGGGGGCAGAGGCTCTGAGGAAGAGCAGGAGCCTCCCCCGAGATGCTCATGACTCGCGGTCCGAACGCTGCCCAGCGCAGAGGTCACCCCGACCGCTCACCGCCCCCACCGCCCTCAGGTGCGAGCAACTCGCACCGCTTGCATTCTCAGGTATTTTTATCTAGTATCGAAGTCTACCGGGTGACGCCGGTAGAACGCCGAACAGCACGAAGGGGGAGCCCCAGTGGCTCACGAGACCAACCAGAGCACCGCGCGCGCCGCGGTGACGGACACTCGCAATGCGTCCTTTGATGACCTGCTCCAGACCCTGGAGCGGGACCAGGACGCCAAGATCGACATGGTGGCCCCTGCTGCTGCCATCACCTCAGTTGCTGGCAACCTCACTGTGGCCGGCGTGGAGCCGGTACTGACGCCCAGCGGCGTGGCACGCGCCGATGGGGCCTACCGCCCCACCGCCGTGGCAGACGAGGGGATTGCCGAAAAGCTGAGGATCCCTGCCGCTTACCTGCGCCGCATGCGCGCCGAAGCAGTCGACCTGTACGACCTCAACGTCAATGGCTGGCTGCAGCGTGAGCCCACCCGCCGTTTCCTGCTCCGCGCCTTCAAGGGCGAGCCGGGCGTACTGCGTGCGTGGCTTTCCGACGGCTACAAGATCATTGACCATCTGGACATGCTCACCGCCGTACTGGCGGGCATCCGGGAGTCAGGGCATCCCGTGAAGATCACGGGAGGCGACCTCACGGAACGGCGCATGATCGTTCGGGTTGAGTCCGAGCACGTCGCCGCGCTTGCTCCCGAGCTGCTGCGCGGGTACCGGTCGCCGTTCACCGGGCAGACGGGCGATCAGTTGCCCCTTGTCTCGGCCGGATTCGTTCTCACCAACAGCGAGGTAGGCGGCGGCAAGTACGCGATCACGCCCCGCATCGTCGCGCAGGTGTGCGGCAACGGCATGACGATCACGAAGGACGCGTTCGGCAAGGTGCACCTCGGTGCACGGATGACGGAGGGAATCGTCGAGTTCTCCCAGGACACCCAGGAAAGGAATCTCTCGCTGATCAGCGCTCAGACCCGTGACGCCGTCGCCACTTTCATGAACCGCGACTACGTCGAGCGGAAGCTGGCCGACATCCAGCGGGAAGCAGGCCACGAGATCACCAGCCCGGCCGAGGCCGTGGAACTGGTGGCGAAGCAGCTGCGGTTCCCCGACAGTGTGCGCGACTCCGTGTTCAGCCACTTCATCAGGGGTGGCCAGACCACGGCGGGCGGGATCATGCAGGCCATCACCGCTACCGCGCAGACCCTCGATGACGGGGATGCGGCTTACGAGCTGGAGACGCAGGCCCTTTCCGCCATGGGCATCGCCGCGGCGGCGTAGCGGGCAGCCAGTCCCCGTGGGAGTGCGGCGGCCTCCCGCTCCTGCGGGGACGGCAAGCCTGTGGATCGGCGCTCAGGTGTCGCTCACAGACGCGTGAGATGGGACTGGCAGGGCTTGACTTCACGACACGCATTATCTAGTATCGAATGTGCCGATTGGGGGGTGACGCCCCCAGCTGTCGCCGAAACAACACGAGGGGAGACACCCCATGGCCCCCAACAACTCTTCGTCCAGCCGGGCCCGGGAAGGCCTGGCGTCGGTCACCGCGCATGCCGTGGACACCATCACGGATCTGATGAAGACGGCAGGTCCCGGAAGGCACCTGATCAGCACCGCTGTCCATCCGAGCGACGCTGAGCCTGTCATCGCCTATGCCTGGTTCGACGTCATCGGGGAAGGCACTGACGCTCTCTGGAGCGGCGTCTTCGCTGATGCGGCCGCAGTAGCAGAGGTCGTAGCCCTCGGCTTCATCGTCGCCAAGGGCAGCGTCGTACTCGGCACGACATCGCCGACCGGCGAGGAAACGGTGCGCGCCTGGATGGTCGACGGCCATGCGCTCAAGCCGCTGACCGCCGACCAGGTCCGCGACGCCTTCCATGAAACGCTTGGTCCTGAGTCGCCTTCCGTCACTTATCGAACGGCATTCCCGGTTCCGACATCCGCCCCGGCGTAGCCCTTGCTGCGCGCCCCGGTCCGGCGGCCAGTCCTCTCCCCCACGCCTGGCCGCCGCCGGGCCGCCGCCCCGGATTCCCAGCACCGGGGCGGCGGCCCACCCCAAGGGCCCGCAGCTCAGTGGAAGTGCAAGCGCCAAGAGCGCATGGCGCCGCCAGTGCAAGGCCGATCGCGTCCACCCGCACGCCGCCCCGACCGGCTCACGACGGAGGAGATATGACCACCGACAGCCACCAGCCCACCGCCCCCAACATCGCCCCGAAGATCCGCAAACGCGCCAGCGCACAGGAAGTGATCGAGTTCGTCGTCGCTCAGCAGCAGCTCGCGGACCTGGACGTGGACATCGACTTCAAGGCGCTCGCCAGACTCGACGACATGCCCGACGACGAAGCTGTAGCACTGATCGACGAGACGCTAGGACGAATCCTGCTCACCTGACCAGCGGCCGGGGCTTCCTCCCCCCGCACGCCCCGGCCGCTTCCAGGGCCGCGCCCCGCCCAGCCGGGGCGCGGCCCACACACCTCCCCGCCGAAAGCCTGTGGCTCGACCAGGTTGGTGGAGTGCCGGCTCACAGGCCGTTGAGGTCGTGGGTTCGAGTCCCACCAGCACTACGCGAACCACCCGGTCAGGGGCGCGCCCCACCGCCCCCGACCTGCACTCACCGCAAACGTTCCCGAAGCCGGATGGCAGGCCGCTCGCCCCCGAGGACGAGCCCTCATGCGGCACAACGATGTGCGGCGGCGGCCTGGGATGCCCACGTCACCGGCTGAACGCTCGGGACCAGGCGGTACGCCTACAAGGACGGCGTGGACCGCCTGACACCGGAACCGCTGAAGCGCTCCTCACCCGCCTCCGTGAGATCGCCGGACCCAGACTCCCCCAAGCCCCCGGCAGCCGGACATGCGACCCCGCGCGCCCACAGCGCACCGACTCGCTTCCGGCTGCCGGGCCCCCTCGGGCCCCGCAGGCTGCGGGGCCCGACACCGCGGCCTCCCCGACGCCGTTCCCGCCCGGGCGAGCGGGCGCGGCCGACCGGCTGGCTCGTCACTGGCTCCCGGCCCACCGCCCCTCGGCCCCACCTGCTGCGCGGTGCGGTGGACCCGCCCACCGCCCCATGTTCCCTCCGACCGCCGGGAGTTCTGATCGTGAGCGTCGACATCCTGACCATCGACACACCGTCCGGCACGGTACGTGCCACCGCCCAGCCACGGGGCACAGACGCGGTCGTGTACGCAGTGACGGGCGCGCTGCGCGGCTGGGTGCACGTGACCGGCACCCATCATCCGCGCCGCTGGGACCAGTTCACCGCGCTGCGCGTGAGCCTCGGCTCCGTCAACGCCATGGAGGCAACCGCGCCAGGCGAGTCGCTGCCGCGCAGGCGGGGCAGCGCGACCGGCTACACCGGTGGCCTGGTGCGGTGGACAGACTCCGACTACCCGTACCAGCACACCGCGATGACCCCCGTGGAGTCAGCGGCCGGAAACGCCCCTGCCCGCACGATGGCCAAGACCCTCGCCCTGGTCATGCAGGCCTGCGCCGAGGACGTCGCCCACGGGCCCAACCTTCACCGTCTGCTGGATGCCTCCCGCGAGCGTGAGACCCCCGGCCTGCTGCGCTTCCTCGACTGGTCAATACGTCGGGGCGAGGCTGAGGCTGCAGGCTTCGAGCGCAAAGCTCAGGACAACCGCCGCAACGCCCGCGTCGCCGTCTCCAACTGGTGGACGGCCGCCCGGTGGCTCACCGCCCGTCCGCACCCGGTGCTGATGTTGGTGCTGATGAACTACCGCGGGTCGCTCGCAAGCCGCGCCGACTACATGCCCGCATACGCCGAGTACGCCGAGCGTGCAGCCCGCGAGGAGCGTGATCGGGTCGGTCGCCTCCGCAACGAGATCGCTTCCCTGCGCGCCCAGCAGCGGCCGCGCAGGCGAGCCGGCCGCTGCGCCGCCCGGCAGCACCCCGCTGCCGATACTCCGTTGACCGCGCGCAGCAGGAACTCCCCGGCCTGAGCGGCTCTCCGCGGGCGTGGCGCCCCGAGGACTTCGACGACACGTGCGAAACGTGCGAGGTACCGCCTGGCCGGTTCTGCCGTCCATGGTGCACGACCGGATACACCGCCGCCGACGCGCGCCGCGAGGCCGAGCGCGAGGGCCGAGAAGACGCGGAGAAGCGATGACCTGCACTCCTCCCTCTGAACAACTCGCCGCCGCCATCCAGGGAATACCCGACCCACAACGCTTGTTAATCTAGTATCGAACTTGTCTGGGGTGACGTCCCGGCAGGCGCCGAATCCACACGAAGGGAAGTCCAGGCATGGGCTACGACACGTACCTCGTACGCTCCCCAGAGGGCGAGGACGCAGCGTACGAAGCGGCCAGCAGGGCGTTCGACGCCGCCGTGGAGCACCGCGACGATCTCGACCTCCCGTACGGCCACCCGGAGTACCAGGCAGTCCAAGCAGCGGTCACCAGGGCTTACGACGCAATGGAGGCAGTCCGCACCACGCACTTCTACCTGACGACCTGGGCGATGAGTGAGTGCCGGGCGCTCATGGACCACTTCGGCATGCTGGTTGCCGTGCAGCCACCAGACCGCCCCGCACCCGAGGAGCACGGAACCACCGCCGGGGAGGCCGCTCTCGCCCCGGCAGCGGACGACACGACTCCGGCGCAGGTGAAGCAGTACCGCAGGGCCCTGGCGGAGCGGCTGTCCTGGGCACCGCCCCAGCCCGAGGGCATCGCGGCCCACAAGCTCGGCGGCGACGAGGGCTGGACCGTCACCCCCGGAGAGATCCATGCGGCTCTCAGGGCGTACGAGGCCAGCAGGGCCACGAACCCCGCGCTCCTTGCGGAGGTCATCGAAGACGCCGACTGGTGGCCCGAGTGGATCGACTACCTCAAGCATGCCGCCAGGCACGGCGGGTTCCGCACCTACGGGCCCTCCGTAACCTGACGCGCCTCGCGCCGATCACCGCGACACGGCGCGAGCCAAGACCGGCCGGGCCCGTTCCCTTCGTTCGGGGCCCGGCCGCCCACGGCCCGGCACGCGGTCGAGCCTCGTGCGGTCCCCCCTCGAACCGCACCCGCGCTCCCGCGTGCCGGGCCGACCACCTCCTGCGCAACGAGCACGACAAGCACCCATGATGAAGCCTCCCTCCGCCCTGCTCCTGACCTGCGGAGCACAACTCGTCGCACTCGACGTGCCGTTCGGCCATGACGAGAAGTCCAGCGCCGAGCGCAGTGTCGTGCTGCGCGCGGCCCTGCGATGCGACCGATTCGACGTCGTCGCCCTGACCCGCCAGTGGGACATGTGGATCGACGACGAAGGCTTGTACAACCACCCGGTGAATCCCGCAGCCACGGCTCTCGCCCGACGGTTCGGCTTCACGCACCAGCACTATCACGGCCCCGTCCTGCTCACCGGAGGGCCCGACGCGGAAGGCAACACCCTGCCGCTGCTGAGGCAGCAGCTCATCGGCCTGCTGCTCACCTTGGAAGACCTGTGACAGCACCGGGTCCTCGGGCCCGGCCGTGCACGCGACTCCTGCGGGACGAGCCTTCCACCACCGACTCACCCAGGGGCCGACTCGGCACACTGCGCCATACCGCCGGCGGACTGCCGAGCAGCCCAGCCCTCACCCCCGACCACTCAGCCTGAGGAGTAGTGCCATGCCCGACCCCACCACCCTGCCCGATCCGTTCGAGACCGCAGCCCAGGCATTCGGGGCATTACTGGATGCCCTTGGACCCGGACACCATCACCTGCTGTGCAGCGCGTATACCCCCCTCGGGAGCTTCGCCTCCGCGTCAACGACCATCGAATGCACTCCCGACCAGGACCACGTGGACGCCGACTACGAAGGCTGGTTGATGTTCTGTCACCTGCTGGCACAGACCTCCATCGCCTTCCGAGGCGCGACCATCTTCACGCGCACGTACACCACCACCAGCACCTCCGTACTACGCGGCTGGTCCGTCACCAACGGGTGGCCCCACCCCATGACAGCGAACGACGTGTACACGGCGTACTGCATCGACCCCGCCACTGGCGAACCAACCCCGCCGGAGCCGGACACGGACTACCAGGCCGGCACCCCACTCACGACCGCATCGGGCGGCACGCGCCACTGAGCGCCACGAGGGCATTCCCCACGCCGCCGAGCTGATCCGCACCGCTGCCAGCCGTCCAAGACCACGCGTGCTCACTCGTACGCGCAGTCTGCGGCCTTCCCGTACCGACTCCAGCGGGCCCGACAACCGCATGGTCACCACAGTCGACAACCACCCCACGGCCTGACCGGCCGACCGGACGGGCCAGGACGTGCCCGGCCCGTCAAGCACCACCAGCACAGGAGTACCCCATGCCCAGCGCCTCCCCGGCGAAGAAGACCACGACGACCCCAACCAGAGCCGCCTCTGCCGCAACCCCGAAGACCGCGCGGCCCAAGCCGTCGCCCGTGGAAGAAGCCCACGACCGGATCGTCCGCCTCGACCCAGCCCTGATCGTGCGCGACGACTACAACGCCCGGACCACCGGCACCGACCCTGACGACGACCTCAGGGCGTCGGTGGCCGAACTCGGCGTACAGGACCCCATCCACGTCCGCCCGCTGGAGAACGGGACGTACGGCGCGTTCAAGGGATGGCGCCGAGCACAGGCCCAGCAGACCGCCAATGCAACGGCCGAGGCCGAGGGCAGGCCCACGCGTGAAATCCCCGCGATCATCCGGGCCGGACCTGGTAGGCAACGACGCGATGGCGCACCTGCTGTCTCTGATCGAGAACGATCACCGAGACCAGATGCACGACCGCGACCGGGTCAAGGCCATCGAGACGCTGGCGCTCATTGATGTGAGCGAGGAGCAGCGCGAGAAGATGGCCCGCGCCCTGAAGATCAAGCGGGCGGAGCTGCGTGCGGCGCGCGAGGCCGCCCGCCTGGACGACGCCCAGCTCCACCGGGCAAGCATCCAGGGTTTCGACCTGATTCAGATGGCCGAAATGGCCGAGGTCGGCAACGTCTCCCGGGCCGTTCAGATACTGGAAGACGCTCACGCGAAGGACGCTGCCGAGGAAAGCGGCGGGCGCGGCCACTGGGACCAAGCCCTGGCCCGGCTCCGGCAGTCCAAGGCCGACGCCGAAGCCCGTCAGACGGCACTGGACGGGCTGAAAAGGGCCGACGTCCCTCTGCTGCCCGACTACTTCCCGTACGGAACGAAGGACACCTCCCGACCGCTGACCGAGCTACGCACACCCCTGGGCGCGCCGCTCACGCCGGACAAGCACGCCTACTGCTCCGGCCATGCCGCCCGCCTCGATGAGGAGTTCCAGCCCGTCTGGTACTGCTCCGACCCCGCCACATACGGCCACAAGCTGCGCCCAGGAGCCAAGCCGACCAAGCAATCCATGAGCGAGGAGGACAAGGAGGCACGGGCGCGGACCATCGCGGGCAACAAGGCGTGGAAGACCGCGCGAACGGTCCGCGAGGACTTCGTGAAGCGGCTATGCAAGGGAAAGTCTCTGCCCGAACCCGTGCGGCAGTTCGCCCTGCGCACGGTGATGAGCCCGCCCTACCTGTACGCAAAGTGGTGTGAGCAGGGCGAGACCGAGTCCGTCGCCCAGCTCCTCGGGGTCCCGGACCCCACCGCCGACCGATCCCGGACCAGCCGCGAGGGCGATCCGTTCGACGACCTGGTCGCCCGCCTGGGCAAAGCCAAAGGATGGCACCAGGTTTTCGCTCAGGTGGCCGCCGCCTTCGAGTACAGCATGCGCGAGCCGAAGACGTGGCAGGGCCTCAGCCGCCACCAAGCCGCCTACCTGCTGTGCCTGAAAGCGGAGGGCTATCGACTGTCCGACGTCGAGGAACTCACCGTCACCAAGTACCTCCCCCAACCGAACGACGAGAACGAGGACCAAGTCACCGACCTGGCCGCCTGAGCCTGCCGGTCGCGGCGTTGCGAACGGAGGTGCCGCGCCCGACCGTCTCACCTCCGCCACAGCCAAGAACCACGCCGTGCCCGACAGCATCTGTCCATCGGAACGTTGGCGCCACCGCGCGACCGCTCGCGCAGCCTTCGGAACCACCCGTGCCCGCAGCAATGCGACGCGTGGCTACCGCAGATGCGAGATCCGCGACAAGCGGGCGAAAGGACGGCCACCGCAGTGCACTTCGGAAGTGCCCGTCTCTGAGCGCCGTTCACAAACGGGTCCAGCGTCTGACGACCCCACCATCCCACCCTGTCGATCCGGCCGGGCACGGGCGTGCCCGGCCGGATCCGATCAGTCTGTGAAGGATCGATCTCCGCATGAATCTGGCGATACCCCAGCGGTGTACGCACCGCCCCCTGGCCGGCGGGCTCATCGTGCCCTGGGTCTCCATGATCCACAACGGCCATGCCGCTTTCGGAAGCCTCGACGCCGAGCGCGTGTTCCGCGCCTACCGCGACCACCTGTGCCAAATCTGCGGCCACAAATTGGACGAGCGGTGTTTCCTCATCGTCCGACCGGCCGACCAGGCCCGCGGCTACTCACCCGAACCCGCTCTGCACCCGGAATGCCTGCCCTACGCGGCCGCGCACTGCCCGATGCTCAACGGCACTGCCATGCACTACCGCCGCGCTCCGGTACTGGCCAGCCACCCCGCTGGAAGACCCTGCACCGATCCATCGTGCCCCTGCCCGTCACGCGACCCCGACCAAGGCCATGCCTCCCGCAGATGATCTCCACCGCCGACTATCACCTCGTAGCCCAACCGGACGTACCTGGTGCGCCAGCAGGCATCGGCCTCGCTGTCCCGATCCGGCGGAAGCGCCTGCTGCGCGAGGCCGCCCTGCCCGCAGACGCGAAGCAGTTGCTCGAGCTGCTGCGCCGCGCACTCGACCTGGAGAACGATGGGTGAACCCCGCCCTGCGAATGGCTGCCGATCCGGTTGAGGCTCGCTTGCCTCAGTGAGGCACTGGTGACCGTGGGGCACGTAACCGGAGCATCGGGGCGTCCACCGGCTGCAGACAACTTCTGCGTGTACCGCGGGGCGGACGACGGTACCGGGAGGGCGAACCCTCTGGTATGGCCGCCCAAAGCGAACTCGGGTTGCCCGAGTTGACGCCACCCGACTCCCGTCGGGACGGCGCCGTTGATGGCGCGGACGCGCTGGTGGGCACCTGATCGCGTAACTCATTGTGCTAGCCGTTGTCTGTTAGCCCCTGTCGGAAGGTTCGCTCCCAGCTTCGCCGCTGTCTCGGGTTTGCCACAGGTCGCCTCCCTCGTACTTGCTCCGAAGCAGGGGAATCACCCCGCTGGGAATGCGGAACCCCTTCGCCCAGGAAGGGTCGGTGGCGTGGCCGTAGACAGTGGTAAGCAGGAACGGCTCCCCTCCTGTCAGCACACCTGTCGCTTGCAGATCCCTCGACAGAGTGCCGATCGGTTGGGTGAAGCCGCGGAGTCTGCGTGTCTCGTCGTAGCTGGCAAGCTCGTACACCGTCTCCCGGTCCACGAACCCGCCGTTCGCCGCAGCCGCAACAATTGCTTTGACTCGGGATGGATAACGCCTCATCAGTTCATCCATGAACGCCGCCAGCGACTCCGCCGTCCAGGCTTCATCTTCGGAGACTTTGTCGGCCGATGCCTCGCCCAGTTGCTCCAGGTCGCGGACCGATCCCTCGTCCACGTTCAGTTCGAGGAGTTCTTTGGCCCAGCGGAGCAGTTCGCTTGGAGTGAGCATGTAGAGCCCTACCCCGGCCTGCTCCCGCAGTTCCTGGAGGAGTTCAGCACGAGGACGAGGCGGGATGTCGTATCCGCGGTTGGTCCACCAGTCCTTCTTCACGTCCCCCGTGACCAGTAGAACGTCGCATCCGCGGTGCCGGGCCTCCGCCATGAGCTGTACCCACACGAGGTAGTCACCGGCTGCTAGCTCTGGTTCCTTGGTACGGAAGTCCTCGTACCCCGGCGGTATCCCCTCGTCGGCGCGCTCCTGCGCCTCTTTCACGGCCTTGTCGTATTCATCCGACGGCAGCGGCTCGCCGACCCGGCCGTGCAGAAGCGGTTCCAGGGCCTTGAGCACCGGGTCAGTGTGAGTGGTGCCAGTCTCCTTGAGTGCGTCGCACTCGGCCTGCGCCCGGATGAACTTCTTGAGGCTGCCGGCCGCTTCGGCGAGCTCGGTCAGGTCTCGGTCGGTCCGCTCTACAGCCTCTTCGTTGTCCTTGAGTTGGACGGCGTTCAGCCAGGTGGTCACTACTGTCCGGGCCGCGTTGACCGCCTTATCGAGCGCGGCGCTCGCCTCATTGGCCTTGGTTGCGTGGTGATGGCGTACGGTCGGCGACTCGCGGTTACGCCAGAACTCAGTGAGCACCTGGTGTGGAACCCATAGGCGCTCGCGAAGCCTCGCGAGGGCGGCAAGGGTGTCCCGGCGGGTGCTCTCGTTCGAGCGGTATAGGTTGAGCAGCACGTTGGTGTCAAGCACGACCAGACCGGAATCGAAGATCCGCTCGTAGTCGGATCGGAGTGGACTGCGATGGGCCTCGTCGCAGTCGAAAACGCCCCGCACTTGCGGCTGGTCGGACGTGGTGGGCGCTGCTGCCATGAAACGCTCCCCTGGAATCGTAAGGCGCATCAGCCCTCCCCGGCTGGGTGCGCGGGGGAAAGTCTAGGACCGGATCGAACCACTGCGACCGAGGAAACAGCGGCGATTCCGACACCCCGGACGTCTGCCGATCAACGGGCGCCAGGGCTGGTCATCCGACGCGATCCACGGCGAAGTACCCATGGGCCCGGATGACGTGCAACTGACCCGTCAGCGAGGATCCCGATCTACAGCTTGCCAACCACGGATTCGTATATCTAGTATCGAATAATTGGCACTGGTGTAATTTTGCAACGGCCCACCGAGATCGCGCCCGAAAGGAGGGCACCAGCATGCAGGTCGACGGCACCCGCCAGATATACGCGTCACCGCTGCCGACGACCTCGCCGTCCTCCGCCCATCCGGCCCGCACGGCCCTTCGCCCTTCACCACGCCTTCCTGGAGGAAGACGATGACCGGCACCGACGAGAACGAACTCCTGGACTCCAAGCAGATCCACGACGAGTTCGGTCTCAGCCCTTCGCGCCTGAGCGAGCTGTACCGGGACCGCACCACCACCGGATGCCCGGAGCCGGACGCGATCGAGGGCCGGCGCCGCCAGTGGAAGCGCGGCACCATCGGCCCCTTCCTGACGGCCTACCGCGCGGCAAAGACGTCCCAGTCCTCCGTCCGCCACAGTCTGCTCACCGGCCCCCGCGATCGGTTGATGTCGACGTCGGAGGTGGCCAAGGTGCTCGGCCACAAGCGGACCGTGACCCTGCTCGGCTGGCTGCAGGACCGGCCCGGGTACTTCCCCGAGCCCGATGTCGCAGAGACCACCGACGGCGGCCGGCTTCGCCGCTCCTGGTATCTGGGCACCGTCGCCGACTGGATCGACCAGCGTCCCGGCCCGGGCAACACCCAGAGCAAGTCCCGCACGCAGGCGGCACCTCCGGCCGAGAACGGAGACCCGGAGGAGTTGCTCGACACCAAGCAGGCCGCACCAATGCTCGGCTACAGCAACCACCTGGAACTCAACCGAGCCATCGCCCGCGGCATCCTGCCCGAGCTCGCCAGACCGGACGACGTCCTCCGCAGCAACCGGGGCCTGAGCAGCAACCGCTACAAGCGCCGACGGGTCGCCGCTCTCGCACATGCCCGCCAGCAGATCCCGACCAGCGCCGAACTCGACGAGCGCCGCATGGCAGCAGCCGTGCATGCCCTGCGCACGGCCACCGACCCTGGAGCGGTCACCGTCGAGGTCCTGGCCGAGTCCCACCCCGGCCACGGCAGCACCATTGCATGGAAGAGGGCGATCGACGAGGCCCGCGGCACCCTGCAGGCGGACAACACGCACGAACGGAGGTAGCGCGCTGCCGGCGCTATCCTGACGATGTACGGCACCCGGCTGTGGGTTTCCTTCGTGTGACCCCGGCGGGCCGGGTGTGTCGGCCGATGGCCGGGGGAGGCTGTCAACCTCCCACCGGGATCCTCGGATCCCGGGCCGGCCATCGCTCCGTTCGGACGCCAGCCGCGCGGGCAAGTTCGCCCCCCCCTTTGCCCCTTCCCCCTGTCCTGCTGGTCGAGGAGCGGTGAGAGGAGCGGTGAAGGGCCGCCCCGACCATCGGCGTCGACCGGCGCCACCGGGCCCGCCGATGGGGCAGAACCCTTACGCCACACGTGGTTCTGCACGCCCAGTCCAGGACGAGGCGACCGCTGACGAAGGCCGGCCCCCGGGCACTTGTGCGGCATCCTCCCCGCCTTTTTGCCTAACAGGGATTCAGACGCAGACTGCGAAGCCTCAAGCGCTGCCCACGTCCTCACACGAAGAACAATTCCAGACCGCGGTCGGGCCGACCACAGCTCTCGTGTTCCCATCGTGACCGTGGTCGGGGCATTGTGGTCGGTGGTCGGGTCTGGGCCAGCGGGTCTCCTCAAGGTCGGCTATGACCCGTACCGAGCTGGGAGATACAAGTGACCACCACCCCCACGGCGTCGTTCACTCCCCGGCCCGCCGAGCCGCTGCCCCATCAGCTCCTGGCCGCGCTCGCCCAGCACCGAATCGCCACCACCAGCCAACTCCGCGACATGCTGCGCCCCAACGCCGCCCGCCAAACCATCTCCACCCCGCTGAACAGACTGCAGCACGAGGAACTTGTCGACTACACAGTGCTCCCCCAGTCCAACCGCACCCGCGCCTGGTACCTCACGATCGAGGGAGCCCGCCTCACGCGGGACTTCCCCGCACTGCGGGGCCGTCCTCCCCATCCGATCAACTCCACAACGGCCGCTTCACTGAAAACCCCGCACACACTCACCGTCGTGCGCACCCACCTGGCCTTCGCCGCCGACGCCCAACGACTGGGACACGAACACGGCCCCTGGGACTGGACCCCCGAGATCTCCCACCCCCTGGGAGAAGGACAACGGCTCGTAGCCGACGCCGTCATGCACTACACCGTCACCACCGGCGAACACCAGCGAAAACTCCGAGCGTTCATCGAAGTCGACCGCACCACCATGAGCAGCGAACGCCTCGCCGTGAAGCTGATCGAGTACGCCCGACTGTTCCACTACGAGGCCCAACCCGTCGGCCGCCGCAAGCCCGCATCCACCGGCCCGGTCTGGCTCCGCTGGTATCCGGTCTTCCCCCGCGTGCTCTTCGTCCTCACCGGCGCCACCCGAGCCAGACTCGACCACCGAATCCGGGACCTGCAGGCGATGGTCGCCCAACATCCGCTCGTGGCAGCCCTCGCCCGCGAAGTCCGACTCGCAGCCGCCGTACTGGAAGACATCGAAAACCACGACCCCGCCACACCACCATGGGTGCCACTCACCGGCGGCGAACCCCGCACATGGGCAGACCTGTAGCAACCCCGCCGTGCACCTGAACAGACACGACACGACCTCGTGCCGCCGCACATCCACGGCCTCTTCCCACGGACCCCTACCGAAACGCCACCAAGGCACACACGCGAGTGACCATCCCCGCGGGTGCGGGGAGCAGCGGAGAAACGGCTGTGCCGCCGTCCCGGGGTGGGGACCATCCCCGCGGGTGCGGGGAGCAGTGCCAGACCGGCGCGGACATCCTGACCGTCGAGGGACCATCCCCGCGGGTGCGGGGAGCAGCAGCGTCCGCCCGTGAGCGCCCTGGGGTCGCCGGGACCATCCCCGCGGGTGCGGGGAGCAGGTGCCGTAGCCGGTGCGGAACGAGGCGACGTCGGGACCATCCCCGCGGGTGCGGGGAGCAGTCACCGGCGGGCCGCCCGCTGCTGCTTGACGAGGGACCATCCCCGCGGGTGCGGGGAGCAGGCGGCCCGCCCCAGCACGCGGCGGCGCTCGGTGGGACCATCCCCGCGGGTGCGGGGAGCAGACTGTGCGACCTGCGGGCTTACTTCGCCTGAGGCGAGGTTTTGCACACTTTCATCGACTCCGGCAAATAGGACATAGAAGGCGCAGGTTCCGTGGGGGTGCTCGGTGATGTGGGGATCACGCTACCCCTGGAGGGATTGCGAGTGAAGCGCTCAGATCGGCTGCGGCTTGGCGTGTTCGCTTGTTTTGGCCTGCTGAGTGCTGGTTTGCCGGTAGGAATCTTCCATGACAGGTGGGGAGTTGCTGACGGACGCTCGATCGTCAGGGCGTCGCCTTGATCCGCCAACCGGTTCCTGCATCACTTCAGAATCGGCCAGCTTGCAGGCTGTGCTTTCCGGTTGTTCCCGCCGTCGGCGTCTGTCGAGCGGACGCTTCTGCTCGGGTGGCGTTCCACTGGTGGGCGCGGCGGCCGCGCCACCCGATCCAGCCGCGGTCGTCCAGGATTGTCGGGATCCTGGATGCCCGCGTGATTCAGGAAGACCGTCAGGTCGTGGTCGCTGTCAGCTCGGTGGGGGGCACGTGGTCAGGCGGCAGGTGCGCCAGCCGGACCCGTCCCGTACGAGTGCGCCGCGCACTTCGAGGTTACGCAGGTGGTAGGCGACCGTGCCCTTGCTGCGCAGCCCGACCGCGGCACCGATCTCCGTCATGGTCGGACCCTCTCCACGCTCCGCTATCGACCGTCGAATGCAGGCCAGGATCTGCTCCTCGCGCTCGGTCAGGTGCGCAGGACGCCGGTTCACCGCGCACCTTGCTGCAGTGCGCGCGTGTGAGGTCACCGGCGTACCGGCGGGCCGTGGCGGGGGTGCCGCCGGCGTTGTCGATGTCCATGCTCACCGGCAGCGCCGTCGTCCGGGTGAGGGCGAGAACGGTGTCGGCCAGGTCACGCGGTCCCAGCACGTTCTCGTCCGGCAGCCCCAGGGCCGTGGAGACCTCCAGGCCGGAGACCCACAGGGCGTCAAAGCCGGTCTCCATGGCGACCTTGGCGGCCACTGCGCTCGCGGCGCTGATCGCCCGCAGCGGGCGGCGGGCACCCGCTGCGGCGGTGAGCCGAGTGATGAGCGGGGCTATGTCGGCCTCGGTGCGCGTGGTCACGACGCGGCTCCTTCACGGTCGGGCAGTAGGCCGTGATGGGCCAGGGCTTGCCAGGCGGTGTGCAGGACGGTGGCGCGGTCCTGCGCGGCATTGATCCGGACGATCTTTCCTAGGGCGGGGAACGCGCCAGGCGTGTCGGCCACGGACTGGTAGACCTCTCGGACCCGGGTCTGAACGTCCAGCACATCCCAGTCGGGGCGGGTGGCGTCCCCCGAGCGGTCGGCAGCCCGTTCCATCGCGGTCTCCGGTGTGATGTCCAGGACAAGCGTGAGGTCGGGCACCAGGTGGAGCTGCTCGGTGAGGCGGGCGTACGTCTCTTTCGGGGCGCGGTCGTGCTTGACCGCGAAGAAGGCCAGCTCGGACAACAGCCAGCGGTCCGCGATGACCGGGCGGGCCGGCAGGCTAGGAGCGATCAGTCGGCCGGCGGTGGCCTGCTTGTCCGCCGCGAGCGCCGCCAGGTAGCGGTCCCGGTTCTCCTCGGTGGGCTGGTACTTGCCCTCCACCAGGTCCGGCGCGACCGCCGCGTCGAGAAAGTTGGTGGTGAGCACGGCGAGCGGCGTGACGCGGAACAGGCCCTCGAAGAGGCGGAACAGGCCCTTGCGCAGGGTGGTCTTGCCGGTGCCATCCAGGCCCTCGACGGCAATGAAGGGGTATCGGTCCATCGGGTTACTCCACCTGTCCGGCGCCGGTGCCCCCGGCGTACTTCGTGAAGCGGCCACGCCACGGGATCGACGTCGATACCAGGTCGACCAGCCGCAGCTCGCCCAGCTCCTCCAGCAGCCCGGGGAGCCGGCTCTCGGCGACGATGCTCTCGGTGATCGCGCGGCAGTAGGCCATGCGTACGGCTTCGTCCGCCGCAGCAGTGCGCAGCTGCTCGGAAAGGACCCGCTGGGCTGTGCCGAGGGCCACGATGCTCGTCGCGCTCTGCAGCGTCTTCAGCGTGATCGCGGTATCGACGGGCTGGAGGGAGGTGTGGTGGACGCCGAGGTGACGGATGACAGCGAACGCGCCTGTCCACCAGGCCGACGCCGTGCACACGGCGGCCACCGCAGCACGGACGACCCGATCGGTGACACCCTCGAGCAGGGTGTCGGCGACCTGGTCGGCGCTCGCGGCCAAGGGGTTCGTCCCAGCGTCGGTCGTTCCGTATGCGGCCGGCATGTGCAGCCAGTGCTGAAGGCCGGCCTGGTCGATGACGGCCTCGGCCGGCGGTTCGGCGAGCGGGTCGGGGCGCGCGGTCAGCGCGCTCGGCGGGGTCTGCGCGAACAAGGCGATGCCGCCGGGCGGTGCGAGGAGTTGCTCGCGCAGCTGCGGCAGGTGCAGGGCCAGGCGCTGGACCTGCAGGCCGTCGGCGAGCGTCTCCCAGGACGCGCACAGGTTCGGGCCGGGTGGGGAGAGGGTCACACGGGCTCCTTTCTCGGGCGTTGAGGACGCCCTTTCTGGATTCGTCAGGACCGGACGCGGCACAGCGGCCGCGATCACGGCGCACGGCCGCGCGCAACCCTGGCACCTAAAGGTCGAAATAGGGCAAACGACTCTGGCTCTAGATCTCGCAGAAGGGTGTCACCGAGGCGCCAGCCTGCTCGAACTGCCGTACGCCATGCAGAAGTTGGCCCGACCGGACGCCTCGCGTCGACGGCGGCCGGGCGACCTCGTCCCGCTGCGGGCATCTCCGGCTCGACCGCCACGGGGGACGGTGGGGCCTGCCCGGTGGCCGGGCGCGGGGTCATCCGGCCACCGGGCAGGGGCTTGTCAGGCCCGCGCACTGATCTGCTCCAGCAGTTCGTCGAGGTCGACGAGTCCTCCCTGCCGACGCGGGGGTGTTCCGCGCGGCTGGCGTACGTCGCCGTGACCCGGGCAGTCGCCCCGCCGCCGCGAGGATGTTCCAAGGCGCATACCGCAGCGGAACTCGCCAGTGTCGCCTTCTCCGCCAACGCGAGGGCACTGCGGGTTCAAGTCCCGTCACTCACCACCATGATCAACTCGGGATGTTCCGCAGCTGGGCAAGGAGCTGATCCGACATGAGGCCTCCCGCCGACGCGGGGGTGTTCCGATCCTGTACCGCGTCGCGCGCACGATCCTCGGGTCCTCTCCTCCAACGCGGGGTAATCCGCAGATCCGGAGCATCGCAGAAGCGCAGCGCACGTCCTCCCCACCGCAGGTGCGAGCCCTGCTGCCGCCCCCGCGCCGGGCGGCTCCGGTTGCGGGAGGGCGCGGCCGTCACCTGTCCGGCTCTCCCGCACTGCTGGCCAAGCGAGCCCGAGGCAGGGTCGGTAGCAGTCAGTGCTGTCGAGGGAGAGTGACCGATGAATTCTGTCCGCCGCAACATCGCCCGTACCCGAGGACTCCTGCCGCTGGCCGCGGTTCTTCCCGCTGTCACCCTCATATCCGCGATATCCGCCGGCCCCGCTGCGGCACGCGACGCGGGAGACTCCCCCGCCTTGCACGGGAGCGCGAAGCCGACCGTCGTGCTTGTGCACGGTGCCTGGGCCGACGCCTCGGGCTGGAGCGAGGTCATCAGCAGTCTCCAGGCGCAGGGCTATCCGGTCATCGCCACCGCCAACCCGCTGCGCAGCCTGTCCGGCGACTCCGCCTACCTCGCCGCCCGACTGAAGACGATCAACGGCCCCGTGATTCTGGTCGGTCACTCCTATGGCGGCGCGGTGATCACCAACGCGGCCGCGGGCAACCCGAACGTCAAGTCCCTCGTATACATCGCGGGTTTCGCCCCGGACAAGGGCGAGACCACCGGCGAGCTCGCCGCGAAGTTCCCCGGAAGTCAGCTCACCGACGACCCCAACGCCCCGCTCCCGACGGCGCTGAGCGCCGTGCCCCTCGGGGGTGGCCCCACGGACGTCGACCTGTACCTCAAGCCGGAGAAGTTCAACAACGTCTTCCTCAGCAACCGGGTCGACGCGGCTCGCGCCGCTGTCCTCGCCGCCGCCCAGCGTCCCCTCAACGCGACCACGAACGTTCAGCCGACCGAAGCGGTCGCGTGGAAAACGATCCCGTCGTGGTACCTCGTGGCAGATGACGACCGCACGATCGGCACCGAGAACCTGCGCTTCATGGCCAAGCGGGCCGGCTCGACCACGGTCGAAGTCGACGCCCCGCACGACGTGATGGAGACCAACTCGGACGCGGTCACGGAGCTGATCCTTCAGGCGGCGCACGGCTCGAGGCCCAGCCTCGCCCACACCGGCAGCGGCCGCCAAGCCGCCGTTCTCGGCGGGGCCGCCGCGCTCGCCCTCGGCAGCGGAATGCTCCTCGTGACCCGTTCCCGCCGCGGCTCTCGTTCCTGACGGCGGACGCACTTCGGCAAAATCGCCACCCACCCGGCCGAGGTCTACGGGGCCTGGGCGGCAACCTCGGATCTTGCATCACTGCAGCGCGCAACCGCAGCCAACCGCCGGCTGCGGGGGCCCGGCGGAGCACCGCCGAGCGTTCCTGTTGTCGGGCCGTGATGCCCGGGCCGGGTCAACGTCGGCGGCGCAGACTCGGGTGAGGAAGTACTTCTCCACCTGGCGGACCTCCCGGCCACCGACGAGGTGGTCCTTGCTGCGCTCCGCGAGCTGCGCCCCCAACTCGACCGCCTTCTCGTCGATACCGAGTTCTTCGCTCAGCTCGCGGAGCGTCGCCGTGGAGTGGTCCTCCCCGTCCTCCAGTGAGCCCCCGGGCGTCGCCCAGAAGCCGCCGTTCTCGTCGTAGCGCAGCAGCAGATCGCAGGGCCTGGAGCGTGGCGAGCGCGTGCGCTGGGACGATCTCAGGGCAGGGCGGTCAGGACACCGCGGGGGCGCCAGCGGATGTCGGCGGTGCGGGTGTGCGAGTGCTCGACGGGTTCGGTGGTCACAGAGGGCGGGGGGCGAGGGCGCGGGCAGAGTGTCGGGGTCCGAGGAACGCCGCAAGGTTCGCTCCCGACGGTGTGGGGTGGGTGACTGCGGTCCAGCTGGTGCGTGCGTAGAAGCGCAGGGTGTCGGTGGCGCCGACCGAGGTGAGCAGCCAGCAGCGGCCGTCCGCGCGGTCCTCGGTCACTGCACGCAGCAGGCGGGCACCGAGGCCGGTGCTGCGGGCGCTGGTGGCGACCGCCAGTTCGTCGACTTCCCGGGCGCCGCACAGCCAGTCCCTGGTGCGTTGCTCGCCGAGTGCGGCCGCGATCTGCGGATAGCAGCGTTCCATCGGGAAGGGCTGGGGTGTGGTCCAGGCCGTGGCCCAGCCGAGGACGGTGTGCTCCCGCAGCGCGACGGCTGCGACGAACCCGGGCCCAGTTCATCGGTTCCCGGTCGGTCCAGGTAGGAGTCCGCGCGTGCGGGTTCCTCGTTCCAGGGCGGGGCACCGAAGGCGTCGGCGTACACGTTCCGGATCCCGTCGCGGTAGGGCAGCAGGCGCGGGACGATGCGGACGGCCGGTCCCATCACGCGGCCCGGGCCGCGGGGGTGGCGAGCGGGGGCAGGGAGGCGTACTCCAGGGGCGCGAACGGGTCGATGGACACATCGAGGGGTACGGGTTCGGTGCCGGAACGCATCAGCAGGTCTCCGACAGCCGCGATCATCGCCCCGTTGTCCGTGCACAACGCGTGCGGCTCATGTCCCAGCCCAGTAGCAGGTACATCGCTTCACCGTGCTCTCGGCCGGCGTGCCCGATGCGGACCGTGCCCGGCGCGATGCCCGCATCGGCCAGGGCCTGGTCGACGGCCTCGGCGTAGGGCCAATGGGGCAGCAGATCCGGGCGCAGCAGGCCGGGTGGTCGCAGCATCAACGCTCGCCTCTGCATTAGGCGGTGTTGAGGAGGGTGGCGGCTGGGCCGATGGCGGTGGGGCCGAACTTGGCGCGGATGCGGTCGCTGACGGCTTCGGCGCTCAGGCGGTCTTCGCGGGCCTGGTCGAGGCTGATCTGCTCGGCGATCTGGTCGGCGCCGACCAGGTCGTGGCCGGTGAGGGCGAGTCCGGTCAGGCGGCCGCGTTGCAGGCCCGCGGCGTCGATGAGCCGGTAGGCCAGGGTGCGCAGGTCCTCGTCGTGTGCGGAGGGCTCGGGCAGGCGCCGGGTCTTCTCCCAGGACGTGCCGCCGGCAAACCGCAGGGCCAGGGTGAGGCCGCGGGCCACCTGGCCCCGGCTCCGCAAGAGCCGGCCGAGTTGCACCACCAGATCGAGCAGGGTCGCGCGGACCGTGGTGCCGTCCAGGGTGTGCCGGGCGAAGGCGTGCCGCACGGTCGCGGAGGCCGGCAGGGCTTTCGGGGTGACCGGGCGGGGGTCGATGCCCCGGGCGCGGTCGGTGGCGAGTCGGCCTGCCCGGCCGCCGAGCAGGCGCTGCACGGTGGCCGGCGGGATCGCGGCCAGCAGGCCCACCGAGTGCACGCCGTAGTCGCGCAGTACCGCGGCCTGGCGGGGGCCGATGCCATGCAGGGCCTCGACGGGCAGTGGGTGGAGCCAGTCGGTGACCTGGCCGGCATCGATGGCCAGAACGCCGCCGGTACCGGCGATCTGTGCGCAGGCGGTAGCCGCGACGGTGACGGTCGGCCCGATCCCGACGCGTACGTCGATGCCGAGGCGGGTCAGGGTCCGCACCCGCAGCACCTCCCCCAGGCGCCGGGCGTCCGTGCCGTGGAAGCGCAGGGCGCCCTTCAGTTCCACCAGCGCCGCGGCCGGCGGCAGTGCCTGGACGACCGGTGAGAGGTCCGCGAGCAGTTCGAGGACCTCCCGGTAGCGGTCCTCGGGCAGCCGGTCGGGGCAGCGCACATGCATCACGCTCGGCCCCCTCGTTTCGATTCCTGCCGCCATGGCACCCACCGCCTCTCCCCACCCACAATATCGAACTAGAATTCGAACACGCGAGAGGTGCGACTCCGCGGCAACCAAAACCGGGATGGAACATGTTCGACGACCTGCCACCTGACCTGGGGCGACTGCACACCCTGCGGGTCTGGCACACCCTGTGGCTGCAGCGCATCGACGACAAGATCGCCGCCATCCAGGCCCGGGAGGCCGAGCAGGAACGCGGCCGCCGGCGCCGGCCCGAACCACCGCAGTGGATCGTCGAGCTCGGCATCGGCAGCGGCCGCCCGCCCAGCGAGGTCCACACGGGTGACTGCCACATCGCGGGCAGGCGCCGCCGCGCCATCACCCGCGACGAAGCCCGCACGCTGCTCGCATCGGGCCTGCGCGCCTGCAGCCACTGCCGCCCGGACACCGCACTGGACATCGTCGACTTACCGAAGTGCCCATCCCGCCCCCGTCGGCCTCGCCCGCGACACCTCGACCGGCTATGCGCCCAGCCCTCTCCCCCGCGCAGCACGGACCGGCACCCCGGCCCTCCACGGCCTCGCCCGCGGTTCCCTTCACGACCATCCCCGACAGGACACCCCTGATGACCAGCGCTCCTCCCCCGCCGCCGCTCAGCGAACCGGACCCGTCCACCTTCACCTGCTCCACCAGCCAGGTCGGCCCCTGCTCCGGCTGCCACCGCCACACCCACAAATACGGCCACGGCGGCCTGCCCCTGTGCCACTGGTGCATGGCCACCGCCCAGGCCAACTGGGGAAACACCGTCCGCTTCACCGGCACCCGGACACCGGCGGTCTGACCCGCAGGCCCGGCACCGCCCGGACGCCCCGGGACAGACGGCGCGCGTTCGGGTGGGCACCGGCCGACAAAACTGCCTGACGTGGAAGGCATGGCGGGTGACCTGGACCATGCCGCCACCCATGCTGACCACCCCTATCCCCCAGCCGGTTCTGCGGCCGGGGTGGGCCGCAGAGCCGAAGTGGGACGGATACCGGGCCCAGCTCTCCCTCGACACCGGCAGGGTGGAGCTCCGCTCGCGGCGCGGCACGCAGATGACGGAGGCGTTCCCGGAGATCGTGGACAGCGCCGCCCAGCTGCCCGACAGGACCGCGGTCGACGGCGAACTCATCGTGTGGGAAGGAGACCGGCTGGCCTTCGAGCGGCTCCAGCAGCGCCTGCCACGGCGCGGCGCCGCCGCGGCCCGGGCCGCAGGCGAGTGGCCGGCGCACTTCGTCGCCTTCGATCTCCTGCGCCTGTCGGGCACGGACATCACCCGGTGGCCGTACCGGCGCCGCCGCTCAGCGCTCGAGTCCCTCTTCACCACCCGCCGACCGACAACGCCCTGGGCGCTGTGTCCGTCGACCACCGACCAGACCGTCGTGACCGAGTGGCTCACCTGGACGACGGTCGGCATGGAGGGGATCGTCTTCAAGCGGCTCGACGACACCTACCGGCCCGGAGCAAGGGGGTGGCTGAAGTACAAACCCCGCGAGACGACCGAGGCCATCGTCGGCGCCATCACCGGCACGCCGGCCGCTCCGCGTACCCTCCTGCTCGGCAGATACGACACGACCGGACATCTGCAGTACGCCGGCCGCACCACCACCCTGCCCCACGATGCCGACCGAGCCCTCGCCGGGCTCCTCACCGCCGCGGGCCCCGGTCATCCATGGACGGGCTGGTCGTTCTCCGCGGGGTGGAGCACCCGCGAGGCGCTCACCGTCACGCTGATCCGGCCCGAACTGGTGGTAGAGGTCGGCGTCGACGTCGCTCGGGACAGGGCCGGCCGGTGGCGGCACCCGGCCCGCTGGCACCGCGTCAGGACCGACCTGCCTCCATCCGAAGTCGACCCAGCCCTCTGACCCGATACGTCACCAGAGATGTTCACCGCGCTTGTCCCGCACCCGTTGACGCTGCCCCAGGCCGTAGCAGCCCGCCACAGGTGCAACGGCGTGGGTCCCGGCTGGGTACACCGTCCACGACGAGTACGGCGTCCTTGAGGTAGCGCAGGCGTGCCGGAGTGCGAGCCTGGGGCGGAGGTGGTCGATGGCGCGGTCTGCTGCGGGCTTTGAGATGCGGAACAGCGGAGTGAGCTGCCGCATCGTCACGTTTGAGCGCCAGTAGGCCTTCCCGGGCAGGACTCGGTCCTCCAGGCGAAGGCTCCACGGCCAACCTCTACCGGCCTGGCGCCGCAGCGCGCTCACCAACGTGGTGAAGCGCTGCAGGCTCAGCCCGGCGAAGGGGCCTGTCCAAGACAGCTCCGATGCTGTGTCGCACCAGCCTTGGAGAGATCGTCTGTGCCGTGAGCAGCGGTATGAGGTGCCCGTCAGGTGTGCAGAATGCGCACGGCGAGCAGCGTCTGCCAGGTGCAGCCGATCGTGAGTGCGACGCGCTGGATCAGTCCGCCCCGGTCCACCCAGCGTTGGTGCTGGCTGAACGCGGCACTGGCGAGCGCCATCGTGGTGGTGAAGAGCACGCCGCTGGCGATCGAGTAGAGGGTCCATCCCGGCGAGTTGGGCAGGGCGAAGACGAAGCAGGCTGCGGCAAGGGCGAGGAATGCGATGAGGGAGAACAGGTCGTGCAGAGTCCCGGCGCGGGTGGGGTGCTGAAGTTGATCGGGGGTGCCGGCTGGGTATCCGCTCACCGGATCCGTGCGGAAGGCGCCTGCGCCCAGCAGGCCGATCGCCCATACGCCGATCAGCAGTGCACCCCCGTGGGACGGCCCAGCGCGCCACAGGCCCACGGCGAAGAGCAGCGACAGCAAGCCCGTGAAGAGGAAGTTGACGGTCTGTGTCCATCCGGCGGGGCCAAGGGCGAGCGAACTGACGGGATGGCGGAAGAGTTCGTAGTCCACACGGCTGGCGCCTTCGAGTAGGTACGCGGCGGTGAAGAGCGGACCAGCGGCCATCCCGCAGGCAAGCAGCGTTTCATCACCCATCATGTCAACTTATGTTGACAAGAGGGGCGCGTCAACGGGGCTGTTTGGCCTGGTCGCGGGCTGAGCAACGAGGCCCCCGGCCGCAGCCCTACTTCGTGTCGGCCACCAGCTCGGCAAGCTGGAAGAAGTACTCGAACTGAGAGAGACGCCCGTTGACCCGAACAAAATAGGACCGGTCCGAGCACCTGAACACCTCCCGCCGGGTGACCTTCGTGACGTCACGGTCATAGGAGTTCACCCTCGTTGCGAACTCCGCCATCGCCTCCTCCGCACTGCCTTCAAACTCGGCCAGAGTGCGAACGCTCGACGCCTCAGCGGCGATCCCTCCCACAGGACTAACAAGCACTATCCACCGTGCCATGCGGAATCCAACTCCCTTGCTCTGCTGGTCAACGCTGGCACGATCTTGACACCCTGCCGGCGTCACTGTCCGGCACCTTGCCGACCCAAGCGACACCTCGCCGACGATCGCCCTGCCGGGACCACCCCAGCAGGGCGATCAGGCTTTCACTCGTCGGCGCACTCAGTGTCGCGCCCGTCGGCATTTTCAGCGTCGCCCAACTGCGGCCGGCTCCTTCGATCAGCTTCCGCACGGCATGCCGACGCAACTCCCCGATCTTCAGAGGGTGTGCCGCTCTCTTGAGGCGGTTCGATCGTCCCGCCGGGCAGCCGCAGCGTCCGGGAGCGACAGTGGACGACGCCATGCTGCCCACAAGCAGCCGGCCGTCGTCGGTGGGCTGCGTCTCGAACACGGACAGCGCCTGCACCACGTGGATCGGGTCCAACCTGAGAGGTGGAGGCGGCAGGTGGCCCGCTATCAGGCCAGCAGCAGGGGCTGCGGGCCAGGCCTGCACGCACCACCGTCAGCCCGCCGAACGGCTCCGGATTGCCTGCAACGACCCCCTCCCACCTGGACACCATCGCCGTCGCCTGCTCAACGGTCAGCCGGAGCGGGTCGGCCTGGTACGGGTCTCAGCGATCGAGCCCGGAATCGCGGGCACCGAACTGCAGTCCCACGTCACGGACGCCGGCGCCAACGCCTGGCTGGAGGCGTCGAAGGAGACCACGGCATGGCTCCAGCCCGAGGACATCGCTCAGACGGTAGGCTTCATCGCCTCCCTGCCGCTGCGCGTCAATCTGCCGCAGGTCTTCATCATGCCGACCGCGCAGCCCAGCTGCCCCCTCCCCGCCCGACCGCCCTGCCGGGCCCCGGACGCCGGACGCCGGTACGCAGCCGCAGCGGGCCAGGCAACCTCGAATGGTGCCTTATGTCGCTCGGCTTGTTGGTGGCGGGCGGAAGGAGAGACCCCGCCCATCCGCCTCGGGGGTGGCGGGTGAGCGGGGCCGGTTTTGGGTGTGCCGTCAGCTGAGGATGCCGGTGATGGGCTGGCCGGTGAGCGCTTGGGCGATCTGCCATCGCATGCCGCCCCGTGAGCCCTTGATGATGACGACGTCGCCGGGCTGCAGGAGCTTCTCCAGGAGCGTGGTGGCGGTTTCGTTGTCGCCCACGATGGCGGTGTCGACGCCGGCGTCGGCCGCACCGAGGGCGAGTTGCTTGGCCAGGACGCCGCCGACAGCGATCACGATGTCCACGCCGAGTCTGCCCGTCTCCTGGCCGATGTCCCAGTGCGCTTGCGCCGCGGTGTCGCCCAGCTCCAGCATCTCGCCGAGCACAGCGATCCGCCGGGTGCCCGGCTCCTTCTCACCGATCCCGTCATCACTCACCCAGGATCACTCCCCGCCCCGCGTAAAAAGCGCCGAGACGATCCCACGTCACCTCCGCGGCCTTCTGCGAACGCCCGGGAAGACCCGAAGGATTGTTCAGCACCACCGTCTCCTCACTGACACCAACGGCGAGCACCAGGTGCCCGCCCCTGCCGGGCGGGTCCGTCTCGGGCGTCCGGATCGACTTGTGGACGGACAGCAACACCAGCCGACCGGCCGCGACGGCGTCACGGACGTCGCCGGCGGGCAGGTCGGGGACGGCCTGAGCGTGCAGTCCCCACCGCGCCCGCACGTAGGTGGCGAACGGGTGGTAAATCAGACCTCGTACGGTGTCCCCGTCCCGCACGTACGCCCCGGCCTCGCAGAGATCCTTGACGAGCGGGACCGACGGCGGGACAGGGTGCCGCCAGAAGTCCAGTGCCATCCGCAGACAGGCCACCCCGCACATCCGCGGAGCCCAGAACGCGTACTCCTGCGGAGTGTCGGCGCCGGACTTCTGCCACAGCGGATCGTCCGCCGCTTGGCGCCGGCCGGTGATGAACTGCGGTACAAGGGCAGCGGACTCCCATTGCGAGTAGTACGGCACGGGGTGGGTGATCGACGCGGTGCTCATGCGCTCCAGTCTCTTCTACGGCAGGTATCCGGCCTTGGTGAACGCGGTCCTGACGACGTGTTGCATCAGCTGGGGGTACGGGATGCCGCCGGCGCGGGCCATCGTGGCCAGGTTTCCGTGTTCGGACAGGCCGGGCAGGGTGTTGACCTCCAGGACCGTGGTGCGGCCCCGGGCGCTCGCCAGGAAGTCGACGCGGAGCACTCCGTGCGCGCCGAGCAGGTTGAAGACGGCCAGCGCGGTGTGCGTCATGCTCTGTGTGAGAGGGGCCGGGAGGATCGACGGGCAGTGCTCGGTGCGCTGGGCTGGGTCGTGCTTGGCGGCGTAGTCGTAGAAGTCGTTCGGCGTCTGCACGTCGTGGACGGGCAGGGCCAGCAGCCGTCCGTCCACCTCGATCAGGCCGACGGTGCATGGGATGCCGGGCACGTACTCCTCCACCAGGTACTCCGCGTACGCACCGGAGCCGGCTGCTTCGATCATCGGGCGCAGCTCTGCCTCGTTGTGCGCGATGCCGGCGGCGAGGCTGCCGCCGCCGGAGGAGGGTTTGACGAACACGGGAAAGCCGATGGAGTACCGCACCACGGACAGCATGGCGTCGACCGACACGTTCGGATCGATCACGGTCCACGTCGGGGTGTCGATGCGCGCTTGGGTGATCAGCTTCTTGAAGGTGGGTTTGTGCATGCCCAGGGCCGATGCGAGGACACCGGAGCCGGTGTAGGGGATGCCGGCGGTTTCCAGTGCGCCCTGTATCTTCCCGTCCTCTCCCCCCAGGCCGTGCAGGCCGAGGAGGGCGACGTCGATGCGGTCGCGCAGGACGGAGGCGGGTGTGATGGCGAGGTCGATGAGTTCGGTGGTCAGGCCCGCTCCGGCCAGGGCCTTGGCGGCGTGTTCGCCGGAGATGAGTGATCCGGGCCGTTCGGGAGAGTGTCCTCCGTAGAGAACGCCGATCCGTAAGGCGGCGATGTCTGGCAGCGTTGGTGTTGTCACGCGGCTCTCCTGTGGGATGAGTGGCGGGGCGTCGCTCTGCGCGGCAGCTGCTTCTTGGTCGTGGTCGGTCGCCGTGCAGGGCCTGAACTGACGGGTGGTCTGATGCGTGGCAGTCGCTCGGGCTCCGGGCCGGGGCCGATCAGGTGCGGGCAGCCACCTGCTCCAGGAGTTCGTCGAGGTCGACGACGGTGAAGGAGCTGAGGCGGCGGACCATCTGGGAGGCGAGGAACGTGGGAATGTTGGGATGCCCGTACGGCAGGGGCATCTCCGGCAGCGCGACCACCTCCACCCGGCCGCCGATCCGCCCGTAGAGCGTGCCGAGCACCCCGTACAAGGGGGCGCTGCGGGCGAGGAGGACCATGGGGTTCTTCGCCAGGTGGGGGCAGAGTTCGGCGGCGGCCCGGGCGTGCTTGAAGCACACCGGCGGCTGGTTGGTGAGGATCGACGCCTGCCTGGGATCCTCGTCCTTGGGCCCGGCGAGGAAGATCAGACCGAACGGCGTACGCGCGGGTTCCTGACAGACCTGGCACAGCAGGTGCTGCATGCACAACCGCTGCCGGAAGGGATGCATCATCTTCCACTGCGGGACGCCGGTCGGACGGTCCCGGTCATCGACGGGGTTGAAGCCGCACCGCGCCCACAGCACACCCCGCACATCCCGGTCCCGCGGATCCTCATCGCCGTAGTACAGCCGCGGCCCCGACGCATGCATCTCGATCAGGAGGTTGTCCGGAGCGGCCTCCTCACCGGCCCGCTGAGTGATGAAGGGGACCAGACCAGGCTCTGTCGTACGCACAGGGCAGTTCTCTCTCGTCTCGGTGGGTGGGTGGTGCAGGGGCAGTTGGTGGGTCACGGCTCCTCCTTGAGTCGCTGGCGGGCCACCATGCGCTCGAGGAGCGCCTCGAGAGTCCAGGCCATCCGGCGCAGATGTCCGACCGCCTGCCGGCGGTCGGCCGGCAGGACCGCGGACCGCAGGGCGTGCGCCTGTGCGACCAGGTCGCAGAGCTGTTCGTCCTGCATGGACAGGCCATCGCTGAGGGCCAGGGCCGCAAGGCGCTGGAGATGTCCGCGCAGCCGCAGGGCGAAGTCGGCGGTCTCTTTCTCGCTGGGCGTGTAGTCGTCGAGGACGGCCGCAACATCGTCGAGGAGGATGCCGTCGACGTAGGGCGCCCACCGCTGGACTTTCTCCAGAACCTGCCGGAGCCCGTCCGCGGTGAAGGGCGGCACCGCAGCCCGCACCGGATGCTCCCACCCGGCGGTGAGGGCGGGCGCCGTCACAGCTGCGCCGCCGCTGGTAAGGCGAGGGAGCACCAAGTCCGGTCGCCCGACTCGCTGGTGTCCCACTCGCCGCCGTGCGCCTTCACCAGGGTTTCGACGAGACCGAGGCCCCGCCCCGACTCGTCGTTCTCGCCAACCGCTTTGGGTACTGGTGCGCCGGCCATGCCGTCGATGACAGTGATACGCAGGTAGCCCTCGCTGACGGTGATGTGGAGGCCGATCTCACTCGCGCCACTGTGCACCAGCGCGTTCGTGAGCATCTCGGAGACGAGCACCATCACGTCGTCGGCCAGCGCCTCAAGCCCGCAGTGCCGAAGCCGTGCAGCGGTGATCCGTCGCATCACGCCGACCTTGTTCGCGTCCTCGGGGAGAGGTGGATTGTCGCCGCAGCGTGGAGCGACCTTGAATTTCTCGTCCATCACGGTGCCGGCCCGGCGGGCGACCTCATGAGGCGTCCGTACGGCTGTCGTCGTCATCACGTCCTCCGGGGATGAGGGGCCCGCCTGTACAGCGCACCCCTGTCTTGCGTATTGGTTCGAACACGCTCGGCGAGGGTTTGATCAGCGTGACCTTGCAGGGGGTGCCATCGCCATGTCAGGGGACTGCCGTCTCGGCGCCACCACGCGGTGGAATGCCATCTGACTGGCAGCCAACTGCCATTCACTTCTGATGTGTTGCACTGGAAGGTGACTGCGCGGTCTCTTCGATACATATGGATCTGCAAATCGGCTGCCGACAGGCCAACGCTTGATCACTGGGGGCAAAGTGACGGAACAACCCGAGACACTGCTCAAGCTCCTCAGTGACAGGCGCAACTTGAGCGCCCCTGACTTCGTGAGCCTGTTCGACAGGACCGCGGTCGAGGTCATCGGAAAGGGCGGCAACAACCCGACCTGCAGCGAGCGAACGGTGTTTCGCTGGAAGGCCGGGCAGATCCGCCCGGAAGCGCTCTCGGCGGACACCCGCCGCGTCTTACAAGCCATGTTCGGATGCGAAGTCATGGCCCTGTTGAGCCCTCCGCCGGCGGCCGATGAACCCCAGGCACCCGTATTCAATCTGGAGCAAGAAATCACCATGACCGCACGCGACGCTCAAGACAAAGCTGGCGCTACCGCTGCCGCATCCGTCTCCGACACCAGCCTGGACCAGCTCACTGACGACGTGTCGTCACTCGCACACGCCTACGCCACCGTGCCCCCGATCGACACCTTCCGGCGCGGCCGGGAACTCCAGGAGGCATTGCAATCTCTTCGGGACCGCACGCAGATCCCGACACAGCAACAGCGTCTGCTCGAACTGACCGGCCAGACGATGGCACTCCTTGCCGCGGCCGCTTTCGACCTCGGCTCGTTCGGCAACGCCCGCCGCCTGGCCCGTGCGGCTGACCTCTACGGCGAAAGCGCCCGCTTCGACCCTCTGCGGGCGTACGCGGACGGAATCCTCGCGTACATCGCCTACTTCACCGGCATGCCCGCCGAAGCCGTCAGCAAGGCGCGGCACGCCCAGACGTACGGCGGACTGGGTGACACCGCACGACGCCGCCTTCTGGCGATCGAAGCCCGCGCGCACGGGTATCTCGGTGACGTCGATTCCGCCCGCCGCACTCTGCGACTCTCCGTGGAAGGCGACAGCGGGGCGCGCGATGACCTCCACGACGGCGTCGGCGGAGAATTCGGCTTCAGTGCCGAGCGCCTGGCCATGTCCAGCAGCTCGACAGCGCTACTGATCCACGACGGGGACCAGGCCGAGCGGTCCGCCCGTCACGCGCTGGATCTCATCAGCCGGCGGCCGCGTGCCAGCCGGTCGGCACACGTCCTGGGAGGCGCGGCCGCGGACCTGGCGATGGCCCGGCTGCTGTCGGACGACGTCGAGGGAGCCGCCGACGCGCTGACCCCGCTGTGGGACATCCCCGGGGAACAGCGCGTCACGGGCGTTCTCGTGCGCACCGGCCAGATCCAGCAGTTCCTCGCCCAGCCGACCTACCGGGCCGCGACGTTGTCACGCGAGCTGCGTGACCGGGTTGAGGACTTCACCCGCGCTGCAAGCAGTCACCAGCTCAGCACGCGCTCCGCGCTGCTCCAACTGGAAGCCTGAGTCAGGCGAGAGAAGCGAGGATCTTCGCCTCCTTTTCGGGAGCGATCCCGTGTTCCCCCCATCTCGGGTGGTCCACGGGGCGCCCGTCCGAATCCAGCCACGCCCAGGTGTCACGGATGGTGTCGGCGATCGGCCGGCACCGCAGGCCTTCGGCCACTGCCCGGCTGGAGTCGACCGACCACACTCCCTCGTGGACGCGCCACAGAGGGAGCTCGGTCCACTGCTTGATCCCGTGCTCGGCCAGGGTGCCCGGGTCCACCCACTCGGGTTTCCCGGCCCCGCCGGTGACGGACAGGCACTCGTCGAGGAAGTCGGCGAAGGTGATGCCCTCGGGATGCGTGATGTTGTACCCGCCGCTCGTCTTGCCGGCTGCCTGGTCGATAGCGAACGTGGCCAGGTCGCGCACGTCGACGGGCTGGATGCGCTGTCCGGCCGGAGCAGGCGCAAGGATCCGCCCGCCGCGCTTCGCCCGGGTCAGCCACCAGGGGAGCCGGCCGACGTACTCGCCGGGCCCAAGGAGGACCCCGGGGCGGAGGAACACCGCGGCGTCGCCGAACACCTCGGTCACGGCACGCTCTCCCCCAGCCTTCTGGAAGCCGTACACGGTGGGGCTGCCGTCCTCACCGTTGTGGCCGTACGACTCGTCGGCATCTGCCGGGCAGTCCAGAAGCGGCGAGGCATCCGTGAGGGCGTAGTGGGGCCATCCCTTGTAGACGGACACGGTGGAGATGTGCACCCAGCGCCGGGCCGCATCCCTCAACGCGGTCGTGGCCAGGAGTACGTCTCGGGGCGTGAAGTCGGAGCTGGACGTATCGATGACGGCATCCCACGGCCCGTGCTGGGCGAGGCGTTCAAGGTCCCTGCGGTCAGTGCGATCTCCGTGGATCGCCTCGACTCCTTCAACGTCCCTTCCGGAGCGCCCCCGGTTGAAGGTGGACACCGGCCACCGTCTGGCCAGGGCGGCCTCCGCGATGCGCTTCCCCAAGAACCAAGTGCCGCCGATGACGAGAATTCTCATGCCATCGATCCTGCCCCGTCCGTCAAGAACCCATGACCGGCCCTACTCTTCGCGCGGAGATCGCAGCATTCCCCGCCAGCAGGCCCGCCCTCCCCCGCGGGTAGAGTCCGGAGCATGCACCCGGTTCAGCGATCAAGCCTGCGGCTTGGCCTCCGCGAACTCACTGCAGAGGATGTCGCCGCAGTGTTCGCCATCTACGGCAGCCCTGAAGCCACGGAGCACCTGTCGTTCGAGCCACGTACACGCCACGAGGTCGAACAAATCCTGGCGCGGTCCATCGCCTCAGCCACAACAGAGCCGCGCACCGAGTACGTCTTGGCGGTCACTGAACGGAACACGGACAAACTGATCGGGCTCGGCCGGCTCGCTCTTGATCCGCATCAGCCGCGCGCAGCCACGTTCGGCTTCGCTTTGCGCCCGCAGGCGTGGGGCGTGGGCTACGGCCTGGAGTCCGTGCGACTTCTACTCGCGCTCGGCTTTGAGGAGCTGGGCTTGCACCGAGTATGGGGAGCACGCTCTCCGCTTAACAGAGCATCAGCCAAAACCATGACAGCCGCAGGAATGATCGAAGAGGGCACCATCCGCGAGCACGTCTTCAAGGCAGGCCTATGGCGTGACTCTGTTGTGCACGCGATCCTCGATCGTGAATGGGCCGTGGAATCGGGACAGCTTGCATCCCTACACCAGAACGAATAGCCAAAACGACATGCAAGGACATCGGCTGCGCTCACGCGCCGGTTGGGCAACGCAGCGACAACAGAACGCTGATTGCCGATCTTGCGCCGAGAAGATGCAACAGCAACGTGCCGGAAACCAACGGCCTCACCGGCCACAAAAACGACCCCGAGGGGCGGCTGCTGCTACAGGCTCGCCACAGACTGGCGTTCAGAAGGTTCCAATGATCTGCACTTCGCCGTGGCGGTCACGGTGACACCGTCATCTGGAGCTGGGGACCATCCTCGCGGGCGCGGGAAGCAGTTCCACTCGTCGTAGAGCGGACGTTCCATGCTGGGACCATCCCCGCGGGCGCGGGGAGCAGCCGGTCGCGGGTGCGTTGACGGGCTCGTGCCCGGGGCCATCCCCGCGGGCGCGGGGAGCAGGTGACGGTGCCGCCGACCCGCTCGAACACGTCGGGGCCATCCCCGCGGGCGCGGGGAGCAGAATGGCTGCTGTCCTGCTCGACCCAGCCTGCTGGGGCCATCCCCGCGGGCGCGGGGAGCAGATCCCCTCCGGGAACCCCTACGCCTACTGGCCGGGGCCATCCCCGCAGGCGCGGGGAGCAGGACGAGTCGCCGGTGTCGTAGACCGTCATGATGGGACCATCCCCGCGGGCGCGGGAAGCAGTCGCTCCGCAGGTCGTCGCTGGTGCGGGTCTCGGGACCATCCCCGCGGGCGCGGGGAGCAGGGCTCGGGGCGGGGCTCGGAGATCACGGGACCATCCCCGCGGGCGCGGGAAGCAGCGCCTCGATGCACAGACCCCACGATGCGCAGAGGGACCATCCCCGCGGGCGCGGGGAGCAGGAGGTCCTCGGCAAGTCCCTCACGCCGGCCCAGGGACCATCCCCGCGGGCGAGGACGGCGCCGGGACCATCCCCGCGGGCGCGGGGAGCAGGGGGCGCCTCAAGTCCAGCCTCGGCCGGGTGGGGGACCATCCCCGCGGGCGCGGGGAGCAGTACAACCTGGAGCCGATCAACTCGGGCCCCCCGGGACCATCCCCGCGGGCGCGGGGAGCAGAGAAGCGGGCCCGGGCTGAGCTCCTGGCGCTGGGGACCATCCCCGCGGGCGCGGGGAGCAGAGAAGCGGGCCCGGGCTGAGCTCCTGGCGCTGGGGACCATCCCCGCGGGCGCGGGGAGCAGCGTTCGGCGGCCCTCTTCATCAGAAGCGGACCGGGACCATCCTTGCGGGCGCGGGGAGCAGAGCCAGGCGCCCCCGGCTCTGAATACGGTCCAGGGACCATCCCCGCGGGCGCGGGGAGCAGGATTCCGCGCCCGGCTTCAGGCCGAAATCCTTGGGACCATCCCCGCGGGCGCGGGGAGCAGGACACGGAGTCGATTACCAGGCCGCCGGACAGGGGACCATCCCCGCGGGCGCGGGGAGCAGGCCGCCGCCGAGGTCGCCCCCGAATCGCTGGCGGGACCATCCCCGCGGGCGCGGGGAGCAGTGCCGACCTGCGACCGAAATACCGTTGCGGACGGGACCATCCCCGCGGGCGCGGGGAGCAGGAGTCGCGACCCAGAAGAGGATTCGTTCACATGGGACCATCCCCGCGGGCGCGGGGAGCAGCACGCATGCCCGTGCTGCGACCACCGCACCACGGGACCATCCCCGCGGGCGCGGGGAGCAGTCGGCCACCAGGTACGCGCTCAGGTACGCCTTGGGGACCATCCCCGCGGGCGCGGGGAGCAGGCGACGGTGAACACCTCTTGCGAGGGGTCCGGGGGACCATCCCCGCGGGCGCGGGGAGCAGCTGAGCAGGCAGCACGGTCGGAGGGGCGGCGGGGGACCATCCCCGCGGGCGCGGGGAGCAGGCCCCGTACACCCCCAGCCCGCGAAGGTAACTGGGACCATCCCCGCGGGCGCGGGGAGCAGCTGGGACAAGCAGACCTACACGGTCAGCGCCGGGGACCATCCCCGCGGGCGCGGGGAGCAGTTGCACGGGCAGTCGGCCACCCACCTGCCGTGGGGACCATCCCCGCGGGCGCGGGGAGCAGTCGAGGGTGTCCCGGGAGACATTGCGGCGCGGGGGACCATCCCCGCGGGCGCGGGGAGCAGACTGCGCGACCTGGGCCTTTAGCTCCGCCACGACCAGTTTCGGAGCACTTTCAAAGAAATAGACAATTTAGACATACAGGCTATTTTCCTCTGCCGAATCGTCGGCGTTTGGCGGCCCTGCTCCATCCGGATGGTTCAGCTGACGGGCTGCTCGTTTCCCGGGGTGGCGTGGCGGCTGGACGGTGGATCAGGGTGATGCCTTCGTGGTCGATGGGCTGCCATGCGTGGTCGTGAGTACGGAAGGTGAAGCCTTGTTCGTTGTTCGTGGTGTGGGCGAGCAAAGCGCGGCCCTGACCGGCGTACTGCTGGACTTCGTTCCACAGCACGTCGCGAATCCGGGCTGAGGGGTTGCCGACGAAGACGCCAGCGGAGATCTCCAGCAGCCAGCGGGTGAGGAAGCCGCGCAAGCCTGCGGGGCAGTTGGTGAGGACGATGACGGTCACCAGTTCACCGGGCCGTAGTCGTCGGTCTCGCCATGGTTGTATCCGGAGGGGACCTCGCGGCCGCCGTCGCTTTGCAGCGTGACCACGTCCCGGTGCTCGTCGGGGTCGGCCGCATCGGCTTGTGCCGGTAGGAGCAGGCGTTTGATGTCGTCGACGCAGCGTTCCAGCAGGGCGGTCTCGTTGATGCGGTCCCGCAGTGCGCGGCGGGTGCGGGGGCCGGTGTCTTCGGGGTCCTGTGCGGCGATGTCGAAGGCGAGTGGGATGCCGAACTCGGTCTTGTAGAGGTCGGCGATGTCGAGGACGAAGGACAGTTCGTGGCCGGAGTGGATGAAGCCGAGAGCGGGGCTGCATCCCAGTGAGGCGACGACGGCGTGGGCGATGCCGTACATGCATTGGGCGGCTGCGGTGATGGCCTGGTTGACCGGGTCGCCTGCGGTGAAGTCGCCGGGCACGTATTGGCGTCCCTGCCAGGTGAGGCCGGTGCGGGCGGCCTGGGCGCGGTAGCAGGCTTTGACGCGGCGTCCTTCGCGGCCCAGGAGTTCGTGGCGGGTCAGCCCGGCGGGGTCTTCGTCGGGGAAGCGCAGTTGGTACATGGCGCGGGCGACGGCCAGGCGGCTGCGGTTGTTGGCCCACTGCCGTGCCTGGGCTTCCATGAGTGCGGAGGATCGGGACAGGGCGCGGCCGGCGGCGTAGTAGCGCACGCCGCGTTCTCCGACCCAGCAGACGGCTGCGCCTGTTTCTCCCAGGACGCTCATGGCTTGGTGGGTGATGCGGGTGCCGGGTCCGAGGAGGAGGGTGCCGATGGTGGCGGAGGGGATGTGGGTGGTGCCTTCGGCGTCCTGGGCGGTGATGGCGTTGGCGTCGCGGTGGATGGTGCAGCGTTCCAGGTAGACGAAGGAGAGGCGTTCGGCGGTGCGGGTGAGTTGGCGTGGGGTCAGTGCGGTGCGCTGGGAGATGGTGGTCATGAGGCCCGTTGTGGTGCGGGGCGCTGTGTGGCGGGTGCCAGGGTGATGAGGCCGCATCCGTAGGCTTTGGCCCGGCCGATGCCGTGGGCGAGGGTGTGTCGCAGGGCTTGGGGGTCGGTGACTTCGAGGCGGCCGTCGAAGGTGGCGGTGACGAGGGTGACCGGCTTGGTTCTTCCGCTGGTTCGGGGTTCACGTGACCGGTCGAAGGAGCGGGGGGTGCGGTCGCTGACGGAGAGTTCGTAGCGGTCGCCGTGGTGTTCGTGTTTTCCGTGGTGGGTGGTGCCGCTGGGCAGGAGGCGCTGGGCGTCGGGTTTCTCGAGGATGCGGAAGCCGCAGCGGTCCTGGCGTTCGAGGAGCCAGCGCATCTGGTGGACGGGGGTGAGGTGTGCGGTGATCTTGCGGGGTTCGTCGGGGTGGCGGCGGATGGTGTGGACGGGGTTGGCGGTGAGGCGGAAGGCCCACTGGTCGCCAGCCGTCAGCCGGTCGAGCAGCGGGGTGTAGGGGCGGGTGTGCCATCCGGGGTTGTGGGGGTCGGCTGCGGCGGCTGCGGGCCAGCCGGCTTGTTCCACGAGGTGGGTGAGGTCGGGCTGGTGGGGGCTGACAATGTAGAGCAGGACCTCGGCGCGGGCCTGGTGGTCCAGGCGCCACAGGACGCGGGGCCCGTCGGGGGGTGGGCTGTCGGTGGGCAGCAGGGTGGGGAAGGCGGACATGACGGCGGCGTGCATGGTCTGCGGCGAGGACAGCAGGCGGCGGGCGCCGGGCCGGGCGGTGTTCACGCGGAAGCGGGTGAGGAACATCAGCTGTTCTCCTCCTCCAGGGCATCGAACGGATCGTGCTCCACTGCACGGGCGGCAGGGGCGGTGGCGGGGAGGGGCACCGTGGTGGTGATGACGGTGCGCAGAGCGTGGCGGCGGTGTGCGGCGGAGAAGCTGAGCGGCTGGTCGCGCAGGTCCTGCGCGGCGCCTGGTTCGCCGGGGGTGGCTTCGCGCAGGACGGTCAGCGTTTGCGGGAGGCGGGTGCGGTGTGCTCTGCGGTACCAGGCGGAGGCCTGCCAGGGCACTTGCTGGAGGGCGGTTTCCAGGGTGGTGTCGTGGAGGCCGAGGTCGACGGGTTGGGCGGGTGGGCAGGACCGGCGGCCGAGGAAGGGCGGGTACACCGGGTGGGTGAGTGCGGCGTTGAGGTCGGCGAGCAGGGGGTGGTCGCCTTCCAGGGCGGCGACGAAGACGGCGTCGGCGAGGTAGAAGCGCTCGGACAGGGGCATGGACTGGCCGGTGGCGGCGTGGTGGGCGGTCTGGAAGTCGCGGATGCGGGTGCCGGGCTGGTCGATGCGGACGCCGAAGCGCAGGGCTGCCAGGGGGGCGAGCCGTGCGTCGTCGCCGCGGTCGATGCCCTGGGCGGCGGCGAGCAGGCCGATGACGCCGCTCTTAGTGGGTGCGGATTCGGTGGTGCGGCGGGTGAAGCGGGAGGCGGCCCCCCAGGACTGCAGGGGGCCGGCGAGCCGCAGGGTGAGCACGCTCATGCGGGCTTGTCCAGGCGTTCGGCGACGGCCTGTCCGACGGCGGTGACGAGGTCGGACAGGGTGTCGGACTCGGTGCCGAGGTCGGCGAGCTTGAGGGTGTTGGGGCCGATGCGCAGGATCCAGGTGCGGGTGGATTCCTGCTGGCCGTAGGCGCGTTCGAGGTCCGGGACGTAGGCGGCGAGACGGTCGGCGGCTTCGCGCAGGTGGCCGCCCTGGTCACCGCGGACGGGCTCCTCGAAGGCGGCGACGAAGCTGACGGGGCGGGTGGTGCGGAGCTTGACGATGACGGCGTCGGGCAGGGTGTGATGCCCGAACGTGTTGATCTTGCCGGTGGGCAGTGAGGCGACGAAGCCGTGGACGAACGCCTCGACGGCGCGGCGTACCGGCTCGGTGCGGGCCTCGTCCTCGCGCAGGCCCTCGCCGAGGTTGGCGGCGAGTTGGTGCACGCCCAGGGCGGCGTAGCGGTAGAGGGTGGCGGAGTTGAAGTCGACGGTGCCGATCATCCCGGCGCCGGTTTCCTCTTCGGTGTTCTCGTCGTCGACGGCAGTGTAGTAGTCGGACTCGTTCTCCACCCGGTGGACGCTGATGGCGTGGGCGACCTGGACGGCGGCGTCGACGTTGAAGTCGGCGGCGTCGGCGACCATGCGTCCGAACAGGGCGATGTCGACGGAGTGCCGGCTGTCGGCGATCTCCTTGATGCGGTCCTTGTTCTTCTTGTCTTTCACGAACGCCGTGATGTCGGCGGCGCCTTCGACGGCGAGGCGGGCCAGGCCGTCGAGTTGGCGGGCGCTGAGGAAGACCAGGTACTTGGCTTCCGGTGCGGGGGTGGCGCCGGATTCCTTGGCCGCTTCGGCCTTCCGCTTGGGGATCTCGGTTTTCAGTCCGGCGGCTTTCACCGTCTCGTCGGCGACGGTCAGCGCGGTGTCGCTCTCGATGGAGGGGTCCAGTGCGGTGATGCGCTCGGCGAGCACTTCCACGATCTTCTTGGTCCTGACGCCGAGTTCGTTGGGTTCCAGGAGGTGCTCGTCGTTGAAGTAGGTGCGGGTGGCCCGCTTCCATGCCTGGCTGGAGACCCGGGCGCGCGGCACTCCCCCGTAGATGGCGGTTTTCGGGGCGCCGGTGTCGTCCCTGTTGAGGTTGCTGGGCGGGACGGTCTGCAGGGCGTGCACGTCCAGGAAGATGCGGGTCACGAGGCGTCCTTGTCACGGTCCGGGCTGGGCAGGGTGGTCTCGAGGGTGGTGCTCTCGCCGGCAGCAGGATCGGGTGCCGGGTCCGGGCCGACGGGTGGCTGCCAGGCGTGGAAGGAGCGGCCCCACTCCCGGCGGACGCGGTCGGCGCCGCCGGGCCACTGCCAGGCGTAGAGCTGGCCGGCGAGCAGTCCGTAGTCCAGGGGAATGTCCGCGCGGCGCAGCAGCACGACCAGGTCCCGCAGCCGCTGGGACAGAGCGGTCAGGTCAGGCGCTGTGCCGGCGCGCACCAGGCGCTTGCGGATGGGCTCGTCGATGTCGCCGGGCGGCATCAGGCGCCGCACGGCCGCCCCCAGACCGGCCGGCTCTCGGGGTGCGGCCGGGCGGTGCATGCCGGTGCTGCGGGACTGCTGGTGCAGCGCCCACAGGGTGAGGACGGCGTGCAGGGCGTCCTCGGCGCGGACCAGTTCTTCCTCGCGCAGGGGCCGCGTGCCCTCGTCGTGGGCGTGCAGGGGGGTGGTGTCGACGAGGGTCCACAGGTCGGGCAGTGCTCCGGCGTCGCGGCCGGCGCCGCGCCGCAGGCGGGCGAGTGCGGCCACGTCCCTGGAGTTGTCGCGCAGGTAGCCCTTCTGCCAGGTGGTGATGCGGGTGGCGGCCAGCTCGGCCACCCGGGTTTGCACGGTCGGCGCAGTGGTGGTGGCGGTCGTCATGCGGGCACCTTCGGGTCGGTCGTGGACGTGTCGGGCTCGGACGTGCTGGCCGGGTGGCCCAAGGCCTTGGCCAGTCGGCGGCGGAACCAGCGGTCGGCCAGCCCAGCGTTCAGCCACACCGTGCCGTTCTTCGCCGAGACGGTCCGGCCCTGCCAGGCGGCCTGGCCTGACTGCTTGATGAGGCCGTCGCCGAGTCGGCCGACCGTCTCGAAGACGGTGTTCTGCCACACCCTGCGCTGCTCGAACGGGTCGTCGGTGTCCGCCAGTCCGGCCAGCCAGACACGGTAGGGGTCCTCCAGTGCTCCGAAGCCGAGGTCCCGGGCCGCCGAGCGGGCTCCATCCCCCTGCGAGCCGACCGCGCGGGCCAGATCGGTGGCCAGATCCCCCAGAGCGCGCACCGCCAGATCGGCATCCTCGGCCGCGCCGATCGCCTGCCGGGCATACATGCGGTCCTGCTGGTGCAGCAGCACCACCGGCATCGCGAGATGGTCGTCCGCCAGGTCGTCGATCACCGACTGCTGGGTCCCGTACGCGGCGCCGATCACCCGGGCCCTGATGAGGAAATCACGCGGCAGCACTCCTTCGGTGACGAGCCGGGCGACCCACTCCAGGATCCCGGGCCGCAGGTAGGCAGCAGCTTCCGCGCCCTGCGTCGTCTCGGACCGGTCCGCCACCAGGGAGGCGATACCCCGCCAGGCCGAGCGCGCCGGATCATGCTCACGGGGCAGGTAGATGGGCGACTGGCGCAGCTTCTTCTCCTGTGCCGGGCTGCGCCGCCAGGCGGTCATCGGCTCGCGCCGGTGCATGTTGCGTGCCGCGAGCGGATCCCCGTAGCCGAGGACCACCCCGGTGACCGCGTCGTCGTCGTAGTGCAGGCGCAGCCGTCGGGTCTGCCATGTGTACAGATCCCGCAGCCCGGTGGGGGTGCGGGCGCTGCCGTCTGCTCCGCACGGCTCACGCCGCCAGGCCGGCCGGTCTTCTGCCGCGAACTCCAGGTGGTCGCTGTCGGCCGGAACCAGATTCAGCAGCAGCGTCTCGCGCAGAGTCTCCCCTTCCACGAAGACGCCGCCGAGTGCGCCGGCCCAGCCGGTGCCCAGCGGATACACCTTGCCGCCCTTGACCCGGTCGTCCCCGACCATGCCGGACTTGATGCCTGAGGTGTCGTACGCGTGGGCGTGCACCACCCACCGGGCCGCCTCGGCGAACGTCAGGCGCTCGGCGGCCGGCATCCGCGCCGTGAAGAACGGCTCCCCGTTGGGCACGTCGGCCACGATCCGGTTGAGGGAGAACACCTCGTCCTTCGCGGTACGCAGCCCGGCGCTCTGCAGGAACGGGGTGTGCGGGTGGAGCAGGTCGAACCGCTCCTGGTGGGCGTCGAGGTAGTGGCCGATCCCGGCGAAGCAGTCGGGGTCCGCCCACAACTCGGCCCAGGAGTCGATGTCCTGCGGCCCGTCCAGGGCGTCGTGGGCGAGGGCCAGTAGCAGCCGCAGCAGTGCGAACTCCTGGGTGGGCAGGTCGCCCACGATCCGCCGCACCTTCCTGGCCTGCGTGAACACCTGCCGCAGCGACAACTGCGCCTGGCTGCCCTCGCCGTCAAGGACCTCGATCCACGGCTGGTCGGTCAGATCGAATGACGGGCCTTGCGTCGTGCTGTCCCCGGCTCGTTCAGTCACGGGTCGCCTCCAGGCCGTCCAGGGGGCTGTAGCGGACCGCAAAGCCTGCCAGCCGGGTCTGACATTCCTCATCGAGTGCAAGAATCAGCTGGTCGGAGAGCCACGGACTGGTCTTGCCCTGCCACGCGGGCACGTACAGGCGCTCCAGTTCAGCGATCGCCTGGTCCATGGTCTGGGCGTAGGAGAACTGCAGGGGCAGCCGCAGCCCGCAACTGGCCGCCGTACGACCGGCGAACGACGTGGGCGCCTGGTCCTGCGGCAGCTCGAGCCCACCGCGCTGGCGTCCCTTCGCGTCCGGAGCAAGCCACGGCAGGGTCACCAAAGCGCCGTCCGCGCGCCGCTGGACGACCACGACCTCCAGGCTCTCCCGGCTGTCGCGGACCTGTGCCCGGCCGGTACGGCTGTCATCGGCGTCCCCGACGCCGGCCGCCACCCACCCGAACAGCGGCTGGCCCGGCCGGCCCACGTCGCCCAGCCGGAATACCGCCGCCCGATCGGCCTGGTCACTCCGGTGCTGCTCGAGCCGCACTCTCGCCTCCTGGAACGCAGGTTCCCACTTGGCGGGGCCCACCGGTGCCTCCCCGTAGGCGCCCTGCACCAGCGCGGAGATGTCTGCGGGCAGCCGCACCGGGCGCTGCGGCCCGCCTTCGAGGTGGGGCAGCAGCACGGCGGCCGACCGCAGCAGCGCGTGCGTCCCGTACACCGCGACGGATCCCCGTACCGGGGTCGGCACCTCTGTGTCCCAGTCCATGCCCGTCAGCCAGCACCGTGCTGTCCGCAGCCGTTCGGGCCGCTCGCGCTGTCCTTCGCCGCGCTGGTGGCGGTGCAGGCGGCCCATGCGCTGCAGCAGCAGATCGACCGGGCACAGATCACTGACCAGAAGGTCGAAATCCACGTCCAGGGACTGCTCGGCGACCTGGCTGGCCACCACGATGTGCCGGCTGTCCGGCCGCCCGGTCGCCTTGTCCGGCGGCCCGAACCGCTGCAGCAGATCTCGGTCCTTCGCCGCCCGGTCCACATCGACGAAGCACGAATGCGCCACGGTGACGTTGTCGTCGCCGAACCGGTCCCTCAGCACACGCGCCGTCTCCAGCACCCGCCTGACCGTATTGCGCACCACGAGGACGCAGCCCCCGCCCACGAGTTCCCGCTCGAGCAGGTCGGCCAGCACCTCCGCGTCGTCCGGCAGCCGCTCGACGTGCACATCCGTGCTTCGCGCCGAGGGCTGCGGGCAGCGCACCACCGGGGCGCCGCCCGGCGCCACCGCTGTCAGCAACGGATAGGCGTCTTCATCGGCGTCGTCATCGGCCTCGGCCGGCGCCGGTGTGGGAGTTCCCACGTAGGCGTCGAGCAGCTCGCGCCGACGCCCCGCGGGCAGCGTCGCCGACAACACCACCACCGGCACCCCGTACGCGCCCAGCCAGGACAGCACCCGGTCCAGGTAGACACTCATGTAGGCGTCGTAGGCGTGCGCCTCGTCGATGACGACGACCTTGCCTGCGACCGCCAGGTGACGCAGCGCCAGGTGACGGCTCTTGAGTCCTGCAAAGAGCAGCTGGTCGACGGTGCCTGTCACGAACGACGCCAGCATGGCCCGCTTGCGGCCGCGCAGCCAGGCGTGCGCCACCAGTTCAGCGGCGGCAGCCCGCGTCGGGTCTCCCAGCTGCCGTGGGCCCGGCACGTCGGCGGCGTCCATGTCGACGGCTGCCACCCGGCCGCCTCGCGCGAGGAGGGGCGCGAAGTCCTCGTTGAGGGCCGCCTTGGAGTGGGCGAGATGCACCGACTGCCGTCCGATTCCCGGAAGTTGCTCGATCCACTGGAGCAGGCGAGGAAACATGGCATTGCCGGTCGCCATCGTCGGCAGCGCGAAGAACACGCCTCCGGCGCCCGACCGCGCTGCGAACACCTCGGCCACGGCGAGCGCCGCCTCCGTCTTTCCCTCCCCCATCGGGGCCTCGATGACCATCAGTCCCGGCACGGCCATCTCCCGGGCCAGCCCTACCGCCGCCTCCTGTACCGGCCGTACCTTGGCGTCCTGCGGCAGTCCGAACCGCGAGGTAAAGAGGTCCTGGGCGTCCCCTGTCGGCTCCTCGGCCTCCCACGGCGCCGGCAGGTCCAATCCCCGCCATGCCGCGGCCAAACGTTCCCCACCGCTGTGAGAAGCGGCTTCCGGGAAGTACGGAAAGAGTTCAGGGTTGCTCGCGATCCAGTCCGCGACGATCACCACCGCCGTCAGCAGCACCTGCGCCGGCTGCGGCAGCTTCACCCCCCGCCATGACGCGAGGCGCTCTCCCACACCGAACTGCTCCGCACAGGCGTCGAGGAACTCCCTCTGCACCTGGCGCCACACTGCACTGCTGCGGCCCGGTGTCCGCAGCAACTCCTCATGCTCGTAAAGCGCCTTGATCTGGCCGTTCTCCGGCGGCACCCCGTGATGCCCGCCCACCGCCACCGTGAACTGCCCCGACTGCCGCCCCGTCCAATCGTGCCGCTCCTCCAGCCACTCCCCCAGCAGCACCTGCCCGGCCAGCCCGTGCGGAGCCAACCGCCGATCCGGCCCCAACGCCTGCCGGGACCGCATCTCCAGCCCGCGCTCACGCATCACATCAGCAAGCTGCTCCACCTGACAGGCGAAAGAGGGCGTCGCCTTGCCGATGTCGTGCACGCCTGCAAGCCAGACCGCCAACGCCCGACCGTCAGCGGCGCCACCCGGCAGGCTCGCGGCAACTACCCTCCGTACGGAGGCCGGTAGCCACTCGTCCCACAGGAATCCCGCAACGGCGGCACCGTCCTCCATATGCCGCCACAACGGCATCCAGCCATCGCTGTCCCGGTCATGCTTCGCCCACACCGATCGCGCCACCGGCCCAAGCCGTGACAGCAAGCCGCCACCGGCAACTCCCCCACCCGTCATGGGAAAACACCTACAGGCAAACCAGCACCCAGCAGGCCAAAACCAGCGAACATGCCACCCCGGCAACCGATCCCTGCGCTTCACGCACCGACGCGATCACTCCAGCGATAGGGTGGTCGATTCACCACCGAACACCCCACGGAACCCATACCGACTATGACCGATTTGCCGGAATCAATGAAAGTGTGTGAGAACCCGCCTCGGGCGGAGTAAACCCGCAGGTCGCGCAGTCTGCTCCCCGCACCCGCGGGGATGGTCCCTGGACACCGACGGCTACACCGCCGGCATGTACCTGCTCCCCGCACCCGCGGGGATGGTCCCTGGATGCGGAGTTCGCGCAGGTCGTTTGCGGTCTGCTCCCCGCACCCGCGGGGATGGTCCCTCCTCGGCCAGCGACCGCGCTTCGTCGAGCTGCTGCTCCCCGCACCCGCGGGGATGGTCCCTCGGTGTCGCCCACCCCGAACGGGGTCGGCAGCTGCTCCCCGCACCCGCGGGGATGGTCCCGACGTTGTGATCCGCGGGGAGCTGGAGTCCGTCTGCTCCCCGCACCCGCGGGGATGGTCCCCGTCGGTGTCCAGCTCGTAGGTATCGAGCCGCTCTGCTCCCCGCACCCGCGGGGATGGTCCCAGGTCGCTCATGGAGTTCACGAAGACCTTGCGCTGCTCCCCGCACCCGCGGGGATGGTCCCGTGCGCACGGACTTGGTGATCTGCGTCCGGAACTGCTCCCCGCACCCGCGGGGATGGTCCCCGTCCGGAGGACACGGGCGACCGGCTCGTCGTCTGCTCCCCGCACCCGCGGGGATGGTCCCAGCTTGTCGATCATCGCTGTAGGGATCTTGCGCTGCTCCCCGCACCCGCGGGGATGGTCCCCAGAACGCGCGCCGGTCCGGGACGGGAGAGGCCTGCTCCCCGCACCCGCGGGGATAGTCCTCCGAAGAGGTTGCCGGTCGTGCGGATCGGCTGCTGCTCCCCGCACCCGCGGGGATGGTCCCTTCACGCGACCTCACCCGCCTTGACGCTGGCGCTGCTCCCCGCACCCGCGGGGATGGTCCCTTGGCGTGGATCATCGCCCACCCGGCGCAGGCCTACTCCCCGCACCCGCGGGGATGGTCCCGCATGGAGCGTGAACGTTTCATCTGCTGCCCGCACCCACCGAATCGGCTACCTCGACCAAGCGGGCGCGCACTCAAGGCATCCCGGCTCTGCCGGAGTCCCCGAAAGATCATCCTGGGTAGACCGGCACCCAACTGGGGTCTACAGGACCTGCCCACCGATATCTACTCGTCCGAGCGGTCCTCAACTGCTGGCGCCGAAATGCGGGGTTAGGGACAGAGTCTTCGGCAAACACTCAGCATCATGATGATCGAGTCCGTAGGATTTGGGCGGAATCACTTGAATCTTCCTGCATAGGCTGAGATCACCGTGAACGCTGCGACACTGCTGCTGCTTGGCGCCGCGGGCGGAGCGGTACGCGGAATCGTGCACGCCTACGACTGCATGACCGAATGGCTGAACGGGCGTCAGCAGTACCGGCTCGATCCCGACTCCGCTGCTGAAGGGCCACCCGCGTTCCGCGCGTTCTACGACATCGGGGGCGAGTCCATCGCCGCCGTGGTGCACACCCTGCTGGGAGCTCTCGTCGCCGGACTGCTGGGGATGTCAGGGCAGATCAGTGGCGGCTTCGCGGTGTTCGCTGCCGGAGCCTCGGCTCCCCTGGTCCTCGTCCAGCTCAAAAGCTCGCGCCTGGCGGACGTCGTCCTGGGGGAAGGCACCCCTTCGACCGCCGCAAACCCCACGCAGTCCGCAGATGCCGCAACCAACGAGCCGGTCCTGCGCAGCACCCGGAACACCACGCCCACACAACGCACCGCGAGTGATTCACCATCGTCGCTTGGGACGGACAGCCCGCCGGCTTCACGGCCTTCCTCGCCGCCAGGCGCGGCGCACCGGCCAGCCGCGGACGAGGACGGCACCGGGTGAGCCGGCCCAGCCTGCTGCGCCGCGCCGCCGCAGCCACTCTCGGTACCAGCCGCACGCGCACCCGGGCCCCAGCACTGACGGCTGCCGTTGAGCTTTCCCTCGCCCGCCGGGCCGCAGCCGCTGTCATCGGGATCCGCTCCTACCAGCCCGTCGGACGACCCGCAGCAGCCGGCCAGGCCAGTAACTCCCCTGCAGCAGCGCGGGTCTGGGAGATAGTCCGCTCCAACGACCTCACGCGCCCCTCCACAGGAAGGGCACAGGCGCCGCAGCCGGAGAAGGACACGGCTACTGTCCATCGGCCGCCGGACCACAACGGTCCGTCCCGTCAGAGCCTGCCGAACCGGGCCGCCGTCATTTTCGATCCCGCCTCACTCGTGGTGATCGGAGGAAGCGGGACTCACACACATCAGAGTCGGCGCCGACCACAGCACACCCTTGCGCTGGCCGCAGTTGCCACTGCTATCGCCATCGTATTCACCGTATTCGGCTACCAACTGCGCCCCCTCGTCCAGCCCTCGCGCTCCGTGGGCAGCGCGCCCGTCGAAAGCGGTGACGTGCCGGAGGCTTATCTTGGAAGCTGGACAGCAACCCTCGCCAACGCCGGCAGCGAAAACACCAGGTCACTCGTCATCAAACAAGGCAGCATCGGTGACGACATTCTGATTCTCGTCGCCGACGGCCCCACCGGCGAGGACACCTACCACTGCGTGTTCACGGCCGCCCTGACCGCCGCACCCAGCAACGGCACCAGACTGGAACTCGGTCCGAGCACCCTCACCTCCGGTACCCCGGCCGCCTCCTGCTCCCCGGGCACTGCCTCAACCCTCACCCTCAAAAGCGACGGCACCCTGCACCGCTCCCTCAGCAGAGGACAAACGGTCACCTACACCCGCACCCCGTAACCACCGCAACCCGAACGCCTGCAGGGGCATGGCACGCCCCTGCGCCCAGAACACCGCACCAAGCAAAGCCGTGCGCTCCCTCATCGGAGTGATCACTTACCGGTGCGCCGTACCCCGGGACCAAACCGGCAGTTGGACCTTGCATGCGAGTACTGACCACACGAGGGATTCAGATCCTGGCCGCCCTCGCCGCAGTGGCCGTCCTGACTGGAGCACAGATTCCCGCGGCAATCGCCGCTCCCAAGGCCACAAAGACCCCGGCAAGACCGTGCACCACGAAGTACAAGGTCACTGGCAAGTCCGTAGCCGTGAGAAAGCCAGCCTGGAACGACGGTCCGGTCGCCACGCCGAACTCCCCCATCGTCCGCTACCTGCACCGCGGAGACATCGTCACCTCATGCGTAGCAGCGATCGCCCGCACGCACCAGGGACCCGCCTACCGCAAGTGCGGCACCGGCGGCCACATCTGGCGCATCGTCCAGGGTGGCCAGGTGCCCGCTACCTGCCTGCAAAAGCTCTGACGGCCGCCTGCAGGATGCCGTCATGGGCACACTTCTCCCTGCCGCACCCGCTCGCCCCACGCGCTGGCCGAGTGGTCACCAACGCCCATCGCCACCCTCGAGGGCAAACACTGCCCCACTGCAAGCTTCTGCTCCCCCCACTCGCGGGGCAGGTCCCCAGCGGACACAATCACCGAGGGGTTCGGGGTCTACTCCGCACCCGCGGGGACGGTCCCGTCCCCCTGACCCTGCCGACGGAGCAGCGATATGGCAGACCCCACTCGTTCTGGCGCGAGTCTCCCAACGCGTACGCGGTTCAGGTCCGTGGAATCAGCGTCATGACGAGGTCTCCCGCCTGCGCCGTCCAGCTCTCTCCGCGTTCTACGGCCGCACGACCATAGCTGAGCATCTGATTGCGGATGACTCGCGCCGATTCGCCGAGAAACGCAGCTTCCCTGGGGGCATGGCGCGTTCCTGCATCCGCTGCACCGACTGATCAAGTGCCTGCACAGCATCCGCGATGTCGCCCACCTCCTGTCCTGCAGAGGCGATCGGCGAGACCTCCCTGGACATTCGTAGAGCCGTGATCGAATCATAGGAGCAGGCCAAGGGGCCGTCACGATCACCAAGTCTCGCGAGGGCCCGGCGCATCCGCGCGACACTGCTTCTTCCTCTCCGGACAGAGCGAAGCAGCCCTGTCCCACGCAAAGCTCTCCGCCTTCAGGGCAGAGCCTGCTGGAGTTCGGCGAGGACGTTCTGGGCCAGCTGAGCCGTCCCGCTGGTCACCCCCGTGGCAGCGCCTGCCGCGGCGCCTGCCGCGATCGGGACCAGGACGACCTGGATCCGCCCCAGCAGGCGGCGCAGGCGCCCGACGTCCGGCTCCTGTCGGGCCGCCTCCTCCAAGGCGGCTTCCGCGTCCTGGCGTACTCCGGTCTCCTCCTCGGTGCGCAGGCCGAGATGCTCCAGCGCGGCCAGGAGTGCCCCGACCGCCTCGGCCAGAGTGCTGTCGGTTCGGCTCTCCGCGGCGGCGTACTGGTGCTGTGCCACGTCGTGGTTTCCGATGGCGATCTGGCTTCCGTGGATGGACCCGTGGAACTGCGGGCCGCCCATACTCGTCACCGCGTTCCTCCGCGCCTTGGTGCCCCCCGCAGATCGTCCGTCAGGGACACGCGGTTGCGCGGCGCCGCCCGCAGCGCCCCATGGATGTCGTCCAGCTCCGCGGTGACGGCTTTCATGTCGACAGGGGTGCGGTTCAGTTCGTCCCTCAGACCGAGGATCCTCCGGCGGAGGGCCTGCTCTGTTTTCCTGCGCAGCCCGAGTTCTGGGAGGCGGCGCTGAAGATCGTCGAGCATGGGGGGCAGGTAGGTGCGGCAGAAGGTCTCCGCGCTGATGGATCCCGCATTCCCCTGCGTTGCTGCCGGCTGCGGCTGGTGGGGCAGATCGAACTCCCCTGATACGGGGGTGCTCTGTGGCTCCGGGACTGCTTGTGCCCTGCCGCCGAGGTAGGTGTTGGTGAACTCCTTCACCATGGTCTGCGTCACCGTGCCGCTGTTGATCGCCACTTGGCTGTTGGTGATCGCGCCGAAGAAATACATCCGCACGTCCGGAACGGACGGCAAAGCCGTGGGCGGGGAGCCGATGGCTGCATCGCGCTCGGCGTCCGGCAGCGGCCGAGCTTGTGCCTGCTGCCCCCGAGCGGGCGGCGGTGTCGAATTCCGCAAGGCGGCAGCCTGATCCCTTGGCGAGGACTCAACCGCCCTTCCTCGGAGGGGCATTGACGTCGAACTCCGCGAGACCGTTTCCACGCTGGTGTGTTGCCGAGTAGCAGGCGACGGCGTCGACGGAGCCCGCGGGGCCGTCTCCTTCATGGGATCACGTGGAGCGGGCGCCGTCGTTGACGGGCTGCGAGGAGATGCGGCCGGCGACGGCGTCCGCCCAGATGTCGAAGGGGCAGGATCCGGCCTGTCGTTCACGGCCGTCACCGACTTCCGTGTTGTGAATCGCAGTCCGGCCATGTGATCCCCCCGGCTGTTGGCGCGGCACCTTCTCCGACGGTAGCCGAGAGCGACAGCCAAGGGGTTCCGAATGCGACCAACGGGGCAAAAGGTGCCTGTCCGTCTGGATTTCCCGCAGCGAGCTCCCCAACAGAGGAGCTGGGGCCATCCCCACGGGTGCGGGGAGCAGTTCGGCAAGGGCTGGCCCGGAGCTGACGCCTGGGGGCCATCCCCATGGGTGCGGGGAGCAGGCTCCAGGCGCTCCGTGAGGTGACCGGGGGGAAGGGCCATCCCCACGGGTGCGGGGAGCAGAGCCGGCCGGAGCGGATGTCCCGCTCGATGGCGGGGCCATCCCCACGGGTGCGGGGAGCAGGCGCACACCCCGGGCGCCGAGTGGCAGGTGGAGGGGCCATCCCCACGGGTGCGGGGAGCAGGAATGCCGCCCTGGGTGGTCCCGGCCCGGGGCGGGGCCATCCCCACGGGTGCGGGGAGCAGCCGCAAGGGCTGACCCGGATGTGACACTGGGAGGGGCCATCCCCACGGGTGCGGGGAGCAGTGCGGTGGGGGTTCAGGTTGGACCTGTGGTCGGGGGCCATCCCCACGGGTGCGGGGAGCAGTGGTGGCCGTAGCTCAATTGGCGGAGCCCCCCGGGGCCATCCCCACGGGTGCGGGGAGCAGACCACCCGCGGCGAGATGAAGGAACTCGTGCAGGGGCCATCCCCACGGGTGCGGGGAGCAGTTCTTGTTGGCCTCATGCTGGGCCTTGGTGGTGGGGCCATCCCCACGGGTGCGGGGAGCAGAGCTCCTCGTCGTCCGCGACCGTCGCCACGCCGGGGCCATCCCCACGGGTGCGGGGAGCAGTGACGGTCCAGATACGCGGGGACGTTGAGATGGGGGCCATCCCCACGGGTGCGGGGAGCAGTCTGCCCGACCTGGGGCTTTAGGGCCGCCTCACTGGATTTTGAAGCACTTTCACGAAATCCGGCATTTCAGACATCGATTCCGTCGACGCCGAATAATACAGCAGGAGTATGGCCCTGGAGTCCGTGACCAGTGGTCGGCAGACCAGGAGCTTCGGGTTGAACGCGCCGCCTCGCCCCGACATTCACCCGCGGCAATTTTCGCCGTCAGCGCTCGATGTGGTATCGGCTCTGGGAGATGACGGCCTGTCGGAGTTTGGCGGTGAATTGGGGTGTGCGTGCGATGCGGTCGACGCCGCCGGCTTTGCTCTGCCGCAGAGCGCTCTTGAAGTTCTGGTCCAGGGTGCCCGTCATGCGGGACATGAGGTCGTCTGTGAGATGGACGAGATCGATGTTGAGCAAGTCCCGCGAGGTGGGCTGTCTTAGACGAGTGAGCGTGTGCGCGGACATGGCTGCCAGGGGGTACAGCCAGTTCTCCAGGGTTTCTCCGAGCAATGGACGGTCTTCGGCGTACTGAGTAAGGAAGCTTCGTAGACGGGTGTGGACATCGAGGCAGAGGCGATAGATATCCAGGTCGTGGCGGGAGGAGAAGATCGGTGAGTAGTGCTGGTCGTCCAGGAGGAGGGCGTCCGAGTGTCGCAGGGCGGTGTGCGGTTCGCGCTGGACGAAGGCTGTGAACTCCCGGGCCAAGCGGGTCATGCTGATGACCCGGTCGAGAGGGAAGCCGAGGTTGCGGTAGTAGCTGGCGCGGCGTTCGTAGTAGTAGCCACCGGCGTGACCGAGGCTTTCCTCGATGTCCTTCTGGATGGGTTCGGTGGCTCGCAGGGCGCCAGCTGGCAGTTGCGTCTGGCTGTTCGTGGCTCGGATGATACGGTCGCGAGCAGTGCCTGATTCGGGCGCGACCACGATCTTGACCAAAAGGGAGCGGTCGCGGTGCTGGCCGCCGCTCTGGAAGTAGCTGTAGATCTCATGGCTGGTCTGCAGCCCGTTGACGATCTGCGGTTCTTTGACAACGATCCTTTTGCCTGCGATCTGGGCAGCGTCGGCGACTACGGTGACACCGTTGTTGAACCACCAGAAGTCCTCACCCGTACCGGACTTGAGTGTCTCGCCGATGGCGTTGTTCACCGCAGTGGATCCGGCGTAGTCGCGCACGTTCGACTCGAACAGTTCCAGGCGCAGTGCTTCGTTGTCCGAGGTGATGAAGCGGTAGTACTCGTCCAAGCGGGCCAGGCACACATAACCCTCGCCGAGCGATGTGCTCATCGGCGTTTCGGTGAACACCAGCTGCGCGACCGCTTTCGCACCTCGGGCGGTGCGTTCGCGTAGATCAGCGGCGTTGAGGTACTCCAGATCCGCCTTCGTGTCCGAAGTAATCTTCGCGAGTTCTCGCCGCAGGCGGTCTCCCTTGGCCTTCACGTTCGGGTGCGGCGGCTCGGCTGCCTTGTTGGCATAGATCACCTTGATGCGGACCTGAGGGAACGACGACGCCAGCTCTTCGAGGATGTGCAGGAAACGCCGCGTCCGGTCCAGGAGCTTGGCGTTGGTGTGTGCGACCAAGTCCTCTTCGTCCCGGCTCATATCCAGCAAGGTTGGCAGGTGGAAATGGAGCTTCTCGACCACAGTCTCCTGGTAGCCCGTCGAGGTCTTGGCCTGCAGGATGACCAACTCGATCTTGCCAGCACGCAGCGGCAGGAACTGATGGGCATCGGCAGTGACGTAGCGCTCGTCAACGAAGGTCCAGATGCCATCGATGCCGCAGTCGTGAGCACCATCCACAATGCCGTCCATGATTTCGTCGTTGTCAAGGTCCCAGTCCTGCAGAGCCTTGTCTGCGGCGAAGAACGTAAAGAAGTCGTCCCTGCTCTTGTCCGGAGCCAGCTTCCGGTGCTGGTCCTCCAGAATGCGGTCGAGCAGTCGCTGGTCGTTGTTCTGTACGGACGTCATACAGCACTACCCCCCACCCATGCGTCAAACCCGACAACGATGTTGGCAGGCTCATGAGACTGTGAATAGCCCGCGAACACGACGCCTAGCCACAGTGCGCCCGCAGCACGGCGACTCGACGGCGACGATGTTGAACCGATCGCCGGCGAGATGGGGCCCGTCGACCTGGTTCGTGGGTCGGCAGGCGGCGTGACCGCGCCAAAGCTCAGCGGGCAACTGCAGCCCGCAGGCGGGCATGATGCCGACGGGCCCGAAGTCCGGCCCTGGGGCTGGACTTCAGCAGTTCCCAGGCATGGCGGCTCCGTATTCCCCAGCTTGCCCGGGTCAGCGCATACAGGATGTCCTGCCGGTGCGCGGTCCGCTCGACCTTCGGCATCCACCACGAACTGTAAGCAGCCACGGCTTTCGGTACGAACGTCCGCGTGAGGAGCAACCACCCTGCGGCCCCGAGTACGGCTCCTGCACCCATCCCACGAATGACCTCCTCAAGGCCGGGTCCGGCCCAGAGGTGGATGCCAAGAAGCGCCGTCCCGTTCAATATCAGGCCGAGGAAGCCGTACACGATTCTGAGGGGCCACGAAGTTTCCGGACAGGCGCCCAATAGGGTTGTCCTGAACAAGGAAACGAGG
>NZ_BMWD01000041.1 GCF_014651055.1 Streptomyces fructofermentans
CCGCACAGCGCCGTGAAGCAGGAAGCCCCCAGAAGGGCCAGACGGCCCAGGCTGGAATCCTCGTCCTTTAGGGCGGGGAGCACGTCAACGCCATGGTGACCTTCTCGACCTTCGGGGCGCCGCCCCAGTGGTCGGGGTTGGCCTTGAAGGTGAGCTTCTCGCCCTTGCTCCAGGAGGCCAGGACGTACGGGCCGGTGCCGACGGGCGCGGTGTTGAAGGCGCCGGTGTTGGGGTCCTGGCCGCCCGCGACGTGCTCGGGGACGATCGGCAGCACCGTGCGGCCGGCGAAGGGCGCGTACGGGTACTTGAGGGTGAAGACGACCTTGTCGTCGCCGTCCGCGCGCACCGTCTCGATGGCGTCGAGTTCGCTGCGGGAGGTGTTGTTGGTCTTCTCGTCGAGGACGGTCTCGTACGTGAAGACCACGTCGGCGGAGGTGAGCGGTTCGCCGTCGCTGAACTGCACCCCGTCGCGGAGGGTGTAGGTGTAGGTGAGGCCGTCGTCGCCGATCTCGGGAAGTGCCTCGGCCAGCGCCGGTGTCAGTTTCAGGTCGGCGTCGCGGGCGAGCAGCCCGTCGAAGATCTTGGAGTTGCCGTCCTTGCCGTAGCCGAGGAGCGGGCTCAGGGTGTCCGGTTCCGAAGCCACGCCGATCACGACGGAGTTGCCTGCCCCGCCGCCCCCGTCTCCCCCGCCGCCGTCGGGACCGCCGGGTGCGGAGCACGCGGCCAGTCCTGCCGCCAACGCCGTAGCGGCGGCGGCAGTCCGTATCCGTCGGGTCGCCATATCCTCACACCTTCTCTTGCAGCCAATGCGCTGTTGCATATTAATCGCAAGAGAGGTTGCCCCAGGTCCGCGCCCGCCACACACCGGGGGCGCGCCCGCCGCCCACCGTCAACTCGGCTCCCCGCGCGGGCCGTTGCGCGTAATCAAGCAGTGGCGCGAGGGATGCCCTGCCGGGTTCGGCGGCGGGCGGCGCGGCCAACACGTGGGCGGGGCGGGCGCGGAGGCGGGACGGGTCCGGAGGCGCGGCGGGTGCGGAGGCGGGACGGCGGCCGGCGAACCGGCTCGGCACCGACCTGACCGCCGACCTGGCTGCCGTCCTGGCTGGGGTCCTGGCTGGGGTTGTCCCCCGTTCCGGTCGTGGGGCGGGCCGGATCGCGCCCGGTCGGGCGCGAAACTAGCGTCCAGTCATGACTTCGACCCTGCGAAAGCACCTGGCCATGGCACTCGGTGTCGCCACGCTGCTCACCGCCGAGGTGGCCCCCGCCGTCGCCGAGCCCGCCGGCCCCTCTGCCGTGGAGCGGTTGCAGCGGGACACGGAGGCGATCCACGCCCTCGGTGTCAGCGGCGTGCAGGCCCGCGTGATCGGGCCCGACGGCAGGCAGTCGGTCGCCACCAGCGGCACCGCCGATCTGCGTACAGGTCGCCCCGTTGCCCCCGACGGCTACTTCCGGATGGCCAGCACGTCCAAGACGCTGGTCGCCACCGTGGTCCTCCAACTGGAGGCGGAGGGCAGGCTGTCCCTGAACGACACGGTCGACCACTGGCTGCCAGGAGTGGTGCGGGGCAACGGCAACGACGGCAGCCGGATCACCCTCCGCCACCTGCTCCAGCACACCGGCGGCATCCACGACGCCCTGCCCGGATACACCACGCCGGAGGAGTACTACCAGCAGCGCAACGACGTCCACGAACCCAAGCAGTTGGTCGACCTGGCCATGGCCCACGAGCCGGACTTCCCGCCCGGCGAGGGCTGGGCGTACTCCAACACCGGTTACGTGCTGCTCGACATGGTCATCCGGAAGGCGACCGGTCACCCCGCCCACCAGGAGATCGAACGCCGCATCCTTCGCCCGCTGGGCCTCGACCGGACCCGGTGGACGGGCACCTCGCCCACCCTGCCCCGGCCCCACGCCCGGGCCTACCAGTTCTTCGGCCCCGGTTCCCGGGTGGACGTCACCCACCAGATACCGGTGGACCACGAGAACCTCTCGTGGGTCACGACCACGCGGGACGAGAACCGCTTCCTGCGCGCGCTGCTCGACGGCCGCCTCCTGCCGGCACGGCAGTTGGCCAGGATGAAGCAGACCGTCCCCGTGAGCGCCGAGGTCCAACAGCTGTGGCCCGGCGGCCGATACGGCCTCGGCCTGGTCGAACGCCCCCTGAGCTGCGGAGGAACCTACTGGGGCCATGAGGGCGGGGACGGCGGCTACATCACGCTCAACGGCGTCACCGACGACGGCGCGCGAAGCGCCGTGGTCTCCACGTCCGAGGCCCGCGGCGACACCCTGGAGCACATCCTGGAGCAGGAGAACACGGCCGGCGCCCTGATCGACCACGCGCTGTGCGCCGGGAGCCGCGGCACCCCGTGAGCGGAGGTGCCGCGTCCCGCGCCCCGTCCGAGCCGTGCGCGGGACGCGGCGGGCACGAGCGTCGCGTCACCCGCGGTGGGTCTCCAGCAGCCTCAGCCACACCTCGCTGATCGTCGGGAACGCGGGAACGGCGTGCCAGAGGCGTTCCAGTGGGACCTCGCCGGCGACGGCGATCGTCGCGGAGTGGAGCAGTTCGCCGACGCCGGGGCCGACGAAGGTGACTCCGACGACGGTGCCGCGCTCGGGGTCGACCAGCATCCGGGCCCTGCCGCGGTAGCCCTCGCCGTACTGGTGGGCTCCCGCGAGGCGTGCGAGGTCGTAGTCGACCACGTCCACGCGGCGGCCGGTGCGTTCGGCCTCCTGCACGGTCAGGCCGACGGCGGCCGCCTCGGGGACGGTGAAGACGACCTGCGGTACGGCCGCGGTGTCGGCGGTCGCGGCGTGTGCGCCCCACGGGGAGTCGTCGACCGGTTCGCCCGCGGCGCGGGCTCCTATGACGGCACCGGCGATCCGGGCCTGGTACTTGCCCTGGTGGGTGAGCAGGGCCCGCCGGTTGACGTCTCCGACGGCGTAGAGCCAGCCGTCGGGGACGGCGGTCACCCGGAAGGTGTCGTCCACGCCGAGCCAGTCGCCCGGTGTCAGGCCGACGGTCTCCAGGCCCACGTCCGAGGTCCGCGGTGCCCGGCCGGTGGCGAGCAGGATCTCGTCCGCCTCCAGTTCCTCGCCGTTGGCCAGCGTGATGTGCACCGCACCGTCCGTGTCGCCCTCGCGGGTCAGGTGCTTCACCGAGGTGGCGAACCTGATGTCGACGCCGGCTTCCCGCAGGCCGTCGGCGACCATCTCGCCGGCGAAGGGCTCCATCCGCTGCAGCAGCCCGTCCTCCAGGACCAGCATGGTCACTTGGGATCCGAGGGCCTGCCAGGCGGTGGCCATCTCTACGGCGACCACCCCGCCGCCGATCACGGCCAGTCGGCCCGGTGCCCGGTCGGAAGTGGTCGCCTCGCGGCTGGTCCAGGGGCGGACCGAGTCGAGGCCGGGGATGGGGGGTGTCGCCGCGCTGGTGCCGGTGCTGAGGACCACGGCGTGCCGTGCGGTCAGGTGGACCGTGTCGCCCTGCGCCGTCCGCACCGCCACCCGGCGGGGGCCGTCGAGGCGGCCGTGGCCGCGGACGAGGTCCACGGAGACCGAGTCCAGCCAGTCGACCTGGCTGTCGTCCTTCCAGTGCGAGGACATCCTGTCCCGGTGCGCGAGGACCGCGTCGACGTCCAGTGGTCCGGCCGCGGCGGCGCGCAGTCCGGGTATGCGGAGGGCGTCGGCGCGGGCGACCACCGGCCGCAGCAGTGCCTTGCTGGGTTCGCAGGCCCAGAACGAGCATTCGCCGCCGAGCAGTTCACGCTCGACGATGACGGTACGAAGGCCTGCGGCGCGGGTGCGCTCTGCCACGTTCTCACCGACGGGTCCCGCACCGACGACGATCACGTCGTACTCGCGGGTGGCCTCGCTGGTCGCTGCTTCCTGCATCACGGTTTCCTGTGGTCAAGTCGGGTCGAGTGGGTGGTCGGGTGGGGTGGTGGGTGCCGGTCCGGCATCCTGTTTCGGGGGGCGGCTGCGCGCTCCGCCTGCCGGGGCCCGTGGTGTCGGTGGACTTCTCCGCCCGGCGGTCCCCGGCCTGCACGCCTGTTGCCGGTGCTGTCGCGATCAGCGGCCGGGGAAGCGCTCGGTGATCTCCTGGAGGACCCAGCCGTTGCCGTCGGGGTCGCTGAAGGAGGCGTAGGAGGCGTAGGAGGCGCCTTCGGGGTGGCGGCCCGCGATGCGTGCCTGACCGGGCAGGTCGTGGTTGACGGTTCCGCGGGCGTGGTTGTGGAAGAGCACGCCCTTGTCGTCGTGGAAGACCTCGCTGACCTCGACGCCCCGCTCCAGGAGCTCCCGGCGGGCCTCCTCGATGTCGGTGACGATGAGGTACAGGCCCTGCGTGGAGCCCGGCTCGGCGGAGGTGAGGCCCTTGCCGAAGATGATCGACGCCTCGGATCCCGGCGGCGTGAGATGGACCGCGCTCCACTCGGAGGTGGGGGCGGCGTCGACGTCCAGACGGAAGCCCGCCTTCTCGTAGAAGGCCTTGGCGCGCTCGACATCGGAGACGGGCAGGACGAGGAGTTCGAGCTTCAGGTTCATGGCTTCGTTCGGCTTTCTGTGGGTTCAAGTGACCGGAACGGGGGTCGTCACCGGTTCAACTGGTGACGAGCATGCGACATCAATCGTCACCAGTCAAGGAGGTGACGATTGGATCGGGCGCGACCGTCGCACCCCACGAGGCCCCGAGAGTGTTCATTGCGCAGGTCAGGAACCACACCGAACAGCGACGGGCCGACTTCCGCACGACCCGGGATGCAAGCGGCGAGCGGCGAGCAGCACTGCTTCGAAGTATCGCGACGACGGCACCCGCCACCGCGGACCGCCACCCCTCCCCGCACAGCGAGGCCCCTCGCACCACTACGCCCACTTTCACCCCCAGCCCCACGAGGACGAACCGACACCACAGGGCGCCACCCCCTCCGCCCAGGAGCCGCACCGGCCGGGAAGGCCGGCCGAGCCCCCCGCCACCACCAATGCCACACCTCCTCGATGCGTCACCTGTTTGACAGGTGACGCATGTCGTGTGAGTCTCGATTCACGCCTTCAAGCTTTTGCGAAAGGAAATTTCGATGAGTACCTCTCCCGCGAACTCCGCAGGTCAGGATGGGGCCGACTCACCCCGGGCCCGCGGCCGGTTCTCACGCCGCGTGTTCGTCGGCGGAGCGGCCGCGGCGGCCGCCGGGGTGTCCCTGGTCGGTACGGCTGCGCTCCCGGCCGCCGCCTCCACCGCACGGCACACGCGAGAGGGCTTCGGCTCGGTGACCACCGCGCCGCGCCTGCCCGTCGGGTTCACCAAGACCTTCACCAGCCGCTTCGTCCAGGCCAACGGGATCCGCCAGCACGTGGTCGTCGGCGGTGACGGCCCGCCGCTGCTGCTGGTCCACGGCTGGCCGCAGAACTGGTACGCATGGCGCCTGCTGATGCCGGAGCTGGCCAAGAAGTTCACCGTCGTCGCGGTCGACCAGCGCGGCATCGGCCTGACCGACAAGCCCGCCGCCGGCTACGACAGCCGCACCCTGGCCAACGACCTCGTCGCCCTGATGGACGCCCTGGGCCACCGCGGCAGGTTCGCCGTGGTCGGCCACGACACCGGCATGATCATCAGCTACGCCCTGGCCGCCGACCACCCCGGCCGTGTCGCACGCGTCGCCCTGGCCGAGATCCCCGGCCCGCCCGGCGTGGTCCCCTCACCGCCGCTGTTCATCGAGGAACAGCTCAACAACAGGCTGTGGCACATCCCCTTCAACCGGGTCGACCACGAGCTCACCGAACAACTCGTCCGGGGCCACGAGGACCTCTTCTTCGGCTACGAGTTCGACATCCAGGGCGGCACGCTCCCCGAGTACGCCCGCGAGTACTACTTCCGCCTCTTCTCCGACCCCGAATCCCTGCGCGGCTCCTTCCAGCTCTACCGCTCCTGGGACACCACCCTCAAGCAGAACGAGAAGCGGGCGAAAACCAGGCTCCCCATGCCCGTCCTGGCCATCGGCGGAGCCGACAGCTGGGGCCCCGCAGTCGGCGAAGCCATGAAGGACGCCACCACCAAACTCCACACCGTGGTCCTCCCTGGCGCCGCCCACTGGGTCGCCGAACAGGCCCCCACCGCGCTCCTGCACACCCTCGACGACTTCCTCACCCCCTACCGCACACGCCGGTAGGCACGGACACGCCATGCCCGGGGCATCCGCCTGAACGGCGGGGCCGAGCACCCGATCCACCCCGGCCCCGCCCACCCGGCCGTCGCGGCCACCGCCGGCGCGTCTGCGGCAAACGACCGACGGCATCGCGCGGCGTCACCGCCACGACGCGACGCCGCAACAGCCCCCTCCCCGCGGCAGTCGCCGCACCACACACGAAGGAAGCACAGCATGTTCGGCAAACTCGGAGCCCCTGAAATCCTGCTGATCCTGGTCGTCCTGGTCCTGCTCTTCGGGGCCAAGCGCCTGCCCGGCATGGCGCGCTCCCTCGGGCAGTCCCTGCGCATCCTCAAGAGCGAGACCAAGGCCATGCGCGATCGCGACGAGGAGACGACACCCGATGCGTCCGCCTCCACGCCCCACGTCCCCGCGACCGACTCCCCCCTGACAACAGTTCCCGCTCCCGATCGCCGGGAGGCGTCCGCGGCGGCCGCCCGGGACACCTCGGGCCCCTACTGATCCCACTGCCAGGAGGCGAGAGAGGAGGTCCACCCCGTGACCACGAGCGCACCCCAGACCCCCCAGGGGGACATGCCCCTGACGGCTCACCTGCGTGAACTGCGCAACCGCCTCACGAAGGCGATCGGCGCCATCCTCGTGGCGACCGTCGTCGCAGGGCTGTTCTACAAGCAGCTCATCGACTTCGTCATCGCACCCCTGCCCGGATGCGATCCCATGACCGCCGGGACCGCGGGATCGGAGCGGTGCGGGATCGTCTCGACCAACGGCCTCCTCGCGCCCTTCACCCTCGCCCTGAAGGTCTCCCTCACCGCAGGCCTCATCGCAGCGAGCCCCGTCTGGCTCTACCAGACATGGGCCTTCCTCGCCCCGGGCCTGCACCGCACCGAGAAGAAGTACACCCGGGCCTTCCTCGGCGCCGGCATCCCGCTCTTCCTCGGCGGAGCCGCGATCGCCTACGCCATCCTCCCCACCACCGCGCGCGTCCTGATCTCCTTCACCCCCGACGCAGCCACCAACATCCTGCCCATCGACGACTTCCTCGACCTCGCCACGCGCGCCGTCGTCGTCTTCGGGCTGGCCTTCGAGCTCCCCCTCGTCCTGGTCATGCTCAACTTCGCCGGCATCGTCAGCGCCAGGCGCATGATCGGCTGGTGGCGGCACATGGTCATCGGCATCACCGTCTTCGCAGCCATAGCCACCCCCAGCAGCGACCCGCTGACCATGCTCGCCCTCGCGGGCCCCGTCACCGCCCTCTACCTCCTCGCCTGTGCCGTCGCATCGGTCAACGACCGCCGGCGCGCCCGCAAGGACCCCGCTGCCGGCCTCGGCCCGGACGAGCCCTCCGTCCTCCCCGCCCCGAAGGAGCCGGCACACAGCCGCTGACCGACCGTCCCCCGACACACCGCATCCAGGAGGCCGCACATGTTCTTCGACATGGGCCCGCTCGAAGTCATCGCCATCGCCGTGATCGCCATCGTGGTCCTCGGCCCCGAGAAGCTGCCGAAAGCCATACAGGAGGTCTCCGCGGTCATCCGCAAAATGCGATCGCTCTCCCAGACCGCGCAGAACGAGATACGCAAGGAACTCGGCCCCGAGTACTCCCACCTCGACCTCGGTGAACTGAACCCCCGCAACCTCACCCGGAAGGCACTGTCCGGGGCCGAGCGGACCCTGCGCCTCGACGACCTCGCGAAGAGCGTCGACCTGAACAAGGTCCTGACCGAGGATCGAACCCGGCCAACCTTCACCAAGGCCACCAAGTACTGAGCCCGCGCGACCGGCCGTCCCGGTCCCACGCGCTGTCTCCGCCGAGAAGCGGCACCTCCGGGCCGGACCCGCCGGAACGGATTCCCGCCACACCGCCACGAAGTCCCGGTCCGCCGCCCGGAGTCGGCATCGGCCGCCGCCGCACGGAGCCGGGCATACACATCGGCACCGTGCTCTCGCCGGCCATTCGGGACTCCGGGGTTCTGATGCGTGGAATCGGGGTCCGGGCACGCCGGGGACCCTCGGCGCGCGTTCAGCGGTGGGATGTCTCGGCGGGCGCGCAGCGTCCCGGCAGGGCCAAGGGCTCGGTGTCCGGCGCCCGACACCCGGAGACGACGCGTCATGCGTCACCCTCTTGACAGGTGACGGAATCCGCACGTACCGTCACCTTGCGAACAGGTGATGGGTGGGGGTGCCGCTTCGGATCCGGCCCGGCGGGGCGATCGTTCGAGCCCGCTGCCCCTTCCCGACATCGCGCCCAGCGCCTCACGGCGCGAAGGCGCGGCCTCTTCGCGCCGTACGCATCACCCACCAGGCCCGCCCCGGGCCCCGACCGTTGTCGTGAAGGACCCCCATGCCGATTTCTCGAGTCCTGAAACTGATGTCCGCGGCCGCGGCCGCCGTCGTCCTCTCCATCGGCTGCTTCCTGCAGCTCTTCTGACCCCACCGTCCGCGGAGGACCGGCCGGGACGGTCCGCGACCCCGTCCCCGTCGAACCGGGTTCGACCCCTGCGGGCACGGCCGCGCGGCTGCCGGACCCGGTCCGCATTGCCGCCCCGACTCCTGCCGAAAGCCCGAGCGGCGGCATCCCCGAGGGATGCCGCCGCTCATGTCACCGAAGAACTCCCCGCGCGGTTCACGGTCCTCGCCGGGCCGCGAGGAGCCCGTACCGCAATTGCTCAGAACACGTTGCGGACGAGCCACTCGTCCGGGTCGTAGTCGTTCCGGCGGGCATCGAGGGGCTCCGCGGGCCGCTCCTCGACGGTGTCCTCCAGCCGAACGTGCGTCGGCAGAGCGCCGAACCGGGCGCGGCGTCGCTCCGCGTAGGGATCGGGAGCGGCGGCGGCGGCCCCGGAGTTGCGCACCACGCCGGCCGTCTTCGACTTGTTCTTCCTGTTCACCATGTCGCAACCTCCTGCTCGGCCAACTTCCCGCTCGTCACGCTTGTTCCCCGAGCCGCCGCGACGCCTCGCAGGTCGGCAACGGGTGTTCACCACGGGGCTCGCCCTCAGCACCACGCCGGGCCGGGCAGCATCGGCGCGAGCGGCCGAATCCTCGCCGTACGGCCGCCTGCGAGGACGGCCCCGCCCTGCGCAGGCGGGACTTCGCTCAACGCCTCCGCCACGGCCCGTCCGGCCCGCCCTCGACCCGGCCCCACGGTCCGGCCGCCGCGAGCCGCACAAAGGCCGCCCCGGCAGTCCGCACCCACCCGATCAGTGGCGCCAACGTTCGAAGAGACACCACTTGACCAGTCCTGGGAGTTGGTGGCGCCAGAGCCACCAGGGCAGGCGGCGGCGCGGGACGAAGGACCACAGGTCGTCGTCGGCCTCGTTGCCACGTGGCTGAGCGCGCAGCAGGGCGAGGCACTCCCGGTCGACGGTGCGGTGCAGCCGCGCGACGTGTGCGAGCGCCACCGTGCCCTGATGCTGCCGCGCGGGGTCGGTGGCGCGGAGCGCCCGGGCCACGCGGGGCAGGATGGCCCGCGGATCGGGGTGGTGCAGGGCGAGCCCGATGACGGCGACGCCGACGTGGCGCTCACCGCGTTCGAAGGCCGCGTCGACGACGGCCGGGTCCTGGACGCCGATCAGTCCGGTCCCCTGCTCCCAGTCGAGGGCTGGGAGCAGGGGCTGCGGGATCTCCTCGTACGCCATGACCGGACGATAGGCCGAGCGGGACGGTTCGGGCCACGGGGTGCGGGATGGGCGCCGCGGCAGGGGCCCTCGGCCGCGGCCGGCCCGCACGTTCAGCCCGCGAACCGGGTCGGTGCGGTGTGGTGGGCGATCGCTTCCCGGGTGCGGGACGGATCAGTGCCGCCACAAGTCCCGGCGGAGCGCCCGTGGCCTGCTCGGCGTCACCGTTGCGCGTCGGCCCGTGCGCGGGCGCGTTCGATGTCGGGGACGTGGCTCTCGGCCCATTCCCGGACGGCACGCAAGGGCGCCAGCAGTGACCGGCCGAGGTCGGTGAGGGCGTACTCGACATGCGGAGGATTCGCGGAAATCTCCGTGCGGGAGATCAGACCGTCGTACTCCATCGCGCGAAGCGTCTCGGTGAGCGCCTTCGGCGTGATCCCCCGGATGTGCGCCTTGAGTTCGGTGAATCGCTTCGGCCTGTCGTCCAGCGCGTTGACGATGAACACCGTCCAGCGCGCCCCGATCCGGTGCAGCACGGTACGGCTGGGGCAAGTCGCGGCCATGACGTTGTAGGCCTTGCCCATGCGTGTCCCCCAAGTAGCGTTGTGGATACCGGTATTGAATCTATACCGTCCGGGCTGTGTCCCTTCCCCCTCGCACGGCCCGCCCCTCAACGGCCCGGCACCGTCGTTTCGTCGCAGCGATCGTCATCGACTCGGTCGGCACCGGTGTCTTCGTCCCCGTTTCGATGCTGTACTTCCTGGCCACGACATCGCTGACGCTGGTGCAGGTGGGCGCGGCACTGACGACGGCCGGGCTGCTGGCGCTCCCGGCGGGCCCTGTGATCGGAGGGCTGGTCGACCGGTGCGGCGCCAAGCCGGTACTGCAGGCGGCGAACCTGGCCCAGGCGCTCGGCTTCGCCGGGTACCTCCTCGTGGACCAGGCATGGCAGATCGCGGTCTGCGCCTGGTTGAACAGTGCCGGGCGGGCGGTGTCCTTCAGCTGCTACGGAGTGATCGTCACCGCGCTGGCCGCCCCCGGCCGACGTGAGCGCTGGTTCGGCCTTCTGGGGTCGGTGCGCAACCTCGGCTACGCACTCGGCGGCCTCGCCTGCGCCGTCGCCGTCGGTTTCGGCACGCAGGGCGTCTACTCCGCGATCGTGGTCGTCAACGCCCTGTCCTGTGCCGGTGCCTTCGTCCTGATGCGTGCCATGCCGAACATCCGTCCCGAGGCGGGCCAGGACGCTGCCGGGGGGTGGGGGCGCGTGCTCCGGGACCGGCGGTACCTGCTGGTGGTCGCGCATCAACTGTGCTTCGCGATCTCCTTGTTCGCCCTGAACATCGCGATACCGGTCTACGCCGTGGACGTGCTGGGACTGCCCGGTTGGACGGCCGGCGCGGTCTTCGTCCTGAACACCCTGCTGGTCGGCTTCGGCCAAGGCATCGTCGTCGGCCGGCTCGGCGGGCGGATCCGCAGCCGCGTCCTGGTCGCCGGCCACGTCTGCTTCGCGGCCGGCTACGCCCTGTTCCTCGCCGCCGACCGCGTGAGCGCGCTCGCCCTCGCGGTCGGCGTCGTGCTCCTCGGCGCGGGCAGCTACACCTTCGGTGAAATCCTCGGCGGCCCCGTCGCGGCGACCGTCGCCGCGGAGAGCGCCCCGGACGCTCTCCGCGGCCGGTACCTGGCCCTCAACCAGCTCGCCGTGACGGTCGCGGGAGCGCTCGCTCCGGCGGTGCTCTCCGGGTTGCTGTCCATCGGGGCAGCCGCCCTCTGGCCGGCCATGGTCGGCGTCAGCGTCCTCGGAGCCTTGCTCGCCCTCGCGATCGGCAAAGTGGTGCCGGCCGCCCGGAGCCCCATCGGAGGGGTCCGTCGCCGGGGCGGGACGAAACCCGCCCCGGTGACGAACTCGGCGACCGGCGGGCCGAGTTCGTTCACCCCGTCCACCACCCATGACACCCGCCGCTCCGCATCGGCCCTGCGGTCGGCCGACGACACACGAAATCCGTAGCGGCTCTCACTCCTCGGGCCGGTCCGTGTCGTCCTGCCGCACGTCGTCGACACGCCACCGGGAGTGGTGACGGGCGGCCCAGGCGCGGTCGACGCTGCCGGTGCGCATCCCCTCCAACGCCTCGGGGTGCGCACGCGCCTTCCTGATGTGCGCGAGGACCGCGAACACGATCGCCCAGGCGACGGCGTCGTGGACGAAGATCGCACTGGTGCGGGAGATGAACGGCAGGAGCCCCGCGAACCACATCAGCAGCCCGGTGACCAGCATGACCAGCACGGTACCGGCGATCCAGCCCGCGTAGACCTTCTGCCCCGCGTTGAACTTGCCGGCCGGGCGGGCCTCCAGCGACAGCACCCGGCGGCGGGCCGCGCGCAGCCACTGCCTGTCGTAGTCCGCGAAGCGGTTGAGCCGGCGCAGGTCCGCCCGCAGCGCCGAGGAGAAGAGACCGAGCAGCAGGGGGACGGGCAGGAGGATTCCCGACCACTTGTGGACGGTGGCCATCAGATACCGCTGCCCGACCACTTGGGCGATCGGCCCGATGTACATGCAGGCGGCCGTCACCAGGCACACGAGCATCAGCCAGCCGGTGGTCCGGTGCACCAGGCGCTCGGCACGGCTGAACCGCCGCACCCTGCCGCGCGGTTCAGGCCGCGTGCCTGTCGGCCCCGTCGAGCCAGCCGTCGATGTCATAACCGCGCTCCTCCCAGTAGCCGGGTTCGACCTTGCTGGTGACCGTGATGCCCGACAGCCACTTGGCGGACTTGTAGAAGTACATGGGCGCCGCGTAGAGCCGTACCGGACCGCCGTGGGCGTGCGTGATCGGCTTGTCCTGCATGTCCAGGGCCACCAGCATGTCCGCCCGTCGCGCCTGTTCGAGGGTCAGGCTCTCGGTGTAGGCGCCGTCGAAGCAGGTGAAGTGGACGGCGGTGCCCCGCGAGCGGACCCCGGCCTCGTCCAGGAGGTCGGCCAGCTTCACGCCGCTGAACGGCGTGTCGTCCACGCGCCATCCGTCGGTGCACACCACGTCGGCGACGATTCGGGTCTGCGGCATCGCCCGCAGGTCGGCGAGTGCGTAGGTCCTCGGCCTGTCGACCAGGCCGCCGATACGCAACTTGTAGTTCGTCGCGTCCTTGCGCGGCACCGAGCTGACGACGCTGAAGTACCGGAATCCGCCCGGATTGGGCAGCAGCCCGGTGAGCCCGGTCGGATCGGCCTGCGAGGAGGAGGCCAGGAAGCTCTCCCAGGCACTCTGCAGACGGGGAGCGCCGGCGAGTCCCGCGGCTCCCGCCGCGAGCATCGCGAGCATGGTCCGGCGTCCTACCGGCGCACCGCCGGCCGGGCGTTTCGACTGCCCTGCCATGGTCACCATCCTTCGTGTCGCGGCGATCGCGGCAGTTGCCGGCGCCGGGGCTGTTGCCGCGGATCGCAGGCGCGGGCCCGGCGGGGGCGAGGTTCGCGGCAGCGCCTCCCCCGCCCGGATTCCGGCGACCGTGAGCGGGCATGCGCCCGCAGCCGACCTCGCCGGCGTGCTTCCCGGCGGCGGCGCATCACTTCCTGCGGCGGTGCCCGCATGCTGACACGCCAAATCGTCACCAGTCAAGGGAGTGACGATTTGCTCACAGTCGGCGCACGGCCACGGGTCTCGCCCGCCGGACGAAGGGCCCGGGCACGAATGGCGCCGCGCCGGACACCGGCCGGGCGGCGAAACCCTCGCGCCGGGGGCGAAGCCCTCGGCGAGCCTTCAACCTTCGGGAGCTTCGGCGACCCTTGTCGGCGCCCGCGCGGACCGTGGCCCGCCGGGCCGCTCCGGTCACCCTCCGCGGGCCGCCCGTACGCCGGGCCGGTGCGCGGCGGCGGCATGGCCCTGGGCGCGAGCCATCGACTCGCGCGGGCCGAAGACGGGCGCCGGCCCGGGATGCCGGGGGCGACTGGCGGCGCAGGACGGTGGCGACGGGGGACGGCGGTGATGCGGGACGGTGGTGATGCGGGAAGCCGCGGCCCCGCCCGGACGGGGATCCGTCGCGGGCCACCCCCCGTCACCCGTCACCCGTCACCCGTCACCCGTCACCCGTCAGGAGAATTCGACGTGGTCGATGTCGATGGTGACGAGTTCGATGTCCCGGATGGCGACGCCGTCCTCCCCCACCGGATGGACGCGCCGCTTGGTGGGCACCATGATCCCGTCGAATTCCTGGTAGTCGGAGCTGTAGTGGGCGGCCGGTCCCGCGTTGAGGACCTCGGCCGCGTAGTCGTGCCGGCGCAGCAGTCCGCTCTCGTCGTAGGAGAAGACCTGCTCCGGCGCGTGGGTGGCGATTCGGCTGGGGAAGGCCACCTTGAGCCGGCGCAGGGTCGCGCCGTCCTCGGTCACGGGCTCCAGTTCCTCGGTCCTGAAGTCGGGCGCGGCGAAGGTGAAGGGGGAGGTCAGGTAGGTCCACATCGCATAGCCGGCGAAGTAGGCCAGGTGCAGGTCGTCCCACGGTGTCTGCAGGGTGTGGCCGGCGAACGCGGCGCGCGGGTTCGATCGCTCCGCCAGCACGTCGCCGGCGGCGTTCTCCACGGCCACCCGCTCCGGGGTGAACGAGCTGTGCAGGTCCGGCGCGGTGAAGGGGCTGTGGCTGGCGTACTGGCGGTCGAGGCCGAGGCGCACCGTGGAGGAGTCGAGGATGCCGGCCTTGCCCTTCAGCTCCCACAGGGCGCCGCCGGAGCGGAAGTGGACCGTGGCCGTGCGGTACCGGCCGTAGCGGTCCAGGCCTCCATGGGCGTCGATGACAGTGCTGGTGAGGTCGGTCATGGGGGGCTTCCTTGCCTGGCATTGGGGGTGGGGCTGTTCTGCAAACCGACCATAATGACCGGTCGTCTTAAAGTCAACGAATGACAGCCCGAAACGGGACACCCAGGGGATGCAGCGCGACCAGAAGGGCCCCGCTCACCGATTCCACCAGCACATTTATCGAGGTTCACCCATGTCTGACCGCGAGGCGGGCGAGGTGGGGGCCGCTGCCATCAGCGAGGGAAGGGTGTATCCTAAGACGATCGACCATATTAAGAGGAGGGTTCGACCGTGGCCCGACCCAGCTTGCGCGAGAACATTGTCGAGGCGGCCGTCGACCGGTTCCATGCCCACGGGTACGCCGCCACGGGGGTGAAGGACATCACCGATGCGGCCGGCGCCCCGAAGGGGTCCTTCTACAACCACTTCGAGAGCAAGGAAGCTCTCGCGATCGTGGCGCTGGAGCGCTACGGGGAGAGGCGTCGCTTCGACATGCTGCGCGACGAGTCGGTGGCACCGCTCGCCCGACTGCGTCAGCACTTCGAGTTCCTGCGCGACGAGAACCTCGACGCGGGCTTCACCCGGGGCTGCATGGTCGGCGACCTCGCGGTCGAGGTGGCCGACCACAGCGAGGCCGTGCGGGCGGCCGTGCTGACGGGCTTCACCTACTGGCGCGAGGCCCTCACCGAGGCCATCTCCGCCGCCCAGGAGGCGGGCGACGTGTCCAAGGCCCAGGAGGCGGCCACCCTGGCGTCCTTCGTGCTCAACGCCTGGGAAGGCACCCTCATCGCCACCAGGACCGACCGTTCGGCCAGGCCCTTCGAATCCTTCTTCACGGTGGTCTTCGGCGTCATCCTGCGCTGACCGGCTCCAACAAGAGCTGTGATCACGTCACGCGTGCTGAAGTCGCCCAGCAACTGCCCGCCGACGTCGCGTCGCCACGATCCGCCCCCTGCCGCCTCCACACCTGGGCACCGGGACGAGAGGCGGTGTCGGGGTCCGACGTGAAATCGACGGTGAGCCGACAGTCGAGAGCCGCGGCGATGCGGCTCAAGAGCACCAGACGATGGCGGTTCGGGCGGCTCGACCGGAGCGGGCTCAGCCCTTGGCCGACTGCCGCGAGCGCGTGAACGCCGTCTTCGCCTGCTCGCCGACCCGCTTGCGGGCCCGATACGCCGCGGCCTTGATCTTGTTGCCGCACGGGTCCATGGCGCACCACTCGCGCCGCGCGCCCCGGGACCGGTCGATGTAGACCTGCGAGCATTCGGGGTTGCCGCACTCCTTGAGCAGCGACGCCTCCGGCCCGCCGAGGACCGAGACGGTGTCCCGGGCGACAGCCGCGAACGCCTGCTCGACGGACGCTTCGATGCGCCGCCCTTCCGAGGTGAGCTGCGGGACGGGGGTGGGCTTGCGCGCGTAGTCGTTCACGAGCGCCAGGGCGTCGCGGTCGTAGGCCCGCTCGGACATCCTCGCCACGATCAGCTGGTAGACGGCCTCCCTGAGCACCAGGGCCTCCTGGAGGTCCGCGGCCTTGCAGGGGATCTCGCGCTCCGCGATCCCGCTCTCGCGGAACCACACGCTGAGGCTCTTGGGCGAGTCCATGTCCTCACGGGGATCGGCGCGGTGCCGGTAGCGCAGCGTGCCGGCGAAGTCGAGCGACGGGGCACCTCCAGGGAACGCATGCATGTCACCACCTTAAATGGTGACGCGGCGAGCTGCAAGGACCCGCCCCGGACCCGGGCCGCCGGGACCCCCACGGCGTCGACACCGGCACCGGCGCCGGAAGGGGCCGCCACCGCCGGGCCGCACGCCGCGAGGAGGGCCACCCGGCACGTCACCCCCTCCATGGCCGGCACGAGGCCCGGCGCCTCGCGGATCGTGTGGGAATAATCCATATTCGTCACCTCTTGGAGTGGTTACGTCCTGGTGCTGCGACCCGCGGCACCGGCGGCCACGGACCGGGGAGCGGACACTCCCGAACGCCACGGGTCCCGATCCTGAGCCGCCCAGAGCCCGATCAGGATTTATGGGGTGAAAGGTTCCATGGAGCGGTCCCTCGTCGAGGTGGGCGACCAGCCTGAGCGTGCGGCAGCGGTCGCCCCGAGCCCCGCAGGGGGTTCCTCCGCGGCTCCCGGCCCGGGCCCGGGGACCCGGTCCTCGGGAATACCGGCCGAAGGTGCCGCCCCGCGGGCCGAGGGAGATGCGAAGCCGTACGGCTCCAAGGCCCCCGACTTCATCAAGCGGTCGAGGTCGCTGCACCTGATCTGGCGGATCGGCATATTCGTTGCGGGATTCGCGGTGGTCGGCACCGGCGTGATCCTTCTGCCGCTCCCCGGTCCCGGCTGGGTGGTGATCTTCGGTGGCATGGCGATCTGGGCCAGTGAGTTCACCTGGGCCCAGGCCGTCCTGCGCTGGACGAAGCGCAAGGTGACCCGGGCGACGCGGCGGGCCCTGCGACCGGAGACGCGGCGGCGCAACATCGCGCTCGCGTCGGCGGCCCTCGTGGTCGTGGCGGTGGCGACCGGCACCCTCATCACACGCTTCGGCCTCCTCGACCGATCCGTCTTCTGAGTCACCGCACTTCTCGCCCGCGAAGGACCCGCATGTGCAGCGGCAGTTCGCTCCGGCGGGTTGCCGCGGGATGCGACCTTCACGGGATCGAAGGGACACGCGCCGACCGATCGATGTCAGTGGGTGGCCGTAGTTTGTCCCGATGGTTCGGAACGCGGTCGACAAGCGTGCCGTCGAGGCGGCCGTCGTGGATGCCCAAAGGGCGGTGGCCGAGTTCGACGGGGCCTGCCGGTGGCTCGCCGCCGCACGGCGGGGGCCGATGGCGCCACTGGGGGCCGAGGTCTGGGTATTCGACGAGGCCCTGGCCCAGGTGCTGTTGGTGAAGCACCGCCTGCGGGGATGGGTTCCGCCGGGCGGGAAGGTCGAAGCCGGAGAGACGCCCCGGGAGGGCGCGAGCCGGGAACTGCTCGAGGAGGCGGGCCTTCAGCCGGAACTGCTGCCCGACCCGGCGGCGGTCGCGGTCCGCTCGTTCCTCCCGGGCCTTCCGCTCACCCTCGGACTGTCGTACGCCGCGGTCGTCGACGTGGCGAGCCCGCTCGTCGCGGAGGACGGGCAGCCGGCGGCCTGGAAGCCCTTGGACGAGGGCTGGGAAAGCTGCTTTCCCGACGATCCCCTCCGCATCCGTCAGTACGCGGCATGGCTGGCCGAGCGGCCGGACCGTCGCTGAGGAGTCGCCCCGCCAATCCGCCGCGTGAGCAAGGATCCGGAGGCGGCGAAGGCATATGCGACGCAGCCGTCCGGCCTGGGCGCCGTGCATAGTGACCGTGTGGATCGATTTGCGGGTCAGGCCCGCCTCGAATGGTGGGCCAACCAAGCGATTTGCCTTGAGATGTACGACATCGACATCACCGTCGCCGTCGACACGGGCGGCGAGTTGCGGGCGACCGGTCGGCACACCAGCACCCTCGACGCGACCCAGCGCGAGGGCTGGGACTTCCTCGTGACTCCTCCCCCTCGTGAACGAGGGGGCTTCTCGCTAGGCCGGGTTGGCGTTGCGACGGACCAGCCCGGCCCGTAGAACGTTGATCGCACCCACGGTGTCGGCGTGCGCGGTGTGGCCGCACGCCTGGCAGTGGAACTTTTCCTGTGTGGGCCGGTTTTCCTTGGCGGTGTGCCCGCATTCGGGGCACTCGCGTGAGGTGTTACGGGGGTCCACGGCGATCACTTCCCGTCCGGCGCTTTCAGCCTTGGCGTGCAGGATCGTCAAAAACACCCCCCATCCGGCATCGTTGATCGACCTGTTGAGTCCGGCCTTGGCGGCGCCACCGTTGGGCAGGAACGCGCCTGCCTGGCCGGGGGCGGGTTTCGGCGCGGGCGACCTGGCCATGTTGCGGATCCTGAGGTCCTCGTGCGCGATGAAACCGTGTCGGCGCACCAGGTCCAGAGCGGTCTTGTGCGCGTGGTCCAGGCGCCGGCGGCGCACCTTGCCGTGCAGAGCGGCGACGCGCTCCACGGCCCGCTGATGGTTCTTCGTGCGGTCCTTCGCCTTGCGGCGCGGATACCGGGACAGCGCCCGCTGTGCCCTCTCCAGCTTGGCGGCGGCCGTGTGGGCGTGGCGCGGGTTGGCGATGTGCTCGCCGTGAGAGGTGGTGAGGAACGAGGCGATGCCGAGGTCGATGCCGACCACGCTGCCGGTGACGGGAAGAGGCTCGGGCCGGGGCTGCTCCGCGGTGAGGACGACGTACCACTTGCGGCGCTCGCGCTTGACGGACACGGTCTTGACACTGCCGACCACCGGCCGGTGCCGGTTGACCTTGACATGACCGACGCCCTGGAAGCGGACGCGGGTCACGGGGTCGTGCGGGGTGGAGTCCCACCGGCAGCCGTCCCCGTCCTTGGGGAAGTCCACCGTGTCGAACCAGTTCACCCCACGAAAGCGCGGGTAACCGGGCGTCTCGCCGGACTTGACGCGACGAAAGAACGCCTGCATCGCCTTGTCGAGACGGCGCAGGGTGGCCTGCTGCGAGGAGAACGACCAGCGGCCCTGCCGCTGCGGGTCGAACGCCCGGATCTCCTTGAGCTGCCCGGACTGGATCCCGTACGTGACGCTCGTCCTCGAGCTGTGCCGGTAGGCATCGCGGCGTTCCTGCAGTGCCCCGTTGTAGAGGGAGCAGTGATCCCGCAGCATCTCGCCCAGCGCCTGCTCCTGACGCACGGTGGGCCGCATGAGGAACTTGTACGCCCGGATCATTTCAGCCCACCCCCTCCAATCGAGTTCCCTTGATCCTAATTCGCCGGGTCCTGTGGCGGAGCGCCGCTGACTGTGATCCGTCAATACATCGAGAGCCAGAAGCGGCCTGTCTGACCACCACCACGAAGACGAAGAGCACTCCGGCGCTTCGCGCCTCCGCGTCGAGGATGCGTTTCCCTCCCCGACTGAAGCCGGGGATACCCACGCAAGATCAGGGATGGATCCCCACTTCTCCATCACGTTTCCCGGCGAGGATCGCGGCGGGATCATGGTGCGAGTCGTCGAGGCAGACGACGGAACCCTCTCGCTCACGGAGGCACAGGATTAAAACGGCTCCGTGAGCGTCACCTTCGACCTCACCTGAGTTCAGCCCCCTGGGACAGGAATCCGACTTGGCGACGGGGCAGAGGCCGGCGTCCGCCCGCATGAGCCGGACTGTCCGACCCGAGCGCCACGGCTTGACCGTGAGATAGAACTTCCAGCATGGACATGGGCCGCGAGTCACGGTGGGAAAAGGACGCAATGACAGTGGAGATCGTTTTTGCCCTGATGACTGCCGTCGCACTGGCCGCGGCGGTCTTCGCCGTCCCTCTGTCTCTCGCACTGGCCTTTGACCTCTCGGGTCCAGCAAGGAGGGGCGTGCTGGTGGGAGGTGCGGCGCTGGGAGCGACGGCCGGAGTGTGGCGTCTGGTACGGGTGTTGCGTCGGTTCGACAAGCAGCGCCGAATGGGCCGCTGACCGCGGCAACGGCTCCGCAGCCGGGGCACCACACACCGCCTGGCCCGACCGCGGCATCGGGTCCCCCACCCGTCTGGGTCGCCGACTCCGGGCCGCGGAGCGGTCCGTCGCCCGGCTCACCGACTGCCGCCGACTCACCGAATGAGATGACTTCCCATGCGAACCGGGCCCGGGCCGGGCCCGGTTCGCGGGCCGCTCCCGGCCGGGCGGCCGGGGCCGGGGCCGGAGTCAGTCGATGAGGCCGGCGCGGGTCTGCGCGAGTGTCCGGCGCTGGACGCCGCCGGTGTCGAAGTTGGCGGGCGCCAGCCAGGTACGGAACGCGTCGCGGAGCGTGGGCCACTCGCTGTCGACGATCGAGAACCAGGCGGTGTCGCGGCTGCGCCCCTTGTAGACGACCGCTTGGCGGAAGGTGCCTTCGTAGCGGAAGCCCAGTCGCTCCGCGGCCCTGCGTGAGGGGGCGTTGAGGCTGTCGCACTTCCACTCGTAGCGCCGGTGGCCGAGGTCGTCGAAGACATGGGCCATCAGGAGGAACTGCGCTTCCGTGGAGATGGCGGTCCGCTTCAGCAGGGGCGAGAACATGACGTTGCCGACCTCGATCACTCCGTTGGCCGGGTCCTGCCGCATGAGCGAGACGGTGCCCACCGCCCGGTCCGACCGGTTGTCGACCACCGCGTAGAACAGGAGGTCCGTGCGGGCCGCGGCCTTGTCCGCCCAGAGGCGGTACTCCCCCGCGTCGGAGAAGGGACCGTCGCCCATGTAGGTCCAGTCGCGATCGTCCGGCGCCGACCGCAGTGCGCTGTACAGGTCCTCGGCGTGACGTTCGGGGTCCAGGGCTTCCAGGCGGCAGTGCCGGCCGTTGAGCGTACGGCCGGAGGGGGGCGGGCTCGGGCGCCACTGCGGGACCGGCTCCCCGACCGGCTGACCCCATTCGTTCGTGCGTGCAGGCATCGAGCTCTCCGTACGTCGTCGGCCGCGTCCTCGGGCGGGCAGGACGCGGCCGTCTCTTCTGCGGTGCGGCGGACTTCGTCGTCCGGGTGGGGACGACCGGCCCCACCCGCCCCCGTGAGGCACCTGTTCGCCCGGGGGCCAAGAACCACTCGGGTCGTACGAGGGTGCCGAGCCGGGCCCGGCGCACCTCGGCGACCTCGCGTGTCCCGAAGGCGGGATCGTACCGCTCACCAGCTGTTACAGCGCTGTCGCCGCCTTGCCGGGGTCGTTGGGGTGGGACTGCAGTGCTGTGATCGTTGCTGTCATCCACGGCCACAGCGGCAAGCTGCCCAGGACCTTCTCCCGCAGCTCGCTCTCGTCGTCGGCGCACCACACGCCGATGCTGCGCAGTTCCCCCACGGGGCGCCACAGGCGTACGAGGTGTCCGTCGGCCGCGAGCTCCTTCGCCCGCAGGCCTTCCGCGGCGCGGATCCGGTCGACTTCGGCCGGGTCGGTGCCCTCGGGAACGGTCGTGACGAGCTCGACCAGGAACTCCTTCATCTGGAACCTCCATTTGTTGGTGCCCTGTGGCGTCCGTGGAGGACGCCTGCGGCCGGAAGGCCGTTCGCGGGCGGGTGCTTGTGTCTGTCAGGCCATGGCCGCGGTGTCCGCGGGCGTGCCGGCGCGCAGCAGGGCCAGGGCGTTCGCCCACAGCGCGTCGAGCGGGTCGGTGTCGTTGTAGAGCTTGGCGAAGAGCACTTGGCCCTCCAGTTGCGCGACGACCGAGCGGGCGGCCCGACGGGTGTCGGCGACGGTGATGTCGCCGTGTTCCAGGGCTGCGGTGATCACTTCCTCGACCATGTCCACCTGGGCGTCGAAGATGTGCTGCAACCGCTCCCGGATCGCCTCGGCCTGGTTGCTCAGTTCCAGGGAGAGGCTGCCGAACATGCATCCCACGACGGAGCCGCGGCTGTCCTGCACCGCGCGTTGAGTGGTGCGTGTCTCCTCGAACAGCCGCCGGAGCCGCAGCAGGGGTTGGTCGGCGCCGCGCAGGGCGCGCTCCCAGTCCCGTCGCTGGGCAGTCCAGTGCTCATCGATCACGGCCAGGGCCAGGGCTTCCTTGGAGTCGAAGAAGTAGTAGAAGCTGCCCTTGGGCACTTCGGCCTCCCTGCAGATCTCCGCCACGCCCAGGGCCGTGTATCCGCGCAGTTCGATGAGGGACCGCGCGGCGGCAAGGATCTTGCTCCTGGCGTCACTGGTTCGTCCCATGATGACGAGTATACGACCGCTCGACTATATGTAGGTGATCGGTCTACTATCACTTCGAGGGTTCCGACCCTCGCGGGCCCGGCCACCCTTCCGTGACGCGGGCCGGGCCCGCAGCAACGCCACGGCCCGCAGTGACGGACGACGACCGCACGGGCCGACCGGGGCGGGCGACGCCGGCCTCCTTTGACTCCGCCGGGTCGATCGACTACCTTGTAGACGACCAGTCGCCTATTTTGATTCATCATCCAGGGAGAGGCCATCATGAGCACGCAGGAGCAGAAGGTAGCGGTCGTCACAGGCGCGTCCCAGGGCATCGGAGCCGGCATCGTCGCCGCCTACCGCAAGCTGGGCTACGGCGTGGTGGCCACGTCGCGCAGCATCGCCGACTCGCAGGACCCCGACATCGTCACCGTCCGGGGCGACATCTCGGACCCGGCCACCGCGGAGCGCGTCATCGCCGCGGGCATCGAGCGCTTCGGCCGCATCGACACCCTGATCAACAACGCGGGCGTGTTCATCTCCAAGCCGTTCACCGAGTTCACGCAGGAGGACTACGACACGGCGCTCGGAGTCAACGTGGCGGGCTTCTTCCGCATCAGCCAGCTCGCGATCGCCCGCATGCTCGAGCAGGGCGGCGGCCACGTCGTGCAGATCACGACCAGCCTCGTCGACCAGCCCAGCTCGAAGGTTCCCTCGATCCTGGCGTCCCTGACCAAGGGCGGGCTGCAGTCCGCCACCAAGGCCCTGGCCATCGAGTACGCCGGCAGCGGCATCCGCTCCAACGCGGTCGCCCTGGGAACGATCAAGACCCCCATGCACGACGAGCAGTACCACGACGCGCTCGCCGCCCTGCACCCCGTCGGCCGGATGGGCGATGTGAGCGACATCGTCGACGCGGTGCTCTACCTGGAGAACGCGCCGTTCGTCACCGGCTCGATCCTCCACGTCGACGGCGGCCAGAACGCAGGACACTGACCCGGCCGGCCCGCGCCGGAGGGACGGCGGGCCACCGGGCAGCACGCGCACCGCGCCGGCGCCCGCGAGGACGCGGCCGACCCGGCCCGCCCCGACCCGGCCCGCCCGGCGACCGCCACACCCGGCGGCCGCTGGAGCCGGCACGAGGCCCGGACGGCCATGAGCCCCGGGCGTCGCCCCCGAAGCCGGCCTCCACGCCGATCCGGCACTCCTGTGCCCCGGCACCCCCTCCGACCTGGGGTTCCCCGGGCCGATTCCCGTACGACCGGTCCACTTCGCCATCTCGAGGATGGCTCCCGGGCGGTCCCGAACGGTGTCCCGCACACCGGATTGAGAGCTGACGCGATGAGCCACCCGATGCATGCCGTACTGAACCAGTGGAAGGCCGCGTTCGACGGCCACCGGCCGGACGCCATGGCCGAGCTGTTCACCCCGGACGCCCTCTTCCAGGGCTTCGGCCCGGTGGTCGTGTCCGGCAGGGACGCCGTACGCGACTACTACGAGGCGGTCGCAGCCGATCGGAGCGCGGACGTGACGGTGCTGCACACGTACTCGCTCGGCGAGGACGTCGCCGGCGGTTTCGCGGACGTCACGTTCAGCGACCCGTCGGGCTGGGAGGTCAAGGTGCACATGTCGCTGGTCCTGCGGCACACCGACGGCCGCTGGCAGATCCGCCAGTACCACGTCTCCCGGGTGGCCGCCCAGGACTGACCCGCCGCACCGGGCCCCCTCGGCACCCCGGCCCACCGGCCTGAACTCCCCTCCGGGCAGCGCCCGTTGCCCGCGGTGCGGGCCGGGCCGCGACTGCCCGGTCCGGACCTCCCGGGCACCTCCGCCTCCCCCGCCCACGAGCGGCACGAGCGGCCGGTGCCCCGCGGCCGGCACCGTCGGCGCCCGGCACCGTCGGCGCCCGGCGCCCACGGCGCCCCCGACCCCTTTGCCGTGCGCGGCACGGCGGCGCACGACGTGTCCGGGGCCGCCGCTCCCCCGCGGCCCGCACCCGCACTCCTGCCCCGTGCCCCGGCGTACCCCGGTCTGCCGGGAAGGGGGGCGGCGAAGCGCGCCCGCGCCGAGCGGTCGAGGCGCCCGTTCGCCCGCGCATTCCCGGATGGGCCGCCGGCCCGTGTCCCTTATGTCACTCGGCATTCCTTTGACATGGGCCGGCATCTTCCCTACTTTGTAGACGACCGGTCATATACATCGGTTGAAGTCGAATCCAGAAACGAGATGACCCTCATGAGCACCCCCGTGAACGTCGCCGTCGTGTACTACTCCTCCACCGGAACCGTCACCGAGATCGCCAAGGAGCTGCGCGACGCAGCGGTCAAGGCGGGCGCGGAGGTCCGCCTGGTGAAGGCTCCGGAGCTGGCTCCGTGGGAGGCCATCGAGTCCAACCCGGCCTGGGCCGCCAACCACGCCGCCACGGCCGACATACCCGAGGCGACGACGCAGGACATCGAGTGGGCCGACGCGGTCCTGTTCGGGACGCCGACCCGGTTCGGCAACCTCTCCGCCCAGCTCAAGCAGTTCATGGACACCCTCGGCGGCCTGTGGGCCCAGGGGAAGCTGGCCGACAAGGTCTACAGCGGCTTCACCTCCTCGGCCACCGCTCACGCCGGCCAGGAGACCACGCTCCAGGCGCTCTACACCTCCGTCCACCACTTCGGCGGCATCGTGGTGGCCCCCGGCTTCACCGACGCGATCAAGTTCGAGGACGGCAACCCCTACGGCACCTCGCACGTCGACGGGCAGGGCACGGCCCCGGTGGGCGACACCACCCGCGCAGCGGCCCGCCACCAGGCCGAACGCGTCGTGAAGATCGCCGGCAAGCTCAAGGCCGCCGCCTGACCCTCCGGCACGCACACCCCGGCCCCGGCCCCGCGACGACACGTCGCGGGGCCGGGGCCTTGCCGGTGGCGCCCCGGGCTACCGGTCGGCGGCCCGGGGTGTGCGGCAGTCGCGGGCATGGGCGGCCTCGCAGCCGCCGCGTTCCCACGGGCCCTGCCGTCCCGCCCACGGGTCCCGCTGTCACGGCCGCTCCTGGGCCTTCGCCCGCGACAGTTTCGGCTGAGCCGCCACGAGCAGGGCGGCCCCGACGGACCAGACGACCAGCGTGATCATGGGCATGAGCATGGTGGTGCTCTGGAAGTAGCTGAGGTTGCCGACCGCCCGGACCGCTGCTCCCGGGGGCAGCAGGGGTGAGACGAAACGGGCCGGGGCGGGCAGCAGGCCCGCCCCGATGACGGCGCCGCTGGTGGCATTGCCCAGAGTCAGCAGGAGGAGGGTGGCGACGGGGACGCCGATGGGGCCCAGGTAGGTGCCGAGCAGCAGGGTGGTGAAGGCCGCGGCGGACGTCAGCAGCGCCAGGGTGATGGCCAGCGGGACCACGGGGGCCGGGACGGCGTGGAGGACGGGGCCCGCGAGGACCGCGGCGAGGATGCCGGCGAGGACGGAGAAGCCGGTGACGAGTGCGAAGCGGTATCCCGGTGGCAGCACCGCCCTGAGCCCGAGCACGCTCTGCGCGAGCACGAATCCCGCGAGGGTGACACCGAAGGACAGGTAGAACCCCGCCAGCCCCCGGGAGTCGTACTTGACCAGGGGGATGACATCGTCGACCGTCAGGCGCTGGCCGGTCTGCTGCGCGTACGTGCGCACGAGATCCGTGACGATGGCGGTGGTGGACTGCCCGTTCGCTCCGGCGACGTCGAGATGCAGCACCCCGGCACCGGGGTTCCGGGTCAAGGACGCCACCGCTTCACGGCTCTCCAGTGCCTGCCGTGCCGCGGCGGGGGTGGCGGTGCGGACGATGCGCGCGCTGGGGCCCAGCGCTTCACCTGTTTCACGCGCCAGCCGCTCCCCGGTCACCGCTATCGGAATCTCGTGGGGCTGCGGATTCCTCTGGAGGCCCACGTAGGCGCCGATGAACGCGGCCAGGATGACCAGGCCGATCAGTGCCGGCTGCAGCCAGGCCCTCGTCGGTACCCGGCGCCGTTCGGGCTTCTCGGGTGCCTCGGAACCACCGCTCCCGGCGGAGCCGGCGCTGCTGCGGTGCGAGTTCAAGGCGCCTCCGTAGGCACGGACACCGCCCACGGCACGAAGGCGCTTTCGTCCGGTGCGCCCAGTTTCCCACCGGCGGTTCGCCGTCGCCGCTCGGGAGCCGGGCCGCGCGGGCGGGCGGACACCCGCCCGGATGCCGTTGATCGCGTACCGCCGGTCCGGGACGAAGTGGGCACGCCGCTGACGCCCGGCTCGGACGGGAGTGGCTCGTCGGCCCCGCGCCTGTACGGGGTGGGGCTCGGGATCGTCGGGCGCGTGCCGGGCCTGCGCGCGGTGCGTCCCAAGGGCCCGATCCGTGGACCCGGTCCGCCGCCCACGTGCTTCCGTACGGGAGGCGCTCCCGGTGCGGACGGCGGCTGCGCGCGGCGGGTACGGTCCGACCCGGTCGGCCGGAAGCAGGCCTCCGCCGCTGGGAGGCCTGCTTCCGGTCCGCGTCGGCTACCGGGTCAGGTAGGCGTCGTGGATGGTTTCGCTGACGGTGTTGCCCTCCTTGTCGACGGCCTCGGCCTTGAAGGAAACGCTGCCGCCGGCCCGGGGGTTGGTGACCTGGATGCGTCCGTTGCGCACGGTCCGCTCGTGCCAGTGGGCTCCGTGGTCGTAGGAGACCTGGACGCGCAGGGACGCGAGGTTGCGTCCCGCCGCGGAGCCCTTCACCGTCACCGGCACGGTCATCTTCGCGCCTGCCTCGGCGGTGTTGTCGAGGGACAGGTCGGGGGTGAACCGCACGACGGACACGGGGAGTTGGGTGATCCCGGGGGCGTACTCGGAGGAGAACGTCCAGGTCGCGGTGACGTTGGTGGAGACGTCGGTGGCGGGTCCGCGGGTGAGTGAGGCGGTCAGTTTGTAGTCGGTGCGCTCGTTGGCCGCGATGTGGAAGAAGTCCATGGGGTAGATGCTCGTGCGGAGGACTTCTCCGTTGCCGTACAGGGTCGTTCGGGCGCTTTCGTGCATCGAGTTGTTGTTGCTCGCGTTGCCGCTGCCGTCCGACAGGAGCGGCAGGTCGCCCATGAGCGCCTCATCGGCCCGTATGAAGCCGGCGCCCTGCGGGAGGTCGGGGCCGAACACGCCCTTGTTGAACTCGTGCCGGTAGGAGCGGCCCGGCTTGAAGGTCCGGACAGGGGAGACGTAGCTGCCTTCCAGGGTGTCCTGCGCGTCCACCTGGTCGAACAGCAGGACCCACGAGGGGGTTTGGGAGAACAGGTGGAGCGTGGTGGTGTCGGGCAGGGGCCGCTCGGTGCCGAGTCCGGCGCCGTTGTCCGCCACCGGTGTCACGTACCCGATCTTGTCTCGCGCCGGTGCGGCGAGGTTCACCCTGATCTTGGAGAGTTCGCGGTCCTTGAGGTGGTGGGTGAAGCCGGTCAGCAGTTTGTCGCCCTTCGGCTCGTGCACCGCGTGGTATTCGTCGTGGCCCTTGGCTCCGGTGGAGAAGGAGGCGGAGAGCTGCTGGCTCAGTCGGACGTCGTCGTCGGTCTTCGGGCCGAGGTGGGCGGAGTGGAAGTTCTTGAACGACGAGACGAAGACGCCGAATCCGATGCCGGCTCCGTCGGTGGGGTCGGCGTGTGCGCCGATGTGGCCGAAGATCTGGCGGGCGGCGCGGTTGGGGACGGTGACGTCGATGGGCCGGGCGGTGCGGGCGTCCAGCGTGACCGTGGTGTCCTTGGTGATCTCCAGCAGGGGCTGGTTGATCCAGTCGATGCCCTGGGTGGTGGACCCGGCGGGGTCGACCCGGAGCATGCTGTTGAGGAAGTAGCGCCCCGGGGGGACGCGCAGCGAGTACCGGTCCGCGAAGAGGACGGCGGAGGTGCCCTTGGCGGGACCGGACATGCCCGCCAGGTAGGCGTCCCAGGAGGGTGCGGCGGCCGGCTTGCCCTTGCGGTCCAGGACCTTGACGGTGAGGGTGAACCTCTCCGCCTCGCGTTCCACCGCGAGTGCGGTACCGACCGTCTGTCCGTCGCCCTCGGCCGTGATGCGGCCGGTGAAGGCGCCCACGGTGTCGCCGCCGAGTCGGGTGTCGACGGTGACCTTCACGCTCGCCTCGCTGTGCGGGGCGATGGTGACCTGGTCGTCGAAGGTGAACATGCCCGGGGGCACGGCGCTGCCGTCGGGGCCGGTGGCGTCCATGGTCAGCTTGAGGGTGACGGCCGTGTCGCCCGGGTTGCGGTAGGTGAGGTTCTTGCTGACCGGCTGGTCATCGGTGTGCGGCCACAGGGCGGTGCCGAACGAGAGGGACGTCTGCCGGGTGGTCACCTTCTGCTTGACGGCCTTGCGCAGGTCGACCCGGCCCGAGCCCTGCTCGAACGGGGTGTAGGCGCCCGGCGTCGTCGAGTTGACCAGCGCCTGCTTGATGTCGTCGCCGGTCCAGTCGGGGTGCTGCTGGGCGAGGAGCGCGGCGGCGCCGGCGACGTGCGGGGTGGCCATGGAGGTGCCGCTGAGGCCCACGTACCCCTCGGCGACCTGGGTGCCCCTGTCGGCGAGCAGGCTGCCCTTCGCGGCCGCGGCGCCGATGTCCACTCCCGGTGCCGTCAGGTCGGGCTTGATCCCGGCGTCGCCGACGCGCGGGCCCGTGCTGGAGAACGGCGCGAGACGGTCCTGCTTGTCGACCGCGCCGACGGTGAGGGCCGCCTCCGCGCTGCCGGGCGTGCCGACCGAACCGGGGCCCTCCTGACCGCTGTTGCCGGCCGCGATGACGAAGAGGGTCCCGCTCTCGGCCGACAGGGCGTTGACGGCCGCCTCCACCGGGTCGATCCCCGGGGTGTCGTACGTGCCGAGACTGACGTTGGCGACATCCGCCTTCTGCGCCGCCGCCCACTCCATGCCGACGATCACGCCGGAGAGGCTGCCGGTGCCCGCGTCGTCGAGGACCTTGCCGTTCAGGATGCGGGCACCGGGTGCCACACCCTTGTACTTGCCGCCGGACTTGGCCCCGGTTCCGGCCGCTATGGACGCCACGTGCGTGCCGTGGCCGTACAGGTCGTGCGTGGTCTGCGCGTCGGAGAAGTTGCGCTCGGCCTCGATCTGTCCCGCGAGGTCGGGGTGGGTGGCATCGACGCCGCTGTCCAGGACGGCGATGCGGGTGCCCGTGCCGTCGTAGCCGGCCGCCCACGCCTCGGGGGCGCCGATCTGCGGCACGCTCGTGTCGAGGCTGGCCTGCACCACGCCGTCGAGCCACACGGAGGCGACGCCCGGTGCGGCGGTGCGGTCCGTCGCGCCGGCCGGCCCGTCGGTGAGCGCGGACCACAGGCGCGTGGAACCGTTCGCGGGGACGGTGACGGCGTCGGCGTCGACGCTCTTCAAGGTGTGTTCCACCTCGGCGCCCGCGAGGGAGCGGACCGCCTTCCTGGCGTCGGTGCGGGGCGCGTCGTACATCACGATGAGGTTCAGGCCCGGGCGCTGCGCGTAGGCGGGCAGGCTCAAGGTGGTGATGTCGAACAGGCGCCGGTCCACCCGGCCGCTGTGCACCAGGCCCCGTGCGTCGTCGGGCATCGCATAGGTGTGCTTGCCGATGGTCTCCGTACGGATGGGGATGTGCTCGCGTCCCCGGGCGGGACGTACGGAGCGGATCTCGCCCTGGGCGTTCACCCCGATCCGGTCGCCCGTGATCAGGGGAATCCAGCGGTGTACGGGGCCGGTGGGGGCGCCCTTGGCCTTGGCGTCGGGCCCGAACGCCGAAGGCGACACGGGCGCCGGCGACGGAGCGGGGCCCGGCGGGTCCGCGAGCGCCGGGGACACCGAGGAGGTGAGGGCGGCCAGCAGCATGCTGATGCCCACCATGGCCCTCCGGGCAGGGGGCGGGGACGTGGGTTTCACGGCTTCCTCTCGCTCGTTCGCCCCGTGTCCGTCCATGGATCGCATGGCTGGACACGGGTGCGTCGTACGGCGCGGCCCACGCATGCGGCAGGTACCGACGGATGTTCGCGTCCGGCGGTCAGTTGCTCGGCAGCCACGGCGTGCGGGGATTCGGCCGATCTCCGCAGGCGTGAACCGACAGGCAGGCGTGGGGAGTCGTCGTGGACTCGTGGATCATGGTGATCGTCTCCTCGTCCCCTGCTCAAGGGGACGGCGCAGGCGGTCTTGCGCCATGGCCCACCTGCGCCAGGCCGGGTGCGCGGGGTGTTCGGGAGGCGGCTGCCGCCGACCGCGGCCGGTCCGCCCGCGCGGACCCGGGCCGCGCGGTCACGGGCGCCGGTCGCCGCGCGTGTCCTTCTGCCGCGCATGCCGGCAGCGGCATACGGCCCGCTCCCCCGGCCGCTCGGACGGGCGGGCGTACGCCCCACGTGCCGCGCCGGAGTAGCAGGAGGGCGCGGGTGTGCACCGCGATGCCGCGTCGAGCAGCCGAGGGCCCACGGGGCTTCTTGGGACTGTCGTCACTGACGGGGGTGGCGTTCACCGGTCAGGAGGAAGAGGACGTCGCGGCAGAACTTGTCGAACGAAGGCGCACCGGAGCGGGCCGCGTCGAGGTCGAACCGCTGGGCGAAGGAGGGTTGGTGGGCGGTTTCCTGGTAGGTGGCACCGGGCGGCATCCTCCGGGAAATCCATTCCTTGGCACCGCGGATCGCCTCGGGGTCGGATGGTGGTGCGAGGTCGTCGGGGAGTCCGAAGTGTCCTGCGAGTCCGGTGGCGCCTGCCAGGAACCATGCTTCGAACTCTCGGACCGCCGCCACCGCAACCAGGGGCACGTGGGCATGCGTGGCCTGGGCGTGGCCGCGCAGTCGCTGAACCAGTTCCAGGGCGCAGTCGTCGTCCGTGTCGAGCAGCACCAGGACGCCGGTGGGTCGAGGACTGCGTGCGGTGACGACGGTGAGGGCCTGGGCGAGGGGGTCACGCTTGAGCATCCGGTCCCGGGGGACGCGGTGCGGGCGCTGGATGTCGGCGTAGGCGCCGGGCAGCAGGTGGGGCACTATGCGCTGGAGCAGCCCGAGCAGGGCCCTTTCCTCGCCGTGTCCTTCGACGATGGATGCGATGACCGGGTAGGGCGCGCTCACTGCCGGTTCTCCTGCGGTTCTGCTCCTGGTGTGGTCTCGGCCGGACGCATCTGCGCGCTGCGCAGGAGTTCGGGCAAGGTCAGTACGCCGTCGTCGAGGAGTCGGCGTCCCGCCCGGTCGAGCGGGCCGATCGTGCTGCCGGGGCCGTTGTCGCGGACGACCAGCAGGTGCGCCGGGTCGGCGGCCGCGTTGTCCAGCAGGTCTGCGCTCTGGGTGGTGACGATCACCTGTGTGTTGCGTGCGGCCGCGACCAAGGCGTCGTAGAGCGCGCCGAGCATCGGCGGGTGCAGGGAGATTTCGGGCTCCTCGATCCCGATGAGGGGGATCTCACCGGTGAGCGCCCCTGTTTGGAAGAGCGCGGCAAGGACTGCGGTGAGACGCAGGGTGCCCTCCGACAGCGACCTGCGGTCCACTTTCACTGCCTGCCCGTCCTGGCCGCGGAAGCGGCCGGTGACGACGGCGAGGTCCAGATCGGGTGACACGATTCCGTCCACTCCGACCGCGTTGTCGATCATGGTGGTGAGGTACCCGTCGATCGTCGCCTTGATCCAGGGGTGTCCGCCGGCCAGTTCATCGAGCACGCGCGCCAGGTACTCGCCGCGTTCACCGAGCACTCTGCCTCCCGGGCGTCCGGGTGTGTCGTCGACAGCACGCAGGACAGGGGTGAGCAGCTCGTAGAAGCGCATGGCTCTCAGGTGCTCGTGCAGCACTCTGCTTTCGGTGTGGTTCCGGCCGGCGCGGGGCAGCAGGATGTCGTCCCGCCAGGCCACCGCACGGTTCTGTGCCGTCTCGGGGCTGAACTGCTCTCCCTGGGGGCTGCCGTTGATGCGCAGTTCCTCACGGCGCAGCACGGGGAGGGTTCCCCCCTGCGGGTCGGTGCCGACCTCCAGTACGTAGGCGGCGTCGAAGGCGGGATGCCCGGCATCCGACGAAGGGATGCGTGCCTCCAGGCGGATCCGGAAGAAGTCCGCCTGGCTCTGTCGGCTCCGGTGGAGCACCTCACCCAGACCGCCCCGGGATTCCAGGGCCTGGCCGGGCGAGGAGCCGAGGGCTTCGCGCACGTAGCGGATCGCATCGAGGAAGTTCGACTTCCCGGCCGCGTTCGGACCGGCCAGGACCGTCAGCGGCCCGAGCCGCACGTCGCAGGCGGCGATGGACCGGTAGTTGTGGACCTGCACCCGGGTGAGGAACGGCGGCACGTCGCCGGTGGAGGTCATGACCGGACACCGGCACGGGGAGCAGTACTCACCGTGATGCGACGTCCGCCTTCAGCGGCGTACGGCCGGGGTTCCGTGAACAGGTCCTGGCGACGCGGGCCTGGTTGCGTCTGGTCTCCTCTGCGTACAGGAACCGGCTCTGCGTAAACGCCGCTCACCCAAGTCTCCGTTTCTTTCCCGCCGGGCACCGTCATCGTGTCGGCGCGCCTCGCGAGCACTCGACGGGTGGCTCGTCCACGTCTGCCACCCTACCCAGACGATCAACCTGTTCCTGAGCACCGGCCGTGGGGGCGGTCGTCGGGATCCCTTCGAGACAGGCATGAGCCGATTCCCGGCGGGGAGATATTGAGCTGCAAGGGGCGGGAGAGCCGTGGCGTGTCGCACGCCCGCTCCGGCGGGGTTTGTCGGCCGGGGTTCCGTCCGGGTTCTGCAGGTGGGGGGAAGCCGTGGACCTCAACGAGATTCTGCTTGCCCTGGGTTCAGGCGTCGCCCTCGCGCTGGCCGGCGGCGTGGCGGCCCTGCGCGGCTGGTTGGACCGTCGCAGGCGGCGGCCGGGGGATCCTCCGTCCGGCACTCCGCCCGGTCCTCCGTTCGGCGACGACGATTGGGACGACGACGAGTGAGCGGAGGAGGCGCGCCGGGCGGGGGCTCTCGTGGGTGACATCGCGAAGGGCGTCTTCAGCGGGGCGTGGGCCCTCCTGGTGGGGTGGATCGTTCCGGCCTCGCTGAATCTGTCGGTGTTCGTCCTGGCGGTCGTTCCGACCCTGCGGCGTGACGCGGCGGTGGTCCGGTGGTGGCCCGGGCCGCAGGTGAAGGTGTCGTTGCTGCTGCTGGTGGGCTCCGTCCTGGTCGGTCTGGTCCTGCACGCCCTGCAGAACCCTCTGTACCGGGTCCTGGAGGGGTACGCGTTGTGGCCCGACCCGGCCTACGGCTGGGGCTGCAGGCGCCAGTTGCGGGTCAAGCACGGGCTGCGGGACAGGATCGCCGCGCTGCGTCTGGAACAGCGGGTGCGGGAGGGCCGGGTGGGCGCCGACGCGGCGGTTCGGCTGGCCCGGCTGCGGAGCAGCCCCGATGTGGCACGGCATACGCGCCGGGACCGGAGGCGTTCCACGGTCCAAAAGGCCCTGCTGCAGGAGGGGTTGTCGCGTTACCCGGTCAGTGACGAGCAGGTCGCGCCGACCCGCCTGGGCAACGCCATCCGCCGGCTGGAGGAGTACGGATACGAGCGGTTCCGCCTCGACACGCAGGTGATGTGGCACGAACTGACCGGCTGCGCCTCCGATCAGACCAGACGTCAGGTGGAACTCGCCCGGACCCGCGTCGACTTCTTCGTCGCGCTCCTGTACGGGCACGGGGTCGTGGCCCTGTGCGCCCTTGCCGCCCTCCTGAGCAGCCGGCCGCAGCAGGGCGTCCTGCTCACCGCGGCCTCGGTGCTGCTCGCGCTGATGCCGGTGTGGTACTGGTCCGCGGTGAAGGCCACCGACGAGTGGGCGGCGTCCGTGCGCTCCCTGGTCAATCTGGGTCGCAAGCCCCTTGCGGAGTCCCTCGGCTACAGCCTGCCGCTCCAGTTGGAGGCGGAGCGCACCATGTGGACGCTGGTCTGCCGGCTGTCGCGGCTGCCGTATCACGAGCGGGCGGCCGCCCTGGATCAGTACCGCGCCTGCACTCCGCCGCCACCCCCGCCGCCGTGAGGCCGGTTGCCCGGCCGTCCCGGACGGGCCGCCGCGGCGGGACGCGCGAGCCCCGGCGGGCGGGTGCCTGCCGGGGCCGCGGGAAGGAAGAGCGTGGTCGTGAAGGGCGGTCGCCTACGCGGCGAAAGGCTCCATGAGGCTTCAGCCGAACGATCGTCCTCATGGGCTATGGGTGAGGCCCGGGGACACTGTCCCCTTCACAACCACGCTCTCCACAACAGGACCGGGTCCGTGATTGTTCCCGGCTCCCTGACCAGGGCTTTTCACACACGACGCCTCGTCCGCGGCGGCGTGTCCACCGGCGGGCCCACGAGCGGTGCCGCGGCGCGCGCCGGACGGGTGCAGCCCGGGCGGCGGCCGCCGCCCCGGTGCGGGTCAGCCGCGGAAGGCCGCCGGGCGGTCCGGGCTCGCCTCCGCGAGGGCCTTGGTGACCTCGGCGGTGCCTGCCCGCAGGCCGTAGACGGGGGTGTCGGGCTGCTGGCGCCAGGAGTCGTCGATGCCGCCGGTGTCGACGGTGTCGAAGCCGAGCTGGTCGATCAGGGCGCGGACCTTCGTCTTCGCCGCCTCGTCGTCCCCGGCGACCGGGAGAGCCACACGGTCGGGTGCGCCGGCGGGCCGCGGGCGGTCCAGGATGTCCTGGGCGTACGTGCCGTTGAACGCCTTGATCACGGAGTGGCCGATCCGGCGTTCGGTCCAGCGGCTCTCGGTGATGCCCTCGTCCTCGATCTCGTCGATGCGGCCGTCGCGCTGCTGCGGGTAGTAGTTGTTGGTGTCGATGACGGCCACGCCCTCGGCGGCTCCGTCGAGGAGGCCGGAGGGCAGGTTCGGGACGGCCTTCACGGGGACGGTGACGATGACGATCTCGGCGTCGCGGGCGGCCTCCTCGGCGGTGACGGGGGTCGCCCCGGTCTCCTGTGCCAGTTCCTTGAGCGTGTGCGGGCCGCGGGAGTTGGCGACGAAGACGTCGTGGCCCAGCGCGGTGAGCCGCCGGGTGAGGTTGCCGCCGATGTTGCCCGCGCCGATGATGCCGATCCTCATGACTGGCCCCTTCACCTTCCAGTTCCATGCATATGCATGCTTCTGGGGAGGGCAACCCCGGTCGGCCGGGGCCTATTCCGCGAGGGGGCCGACCGGGTGAAAGGGAGCGGCTAGGCGGGGCGGACCTCCACGGCCCGTACGCCGGCGTCCGCCCGCTCGATCGCGTAGATGACGCTCTGGCCCTCCGCCAGGACGTCGACGAACTGGATGGCCTGCGCCTGGAAGGGGACGTCCTCGTCGCCGCCGTAGGGGGAGATGAAGCCGACCCCCTTCGCGGCGTCGAACAGGATCACGCGCCCCGCCCGCAAACTGTTCCGCACCCTGCCACCTCTCACGCACCGTCAGTTCGCTCATTCATCCCCGCTCAGGACCGTGTGACACCTCTTGATCACCTGATGTCGTGAACGGGCAGGCAGGCAGGACGGCGGGCGGGGCGGCGGGCTGCGCCTGCCGCGCGGTCCCGGTGCCGCGCAAGGAGGACGGGTCGCGGGAGGGCGGGTCGCTGGAGGGCGGGTCGCAGGGGGCGTGGGGCCGAGCAGCGGCGTCGGTCGTCGCGGGCGTGCCGGACAAAGGTGGCGCGCTCAGTGGTCGTGGGTGTGGGGGCGGGTTCCGACGGCCGTGAGGGCGGCTGCGGCCGAGAGGGCGGCCAGTACGGCGAACAGGGCCGGGTATCCGCCGAGGGGGCCGGCGAGGAGCGTGCCGGCGAAGGGGGCGAGGGCGGCCGCGGTGTGGGCGGGTGCGCCGAGGAGTCCGGAGAGGCGGCCGTAGTGGGCGGTTCCCCAGCGGTCGGTGACGGCGGTGGCCTGGAGGAGGGTCAGGTTGCCCCGGACGGTCCCGGCCGCCACGGACAGCACGACGAGGAGGGTGTACGGCCCCGGGACGAGGGCGAAGGCGGCCGTGGTGAGTCCGCCGAGCCCGACGAGGGCCGCGGTGCGGGGGGTGGTGCGGGTGTGGCGGGCGAGGGCGGCGTAGAGGGTGCGGCCGAGGGTCTGCCCGGCGCCGCCGAGTCCGAGGGCCCAGGCGGCCTGGGTGGTGGTGCAGCCGCGTTCGAGGAGGAGGGGGACGAGGGTGATGACGGCGGTGTACATCGCGAACGCCGAGAGGGCGAAGGTCGCGGCCAGCATCCAGAACGCCCGGCTGCGTACGACCGGTTCCGGCCCGGCGGCCGGCCGTTGGGGGCTTTGGGGGGCCGGCGGCCAGGGGGCCCGGAGGGCGAGGGCGTGGGTGGGGATGGTCAGGGCGGCGAGGATCGCGGCGAGGACGGCGTAGGTGGTGCGCCAGGAGTAGTGGTCGGCGAGGACGGCGGTCAGGGGTGCGAAGACGGTGGAGGCGAGTCCGCCGGCGAGGGTGACGGCGGTCAGGGCGCGGATGTGGTCGGGGGCCCACCAGCGGGTGAGGGCGGCGAAGGCGGGCGGGTAGAAGGTGGCGGCCATCGCCGCCCCGGCGAGCAGCCATCCGGCGGTGAAGACGGCGAGGTTGGGGGCGGCGGCCACGACGAGGAGGCTGAGCGGCCCGAGGACCGATCCGGCCGTCATGACGATGCGGGGGCCCTGGCGGTCCAGGAGGCGGCCGACGTGGATGCCGGCGACGGCGGAGACGACGAGGGCGGCGGAGAACGCGGCCGTGGTGGCGCCTGCGGGCCAGCCGGTGCGGGCGGTGATGGTGGGGTTGAGAACGGGGAAGGCGTAGTACAGGACGCCCCAGCTGGTGATCTGCGTGGCGCACAGGGCGGGCAGGACGGCGCGTGGCCGTGACCGGGTCCCCGTCCCGGTCGCGGCCACGCCGGACGTGGTGTGCGGCATGCGGGTCAGCAGCCGCCCGAGGCGGTGGGGGCGCCGATGGTGAGTGTGGCGGGCGGGGCGGCGCAGCAGCCTGCGGTGTCCTGCCCGGTGGTCTCGGGCTGGTCGAAGAGGCCCGCGCCGCCGCAGACGCCGCTTTCGGGGAGGGTGAGCTCGACGCGCTCGGCGGCTTCGCGGTCGCCGGCCAGGTGGGCGGCGACGGAGCGGACCTGCTCGTAGCCGGTCATGGCCAGGAAGGTCGGGGCGCGGCCGTAGGACTTCATGCCGACGAGGTGGATGTCGGGTTCGGGGTGGGAGAGTTCGGCCTGGCCGTGGGGGTAGACGGTGCCGCAGGAGTGCTGGTTGGGGTCGATCAGCGGGGCCAGGGCGAGGGGGGCCTGGAGGCGTTCGTCCAGGCCGAGGCGGAGTTCGTCCAGGAACGAGAGGTCGGGGCGGAAGCCGGTGAGCACGATGGCCTCGTCGACCGGGTCCAGGCGGCGGCCGTCCTCGCCGACCAGGACCAGGCGGCCGTCCTGGGTGCGCTCGACGGTGTCGGTGCGGAAGCCGGTGACGGCGTCGGCGTGGCCGCTGTCGACGGCGGCCTTGGCGGCGAGTCCGAGCGCGCCGCGGGCGGGGAGCTGGTCGGCGTCGCCGCCGCCGAAGGTGGAGCCGGAGATGCCGCGGCGCAGGATCCAGGTGGCGTGCGTGCCGGCTCCGTCCTCGGCGCGGGCCAGGTCGGCGAGGTGGGCCAGCGCGGTGAACGCGGAGGCGCCGGAGCCGATGACCGCGGTGCGCTTTCCGGCGTAGCGGGCTCGGGTGGCGGGGTCGTCGAGGTCGGGGACGCGGTAGGTGATCCGGTCCGCGGCCGCCTTTTCGCCGAGGGCCGCAAGGCCGCTCGCGCCGGCCGGGCCGGGGGTGGACCAGGTGCCGGAGGCGTCGATGACCGCGCGGGCGAAGAGGCGCTCCTCCCGTCCGTCGGGGGTCTCGGTGTGGACGACGAAGGGCTGGTGCTCGCGGTCGGCGTCGACGATCCGGTCCCGGCCGCTGCGGGAGACGCCGACGACCCGGGCGCCGTAGCGGACGCGGTCGCCGAGGGCGTCCGCGAGGGGCTGGAGGTAGCGCTCGGCCCAGTCGCCGCCGGTGGGGTAGGTGGTGGGTGCGGGGGCGGTCCAGCCGGTGGGGGCCAGGAGCTTCTCCGCGGCGGAGTCGACCACCTCGCTCCACGGGGAGAACAGTCGTACGTGGGCCCAGGCGCGGGTCGCGGTGCCGGCGTTCGGGCCTGCTTCCAGGACCAGGAAGTCCAGGTCGCGTGCGGCGAGGTGGGCGGCCGCGGCCAGTCCCACGGGCCCGGCGCCGATGACCACGACAGGCAGCCGGTCGTTGGCGGTGGCGGTGGCGTTCACGACGAGTCCCCTTTGTTTCGACGTTTGTCGATGTCCGACGTGGCCAGCATCGCACCTGCATCGATGGACGTCAACATAGACATTCATCGAAATCAGCTGGCCGGACCTCTCCCGCAAGGGTTCGACGCATGTCAACATAGACATATGTCGAACACGAGGGTGCTGCCCCTGCTGGAGCCGGAATCCGACGTGGCGGCGTGCTGCCCGCCGCTGGACGAGCGCCCCCTGAGCGCCCGGGAGGCCGAGAGCGCGGCCAGGATGTTCAAGGCCCTCGGGGACCCGGTGCGGCTGCGCCTGTTCTCCCTGGTCGCCTCCCACGCGGGCGGCGAGGCGTGCGTGTGCGACATCTCCGACGTCGGCGTCTCCCAGCCGACCGTCTCCCACCACCTCAAGAAGCTGAAGGAAGCCGGACTGCTCAGCTCGGAGCGGCGCGGCACATGGGTGTACTACCGGGTCGAGCCGTCGGTGCTCGCCGCGATGGGCGCACTGCTGGCCGGCGCCGCGAAGACCGTGTGAGCCCCGCGCGGACCACCGGACCGCCGCCGCCCGCGCACGCCCGTTGCGGCGTCACGCCGCGGGCGTCGCTCAGGCGGTCCTGCCGCGCATGAAGACGACCGCCACCAGCGCCAGGCCCACCGCGGTGCCGATCAGCTGCATGCCGACGAAGCCCGGCACGGACGCGGGGGCGATGCCCGCGAAGGTGTCGGTGAAGGCGCGGCCGATCGTGACGGCCGGGTTCGCGAAGGAGGTGGAGGACGTGAACCAGTACGCCGCCCCGATGTAGGAGGCCACCGCGGCGGGGGCGAACCGCAGCCGGTCGGTGCGGCCCAGGCCGAGGATCAGCAGGATCAGGCCGGCGGTCGCCACGACCTCGCCCAGCCACAGGTTCCCGCCCGAGCGGTCGTGGGTGGACCACTTCACCAGCGGCTCCCCGAACATGGCGTCCGCCAGGACCGCCCCGGCGATCGCGCCGGCGATCTGCGAGGGCACGTACACGGCCGCCTCGCGGGCCGTCACTCCAGCGCCGCCGCGGCGGGCGGTCCACCACTCGGCCAGCGTGACGGCCGGGTTGAAGTGCGCGCCGGAGACCGGGCCGAGGAGCACGATCAGCACGCCGAGGCCGAAGACGGTGGCGGTGGAGTTCGCCAGGAGCTGGAGGGCGACGTCGTCGGTGAGCCCGGTGGCCTGGATGCCGGAGCCGACCACGACCGCGACCAGGCCGGCGGTGCCGACCGCCTCGGCGGCCGCACGGGCGACCAGCGGAGCGCGGGGCAGGGTCGCGTCGGGAGCCGGCCGGGGCGTGTCGGGAGCCGGCCGGGGCGTGTCGGGAGCCGGTCGGGGCGTGTCGGCGGCTGTGGCGGGCCCTGCCGCGGGTGCGGCGACGGGCTCGGCGGCGGTCAAGGCGGGGTACTCCTCGGGCAGATGGGGGCCGGACCGTCAGGGCCGTCAGGACCTTCCGGACCGCAAGGACCGTCAGAAGCAGACGGCCTACGAGCAGGACCGCTTGAGGTCCGCCCCGGCGGTGGCACGCGCGGTGCGGGCCAGGTCGGCGAACTGGCCGGCGAGGGTTTCGATGACCTCCGGGCGCAGGCGGTAGTAGGTGAACCTCCCGCACGGCTCCGTGTCCACGACGCCCGCCTCGCGCAGCACTCTCATGTGGTTGGAGAGGTTCGTCTGCTTCGCGCCGGTCTCCTCCACGAGGTGGGTGGTGCACAGCGTCTCGCGGGCGAGGAGGGTCACGATCCGGAGCCTGAGCGGGTCGGCCAGAACCCGGACCAGCTCGGCGTCGACTGACGTCATCATGGACTGATACTTTCACATCAGCCAAGGCTGATACCAGCCTGTGCTGACCTGTTCTCCGGTGTGCGGGGGGCCGTCAGCCGCCCGCCCCGAAGGAGGAACGATGCCCGCCTCGCCGCCGCTCCCGTCCGTGCTGTTCGTCTGCGTCCACAACGCGGGCCGCTCCCAGATGGCCGCCGGCTTCCTGCGCCACCTCGCCGGCGACCGCGTCGAGGTCCGCTCCGCCGGCTCCGCGCCCGGCGACGGGGTCAACCCCTCCGCCGTCGCCGCGATGGCCGAGCTCGGCATCGACATCTCCGACCAGCGGCCGAAGGTCCTCACTCCCGAAACCGCCCGGGCCAGCGACTACATCATCACGATGGGCTGCGGCGACGCCTGCCCCTACTTCCCCGGCAAGACCTACCTCGACTGGCAGCTCGACGACCCCGCCGGACAGGGCGTCGAAGCCGTCCGGCCCATCCGCGACGAGATCCGAACCCTCATCGAGGGCCTGATCGCCGAGATCGACGCCAAGAAGGCGTGACCGGACGGGCGATGACCCCCAGCCGCCCGCCCCATGCCCGACCGCTCCCACGCCCGGCTGCCTGCATGCCCGCCCGGCCGCTCCCACGCCCGGCTGGCTGCCTGCATGCCCGCCCGGCCGTTGCCGCCGAGGCGGAACGCGCGCGGCAGGGAGCGGGCGTCCACTGCCGCCGCCCGCGGTCCCGCCCTCAGGTCCCCGTCCTCAGGTCCCGCCCACGGGGCGCAGCCCGCGACGAGCCGGCCCATCGCGATCGGCGGTCCCACCGACCCCGCCCGGCACGCCCGGTGATCCCCCGGTCGGCTCGTGGCACGCCCGTGGCGCCGGCCCTTCGGCGCGGGACCAGCCCCTCCGGCGCGGGGCCGAACCGTCCGCGGCGGGACCACCTCTCCGGCCCCGCCCTTGTGGCGCGAGGCCGGATCTCCGGCGCGGGCCGGCCCGTTCGGTGCGGGGCCGGAACCGCCCTCCGCTCCCCCTCGACCGGCACGGCCGGTCACAAGCGCCCGTCGGCATGATTGACTCACGGGCGATCATTGATCGCCCGTCCTCGCCGGGTTCGTACGGAGATGAGCGATTCGGCCACAAACCAACAAAGCGACCTGACAAGTGAAATCTGATATATCGCGAATATTGTCGCGAACGGACGGCAGACCGGTGTTCGCCGCGCTGCGCCGGCCGCGGGTGCTGCTGTGGGCGGCGGCCGGTGTGGCGACCCTCGGGTTCCTCATCGCGCTGGAGAGCGCCGCGCGCCGCTACGGCCTGCCGGGGCCGATCACCAACCTGGCGAGCGAGGTGGTCCTCGCCCCGCATTCCGGGCCGCTGCTGTACGCCGGCCTGGCACTGACCATGGTGGTGCTGACCTGGCGGCAGCGGTTCATCGCGCTGGGGACCGCGATCGGCATCGACTGCGTCTTCTTCCTCGTGCGGTGGGCCCTCGACGCCGACATGAACTTCGGCAACGGCGCCCTGTGGGTCCTGCTGGGCTGCGCGGTCGTGGCACTCACCCGCCGTACCGGACAGGAACGCGTGCTGCTCCTCAAGGGCGCGGGCCTGGGCATGCTGCTGGTGGCCGGCCACAAGACCGGCGACACCTGGCTGCTCATCACCTCCAAGACCCGCCCCTCGGTGCTCGACCCGTACGTGGCGACCGCCGATCACGCGCTGGGCAACCCCTCGTGGCTGGCGGGCCGGCTCGTCGAGGCCACCGACCCGGTCGGCTTCCACATCCTGTACTGGGTCTACGGCCAGCTCCCGCTCGCCGCGGCCGTCTTCGCGCTGTACCAGCTGCGCCACGTGGCCGTCGAGCGCCGCTTCCCGGGCCACCACCTGGTGCGCACCTTCCTGGTGATCGGCCTGCTCGGGCCGGGCATCTACATGCTGTTCCCGGTGGTCGGCCCGATCTTCGCCTACGGCGCCGACGGCGGGCACTGGGCGGTGGCCGACGTGTGGCCGAACACGCCGCCGCCGCTCACGGCCCCGCACCCGATCCCCTTCGACGAGATCACCCCCCGCAACTGCATGCCCAGCCTGCACACGGCGTGGGCGACCGCGATCTTCCTCCATTCCCGCAAGGGGTCGCGGGCCCTGCGGTACCTGGGCGCGTTCTGGCTGACCGCCACGCTCACCGCGACGCTGGGATTCGGCTACCACTACGGCGTGGACCTCATCGCCGGCGTGGTGTTCACGCTCACCATCGACGCCGCGATGCGCGCCTTCGACCGCGGCTGGGACCGGTCGGCCGTCCTGCTGGTCGCCTACGGCACGACCGTCTTCGGCCTGCTCCTGGCCTCCTACCGCTACCTGCCGACCGAGATGGCCCGACACCCCTGGTTCTACGGGCCCCTTCTGCTGCTCGCGATGGCGTCGGTGATCCGGGGCTACATGCGGACCACCCGGGCACGCGACGCCGGGCCCGCACCGGCGCTGCAGCCGGAGCCGCAGCCCGAACTCGTCTGAGGCACGACGGGGCACAGCGTCGGCACCGGCATCCGCGTCGGCGTCGGCGTCGGCCTGGGCGTCGGGAGGGGTTTCCGGGTGGGTCCGGGAACCCCTCCCCCGGTTCAGTGCGCCAGCCACACCGCCGTGTCGGACGGGAGGCGGCCGTCCTCCAGCGGCCCGCCGGCCAGCAGTACGGCGCGGTGCGCGGGGAGTTCCACCGGATGCGGGGACAGGTTGACCACGCAGCGAAAGCCGGGGTCGCGGCGGAAGGAGAGCACGTCGCTGCCGGGTTCGCTCTCCCAGGAGAGCGAGCCGTCGCCGAGTGCGGGCTCGGCGCGGCGGATGCGCAGCGCCTCGCGGTAGAGCGCCAGCATCGAGGACGGGTCCTGCTCCTGCGCCGCGGCGGTCAGCGACTTCCACGCCTGCGGCTGCGGCAGCCACGTACCGGAGCCCTCGGGGCCGAATCCGAACGGCGGGGTGTCCCCGTCCCACGGCAGGGGGACGCGGCAGCCGTCGCGGCCCCGGTCGGTGTGCCCGGAGCGCTGCCACGTGGGGTCCTGGAGCAGGTCCTCGGGCAGGTCCTCCACCTCCCACAGGCCCAGCTCCTCGCCCTGGTACAGGTAGGCGCTGCCGGGCAGGGCGAGGGTGAGCAGCGCGGCGGCACGGGCCCGTTTCGTGCCCAGGTCCAGGTCCGCGGGGTGGGTGAGGTCGGACAGCGAGCGCAGTGGTCCGTCCGGCTGGGGCCGGGCGTAGCGGGAGACGTGCCGGGCCACGTCGTGGTTGGAGAGCACCCAGGTGGCGGGGGCGGCGACCCGGCTGAGCGCCCCCAGGGACGAGTCGATCACCTGCCGCAGCCGGTCGGGCCGCCACGGTGTCATCAGGTAGTCGAAGTTGAAGGCCGTGTGGAGTTCGCCGGGCCGTACGTAGCGGGCCAGCCGTTCGGGTGCCCCCGTCCACGCCTCGGCGACGAAGACGCGGGGTTCGTCGTAGGTGTCGGCGACGGCCCGCCAGCCCTGGAAGATCTCGTGGACCTCCTCGCGGTCCCAGTGCGGGTGGTCCTCGCGGGTGGCGCCCTCCAGCAGCTTGCCGTCCAGCGAGCCGAGGTCCGGCAGGCCGGGGGCCTTGACGAGACCGTGTGCGACGTCGATGCGCACGCCGTCCACACCCCGGTCGAACCAGAAGCGCAGGATGGACTCGAACTCGGTGCGGACCTTGGGGTTGTCCCAGTTCAGGTCGGGCTGCTCGGGGGCGAACAGGTGCAGGTACCAGGGTCCGGGTGAGCCGTCGGCCTCGGTGATCCGGGTCCAGGCGGGTCCGCCGAACACGCTGCGCCAGTCGTTGGGGGGCTCCTCGCCGCGCGGGCCGCGCCCGGGACGGAAGATGTAGCGCTGCCGGGCGTCGGACCCGGGTCCCTGGGCCAGTGCCCGGCGGAACCAGGCGTGCGCGGTCGAGGTGTGGTTCGGGACGATGTCGATGATCAGGCGCAGGCCGTGCCCGTGGACCTCGTCGAGCAGGGCCTGCGCGTCGTCGAGCGTGCCGAAGAGCGGGTCGATGTCCCGGTAGTCGGCGACGTCGTAGCCGCCGTCGGCCATCGGGGACGGGTACCAGGGGGTGATCCACAGCGCGTCGACGCCCAGGGCGACCAGGTGCGGCAGGCGCCGGCGCAGGCCCGCGAGGTCACCGATGCCGTCGCCGTCACCGTCGGCGAAACTGCGCAGGTACACCTGGTAGATGACGGCGTCACGCCACCAGTCGGCGCGGGCGCGGGCGGAGTCCATCGGCTTCTCCTGGCGGCGGGCTGGGCGAACGGCCTGGTCGTGCCGTGCACCCCGGCGGCCGGCAGCGGCCGGGCGCCGGGGTGCACGATCACGTCAGGAGCCTTCCCGGCGGGCGCGGGGTCAGTCGCGGGCCACACGTTCGGGGTCGTCCGCCTGGGTGCCGATGCGCAGCCACCGGTAGCCGTAGGCGGGCAGCTGGACGGGGAGCAGGCCGTCGTCGGGCACCGTGAGGCCGGCGTGGTCCTCGTCGAGCAGGTCCGTCAGCCTGCTGCCGGGTCCGGTTCCGGGCACCCGCAGCCGTACGGTGAGCGGCCGGCCCGCGAAGTTGTGCACGGCCAGCACGCCGGCGTCGGTGGTGCGGCCGATGTGCGCCAGCACGGCGCGCTCCCCCGTCTCCAGCAGGCGGTACTCGCCCCAGGCCAGCTCGGGGGCCTCCCGGTAGCGCTCGGCGAACAGCCGGATGCGGCTCAGCAGCGAGTGGGGGTCGCGGCTCTGGTCGTAGACGTTGACCTTCCGGGGTGCGTACGCGCCGTCCGCCAGTGGGTTGGGGAAGGTGTCCGGGGCGGCGGTGGAGAAGCCGGCGCCCTCCTGCGGGGTCCACTGCATGGGGGTGCGGACGGCCTGGCGGCCCTCGGCGGCCAGGTTCTCCCCCATGCCGATCTCCTCGCCGTAGAAGAGCACGGGGGTGCCGGGCAGGGTGAACAGGAGGCTGTAGGCGAGTTCGACGCGGCGCCGGTCGCCGCCGACCATGGGGGGCAGCCTGCGGCGCAGTCCCCGGTCGTAGAGTTGCATGTCCTTGTCGGGGCCGAAGGACGCGAACACCTCGGCGCGTTCGTCGTCGGTGAGTTTGTCGAGGGTGAGCTCGTCGTGGTTGCGCACGAACGTGGCCCAGTGCGCGTCGCGCGGGGCGGCGGGGCGTTCGCGCAAGGCGCCGGCCAGCGGCCCGGCGTCCTCGCGTGCCATCGACAGGTACATCCGCTGCATTCCGACGAAGTCGAAGCACAGGGTGAGTTCGTCGCCGCGGTCCGCGTCGGGGTCGCCGAAGAACCGGGCGAGGTCGTCGTAGGGCAGGTTGACCTCGCCGAGCAGGATCGACTCGCCGTTGCGGCGGCCGAGGAAGGCGCGCAGGTCGGCCAGGTAGTCGTGCGGGTCCGGCAGCTTGTCGGCGTCGTCCTGCCCGGCGGTCTCCAGGAGGAAGGGCACCGCGTCGACGCGGAATCCGGACAGTCCGAGCTGGGTCCAGAAGCCCATGACGCGGGCGATCTCGTCGCGCACCTCGGGGTTGGCGACGTTGAGGTCGGGCTGCTGCTTGTAGAAGCGGTGCAGGTAGTACTGGCCGCTTCCCTCGTCGTACTCCCACAGGCTGTCCTCCGCGTCGGGGAAGACCACGCCCCGCGGGCCGTCCTCGGGCGGCTCGTCCTGCCAGACGTACCAGTCGCGGTGGACGGAGTCCCGGCCGGAGCGGGCGTCCTTGAACCAGGGGTGGTCCTGGGAGGTGTGGTTGACGACGAGGTCGGCGATCACGCGGATGCCGCGGTCCTTGGCGGTGCGGACGAACTCGGTGAAGTCGCCGAGGGTGCCCAGGCGGGGGTCGACACCGTAGAAGTCCGTGATGTCGTAGCCGTCGTCGCGTTCACGTGTCGGGTAGAAGGGCATCAGCCACACGCACGTCACGCCCAGGCGCACCAGGTGGTCGACGCGCTGCGTGAGGCCGGCGAAGTCGCCGGTCCCGTCGCCGTTGCCGTCCTGGTAGGTCTCGACGTCCAGGCAGTACACCACCGCGTTCTTCCACCACAGGTCGGAGGTGAGGGTCAGACGCACTGGTACTCCTTGGCCGTGGCGGGCAGCGGGCGGGTGACGTCGAGCCGTGGCAGCACCTCGGAGGCGAACGTGTCGATGAACGGGCCCTGTTCGCGGCCCACGTGGTGCAGCATCACCGCGTCGAAGCCGAGTTCCGCGTACTCCTGGAGCCAGGCGGTGTGCCGGCCGAGGTCCGAGGAGACGTTGACCGTGCGCGCCACCTGCTCGGGCGTGACGTGCTCGCTGACGATGTCGAACAGTTCCGCCGAGTCCAGGTCCCAACTGGCGGGCGGTGCGTGCACGTTGGTGCGCCACTGGTCGTGTGCCAGCGCCAGGGCCTCGTCCTCGTCGGGCGCCCAGCTCAGGTGCGCCTGGAGGTGCAGGGGGCCGCGGCCGCCCGCGTCGCGGTACGCGTCGATGATCTCGCGCAGCCGTTCACGCGGGGCGTTGACCGTGATGAGGCCGTCCGCCCACTGGGCGCAGCGGGCCGCGGTGGCCGTGCTGCAGGCGGCTCCGATCAGCGGGGGCACGGCGGGCGGCAGCGTCCACAGCCGGGCCCGGTCGACGGTGATCAGCCCGTCGTGGCTCACCTCCTCCCCCCGCAGCAGCGCGCGGATGACGTCGACGCACTCCAGAAGCCGTGCGTCGCGTACGTCCTTGCGGGGCCAGGGAGCCCCGGTGATGTGCTCGTTGGAGGCCTCGCCGCTGCCGAGCGCCACCCAGAACCGGCCCGGGAACATGGACGCGAGGCCGGCGACCGCCTGGGCGACGATCGCGGGGTGGTAGCGCTGGCCCGGCGCGTTCACCACGCCGAACGGCATCCGGCTGGTGGCCTGGAGGGCGGCGCCGAGCCACGACCAGGCGAATCCGGACTCCCCCTGGCGGACGCTCCACGGGGAGAAGTGGTCCGAGCACATGGCGGCGGTGAAGCCCGCGCGTTCGGCTCGCACCGCGGCGTCGAGGAGGTCCGCGGGCGGGATCTGCTCGTGCGAGGCGTGCAGTCCATAGACAGTCATGCCGCAGCGGGTGCCCCTGCTGGCGCACCTCAACATGGACGGGACCGGTCGGGATCCCGAAACCCGTTGCACGCCCGCGCACTTGACCCGCGGCGGGCGCCGCTCCGGCCGCAGACGCCCACCGCACCGGGTGGCACGGCCGCACCCCCCGGCCGGTCCTGTAACGCGCGGCCCGCCGCCGACCAAGTAGGAGTGACAGCACGAACGACGACGAGAGGGACGTACGTTGGCACCGGACACGACAGACCGGGACCCGCCGCCGGGAGGAACGTACGACCCCGCGGCGTTCGAGATCTTCTACCGCCGCCATGTCGAGGCCGTCACACGGTTCATGGCCCGGCGGGTCGGTGATCCGCACACCGTCGCGGACCTGACCGCCGAGACCTTCCTCCGCGTGATCGACTCCTCCCGCGCCTACCGGCCCGACCTCGGGACCGAGGCGGCCTGGCTGTACGGCATCGCCCGCAACGTCGCGGCGGCCGAGGCGCGGCGCAGTGCGCGCCGGCACGTGCTCGGCAGCCGTATCGCCGGCCGGCGGCTGCTGGACGGCGACGACATCGGCCGGCTGGAGGAGAAGCTCGACGCCGAGCAGGCGGGGCGCCGGGCCCTGGCCGCGATGGACGGGCTGCCCGACGGGGAGCGCGCGGTGATGGAACTCGTCGCCGTCGACCAACTCACCGTCTCCGAGGCCGCCGAAGCCCTCGGGATACGCCGGGTCACCGCCCGGGTGCGGCTGCACCGGGCCCGCAGGTCGCTGCGCGGCGCGGGCATCGGGACCGCCGACGCAGCCGCCGACACAGCCGCCGGCACCGGGGCCGCGGACACGGGGGCTGCGGTCGCCGCGCGCGGCCCGGGGGACGTGCCCGGCGCCCGGCGGGCGCCGCACCCGACGACGGATCGGGCCGGCATCACCTACGTACGGGGAGAAGCATGAACACGAAGACATTCGAGGACCGTCTCCTGGACGAACTCACCCGGGAGATCCTGCTCAGGCCCGACCGGCCGCCGCAGCCCGCCCCCCGCCGCAGGGCCGCTCCCCGGCGGGCCCTGGTCGCCCTCGCCGCGTGCACCGCCGTGGCGGGCGTCGTCGTCGCCCTGCCGTCGGCGACGGGCGGATCCGAGGCGTACGCCATCGAGCACAACCCGGACGGCAGCGTCACCCTGCGCCTGGGAGAACTCGCGCCACCCAGCGCACAGCAGCAGAAGGAGGTGGCCGAGCGGCTGCGCGCCGCGGGCGTCCACGTGAGCATCGACAACCCCAGGAGCGGCTACGTCTGCGCGCAGCCGCGCGGCCGGAGCGTCCTTGTCGACGTGGTGAAGACGCCGTCCGGCGATCCCGACGATCCCGGCGAGACCTGGAGGTTCACCATGACGCTGCATCCCGGGGACACCCTGGCCTGGGAGAACCCGCAACCGGTCAAGGGCGGGGTGAGCGCGGCCTCGAGCATCTACGCGTCCAGGGGGAAGATGAAGCCCTGCCGTGAAGTGCCGGTCAAGGCGCCTCCCGTCACGGGCCTCCGGTAGCGGTCACCACGGGCGCCGGGCCCGTACGGCTTCGGTGGTACGGGCCCGGCGCGGTGGACGCGGGGACCCCTGGGCGGGGGCACGCGTCATGCGGGTGGGCCAGGTGGGCGAGGACCGTGCGTGCGGCCCTCGTGACGGCGTCGCGGGCTTCGTCGGTCGGTTCGTGGATCTCGAAGCCGTGCAGGCCGTCGGGGACGTCGATGAGGTCCAGGGGTGTCTTCGTCTCATGTGCCGCGGCCACGAACTGCGCCACCGTGGCCGCGATCTGCGGGGTCTCCCGGCCCGCCCGGGTGAGCACGATCGGCGGCGGCGCGGCGGCGGCGGAGCGCAGCGCGCCGACGGGGGCGAAGCGGTCCTCGACCGCGCCCCAGCCGGGCAGCGGGGCCAGGATCGGGTACGTGAGGGCCAGGCAGCGCAGCCACGGGGGCGGGTCGGTGAGCCAGTGCGCGGCGAGCAGTCCGGCGCCGGAGAAGATCCACAGGGCGATGCGCGACTCGTCCACGCGGGGGTCGGCGCGCAGCAGTTCGAGGGCTTCGGCGACGTCGTGCGCGGCCTGCGCGTAGTCGGTGATGTGGTGCAGGCGGTGGTCGACGACGGCCGCGACCGCGCCCAGGCCCGCGGTGTGGCGGGCGTAGCCGAGGTAGAACGGCCAGTCGCGCGGGGTGGGGGCGAGGTCGGGCGGGATCGGCCCGCCGTGCACGAACAGCACGGCGGGCATGGGCTCCTGTGGCGTGCCGGGCTCCGGCAGGTGCAGGTCCACTCGCCCGTGGCGTTCTTGCGGGCGTTCGGGGGTGTCGAGGAGGAAGGGCCGCAGGAACGGCTGCTCGTCCTCGGGTGCGGTCAGCCGCCGGCCCTCGCCCGCGGCCGCGCGCAGCAGGACGGCGGCCAGTTCGTCGGGGTGGGAGAGCATCGGCCAGTGCCCGGTGGGCAGTTCGAAGAAGCGCACATCGGGGTCGGCCAGCCTGCGGAACTGCGGAGGGCCGGTGCGTACGAGTGCTTCGACCAGTTCCAGGGTCGTTCCGCCGGCCGTGCACAGGATTCCGGTGGTCGGCAGGGCTGTCGCGGCGCCGGTCAGGCGCAGCGGACGGGTCAGGGTGCACGGCGGCTGCGGGGCGGACTGGCGGCTGAGCTGTTCCAGGTGCCGCCCCGACAGCCCTTCGGTGCTGCCCCAGCGCTGCCACTGCCCCGGCCCGGGCGGCGGGATCGGCTCCGACTCGCCCCGGGTGCGCAGCAGTTCGCGTACCGACGGGTCGGGCACCAGGGCCATCGGCGCGTCGCCGTCCTGCGGCAGGCCGGCGTCCAGGTTGACGATCCGCGCGACGCGTTCGGGGCGGCGGTCCGCGGCGGCCAGCACCGGATGAATGGCGTAGTCGTGGCCGACCAGTACCGACTGCCCCGCCGGATCGAGGGAGTCGATCAGCCGGATCACGTCCTCGGTATGCGTCTGCAGGTCGGCGTCGGGCTGCCGGCTCAACGCCACCGGGTGCGCCCGGGCGCCCGACGCGCGCAGCCGACCGGCCACCTCGCTCCAGATCCGGTCGTCGGTGAACGGGCCGGACACCAGGATGAAATCGGACATCAGTACCTCCAGGGGGCGGGTTCGTCCCGGGTACCGTAGGAACTCCTGCTGAGGGAGGTTCAACCCGTGCCGCCAGAAGGCACCTTGAGCATCGGCGAGCTCGCCGCGCAGACGAGGACCACCGTCAAGACCGTCCGCTTCTACTCCGACCAGGGGCTGCTGCCCGAAGCCTCGCGCAGTAGCGGCGGCCACCGCCGCTACGGCCCCGAGGCGCCGGCCCGGCTGCGGACGATCCGCGCACTGCGCTCGCTGGGCGTGCCCGTCCCGGAGATCGGGCGGGTCCTTGGGCGCGGGGACACCCTGGAGTCCGTACTGGCACGCCGGATGGACGACCTCGGGACCGAACTCGCCGCCCTGCGCTGGCGCGAGGCCGCGCTGACCGCGGTTCGGGACGGTACGCCGCAGGAGCTCGCCGAACGCCTGGAGCTGATCGGGTCGGTCGGTGTCCCGCCCAGCACGGCCCCGCTCGCGCACTACTGGCGCCGCCTGCTGCCGGTGCGTCTGTCCGCCCGGTTGCGCGCCGCGGTCACCGAGGCGGCCGTCCCGCAGCCCCCGGCCGCCCCGACCCCGGACCAGGTCCTCGCGTTCGCCCGCCTGGCGGCGCTGGCCACCGCGGCCACCGACCACTGCCTGGTGGCGCACCGGCCCGCCGCGGCCACCGCCGCGCACCCGGACCTGCTGTACGGCGGACTGCACGAGGCGTTCCACCTGGTGGACGCCGCCCTGCGGGCCGGCCGCGGCCCGGGCCCGGGTGAGGCGCTGGACTGCTACGTCGCCGCGCACGCCCGCGCGGGCGAAACCCGCGACAGCCCCGCCTTCCGGCGCGCCCTCACCGTCCGCCTCGCCGCGCAGGACCATCCGGTGATGTCCCGCTACTGGCAGCTGGCCGGGCAACTGTCACCCGAACTGACCCTCGGTGGAGCGGACTTGTGGCTGCGTGAGGCGCTGGACGCGGATGTTGTTGCGGGCTGAGGACCGTCTGCGGGTGCCTGCGGCGCGCCGTACCGCCGGCGGGCCGGGCAGCCGCCCCAAGGGGGCGGGTACGCGGTCCGGGCGCTGCCTGCTCCCGGGGGTGGGCGAGGCGTCCGGTGTTCCCGGGGGCGGGAGGCCGGGGCTGGGGTGCGGGGCATGACCGGCGGCGCTGTGGCCTGCCCCGCGTGCGGGCAGCCCCTGCGCTGCGGCGGCCAGGTGCTCTGCGTGCGCGAGGACGACGGCCGGCGGGCCTGCCGCTCGCTCTGGAGGTGCACGCGGCGGCACGTCTGGTGGCGCTGGGCGGATCGGCCGGACGGGCCCTTGGAGGTCTGCCCTGTACCGGGGTTGTTCCGCTGACCTCCCGGGAGTACCGGTGCGGGAAACTGTACGGATGAACGACTCCGGTGATTGCCGCCCGCTGGCCTCGGCCGAGGAGATCCACACGTATCTGGTCGAGCGGCTGAACCTGGCCCTGCGGGGGCCGGAGATGTTCGGGGGCGAGATCGCCCTCCAGATACTGATGAACCATCTGCTGATGGCCGAACGGGAACCGGATCCGATCGGGCGGCTGCGGTCGACGTGGCAGGAGCGCGGGGCATGGACCTCGCTCGGGGTCACCGGGGCCTTCCGCGAGCTGGTCCCGAAGCCGAAATACAACTGCGGCATGGCGTCGGTGTACGCGGAGTTCGCGCAGGCGCGCGGCTGGCTCAGGCCGGACCGCACGCTGGCCTCCGACGCCTACCGGGCCATGGTCGACCAGGTGCGGGACTGGGTGGGCGAGGACCGCACCTGGGCCGACGTGACCGACCGGTTCGGACCGCCCTCGGTGCTGTTCGGCGGCAGCAACCCGCTGTACAGCAAGTCACTCGGCTACCTCGCCGACGACCCCGCTCTGCCCATGGTGGTCTTCCACCTGTGGAACGGCACCGAGCCCGGCCCCGGCGACGGCTGGCCCCCCGCGCACGAGCAGCCGCTGCTGCTCGCCGTGCGCCACGGCCACGGCCCGTTCCCGGGCACGTTCACCTTCACCCCGCACGGACACCGCCTGCGCCCACCGACCCTCGAACAGGCCTGGCTCGCCTGAGGCGTCGGCCTTCCGGCATGCCTCTCGCCGGAGCGATGTACCGGCGTCGGGTGCGGCATATCGGGGTGGGAGAGCATCAAGGACCGCGAGGACGAAGCCGGCCGGCGGCAGGTAGTCGTGGGCTTCGACGTAGTGGGCGACCAACTCCGGCGCGGCATAGGCGACTCCGTCGCCGGGGACCCGTATCTCGGCGCTTCCCTTCGCGCAGTCCTTGACGGCGCCGGCCTTGCCGGCCAGGCGTTCGGCGCACCAGGGGCAGAAGTGGTGGCCGCGGGTCTGCTGTGCCCGGTGGGTGCTTGTCATGCGCTTCAGCGCCTCCACCAGGTCCGCGGACGCAGCCTCCTTGGGGTGACTCCTGCCGCGCTCGAGCCAGCCCACGTTCACCTCGGGCATACCCCGCCAGTGCCCCGGTCCCGGCTGTGCCATGTCGTGGCCGTAGGTGTACGGGGTGAGGTCGGCGTAGTACGTCATGGTCGATGTCTATCAGTCGCCGGGCCGATGCCGACCCCCGCCCCGAGGCTGCGACGGCGCCTCCGGCACCAGCCGCTCGACAATCCCCACGACCCTGTCGTGCCTATGACCTGCTTGAGCAGTCGGCCTCGGTCCAGGTCGCCTGGAGGTCACGGCAGACGATGGTGAGTGTGCCCTCCCAGCAGGCGATCTCGTGGCTGCAGCCGTCCCTGTGCGGCAGGATCTCGTCGAGAATCACAGTCCCGAGGTCCGTCTCTCCATCCTCGTCGGCGGGATCGATGACGAAGCTGGACACGCCTGCGTAGCGGATGAGCAGGTCTCGATCATGCTTCCAGCAGTTGTGCTGGAACTCGATCTCCATCTCCTCACCGCCGGCACCCCGGACGGCCCGAAGCGTCAGGTCCTTCACACATTGCCTGCTGTGGAAGTCGTAGTGATCCGTATCAGTGGCGAAGGACCGGGCCCCCAGTGGCAGATCACCAGCGATCGAGGGCAGATGCTCCAGGTAGCGGGACGGGTCCAAGACCCCTGACAGGTCGCCGACCTGCGCATCGAGATTGACGTACTCCATCGACCTTCGCCCCGCTTGCGGCTTCCTGCCGGCCGATGAATCGTCGCACAGCCTCACCACATGGGATGGCGTCCAATCAGACGGGCGCATCCGGTCAGCTGACCCACCGATCAGAGAGACACGCGCTAGCCGTCGATGTCGAGCGCCGTGCCGTACAGCCGGTCGACCTTCAGCCGGATGGCCAGTCGGCGCTCGGCTACCAGTTCCTCCAGGAACGCGGCTTCGTCCTCGGGCCTGCCGGACTGCGGGATCATCCCGAGCAGTTCCTGTCCGACCGCGTCCCCGGGTACCGCCGTGGGCTCGGAGACCGTGGCCTCGCCCTCGGCGACGGCGAACGACCACACGTCGCCGCCCTGCACGTGCAGGGCGGCGCGTGGATCGCGCTGCAGGTGCTGGACCTTGACCCGGTCGGCCGTGGTGGAGAACCGTGCGATGCGGGCTTCGGGGTCCCAGCTGTAGACCATGGTCTTGACGTGCTCCCCGCCCTAAAGGGCGAGGATTCCAGCCTGGGCCGTCTGGCCCTTCTGGGGGCTTCCTGCTTCACGGCGCTGTGCGG
>NZ_BMWD01000042.1 GCF_014651055.1 Streptomyces fructofermentans
GCCTTCATCGTGGACACCTTCTCCCGCCGCATCGTCGGCTGGTCCGCGTCGCTGTCGAAACAGTCCCAACTCGTCCTGGATGCCCTGGACATGGGCCTGTGGCAGCGCGACCGAGACGGCCGTCCGCCCGTCCCCGGCGAGTTGGTGCACCACTCCGATGCCGGGTCGCAATACACATCATTTCGCCTCGCCGAACACCTGGACTCGGCCCGGATCGCGGCCTCGATCGGGTCGGTTGGCGACGCTTACGACAACGCGCTCATGGAGTCGACGATCGGCCTGTTCAAGACCGAGGTCATCAAGCCGCAGCGGCCGTGGAAGACGCTGTCGCACGTCGAGCTCGCCACTGCCGAGTGGGTCGACTGGTACAACCACCGTCGACTTCACGGTGAGATCGGGCACATCCCACCCGCCGAATACGAAGCCAACTTCTACCGAGCAACCACGAATCTCCAGGTCACAGCCAACATCTGAGATCTCTATCGAACCCGGAACGGTTCAGGGTTAGGGACGGAGTCTTCGGTAAACGCGCCGCAGCGCTGTGATCGGGTCCGTAGGATTTGCACGGAATCACTTGAATCTTTCTACATAGGCTGAGAGCACCGTGAACGCTGCGACACTGCTGCTGCTTGGCGCCGCGGGGGGAGCGGTACGCGGAATCGTGCACGCCTACGACTGCATGACCGAATGGCTGAACGGGCGTCAGCAGTACCGGCTCGATCCCGACTCCGCTGCTGAAGGGCCGCCCGCGTTCCGCGCGTTCTACGATATCGGGGGCGAGTCCATCGCCGCCGTGGTGCACTCTCTGCTGGGAGCTCTGGTCGCCGGACTGCTGGGGATGTCAGGGCAGATTAGTGGCGGCTTCGCGGTGTTCGCTGCCGGCGCCTCGGCTCCGTTGGTCCTCGTCCAGCTCAAGAACTCGCGCTTGGCGGACGTCGTCCTGGGGGAGGGCACCGCTTCGACCGCCGTGAACCCCACGCAGCCCGCAGATGCCGCAGTCAACGGACCGGTCCTGCGCGGCACCCGGGAGACCACGCCCACACAACGCACCGCGAGCGATTCACCATCGTCGCCTGGGACGGACAGCCCGCCGGTTTCACGGCCTTCCTCACCTCCAGGCGCGGCGCACCGGCCGGCCACGGACGAGGACGGCGCCGGGTGAGCCGGCCCAGCCTGCTGCGCCGGGCCGCAGCAGCCACTCTCGGCACCAGCCGTACGCGTACCCGGGCCCCGGCACTGACGGCGGCCGTAGAACTTAGTCTCGCCCGCCGGGCCGCAGCTGCCGTCATCGGGATCCGCTCCTACCAGCCTGCCGGACAACCCGCAGCAGCCCGCCCGGCCAGCAACTCCGCTACAGCTGCCAGGGCCTGGATAGTGGACCGCCCCATCGACCGCACGCGCCCTTCCACCGGAATGGCACCGAGTGCGCAGCCAGAGAAGGGCACGGCCACTGCCCATCGTCCGCCGCACCCCAACGGCCCGTCCGGTCCGGGCCTGCCGACCCAGGCTGCTGTCGCTATCGGTCCCGCCTCACTCGTGGTGATCGGAGGAAGCGGCACACGCGTACATCAGATTCGGCGCCGACCGCAGCACGCCCTTGCGCTGGCTGCAATTGCCGCCACCATCGCCATAGCATTCACCGCATTCGGCTACCAACTACGCCCCATCGTCCAGCCCTCGCGCTCTGTCGGCAGCATGCCCGTCGTGAGCGGTGACGTGCCGGAGGCCTACCTCGGAAGTTGGACAGCCACCCTCGCCAACACCGAAGGCGAAAACACCAGATCACTCGTCATCAAGCAGGGCAGCATCGGTGACGACGTTCTAATTCTCGTCGCCGACGGCCCCACCGGCGAGAACACATACCACTGCGTGTTCTCGGCTGCCCTGACCGCCGCCCCCAGCAGCGGCACCCGACTGGAACTCGGTCCGAGCACCCTCACCTCCGGCACCCCGGCGGCCTCCTGCTCCCCGGGAACTGCCTCAACTCTCACCCTCAAAGACGACGGCACCCTGCACCGCTCCCTCGGAGGGCAAACGGTCGCCTACACCCGCACCCCGTAACGACCGCCACCGCCGCCTGCAGGTATGGCACGCTCCTGCGCCCAGAACACCGGCACCAGACAGAGCCATGCGCTCCCCCATCGGAGGACACATACCAACCCTGCGACCAATCCCAGCACTTCACACACCGACGCGATCACACCCGCAGTAGGGTGGCCGATTGACCGCCGAGCACTCGCGCAACACATACCAACTATGCCCGATTTGCCGGAATCAGCAAAAGTGTGTGAAAACGCGCCCCGGGCGAGGTAGACCCGCAGGTCGCGCAGTCTGCTCCCCGCACCCGCGGGGATGGTCCGAGCTTCCAGGTGGTGGCCGAGGTGTAGGAGACCTGCTCCCCGCACCCGCGGGGATGGTCCCGCCCGGCTCCAGCAGCGCCTTTCGAAGATGAACTGCTCCCCGCACCCGTGCGGGGATAGTCCCGGCGCCGGCCTCTCCCGGCCGCCCTTGCCGAGCTGCTCCCCGCACCCGCGGGGATGGTCCCGGGGCGCAGCTCGGCTCACGGCAGGCCCTCGCCTGCTCCCCGCACCCGCGGGGATGGTCCCGGCGCAGGTGCCAGACCGAGTGCGCGGCGCTGCTGCTCCCCGCACCCGCGGGGATGGTCCCAATGGTCGATTTTGTGCGGTGGTCGAACCGGTCTGCTCCCCGCACCCGCGGGGATGGTCCCCGCTCGAACTCGTCGACGGTCAGCAGCGCCACCTGCTCCCCGCACCCGCGGGGATGGTCCCAAGGCCTACCTGAGCGCGTACACCGTCATCGCCTGCTCCCCGCACCCGCGGGGATGGTCCCCAGTCGATGATCGCGTTGACCAGATCTGGGATCTGCTCCCCGCACCCGCGGGGATGGTCCCTTGGCGGCCGCCTCGGCGAGGGTGAGCGACGTCTGCTCCCCGCACCCGCGGGGATGGTCCCGTCGGTGCCTTCGCCGAATTCCTCCTGAAACTCTGCTCCCCGCACCCGCGGGGATGGTCCCGCTCGATCGCACACAGCACGGCGTGGCTGAACCTGCTCCCCGCACCCGCGGGGATGGCCCTGACCGTGGACCCAACCCGGATCGAAGACCTCGCTGCTCCCCGCACCCGCGGGGATGGTCCCCTCACTGACACGGACTCGCGGCTCCATCTCCGCTGCTCCCCGCCCCGCGGGGATAGTCCCGGCCGCTTCCGCCGCGTCATGGCTACCGCCCCTGCTCCCTGCACCCGCGGGGTGGTCCCGCCCTGCTGTCCCCGATGGGCGGGTAAAGGGCAGCCGCCTACGCGGCAAAAGGCTCCGTGAGGACCGCGACGCCTTGCCCAACGACCCGTCGCCTGTGCCGAACATTCAGACGACGGCCTATGTACGCTCATATACTCATGCGCGTCTTGTGCCGCAGCCGCTACCGTCCTTGCCCACGGAGCCACCGGAGGGGGAACGGGATGGCGGACCTGGCCACCTTTCAGATGAATCGGGCGCCCGCTCGCGCGGCACTCCAGGAGGACCATTTCCTGAAACTCGAGGCGGGCGGGCCCTTCGTCGAAGCGCTGCGGGCCCTCTTGGCGCCGCGGCCACCGGAACCGTCGCAGGAAAGCGAGGTTCAGGACGACGGGTTCACCGAGGCGTCAGGGACGGAGCCGTCGGGCACCGCTGTCGAAGGCGGCGAAGCAGCGGCATCGGGGCTGCAGGTCGCCGAGGCGGCCCAGGCGGCTGCCCGGCGCCATCTGGCCACACTGCCGGATGCATTGCAGGCATCCCTCGATCTCCAGGCCACCACGACTCCCCCGGACAGCTGGTTCCTGCGGCTGCTGCTCCGGCTGGACGAGTGGCTGTCCGCGGCAGACAACACCCCCTCCCCCGAGGCGTTCGACCGCTTCCTCCAGCGGCAGTTGGGCCGACTGGTGGATCAGGACGAGGTCGACCTGGCGACCTTCGACCCGGGCCCGGAGCGCACCACGACCTGCGCCGCGCTGGTGGACGTGCTGTGCGCAGCGCTGCTCGTGCCCGAGAGCTGGCAGACGGCGCAGCGCGCCGGTCGGCTGCTGCTGGTCGCCGGACTGGTCACGTTGAGGTTCGACCGGTGCCGGCCCTTCGAGTCGGCGGGCAGCATCGGTGAACTGCTCCAGCACCGCGCGCCGTTGCTGCCCTCGCCGCCGTTCCCCGAGGTTCTGCCGGACAAGCGGGTCCACTTGGTGCGGGCGGCGACAGTGAGCGATCTGTACGTCGTGCGCAGCGAGTGGCGATGCTATGAGGCCGGGGAGGTCGCGGACATCACCAACGTCCTGGCCAGGGAGAAGCTGGAGCACAAGCGGCTGAGCATCGAGGAGCGGGAGCTGACCGATGTGCTCGGCGAGGAGCGCGTCACCACCGAGGAGCGGTCGGACGAGTCGAAGGACCAGGTGGAGCTCTCCGAGGAGACCCAGCGCCAGGTGGATCTGGCTGTGCACGCGGAGGGCCAGGTCAGCAGCAGCGGCCAGTACGGTGCGGCCAAGGTCGACTCGACCGTCGGCGCCTCCGTGGACTTCTCGGTCTCCGATGCCATGCGCCGCGCCACCCGGGTCGCGCGCGAGGCGGTCCACCGGGCCACGGCCGCGATCGAGAACCGTCGGCGGACCGAGCGAACGGAGCGGATGCTCACCCGCACCGAGGTCACGGACACCCACAGCTTCGACAATCCGTCGCCGGAGCATGTGCGGGGCGTCTACCGCTGGGTCGACCGCATCGACCGCTACCAGGTCGTCCGGTATCCCAGTCGGCTGCAGCTGGAGTTCCAGCTGCCCGAGCCGGGCAACGCGCTGCGGCGTCTGCTGGCACCCTCCGGTACCGCGGCCTTGGACGACCCTGGAGTGTTCGCCCTGGAGCCCACTCAGATCGACCGTGCGTCCTGGTCGACGCTGGCGGCCCGGTACAAGGTGCTGGGTATCTCCCCGCCCCCGGACGAGAGCGTCGCGGTGAGCGTGACGGTCCACGGCAGCACGAGCACGCTGCCGAAGGACGAGGCGGTGTGGAACCTGGCTCCGGCGACCGCGAAGGAGGAGATCGCCCTGCCGCCCGGGTACGAGGCGGTGCACGTGTCGATCTCTGTGCGGGCCGATCCGCTGCTCGGCAAGTTCGTCCGCGAGTACACCGATTCCACCGGCACGGAGACGATCGAGCGCTTCCGCTCGCTGTCGGTGACCGCCACGGTCGCCGACCTCGCCGAATGGCACTGGCACCCGGGCGACCACGGCAACACCATCCAACCGGACCGCACCCAGCGCAAGAACGCCACCGCAGCCTGGCAACTCCCTTCTCAGAAAGGCCAGTTGACGTATCCGGTGCGCGACAAGCTGCCGGTACGGATCGTGGCTGCGGGCGCCGAGAGCGTCAGCGCCGCGGTCCTCGTGCAGTGCGCGCTCACGGACGCTGCGTACCAGTCGTGGCGTCAGGGCGTGTACGACCTGCTCCTCGCAGCCCACCAGGAGGCCCAGCGGGAGTACCGCGAGGAGCAGGCTCGTCTGGCGATGCGCGGAGCCTCGTCCGTGCGCGAGCGGTCGCCGGCGCGCAACCAGCAGATGGTCCGGGAGGAGCTCCGGCGGCTGGTGCTGGCCTGGCTGACCGACCAGTCGCCCTTTCCCGGGCGCCCGGCGGTGCTGGTAGACCATCCCGAGAACACCCACCTGCCGACCGCACTCGAGGTTGCAGCGGACATCCAGTTCCTGGAGCAGGCCTTCGAATGGCAGAACATGGTCTACGTCTGCTACCCGTACTACTGGGCCAGGACCGACCAATGGGACGATCTGCGACTCCTGGAGACCGCCGACCCGGAACTGGGCCAGTTCCTGCGGGCCGGGTCGGTCCGCGTAGTGCTGCCCGCTCGGCCGAGCATGCAGTGCCAGGTGGAACACTGGCTCGCCTTCCGCCAGCCGTGGGCCAGCGGCACCCCGCCCACCCCCGACAAGCCCGCCTACGTCTCCGTCACGCAGGAGATCCGCGATCAGTTGCTGCCCCCGCCCGACGGCATTCCCGGCGAGTCCTGGGAGGTGCGGCTGCCCACGCCGTTCCGCTGGCTCGACGCATCCGCGCGGCTGCCGCACAACCCGCGCGGTGTCCTTGGCCTGCCGCCCAACGAACCCGTCCGCCCGTTGTGCGACCACCCGGACGGTCACGGTGATCACGTCGACGGCGAGGAATGAGGCGTGCTGTACGTCCTCGAACCCGCAGCCGGGGAATCCGCACCGGCAAAGGCACCCCCGGGGGAGCCCGCGGCGGTGCCGGTGATGCTCAGGCTGGCCCCCGGGCAGACCGTGGAAGTCGACTTCGGCGTCCCCGAGGAGGCCGTGGCGGAACTCGTGGACTTCCTCTACCGGATCGGCGGTGCGCACCTTCTGGAGGAACTCCTGGACGAGCTCGCCGGCACCGACCCGCGGCGGGGGCCCGACACTCCGCAGGCACAACGCACCCAGCAGGCGGCCGGGCTGTGCCAGGCGCAGGTCGCGGCGGCACGGCTGCGCGCCCTGAGCGCGCTGCGCACCCTCGATGGCGTCGCCTTCGCAGTCCTCAGGGAGCAGTTGGACGCTGCGCGTGCCGCACTGCGTCTGTCCCGCTACGGGCTCGTCGAAGGCACCGACTACGCCTACCCCGTCGTGGCCGCCGATGCGGGGGCCCAGGAGACGTATGCGCAACTGCGTGCCGCAGTCCTTGACCTTGACGTCAAACGGCGCGCGGTGCGCCGGTGGGAGAACTTCACGATCCCCAACAACGCGCCGGCGGCGCGCGAGCAGTTCAACGCAGTCCTCGAGCCGTACGTGACGGCATACCGTGCGGCGATCCGCGACTGGCCCGTCCTGGCGGTGCGGGGACATCAGGTCATCGACGCGCTGGGCCGACGACAGCGCTCGGACGTGGCGTCCTGGGCCGCGGAGCGGGACGGCACCCCACTGGACGACCTGATCAAGGAAAATCTCGGTGAGGCGTGGCGGGAACTCATCGACGAGCAGCCGGACTTCCTGGACGGAGTCCGGTCCAAAGCCGCCGCTGCGGTCCGCATCGCCGAACAGCTCGCCCCGCCGCGGCTCGGCCGCCCGGAGCGCATCTTCGGCGTCCAGCATCCACTGTGGCGCTACCCCCACCTCGTCCATGCTGCACTGGAGCGTCTGGACCTGCGCCCCGGCGACATCGGATACGCCGCAGCGACCAGCGCGCTGAGCTATGCGGCGGAGCAGGCCGCGCTGGAACGGGCCGAGGAGACCCGCATGGAAGCAGTCCTGGGCTGGGCTTCCCTCGGTTTCGGCATCCTCGCCATGGTGCCTGTGGTGGGCCAGTTCGCTCTCCTCGCCACCGGGGTGACCTCGGCGGTCCGTGCGCTGCGCAGTTCCGTCGACTACCTCGATGCCAGCAGTCGGCGCAGCGCGCTGGGCCCGCTGGCCGACCGGTTCGGCTTCGCCGAGCCGAACGCGACAGGGTTCGTCGTGGATCTGCTGGGCCTGGTCAGCGACGTGGCCCTGCCGGTGCTCGGCAAGGCGCTGACCAGCGCGATCGTCCCGGCAGGCCGTCTCCTTGCCGCAGGGCGGATACAAACGGCGCTGAACACCGGCGAGCGGGTGGCGGACCTCGCCGCGTACACCATCGACGCCAACGCGGCCCTGCTGGACAAGAGACTGCGCACCGTGGGCCTGTCGGAGGTGGAAGGGCGGGCGTCTCCGTGAACGCGTTCGACATGCCCCCGCTGGGGCCGCTCGGTGCGGCAGCCAAGCAGAAGGCGCTGCGCTCCGCCACCCAGTCGGCACCGCATCCGCTCAAGACCGCCCCGGATCCCGAGCCACCCGTGCTGGGCCGGATCGTCTCGCCGCCCCCCGCCGTGGTCGACCTTGCCGAACAGGCCCACGCCCTGGCCGCTTTCCGCCCCCATCTCGACTTCCGCGCACTGCGTATCGCCCTGGAGGACGCATCCGCACACCTGCCGTCAGGCACGGCGCCGCGACTCGTCGCCCTCGCCGAGGAACGGCTCGCCGGCCGGTCGCTGACGCAACTCTCCGCCACCGATATGGATGGCCTGCGAGATGATCTGCGGCGGCAGATCGCCCGTTCCGCGCCAGGCACAAAGCGGTTGCAGCGCATACTCCGCGACCGGATGCGAGGCCTGCGCGGTATCCGGGCCGGGGGCGGCATGCTCGTGTCGACCGCGCGGGTTCAGGGCGGAGTGTGGATCTTCTTCCATACACGTGCCGCTCCACCGGAGATCGTCGGCGAGGCGTTCCTGCCGCTCCGTCGGGGGGCGCCGCTGCCCGCCCGGTTCCCTGACCCCGCGCAGGCCGGTCTCGTCGGGCAGCCCCGGTGGTGGGACGCCCAGCACCGGCTCAGCCCTGTGCGTCCACCCCATCCGCCGACGGTGCGCGCCTCGTCCGAACTCGGTTCCCAGGCGCTGGAACTGGGACCGGATCTCGTCCTGGACGCCGTCGGCCGTGCCGAGCAGGCGGCGCAAGCGGCGCAGATACGCTCGCGTGCCGTGCTCCCCACGGCCCGCACCACAAAGCAGCGCATCAGCACCAGCGACCGGATCCTCGACTACGACGTGTCGGCCGCAGAGGTGGCGGGCGGCGAGTGGGACACCAGAGTCCGGCTCCTCGTGCGGACCGGGCCTGAGGTCACACGGCTGCCGAGCACAGCACTCGACGGCATACTGTCTCCCCCGGGCACGTTGGACCCCACCCAGAAGAACCCCGCACTGCGCAATCTGGCCCGCTGCCATGCGCTCGGCCCCGTCCTCGGCGACGAGACACTGCTCGGCCTCGCTTACGGTCCGCACGAGGCGTTCAATCTCCTTCAGGTCAACACGGTGGAGGCCTTCGCCCGATGGGACTTCAAGCGGACCGGCCGGCTCAATTTCAAGGCCGAGACGACGATGGCCGTCAGCGTGTACCTCGCCCACATCGACGTGGGCGGAAAGAAGGTCCCGTTCCTCAGGGCCGCGCACTACGAGGTTGAACTGGATGACGGCCAGTTCGCCAAATTCGTCCTCACCATCGACGGCTCCGGGCGCGTGACCAAGGAAGTGCGGATCGGTGCAGGCGAGGGCCTGTCCCTCGACTGACGCATTGACGAGGGCGGACACGGACGTGGAGCCGGCGCCCAGAATGATCTGCCTCTTCGATGCCCCAGCGTGCTCTTCGAGTGCACCAAGCGGACACGGCGACAAAGATCACCGACGGTCACGGGGATGCCCGGATCGAGCCGTGCCTGGGACCATCCCCGCGGGCGCGGGAAGCAGCGGATTGACCGGGACGGACTCGCTAGCTGGATGGGACCATCCTCGCAGGGATGGTTTCCCTGGGCTCTGCTGTGCATCAACGTGGACGACTCCTGCTCCCCGCACCCGGGGGGATGGACCCGCGACGCTGGTCGCCGCCTGATGGCGCTCTGGCTGCTCCCCGCACCCGCGGGGGTACGGCCGGCCCGACGCACGGCGGAGGTTCCCGGGCCCTGTGGTGGTGAACGGCGAGCCGCCGCTACGTCAGGGCCCGCGCGGCCTGGAAGTCTGTCTGCGCCTGCTCCTGGGAGGCACCCTGCGCGAGCCGGAGGCGACGCTGCGCGCCTACGGATAGCTGACCGACTGCTCCCCCCGGCGTCAGGACCGCACTGGAGGCCCCTGCCTTGCGTACTGGTAGGCCCTCACAAAATCCGCATCTGCATGTAGAAGGCATACCGAACGGCTCCGAGCAGCCTTCGTCCCCGTAGCGACCCGCACTCCTGGCCGGACGGCACCAAAGGGCTTTCCACCCGCGCCGCCCACGCTGGCCATCCCCGCGGGTGCGGGGAGCAGAGGGCGTCGACGAGATCCCTCAGCTCGGCCCAGGGGCCATCCCCGCGGGTGCGGGGAGCAGTGCAGCGAGAAGGCCGCCCTGCCGGGCGTCGCCGGGCCATCCCCGCGGGTGCGGGGAGCAGACGAACGCCATGTGGCCGGACCTCCCGGACCGGGGGCCATCCCCGCGGGTGCGGGGAGCAGGTTCGCCGCTTCAGGCCAGGTCGGCGGGCCCGGGGGCCATCCCCGCGGGTGCGGGGAGCAGTGGGGGACGGGCGAGCTGGGGCAGGTCGCCCGGGGGCCATCCCCGCGGGTGCGGGGAGCAGGCACTGCTGTTTGGACGGATGGCGGACAGGGGGGCCATCCCCGCGGGTGCGGGGAGCAGGGCCACCGGGCAACCCCACTCGCGTGTGTGGTGGGGCCATCCCCGCGGGTGCGGGGAGCAGACGGAACCCCATGGACCCGGGATTCAGGCAGAGGGGCCATCCCCGCGGGTGCGGGGAGCAGCCGTCACCCAGGTCGGTCCTGACCTGCGCGCTGGGGCCATCCCCGCGGGTGCGGGGAGCAGGGTCTCCAGCAGGCGCTGAAGAAGACCAAGGAGGGGCCATCCCCGCGGGTGCGGGGAGCAGCACAGACCGTAGCTGTCGTCCAGGCCCACCGGGGGGCCATCCCCGCGGGTGCGGGGAGCAGGTGGCACATCACACCCCGAATCCCAGGTCGAAGGGGCCATCCCCGCGGGTGCGGGGAGCAGGTCACCGCACCGATCGCACCGAGCGACTGGCCGGGGCCATCCCCGCGGGTGCGGGGAGCAGGAGCCAGGCGCCCCCGGCTCTGAATACGGTGCAGGGGCCATCCCCGCGGGTGCGGGGAGCAGCGGCCGCCGCGCCCGAGGATCTTGGCGATTTCGGGGCCATCCCCGCGGGTGCGGGGAGCAGGGCCCGTCGGCCTGGAAGGCAGTCGCGGCCGAGGGGCCATCCCCGCGGGTGCGGGGAGCAGATCCCGCTGACACGACCGCAGAGGGCCCGTCAGGGGCCATCCCCGCGGGTGCGGGGAGCAGACCATCGTCGCCGTCTACGCGGCCGTCCGTGAGGGGCCATCCCCGCGGGTGCGGGGAGCAGACTGCCCGACCTGGGGCTTTAGGGCCGCCTCACTGGATTTTGGAGCACTTTCACACAATCCGGCATTTCGGGCATCAATTCTGTCGACGTCGAGGGCAACGGCGGAAGTACGGGCGGGAGTTCGTGACCAGTGGTCGGCGGACCGGGAGCTTCGGGTTGAGCTCGCGGCCCCTGGCATCGACGCAAGAGTCGGCGTGCCAGACGTCTCAGTATCTGCTGGGAGCCTGCAGTGCCGCAGGAGTGTCGTTCCGGTCTCGCTCGATTCCATGGCGACAGCAGTGGATCGCGGCGTCGTCTATGGGGTGGGGCGGACTTTGCTGCTGACCGGGACGAACTTCCCATCGCGGTAGCTCCAGGTGTTGTCGGCTGCTCCTGAGGGGCAGCAGTTGGCGTCCTCGGGGCTGTAGAACGTCTCTGTGGCCGTGATGCGGTTGCGGCTGATCTTCTCGATGCGGAGGAAGTTGGGTGGTTCACCGAGTCGTGGCTGCTGTCCTTCGATGGTGCCCAGGTGGCGCAGGCGTCCGGTGGATCCGTCGAACACCATGACGCCGAAGGCCCGTTGGCCTGCCGCGGTCGAGTTGTGGTTGGCGCAGATCACCGGTAGGGCTGCCTCCCATTGGCCGTCTCCTGTGAGATCCCCGTAGACGACTTCACTCGTGAACGCGCTGACGTCCTGGGGCATGTTCGGCTCCGGTCCGTCGAATGTCGACGTCACGCCCGTCGCTGTGCCGTCCCGGAGCTTGATGGGGCCTCGGTGCCGGCACAGGCTGCCGGGGACCGTCGTGTTTCGCCAGTCGAGGACCTCGAGGTGCAGTGGGTCTGCGTGCGGCTTTGCTGCAGAGGTGCTGTTGTCCCCGCGTGCGTTCAGCCACCATGCGCCGCCGCCCGCCAGGAGGACCGCGGCGGCGATGGCGGCGGCCAGAACAGGGCGGCGGGCTGCTGGGCGGCTCATCGGCGAACCGTGCTCAACCCTTCGTGTCCGAGGACTCGGAGCGGGTGAAGTCGCGTCCTTGCCAGGCCGAGCCGTGAATCGTGCTGTTGTTGATGACGTTGTGCACGCTGCCGCCTTCTGTCGCCTTCTCCGCTGCAGCGGCCCACTGCTGCAGGTGCGTCCGGAAGTCCGCGTCCAGGGCGGCCCGGACGGCGAGTGCCGTGCTGAGTGCGTGCGCGCGGTCGGCGTTCGACGGGTCCGCGCCCAAGGCGGTCATCTCGCCCTCGCCGGTGGAGGCGGGTGAGCCATCGGGCAGTGCGGGGACGGGGCGGCGCACCAGCGTGGTGAGTCCCGACCATGCCTGGCGGCCGATCTCTCCGCCTGCGCCTCCTGCGACTGCGACCAGCAGTCCCACGGATACCGGATCCATACGAACACCCCCTGAAGTTACTCGGTCACCTTGAGTGGACATCGTAGGGGGTGCTCTGGTTGCATCGGTCGGGAACGGGGGCACATGATGGTGCATCAGGCGGACAGCCGGGACGGCACGCAGAACAAGATTGACAATTCGGATATCGGCGGGTCTGTCATCCAGGCGGGCAGCATCTTCTACATCGTCCGCAACGGCTTTCGCAGGGTCGAAGTCGTCGTGGGCGCAGTCTTCTTGACGGCGCTGGTTGCAGCCGGCGGGATTCTGCTCCCGACCTGGCTCGACGACGGCAAGTCCTCGGCCGGGGACGGCAAGTCCGCGCCGGGCCGTCCGCGGGCGGACTCGGACACGACTGTCTGGGGCTGCCGCGAGTCGGCTGTCGTGCCGGGGATGGAGATCACGCCGCGCGGGATGGCGCCGCTGGAGTCGTTTCCCCGCGGCGGGGTGAAGGCCTCCGGGAGCAGTATCAGCATCGTGCTGCAGGGCAGCAGCGACGAAGAGCTGCTGCTGACCGGGGCGCGGGCGCAGATCGTCTCCCGGCATAGACCGGTTCGCGGTCTCCATGTCGGCAATCCGTGTGGCTCGGATGCCCCCAGGCGGGTGTTCACCCTCGATCTCGACCAGAGCGCCGCTGCGTTGAAGGCGGTACCGGACGCGGAAGCCGGGGCGGCACCGTTCAGGGGGTGGCCGTACGCCGTGAAGCGGGGCGATGCCGAGTACTTCCTCGTGAAGCCCCAATCGACCCGCTACGAAACCGAGTTCCGCATCCTCCTGTCGTGGCGCAGCGGCGGGCGCGGCGGCACCCTGGTGATCGATGATCGCGGAAAGCCGTTCCGGGTCACCGCCAGTACGGCAGCGGAGCAGACGTGCGTCACGGTCCGGGATCAGACCATGTACTGGCTGATGCCTGCGGATTCATCATCATGCCCGGACGAGGACTGATGGGGCGTCGTCCGCAGGCGGTCCCGCGATGGCGTGTGAGGCTGCCGGCGATGGCCGTGGTGGCGGGCGTGCTCGTCACTGGATCGGCCTGCCAGCCGGGTTCCGGGGCGGGGCACGACGACGACCGGCCGCCCGGCGCCGTCCGGTGGCGCAGTGTCCCGCAGGCCCGCCTTCCCGGCGGCTTCCTCGGCTTCGAGCCGCGCCAGGTCCTGGCCACCACGGACGAGTTCATTGTCTCCGGGACGTCGGAGCAGGCCGGCGTGCGGTTGTACGGCTCGAAGGGCGGCGTGTCCTGGTACCGCGCGGACCCCGGGGAGGGATTCCCCGGCTACGCGGCCGCGCACGGCAAGCAGCTGGTGCTCGCGGGTCAGGTGAGCAACGGAGGCGCCCTTGTCCCGGCGGTCTGGCGGACACGGGATGCGCGGCGTTGGAAGGACGCGGAGGTCCTTCCGGGCGGTGTCGCCTCGGATGAGGTGCTCGCTGTCTCTGCCGGCCCGCGGGGCGCGGTCGTCGTTGCGCACGATGGCGGTCCCTTCTCCGAGGGCGAGGACGGTTCGTCCGGCTACCGCGGTGAGTCGCTGCGCCTGTGGACCGCGCGCGATGGGGGTCCGTTCGGGCAGCCCCGGCAGATTCCCTGCCCCGCCTCCCCCGAGTACGAGCCGCAGGTGGCTGCTGTGGCCGACGCGGAGGGGTTCGTGGTGACGGCCAACTGCACCAACGGGTCCGGGTACATCAAGCGGCTCGTCGTGGCCTCGGCAGACGGCGGGAAGTGGCGGGCCGGGCCGGCTGCCTTCAGGCGGCAGAGCACGATGGCCGGTGTGTCCGGAGCGCGGGGCAGCGTTCTGGTGACCCGCACCGAGAGCAGCGGCGCCAATCCCGGTGTGTTCGCGTCCACGCTGTGGAGCCGCCGGAGCGGTGAGAGCGCTTGGGCTCGCGGCCGCCCTCTCGACGTGGGCGAGATCCCCGATTCGGGTGTGGCGCCGCGCGACCAGCAGAGCATCAACGCGGTCAGCGCGGTCTCCGGCGGATTCTTCGCTGCGGGCCGTTCGCTCGATCTCCGCCGAGGACCGGTCGGCGCGCTCTGGGCCTCACCGGACGGCAGGCGGTGGACCAAGCAGGCCACGAGGAGCAACGGGTTCGACTCGGTCTTCGACCTGTACGGGGCGGCGGAAGTCCACGGCCGCTTCATCCTGCTGGGCGACGGCCAGGACGCGAAAGGTGGGGCCCGCTTGTGGCTGGGCCGCTACGGCACGCGGCCACCCGCCCAAAGCAGCAGCGGCATCGCCCCATTCGCCCGCACCTGGTCCTGGGGGCACGGCTCCCTCACCATCGGCAAGACAGGCGGCTTCACCTATCGCTGGCGTCTCTTTCGGGACTGCGACACCGAACCGGCCCCCTGCGACACAGCGACGGTCTGGGGAGGCCGGGCAACCGGCACTCTGAAGACGGTCGGCAACGGGACGCTGCGCGGCCGGCTCAGCACCACGAACGCCCCCGACGACCCCGCCTACCGCAAAGGCGCCGTGATCGAGGTGAAGCGCAAGCCCTACAGCGCCGTCCACGTACGCGTCGACGGCAAGGACCACGGATACTTCTGCGCCGCGGGAGCGGAGGACTCCCGCTGCACCGCGCCGCACGAGTAGAAGCGGCGCCGAGTATGTCCCGGCGGCGCTGCCGCAGCTGGTCACGGTTCCATGAGTGTGGCGGGGTCGTTGTTGTAGACCACGGGGTCGGCCCGGACGAAAGCACCCTGGGCGGGGGATGCGGCGCCTCCCACGTACAGGGCCCGGTAGGGGGAGTACGGGTGCGTGGGGTCTGCTCCGGTGGCGAGCGCGGTCAGCCGGAAGTCCTGCTGAATGGTGACCCACACGGGCTTGCTGTCGCCGGGCACGACGACGCGCAACCGGTAGCTGTAGGCGCAGTTCTGGCGGCGCGTGCGGACGAACAGGCTGAGGGTCTCCGCTTCCCCGGGTTTCAAGGTGATGGTGCGCCGGGCGAAGTAGTCCTGCCCGTCTTCGTCCTGGGCGGTGGGCTGCGGTGCATCCATGTCGAACAGCAGGCCGATGTTCTCGTCCTCGCCTGAGCCGCCGACGGGGGCGTAGAAGAGCGTCCCGCCGCCGGCCGGACTGCGGCAGTCGTGCTTCTCAAGGTCGATGCCGGTGATGCGTACGGTCTTGTCCGACGCTCCGCTCAGCGTCACGTTGATCGCCGAATCCTCCGCCCACACAGCTTTGTGCTCGGCGAACCAGGACGAAAACGTTGCCTTGTGGCCGGCCCCGCCCTGCCAGAACTTGTCGTGGTTTATCTCGTCCAGTCGGCCTGGTCCCAGATCGAGCCGCTGGGGAAGCACGAAGCTTCCCGCCTGCTCGACGCGGGCAACATCGTCCACCGACACGGGATCGTCGTCGCTGTCCGCGGGCGGACGAAACTGCCAGGCCACCACAGCCGCTACACCGACGGCCACTGCAATCACGGCGGCGAGCACGGCTCTTGTGCGGGCGGTGCGCGGCATCCTCAGGTGGGTCCCGTTCACGGCAGCGGCGTCGCGCTGAGGCTGGTCTGCGGATTCCCCAACAGCCCTGTCACGTGACGCCGAGGACGCCTGGGCTGAGGACGTGCTCGGCGCGGGGGCAGCGTGGTCGTACAGCGTGTGCCGGAACTCTGCGAGCAGGCGCGTCTTGTACTTCCGGCGCCTGACGGTGTTCCCCGCGACCGGAGGGTCCATCCAGTCCCCTGCCAGCGCCTGTCGGCTCTCCAGGCTCCGTGCGCTGGGGGCGTACTGGTCGGGCGTCTCCTTCGGCCCCCAGGTGACCAGACCAAACAGGGCGCCCACGGCGAGAGTGCTGCGCGCAACGGGATCCTGCGGGTTCGCATTGAAAGCGTCTTGTGCCTGGTCGACGATCTCGCGCAGCAAAAGCTGGAAGGCGCGGGCACGTTCGCCTGGAGTGTCGGGCACGGGTATGCGAGGTGCCGGCAACCAGTCGAGCAGGTAGGGGCAGCCTTCGATGACGGACCGGGTCGCCTGCCGGCCGACCAGAATCTCGAGTTCCTTCATGCGTTCCACGTCGGAATCGGCAGACGGCAAGCGACTCCCCTTCCCCGAGCTCTGCCGGGAGGCTAGCGCAGCCGGGCAACCCGGGCACCGAAATTCGGAACGGCAGACCCCAACCCCTATACCGGGCCTGCCAGTCTCGTGCCAAACCTCCGATTCCTGCAGGTCAGAACACTGCCGAAAACCCGCCAGTAGAGCTGCCATCCAACCGTTCCGCCAAGCCTGAGCCTGGAGAAGGAACCGGTGTCCGCCTGGGCGCCGGGAGGCAACGGCCCATGCGGAGGCACGCGATGAAGTACGTGGAATTCCTGGGACCCATGGCCCAGTTCGTCTTGGGCTACGGACTCGGACGGGCGCACCAGTGGTCGCGGCACTGGCGGACCACTCCGCTCAAGCGGCGCCTGGAGAGGGCCGCGGCCGCATTCCGCAAGCCCGGATAGCGCTCGCCTGGAGAGGACGACAAGGGAGGGCTGCTGGGCTACAGCAGCCCTCCGCTCGCCATCACTCGAGCAGTATCTGAAGTGGCTGGCCCAAGAGAAGGCCGCGCTCGGTGCCGCATCGGGAGAACACGGCCTGAGTCGAGGACAGGCGGATAAAGAACAGCCAGTTGACACGCCACCTCGTCCCTCCGCAGGTAATGTGATCGATTCCTTGCAGAGCACCATGGAACCCCATGCCACCTATGACTGAATTGCCAGAATCGACGAAAGTGTGTGAAAACCCGCCTCGGGCCGGGTAACCCGCAGGTCACGCAGCCTGCTCCCCGCACCCGCGGGGATGGTCCCACAATGCGTGCGCTGACCGTAGTACGTGTGGTCTGCTCCCCGCACCCGCGGGGATGGTCCCGCGATTCCCTCGTACGTGCCCGTGCTCTCCGGCTGCTCCCCGCACCCGCGGGGATGGTCCCGGCAGATGCCACTCGATGTTCGTCTGCACGTGCTGCTCCCCGCACCCGCGGGGATGGTCCCATGGGGTCGGTGACCAGCTCGTCGTTGCGGAGCTGCTCCCCGCACCCGCGGGGATGGTCCCTTGGCGTCCTCCTCGAACGCCAGGGCCTGCGGCTGCTCCCCGCACCCGCGGGGATGGTCCCGCCATCAGGCCCCGCCTCCCTGCCGCATGACGCTGCTCCCCGCACCCGCGGGGATGGTCCCTTCCCCAACGGCGCACGGTACTTGTCGGGGTCCTGCTCCCCGCACACGCGGGGATGGTCCCCGGCTCGCGCGGGCGAGCCGGGCGTCGAGGTCCTGCTCCCCGCACCCGCGGGGGTACGGCCAGCCCCACGTACGGCGGAGGTCCCCGGGCCCTGTGGTGGTGAACAGCGAGCCGCGGCTACGTCCGGGCCCGCGCCGCCTGGAAGTCTGTCTGCGCCTGCCCCTGGAGGCACCCTGCGCGAGCCTGAGGCGACGCTGCGCGCCTACGGATAGCTGACCGACTGCTCCCCCCGGCGTCAGGACCGCGCTGGAGGCCCCTGCTTTGCGTACTGGCGGGCCCTCGCAGAATCCGCATCTGCATGTAGAAGGCATACCGAACGGCTCCGAGCAGCCTTCGCCCCCGCAGCGACCCGCACTCCTGGCCGGACGGCACCGAAGGGCTTTCCACCCGCGCCGCCTACGCTGAAGCTGGATTGCCGGTCCATCGGTCCACCCGCACGAGGCCCTTCATCGCCTGCGCACCATCTCCATTGGCTACCGAAAGGCGGCGGCTGACCTTTTGCGCCCAGCTTTGATTATTTTTCGAGGAATTCGCCCTCCCGACAGGGTCTGCCCGTAAGTCGCACACCGCACACCGGGCTCCCTTTGCGCTCTTTGTGACATAGAAGCGAGTTGGAGGGGCGGCAGTGTCAGACTGTGTCCCTCAGCGAGGGGAATGGATCATGGCGTTCGGTTTCCGTGTCGGAGTTCCGGGGATGAGTGTGCGCGTCTCGACACGCGGGGTGCGGACCTCGGTCGGTCCCCGTGCGGCGAGGATCAGCGTGGGCAGCGGCGGCACCAGGGTGTCGTCGGGACTCGGCCCCTTCTATGCCTCCAGTTCCCTCAGCGGCAGCCAGCGCCGGACCAGCACGCGTCGCACCACAGGATCCCGGCCCGTGACGCCGTCAGCCGCGCAGCTGGAGCGGGCACGCCGCCAGGCGGAACGGGCACAGCAGGACGCGGAGCGGGATGCCGCCATTGCCCAGTTGCGGGAGCTGAGGAGGCGGACGACCAGCGTTCACCTGCAGTCGTTCCCTGCTGCACACCCGCCTGCGATTCCGGGCCTTCCGCAGTTGGGTATGCCCTGGGCGCTCGCCGAGGCCCAAGCCTTTCACCTGCGGGGAGTGGGATGGTTGGCCCGTGGTGATCGGGCTGCCGCCAAGCACTGCGCAGAACAGGATGCGGCCCGGTATCTGGCTGAGGAGACTGCGCGGCTGCACGCCGTGCATGAACGGATGCGCATGGAAGCCGGGCAGTGGTGGCGGGCGCTGCTGGCAAACGACGAGGAGACCGTCTGTGAGGCGGTGAACACCGCCTTTTCCGACAATCCGGCAGCCGGCTGCGCCGTCGGCATGGACGGTGCGGTCCTGTCGGTCGTGATGCGCGCGCAGGACCTCGACGCCATGCCGGCCCAGACCGCCGGCCTCACGCCCAGCGGGCGCCCGACGTTGAAGAATCTGACCAAGCGCGACCGGGTCCTGTGGTGGCTGACGTCCATGGGCTCCAACATCGTCGCCACCCTCATGGAGGGCTTCGCCACCGCCCCGAACATCACCGGCATCGATCTCGCCGTCCTCACTCGTCTGCCCGACACCCAGCGTCTCGGATTCGTCGCCTATGGCCGCTGGAGCCGGCAATCCATCGAGTCCACTTCCTGGCGCGAACCCGAGGACGCCCTGCGGTTCCTGGATATCGGCCAGGACGTCGCCTGCTCCGTCACCACCACCGCGTCCGGCACCTTCTCCAGCACCATCAAGCCATTGGACGCCACCCGCGTACCCGGCCTCCAGGAACTACTGGATCACGCTCAGGACGAGCCGGACGACCGCGAGTCCGCTGCCTCCCTCGCCGGTCTCGACCGCACCCTGGGCGCTGGCATTACGCCCGACGACCGGACCACAGTCGACGATCCCTACCGGATCAAACCCTTCGCGGAATGGAAGCACGGGGCCGCGCCGCAACCTCCCCCTGCCTCCGCCCCGGTGACACCTGCCGCCTCCGCCACGGAGCTCGTTCCCGGCCAGAACCTGGTCCTGCCCGATGATGCTCTGCACGGGCTGGGCATCGCCTTCCGCTTTGCCGGTGCGGATGCGGACCTCAGCCTCTTCCTGCTCGGCGACAACGGCCGCGTGACCGCGGACGAAGACTTCGTCTTCTACAACCAGCCCTCGACCACCGACGGCGCAGCACGCCTCGCGGAAAAGCAGCAGGAAGGGCCCCACACCGTCGAACGAGCGACCATCCATCTGTCCGTCCTGCCCGAGCGGGTACGGCGCGTCGCCATCGCCATCAACATGGACGTCGACACCGGCCTGACCTGCGGATCCCTCTCTTACGCCGTCTGGGACATGGAATGTGTGACCGGGACCGCTTGGACGTTCAGGCCTCCGGCAGACCCCAGCATCCGCGCCATGGTCATCGCTGAGCTGTACCGGCACGCCATCGAGGGCCGTTCCGTGTGGAAACTCCGCGCTCTGGGCCAGGGCTGGGCCGAGGGCCTTGACGGACTCGCCCGTGCCCACGGCATCGACGTGGAATAGCGGTCGAACAGAACCCCCACGGAAGCGACTGATCTCCGAACAGCGCCAGCAGCACGCCGAGGCTCCCCACGCCCTCGTATCGCCTGCGCCACAGCCTCACGACGCTGGACCAACACCGACCTCAAGGCGTTCGGCCGCCGCCACGCCCGCGAACGCTTCGAACAAGAAGACCTCCAGGCCAACCTTGCGGGCGCCGAATGGACCGACGACGCCTTCGCTGTCCTGCGTGTCTGAGCCCTCCACTGGGCCGACGACTCGCAGCCCCTCCATGAGGACACCGGCTGACCGGACACCTGAGCAGCCCGGTACGTCCTCTCCTACGGCGGGTGCACCGCCCCGACACCACGCCGACCGAGCGAACGGCTGCGCTGCGACGGCAGACGCAGCAACTCGCCCAACGGGACGCCGTCGTCGGCCCACTGCTGCAGCCGCTCCCGGTCCACCCAGGCGATGCCGTGGCGTTCGGCCCAGGCTTTGGCGTCGCGGGTGACCGCGCCGTTGGTGACCACCACCGCCGCGTCCGCCCGGTGCACGGGCCCGGCCGTCCCGTTGAGCTGGTACATCACCGACGAGCCGACCCGGCCTCCCACCCGCGTGTGCTTGGCCTGCACGACCAGCCGCCCGTACCGGGCGCAGTCGGCGATCACGTCGGCCCCCTGGTCCCCGGCCCGCCCCACCTGGCGGGCCGCCCACCCGTCCCTGACCAGCAGGTCCCGCAGCGCGTACTCGAAGCGGCGGTCGTCCATCTCGTCCAACTCCACCAGGGACAGGCGCAATCGTGCCATCAGCGCGGTGTGACGGCGCCGGCGCCTGACCGTCCGTCCGGCGCGCCACAGCCCGTACCCGGCCAGCGCCGTCGCCGCTGCGGCGACCCACGGCCACCCCGCCAGCGCCGCCTGCACGGCGACCACGGCCGTTCTGGCCGCCATCCACACCGCGGCCGCCACGACCAGGACCGCGGCCAGTTGCTCGGTGCGCCCGCGCGGGCGGCGCCAGCGCACGCCACGCGCGGCCATCAGCGGCCTGCCGAGACCGACACCGACGGCTGCGGCGCCTCCTCCACCGTCGCCGCTGCCCCGTCGAACCCGAAAACCTGGCCCCACAGCCACACGCCCGCGACCAGTCCGGCAACTGTCCAACCGCCGAGCTTGCCCGCCCGCGCCCGCGGGTTGCGCCGCACGTGGCCGCGAACCCGGTGATATCCCTCAGGAACTCGTGCTCCCATCGGACTCTCCCCCTCACAGGTACTCGGCCGTCAACTACGGCCAGTGCATGAGGAATTGGTGTAACAGTCGGCACTGACAGGTACCCCTGGACGATCACCAGCCGTGCTGCGACGCGACCCTAAATCCGCCAAGCACCCGCACACGACACCCTCAGACGCCCGCACTCTCCGGGAACAGACCAGCTCATCAGCGCAAACCGTCCGTCGCCGGCACCCAACGGCCGTCCACCTGCACTACTGCGGCACGTCCGCAAGCCGTCCCCATGCCCCAGCAACCACCACCTGCACCCCGCGGTTCGAACGGAAACGGCCGATATCCCATCCGTCCGTCTCGGCGGATCAGCCCGCCTCAAGCCGGCGCCCGGAGGCGTCTTGCTGGCAGCACCAATCAGGGTGATGGCAACACTGCGCGATGGACGGACCCGACCATCCCCCTGGCCTTCCTCCGACCGGCAGCCATTCAGGGCCACCCGCGCGGGCGCGGGGAGCAGATTCCCATGATCGTGCGGCCGGGGGCCGGTCAGCTCTGCCGGCGGCTCCGCGGCTGCTGCGGGTCAGGACCGCCCGGCGGATCCGGGCCCGGAGTCGGCGGCGTGCTGTCTACCCTCATCTGTGTTCCCTCCCTCGTATCGGGCTGGGGGTGCTGGGTGTCCGGCCGCGCGACCTTCCAGGGCGAGCGCGGCCGGGCACATCAACAGTCGGCCGCCGGGCTGTCGTCGCCCTCGGGGCAGGCGGGGCAGATGTCCACACCGGGCAGCAGCGGAATCATCTGCTGGTGCGGATGCGTCCGGCAGTACCTGCGTCCTCGCACCTGGTCGATCTCCAGCTCACTCGCGGCCAGTTGGCGGGAGGTAAGGGCACGGTCGGCGGCCATGGTGCTCCTAGTCGTTCTCGGGCGGCGTGGGCGGGTCATCGTCCGGCTTCGGGACGGGCGGCCACGTGTGGGCGGTCCCAAGGTTGCGGGGCATGGGCACCTCCTCTCTGCGGATCGGGCCGACCTGGTCAAGGTCGGTCACGTGCTTGACGGGCCCGCCCCGGCTGCTCGACCTGTCCACGGGTGGGGAGCCGGGGGGGGAGTCTCAGGGAGCGGCATCGGCGAGGCGCTGGTCACACCTTGCGAAGATCATGTGCCGCTCCTCTCCTGACGTCGCGGTGCGCGATGCTCAGGGCGGCGCCGGCCGAGCAGGGCGTCGCGCCCTCGGCCCGGCAGGCGGCGCAGGCCGCGAAGTGCGCGAGCATGGCCCGGTAGGTCTGCCTGTAGCTCTGCTTCGGGGCGTCGGTCATGCCAGCGGGGGCGAGGCGTCGCTGATCGCGGCAGGGGGCGCAGGCGTACAGCGGCCAGGACGGGCCGGAGATCCGTTCGTGCGCACCCACGAGGACCGCGGTGCCGGACGGACCCTGTGGAAGTGACACCAGCCGCAATCCTGCTTTGTGCGCGGGGGCGAGGTGTGCGGATCGTCAGCCATGTCGACTCCAGTGCCGGGGTCTGTCGTGAGGCCGACGGTATGAGCGCGATGTGCAGCGCAGCGAGAGATGTGCACTTCTTTGCAGGACACCGCCTCTACCGGGTGGTTTGACGTGTTCGCCCTCTTGACCGGCTCAGCCACCTGCTCGACTGTGGCGCAAAGAACTGCACACCCTGAGGGCAGGAGGCCGGAATGTCGTTACGGTTCATCGGGATCGACCCGGACACGAAAACGGCGGATTCCCCGACCGTGTGGGTCGACGAAGAGCAGGGAGAGATCGTCTTCCAGGGATGGAAGCCGGACCCGCAGCTCCACGCGGAAGTCGCGGCGTTCGAGGTACCGGGCCACGCCGTCGGCATCCCGGCGGACGAGGGCCTGGTCCGCCTCCCCGTCAGGATGGTGCCGATGATCAGGGAGGCGTGCGATGTCGCCGAGCGGGCCAACAATCGCTGACCTGCTCGCCGGGGCCGAGCGCACCGCCGTGCACCTGGAGATGCGGGACCAGTACGGCGTCGCCGCCGAGGCCGAGGACTTCCGCACCTGGCTGGAGACCGGCCGACTCGACACCGACCCCGCCTCCCCGGACTGGGCACCCTGGGTCGACCTCGTCGCGTCGGCCGCCGCCCGAGGCGTGACCGTACGGCGCGCCCGGATCGTGTCCGAGCCCGTGAGCGACTACATCCGCTACGAGCACGCCTCCACCATCGTCAACGTCCAGGCGGGCGAGGACGTGCGATGGCTGCCCCGCCGCCGCGCCTCCGACATCGCCCTGCCCGGTAACGACTTCTGGCTGTTCGACGACCAGATCATCCGGTGGGGCTACTTCTCCGGCGAAGGAGCCATGGTCGGCCACGAGGTCTCCGAGGACCACGGGGCAGCGAAGTTGTGCGCCGAGGCGTTCGCCGCCGTGTGGGCGCGCGCCACGCCCCACAGCGAGTACCGGATCCACTGAACAGGAAGCGCCAGCCGCCAGCCCATGCCAGCATCCCCGTCCTCATCGGCTCAGGCCGCTCGTGAAGCCGTCGCTGGTCGGCTGCGTGACCTTCGCAAGGAGGCCGGGCTGACGCTCGTGCAGCTGGCTGCTGCGTGCGGCTGGCACTACTCGAAGACGTCGCGCATCGAGAACGCCCTCACTGGGCCCTCCGCGACGGACATCCGCCGCTGGTGCTCCGCCGTCCAGGCCGAGGACCAGGCGGAGGACCTCGTCGTCCAGTCCGTCAACGCCGAGAACATGTACCGGCGGTGGCGCGACCAGGTCCGCTCCGGGCTCCGGCACATCCAGGAGAGCCGGGCGCGAGTCTGGCGCGACACCGACGTCTTCCGCGTCTACTCCTCCAGCCTGGTGCCCGGCCTCCTCCAGACGGAGGGGTACGCGCTCGCGGTGCTGAAGATGGCGGCCGCGATCCACGAACTGCCCACCGACGACAGCGGGCCGGCCGCGGCCGCGCGGGTGGAGCGCTCGCGCATCGTGCACGAGCCCGGCCGCCGACGGTTCGTCATCGTTGTGGAGGAAGGGGTGTTGCACTGTCAGGTGGCCAACCCTGATGCCATGGCGGCCCAGTTGGGCTACTTGCTCGCCGCGGGGGCCTTGCCTGCCGTGTCCCTCGGTGTCATCCCGGCGGGCATGCGGCGGGTGCACTGGCCGGAGGAGACCTTCCACATCTACGACCACAGGCTGGTGTCCGTCGAGCTGGTGTCTGCCGAGGTGACGGTCACCCAGCCGACTGAAGTGGCGCAGTATCTGGTGGCGTTCGAGCAGCTGCGCCGCATGGCTGTGTACGGGGCCGATGCGCGTGCGCTGATCGTGAAGGCCATCGAGGGCGTGCACTGACCCCGGACGCACGAAAGGGCCCCTTCCGACCCCGTAGGGTCGGAAGGGGGCATGGGTGTCAGCGGCCGCTCGATCCCGCAACGGCAGCCATCTCACCATCAGAAGGCACGGAAACCGGCGTATTCACCGGGCTCTCCTCGGCCAGCCCCCACACGAGCCGCGCATGACCGGGCCCGGCGGAACGCTCGTCAGACCTCTGGGGTGAGCGGCGTGCCGCACCAGCCGTGCCACTAATGAGCTGTGCGTGACGGACGACCGCAGATATGATCACGCTTCGCCCATGCGGACATGAGTTCGCCATGTGCTTGTACAGAAGCGGAAGTTGAGGAACTGAGTGAAGTTCATCCAGAGGGCTACCACACTGCTCGCCGCGACCACCCTGGCCGCTGGAACGCTCGTGGCCGGCGCCAGTCCCGCCAGCGCCGCATCGATCACGTTCGCCTACGATTCCCCGAACGGCTCGGGTCAGATCGTGGTTCTCAGAGACGGCAAGCATGCCGGCTATCTGTACTGGAACTCCGACCCGATACCGGAGCTGAACTGGCCCGGGGATGCGTTTTTGGCGAGTGACGGCCTGGCCGATGGTTACGGTATCGAGGCGCATCTCTACAGCGGGACCCTCCACCGCATGGCCACCACACGCGGCCACGACGCCCCTTACACAAGCCCGTGGACGACCGGCAATCTACCGGAGGGGGAGATGGTCCTCCTTCAGGTCTGCTACGTGAAGGGCACCTCTTCCAACTGCTCCAACACCATGCTCAAGCATGCCTGACATCACACGGTGACGTGGGTGCAGGGCCTTTGGCTGCACAGATCACTCGCAAGGCGTTCGAAGGCCCCGCTCTCACCGGTTCCGGTGAGAGCGGGGCCTTTCCGCGTGTGCCGGCGGCTCAAGTTGCCATCCGCACCATCCTCGACCTGTCCACCGCCCACCTCCGCGAGGAGACCGCTGACCGGCGAACGGGTGAACGGACCCGTCCCGTACCGACCGGTCGCAGCGGGGATGGTCCCAACGACGTCCCACAGGACGCCGCCAGGGCGTCCTGCTCCCCGCCCCTCTCGGCGAGATCTGCGAGGCTGCCTCGCTGTTCCCCGGCGGGCGGGGATGGTCCTCAAGTCACCGGAGGCTCGTCAGCGCATGCCTGGGGCGTTCGTGCTGCTGATGCTTGCCCTGGGAAGCGGCGCCGCGCACGCACCTCTCATTGTCGGAAGCCCACGAGGTCGGCCCCGGATCAGAGCGTGAGGAACTCGGGTGCCCCGGCGGCGCCACGGAGCATCAGCGTTCTTCCGATTCAGGCGCCTTCCGGCGTCGGGCAGCTACGCGGGCTGCCCAGGTCGCAACGCCTGCTACAGCGGCCGTGATCAACGCCGACGGGAATTGCGTCAGCAGTCCTTCCCACAACACGTTCATCCGCGCCTCCTCCAAACCGTCGCGCTCGATTCGCGACCCGTGGAACCAGCGTGGGTTCGATTGCGTTTGTCCTGACGAAAGGCACCGGCGCGCTACGACGTTCCACAACGTCAGACATGGTCTGACAGCAGCTGACAACGGCTGACAACGGGTTGCAGGATGCTGGTCCTACGGATCACGAACGTCGAAGGGGCCGCTATGGGAGCCGTCAGGCGACACCTGGCCCGCCCGGAGTTGCCGCAGGGGGCGCGCAAAGATCTCAGCGATGCGCTGCACAACCTGCTTCGACATGCGGGGCGCCCCAGCACCCGGGATATCGCAGCGGCTCTGAAAGATCTTCTGCATCCACCACCGAGTCACACGCGCGTCCACGACCTGTTCACTCATCCCCGGGTGCCTGACTGGCAGTTGACGATGTGCGTCGTGCAGGTACTCGCCGGCCGTGCGCGAGGGCTGGACGAGTCAGACGAGTGTGACCGGTTCGACCAGCTCTGGGCACTGGCCGATGAGGAATTGGTGCTCGATCCTCTGGCAACCGAAAGCGATCGGCCCACGCAGACTCAAGGGGCACCGTCCGGGCCCGGGGCATCGGAGCCCGCCACACCCCCACGCGGGTCGGCTCGGCATTTCATGCCCAAGTCCGACAAGAGCCGTGCAGTCTTCTTCGGGGTCGGCAACTACGCTCATCTGGTTCCGCTGCCTTCGGTTCCGGCCAGCCTGGGCGCCTTGGCGGACTCACTCGCCGGGCCCACTGGAGCGTTCAGGCCAGAGCACTCGACAGTCCTGATCGATCCAAGCAGTGGGACCAACGTCCTGGACGTCGTCCAGGAGGCCAGCGATGAAGCAGAGGACACTCTGCTTCTGTATTTCTCAGGACACGGACTCGTGGATCGTCACAGTGGTGATCTGTCCCTGGCGCTCCCGGACACCCGTTCCGAGGCCGCGTACACAGCTCTCCAATACAACTGGATTCGCCGAGCGGTCCTCGAAAGCAATGCTCGACGCAAGGTGGTCATCCTCGACTGCTGTTACAGCGGCCGAGCTGCAGCCGTCATGGGCAGCGTCGAACCGCTCCCGCTCATGGACATCGAGGGGACCATTCTCATTGCCGCCACGACCTCGAGTCAGGCGGCTCTGGCTCCGGCAGGGCAGCCCTACACGGCATTCGCGGGCGAGTTGATCGACATCCTTCGCCACGGCGTGGCCGACGGCCCGCAGTTCCTCGACCTCGATCTGATTGTCCGTGAGCTGCGAGCGCGTACCGCCGCCAAGGCTCTTCCCATACCCCAGATGCAGCAAGGGCGGGGCTCCACCGTGGGGCAGCTGCCCCTGGCGATCAATCCGGCATACCTCCGAGAGCCGGACCAATGAACGCTCGCGTCTCCTTGCGGTCCGGGCTTGCCCATCGGCCTGTCGAACCACGTGTCCGCAACCTCATTGAGCAGCGGGCCATCATCGGTTGCCGGACCGGCGTTCGCGGTCCGCGCGACAGCACTCGCGGGTCGCGTGGGTCGGTTCGCCCGGCGTTGCCACAACACGCCGTGGCCTGCTCCGGCCAGGCGGTGAACCTGGCTTCGCATGCGAGCGGGTTGGACCACGCATGATCCGCGCGCGGATCGTCCGACGGACAGGGAGGGATGCTCCCGGGCGCGTCCCGTCCGCCGTCGCAAAGGCCAGGTCGTAGACAGCCAGCCGGGGCTCGTCTGCGGACGGCTCGCTCACGCACCTCGTCGGGGTACTCCGGTCAAGTCTGGGGCGGGGTCACCGGCGGCACCGGCGGTACCGCGCCCCGCGCCCGCAGGTCGGCGGCGCCGCCCGCCCCGAGCACCCCGGTGGTCCGCTGCAACTCCTCGGACGGCAGCGCCGACAACGACCGCCGTGCCACCGCCGACACCACCAACGGCAGCACCGGACGCAGCGGTTGCACCAGACGCAGCCACGGTGGCGCGTAGACGCTGACCGCGCGCCGCTCCACGCCGCGCACCAGCCAGCCGGCGACCTGCTCGGGACTGTGCACGCGGCGGGCGGGCGCGGGCTGATGGGAACGCAGGGCCCGCAGCACCGGATGGTCGTCGAGGGCCGCGATCATGTCGGTGCCGGTCCAGTGCAGGTACGCGATGCCCACCCCCACGCCCGCCGGACGCACCTCGGTCCGCAGAGCCTGGGCAAATGACTCCACGCCCGCCTTCGACGCGCAGTACGCGCTCATCATCGGCGCCGAACCGAACGCGGCAGTGGACGCCACCTGAAGGAAGTACCCCCCGGTACGGGCGAGTTGAGGCAGAAAGACACGGGCAGTGTTCGCGCTCCCGATCAGGTTGACCTCGACCACCCGGTCGAACAGCGATGCCTCGCACGTGGCGAACGGGCCCGCGGCAGCGATCCCCGCGTTGGCGATCACCACCGAAGCGGGACCCAGCCGTGCGTCGACGCTGCGGGCCGCGCCCTGGAGCGCCGCCTCGTCGGTCACGTCGACCTCGAAGCAGTGCGCCTCGGTCGGCAACCCGGCCGCTACCTGGCGCAACGAGTCAAGCTCGCGGCCCAGCAGCGCCACCCGCATGCCCCGCAGGGCCAGGCGGCGTGCCACCGCCGCTCCCACGCCGCGCGCCGCGCCGGTGACCACCGCGATCCGCGTGTACGGTCCACCCTCCGCCATGACCACCTCCAGGCCCGCCTTTGCGACCCGCGCCGCACCGCGCACCAGGCCAGTCGACCACGCCCCGCTCCGGCCCGCCCGCCACCGCGAGCCACGAGGGTGACGGCACCGCCGCCTGGGCACCACGGGCCCGGGAGGACGTGCCATCGCAATCCTCAAGTCCTCGCGGCTCCTGCGAAAGCTCCGCTGCAGCACCACCCGGATCACAGCCGTCGTCCGAGCCGTCGTCGCCCTCGAAGTCGCCGCCTGATCAAGATGGAAAATGCTCAGTGCCCCTGTCGGGGGTTGTCAGACCAGGTGGTGGGTGGTCACCCTGCCGCCTTTCTTCGTGCCCGCGGCGAGGAGCGCGCTTCCGTCCGACAGGGACACGGTCGAGACGAAGGATCCGACGAACGTCTCTGCGAAGGGTTCGCCCGACAGCAGGTCCCACTGACGCACCACATCGTGGTCCGCGGTGAACAGCCGCAACCGGCCCGACACGGTCGCCGTCGCGATCCTCACGAACTCCCCGTCGGTCGGAATCGGCGTGCCGACCTCTTCCCCCGTCTCGGCGTCCCAGCGGCAGACGGCCTCGCCTTCCTCCACCACACCGACGATCAGCGACCGCCCGTCCTCGGTGTACGCCGTGGTCAGCATGTCGATATGGGGCGCGTCGATCTGCGCGCCGAACGGCGAGTCGCAGAAGTCCCCCTGCCAGCGCCGTACTCCTTCATGGTCCCCGGTCACGATCAGTGTGGGCCCGCCGCGCAAGGCCGCCAGGGTCACCGCGGCCGGCTCTCCCACGTGCTCCAGCAGCGGGGTCAGGGGCGCGGCCGTGACCGGGTCCCACAGATGCAGCCCGTTCGCCCCAGCCCCGGCCAGCAAGGGCCGTCCACCGCTCGTGAGTCCCAGGGCGACATCGTGGATCCGGTCCTTCCCGACCGCGTCCGCCAGAAGGCGTCCGCTCACTCCGTCCCACAGGCAGAGCCCATCCTCGTCCCCGGCCGCGATGCGTACCCGTCCGTCCGCGAGCACGAGCGCCCTCGACGCGAACGTCTCCGTGGACGCGTTCCGGGGGACCTCGAATTCGCTCACCAGGCGGCCGGACCCGGCCTCCCACCGGACCAGTCGCCCGGCGGCGGCGGTCACCAGTTCCGTCCCACCCGCCGGGGAGCGGTGGAGCAACGGATGGACCGGGCCGTCGAACCCGGCGATCTCGATCCCGGAACCGACTCTTCTCGAACGCATCGCATTCCCTTCCGACTGTCCGCACTCCCGCATGTGACCGTCGTGTCAGAAATGCGTGGGGGACAACTTCCTGCTGCTGGAAATCGGTATGAACGACCGGTGAACAGAGTCGGATCGACCGGAAAGGGAGGCGGCGCGAGTGAGGTGCCCCCAACGCACAAGGCTCTCGTGCCGTAAAGGAAGGTGTTCGAAGTCTCAACCCAGCGACGCAGGAAGTCTGCTGGCTGCCTATCCTGCCGCAATCGGCCTCAAGTCCGGCACCTCCATCGTGTTCGCGACGCTCGACTCCCTGCGCCACGACGTCGCCCACAGCACACTTCAGGACGTCCGTACACCCCGCGTCGCCGGGGTCCTGCCGGGACGGCCAATGGGGACGCCGAGGGCGACGGCGCCTACACCCTGCCCGCGCACATGACATTCTTCTCCGGCTTCCTGCCCCCAACCCCCAGCCCGACTGATGAGTTCCAGCTCGGACCATCCCCGCGGGGCGCGGGGATGGTCCCACCTACGGCAAGGTCGCAGGCCGGGACCGCCTCTGCTCCCCGCACTCGCAGCGATGGCCTCGGCACCCAACCTCATTCGGTGATCCGACCTCGGGGATGGTCCCTATGAGCTCGCCGAAACACGCGGCCCATGGTGCGCGGCCGGTCTCACGCCCTCTGCGGCCCGCGCTTCGACCGTCGCTTGGGCAGGCGGACGCGAGGCAAACACCGCCCACTACTACCGCATTTCCACGCATGATCTGCTCGTCGAGGCCGACAACGCGGTCGCCGCGGGCCAGCATGTCCACGCGATCTGGCGTGACCTCAACAACGAACTCGGTCACAGCCCGTGCTTGCGGCATGCAGGACAGAATCTGCGCCTCGCGCTCGTTCAGGTACGCAGGACGCCGAACTCGACGCCGCGCCGCGGCAGCCCGGATGGGCTTCCACCAGTCAATCGTGAAGCGGCAATTGCCAGCGCCCGGACAGGGGTCACCGGGCCCAGGACTGAGGGTGCCGGCTACCGGACACAGGCGCCTCTGACTGCGCGTCGCACCCCGTCGGCCTCAGCGGCATCAGGCCAAGGGTGGAGAACATTTCGTCTTCGGGTTCGCGCCGTCTCGGTCGGCGGCCGGGAACAGGGGTGGCGTGGGCAGCCCCTGCGGCGTGTGCCACGATCTCCCCAACCTGTGGGGGGTGTTGCTGAATGGCGCAGGACATTGCGCTGCGGCCGGTGGTGGATCCGGCCCTCGAGGACGCGGAGCGCGCGCTGCTGGAGAAGTCCGCCGACGGACTCTTCCCAGCCACACTGCCGCTGCCGGAGGAGCCGGGGCTGGGCGGCCGTACCAAGGCGGACATCTGGACGGCCCTGGGGGTCTCCGCGGTGTGCGCGCTACTGCCGGTGACGATCCTGTGGGCGCTGATCGGCGTGTGGCCCGGCCTGGCCGTCGGGCTCGCGGCGCAGGCGGCGCTGATCTGGGTCGGGGTCCAGTTCGGGTTCGAGGCCTTCATCCTGACCGTCGTGGGCGTGCACCTGCTGGCCTGGCTGCTGATCGTCGTCGTCGGCTGCGGGACCGACGAGCGGCAGCGGGTGGCCCGGCTGCGCCACGGCCGCTACTACCTGGCCGAGGACTTCGGCAACGACTCCCTGCGCGACCTGCTGGGCCACTCGCCGCTGCGCCGGATGGAGCGCGCCCAGGCCGCCGTGACGGCGGTACTCCAGTCGCAGGTCGACCGGGACGGGCTGCTGGACGACATCGCCAACGACGTGACACTGCCGGCCCAACAGTACGAGATCGCCCAGCGCCTGGCCGAGCTGACCCGGCTGGCGCGGAAGGTGCGCACTGTTGCCGGGGACGCCTCCGGCTCGCGGGTGGAGGAGGTGCTGCGGACTCAGCGGCAGGCGCTGCGGCTGTCGTCGAGCGCGCTGGAGGAGCGGGTGGAGGCGCTGGAGCGGTACGCCGAGAACACCCGCGCGGCGGACGCGGCGTACCGCGAGTGGGAGGCCGTACGAGAGCTGGAGCAACTCGGCGAGGACATGCACGAGCTGGTGGTGAACACGGTGCGGGACGAGCTGGCCGTCGCCGAGATCGAGGGGCTCGCCGACCGGTCCCGACTCCAGGACCTGCACCGGATGCTGGACGAGGCGCGGGAAGCGGGGATGCTGGCCACGCAGTTCGCCGACGAGCCGGCCGACCGCCGGTCCGGCGACAGCGGCCGGGCGTGAGGGGGAGGACGACATGACGCAGACATCCCAGCCGAGACGCGAGTTCCACTCCGGCCGCGGCAAGAAGACCTTCGACCGGATCCCGGGCGGGTTCTACCTGGTCGGCGCCCTGGTGATCCTCTTCGAGGTGGTCACGCTCGGCGCGGTGGGCCTGACCCTGGCCGTCGGCGACCCGAGCGACAACGGGGCATCCCCGGACAAGGAATCCCGGCGGGTCGAGGTCACCTACATCGCGACGGGCGACCACCCCTCGGTGAACCTCACCGTCGGGGAGGCGAACGGCGGCCAAGAGCCCCACGAGATCGTCATCCTGCCGTACCGCAAGACCGTCGAGCTGGCGGCGGGCGCCGACTTCCATCTGGACGTCAGCAGCCGCGAGGACCAGGAAGGGGGCACTCTCACGTGCACCGTGCTGGTCGGCGGCAAGGTGGTCCGGCAGGCGCACAGCACACCGGACTCCCCGTCCGCCACCTGCGCGGGCAGCACCGCGGACGCCCCGCAGCGGGGCATCCCCGTGCCCACTCTCACCCCCGGCGTCTCCCCGCTGCCCGAGGAGCGGCGGCTCACCGGGACCGTCAAGGTGCCGGACTACCCGGGCGAGGGCTCGCCGGTCATCGGCACCGTCACGGACTCCTCCCTGGAGTACGCGGAGCTGGGCGGCACGTGGGACCGGAGCAAGACGCTGGATCCGGTCTTCGATGGCTTCACCCGCAAGCAGGAGGGGCGCCAGCGCGCACTCGTGAAGTCCACGCAGGTCGATGAGGACATCATGGCCGCGGCCGGCGGCACCGGCGAGCTGCGGGGCGTGGCGGGCGCGGTGATGGACGAGCGGCGGCGCTATGAGTACCCCCGCGACCAGGCGATCCTGGTCGACGTCGCCTCGAAGCCGCTGAAGGTCGACGGACATGACGCCTGGCTACTGGTCAGCGAGATCCACTTCCACAAACGCGGGGTGCCGTCCACGATGGACCTGAATGCGGTCCTCGTGGTCGACACCGGGCGGGCCCGCCCCTCGGTGCTGTGGGTCGTACTGCCGGAGACGAACAAGAAGCTCTGGCCGGACCTGAACACTCTGGTCGCATCCGTCCAGGTCCGCTGACCTGCACCGATACGGGACGGGCCCGGGCGCGCGACGCGTCCCGGGCCCGTCCGGCAGAGCGCGACGCCGGCCGGGCACGGCATCGGATCGGCGGCGACCAGGTCGACGAGCGTGCCCGACGCGCGGGTGCGGTGCCAGACGATCGTGCAGTAGCGCGAGCGGAGCCACTGCTCCACGTGATCGTACGTAGTGGCGGTGGCTGGCCATCCGCGAGGCAGTCCCCACCCAATGCGACCGCCAGGGCCACTTCGGCCGGGTCCGACGTGCGCTTGAGCGCGGTGGTCAGACCCATGCCGCCCATGTCCGGGCCCATTGCAGCGACCACCTTGGAACTGCGCATCGTCCCTGGGGCCACGGCGTTGACCCGCACGTGCGACTCGGCGAACTCCGCCGCCCAGGTGCGGGTCAACGATTCGAGCGCAGACTTGGTGGCGCCGTGGACAGCCATGCCGGGCGTGCCCAGGCCGGCCGCGGTGGAGCTGATGTTGACGATGCTGCCGCCGCAGCCCGCGGCCATCCTCTCCGCGAACAGCGCGGTGAGCAGGAACGGTGCGCGCACGTTGACGGCGAAGGCGGCGTCGTAACTCGCGAGGTCCTGGCCGGGGGTTGGGGAGAACGTCATCACACGCGCGTTGTTGACCAGGATGTCGACGGTTCCGGCGCCGCCGGCCAGGCGCCGCACGGCCCGCGTCGGCGGGTGAGATCCTCAACCGACGAACGAGGCATCCGCTGCTGTGGCGACTTGATCTTGTGGTCGTGGTTCAGTCGAGGATCGCGTAGGAACAGTCATGGGGGTTGACCAGGGCTTGCAGACGTGCGCCTGCGGACAGGCCGGCGCTGCCGGTTCGGCTCTGAGTCACTTCGAAGGGCTCGAAGCCGAAACCGCTGACCCGCATCACAACCTCGTAGGTGTGCCCTTCGTCCGACGCTGTGAGGGTAGAGGTGAGGACCTCCGCGGTCGCTCGGACGCCAACGGCTTCGAGGCGTCGGGTTCCCGCGCGGTTGCGACCGGCCAGACGCCACAGCGCGACACCCCCAGGAACGCTCACAGCTGTGGTGAGCGTGCCGACGAGCAGAACGATCCGGTGAGGATCGGGAAGGAGCACCGCGACAGCGAGTACGGTCGGCCCGCAAGGGACCACCAGGGCTGCTACGCCTTTCATGAGCAGCGCACCGATCCCGTTGAGGGTCGAGACCTGGGCAGGTTGGGCCCTGCTGCTGGTGACCATCCCCGTAAGTTAGCTGCATGGTCCGGGTCGTGGCCACAGCGCGGAAGCTTGGGGGCCAGCAGATCGATCCGGGCCCTTTGAGGACATCCAGTACGACCCGCGCCGATCCTTGGGTGTCCCAATGGTTCAACTTCGGTGACAAGCGGTCCAGGTTCGATGTCAGCGGACAATGGGCAGGCGTCACGCCGTGAGGCCTGTCGCAACAGTCTTACCGGACACCGTCAACCCGCACGCCGGACACCGCCCCTGGCCCGACACCACCCCGCTGCGGACCAGTTCCTGGTTCAGGGACGCCACCACCCGCCAGACACGCCCGCGCGAAGCGGCCACGACTGACCCCACCGCCGGCAAGGAGTAACGGGGAGCACCGGCCGTCGTTGAGCCGGACGCGTACCTCCGTTCCTGCTGTGGGATACGCGCACGCCTGCCCCCCCCCGGAGTCCGCGCGGATACCCAGGGGCACGCTGCCATCCCAGCCAACCGGACACTCCGACCGTCTGGCCGGCTGTACGGCCCGACCACACACCCGACCATCACCCGCCGAGCGCCCAACCACGGAGCCGACCACAGAGCCGACCACGGCAGGCCACAGCAGAATCGACCTCCACCAGGCACGGGAAGGGCTGGATTCGGTCCAGGGCCATGCCGGACGGAGCCGGCACGGCCCCCTCCGCCGTACCGCCCGGCGGCAGGCGTCCTGGACGCCGCCGCAAACGGGCGGGCGGCGTGGGGGCACCGTCTGGGCGCAGGGCGCGGGCCTTCCGGTCACGGGTGCCCCTCCGGCGCGGGGCAGTGTGCCGCATGTCTATCTGCCGGCGCTGCGCGGTGCCGAGCGGGAGCTGGCCTCTGCAGGCGGGGATCGGGTGCGGATGATCCTTCGCGGGCTGCTGGGCGATGACGAGCACGCGGACGCCTTCGTGGAACGGATCGGCACTCAGCTGAAGAAGGTGCTGCGGACCCGGACGTGGTCAAGGTCAGCGAGAAGATCAACGAGCCGCTGCGGGATCCGACAGTCGGCGCGCATTCCCAGGCGAGTGAACTGGACCTGACCGAGCCGACGTTCGCGTCGATCGCCCGGTCGCTGCGCCTGCTGCTGGGTGACGTCTCCGCCGAGCCGTTCCCGTTGTCGGCCTCGGGGCTGGGTTACGCCAACACCCTGTTCATCGCCACGGTGATGGGCGAGGTGGACGCGGCGGCGGTGCGGATCTGACCGTGCTGCTGGTGCGAGGCGCGCGCTCGCACCAGCGGCCGTCGGGGGACCCGGCTGAGCGCCGCGAGCAGGACCGGCTCGGCCTGCGGCGCGCACGAGGGCAGGTACTCCAGACGCGGTACCCGATCGAGCGTGCGCAACGTGCTGATAAGGGCCCTGACCTCGCTCGCGGTCGGCACGACCTCGTCATCCGGGATCGCGTAGTCGGCGAACGGGCTCGGCCAGTTCCGGTCATAGCGCACCACAACCGGCCGCTCCGTACATGCGTCGGAAGGCAGGGCGCGAGTGCGCGCATGGTTTTGCACATCGAAGTCCATAAGAAGATTCCCTCGGAAGGCATGTGAAGACTCGGACATGCCGCCGATATCACCCGGGCCCGCGAACAGGGGCACGTCAGGTGATGCATTCGGTGCATCGGCGGCTCAAGGAGCGAACTCGCCCGCATCCAATTGGCTTCGGCTCCAGCTCTGCGAGTGCTCGCAGTCAGCGGTGATCTTGGCGTGCCGGCTGCCTGCTGAACAAGCGGCTGACATAGCGCCGCGGGCTCGCTCCGGCTCCGACGCACAGCATCAAGCTGGCTGCCCCTTCACGAGCCCCATGTTCACCCGACCAAACAGTCCGCGACACGGACGCCGCATAGAACGGGAGAAACACACCTCCGGCAAGCCCATGACCGGGCCAATCGAGACACCTTAGGTGGAGTCAGAAAAGAACTACAACTGGAGTCGGTTGTCACCTACGAAGCCATTCCCCCGTCGTGAGAGGCGCGAACGGGAGTCAGGTGATGCCGATCACGCCGAGACCGGGCTCCGCACACCTTCGCTTCGTGTTGGCTGGCGTACGCCTTGTCCTGCAACGCGCGCGCCGTAGCCCTTCCTACGGCCCGCATTCGCCGGTGAGGTCCGCCCCCAGTTGCCCCGCCGGTCGCAGCGGCCGAGGGGCCCCTGAGAAAAGATCTGCCGCGGGGCCTGACATTTTCCTGGCCTGCGTCGTCATATCGGTGAGGGCAGCGACCGGCGGCCCGGAACGGAGTGAAAAATGAAGGTTTTCATCGCTGGTGGGCGCGGCCGTGTCGGCTCCCCCCTTGCTGACAAGCTGGAGACCAGGGGCATCGAGGTGGTCTCGGGAGGACTTGATGACGGGATCGACGTGATCTCTGGCAAGGGGCTCGCCGAGGCCCTCGTCGGAGTCGACACCATCGTGAACGTCCTGAACACCCCCCGTTTTGATGCGGAGGGGGCCATTTCGTTCTTCGAGGGAGCGATCAACAATCTGAATGCGGAGGGCAAGCGGGCAGGTGCGCGTCATCACGTCCTGCTCTCCATCGTCGGCGTCGGACAAGGAGACGCGTCTGAGATTGGGTACTACCTCGGCAAGGTAGCGCAAGAGAAGGCCGCCCGATCCGGTTCGATTCCCGCAACCATCATCCGAGCCACTCAGTTCCAGAGCTACATTCCCATCCTCATTGACCAGCACACTGTGGACGGAAAGGTTTTCGCTCCCAGGTCGTTCATCCAGCCAGTCGAGCTGGACGAGGTCATCGAGCTGCTCGCCGAGGCTGCCACGACACTGAAGCCGGGAGGCGAGGTCGAGATCGCTGGACCCGACCGCTTCTACCACGATGACCTCTTCCGCGCCACGCTGGCCGATCGCGGAGACGACCGCGAGGTTGTTACCGTGAACGCGGAAGGGGCAACCGATGCCATGGTTCCACGTGGCGCTCACCGGGTAGGGACTGTGAGGTACCCCATTTCAGGAATCCCCCTCGCCTGAAACCAAAATAAGAGGACGATGGAACGCTCGACTGTCAGATGATGGTTGAGGCGTACCGCACTCAGATTGGAAAGGGTGCCCAATGTCGGAAGATTTTTCTGCCGAATCCGTAGGGTTTGGGGGAGCCGAGCGTAATGAATCGCGAATTCTCGATTCCGTCGCGGGCGAGCGACGTCGTTTGATATCGCTAGCCTTTCGCATGACGGGCACCCTTGCCGATGCTGAAGATGTTGTGCAAGAAACGTATGTCAGATGGTACCGCCTTGACGCCGAGGAACGCGAAGCGATTGCCACGCCCGCTGCGTGGTTGATGCGAGTTGCGAGCCGTATTTCACTGGACATGCTGGGCTCCGCGCGGGCACGACGGGAGACGTACGTCGGACAATGGCTACCGGAGCCAGTCCCATCTGACCTCTTTGCGGACGCAGCGATGGAGCCAACGAGCTCCAGTCATATCGCCGCCGATCCGCTCGATCGCGTTTCCCTCGATGATTCGGTCAGCATGGCTTTGTTGACGGTCCTCGAGTCTATGACCCCAGCTGAGCGAGTGACGTTCGTACTGCATGATGTATTCGGCGTGCCGTTTGGCGAGATTGCCAGTGTGGTAGGCCGTTCACCGGGAGCCGTAAGGCAATTGGCGACGTCCGCACGTCGGCATGTTCGAGAAGAAAGACGAGCACAAGTTTCCCCTCAACAGCATGATGAAGTTGTTCGGACATTCCGCGACGCAACGGTTGGAGGGAATATTGAAGACCTGTTGCGCGTATTGGCCCCAGATGTCGAACTGCGAGTAGATGGCGGCGGATTCGTCAATGCCGCACCTCAGGTTATCCGCGGTTCGGATCATGTAGCGCGGTGGCTCATGGGAGTGATGCGTAAGCAACCCGCTCTCCGTTTTGAGCGACGAGACACAGCTGACGGTCTCGGATACATACTGAGGAATGAGGAGCGTCGATATGGGATGGCCACCTTCGACGTCAGTGCTGAATGTGTCACGAACGTGTGGTTGATGCTTAATCCGCTGAAACTGACGAATTGGCCACTCGACTGAGACCGTGTCCTGTGTGGGGCTGGGCCGTTGGGCTTGGTCAAGGGGCGGGGTACGTGGAGTTGGATTGTTCCGGACGGGCTGGGGGAGATCGCGGAACCGCTGATCCCACCGTCGAAGGTGCGGCCGCAGGGTGGCGGAACACGGGACACACCTGATGAGACGCTGTTGTCTTCCAGGGCCCTGGCCCAGTGCTGCTCGAACGCCGGCACCCAAGTGTCGGAGCGGGGGCTGACCCGCAGCTGGGCCGGCAGTTGCGCGGCCGCCCCCGGCGCGAGCGGAGCCGGCGGGACGAGAGCGCAGTCGGACTGGGCACTCACGGGTTCCTCCAGAGGGGTCCTGGCATCACGGTACGCGCCAACACCCGCCGCCATCCAGACGGAGTGTCAGCACTGGAGGACATGCCGGGAGCTCGCCGCCCTGAGGAAGGAGCGTGCTCGCGTCCGCAGCGAGAAGGGCGTCCGCTGGGGCGGGCGACCAACCCTCGTCGCGTGATCAGATCATGCCCTAGCCCTACCACGGGGCTGGCGTGCATCCTGCGTTGCGAGGCTGATCAACGCCTGTCGCCTCAGAACGCGCCGCAACTCTCGCACCTGGTCCTCCGTGCGCGCCTGGTCCCGTACGCCGCACTCCAATACGCGCTCCGACTCTTCGAGGGAACGCTGGCGCCTCGCGGCCTCCTCCAGAACGCCAGTACTCCAGTCCTTGCCAGGGCCGCTGGACCTGACGAATTCGCCCAGAGCACTCCGCTCCTGATAGACCGACAGCTGAAGATCGACGAGAGCATCCGGCACCTGCATCCCAACATCGTGGCACGGCAAGCACCGGCACCCACGCCCTCGCTACAAGCAATCCGGCGAACCCACATGGTCGCAGCAGTGGACGAGAACAAGGCCTCCACAGGTAGTCCACGGTTCGGCAGCGAACGTGCCGCGGTGGCCGGGCCGTGGCGTGTCCGTGAGCCGCGCACGGCGGCCGTCGTCCGGGGCGGAGATGCCGGCGGCGACCGTGGTCGGCAAGTAGGCCATGAACACGGTGACGGCGGGTTGCGCGGTGTATTTCGCCAGGTGGCGCAGCGTCTTGAGGATCGGGGTGGTGGACGTGCTGGTCACCCCGCCTGGCCAACCCATTCCATCCCGACAGCACAGGACGAAGGAGGTTCCTCGACGAAGAACGTAGATATGGTCCCGCCACTGGGTTCGGGGGCCATCCCCGCGGGCGCGCGGAGCAGTAGTTGGCGCGGCGCGAGTGACCCGCGGTAGGCACCATCCCCGCAAGTGCGGGGAGCAGCTAGTAACGGGGTCGTACGGCCTCCGCCCTCGGAACCCTCCCCTCGGTTCGTACCGCGCACGCGAGAGGCCATACGCACGTGCAAGTCAGGTGCCCCGGCGGGGCCTCTCACCAGCCGGTGAGCAGGAGGTGGTTGAGGAGCAGGGCGAGCACGGCCTGCGCGGCGAGCCAGGCACGGGGGCGCGGCAGGAACGCGCCCGCCGCGAGCAGCCACAGCGCGAACGGCAGCCAGATGCGTTCCGTCTCCGCCTTGCTCATGCCGGACAGGTCCGCGGCGAGGAGGGCCAGCAGCGTGCCGAGCAGCAGGACGGCGAGCCGGGTGCGGGGTGCCGCGTCGGGCACGCCCGGCGGGCCTGGAACCGCCCGTACGAGTGCCGTGCCGGCCCGCCGCAGGCCCGCCACCGTCGCGGGGCCCACCATCAGTACCGTGCACGCCGCGTTCGCCCACACCCAGTAGCCGTACGGCCGGATGCCGCCCGCCCCCTGGTAGTAGCGCTCGACGAGCAGCGGGTAGGCCTCCCACCAGTAGAACCCGGCGAGGGCGAGGGCCAGCGGGACGACCGAGGCGCCGACCAGGACGTACGGCAGTGGGCGCAGCCGCTGGGAGCCGAGCAGCAGCACGGCGCCCGCGATCACCGCGATCAGGGTCAGTCCGTATGAGAGGCCGCAGGTGAGGCCGAACAGCAGCCCCGCGCAGAGGCCCGCCGTCCGCGGCCGGCGCCCGGTGACCGCGAGGGCGAGCAGGGCGAGCGTCCATGCGGCGACGGCCGCGAAGTAGCCGTCCGCCGAGGTGCCCATCCACACGGCTGCCGGAGCCAGGACGAGGAAGGGCGCGGCGCGCCGGGCCAGCGTCTCGCCCGGCGTGCCCTCGGCCCGTCCGGCGCCTGCGCACAGGGCCCGTACGGTGACCAGGACCGCCATCGGGGCCGTCGCGCCCACGACGACGCACCAGACCCCCGCCCAGGCGCCGCCGCCGAGCCCGATCCGGTCGAGGAGGACGAAGGTGAGGGTGGCTCCGGGCGGATGTCCGGCGACGTGCGGGGGCCAGTGGTCCGGGGAGCCGAGCAGGATGTGCTCGGTGAAGTCCCGCAGGGCGCCGGGGATGTCGTCGAAGCGGTCGATGACCTGGAGGTATTCGTACCGAGTGGTGAGCCGCAGGGCCACACCGCGCTGCCAGCCGTCGACCAGGGCGAGCGAGAACGTCCAGGCCGTGCCCGCCCCCCAGACCGCGAGCAGCAGCGCGCGCCACGGCAGGCGCGCGGCGACGGGCGGGCCGTACGCGGTGACGAGGACGCCGACGACCGGCGCGAGCACGGTTCCCGGGCCGAGGTGGGGAAGCCACCGTGCGTACAGCGGGGGCCAGTTGACGTGGAGGGACCCGTCGGCGCGCTCGATGGCGGTGCCGACCAGGACGGCGGCCGTGACGAGGAGGGCGGCGGCCAGTACTGCGGCCAGGTCGCGGCGGAGTTCGCGGTTCACGAGCGGAACGCTAGGTCCGCGGCCGTCCTCAGCGGCCTCCGCCCGGGCCGACGTCAGCCTTTCGTCATGGTTCACAACCCCCTTCGGCGGGTCCCGGCTGCCTACGGTCGGCACATGGTCCGTTTCCCCGCCTCGTCTCCCTTCTCCCCCGCCTTCTGGCGCAGCCCGCTGCGTGGCCCGTGGTTCACCTCCGTGCTGGGGCTCGTGCTCCTCGCCGGGATCACCACGTTGTTCGTGACGGGACTGCTGTCCTACGCCGCCTACAACCCCGACGTGTCCCCGGTGAACGACAAGACCCCGGACAAGGGCGTCCTCGGCTTCTACCTGTTCCCGTGGCCAACCGATCCGCCCTGGCTGTACCGGCTCACGCAGGGCGTCCACGTCACGCTCGGCATCACTCTGATCCCCGTCCTGCTCGCCAAGCTGTGGTCGGTCGTGCCGAAGCTGTTCGTGCTGCCGCCCGTCCGCTCGGTCGCGCATGCGCTGGAGCGGATCTCGCTCCTCCTGCTGGTGGGCGGTGCCCTGTTCGAGTTCACGACCGGCGTGCTCAACGTGCAGCTCGACTACCTGTTCCCCGGCTCCTTCTACCCGCTGCACTTCTACGGCGCGTGGGTGTTCTTCGCCGCGTTCCTGACCCACGCGGCGCTGCGGGTGCCGGCCGCGGTGCGCGTGGTGCGCGAGCGCCGGGCGGCCGAGGGCTCGGGCGGGTCCCGGCGGACCGAGGGTCGGGACGACCGGGCCGCGGCCGACGGGCGCGTCCCGGCGGGCCGGCAGGGTTCGGTGGACGGCGACGGTCCCGGGGACCAGCAGGACTTGGCGGGGTCCGACGGCCTGGAGGAGCTGGTGGCGCCCGACCCTGCCGAACCCACCGTCTCCCGGCGCGGGGCGCTGGCGTTCGTCGGCGGGGGCTCGCTGCTCCTGTTCGCCACGACGGCGGGGCAGAGCTTCGACGGGCCCGTGCGCGGGACCGCCCTGCTCGCCCCGCACGGCGGCCCCGAGCCCGGTGACGGCCCCGGCGGATTCCAGATCAACAAGACGGCGGCCTCACGCGGTATCAGCGCGGCCGAGACGAGTGAGGAAGTCTGGCGGCTGGTCGTCCGGGGGCGCGCCGGGACGGTCCGGTTGAGCCGCGCCGACCTGCTCCGGCTGCCGCAGCACGACGCCGATCTGCCCATCGCGTGCGTGGAGGGCTGGTCGACGTCCGACCAGTGGTGGCGCGGCGTGCGGTTGCGGGACCTGGCGACGCTGGCAGGCCACGAGCAGGGCGAGGTGCCCGACGTCATGGTGGAGTCCCTCCAGCGGCACGGGGCGTTCCGCAGGGCCGCGCTGCGTGCCAACCAGGTGCGCGACCCGCGTTCCCTGCTCGCGCTGGACGTCAACGGCGAGCCCTTGCTCCCCGATCACGGCTGGCCGGCCCGGATCATCGTGCCTGCGGCACCCGGCGTGCTGAATACCAAGTGGGTGGCCCGTATGACCTTCGGAGACCTGGCATGAGGCGGCGCGCGGTGCGGCGGCACACGTCGAGGCCGTGGACGGCGGGGCGGCCCGCGCCGGGCGGCGCGCTGCGGATCCTGCTGTTCGCCTGCTCGTTCGCGCTGACCGGATACGCGGGCGTGCGGCTGCTCGCCGGCGACTGGTTCGGTGTCGCGCTGTGGTTCGTGGGGGCCGCGGTGGTCCATGACTTCGTCCTGCTGCCGCTGTACGCCCTCGCGGACAGGGCCGTCACGGGGGTGCTCGACGCGGGCGGCCGCCGGAAGTGGACGATGTACGTCCGCGTCCCGGCGGCCCTGTCCGGGCTGCTGTTGCTGGTGTGGTTCCCGCTGATCAGCGGGCGGGTCGCGGAGCGCTACGAGTCCGCGACGGGCATGCCGGGCGATGTGTTCCTCGGCCGCTGGCTGCTGCTGACGGCGGGGCTGTTCGCGGGGTCGGCGCTGCTGCTGGCCCTGCGGTTGCGCAGGGTCGCGAAGGCTCGGCCGCCGGCCGTCCACTGACCCTGCGGCCGCCAGCCCGCGCGCGCCGCGTGCCGCAGCAGGGCCGGGGTGCCGAGCCGGGCCCAGGGGAAGCTGGGTCCTGCGGCACCGGGACCGCCGTCATGGTCCTCGGTGCCGTCGGGGGTGCCGGGGATACGGACGATGCGGACACTGACACGTTCGTCGACGTCCGCGTCCGGGACCGTCTCCGCAATGAGCAGGCCACCGGGCGCGAGCAGGCGGGACAGCCTGCGCAGCAGTGCCGCCGGGTCGCCGCCGATGCCGATGTTGCCGTCGACGAGCAGCGCGGTGCCCCAGCGGCCCTCGCCCGGCAGCGGTTCGAAGACCGACCTCTGCAGGGCCTGCCCGCCGAGGCGGGTCGTGTGCGCGACGGCCGCCTCGCTGACGTCGATGCCGAGGGCCGTCCCGCCGCGTGCCGCCAGCGCCGCGACGAGGCGCCCGGGCCCGCACCCCACGTCCAGCACGGCGCCCTCGCAGCGTGCGAGGACCTCTCGGTCGACCGCGTCGGCGTCCGCGCACCATCGCTCCACCTCCAGCGGCAGCAGCCAGCCGTCGGCGCGCCGCAGGAAGAGCGGCCCGCGCCCGGAGAGCACGGCGTGGGAGTAGGGGTCGGCCGACCAGGGCCGGTCGCCCGGCCGGGTCCGCGGCACGGCGGAGACCATTCGGGGGGCGGGCCGCCCGGAGCCTGCGGCACCGCCCGGCGTCACTTCGGGGGCCGTGCTCATCGTCGGCCGACCGGAGTCAGGCGCCGCAGCTCGGCGGCGAAGCGGCTGCCCGGCGCCGCCGCTGCCACCGCCTCCGCGTCCTGCGCGGTGTCGACGTCCCGCAGCGGCGGCAGTTCGCGCACCCGCAGCCCCGCCGCGACCAGCCGGGCACGCTGCACGGCGCCCGTACGGGGCGTGGACATGGGCACGCCCCTCAGCAGACCGGGATCGGGTGTCGCGAGTCCCAGCGCCCAGAACCCCCCGTCCTCGGCGGGCCCGAAGTACGCGTCGCAGCCCTCGAAGTCCACCGACAGCAGCGCGGGCGTCACTTGCGGGGTGTCCATGCCGACGAGCAGGGCGGGTCCGTCGCAATTCGCGAACGCGTCGGCCAGGCGCTCGTCCAGGTCGCCGGTTGCCTGCGGTACGACGTCGAAGCCGGGCGGCAGCCAGGGGCCGGGCGTCCCGTCGAGGACCAGCACGCGCCGTCGGGCGGGGGTCGCCGCCACGGCACGCAGGGTGTCCGTCAGGGCGGCCTCCGCGAGGGCCGCCGCCTCCTGGGGCGTGAACGGCGGGGTGAGGCGGGTCTTCACCCGCCCCGGGCGCGGTTCCTTGGCGATGACGAGCAGCGTGGTCACGGAGTGGTTCCTCCAGGGGTGGGGGCGGGGGTGGGGGCCGGTGGTTCGGCAAGGACCCGGCTCATGTCCCGGACTGCCTGCCAGGTGCCGCGCCAGGTGCCTGTCACCTTCGAGGCGCCCGCGCGCGGCAGATAGGGGACGTCGTGCTCGGTGACGCGCCAGCCGGCGTCGGCCGCCCGGACGACCATCTGGAGCGGATAGCCGCTGCGCCGGTCGCTGAGGCCGAGGGCGAGCAGCGGTTCGCGGCGGGCGGCGCGCAGCGGTCCGAGGTCGTGCAGCCGCAGTCCGGTGCGGCGGCGCAGCATCCGCGCGAGCGCGAGGTTCCCGGCCCGTGCGTGCGCCGGCCAGGCGTCGCGGCCGCGCGGGCGGCGGCGGCCCAGCACCAGGTCGGCCTCGCCTTCGTGCACCTCGCGCACGAAGGGCAGCAGGTCCGTCGGGTCGAGCGAGGCGTCGCAGTCGCAGAAGCAGACGATGTCCGCGGTGGCGGCGGTCAGTCCGGCGTGGCAGGCGGCACCGAAGCCGCGCCGCTCCTCGCGCACGACGGTCGCGCCCAGTTCGCGGGCGAGGTCGGGGGAGCCGTCCGTGGAGCCGTTGTCCACGACGATCGCGCGCCAGCCGCGCGGGATGCGGGCCAGCACCCAGGGCAGCGCCGCGGCCTCGTCCAGACAGGGCAGGACCACGTCGACCGGACCCGGCGGAGTGCCCGGTGGAAGGGCTGCCCGGGACGGCGCGGTGTGTTGCGTCTCAGGCCGCGTCCGGTGTCCCGCAGGGCGTTCGGGCGGCGGAGTGGGAGAGGTCGTCACCCGGATCACCCTACGGACACGAAAGGTGCAAATGGGACGACGTCTCCTTACGAAACGCGGACGTCGGAGCACCCGCCCTCCCCCCGCCCCGGGCCGGTGGGAAGGTGGGTCCATGCAGCAGCCGTACGCATCACCAGGTGGGGCCGGGCCACTGAGGCGGGGCCCTGACGGCGGGACACACGTCCTCGTCGTGGACGACGACCCCACCGTCGCCGAGGTCGTCGCCGGCTACCTCACCCGCGCCGGATACACCGTGGACCGCGCCGAGGACGGGCCCTCCGCACTCGCCCGCGCCGCCGCGCACCGGCCCGACCTGGTGGTCCTGGACCTGATGCTGCCGGGCATGGACGGCCTGGAGGTGTGCCGCCGGATACGGGGCCGGGGGCCGGTGCCGGTCATCATGCTCACCGCGCGCGGCGACGAGGACGACCGCATCCTCGGCCTGGAGGTGGGCGCGGACGACTACGTCACGAAGCCCTTCAGCCCGCGCGAACTGGTGCTGCGGGTCGAGTCGGTGCTGCGCAGGACCCGCCCCGCGGCCACCGAGCACCCCCTGTACGCACCCGGCGTCCAGGTCGACCCGGTGGCCCGTCGCGTCACCAAGGACGGCACGGAACTCGCCCTGACCGCCCGCGAGTTCGACCTCCTGGTGTTCTTCCTGCGCAACCCCGGGCGCGCGTACAGCCGCGAGGAGCTGATGCGTGAGGTGTGGGGCTGGGACTTCGGCGACCTGTCGACGGTCACGGTCCATGTGCGCCGACTGCGCGGCAAGGTGGAGGACGACCCGGCGAGGCCTCGGCTCGTCCAGACGGTGTGGGGCGTCGGCTACCGCTTCGACGCGGCCGGCCGCGAACGTCCGGAAGAGGCGGTCTGACCGTGGGCGCCATGCTTCTGATCGCCCTCTTCGCGTTCCTCGGTGCCGCCGCGGCCGGGCTGCTCGGCGCGGGCGTGCTCTGGCTCATCCGACGCCGCTCGCTGACCGCGTCGCTCGCCGTGGTCGCCGCGGTCGCCGTGACCGCGATGCTCGCCGGGACGCTGGCCGTGGCCTGGGCGATGTTCCTGTCCCCGCACGACCTGACGGTCGTCACGATGGTCGTCGCGATGGCCGCGGTGGTCTCCCTGGCGACCGCGCTGCTGCTGGGCCGCTGGGTCGTCGGCCGCAGCCGGGCGCTCACCCTCGCCGCCCGTTCCTTCGGCGACGGCGGCGACTTCGCGGCCCCGGACGGACCAGCGACCGCCGAACTGGACGCGCTCAGCCGCGAACTGGCGGCGACCAGCGCCCGCCTCGCCGAGTCCCGCGACCGCGAACGCGCGCTGGAGGCGTCCCGCCGCGAACTCGTCGCGTGGATCTCGCACGACCTGCGCACCCCGCTCGCCGGGCTGCGCGCGATGTCCGAGGCGCTGGAGGACGGTGTCGCCGCCGACCCCGACCGCTACCTCCGCCGGATGCGCACCGAGGTCGAACGGCTCAACGGCATGGTCGGCGACCTCTTCGAACTCTCCCGCATCCACGCGGGCGCCCTCGCCCTCTCGCCGTCCCGGATGTCCGTCTACGACCTGGTCGGCGACGCCCTCGCGGGAGCGGACCCGCTCGCCCGCGAACACGGCGTACGCCTCGTCGGCGACCGGGTCGAGGCGGTCCCCGTCGACGTGGACGGCAGGGAGATGAGCCGCGTCCTCGGCAACCTCCTCATCAACGCGATCCGGCGCACACCCGCCGACGGCACGGTGGCGGTCGCCGCCGAACGCTCCCCGGGCGGTGTCGTCCTGTCCGTCACCGACGGCTGCGGGGGCATCCCGGAGGAGGATCTCCCGCGCGTCTTCGACACGGGCTGGCGCGGCACGCACGCCCGTACCCCGCCGGCCGGGGCCGGTCTGGGGCTCGCCATCGTCCGCGGCATCGTGGAGGCCCACCAGGGCCGGGCCGCCGTGCACAACGTCCCCGGCGGCTGCCGCTTCGAGGTCACGCTGCCGGTGGCGGCCGGCTGAGTCCGGAAGCGGCGGCCCGCCCTACGCCCCGCCGCCGGGCCGGGCGCGCGCGAACTCCCTCATCCCCTCCGCGAACCCGACCCGGGCCCGCCAGCCCAGTTCGGTCCGCAGCCGCGACGAGTCGGCGGTGATGTGCCGGACGTCGCCGAGCCGGTACTCCCCGGTCACCACGGGCTCGGGTCCGCCGTACGCGTCGGACAGGGCCCGTGCCATCGCGCCGACCGTACGAGGCTCCCCGCTCCCGGTGTTGTACGTGGTCAGCGCCCCCTCCCGGGGTTCGGCCCCCAGGGCCGCGGCGTTGGCCGCCGCCACATCCCGTACATGCACGAAGTCCCGACGCTGCGCCCCGTCCTCGAAGACCCGCGGGGCCTCGCCCCGGGCCAGCGCCGAGCAGAAGAAGGCGGCGACGCCCGCGTACGGGGTGTCGCGCGGCATCCCGGGGCCGTACACGTTGTGGTAGCGCAGCGACACCGCCGAACCCCCCGTCGCGCGGGCCCACGCCGCGGCCAGGTGCTCCTGGGCGAGCTTGGTCGTCGCGTACACGTTGCGCGGGTCGGCGGGAGCGTCCTCGCCGACCAGCCCTGGCTCCAACTCCGCACCGCACAGGGGGCACCGCGGCTCGAACCGGCCGGCGTCCAGGTCGGCGGCGGACCGGGGGCCCGGCCGCACCACGCCGTGCGTCCCGCACGCGTACCGCCCCTCCCCGTACACGACCATCGAACCGGCGAGCACCAGTCGCCGGATCCCGGCGTCGGCCATGGCGGTGAGCAGCACCGCGGTACCGAGGTCGTTGCGGGACACGTACTCGACCGCGTCCGTGAAACCGGCGCCCAGACCGACCATCGCCGCCTGGTGGCACACGGCGTCCACCCCTGGCAGCGAGGCCGCGACCGCCTCGGCGTCCCGCACGTCGTGGCCGTCCAGCAGGTCGAACACCACCGCCTCGTGCCCAAGCGCCGTGAGCGCCTCCACGACATGGGACCCGATGAACCCGGCACCGCCGGTGACCAGTACACGCATGCCGCCCACGCTAGGCCGCCCCGCCGGTGCCGGGGACGACCGCGCCCGGCACGTCACCGGCCCGTAAGACACCGGCCCGCGCCTCCCGCCCGGATGCGCGCGCCCGTCACCGCGGCGGACGTGCGGTCGATCGCCGCGCCGCCCACCGCTCCGGCGCGCTGGAAGCGGACTACCGGCTCCGGATCTTCTCCCCCAGAGGCGAACTGCCGTTCGCCGGGCACCCCGTCCAGCCGCCCCGGCTCCTCAAGCGCCTGGCTGGACAACGGAGGCACGCCGCAACACACCGAGAGGATCGTGCAGGAGTGCACTGCCGGCCTGGTGACCGTGCGCCACGTGGATGGGCACCTGTCCTTCGCAGCCCCTGCGCTTGTCCGCGACGGCGCGCTCGACGAGGAGTTCCTCACCTGGATCGTCGCCCCGACGGGTCCGAGCACGCCTTCGAGATGTGCACCTTCGCCCCGGGCTGCGGCGTGGCCGAGGACCCTGTGTGCGGCAGCATGAACGCCTCGGTCGGGCAGTGGTTCACCTCCACCGGCGGCGCGCCTGCCACCTACCGGGTTTCTCAGGGCACGCGCGTGGGCCGGTCCGGGACCATCGAGATCACCGCCGACGTGGGCGGCACCGTCTGGTCAGCGGGGCTGCCGCCAGCCACATCCGCGGCACCATCACCCTCCGACCGGGGTGGCGACCCCGCGTCCCGTCATCAACCGCGGTGTGCCGGGCTCTCGTCCATCCGCCCGCGCCTGTCGGGTTGTCAGGGCCGTTGCGCGACCTCCCGCCCCCGTTGCTTCCGGGGTCGTCCAGGTACTCGGCCCCATCCGTCAGGACGGCAGGGAGAGCGTCGACCGCTGAGGGCTCAGGCGGCGGGTCTGTTCATGCGGATCAGAGTCTGCTGACCGTTCGCGACGAGTTTCCGGGCGCCGTCGGCCTGGACGCCGTAGACCTCAAGCTGGCAGACGGTCAGGGTGCGTCCGAGCTTCAGGACGGCGCCGATCGCTTCGAGGTGGTCACCGACGGCGGGCGCGCAGGGCTCCGCGACCCGAGTCGCCTCACGGGTTGAGCCGCACAGGACCGCGCCGGACGCTTCCCGCGCGAGGCCAGGCACGCGCCGCCCTCGCTATGGCCTGCTGACGGGCTCGCCGAACGTCTCACACTTCCCCCGCACGAAGTGGCTCACCGCGGCTCGCCAAACTCTGGCCGCCGCACCGAACGACGCTTTCGACTACGGCGACGCCCGCGGTCGCGTGGAGTTGCGCACCGCACTCGCTGACTACCTTGCGCGGGCCCGCGGGGTGCACGCCGAGCCCGAGCGGATCGTCATCTGTTCCGGATTCCATCACGGCCTGGCGCTGATGGCCCAGGCGCTCAGGGCACGGCAGGTGCGGGCGACAGCCGTCGAGGCTTACGGCCTCGACTTGTACCGCGACCTGCTGACGAACCCCGGCCTGCAGATCCCGCCGCTCTACGTCGACGAACACGGCGCGCGCACCGACGACCTGGCGCGACTGCATGGTGTGGATGCGGTGCTGATAACGCCAGCGCACCAGTACCCGACGGGTGTCGCGCTCAGCCCGGAGCGGCGCATAGCCGCCGTCGACTGGGCACGCTCCACCGGCGGCCTCGTCCTGGAGGACGACTACGACGGAGAATTCCGGTACGACCGCCAGCCTGTGGGCGCCCTCCAGGGCCTCGATCCGCAGCGGGTGGCGTACTTCGGCTCCGTGAGCAAGTCCCTGGCTCCAGGGGTACGGCTCGGATGGATGGTGCTACCGGAGGAATTCATCCCGGAGATCGTGACAGCCAAAGGGCACGGCGACTACATGACGAGCGCCTTGGAGCAGCTGACCCTGGCGGAATTCATCGCTTCGGGCGCGTACGACCGTCATCTGCGCGCGATGCGACAGCACTACCGGCGTCGCCGCGACCAACTGGTGGAGGCCCTGCACCACAGCGCCCCCGGCATTCAGGTGGCTGGCATGGCCGCGGGACTGCAGACGGTGATCGACCTCCCCCGCGGCACCGAGAACTCGGTGGTCCAGGCCGCCGCCCGGCAAGGGCTGGAGGTCAGCGGCCTGTCGCAATTCGCCTACGAAACAGCCGCCTCCGGGTGGCGATTGCCCGAGCGGGACGCCATGGTGGTCAACTACGCGGCACCCTCGGACAGCACATGGGCAGGCGCTCTGGACACGCTGTGCCGAGTGATGCCCTAGCCGGCATCAGCGGACCTGGCTCTACGTCGTTCGCGAAGACGGGCGGAGGGCAAAGGCGGCCCCTCTCACTGCGCCTGAAAGGGGCCGCCGTCTCCGTTGCTGCTGCGCCGGATGCAGTTAGGCGCTGGCGTCGAGCGCGCCCGCGCTGACGCTGGCTACGAAGGCGGTCCATGACGAGCGACGGAAGACAAGGGGGGCGCCGGCCTTGTTCTTCGAGTCGCGGATGCCGACCTCGGGCGCGATGTCCGCGGCCTCGACGCAGTTCCCCTCCGCGCCACTGCTGTACGAGGATTTGAACCAGGCGCTTTCAGGCGCCAGGTCCGTGGACTTGCGGGTCTGCTTCACGATGCCAACTTTCGTTTCAGGTCCCTGTGGACTTCGTCAATGAACATCGGCGTCTCGTTGGGAGCGAGCGCCGCAGCCCGCAGCGCTTCGAAGCGGCGGGAGTATTTGCCCACGTCCGACTTCTTGTCGGTAATGCTGGCCTGGCCGCCGGGCTGGTCAGCTTGGACGATCTTCCCCAGCGGCTCGCCCATATCCAGCAGGGCAAAGTTCTGGCTGGCGCGGTATCCGGTGGATGCCGACGGCAGTATCTGGATGGTGACGCTGTCCAGCGACGCGAGGCGTTTGATCTCCTCGTACTGTTCGGCCATCACTTCTCGGTTGCCGATTGTGCTGCGCACAGCGTCCTCGCCCATGATGACCCACAGTTCCCGCGGCTCCTCTTTGGTGAGGAGGTTCTTGCGTGCCATGCGCATCTCGACGTTGGCGTCGATGAACTCCGTGGTCGTCTCGTCCACGGCCTTGGCCGACAGCAGCAGTTCGCGGGCATAGCGGTCCGTCTGCAGGAGACCGAAGACGAGAGACGGCTGCCAGGCCGAAACGCTTTCCGCGTCCGTCTCCATGCCGACGTACTCGCGCATGCCTTTCGGCAGGTGCACCGAGTACGGCACCCACCAACCCTCTTGCAGAGATTCACGGTGAATGACGAGCAGGCTATCCACCACCTCGGGGTCGTCCACCCGATAGTGGCCGAGGAGGTTCTTCAGGTCGGTGGGGTTCGGGAGGCTGGTCCTGCCCCTCTCGACGCGCCATAGCTTTTCGGAGGAAAAGCCAAGGCTGGAGGCGACGTCTTCGCGTCTCATCCCGTGGCCCTCCCGCATCCTCTGAAGGACCTTGCCCAAGTGCACTCGCCTGCTGGTCGGCCCCTTCGGTGCGGCCACTGGTCATCCCTTCTGTCGTGCCGAAGCACGCACGATCGAGTCGGGTTCGCCCGCCCCGGAACCCGGTTAAATCCTCCCGGAGTCCGGTCCACGCCTCCCCCAGTGCCCCTTGGCCGTGCCCGAGTTGAGAGTGTGCCACCCCCAGTTCTCCTTGCACAGCTAAGAGCTCCGCCTACTGCATATGCCATTGCGCGTGAAAATTGCATGCTCTGTTGCATGTCAACTCTGCCATGCAAGACAGTAGTTGAGCCACGGCGCAGCGTGACAGAAGCGTCAGCGCTCCAGCTTTGCGAAGCCCAGCGCCGTGCCTACTTCCCCCGCCGACAGCCTGTCGGTGGTCCGGCACTCCCACAGAGGACGTGATGACGACGACAGCTGTAAGGACGTCTCACGTGGCCGGCCGCCGGGCCGACCACGTGATGGCCGAGAGCTTCAAGGTCGCTCGCCACCGCTGCGGCGAGCCCCCTCGCCCCGAGGATGCGCACAAGGTGGGTGTGATGAGACGGATCGCCGCTGCCCGATTGAGGCACCGCGGTCTCGACGCGCTGATCGACGAAGTGATGGTGCTCGTCTCCGAAATGCTGACGAACGCCCTGCTGCACAGCGGCGCGGACGAGATCGGCCTCCACATCACCGACAGCGAGGGCTACCTGCACATCACCGTCACTGACGGCCAGATCGGCGCCGCAACCCCCCGAGAACCCGCAGCGAACGCGGAGTCGGGGCGCGGTCTCCTCCTCGTCCAGGCCTTGGTGAAGGCCCACGGCGGTGAGTGGGGAACCAGCGAAACCGGTGACCAGACGTGGTGCAGCCTCGCATTACCGACCCAATGAAACAGGGAGACCCCGTGGAACCGCCGCCACAGCGACCGGCCCTCCTCGCAGGAGTGGCGCCCGCGCCCACACCTGCAAGTGCGGCCGTGCTCCTGCCATACACAAACTCACCGCGTCTGTTCGAACAGTTCTGGCCGCTCGCCTTCACTCCGAGCGCGGGCCCCAACGCGCGGCTGCGGATGCGCCCGTGGCTCACCCTCGCGCGCTGGCACGGCAACATCGACCAGGCGTCGAGGGTCGCCGACAAACTTGTCGACAACGCCGTACTACACGGCAGGCCTCTCCCCGGGAGCTACGTGCACCTGCGGGTGTTCGGCCTCCCCGAGACCGACGAGCTGATCATCCAGGTGGACGACGCGCTCCCCGAGTTCCCCGGATTCGAGGAGGCCGCCGCTCAGAGCGGTGAGGTGCACGGGCAGCCGAAGGGACTGTGGTGGGTGGCCCACTACCGGGGCCAGCTGTGCTGGGACACCAGGCAGGACGACGACGGCCAGATCGTCGGCAAGACCGTGCAGGCACTACTCCCCGCGACCTGGGACGGCTCCGCATGACACACGCCCCGCTGCCCCACCGGGCAGGCACCCCCCACGGCCCCGCCCAAGCCGGCGTCGTCGACTTCCTCGAACGCAGCGAGCGCATCGCGCCCGACGAGGTCGCGCCGGACATGAGCAGACTGGCCGAACGCGTGCGGAATCTCATGAACCTCCAGCACGGCTGTTCACTCCTATTACCGTTGGGCGGCCGGTTCTTCGACGCTGTGGTCACCGCCTCCGGCCCCGAAGGCCGCGCCGTCGTCGAACTGCTCGACGAGATCCAGCACCTTCCCGGCCACCGGCCCGACGCCTGCAGTCCGGTGATCGAAGACCCCGAACGACAGTGGCTCATCTGGCTCGTCCCCCCAGGCACACACGCCACATGGTGTCGGCGTACAAGTGATCGTGCGCCACCTCGTACGGAGGAATGTGCACCGTTTCCGGTGC
>NZ_BMWD01000043.1:0-7635 GCF_014651055.1 Streptomyces fructofermentans
GCGCGGACCGGGGTGGGACCCCGGTCCGCGCCGACCGCGCCTCCGGCCCGAACCGGTCCCGGTCCCGGTCCCGGTCCCGGTCCGGGACTCGCCGAGGTGAACCGAGCCGCCGATGACGGTGGGGTGGCGGCCCGCCGGCGAGAGTCATGTCCGGCATGGATCGCTTGCGGGGCAGGGCCGTTGAGGATCCCTGCCCCGCCGCGTGTGCGCGTGCGCCGGAACGGTGGGGCCGGAATCCGGCCCCACCGCGCGTCGGTTGGCAGAGGGCTGCCGTTGTCAGGGTGTCTGCGCGGCCATGCCGGGGGCGGGTCGTGCCGCCCCGCCGGGCTCGGTGAGGGGCGCGGCGGCGAGGAGGACCGCGGCGGCCTCACGGGCGGCGGCGCCGGCGCCGGAGTCCTTGTCCATGCGCACGGCGTTGGCGGCGCCGTCGTAGAGGAAGTGCAGTTGGCGTGCGAGGCTGCCGGGGTCGGCGTAGCCGCACTCGGTCGCCAGACCGGTCAGCAGGCCGCGCAACCAGGCCCGGTGGTCGTGTGCGATGCGGCTGATGGAGCTGTCCTCGGGCGCCTCGGCCGTGGCCCGTACGAACGGACAGCCGTGGTAGCCCGAGCTGGTGAGCGCCTCGGACTGCGCCTCGAAGACTCCCAGCAGCCGCTCGCGTGGTGTCGCGCGGCTCTCCAGGACCCGGTTGATCCTGTCCCGGACGCGGCTGCCCCGGAGTTCGAGGTAGGCGCCGACCAACTGCTCCTTGCTGCCGTAGGTGTTGTAGAGGGATGCCTTCGCGACTCCGGCGTGCTCGATGACGCGGTCGATGCCGACGGTCTGGATGCCCTCGTTGTAGAAGAGCTCGTCGGCGGCTTCCAGCAGACGCACGCGCGCCGAGGGTTTCGCTGCGGTCCTGGCAGTCATGGCACTCACCTGTTCTCGGACGACCCGCTCAATCCACCTGCACCGCGACATCCATCCCGCGGGCACCCTGCGAGGCGGCCTCGACCGGCTTCGCGCGGCGACCGTGGAGAACCAGCCCTGCCAGCGCCACGAGGGCCAGTGCGATGACTGCCACGCCGTACTCCCTGGCCGTCTGGACGAGGCCGCCGCCGTGCACGACCAGTATGCCGCCGATGACCGCGGGGACGCCGAGGCCGAGGTAGCACACCACGTACAGGAGGGAGAGGACGCCGGAGCGCTCGTGCGGCGCGACGTTCGGGATCACCATGCGGATGCCGCCCTGGAAGCCGGCTCCGAAGCCGAATCCCGACACGGCGGCGCCGAGGAAGAACCCGGCGACGGAGAGCGTGCCGCCGGTGCCCGAGGCGATGGACACGAGGGTGATCACTACGCCGACGACGAGTGTGCCGATTCCGGTCAGCATGAGGGCCCGGGTGGCGGCGTTGCGCAGTGTCACGACGGCCAGTCCGGCCGCGCCCGCCAGCACGAAGAGCGGCAGTCCGCCCCACACCACCGAGTCCGAGCGTTCGAGCGTCCGGGCTATGGCCGGTCCGAGGGCTCCGTAGAGGCCGACCAGGGCCCAGACCGCGAACATCACGGGCGCCGCGACGGCCACCGAGGAACGGGCGGCCGCGGGCAGCTTGATCTCGGGTGCCATGCTCGCCAGGGCGCCCGGTTTCCGGCTCACCGACTCGCGCAGGCTCAGTACGCCCACGATCTGCAGGAGGAAGACGCCGAGAAGCACGAAGTACACGAGGTGCGTGGGCGCCGGAAGGTACTGGACGATCAGGGCGGACATCAGGGCGCCGGTGGCGGTGCCCACCGCGGGGGCGAAGGAGTTGAGGAATCCGCCCCGCCGCGGGTCGATGTCGAGCATGCCCGCACCGAGCGCACCGACCGCCGCACCGGTGCTCAGGCCCTGGACGACGCGGGCGGCCAGGAGGGCGTTCTCCCCGTCGGCCGTGAGGAACGTGACCATCGCCAGCACCTGCACCACCAGCGCAGCCACGAGGACCGGCCGTCGTCCGACATGGTCGGAGATCTTTCCGAAGACCAGAAGCGATGCCAGCACCGCCACGGCGTAGACGCCGAAGACGACGGTCACGGTGATGGGGGAGAAGCCCCATTGCTGCTGGTAGATCGCGTAGAGCGGGGTCGGGGCGCTCGAGGCCGCCAGCAGCGATACGAGGATCGACGCCAGCACACCGATCGAGGCGGCGGGCCCCAGGAGCGGACCCCTCGGCCCCGCATGGGCGCGGGACGGCCGTCCGGGGCTGCTCGTCCGGGTCACTGGGTTCGCGGTAGATACAGAGGTCATGAGCCACTTTCGGAACTGATCCGGCGGCTTGCGCCGTCACTAGACAGATCTGTCTAGTGACTCTGCAAACAGCCGGTCCGGGGTGGCTATTCCCGGGTGGACGCGCACGAGCGGTACGTGTCCACCCGGGCGCCCGCACCATGCAGGGATACGCGGCGCCCCGGGCCCACGCACGCGCGAGACAGGCCCGCCGGCGTGTCCCGGAGTGCGTCTGCGACGTCGGTTGGCTACGGGCGGACCACGTTCTGATCGTCGACGACGCACAGGCCGTCAGTCACGGGCCCTTTGAATCGAAGGCCCGCCTGCTCAAGCCTGCTGAGCGGGCGTGGGGCCCGCGTCGTCCCCGTCCGCCGCGAGGGCTCTGTTGCGGCGTACCGAGGACCAGAAGGACAGGCCGATCAGCACTACTCCCACGAGACCGGTGATGATCTCGTTGATCTCGTACCGGATGGTCGTGAGCAGGATGATCGACAAGGCGCCGATCGCGTAGTGGGCGCCGTGCTCCAGGTAGACGTAGTCGTCCAGCGTGCCCTGGCGGACCAGGTAGACGGTGAGCGAGCGCACGTACAGGGCGCCGATACCGAGGCCCAGGGTCATCAGCACGATCTCGTTCGTGATGGCGAAGGCGCCGATGACACCGTCGAAGGAGAAGGACGCGTCCAGGACCTCCAGGTAAAGGAACATGAAGAACGCAGCCTTGCCGACCAGGGCCGTCGCCGAGGTCGCGCTTCCGCCTCGGTCGGCCTGCTCGTCGCCCTCCTGCTCGCCCGCTTCGAGCCTGTTCTCGAAGAAGCTCGAGAGGCCGCCGACCACGAGGTACGCGATCAGGCCGGCGACGCCGGACAGAAGAACGGTCTCGCTCTTGTCGGCGTGCTCACCACCGTGCTGGTGCGCATGAGTGGCCACGGTGAGTGCGGCGGTCAGAAGCACGATCAACGCGACGCAGACGGACAGCATGTCCACCCTGCCGAGCCTGGAGAGCGGGCGCTCGATCCAGCGCACCCACTGGATGTCGCGTTCCGCGAAGATGAAGTCCAGGAAGATCATGAGAAGGAACATGCCGCCGAAGGCCGCGATCGACGGATGGGCGTCCGTCACCAGTTCCTTGTACCGGTCGGGGTCGTTGAACGAGAGGTCGACGGCTTCCAGCGGAGAGAGTTCGGCGCTGATGGCGACGATCACGACCGGGAACACCAGTCGCATGCCGAACACCGCGATGAGCACACCGATCGTCAGGAAGATCTTCTGCCAGAAGGCACTCAGTTTCTTCAGGATCCCGGCATTGATGACCGCGTTGTCGAAGGACAGCGAGATCTCCAGGACCGTCAGAATGGCGACGACCCCGAACGCGGTCCAGCCCCCGTAGAAGAACGCGGCGACAAGACCCAGCACGGTGATGCCGAACGACCAGCCGAAGGTTCTGAGAAGCACTGCCTACCCCGTGACGTCTGTGGCCGGTCATTTCGTGTCCGAGCGTTGTCCCGTACTCGGCGTGGCGCCGTGGAGCGGACTGCCACGCGTCTGCGGAGCGGTTTCCGCAGTTTAAGGGCTGTCCCGGAATCCCCGGTGGATCAGCGCGCGGCGTCGGACGCCGGTGATCCACCGGGCGGAGGGCCGTCCTCGTACCGGGCGTGGTCGGGCGTCCGCGACCCGTGGCTGTTGTGCGCGCCCGTCCGAGGGGCGCGCCTCCGTCCGAGCGGCGACCACGAGGCGACGGTGAGAGACTGGGCGCATCGGACGCGAACCTCCGTATCGAGTGCGGGCGTCCGCGGGAAGTACCCGTACGGGCGAGGGGTCCCACGTCGATGCCGTGCATGCCTTCGCCTTCCGCCCATGAGCGCGCGATTTCCGCGGGACCACGCGTGGCACGTGGCCCGAGCAGACGCATCGATCAGTCTCCGGCGCCCGAGTCGCGAGATGCCCGAAGTCGCCCAGCGCGGCACGGGAGGTCCACAGCGGGTGGACTCCGGCGCGGTAGGAGAGCGGCAGTAGCGATTCGGTGGAGTGGGCATGAGCGACAGTTCCCGGACTTATGACGTCATTGTTCTCGGTGCCGGCCCCGCAGGGGAGAACCTGGCCGACCGTACGAGGGCCGCCGGTCTCACCTCTGTGATCGTCGAGAACGAATTGCTGGGTGGCGAGTGCTCCTTCTGGGCGTGCGAACCCAGCAAGGCGCTGCTGCGGCCGGTGGTCGCACGTGCCGACGCGCTGCGGGTCCCGGGTTTCAGGCGGACCGCCGAAGGGCCCTTGGACATTCCGACGGTCTTCGCCCACCGCGACAAGATCGCTGTGAACTGGACGGACGACGACCAGGTCGACTGGCTGAAATCGGTGTCCGTGGACCTGGTGAGGGGCCACGGGCGCCTGGACGGTCCACGGCAGGTCGTGGTGGAGACCCGCGAGGGCGACTCGGTGCGTCTCACCGCACGGCAGGTCGTCGGCGTGGCCACGGGCACCGTCACGGCCTTCCCCGACGTGCCCGGACTCGACTCGGTCCGGCCGTGGACGAACCGTGAGGCGACGGCGGCCTCCGAGGTGCCCGACCGGCTGGCCATCGTGGGCGGCGGTGTGGTCGCGGTCGAGATGGCGACGGTGTGGCAGGCCCTCGGCTCCCAAGTCACCCTGCTGGTACGGGGGAACGAGGTGCTCAACCGCATGGAGCCCTTCGCCGGGAAGATGGTGGCCGCGTCCCTGGAGGAGGCGGGCGTCGACGTCCGCTTCGAGGTGACGGTGACCGAGGTGGCCCGCAGGGACGGCCCCGACAGCCCGGTCCACATCACCTTGTCGACCGGCGACTCCGTGACCGCGGACGAGATCCTGATCGCGACCGGCCGTGCCCCGCACACGGCGGACATCGGTCTGGAGACGGTGGGACTCACGCCGGGAGGCTGGCTGGAGGTGGACGACACCTACCGCGTGAAGGGGATCGAGGACGGCTGGATGTACGCGGTCGGAGACGTCAACCACCGGGCCCTGATGACACATCAGGGCAAGTACCAGGCCCGGATCGCCGGCGCGATCATCGGTGCACGGGCCCAGGACGAGCCCCTGGACACGGAGAAGTGGGGCGCGCACTCCTCGACGGCCGATCACACGGCTGTCCCCCAGGTCGTCTTCACCGATCCGGACGTCACGTGTGTGGGGCTGACGACGGCACGGGCGGAGGCCACCGGGCGCCAGGTCGACGTGGTGGACTTCGACCTCGCACACCTGGCGGGTTCGGTCCAGTACGCGGAGGGCTACCGCGGCAAGGCGCGCATGCTGCTCGACCCCGAGCGAGGCACCGTCCTCGGCGTCACCTTCGTTGGCCCGGGAGTCCAGGAGCTGCTGTACTCGGCGACGGTCGCGGTCACCACGGAGGCGACGGTGGAGCAGCTCTGGCACGCAGTACCCGCGTTCCCGACGATCAGCGAGGTCTGGCTCCGCCTCCTGGAGGCATACCGCGACCGCGCCGAGTGAGGGCGGTCGGCCGTTCGGCGGTGCGGTGTGTCGGACGGGGAATGACGTGGTCGACGGGGCGGCGGGCCGGGTTCAGCCCCGAGGCTGAGGAGCGAGTCTTTCGATGACGTCGCGCATCTCGTCCTCGTCGGCCTCGTAGACCGTCCGGCCCATGCGCGGATCCCGGGCATGGAGCGTGTGGATCAACGGCACGCCGGCCGTACCGAGGTGAACGAGCGAGGCCGACGGGCCGTGGACGGCGCGTTCGGTTCCGGGACGGGCGGTCAGGTCGACACGGCTGACGACCCCGGGCGTGACCCACACGGTCGCCTGCTCGAGACGCGACACGATCTGCAGGTGGAAGTGCCCGCACAGGATGAGCTGGACATCGGTGCCCCGGATCGTCCTCGCCAGCTCCGCCGGGTTCTGCAGCCCCAACGCCCGCTGGACGTCGACGTCCAGGGCGATCGGGGGGTGATGGAAGGCCAGCACTGTGCCCGACGGACACGGGACGCGCAGGAGTTCGCCAAGCCAGCGGAGCTGGCCGCCGTCGAGTCGACCGTATGCCCTGCCCGGCACGAGCGTGTCCAGTGTGATCAGCCGCCGGCCGCCGACGGTACTCGCGGCGGCCCGCTCGCCGGCCGTTCCCTCGTACACCGCCTCGGGACGGGCGTGGCCGCTGCCGAGGACGTCGGCGAACGCGGTGCGGTCGTCGTGGTTGCCCGTCGTGTAGAAGACATCGGCGCCCCGATCGCCGGCGTAGGCGGACAGAAGCTCACGCGCCCGCAGATACGCCTCGGGGGAGCCGTCGTCGGCGACGTCTCCGGTGACCACGAGCGCGTCCAGGTCGCGCAGTTGGCCCAGTTCGTCGAGCAGGAGGCGCAGCGCGGCCGTGCCGTCGGCGCCGTCCTCGTCGGGGCCGCCGGACCGGTCGAGATGAGTGTCGGAGAGATGCAGTATCCGCATCCCCCGAAGGTAGCCTCGCGCACCCGCGCCGGAGCATGGTTCCTCCTGGCGGTGACGGTAAAAGTCGTTCTCTGTAGGGCACTTGAGGGTGACGTTGGACAATCGCCAGGTGCGGTCCGCGCTCTCAGGGTGCGACGAAGAGGCCCGGGAAGCGGGGCGCGAGCCAGGGCTTGCGGCCTCGCACGAGGATGCGGCCGCGGAGGATGGGTCCCGCCTGCCCTTGGCGGCCGAGAGCCATCAGGAGGAAGGTCACGGGTTCGATGTGGATGGTGCAGTCCGGGGCTGCCGGTGGCCGCGCGTCGACGGACAGCACGCCGTCGGCCAGGGTGACGCCGAACCGGCCGCCACCCCACAGCCGGACGTCGTACCGGGCGTTCATTCCGGCGGTGCGGTTCGGATCGGTCACGCGTGGCATCGCTGTGAGCATGAACGGCAGGGTCAGTCCGACCCGGACCCGGTCGACCATGTGGGGCCGGCGCAGCGCGCGGGCGAGGTCGTAGCCGTGGCCGAGCATGTGCGTGAGCAGGTACGACCCCAGCTCCTGCGGGCTCATCGGGCCCATCGGCGTGACCACGGATTCCTCCGTCGCCCTTGTCTCCAGGGCCTTCACGCACTCGTCGGCGTGCCGGACGACCAGGGCCGCGAGTGGTTCGGCGGCCCGCTCACCGAACTCCGCCAGGGACCGTTCGTTGGCCGCGGCGAGGCTTCCGGGCGTGCCGTCGCCGTACGGGCGCGCGTGTCCCGCCGCGAGATCCGCCATGAGTTCGTTGGCCAACGCCAGGTGTGCCGCCGCCTCGCCGACGCTCCACTCGGCGCCGGGGATGCGCAGCCCCGTGTCGGTGCCGGACCGGAGCAGCGCGGCGATATCCTCGGCGGTCCCGCGTATGGCACCGCCGAGCCCTTCGGGCAGGTTCCTCCGTGTGTCCTGCCCGGTTCCTGAGTCCACGTCCTCGCCCTTCCCCGGCACG
>NZ_BMWD01000043.1:7666-50526 GCF_014651055.1 Streptomyces fructofermentans
GCGGTCCGTGGCGACGCCGTGCACTGCTGATCACCGGCGTACAGGAGACCAGGCGGGCGGGGCGGCGGCAAGAGCCTGAGCAGGGACGACGCACGTCGAAGGGGGAGCTTCGGCGGCAATGCGCGCATTCGTGCCGGATCGTGCTGCCGGGCGGTACGGGAGAGCCGGGCGGCGGGCAGCCGCGAGGCGCTGCGGCCCGCCGCCGGTCCGTCAGCTGTAGGGGATCACCAGCACGGACTTGTCCGTTCCGGTCTGGAGTCTCGACGTGGCGTTGCCGATGGCGCTCCAGACCTCGAGACGTACGGTCCCGCCGTCCAGGTTGCCGGGTGTGCCGGTGGACGATTTGAGGCCGCGTGCCTGTGTGTACTCCTCCCATCCGGAGACCGGGTCGGTCGCGAAGTAGTTGTATGTCTCGGTGCGCTCGAAGTCGCCGTTGCCGGTGAGGTCGTAGCTGACCCGCACCTGCTGGCCCAGCCCGACCGCGCTGCCCGCGTCGAGTTGGAGCTTGAACGCGGTCTGCGCGCCCGAGGTGAGTGTGCCGTCGACGCCGCGGGCCTCGTAGACGAGGGGCTGGTACGGGGTGCCGTCGCGGTTGGCTCCGCCGGCGGAGGCGATGGTGTCGCTTCCGGCGGTGCCGCCGGTCGCCGTGGTCAGCGTTCCGCCGGTGCGGAGTTGGAACGTGTTGCCGGTGGGCGGGTCGGGGTCCGGGTCGGGGTCGGGGTCCTCGGGGCTGCCCGTCCCGGTGCCGGTCGCGGTGGAACGGGCGGGTACGGAGAGGGTCTTGCCGTCGGAGAAGGTGACGGTGCGAGCCGACGCCGTGTAGTTGTGGGCGGCGTAGGTCCGGGTCGTCCCCTTGGCGAAGACGGCGGATGTGGGTATGTCGCCGGTCACGGTGGCGTCCGGGGCGCCGAGGGAGTCGAGGGTGTTGATCCAGTGGTAGGTGTGCGCCTTGGACTCGCCCTGCTCCGGGGTGTAGTCGGCGTGGCCCGCGTCCCACTTCGCCTTGGCCGTGGACGGGTCGGCCAGGGACTGGAACTCCCAGAGGATGTCGCGCCATTCGACGGCGGGGCCGCCGTTCTCGCGTTCCAGTTCCTGGAGATTGCGGCGGATCGCGGCCTTCTCCCCGCCGAGGTGGAGTGAACCGCCGGTCACGGGAAGGACGTTGATGCCGTGGATCTCCTCGGGGTTGGCCGTCCACCAGGTGGCGTACGCGGCGCCGCTGCCCCACACCATGCCGGCCGTGTCGTGGCCGAAGGTGGAGGGGAAGACCTGCTCGTCGGCGTCGAACCAGTACTGGGCTATCGACTCCGCCTCGGTGGTCAGCAGATAGGTGCCGAGGTCGCGCAGCGAGGTGTCGCCCGTTGCGGAGCCCCAGAGCACCAGGGCCGCGCTGAGGTTGGTGGACTCGGAGGACGACTCCTGGTTGTTGCCGGCTGCGAAGCCCTGGTGGCCGGAGGCCCAACTGTGGCCCGCGTAGACGTCGAAGCCGCGCAGGAAGGGGTACGCGGAGTCGGTCCGGCTCGGGTTGGCGGTGTCGCGGATCAGGGTCTTGACCATGCCGCCCCAGGCGGAGTCGGCCGCCCATGCCTGGTCGTACTGGGCGACGATCGCGGCGGCGTGGACGTAGTAGCTGTAGTGGAAGTGGTGGTCGTTGAGTTCGGTGTCGCTGCCGTACGAGGCGGGGTAGCCGGTGAGCGTCTTCCAGTCCTTGTCGTAGCTGAACTCGTTGGCGCCCCCTGCCGTGAACCAGTCCTGGAGCTTGCCCTTGAGCAGGCCGAGAAGGCGGTCGCGGATGCCGGTCTCACCGATCTGCTCGGCGACCGGCACGAGCGAGGCGAGGCGTCCGAGGGCCTTGCCCGTCCAGTAGGTGTCGGAGGCCGCTGAGAAGGGGTCGGCGGCGTTGACGACGTCGTTGAGGTAGCCGCGCAGCCGGGCGGTGTCCACCGCGTTGGTCTTGGGCAGCGCCGGAAGGGCCGCCGCCGCCTTCTGACTCGTGGCGAAGGTGGCGGACTCGCGGACCTTCATGGTTCCGCGGGGTGACACGTAGGTGTACGAGGTGAGGGCGTCGCTCGTGTTGAGCCACTGGTGGCGGTAGAGGGCCTGGAGCGTGCCGCGCTCGCTGCCCTCCTTGGCCTCGGTGGAGAGGGTGTACGTGGCCTTGACGGTGCCGCCGGTGTAGTTCCAGGTGACTTCCGAGCCGGTGACGAAGCTGTAGGCGTACTTCTTGAACGTCGCGAGTGCGCCGGTGGACGGCAGCACGGCGACGGAGAAGTAGTCCTTGGAGCCCAGGCCCGCGGTGACGGTGGACCCGGAGACGGTCCAGTCGCTGCCGGTCGGCGCGAAGAGGGCGTAGTGGTGTCCGGCGACGGTGATGCCGAGGGTGTTGCCCTGGTCGGCGAAGACCGTGGGTGCCTCGGCGGTGGTGACGCGGGCGTCGCCACCGGATCCCTTGGCGTATACGAACGGGGAGCCGTGGCCGATGGTCGTGCGCAGGGTGCGGGTGCCGTCGGACCACAGGGGGGTGACGGTCCAGTCCGACCAGTCGTCGGCCTTGGTGTCGGGCGAGTTGAGGCCGGCGAGTCCTACCGTGAGATCCCGCTTGTGGGCGTACTCGTACTGTCGGCCGTCGCCGACGACGGCGGGTGAGGTCGGGTAGCCGACGTCGAGCCCGCCGGCCGTGGCCTGGTAGGTCAGGGGGTGTCCGTACATGGGGGTGGAGTGGGGGTTGTCCCCGTAGCGCTGGAAGGCGAGGGAGGACCACCAGTCGTTGGTCGGGACGGGCCGGTTGCGGGCACCGGCGGTCAGTTTGGGCGTGACCGGCGTTCCGGTGTTGGTGGTGGGGCCCGACGTGCCGGCCGGCCGGGTGTCGGAGTAGCTGCCGGATCCGACGGGGATGGTGGCGGCGGCTGCCGGTGCGGCGGCGGGGCCCAGGCCGACGAAGGCGAGAGCCGAGGCCAGCAGCAGTACTACCGCTGGTCTGGTGGCGGTGGTGGGGGATCTCATGGGGCACCTCAAGTCTTCACAGACGGGGGGATTGAGAGCGCTCTCAGATGACCGGAACGTAAAGCTTCCGCAATGGCACGTCAATACGTTGAACACAAACGGCAGTTGACGGCGAAACCTGAGCCGGGCGGCTTTCGCGTCCCGACGGCTGGAGCGTCCGCGGGCCCCGAACGGACCGAGTCCCGTGGCAGGCGGTGCCGGGGCACCTTCCTGTGTGCGCGCGTCCGTCCCGTCGCCAGTGCCCCGGAGGCGCGGCATCGCGGACTGCCGGCCGTGTCGCGCAGTCGGCGCCGATCGCGGCCACCGGGTCCGAGTCGCTCGAATCCGCTGGTCAGAGCTTGTTTCTGGGCGGAATCCCGGCCGTGGCGTCGCCGCTCGGCACGCCGACGGTACGGGTGTCGAGGAGGAGTGGGAGTTCCGGCCCGGCCCCGTCGGTCGAGGGCTCCGCGGGAGCGGGTCCGCCTCCGTGGCGATCACCGTGCGAGTCGCTGCGTACCGGGTCGCGATGCGCCGGGCATCCGGTGCGAACCGCGGTGGATGGCCTACGCGATGTGAAATGAAGGCGACCCGGTACGGCGCTCCGGGTGCGTGCACTGAACGCGGGCCGCGCTACGAGCGCGTGGGCGCGATTTCATCGAACGGGCCAGGGGCGAGCGCCGTGTCGGAGGCCCGGCCGGGTGTGAGTGGGGGGCGGGCGAGAGGCCGGCGCGTGATGCGTGCCGCGGAACTGGTGCCTCAGCGTCGGCCAGTTGACGGGCCGGCGACCGTCACCCCATCCGGTTCCCGTACCTGCCGCTGCCCCTTCCCTGTGCCCGAGTCGTGTCCTGTCGTGTCGAAGGGTTTCGTGCCGGACCGTGCTCGGGCGCGGTGCGGCCTCCGGTTCGGCGCTGTCCGGTGGGCCCCGATCCCGCGCGAGCCGGTACCGTCGGGCCGCGCCCCGTACGGGTGTGCCCGCTGAACCCCCTTGCTGTACAGCGGACTTGGGGACTTTGAACTCTCTGATGACAAAGTATGGACAGCCTGCGCAGAAGTCTCCTACCTTGGCGGCGTAAGTCCACCCCACCGCAGCAGACCGGAGCGAAATTCGGCACGGTCCGGTCCCCGTCCGATGGAGGACCAATGCGCCCACGCTTGTTCCAGCGAACCCGAAGACACCTCATCCCCCTCATCGCCGGCAGCGTCCTGGTCGGCGGTGGCCTCGGGGCCACGCCGTCCGCCTCCGCCGCAGTCCCCGACGTCCCGCCCCAGGAACCCGGCATCACCCTGCGCGTCTTCGACGTACAGACGCCGCTGAGCAAGCTGTGCACCCTGAAACCGGGCCAGACCCCCAACCACGACAAGCTCATGCCGACCGTCGACTGGTCCTCCACGGCCGACTTCGGCGGATTCGGCGACAACTTCGTCTCCGAGGCATCCGGTTACCTCGACGTGCCGAGCAACGGCACCTACACCTTCCGCCTCACCAGCGACGACGGCTCTCGGCTCGCCATCGACGGTGAAACGGTGATCGACCACGACGGACTCCACGGCGCCGAGCCCAAGGACGGTGCCGTCCAACTCTCCGCCGGTCTGCACCCCCTGCGCATAGACCACTTCGAGCGCGACGGCGGGCAGCAGCTGACGCTGGCCTGGAAGCCGCCGGGAAAGGATGACTTCGCCGTCGTACCCCGTGAGGCGCTGAGCACCGACGCCGACGTCGTACGGGTCACCGCTCCCGGCCGCAAGGAGTGCGAGGCGAGCGGCGATTCCCCCGGTGACGGTCTGCCCCTCACCTCGGTGCGCCCCGACCTGACCCTCACCGACCTGCGACCGGAGGGCTTCGAACCGCAGGTCACCGGCATGGACTGGCTGCCCGACGGACGCCTCGCGATCAGCACCTGGGGCGGCAGCGACAACGTTGCCGGAGAGGTGTACCTGCTCGACGGCGTCACCGGCTCGACGAGCCGCGACCAGGTGCGCGTCAAGAAGGTGGCGAGCGGGCTGCGCGAGCCCATGGGCATCAAGTACGTCGACGGCTCGCTCTACGTGTCGCAGAAGCACGAGCTGACCCGGCTCGTCGACAAGGACCGCGACGAGGTCACCGACGAGTACCGCACGGTCGCCACCTGGCCGTACGGCAAGAACTTCCACGAGTTCGCGTTCGGCCTGCTCTACCGCGACGGCCACTTCTACGTGAACCTGTCCGTCTCCATCAACCTGGGCGGCGCCACCACGGTTCCGCAGCCCGCCCCGGGCCGCGGCGTGACGTACAAGGTGAATCGGAAGACGGGCCGGATCACACCTGTCGCGGGTGGTCTGCGCACTCCCAACGGCATCGGCTGGGGGCCTGGCGGAACCATGTTCGCCACCGACAACCAGGGCGGATGGCTCCCCTCCTCGAAACTCGTCCAGATCAAGCAGGACCGCTTCTTCAACCACTACACCGAGCCCGCGGGCCCGTTCGACGACAAGCCCGTCACCGAGCCGGTGCTCTGGCTGCCGCAGAACGAGATCGCCAACTCGCCCTCCACTCCGCTGCTTCTGAAGAGGGGTCGGTTCGCCGGGCAGATGCTGCTCGGCGACGTCACATACGGCGGCCTCCAGCGTGCCTATCTGGAGAAGGTGAAGGGCCAGTACCAGGGCGCCGTGTTCCGTTACACCCAGGGCCTCGAAGCGGGCGTCAACCGCATCACCCTCGGTCCCGACGGCGCGGTCTACGCCGGCGGACTGGGCGCGGGCGGCAACTGGGGCCAGGAGGGCAAACTCAAGTTCGGCCTGCAGAAGTTGGCCCCCAACGGCAAGAACACCTTCGACATCCACAGCATGCGGGCCGTGCCCGGCGGCTTCGACCTGAAGTACACCCAGCCGGTGTCCGCCGCCACCGCCGAAGCCCTGGCGGGGCACTACCGCGCCGAGCAGTGGCGCTACTCGCCGACCTCGGCGTACGGCGGCCCGAAGATCGCCGAGGAGAGCCTTCCGGTGCGTTCGGCCACGCTCTCCAAGGACGGCAGGACCGTCAAGCTGCGGCTGGACAACCTGAAGCCGGGGCGTGTGGTGCACGTCCGATCGGCACGGCCCTTCACCTCGGCCTCCGGCGAGCAACTGTGGAGCACCGAGGCCTGGTACACGCTGAACCGGACCCCCGGCAAGCAGCCGCCCCCCGCCACCCTGTACGAGGCCGAGGAAGCACGCCTCACCGGCACCGCGGGCATCAACACCGACCACGCCGGCTACTCGGGCAGCGGCTTCGTCGACCGCTACGCGACCGAGGGCAAGGTCGCCACGACCTTCGACGTGACGGTCGCGAAGGGCGGCACCTACGACGTCAACCTGCGCTACTCCAACGGGCCGAACCCGTTCCAGGGGACCAAGTCCCTCTCGCTGTACGTGAACGGGACGAAGGACAGGCAGACGAAACTCGCCTCCACCGGCGACTGGGACACCTGGTCGACACAGACCGAGAGCCTGGTCCTGCGCGCGGGACGCAACACCGTCTCCTACCGGTACGAGGCGGGCGACACCGGGCACGTCAACCTCGACCTGATCACGGTGCGACCCCGTGGAAAGGCGGTCGGGCTCTTCGACGGCACGGCGTCCTCGCAGTCCAACTGGCAGCACACGGACGGCAGACGGCTGAAGTGGCCGCTGACGGACGCGCAGTCGATGGAGGTGTGCTGCGGCGACATCCGGACCATCGACGCGTACCAGGACTTCCGGCTGCACGTGGAGTTCCGGGTGCCGTTGCTCCCGGACGACGTCACCGGACAGGACCGGGGGAACAGCGGGATCTTCCTCCAGGACCGCTACGAGCTCCAGATCCTCGACTCGTACGGTGACACCACGCCGGCCACCAACGAGGCGGGAGCGTTCTATCTGAAGCGGTCACCCGACAGCAACGAGGCCACCGCGCCGGAGACCTGGCAGTCCTACGACATCGTCTTCCGCGCGGCTCGCCACGAGGACGGCCGCAAGGTCGAGGACGCCCGGGTCACGGTGGTGTGGAACGGCAAGAAGGTCCACGACGACGTGGCCCTCGACGGGCCCACCGCCTCTGGCAGGGCCGAGACCCCCGCCGCGGGGGCGATCCGCCTCCAGGACCACGGGAACAAGGTCCGGTTCCGGAACATCCGTATCGAACCGCTCGGCTGAGTTCCGTGCCCAGGCCGGTCGGTGGGCGACGCGCACCGCCCGGCCCGGGCCACGGGAGTGCGATACGGACGACATCTCAAGGATCGGCGGGCGTCGAGCGAACCTTCCGGCGGGCGATTCCGTATGTGAGTGCGGTCTCGGGGCACATGACCGGGGCCGTCACTGGACGAGATCGATCAGCCGGGAGGTGTCGTGCCGGACCAGCAGCAGCCGGAGCGGGCGGGGCAGCGGAGCGAACCGCCGGAGCCGGGGCGCGAGCGGGCCGGGCGCCCGGAGCGGACCGCACCGGCCGGGAGCGCCGGGCCGTCGTCGCCGGAGGGGCCCGAGCAGACGGTGCCCCTTCCGTCGGAGCCCTTGCCGTCGGGGCAAGGGGACGAGACGCCCGTGGACAGCCCGACGGGTTGGGTCGCGGCGCACATCCGGCGCTACGACAGCAGCGGCGGGAAGGAGGGGCAGAAGTGGTACGGGCTCGACACCCTGCTCCTCACCACCCGCGGCCGCAGGTCCGGCGTGCTCCGCCGCACCGCCGTCATCTACGGCCGTGACGGCGGCAACCTCGTCGTGGTGGGCTCCAACGGCGGGAAGCCCGAGCACCCGCTGTGGTACCTCAACCTGGTCGCCTGCCCCGAGGCCCACGTCCAGGTGGGTGCGGAGCACCTGGGCGTACGGGCCCGCACGGCGACCGCCGAGGAGAAGCCGCGGCTCTGGACGCTGATGACGGGGCTGTTCCCGCAGTACGCGAGCTACCAGAGGGCGACCACCCGCGAGATCCCCGTGGTGGTCCTGGAGCCGGTCTCCACGTGACGGCGAAGGGGGTGGCTGCCGTTTTCAGTGATCCGTCGGGCGTGGATCGGCCGCGGGATGCGCGGCTGCGCGGCCGCCGGCACCCAGTGGCCCCGTGGAGGTGAAGGACGTGCGGGCGAGCGTGCGATGGGCGAAGCGCGCGACCGCGCTCGGCACCGCCGCACGCACCGCCTGAACGGCCGGGAGCCGGCCCGGGACGTACACGGTGGAGGCACGCCGTTCCACCGCGGCCGCCTGTCGTACGGCGACCGAGCCGACGGGGTAGATCCTCCTGGCGGGCCCGGGCATGTGCGAGCGCAGTTGGCTGGGCCCTCAGGACGTCGCCGTGGGAATCGCGTCTCTGAACTGGTCGGACGCCGACATGATCCGCAACGCGGACCAGCACGCGGTTCTGCGCGAGGGCCAACCGCGCACCGCGCCGGGCCAGTTGCCGGGCGGTCGCCTCGCCCAGGCCGCGTGCTGCCCGGTCACGACGGCCACCCGGCCGTCCAGAGGTCGTTGAGGCTTCATGTGCGCACCTTTCTGAGCCGTGGCGATCGCGGGCAGTGGTCGTCCGCGTCGGACGGCGCATGCCGACGGCCGTCAGGGGTTGAACAGGACCTTCACCGCGCCGTCCTGCTTCTTCTGGAACATGGCGTAGGCGTCGGGGGCCCGGTCCAGCGGCAGGTGGTGGGTGGCGAAGGTGTCGACCCCGAGCGGGTCGGCGTCCGTGAGCAGGGGGAGGATGTCATCCACCCAGCGCCACACGTTGGCCTGGCCCATGCGCAGTTGGATCTGCTTGTCGAACATGGTCAGCAGCGGAAGCGGGTCGGTCATCCCGCCGTAGACGCCGGACACGGAGATGGTGCCGCCGCGGCGGACGAGGCTGATGGCCAGGTGCAGGGCGGAGAGGCGATCGACGCCGACGCGGCGCATGATCCGGGCGGCCAGTCTGTCGGGCAGCAGGGTGGTCAACTGTTGGGCGGCCTTGGCGGCTGTGGTCCCGTGGGCCTCCATGCCCACGGCGTCGATGACGGAATCCGGGCCGCGCCCGCCGGTGAGGTCGCGGACTGCTTCCACGATCGCGTCGCCGTCGTATTCCTCGAGGTTCAGGGTGTGTGCTCCGCGCGCCCCGACCCGGTCCAGCCGCTCCGGCACGAGGTCGATTCCGATGACCTTTCCCGCACCACGATGGGCGGCGATGCGTGTGGACATGTCCCCGATCGGCCCCAGGCCCAGCACAGCGACGCTGCCACCCGGGGGAATGGCCGCGTACTCGACTGCCTGCCAGGCCGTGGGCAGGACATCGGACAGATAGACGAAGCGGTCGTCCTGAGGCTCCGGAGGGACGGCGATGGGCAGCGTGTTCCCGAACGGAACGCGCAGGTACTCGGCCTGCCCGCCGGGTACCTGCCCGTACAGCTTGGTGTATCCGAACAGGGACGCGCCGGAGCCGTATTCGTGGACCTGGGTGGTCTCGCACTGCGACTGCAGCCCCTGCTTGCACATGAAGCACGTGCCGCAGGAGATGTTGAACGGTACGACAACGCGGTCGCCGGGTCGCACGTTCCTCACCTCGGAGCCGACCTCCTGGACGATGCCCATCGGCTCGTGCCCCAGTATGTCGCCGGCGTCGAGGAAGGGACCGAGAACCTCGTACAGGTGCAGGTCGGAGCCGCACAAGCCGCTCGTGGTCACTTTGATGATCACGTCTGTCTGATCTCGAATCGACGGATCGGGAACCGTGTCGACCCGTACGTCCCCCCTGTCGTGCCACACCAGTGCCTTCATCGCATTCTCCTCAGGCGCGCCGTATGCCGGCCCCATCGCGGGGGGCATGCGTCGGCCACCCGCTCACGTGCGACGGAGGGCCGCGCTTCGACGAGTACCCGTGGTGCCCGCTTGACGCACAAAGACCGAAATGAGCTTTTGGGCGGGGTGGGGGGCAAGACGGCGCGTAGGAGGCGATCCGGCTGTGCCAGTCCGGTGTCCGGGAAGGCCGGGGTTCGGTCCGGGCGGCTCTCACGGCAGTCGGCGGCAGCGCAGGGGCCGCTTCCGTCCCGCCGGGTGGCCGGAGCCACGTGGCTGGGTGTGCTTCGAGGGGTGCTGCCGGATCCGTTTGCCCTGTGTGGTGACGGGGACTCGAGTGCCTATGAGCACAGTGCCCTCTCACCCGGTGGAGCAGAACCTGATCCCGTGGCTCCTGGAGCGCTTGGAACAGGAGGCGGGGGCGGATCCGCTGATCGACGCGCTTCGCACGCGGATACAGTCCGTGTCCCTGGGACGTGTCCGTGACGGCCTGCGAGGAAAATGGGTGGGGCATCCCGTCCATCCCCTGATGGTGCAGGTGCCGATCGGGAGCTGGCTGTCCGCGGCGGTCCTGGACCTGTGCCCCGGCCGTTCGAGGGAGGCGGGTCTCCTGATCGGCGTGGGGCTGGCTGCCGTCGGCCCGGCGGTGCTCACGGGAGCCGTCGACTGGGCGGAGCTGGGACAGCGGCAGCAGCGAGTGGGAATCGTGCATGCCCTGGCCAACACGATGGCGGCGGGCTTGTACGCCGCCTCCCTCGTGTGCCGGGTCAAAGGACATCCGACGGCAGGCCGGGCCTTCGGATTCGTGGGTCTGACGGCCGTCGGAGCCGGGGGTCTGCTGGGCGGGCACATGACCTTTCACCGGGCCGACGGCGCCGACCACGCGGAAGAAGCCCTGGACGTCCTTCCCTGAGCCGGGCGTCGCCCACCGGCCGTGGTCGGGCTCGAGCGAATGGGCCCGCAAGCCGGGAGCGCGTGGCATCGGCCTGATCCTGGGCCCGCTGTTCAACAGGGCGCGGTCGGGGACGCGCTGTTCCACGCCCCGGCGCCGGGGCGTGGAAGCTGGACGCCGCTCCGGGCTACGTCCGCCGTGACACGGCGATGGCGTCGGCGGTCGTGGATGTCTCTGGCGAGGACGAGGTGACCTTCTCCGACCGGTCGCCGTCCCGATCCATGAGGCTTCCCGTGAAGGCGAGGCCGAGGCCTGCCACGGCCAGGGCCGCGCCGACCAGGTTGGGAGCGGCCCAACCCCAGCCCGCGGAGATGACCAGACCGCCGAGCCAGGCGCCGCCGGCGTTGGCCAGATTGAAGGCGGAGTGGTTCGAGGCCGCGGCCATGGTCGGAGCGTTCTTCGCCTTGGCCATGAGGAGCATCTGGACCGGTGTCGTGATGAGGGAGCCCATGGCACCGATGAACGCGATGGTGATGAGGGCGGGGACGGCGCTGTGGACGGTGAAGTAGAACGCGACCAGGGCGGCGGCCAGCAGGACGAGTCCCGCGTACAGCGTCGGCCGCAGCGCGCGGTCCGTGAGCGGGCCGGCGAGCAGTGTGCCCGCGGTCATGCCGACGCCGTAGAGCGCGAGCACGAGGGTGGTCGATGAGTCGGAGAAGCCCGTCAGGTGCGTCAGCATGGGCACCAGGTAGCTGTAGACGGCGAAGAACCCGCCGAATCCCACGACGGCTGTGGCCAGGCCGATCGCGACCTGCCGATTGCCCATGGCGCGCAGCTCGTGCCGGACGCCGGACTGCTGCCCGCGGGGCTGGTGAGGGACGAAGAGGGCCAGCGTCGCGAGGGCGACGAGGCCGATGGCGGTGACCGCCCAGTAGGCGGAGCGCCAGCCGAGCTGCTGGCCCAGTGCGGTGCTGGCGGGGACGCCGATGATGTTGGCGACCGTCAGCCCGAGGAACATCTTCGACACGGCGCGTGCCGCGCGGTCGGGGGCGACCAGCCGGGAGGCGACGACCGCGCCTACACCGAAGAGTGCTCCGTGGGGCAGGCCTGCCAGGAAGCGGGCGGCGAAGAGGAGGCCGAAATTGGGGGCGAGCGCCGAAGCGGCGTTGCTGATCACGAACAGTCCCGACAGGAGCAGCAGCAGCCGCTTGTGGGGTATGCGCGCACCGATGCCTGTCAGGACGGGGGCGCCGACGACGACCCCGAGCGCGTAGGCGGAGACGAGGTTGCCGGCCTTGGGCACGGACACGCCGACCCCGTCGGCGATCTGGGGCAGCAGCCCCATCGTGGCGAACTCGGTGGTGCCGATGCCGAACGCGACGACGGCCAGGGCCAGGAGTGCCAAGGGCATGGTGCGGGAGCCTTTCAAGGACAGCAGTCCGGTAATGGGAGGCGAGGGCGGGTCCGGAACTATGTCCGGTCCTCGTGTCCCGTCGCGCTGAGCACCATTGCCCGGCAGCCCCAGATCGGACGCAGCCTACCCAGTCCGGGCGTCGTCTTGCACAATTCATGCACATTTTCGAACTAAAACCGACATCACGGTTGATGTGGTCCCGGCGGCGGTCCCGGTCATGTCGAGCCCCATGACCCAGGATCGGTGGCGGAGGCAACGCGGCCCGGCCGCCGGGTCCGGCGTGGGAGCCGCCGATCGCCGCGCTGGCGCCGGCGAGGGTCGTGGACGAGCGGGGGACGACGTCGACGGTTTCCGGATCGTCCGCCCCGGCCTCGGCCACCGCGGGCAACCCGGTCCCGCATGGTCGGACCCGCCCGGTGGTGCGACGCTGTAGGTGAGAGGTATCCGTGGGGCCACCCGGGAGGGCCGATGGGACGCGACGTTCCGGCGCTGATCTTCACCCGCGAGGACCGTCGCCAGTACCGGACGAAGATGCAGGACTGCCTCGACGCCCTCGCGCAGATGCTGCGCGAGTCACGGTTCGACGCGGAGCGGCCCCAAGTGGGCCTGGAGATCGAGCTGAACCTGACCGACGCCGATGCCGAGCCCGCCATGCGGAACGTCGAGGTGCTCGAGGCCATCGCCGATCCCGCCTGGGACACGGAGCTGGCCCGGTTCAACCTGGAGATCAACATTCCGCCCCGGCGGCTGACCGCGGGCGGCCCCGACGCGTGGGAGGACGAGATCCGGGCCGCGCTGAACCACGCCGACGAGCGGGCCAGGAGCATCGGCGTGCATCTGATCATGGTGGGGATCCTCCCCACGCTGCGGGAGAGCGACATCGGTCTCAAGGCACTGTCGGAGAACCCGCGCTACCACCTCATCAACGAGCAGGTGTTCGCGGCCCGCGGCGAGGACCTGCTGATCGAGGTCGACGGCGTGGACCGGCTGAGGACCTACGCCGACACGATCACGCCGGAAGCCGCGTGCACCAGCACGCAGTTCCACCTCCAGGTCTCACCCGAGGACTTCGCGAGCTACTGGAACGCGGCGCAGGCGATCGCCGGCGTCCAGGTCGCGCTGGCGGCCAACTCGCCCTTCCTGTTCGGCAAGGAACTGGCGCACGAGACCCGCATCCCGCTCTTCGAGCAGGCCACGGACACCCGCCCGAAGGAGATCAAGACGCAGGGAGTACGGCCCCGGGTCTGGTTCGGGGAGCGATGGATCACCAGCGTCTTCGACCTCTTCGAGGAGAACCTCCGCTACTTCCCGGCCCTGCTGCCCCTGTGCGAGGACCAGGACCCCGCGCAGACGCTGGATCGGGGGGACACGCCGGACCTGTCCGAACTCACCCTGCACAACGGCACCATCTACCGGTGGAACCGTCCCGTCTACGACGTCGCCCGGGGCAGACCGCACCTGAGGGTGGAGAACCGTGTGCTGCCCGCGGGACCGACGGTCGCCGACACCCTCGCCAACGGCGCCTTCTACTACGGCCTCACCCGCGCCCTGGTGGACGAGGACCGGCCCGTGTGGTCGCGGATGTCCTTCTCGGCCGCCGAGGACAACCTGCACGCCGCGGCACGGCACGGCATCGACGCCCGCCTCTACTGGCCGGGGGCCGGAGAGGTCCCCGCACCCGAACTCGTCCTGCGACGCCTGCTGCCGCTCGCGCACCAAGGACTGGAGCGCTCGGGCATGGACGCGGCCTGGCGGGAACCGCTGCTCGGCATCATCGAGCAGCGCTGCGTCACCGCACGCAACGGCGCGGTCTGGCAGAAGGAGCTCGTGCACCGCCTCGAGGACTCGGGCCGCTACAGCCGTGCGGAGGCGCTGCGGCGCATGACGCAGCAGTACATCGACTACATGCACCTCAACGCGCCGGTCCACACATGGCCGGTGGACTGAGCTTGTTCCTTGTCGTCGGGCCCGGTCGTGTGGGCACTCTTCAAAGCCGGCTACGACGCGATGCGCCTGGCCTGACTCCTGTCCGACCTGCCCGTCGAGCTGGTCGGACGCCTGTGCTCCGACCGCGTCCCGCGACTGGCGAAGGCGCCGCGCGTCTACGACCCGAACGGCGGCCGGCCACGCAAACACGGACCGGAGGTCCGCCTGGCGAAGCCGGAGACCTGGCCGGAGCCGACGGCGGTGACCATGAAGGACACGCCCCGCTACATCAAGGCCGAGGCCCGCGTCTGGGACCGGTCCACGCCCGGCTCACCCACCGCTCGGCCTGGATCGAACTGGACGGCGAACTCCCTCTGGTGGAGGGCACGTTGATTCGTCGCAAGTCGTTCCGCTCGCAGCCGACCAGCGCAAGCCCTGGGAGAAGACCACCCGCACCGGCACCGCGCTCACCCCGACCCGCGTCCGACGTGGGTTCAGAAGCATCCGCCCTCGCCTCGGCAGTCAGGCCCGTGCACCCAAACCCACCCGGCCGGGGCCAGGACGACCACCCCGCTCCAAGAACCGGCACCCCGCCACCCGCTACGACGTGGGCAGGACCGTCGAGCGCCCCGAGTCGCTCGTCGCTCTGCCTGACAGTCGACGACAAGGAACAACCTGAGCTGAACGCGCAGGTGTGGCTGCCCGCCGACACCAGCCGCCGACCGCGCTCGATCGCCGCCGGCACCGGCCTTGAGCCGGAGCAGGTCCTCGCCCAGCTCGCCGACCGGGACACGCAAGACGCCAGCCGCCGGCTGACAGCGCGGCCCGCTCCTACGCTGATGGTTTCGGGGCGCTTCGCGGAACGCGTGCGGTGCCCCGCACCCTATGGTCGGGTCCGGTCAGCTTCGGACTGGCCCGCGCTGAACGAGGGCGAAGGGCCCGCCGGCGAGCTGACGGACCCTCAGACACAGTCGAGCCACTGGCGATGGCCCCTTTACGGCACGCCCGGCGTGCCGCCGCAGCAGGCGACGGTCCGGGTCTGGTCGGCACCGGCGAAGGGTGCCACCGCGAGCACCGCAGCCAGTGCCACGAAGAGGCCGAGTACAGCTTTACGCATCACAACTCCTTGTCGAGGAGGAAACCTTGGTCCAGCACTTCCGTCGGCGAGGGCCCCGTTACCCGTGGCCGGGCATGCCGCCGCAGCAGGCGACGGTCCGGGTCTGGTCGGCACCGGCGAAGGGCGCCACCGCGAGCACCGCGGCCAGTGCCACGAAGAGGCCGAGTACGGCTTTACGCATTAACTTCTCCTCGTTGAGGGGGAATGTTGTCCAGCGCTTCCGCCGACGAGGGCCCTTTGTCGGGAGCGCCCGTGCCACCAGCAGGCGACAGTCCCCGGGCGTTGCCGGAGGAAGGGGTCACCAACCCTGTTCCGAACTGGTGGACCGTCAGGCTGATCACTGACGCCGTCGACTATCACACGGCCAGCACAGGGGTGTCATCGGACCAGGGGCACAGGATGCCTGGCGATCGATAACATGCCCGTTATCGCAGCAGGTTGGAGAGTGAAAGGGGGCTTCTCCGTGGGGGTGTCCGCATCGAAGGAACCGAGCGTTCATCAGCTTCGGCTCTTTCTCACGCTGAGCCAGGAACTCCATTTCGGGCGTGCTGCCGCGCGCCTGTTCATCACGCAGCCGGCACTGAGCCAGCAGATCAGGGAGCTGGAGAAACGCCTCGGGGTACGCGTGGTGGAGCGCACGAGCCGGACGCTCACGCTCACCGAGGCAGGGCAGGTCCTGCTCCCCGAAGCCCGCGCGGCGGTCGCGGCGGTCGACCGGCTGCGACGCGTAGCCGACGCGCAGCTGCGACAGGTCTCCGGACGACTCGTCGTGGGAACCATGGGAGCCGAGGCATCCATGGCGCACACCCGTGCCGTACTCGGCCTCCTGCAGGACCGCCACCCCGAAACGGCCGTGCGGCTGGTCAACCTCGCGTTCGGCGACCACCTCGCCGCGCTGGCACAGCAGGAGGTCGACGTGGTCTTCGTCCGCCCTCCGGTGACGGACGACATCGAACTCCACCACCTGGCCACCGAGCCACGCGTGGCCTGCCTGTCCACCGGGCATCCCCTGGCGATCCTGCCTCGGCTCACCCTGGCTCAGCTCTCCGGCGTTCCGGTGGTCGACATGCCCGAGCAGGTTCCGCGACTGTGGTGGGACTTCTGGGCGGTCGATCCCCGCCCCGACGGCAGCCCCGTCCTTTATGGGCCGGTAGTCACCGACATGGAATCGCTACTGCACACGGTGGCCGCCGGAGAGGCAATGTGCTTCCTGCCGAAGGCCGCCCGTGAGTACTTTCCACGCGCAGGCATCAGATACATCGACGTGGTCGATCTCACCCCCTCCACATCCGCCCTCGCCTGGCTGCGGCGAAGGCGTTCCGAATCCACCATCAGAGCCATCCGGCACGCTGCACAAGAAGCCACGATCCGGGGTTACGGCGAAGCCGTCTGACGCTTCTGTGGCTTCGGGGTGCCGCAAATTCGATAGATGGCGCACAGCGCCACCAGCCATGGAGCGTCACAGTTCAGGGGTTCCGGCGCAGCTTCTGCCGGTGTCCGTATCGTCGCTCTGTGTGACGGCCGACGACAAGGAATGACGGAAGCAACCCTCGCAGGCGGGCGGGCCGCCGCATGAGAAATGGGGCCGGGCGGAGAGGTCTCCGCCCGGCCCCACGCTTTTGGGACGCCCCGCGAGGTCAGGCGCGCCGGTTCCGGTAGTAGCTGCCGAGCTCCTCGTGGTAGCCGGCGTCGCCGATGTGCTTGTCCTTGTCGAACTCCGGAGAGTCCTTGATCTGCTCCTTGGTGAGGTCGACGTGGATCTTCCGCTCGGCGTGGTCGATGGTCCTCACGGTGCCGGCGGGGAGCAGGACGTGCTTGCCGAAGATCCACACCCCGGTGTCGACGACGAGGTACGAGGAGTTGACGTCGTCCGAGTGCTTGTCGACCTTGCCGACGCTGCCGTCGGTGGCCTCGACCTTGAATCCGATCAGGTCGGTGCCCGCGATGTGGCCGGTGGCCGGCTGGTAGCCCCAGATGTTGTCACTCATAAAACGGCTCCCTCATCGAATTTCTTCATCCACGGTTCAACGGCCTGTTTCGCAGTCGTCCTTGAACCGCGGGTGCAATTGGCGCCATCGGGTTCCGTGACGCTTCCTCGAAGGGGTGGGTGCCCCGCACTCCGGAGCCCACACGTCCATGTCGAGGGGAATGCGGATGGCCGGAAGTACCGTGCTGGAGGCCATGGTTCCCGGCGTCACGGCACCTCCGGCCACCACCTCCGGCTACCCCGAATCAAGCGGCCCACCTGTGGTCTTCCGTGCGTCGCGGGGCTGCAACACGGGTGGGCCCCGGCGCCGACGGCGCCGGGGCCCACCCGGGATGGTGCGATGTGCGCATGTCTACCAGCGGTACCAGCGGCCCCGCTTGCCGCCACTGCTCGTGGGGCGGACCACGAAGCCCAGAAGCCACAGCACCAGCACGATGATGGCAATCCACCACAGTGCCTTCAGCGCGAAACCGGCACCGAAGAGAATCAGGGCGAGCAGGAGAACCAGAAGAATAGGAACCATGTTTATCAACCTCCGATCCCTCGGGTGCCCCGCGAAAGGATCTCCACTCCTGCGGATCTTATGGATGTTTTACAGCGCCCCCGCAAAATGAACCTTTCCCTCGCAGAAGTGCAGGAAAGGTGAAAATGGGTCGACAGGGGCTCAGCCTGGATTCGCCGACCCCGGCCACCGCCGCCCGATCGGCCCTGCGTCTGATCGCAGTACGATCACTGGCCGTCGGGTCTTTGCTCCGCGACGTGGCTCGACAGCGCACACGGGACATGCTCGCGGCGGCCGAGGAACGGATGGACATCACTCTTCCTCAGGACCTGCGGGCGTGGCTGCTGCAGAGCATCTGGATTGTCCCGAAGAGGACGTGGACGACGACGCGGCATGCTGCGGCTTCGCCGGGTTCCCGGACGAAGGCACCTTCTTTCTGGGCATCCGGGCGCTGGAGAAGCTCTACGCGAACCGCTCCATGCCTGGTGGATTCGACCCTCCGGACCAGCCGGACACCCGTTCTGGCGCAATGAGTGGATCCCGTTCCTGTCGGACCAGGACGGCTGGTCGGGCAAGTTCGTCGACGTGCGGGACGGACGAGTCGGCCGGTGGGTCGTGGGTGAGATCACGATCACGGGTCAGTACGAGTCACTGGCCCACTACTTCGACTCCGTGGCGGACACGCTCACGAGGATCGCCGATGGCGACCATCCGGTCCGCGAGGTCTCCGAAGGACGACTCGTCCGGTCGTGAGACAACGTTGCTCCGCGGTTGCACCTTCGTGCGCCGACAACGGGCGTTGTCCGGCCGCCGGAGCCTTCAGTCGTTGCATACGGGGAAGTTCGGGTACCCGAGGCGGACGACAGAACCGACGGACGAGCATGGGACAGCGACATGGCGAAGACGAAGGCATCCGGTACCACGCATCCCAAGGCCGCTTCGGCGGCAGGCAGGGCCGCGAAGAGCGGTGGGTCGAAGAGCAGCAGGAAGGCCGCCGCGAGCGCACTGTCGCAGACCTCCGGCAAGGCGGGTACGGCTGAGGCGAGGACGACTGGGTCCGGCCCGGCTTCCGACGCCGGCAAGACGGTGCGGGCGAAGAAGCCGTCCAAGTCGGAGAAGAGGGCCGCGGCCAGTGCGCTGGCACAGTCCCCGGCCGCCTCGTCGCGCAGGCCGGGCAAGAAGGCCCTGACCGCCGCCGCCAAGGTGCTCGCCGACAAGAAGTCGACCAAGGCGAAGCGTTCCGAGGCCGCGAGCGTCCTCGCGCAGGCTGCGGCGCACGCGCTGAAGTAGCGCGCGGTCGAGGCCTCGGGCCCGTGGTCGCGTCCGGGTGGTCGGCGACCGGATGGTCGCGGAGGGGTCGCCGCATCAGATCCTGGAAGGCCGGCAAGGGTCGGCGTCTGCTCCGCCGCGTGGTGGTCGGTGCCCTGTGAGGCGGGCGTCCGGACAGGGCCGCTCCGCCTCTCGGGCCGACCCGGGGCGAGCGGCCCTTTGACGGTGCGGGCTTCGACGGGGTCCCGTTCCAGTTCCGGATGCCGGCGGGCGGTCGTACGCGGCCGACTCGATCTGGAAGGGCGTGCCCCGGCCTGTCAGCGTGCGAGTTCCCCCACCTGCGGCACCACGCGGGTCAGTCTCAGGACGCCCCACAGGACGAGGCCGGCCCCGGCCAGTTCGGGCAGCAGCCACCAGCCGCTGCGGACGGTCTCGTCGAAGAGGAAGACGCCGAGGAAAAGGCTCACCGTCGCGTCGCCGATCGTCAGCGCGGGCTGCGAGGCGGCGAGCGGGCCCGCCTGCAGGGCATTCTCCAGCAGCAGTACGGCGCCGATGCCCGTCACGACGAATCCGTACGTCTGCCATACGGAGAGGAAGGCGACGAAGCCCTCGCTCTCAAGGGTGCCCATGGACGACTTCAGGAGCGCGGCGGTGAGGGCGTTGCTGATGGCTGAGGCCGATCCCAGCACGGCCGCGCGGAACAGCGGCGGGCGTGAGGGGCGCGAGACGGCCACGGCTACGGCAACGGCCGACAGGCACAGGATCAGAACCGGAATCCAGCGGCTCATGGGGGCGGCCACCTCCGCTCCCGACGGGTCGGCGGCGACCAGGACCAGACCGAGCCCGGCCACGACGCCCGCCACGGCCCACCATCCCGCGCGGGGCAAGCGGCGATGCAGCAGCGGAACGGCGAACATCAGGGCGAACGGGAGTTCCAGGATGAACAGGGGTTGCACCAGTGAAAGGGGGCCGTTCAGCAGCGCGAGGGCCTGGAACAGCGCTGCCCCGGCCACACCCGCGATGCCGACCAGCCATGCGGGCTGCCGCGCGAGTTGGAGGATGAGGCGCAGTCCACCGCCCTGGGGGATCCGGGCGGCTGCCTTGCGCTGGAACACCGTACCCACGGCATTGCTCGCGGCTCCCAGCAGGGCGAACAGTACGGCCAGCGCGATCACTCCACCACCATGCCCCGGTGCAGGTGGCCGCGGCATCCCGGCTCGCCCGGCCGGAGGCCTGACTACGCTGAACCGGTGAGGTCCCGACAGTGGGATGCCGGCCGGGGGTCGAGCACTCGGCGCCCCGGCGGAGGCGTCGGTTCACCGCCGCCTTCCCGGCGGGCCCGTCAGGAGCCCTGCCGGAGTCGCTCGGCAGCCTGACCCGGGGTGTCGTAGTAGCCAGGCCGTGCCAGCAGGACCGAGCTGAAGTGGTAGCCCTGTTCTTCCTCGGGATTGTCGTCGGCTGCGAACGGACGCCAGAAGCTCAGCAGCAAGTCCGGGGCGATGAATGAAGCATCGTCGTCAGGGTCTTCCTCGATCGAGGTGACCTCACCCATGCGCCGCACCACCTCGCGGGCCGGAAGCGTGAACACGTCCACACCGTGGAACAGCACTCGGTCCGTCCGGGACGACGGACTTCCCAACTCGATGGCTTCAAGCCTGTCGCGCATGCAGTGGATGCTGAACATCAGCCCGCTGGGACGGAAGACGTGCTGCCCCGGCCGATCAGACTCCGAGATCGCAGAGACATCGCGGAGCGAGTCCAGCGCCGTGTTGGCCGCGCGCCGGGTCATGCCGATCCGCAATGGGCCGACACCGATCGGCGGGGCGAGTTCGAAGTCCATGCGGGCATGATCCCAAACAGGTCTGTCAGCGGGTCACGAAGGGCCGTCCGGTTCCGGCACGCCATGGAGCGTGGGGCCCCAAGGAAGTTGGACCGGAGCCCGAGTGCCGTTGGCTGCCGTGCGGCGAATGGACGCAGCGCGATCAGGCAAGGATCTGAGCTGCGTAGAGTGCGCCGACGCCGGTGGCGAGCGTGCCGAGCAGCAGCCGGAGGGCGGTTTCGGGCAGGTGCGGCTGGAGGCGTGCGCCGAGGTAACCGCCCAGGAGTCCTCCGGCTCCGCACGACAGGCCCAGCAGCCAGTCGGGGGCGACGGCGCCCGTGGTGGCCAGGGAGAGCAGCGCATAGGTGGCCGCGCCGATGACGGAGGTCACGAAGGTGGAGGCCAGCGCCGCCGGTGCGACGGCGGTGATGGGGGTGCCGCGGCCGACGAGGATCGGGCCGAGCAGGGAGCCGCCCCCGATTCCGTAGATGCCCCCGGCGATACCGACCGCCAGGGCCAGTGACGTCGTCGTACGCGGTGAAGGCTGGTCGTGGGTGCTCGGTGGTGCCGGGCGTACGGTGCGAAGCCACAGCCACAGTCCGAGCGGCAGCAGCAGTGCCGCGACGAGGAGACGGAAGACCTGCGGACCGGGAACGGCGAATACGCGGATCACGGCGCCGATGACGACGCCGGGGACGGTCCCCGCAACGAGCAGGCGCGTCAGCGGCCCGCCCAGTCGCCCGGCCCGCCAGTGGCGCAGGAGGGCACCAGGGCCGGCCACGACGTTGTAGAGCAGATTCGTGGGTGTCACGGCCGGGCTCGGCACGCCCAGCACGCTCACCTGGACGGGCAGCAGGAAGACCGCTCCGGAGACGCCTACCGGTGCGGTGGTGACCGCCAGCAGGAGCCCGGCGGCGAATCCGAGCAGTCCCTTCGACCACTCCACGACAATCCCCTCAGAAATCACCGACCGGCCCCGTTGCAGGTTCCCCCGGTTCGTGTGGACATCGGCCCCGCCCGGATCCCACCGCTGACCGTGTGGGTACGCGATGGGGGAGTGTCCTGGTCCGTGGCGCCGGTCTCCGCGTCAACCCGACCGGAGCAGCCGCGCCTGCACGCCGTAGTGGTCGGACAGGTAGGCCTGGCGGCCGTCGCCCAGCGTCACCTTGTCCTGGAACACGAAGTCGGCGCTGCCGGTCAGCGTCTCGCCGGTTGCGGGCCGGACCAGTACGTGGTCCAAGGCCGGCGGCGACGGCCACCTGGGTGTGGGCCGGTATGTCGGACGAGTGTCGTCGGCGAGGATGTCGCGCAGCCCCGCAGCGGTCAAGAACCCGGCGAGCGCCGCTGAATCGCGCGGGACGTTGAGGTCGCCGACCACGGCGACCGGCAGGGAGGGGCTGATGGCCGCGATCAGCTCCGTGAGCCTGGCCAGTTCGGCACTCGCGATCCGCGTGTACCGGTTGGTCGGCGACCAGTCGTCGTCACGGTTGGCGGACAAGTGGGTGTTCACGACCGCCAGTTCACCGGCCGGGGTGTCGACGAACGCGAGCTGGGCACCTTTGCGCATCAGGAGTTCGCCGCGCACCGGGCCCGTCACCGGGTACGGCAGGAACCGGCATCGACTGATCGGCCATCGGGACAGCAGCACCAGGCCACCCTTGAGCAGGGCCGTGCCCGAGTGGGCGAAGTGCCGGTACGCGGGAGCGGCGCGGCGGATCAGCCGGGCATTGCGGCGGAACATGACCTCCTGCAGGCAGACGATGTCGTAGTCTGACTGGTCGATCGCCGCGCCGAGGGCACCCAGCCGCGCCGGGACATCGCCGGTGAACAGGGTGTTCATGGTCAGCAGCCGCAAGGCATCCGCGGGCTCGGAGCCCCCCGGCCGTCCACTCGTCGCGCTGTGCTGTGAGCCGCTCACGGCGTTGATCCTACTGTCGCCCTGGCTCTCGCCATCGATGGACGCGAAACCGCCGCCGCCCTCGCGGGGAGGGTCAGCGGCGCGGTGCCGGAGCGATCGAGTTCCGTGATGTCGGGGCGACGGGCACGCTCCCTGCCCTCGCAGTCGTCGCCTGGCCGCACGGCTCGCGCCCGAAGCCTCCTGTGCGAGGAGTCCTCGGAATCAGCCGCCGCTCTTTCGGCGGAACGACCTCTGGCTCGCGGCCGGGCCGTGCGCGCCGTGGATCTTCGACTTGTTGCTGTTCGCCCCGAGGTCGGCGGCGTCCGCCTGCATGCCGCGCTTGCGCGCCAGGGCTTCCCGGAACTTGCGCTTGAGGTCGTCCTGGCTGTCGTTCTCGGGCGCAACGGCAGGGGCCTCGTCGTCGACCGGCTCCGTACCTTCGGGCGATGGAGACTCTGCAGTCATGGTGACCTCCTGGGGCGGGACGATGGAAGGGACAGCTTGTCATGCCGGGCCTGTACTTCACTCATCCGCTGCTCACGGAGCACTGGGGCCAAGGCGGCGAGCGCTGCCGGGCGAACCCGAGACCTGGGCGCGTCACTGCGTGGTTCTCGCCCCGTCCGAAGCGTCCGTCCGCTGACCGGGGACGACGGACACCGGCCGAGGAGCCGACGGCAAGGCCACACCCACGCGGGCGTGGGTGTGGCCTTGCCGTTCAATCGATGGCCGGCTCCTGGGCCGAGCCGCCGGCCGGCGAGCGGTGCCGCCTGAGTCGAACAGGAGACCAGGCGGCCCGGCCTGTCCGGCGGGGGAGTCGGGCCATGGGCGGCGGTCGGCCCACGGGTCGGAGCGCCCGCATCGAGGCTCCGCGATCAGTGCGCGACGAATCGTCTACTTCGCCGGTCGGGCGGCCAACTCCCGCTGTCTGGCGGCCAGTGCCCTCGCCAGCACCTTCCCCCGAAACGGATTCGCCGCTGCCAGGGCCGTCGCGACCGACACTGCCTCGTCCAGCAGAGCCAGCCGCTGTTCGGGAAGCTCCCGTACCAGGGGGGAGGTGGTGGCCTCCTCCACCAGGACGTACGCCAGCTTCGAGCCGTACACCTCCGGTGCGACCTGTGTGAGAAGGCGGTAGATCCGCAGCCCTTCCGTGCCGCGCACCACCCTGCGGTTCGCGCTGAGCAGCTTGACCCTCGCCCGCATGACCATGTCCTGATCCAATGATGCCCCTTCGCTCGCCCACTCCCGAGCCGCGCCCGTCGAACGACGGGACAGCGCAGCGAACGCACCGGCAACCGTGAGCGGATGCCGGCACGCAGCCGGAGAGTGGATGACGACGAGTCTGCGGGTGACACGCTGTCCCCGACAAGGCCGAACGGACGTGTGCTCCGTCCTACCGAAACGGCCTCCGAGCAGGCATGATGGACTTGACACTCTCTCAGGACCAGCTTGTGGGCCGTGCCTTCGGCCGGCGCACCTCCCACGGAGCGCCAGTGCGTCCGTACGGGTCGGTGTGCGCGGCGATCCGTTCAGGTCAGTGAGCGCACGTCCGCGATCTCGTACTCGGCCACCGAGGCGCTGAGCATCGCAGTGCTCTGCTGGTCGCTGGGGCCGCTGCCGCGGAAGGCCTCGACGGCCGCCGACGATTCCCAGCGCTCGAAGATGTTGATCCGGCCGACGTCCACCAGGTCTGCGGCGATGACGAAGTCGAGACAGCCCGGCGCGCGGCGGGCCTGTTCGACAACGCCGACGCAGCCCGCGAGGTACGGCTCGCGCTGCTCCGGTTCCACGGCGATGTGTCCTGCGACGATGACCATGATCGACTCCCGCGCTGGGTCTGGACAGGCTGTTGCGGAGTATGACTGTCGATCGCAGCGCAATTCGTCGGTGACACACGAGTGATCGGGCGCCGGGTCGGCTGCGGACACGGGGCGGGTCGGCCGCAATGCGGCCCGGAGCAGCTCCGTACCCTGATGCCATGACGGACGCGGATGAACCGAGGCTTTTCGTGAACCGCTGGGGCGACACATCGGATCCCGCCCCGGAACGGCAAGGGCTTCGCCAGGACGCGTGCAGGTGCTTCGACCAGTCCCTGCCGAACCCGCGAGCCCGCGTCGGATTTCACACCGAACGGCAGGACACCTCTGCGCCGGGCTGGCAGCACCTGCTCGAACTGGTCGACGAGGCCGCCGCCGACGGGCGTGAGGAGTTCGGTCCCCTCACCGGGCTGAGCCCGGAGGAGCGGAGGCAGGTCATCACCCTGCCTCCCAGTATCGCGAAGCTGACTGCGGTCAGACACCTGATGCTCTACGGGAGCAACTTGGTCCGCATCCCGCCCGAGATCGGATCCATGACGAGCCTGGAGGAATTCACCCCGTACACCTCGTACCGACTGCACTGGTTCCCCTACGAGATCACCCGTTGCCGGAAGCTGACCCGGAGCACGGTGAGTACGCGCGCGTTGTTCGGCAACGAGAAGCTGCGGCCGCCCTTCCCGAGGCTTCGGAGTGCCCGGAACTCCGTCGCGGACCTCGATCCGGAGAACCTGGATCCCCGGCGTTGGGGCAGTACGGCCGTCCGTCGCTGCAGTGTCTGCAACGGCCCGATCGCACACGGCGGATTCCGCCAGGTGTGGATCTCGCTACGCGTGGCCACTGACACGCTTCCTCTGCTGGTCGGCGCGTGCTCCTCGGACTGCGTTGCCGAACTGCCCGAAGGCGCAGTGGGTTTCATCACCGCACCGCACTCGGGCGGCCGAGTCGAACAGCCGGCGTCCGACTGGGACTGATCAGACAGAGACTCCGCGATCGACGAGGCGCCTCCACCTCGGACCTACGGCTTGCTGCAGGTCATTGGTACTCTCCGCGTCCGGAGCGAGACGGGGAGATGATCGTGGGAGTGGAACTGTCGAGCCGTCCGAGCCGCTGGTTCAGCGGAATCGGCTTCGGCGTCCTTGTCGGCGGGCTGACCGCGGTGGCGGCCATCGCTGTGATCGGGAGGGCATGGGCTGCCTGTGACATCGGCAGCAATGCAGGAGCCAACGGCATGGGGTTGCTGTTCCTCGCGCCTGTCATTTGGATCGCTGCGGCGGTTCCGTGGGTGGTCCTGCACGGCACCCTCGGAAGACGCCATCCCACGACAGCCCTGATGGCAGGGCTGATCGTCACGTTGTGGTTCACCTGGTTCCTGGTCACATGGCTCGGGATGCCGGACTCGTACCCCGCCTCGACTTGCCCGGGCAACGTCCCGCCCTGGTGGCCGAGCTTCATCCCGGCATGACTCCGGCAGGCTTGTGGACGACCTTGGCGCCGGTGGCGGCCACCTGCTCAGCAGCGCACCCGACCTGCCGCTTCGCGACTACGCTCCTGATGACGGTGTGATGGGCGGTCAGGCGCGGTGGCTCAGGTAGTAGTTGGCGACCTCCGCGTGGTAGTCGGCGTTGCCGAGGTGCTTGTCCTTGTCGAACTCGGGGGAGTGCTTGATCTGCTCCTTGGTGAGGTCGACGAAGATCTTCTTCTCGAGCTGGTCGACTGCCGTCACGGTGCCGGCAGGCAGCAGAACGTGCTTGCCGAAGATCCACACGCCCGTGTCGACGACGAGGTACGAGGATTCGACTTCGTCCGAGTGCTTGTCGACCTTCCCGATGCTGCCGTCGGTGGCCTCGACCTGATATCCGGTCAGATCGGTGCCCACGACATGGCTGATGGTCGGGGGGAAGCCCCAGATCTCGTCGCTCATGAGCCGTCTCCTCACAACGAATGCCCGACGCCCTGCCGGGTGGCGATTCGGGACAGAATAGGTAGCCCAGGGTGCATCGGCGATTTCCCATGCCGGGGCGTCCGGACTTCGGCGTGTCATTCGTGTGGGGTGCGGGAGTGGCGCAGCCCTTGCCGCGCTGTGCGGGACGGCCGTTTCGCCGCGGGACCGGTGGAGCGTCCCTGAAGCGTGCCGAACCTGCGGCGGTACCGCCTGCCTGGCACTCACCCGCCTCCCGAGACACCTCGGTGCCTCGCTGTCCGTAGCGACACGCAACGAAGAAGTGCACGTTGTGGAATGGTGGAGGCATGTGCGGTCGCTATGCCTCCACTCGCGGTCCTTCGGACCTCGTCCAGCAGTTCCAGGTCACCGTCTGGCATCCCGAGGAGGCGCTGGCGCCAAGTTGGAACGTCGCTCCCACCGACGAGGTGTGGGCCGTGCTGGCGCGCGCCGGCCGAGGGGCGGATGATCCCGCATCGGTGGAGCGGGAGTTGCGACCGCTGCGCTGGGGTCTGGTGCCGTCCTGGGCGAAGGACCCGAAGGCCGGCGCGCGGATGATCAACGCGCGGGTGGAGACCGTGCACGAGAAGCCCGCCTACCGCCGGGCCTTCGTCAAACGCCGCTGCCTGCTGCCGGCGGACGGCTTCTACGAGTGGGAGCCGGTCAAGGACGAGGCCACGGGGAAGACGCGCAAGCAGCCGTACTTCATCCGTCCCGAGGATGACCAGGTGATGGCGATGGCGGGGCTGTACGAGTACTGGCGCGACCCGGAGGTGAAGCAGGACGACGACCCGGCCGCCTGGTTGACGACCTGCACCATCCTCACGACGGAGGCCACCGACGCCGCCGGCCGCATCCATCCGCGCATGCCGCTGGCCCTCACCCCGGACCACTACGAGGCGTGGCTGGACCCCCACCACCAGGACCCGGACGATCTGCGGGCCCTGCTCAGCCAGCCCGCCGAAGGCCGGCTCACCACTCGACCCGTCTCCCCGATGGTCAACAGCGTCCGCAACAACGGCCCCCGGCTGCTCGACGATTTCACCGCGTAGAAGCATGCAGCCCCCTCGCGCGGATCGGACCACTGTGGCCCGGCTAGCGCGCGGCCCTGCCCGCCAGGACGGAAGCGGGCGGGCTGCCGGAGGAGCCCTGTCCTCGGGACCCGGCCTGGAATTGGCTGAACGTCGTCCCGAGGACGTCGCTCGACGAATCATCGCCGCGTGGCTTGCGTAGGCCCCAGCCGGCCCGGCCGGAACAGCCGCCCCGCCTCGGCCCGCAGCCGTCCCGCCTCGGGCTCGCACGGCCCCGCCCAGCCGTGCTCGCCCGAGCCGCACGGGTGCGCGGCCCCGTCCGGCACCGGACCCGGTAGCGCTGCGTGACGGGATGGGCGACAGGGGAGCCGTCGTGTGCGGCTGAGCCCGGGACCGCCGCAGCGCCGGGGCGGCTGCAAAGAGGGCGGCGACGAACCGGCGCATCGGCATCCGCGACACAGGCGAGAATGTCGGCCCCGGGACCGACCCGTCGGGGCGGCCGGCAGCTTGACCGGCCAGGACCACCAACGGCGGGTTCATCGGCACCGCACCCCGCGTCCCCCGGCGGTTGACCTCCGGCGATCAGGGAACTCGGCGAAGCATCGGGCAGCGATCGCGGGAGGCGCACGATGGCGGTACGACATCGCCTGGTCAAGGCGAGTCCACAGGCGGTGTGGGACGTCCTCGCCGACGGCGACCGCTACGCGGAGTGGGTGGTGGGCACGTCGTCGACCCGCGAGATGACCGGGGAATGGCCTCGCCTGGGCGCGAAGGTGGCCTACTCGATCCGTGTGGGGCCCGTCAGCCTGGCCAATGAGACGGTGGTACGGCGCTGCCGGGAGCCCGACGTGCTGGAGCTGGAGGCGCGGGCGGGCCCGCTCGGCACGGCACGGATCGCCTTCGAGCTGCGGCCATGGGGCAGGCACTGCCTCGTGATCCTGGACGAACATCCGCTGCAAGGGATCGGCGGGCGCCTGCACAACGCCGGCGTGGACATGCTGACCCAGCTCCGCCACCGGGCCCTGCTCGGCCGACTGGCGAAGGTGTGCGAGTCCGACGCCCGCAGCGCACGGACCGACGGCGTCCCGACGACGCCCGCGGCACGGGTGCAGAACGGAGGTGGCGCCGATGCCTGACGCGGTAGTGATTGGAGCCGGACCCAACGGGCTCGTGGCGGCAAACCTGCTGGCGGACGCGGGCTGGAGCGTGGAAGTCCTCGAAGAACAGCCCGAGCCCGGCGGCGCCGTGCGGCACGACCGATCGGTGGACCCCGAGTTCGTGAGTGACCTCTTCAGCTCGTTCTACCCGCTCGCCGCCGCCTCACCGGTCCTGACCGGACTGCGGCTGCACGAACACGGTCTGCGCTGGAGCCACGCGCCCCACGTCGTGGCCCATCCCCTCACCGACGGCAGTTGCGCGGTCCTCGACCGAGACGTCGACGTCACCGCCCGATCCCTCGACGCCTTCAGCGTCGGGGACGGCGCCGCGTGGCACCGCCTGTACGAGACATGGGAACACCTCCGCCCTGACATCCTCGACGCACTGTTCACACCGTTCCCGCCGGTGCGGGCCACGGTCCGGCTGGCGGCCCGGTTGCGCGCCGCCGGCGGTCTGCGACTGACCCGCACGCTGGCCCTGCCGGTCCGGCGCCTGGGCGAGGAGGAATTCGAGGGCGAAGGCGGCCGGCTGCTCCTGGCCGGCAACGCCCTCCACGCCGATCTCGCGCCGGAAGCCGCAGGCAGCGGCGGGTTCGGCTGGCTGATGGCCATGCTCGGCCAGTCCTACGGCTTTCCCGTTCCCGTCGGCGGCTCGGGCGCCCTCGCCGAGGCTCTGGTCCGACGGCTGCGAGCCTGCGGCGGAGTGCTGCGCTGCGGGCAGCGGGCCAGCCGGATCGTGGTCCGGGGCGGGCGGGCCGTGGGCGTGCGCACCACCGACGGGGAGCAGATCGCCGCAGACCGCGCGGTGCTGGCCGACGTCTCCGTTCCTGCTCTGTACGGCGCGCTGCTGGAACCGGAGCACCTGCCCGCCCAACTGCTCACAGACCTCGGACGCTTCCAGTGGGACTTCGCGACCTTCAAGGTCGACTGGGCACTCGAGGGGCCGGTGCCCTGGCAGGCCGAGGCGGCGCGTCGTGCCGGGACCGTGCATCTGGCCGACGGCGTGAACGAGCTCACCCGGTTCGCCGCTCAGCTCGCGACGGGTCGCATCCCTGACCGTCCCTTCGCGCTCCTCGGCCAGATGACGACCTCCGATCCGGGCCGCTCCCCGGCCGGCACCGAGTCCGCCTGGGCCTATACCCACGTCCCCCAGATCGTCGAGGGCGACGCCGGCGACGAGAAGCTCACCGGCGCTTGGGACGCCGGCGAGCAGGAAGTCATGGCCGACCGCGTCGAACGCCAGGTCGAGCGATTCGCTCCCGGTTTCCGGTCACTGGTCCGTGCGCGCCGCATTCTCGCCCCGCCCACACTCCAGTCCCTCGACGCCAACCTGCACGGAGGCGCGATCAACGGCGGTACGACCGCGTTGCACCAGCAGCTCTTCTTCCGTCCCCTGCCCGGCAGCGGCCGTCCGGAGACCCCGGTGCGCGGGCTGTATCTGGCCTCCGCCGGCGCACACCCCGGCGGTGGCGTGCACGGCGCCCCGGGGTCCAACGCGGCCCGCGCCGCGCTGCGCCGGCACCGCCCGCCCGGCGGCACGTTCGTCCAGCGGGCGCTCGCCCGCCGGGACCGCACCGGAGCCAAGAAGTTGCCTGCCGCCGGCTGACCTGCGCCTGTCCCGCCGCACCGCTGAGACACGGAGCACGCGGTGCACGACCTGCCCCTCGCGAACCGCGCCGTCGTGGTGGGGAGGCGCACCCTGTGCCGTCAGGGCCCGGCACCAGCGCCGTGGTGGGCAGTCCGCAGCAGCTGCCGCACCCGCGAACAGGGCGACCGAACGCGATCGTGGAGGATGCGGCACGGCCGCCACAAGCCACCGCGGGCGGAAAGGTCCTTGGTCTGTGGGGCCGGCGGAAGCGGGTAACGTGTTTGTCAGGTTCTTCCAGGCGCCGAATGTCGAGTGACAGCGTGATGGGCCTCTGCTGACGTTCTTCGACGTCGCCGCCCGCCCTGCACCGATGAACCCGTAGATCACTTCACATCACCACCGGGAGAACCCGTGACCGTGAGCAAGAACATCAACAATCCCGTGGGCATGGGTGGCGGCCAGCGCAAGAAACTCTCCCGCACCGAACGGCAGAACCACGGCCCGCACCGCAACCTCGACCGCAAGAGTGCGGCTGATCTGAAGGCGGAGCTGCTGCGCAAGATGCGCGAGAAGGTGGCTGGGGCCGAGGGCGCGGGGCAGGCGGGCGGCGACGCTGCGCAGAGCTGACGTACCTCCGCCGCGGGGCGGACCGTACGGGGCAGGGCCCGGACCGCGACGCGCGGTCCGGGCCCTGCCGCCGTACCGGGCGTGGTGCCCGTGAATCCGGAGGGCGTCCGAGGCCAACCGGTGATCGGCTTCGACGTCGAGGCCGATCGAGTTGTCATCCTTACGAGGCCGCCGGCCAGGTGGGCGCGGCGGAGGGCCGAAGCTCCTGGGGATGCCATCGCGGAGCAGGAGCCGGTTCAGCCTCCGAGACGGTGCGCCAGGTCGAGGAGATCGGCCAGGTCCAGCATCTGACCGTCGAAGCCCGGGAGGGGTACATGAAGCGGCTGGGTCCAGTGGGCGGGGATGGCGTCGAGCCCGTAGTAGGCCCCCGCGAGGCCTCCGGTCGCGGCGGCGACGGTGTCCGTGTCCCCGCCGAGGTCGATCGCCGCGCGTAGGGCGTCTTCGAAGCTGGTGGTCGTGCGCAGGGCCCAGACGGCGGAGCCCAGGCAGGGCCATACCGCGCCGTTGAACTCGGTGGCCTCATCGGGGTGCCAGTCGGGCGCGAGGACCACGGCGTAACGGTCGCGGTGGTCCGGGTGGACGAGGGCCAGGATGTCAGGGAGCGCGGTGAGGGGGTCCGTGTTCTCGAACGTCACGCGAGCGAGTTCGTGGAAGATCGCGGTTCCTTCCCACGCCGCGCGGTCGCCGTGGGTGAGGGCGGCGATGCGGCGGGCGGCGTCCATGGTGGCTTCCCGGCCGGCGGGAGCGAAGTGGACCGCGGACGTGGATGCCCGCATCAAGGAGCCGTTTCCGGCTGCTCGTTGGTTGACCTGGAAGTGGACCGCGGCGGCGAGGTCCCAGGGCATGCCGTTGGTCAGGACGTCCTCAGTCTGCAGGCCGATGTCCTTGGGGTCCGATGCTGCCCACCGCTGGAAGCGGGCGAAGATGTCCGGCAGATCCAGGCTATCCGGGAGCGGAGGGCCCTGTTGCCCGTCAGCCGCCCCACGACGTGACGTGATCGCCCAAGTAGGCGACCAGTTCGGGCGGTTGGAGTCTCAGCGCTGCCACCGTCGGTACCTCCGGTGAGACTACCTGGCGGCCTGCTCTCCGGGGCGAGACCTCGGTTCGCCGTCGTTCCTGGTCGGCAGGTTCATCTCCACGAAGCTGTCTTCCTCGTTGACCACATTCACGGCTTCTTCGAGCACAGCCAGCACTTCCGGGGCCGGAATGACGGCCGCCCCGGCGGCGTCGGCGAAAACGTAGTCACCGGGGCGGACGAGCACGCCCGACACCATCACGGGACGGTTTGCCTCGAACGGGGTCACCACGTCACCGCCCCATCGCACGGCTTCCCCTCGGCAATAGGCGGCGAAGTCGAACTCCGCGAGTTCCGCGAAGTCGCGCAAGCGGCCGTCTGCGAGGATTCCGGCCAGCCCGTGGGCGCCGACCAGCGACAACTTGGCCTTACCGCAGAGTGAAGTGTCCGGATAGCCGTTGCTCGCGAGCACCAGCACATGCCCAGGCCCTTTGTCGCGAATTGCCTCGCTGAAAAGGTCGGCGAAGTTGTATTGGTCGGTCGGCATGTTCTGCCGACATGACGGCAGGTACGAAATGGTCACGGCCGGCCCGAAGAGCTGCCGCTCAGGTGTTGGACTCCTCAGGTCCGTCAGGTGGCATCGATGACGATGGAATCGCCCCATCGCGTCGACCACGTCCGCCGTGCGTACGCGGGCTGCCAAGGAGCGCAGTCGTGCATCGTCATCCACCTCGGGCCTCCTGTGGGCGGAACTGTCCAGGTTTCGCTGGTTGGGACTCGCGCTGGGACCCCCATCGCGTCAGCGGCATCCGCAATGCGGTCACGACGACATCGCCTGGAGGGTTGAGTACGCGCAGGCGCCCCAAGCGACACCACTATTTTGCGCTGTCCACGGAACGACTGCTCGGCGAGCATGGGACGGCACGTCGGAAGGAAAGCCGTACTTGTGTCCCGCTTGCGGGGAGGCGCGGGCGGACGAGCGCGCTCGAAGCGATGTCTCGCTGATCATCGGGAAGCCAGGAACCGCGTGCCGGAGAAATTTCAGCGGCACCTCGTCAACCATGCTGATCGCGGCCCAGGTGGATCGGGGCCGGTCACTGTTTCATCATGGAGGTGACAGCTCCCGGCAATTACTGGCAAGGCGACTGTCGCACGATTGCGGCACGGCTGACTCTCGCGGGCGTTCGTGGTGCCAGCGGAGTCGGGACCACCGGACCACAGGAGGAATGGAACCGTGAGTGCCTCGTTCAAAGAATTCAACTTCGGTGTCCCCTGGGAGGATCTGTACGGCTACAGCCAAGCTGTCCAAGCCGGTGACACGCTCTACATCTCCGGGCAGGTGTCGCACGACGAGACCGGAGCCTTCATAGGCTCGGGCGATTTCGAGCGCCAGGTGCAGACGACGTTCGACAACCTTGATCGGGTGTTGCAGTTCTTCGGCGCCAGTCGCGGTCAGATCGTCGAGACGACTGTCCTCGTCAGGAATCTGCGGGAGAACTTCGACACGATGGCCCGCATGCACTCCGCGTACTGCGGCGACCACCGGCCCACCAGTACCGTCATGGGCGTCGTCGACCTTGCGTTGCCCGATCAGCTCGTCGAGATAGGCGCGGTCGTTCGCCTGGACGTGCAGCGCTGACCGCTGGGGCGACGTCGAGGCCGTGACCCGAGGCGATCACTGCTGCCGGTCGGCGAGATGGCCGGCCGGTCCGCCGCACTCGGTGCAAGCGCGGTTGCCGTCGCCGACTCCGCCCGCCGGCCCAGACCTCAGCGCAGGGGGCGGAACGCGGCGCGTACCTCCTCCGTGAAGAGCGCCGGCTCCTCCCAGGCGGCGAAGTGTCCGCCTCTGTCGGCCTTGTTGAAGTAGGCGAGGCCGGGGTAGACCGCTTCGGCCCAACTGCGCGGGGCGGCCCAGATCTCGCCGGGGAACGTGGTGAACGCGACCGGGACGGTGACCGGCGGTGGAGCCTGGCCCGATGCGGTGGCAGCCGCCACGAACCGCCCGAACTCCCAGTACCACCGGGCCGCGGACTCCCCGGTGCCCGTCAGCCAGTACAGCGTGATGTTGTCGAGGACGGTGTCCCGCGACAGATTGCCCACCGGCTCGCCCTCGACGAACGCGCGGGAGATCTTGTAGTAGCTGTCCGTGTCGTGGTCGAGCATCCAGGCGGCGAGTGCCAGGGGAGAGTCCAGCAGGGCCTGACCAATGGTCTGGGGTCGGGTGGACTGCTCCAGGAAGTAGCCGAAGCCGTCCGAGGTGAACGTCTCCACCGCGGCGTTCGCCGCGCGCTCCTCCTCGGACTCACTGGGGAGTTGGCCCTTGAGGCCGAGCGCGCCCGCCAGCAGGTTGACGTGGATGCCGAGCAGTCCCTGGGGACCCTGGCGGCCCATCGTGTCCGTGACGTCGGCACCAACATCGCCGCCCTGGGCGACGTAGCGTGTGTAGCCGAGGCGATTCATCAGCTCCGCCCATGCCAGGGCGATGCGGCCGGAGTTCCAGCCGAGTTCCGTCGGCGCGTCGGAGAAGCCGTAGCCGGGCAGGGACGGCAGCACGAGGTGGAACGCGTCCTCGGCGCTGCCTCCGTGCGCGGTCGGGTCGGTCAGCGGACCGATGGTGTCGAGCAATTCGATCACCGAGCCGGGCCAGCCGTGTGTCATGATCAGCGGCAGCGCGTCCTCGTGAGGTGACCTGACATGGATGAAGTGGATGTCCACTCCGTCGATCTCGGTCTTGAACTGCGGCAGGGCGTTCAGTCTCGCCGCGCATCTCTGCCAGTCGTACTCGCCCGTCCAGTAGCCGGCCAGGGCCTGGAGGGTCGCCAGTTGGACACCCTGTGACCGGTCGGGCACGAGCTCCCGAGAGGGCCAGCGCGTCGCCTCGATCCGGCGGCGCAGGTCGGCGAGTTGCTCTTCGGGGGTCTCGACCTGGAAGGGACGAACGGCTGTCGCGTCACTCGGGACGGGCATGACTGCACTCCTCGGCCTGGTGGGCGGGCAAGGCCTCGCTCACTGATCCGCAAATCCCCCACTTTCGAGTCTGCGCTGGCTCGAGGTCCCTCGCCACAGGGCGACCTCTTCCGGCCGGTGGACCGGTGCGTGGTCGACGGCCTGTCCGTCCGGCTGTACGTTTCACCTCCGGTGCGGGTTGATCGTGTCGATCCACTTCAGTGATGGGTGATCCAGATGAACGACCCTGTCGGCTTCGACAGCCCAGCCGGCGCGGGTGGCGCGCCGCACGTCTTCCGGCTGGGAGTGGTGCAGATCGCCGCGCCCGTGCTGGGTGGGGGTCTGGCGAGCATCGTATTGGCGTACGTGCTGGTGGGGGCCAGTGGTGGGCGCCCAACTTCGGGGGAGTTGTGGACCTGGGTCTCGGCGACTCTGCTCGCGACTGTGGTCGTGCCGGTCCTGCCGCCCCACCACCGTGTCGAGCTTCGGGACGACTGCCTCGTCATCCGTGGGGGCGGGCGCCGTGAAATCGCGTGGCGCGACGTCATCGGCATGGAGGTCCGGAGGACCGCAGGTGTCCGGACGGTCGCCGTGCACGTGTCGGATGGACGCCTGATAACGCTGCGCGCGCCAATGTCCTTGCTCGACCGAGGTTTTGACGACAAGGCCCAGGTCCTCATGGGCTGGTGGACCGCGCGCCGGAGCGGCGCCGACCGTATGTAGCGGCCGAGTTGGGGAGAGCAACTCCTTCGCCCCGATCGAAGCGATCCGGCCCGACCCTCTCGGAGACCCCGCCGGCCCGGGCTGCGCAGCGACTCGGGAACGAGGGCCGCATCGGGTGCTCAGACTGCGGGCGCCCGGCGTTGGATGGTGATCAGCTCGCTGCTGTCCGTGCCGTTGACCCGGCGCAGCAGTGATCCGGCGATGCGTTCGGCCTGGCGTTTGGCCAGTTCGGCCTTCTCGCCGGTGAACAGGTCGTCCACGGTGCCGCTCCACAGGCTCAGCCAGCGCGAGAAGTGCTGGGCCTCGAGTGGCGCGAGGCGGTGCAGCTGAACATGGACCTGCAGGGCGTTGCGCCGGTAGAGGCCCGCCCGGAAGAGCACCGTCTCCCAGAAGTCGCACATGACGGGCAGGTGGGCGGGCAGATCCATGTGCGCGATGTCCGTGAAGAGCGGACCGATCAGCGGGTCCGCGAAGGCTCGCCGATAGAACTCGGTGACCAGGAGTGAGACGTCGTCGCGGTCCGCAAGGTCGTGTTCGGGCGCCATGGTCAAAGCCTTTCCAGCACGAGTACGGTGCCGAGCGCGGCCAGGACGAGGACCTTCCCGACCTCCAGTCCGACGTACGTCAGATGACCCCGGCTCCGGGGGAGCGGGGCGCCCGCGATGATCTGCAGGGCGCGTCGGTCCAGTTTCGGCCGCAGCACGAAGACCTGGACGAGGAGGATCACCCCGGCGACGGCCAGCAGGGCGATGGCCCAGCCACCCGGCGGGGCCACCGCCGCCGCCGCTGCCGCGAACAGGGCGAGGGCCAGCTCCACGCGGTTCAGGGCGCGGAACACGAGGCGCCCGATGCCCAGACCCAGCGGCACGGTGATCCCCTCCGCCCGGAATTTCAGCGGTGCCTCCAGGAACGAGATGGCGAGCACCATGCCGAGCCACAGGAAGGTCCCTGCCTCCTGGACGAGTGCGGCGAAGCTGTTCACGGTTGCACCTGCGGCATTCGGGCCGGGGGCATCGACGGCCTCCTGGTTGCGACGGAGTAGGCGCCCCCGGTCCGGGGGGAACCGGGGGCGTGCTCAGCCTACCAAAACTGGCATGCGAGATGCATATTTAAATTCGCCGTGCGGCGGCCGAGGCGCGGCGCCCCGCCGCGAGTCCGCCCCGGCCCGTCCGCCCCGGCCCGTCCGCCCCACCGTGCGCCCGCGCCGATGCCTGGAGCGAGTCGGCTGTCTCGGTGTGCCCGGCCGTGCTTCAGGCGCAGCCCGGAGTTCCGAGCAAGCCGACGGAACCAAACGGCGCGGGCCGGACACGGCTGCTTCCAGCCGCGACCACCCCCTTCAGGGAGGGGGCGCGACCACCACCCGGCGGACGCGGCTCGCAGCGCGGCTTCCACACCGTGGCGCCCACGAGCGGGCCAGGTGGGCCTCCGGAGCGTGAACACGCGTGAGCCCCGGGAGGTCCACTCTCTCCCGGGACTGCCGCGACACCTTACGGGCTGACGATGACGGAGTTGAACGGGGTGAGGTCGAGGTCCGTCCAGGCACCTTCATAGAAGGTCCAGTCGCAGTCCTCGCCGTTCGAGCCCCGGCACAGCTGGAACTTCCAGTCGTCCGTCTGGTTGTTGAACACGGTGTGGACGCCAACCTGGTTGTAGAGCTTGTGAACCCCTCGGGACCAGTACTGGTTGGTCACACCACCGCTGCCGTCGGGTCCCCCGTAGATGCACGCGGCGCCGGACGGACAGCCGGCGGGGGCCGCCGAGGCCGGCGACGCCGACAGTGCTCCCGTGCCGAGTGCCAACAACGCGGTCGTGGCCACCGCCGCGACCCTTCTCCGGATCGGCGTACGCGTCATGTGTTTCCCCTCGATCGTTGTGGAACGGACGACGTGCGGCAGATCTGTCTCCGGGGTGGGCCCGGCGCCGCACGAAGGCCGAGGTGCTTGGAGACAAGCGATGGGGCGACCTCACATCGGCCCACGCCTGTGAAGAGTCGGATTGACAGGCCCCCTCCGGGGTGCCGTGCCGTCGCCCCGTGGTGGCGCCCGCCCCGACTGCCGCTAGTTGTAGTGCGGGCGCAGGTGGAGGGAGTTGATGGGATTCAGGTCCCGGTACTCGCCGTGGCCCGCCGCGATCGAGGACGTGCAGTCGTTCGCGTTGTAGCTGAGGCACAGCTCGACCACCGCGCCGTCGTACTGATTGTTCAGCACCCAGTGGTTGCCGACCTGGTTGCTGAGGTTGTGTGCGCCGTAGGTCCAGTAGATGTGGCTCGGCGACACGGCCGGGTTCTGGTTCTGCGGGTAGACACAGACCGCGCCGTACGGGCAACCGGCCCAGTCGGAGGCCGGCTTGGCCTGGGCGGTACCTGTCGCGATCACGGCCGCGGTGACGGCAGCGAAGGCCAGGGCACCGGTGCGCCGCAGCATTCTGCGCATGTCGAATTCTTCCTCTCCTGCGGGTTTGCGTTCGGATCATGGAAACCGTACGAGAAGGGCGACCGGACGTGTCCTGACAGATGTCAGGGACCGCTGCGCAGGCTGGGTCCCTAGGTTCGGGGGAGACCATCGCAGACCCAGGGGGAGCCGTGATCGACGGAATCCGCAGCATCCGGAGAACCAGAAGAGCAGCGTCCGGAACGAGAGGCCGGGAGGGGCGTCCCTGGGGGCGCAGGTTGCGGCTCCTCGTGGCCGCGCTCGTGACGGTGGTGAGTCTCGGCCTGCCGGCCGTGACGGCGGCTCCGGCGGCGGCAGCCGGATGCGCCCCGCTCCAGTCCGGCGCGAGCCCGGCGGCGGAGGCTGCCGTCGAGGTCGCGTGCCGGTACGTCGGCCAGCAGTACGCCTGGGGCGGCGGTCACGCGCAGGGCGTGCCGGGTCCGAGCCAGGGGCAGATCGACCACACCTCACCGGAGTCCTACGCCGACCCGGAGCTGTGGAGTTTCGACTGCATCGGCCTCGTGCGCTGGGCCTGGTACAAGGCGACCGGCCGGGACCTCATCACCGAGCGCACGACTCAGGCCACCTTCGAAGCGCCGGGCTACGCGCACACCAAGTTCCACAAGTCCCAGGGGTCGGGCGTCCTGCGTCCCGGCGACATCATGTACTTCGGACGTGAGGGCTTCGGGCCGACGCACGTCGCGCTCTACCTCGGCAACGGCAAGATGGTCGAGGCGCCGCAGTCGGGCATGAACATCCAGGTCAACGACATCAGTGCCCGCTGGGAGCGCTACCAGGGCGCCTTCCGGCCGCACGCCGACGTCACGCCGATGGTCTGGTCCTGGGACGGCCGCGGCTCCTTCCACAAGACATGGGGCCAGCCCAACCTGCGGCAGAACTCGAACACGGGCAGCGGCATCAACTTCACGAACGGCAACGGCATCTCCGTGAAGGTGCGGGTGCTGTGCCAACGTGTGGGGGAGCGAGCCACGGTCGACGGCATGGTGAACAACGTCTGGTCCTTCCTGCCGGACTACCACAGCTGGATCAGCAACCTCTTCGTGCAAGGGCCGGCGGTGCTCAAGGATGTACCGTCCTGCGGTGACTTCCCGGAGATCGGGGGCACCCTGGCCGGCGCGGAGAACAACACCTCGTGCGGCGACGGCACCGAGCCCAACTCCGCCGGAGCCTGGACAGCCAAGTCGACCACCGTGTTCGGCCGCACGGTGGAACTGCGCTACAACGGCACCACCGAGTGCGCTTGGGGACGTATCACCGGCGGTGCGCCGGGCGACGAGATCTGGGTCGACCGCAGTGCCGACGGCGGCAGGACCTGGTCGCCGATGCTCGGTTTCACCACCATCACGACGGGCAACGACGCGTACACCACCCAGTGGAACGACTCCGGCCTCGTCATGAGGGCCTGCGGAACGAACGGCCCGGGGGGCGCCATCGAGTGCACCGGGTGGTTCTGACGCTGCCGCCAGGCCAGTCGCGCCGGCCGGTTGCGGGAGGTCCTGCCTCCCGCAACCNNNCGATCGCTCAGGGCGTTCGACCGCACAAGCAGTTGCTGTGGTCCTCACTCGCCGCGCCCGGCGGAAGGGGGCGGGGCTCCGCCAGACGGCGCAACCCGCCGAGGACGTCGTCGAGTTCTCGCGCGTGGTGGGACTGGATCTTCTCGGTGATCACATACCCGGCGGCACTTCGGATGACGGCGGGTCGACGGTCCAGCCCGCCAACGACAGCGGCCACGCACCCCACTGGGGTCGGACCGCTGTGGGCGACGCGACGCCGAGCAGTACGTCGTAGCTGTCCCCCCAGCCGATGACGCGGCCGTTGAGCTCAGTGCACTTCGTCGTCGTGTACTGCGCCGCGCCTGTTGTAGATCGCGAGTGCCAGTGCGTTCAACGCGGACCGGGCCTGCTGCACGTCGCGGCTCTCATCGATCACTTCCAGTGCCTCGGCCGCCGCCACTCTCACCGCCAGGGGCAGGCCGTCATGGGCGGCGAGCCGGTAGGCGACCGTACGGCGGACCTGCCGCTCGTGCGGGCTGACGCCGCCCGGAGTCAGTGGGAAGGAAGCTGCCTTGTACAGCGAGATTCCCATCAGGACGGTGTCCTCCGTGCCCTCCGCACGGCCGTCTCCCAGGGCGGCGCGTACCGAATCCTCAACCCGCAGGCCGGCGAGCGCCATTGCGATCTTCGCCCCCAGGAGCATCCCGGCCGTCCCCACCGCGGCTCCGGTCAGAGAGCCCCACGCGCCGGCCAGCCGGAATCCGGCGTAGCCCCCGACACCCGCCACGCTCGCGAGCGACAGCGCGAACGCCGCGTACAGGCGTGTGGAGGGCGAGAGGTTCATGCCGAGCAGTATGCACACCGGCGCGCCCGCCCAACGGGCCGACCACCGAGTCCCGCACACTCGGGACGCCCTGAGCGCAGGCGATACGCGGACCCGGGCCCGGACGCGCTCCGTTGCGCAAAGCTACCGAGTGCCGTCCGAGGCCCTTCGGAAGTCGGCCACGAGCCGGTGCGCGTACTCGTTCTCAGGACCAAGAGACTCAACCGCTTCGTTGGCCTCCCGAAGCTTGCCCTTCCCGCACAGCAAACGCACGAGGTGATACAAGGCACCACTGTCGCCGGCCTCGGCACGGCGGCGCAGCGCTGTGTCCATCCCACGCTCGTGAAGCGACCTGTTGAGTCGCCGACGGGCGTGGACGTCTGTGGGCGCAAGTTCGGCTAGCTGGTCGAATCGCTCTGCCCGGACGAGCAGATCCATATGCCAAAGATGATTGTCGTGCGCGTGGCAATCTGCGGAGTAGCACTCGGCACGAGCGCTCACCAGCGAGATGGCTGTATCCCAATCACTGATCTGTTCCGCCGTTCGTACCTGCTCGCGCCATTCCACAGAGCGAGTATCGCGCGGCGCTCCCCTCTACGACATGGAGAATCGGGGTCCAGCGAGCGTCCTTCGGCCGACTCCGAGGTGGGCGTGTGAGTCGAGCCGGGCAGCGGTGGTGGTGGTGCATGAGCCTGCCCGGGGGTGCGCTCGGCCACCCGTCTGCGTGGCAGGACGTGGAACCCCTTGGTGTCAGGGGTTCGGTGGACCACCTGTCAGGGCACCCGGGCTGTCCACTCGGGGGAGAGGAACTTCGTGCGCATGAGTTCCCGCGCGCGGTCGAGTTCCTCCTCCGTGGCCGCGCCGTCGGTCAGTCCGTAGCGCTGCCGGAACGAGGCGATCATGCCCTTGATCACCGTTTCGCGGGCCAGGCCGGTCTGTCGGCGCAGCGGGTCGACACGCTTCTTCGCGCTCTTCGTGCCCTTGTCGGAGAGCTTCTCCCTGCCGATCCGGAGCACGTCGAGCATCTTGTCGGCGTCGATGTCGTACGCCATGGTCACGTGGTGCAGCACGGCGCCGGGACCACCGCCGGGTCCCGCGAGGCGCTTCTGGGCGGCGCCGGCGATCTTTCCCTGCTCCGTGGCGATGTCGTTGAGCGGCTGGTACCAGGCCTTGATGCCCATGTCGCCGAGGGCCTCCAGCACCCAGTCGTCGAGGTAGGCGTAGCTGTCCTGGAAGGAGAGTCCCTGCACCAGCGATTCGGGCACCGAGAGCGAGTAGGTGATCGTGTTGCCGGGCTCGACGAACATCGCCCCGCCGCCGGAGATGCGTCGGACGACCTGGATGCCGTGCTGTTCGGCGGCTTCGGGGTCCACCTCGTTGCGCACGGACTGGAAGCTCCCGATGATTACCGCCGGGCTCGCCCACTCCCACACCCTCAGCGTCGGCGGCCGGCGCCCTGCGGCGACCTCCGCGGTGAGCACCTCGTCCAGCGCCATGTGGAGTGCGGGCGACTGCGGACCCTCGTGGATCAGTTGCCAGTCGTAGTCGGTCCAGTCGGTGGCGTGGGCGACCGCGCGCCGCACGGCGATTCCGACGCCCTCCGGTGTCAGTCCGTACATGACGGTGCCCTTCGGCAGAGCGCCGTTGATCCGCTCGGCCAGCCCTGCCGCGTCGGTGTCGTCGGGGGCGCCGTCCAGGGCGTGGTTCATGGCTTCGAGTGCCTCGTCCGGTTCGAGGAAGAAGTCGCCCGCGACCCGTACGTCGCGCAGAGCGCCGTTCTCCACCTCGAGGTCCACTACGACGAGCTTGCCACCGGGGACCTTGTATTCTCCGTGCACGACGTTGCCATCCTTTCTGATACGCGCTTCAACAGTGTGGGACGGCGCCGTGTTCCCCGAGACGCGTGACACAGAGCGCCCGACGGTCGACGTCTGTGGCGCGCAGGGCGCGGGGGGTGCGCCGGGGCCTCGCGGTCGGCGGCGAGTGGGCGGGCCTGTGAGCGCGGGCCTGTGAGGGGGCGTTCGCGGTCCCGGCCCTCTCGCGGGACCGGTCCGCCGGACGTGCCACGCGGCCCGAGAAGCGGCCCGCCGGCCTTGTCCGCTGGGTTCCGAAGGTGGATTACGCTGTGAGGATGGTGGACCGGACTGCTTCCTCCGCGCGTGACGACGCGACGCTGCCGCGCGTGCTCGCCGCGCTCAGCGACCCGACCAGGATCGGCATTGTCCGCACGCTGGCCGACGGTGCCGAGCACGGCTGGGGGAGCCTTCGGGTGCCGGTCGCGAAGTCGACCCTCAGCCACCACATGAAGGTGCTGCGCGAGGCGGGCCTGACACAGGTCCGGGGCGAGGGCACTCGTTGTTACGTGACGCTGCGTATCGACGAGATGGAAGAGCGGTTCCCCGGGCTGCTGCCGTCCCTCCTCGCCGCCGCGGCCGCGGAGGGCGTGGGTACGCACGTGGGCATGGCCGCGGAGGGCTAAGGGCTCGGCCTGTGCGACGTCGTTCGGAGTAGGCTTCCCCATTCGAGGACGTCACGTTAAGTGATCGTCGCCGTCGAGCGGGCTCCCGTACGGTGTTCCCTCTCCGCTGAGGGTGTGACCCTCGGCTCCCGACAGTGTGATCGGGCGGGCGACCCGCGCTGTCGAGAGGTTCGCCGAAGTCGGAGCGCACGTCGCGGCCGTGGGGCGGCGCGGGGCGCCCGGCGTCGTG
>NZ_BMWD01000044.1 GCF_014651055.1 Streptomyces fructofermentans
CGGGGTGGTCGCGGGGGGCTCGGCCCGGGGGACGGCTCAGCCCTTGCGGGTGGTGATCTCCTCGGTGAGCTGCGGGACGACCTCGAAGAGGTCGCCGACCACGCCGTAGTCGACCAGGTCGAAGATCGGGGCCTCGGCGTCCTTGTTGATCGCCACGATCGTCTTCGAGGTCTGCATGCCGGCGCGGTGCTGGATCGCGCCGGAGATGCCGGAGGCGACGTAGAGCTGCGGCGACACGGACTTGCCGGTCTGGCCCACCTGGTTGGTGTGCGGGTACCAGCCGGCGTCCACGGCGGCACGCGAGGCGCCGACGGCCGCGCCGAGCGAGTCGGCGAGCGCCTCGATGATCGCGAAGTTCTCGGCGCCGTTCACGCCGCGGCCGCCGGAGACCACGATGGCGGCCTCGGTCAGCTCGGGGCGGCCCGTCGACTCGCGCGGGGTGCGGCCGGTGACCCGGGTACCGGTCGCCTGCGCCGAGAAGGAGACGGACAGCGCCTCGACGGCGCCGGCGGCCGGGGCGGCCTCGACGGCCGCGCTGTTGGGCTTGACCGTGATGACCGGGGTGCCCTTGGAGACACGGGACTTGGTGGTGAAGGAGGCGGCGAACGCGGACTGCGTGGCCACCGGGCCCTCGTCGCCGGACTCCAGGTCGACGGCGTCGGTGATGATGCCCGAGCCGATGCGGATCGCGAGGCGGGCGGCGATCTCCTTGCCCTCGGCGGAGGACGGGACCAGCACGGCGGCCGGGGAGACCGCGTCGTACGCGGCCTGGAGGGCGTCGACCTTCGGTACGACAAGGTAGTCGGCGTACTCGGCGGCGTCGTGCGTGAGGACCTTGACCGCGCCGTGCTCGGCGAGCGCGGCCGCGGTGGCCTCGGCGCCGGAGCCGAGCGCGACGGCGACGGGCTCGCCGATGCGGCGGGCCAGCGTCAGCAGCTCCAGGGTGGGCTTGCGGACGGCACCGTCCACGTGGTCGACGTAGACGAGAACTTCAGCCATGGGAATGCTCTCCTGCTTGCGAAAGTGAGGGGGCGGTCGGGGAGCCCGCGACGGGCTCGAGTTCTCAGATGAACTTCTGGCCCGCGAGGAACTCGGCGAGCTGCTTGCCGCCCTCGCCCTCGTCCTTGACGATCGTGCCCGCGGTGCGCGCCGGGCGCTCGGACGCGGAGTCGACCTTGGTCCACGAGCCCTCGAGGCCGACCTCTTCCGCGTCGAGACCGAGGTCCTCGAGGTCCCAGGACTCCACCGGCTTCTTCTTGGCGGCCATGATGCCCTTGAAGGACGGGTAACGCGCCTCGCCCGACTGGTCGGTGACCGAGACGACGGCCGGCAGCGAGGCCTCCAGCTGCTCGGAAGCGGTGTCGCCGTCGCGGCGGCCCTTCACGACGCCACCATCGACGGAGACCTCGGAGAGCAGCGTGACCTGCGGGACGCCCAGGCGCTCGGCGAGCAGCGCGGGCACCACGCCCATGGTGCCGTCGGTGGACGCCATGCCGGAGATGACCAGGTCGTAACCGGCCTTCTCGACGGCCTTGGCCAGCACCAGGGACGTGCCGACGGCGTCGGTGCCGTGCAGGTCGTCGTCCTCGACGTGGATGGCCTTGTCGGCACCCATCGACAGGGCCTTGCGCAGCGCGTCCTTGGCGTCCTCGGGGCCGACGGTCAGCACGGTGATCTCCGCGTCGTCCGCTTCGTCGGCGATCTGCAGGGCCTGCTCGACCGCGTACTCGTCGAGCTCCGACAGCAGGCCGTCCACGTCGTCACGGTCGACGGTCAGGTCCTCGGCGAAGTGCCGGTCGCCAGTGGCGTCGGGCACGTACTTCACAGTGACAACGATCCTCAAGCTCACGCCGGCTCTCCTACTGCATCGTCTTTTCTGGGCTGCCTTCTGTTGGGCAGCATAGGCGCCTGAAGCGGCCGTTCCCTGCGGGGGCGACCCGCGCTCCGAGCGATATATTACTCGCCAGTACGCACCATCTACGCTCCCGCAGTTCGTTCCCTCTAAGCAAGCGCTTTGAACTGTGACCTTCGCAACGCAGCGTAATCGGAACTCGCCGCGCCCGCAGACCCGGTGGGCCGTACGGACCGGTGGATCAGTCGCGCAGCCCGCCGAACCGCCCCTGGTGGTAGAGCAGTGGCCGGCCGACGCCCGCCGGGTCCCCGGCCAGCACCTCGGCGAGGACCACCCGATGGTCCCCCGCGGGCACCCGGGTGACGATGCGGCAGACCAGCCAGGCCAGCACGTCGTCGAGCACGGGGATGCCCTCGGGGCCCTCGCGCCACGCGGTGGCCCCGCCGAAGCGGTCGGCGCCGCTGCGCGCGAACGTGGCGGCCAGGTCCTGCTGGTGCTCGCCGAGCACATGGACGCCGACATGGTCGGTGCCGGCTATCGCGGGCCAACTGGAGGCCCCCGTGCCCACGCCGAAGGAGAGCATCGGCGGGTCGACGGAGACCGAGGCGAGCGAGGTCGCGGTGAAACCCACGGGTCCCCGTTCGCCCCGGGCCGTGATCACGGCGACCCCGGCCGCGTGCTGCCGGAAGACGGAGCGGAGCAGGTCCGGGGAGGCGGGTCGGTGGGTGCGGAGACGGGGCGTGGCCGGCACGGGGGTGTCCTTCTGCTGGAGGCGGCGAGCGGGGTCCGGACTGTTCAACAGCCCGGACAGCGCGGGCCGGCACAGCGGGCGGGGTCCACGGGGACGCGCGCGGGGAGAAGGGGTTCCGGCGGCACAGGGCCAGGCTGACGATAGGTGGTGCGCACAGTCAAGTTCGTCCCGGCATGTGGGAGATGCGTCACCGGTGACTCCTCCGCCCTCTCGCTGTCAGGACGCCGCGACGGCCTCGCCCAGCGCGGCGATGACGTCGGCCCTGCGCGGCTGCCCTGTCGCACGCCGCACGACACGCCCGTCCGCGTCGAGCACGAGCACGGTCGGCGTCTTCAGGATGTCGAGCGCGCGCACGAGGTCCAGGTGGTCCTCGGCGTCGATCTCGACGTGCCGGACGCCGGGAACCATGCCGGCGACCTCGCCGAGCACGGTACGGGTCGCCCTACAGGGTGCGCAGAAGGCACTGGAGAACTGGACGAGTGTGGCTCGTTCCCCGAGCTCCTCGCCCAACTCGGCCGCGCCCAGCCTCTTCCCGCCGTCCCGCCCGCGCACTCTCACCCTCCCGCTCCGGCGTCCGTGCAGCACGCCGTACACGCTCGCCAGCGCCAGCACCACGAGGCACACCGCAAGTCCGCTCATCCCCGGCTTCAGCGTTCACGAGACTGCAAAGATTCCCGCGCCCGCGAGCCTTTCACGTACGGAATGCTTGATTCATGGACATCGATGCGAGGGGGCCGCGCTTCGGGGCGGCCGTGACGGCCGTCGTGCTGGCGGTCGTACTGGTCACCGGCAGCACCTGGCTCCTCGCCTGGCAGACGCTGGCGTTCGCGCTCGGCGCGGCGCTGGGAGTCGGGCGCTCGCCGTACGGGCTGCTGTTCCGCGCGGCCGTCCGTCCCCGGATCGGGCCGCCCGCGGAGTTCGAGGCCCCGCAGCCGCCCCGGTTCGCGCAGGCGGTCGGACTCGCCTTCGCCGCACTGGGCCTCGTGGGATTCGCGGCGGGCCCCGAATGGCTCGGTCCCGCGGCGACCGGCGCGGCGCTCGCGGCGGCGTTTCTCAACGCGGCGTTCGGGTACTGCCTCGGGTGCGAGATGTACTTGCTCGTGCGGCGCGTCACGGTACGCGCGAAGTAAAGGGAGCTTAAAACTGCGAGGTGGATCAAGGGGTACGTGACGAGGATCTCGCGGTTCCGGGGCACCAGGGCTGGTCACTCGTCCGTTATTGGGGCACGATCTGCGCAATGCCGTAAACCTACGGCAGCGTAAGTTTCCCGCCGGGAACCCCCTTCCCAGGCAGAGCATAGAGAAGGGTCCACCCCGTCCATGGCTGAGCTTGCCTACCGTCCCGCCATCGGTCTCGCCCGCACGCTGTTCAAGGCCTGGGACCTGCAGATCGACTGCAAGGGGTCGGAGAACATCCCGCGCACGGGCGGTGCGGTGCTGGTGAGCAACCACATCAGCTACCTCGACTTCATCTTCGACGGCCTCGCCGCGCTGCCGCAGAAGCGCCTGGTCCGGTTCATGGCCAAGGAGTCGGTGTTCCGGCACAAGGTCTCCGGCCCGCTGATGCGGAACATGAAGCACATCCCCGTGGACCGCAAGCAGGGCGAGGCGGCGTACGCGCACGCCCTGGAGTCGCTGCGCTCCGGTGAGGTCGTCGGCGTCTTCCCCGAGGCCACGATCTCCCAGTCGTTCACGCTGAAGAGCTTCAAGTCGGGTGCCGCGCGCCTGGCCCAGGAGGCGGGCGTCCCGCTGATCCCGATGGCCGTGTGGGGCACGCAGCGGCTGTGGACCAAGGGCCACCCGCGCAACTTCAAGCGCAGCCACACCCCGATCACCATCCGCGTCGGCGAGGCCATCGAGGCGTCGCGCGACAAGTACGCGGGCGCGATCACCCGTCAGGTGCGCGAGCGCGTGCAGGAGCTGCTGGAAGCCGCGCAGCGCGCCTACCCCGTACGCCCGAAGGGGCCGAACGACACGTGGTGGATGCCGGCGCACCTGGGCGGCACGGCCCCGACCCCCGAAGAGGTCAAGGCCGCCGAGAGCCGCTGAATCACCCCTGGGGGGCCCGGACCTCGATCCGCGCCCCCGGGCTGAACTTCTCCAGCAGTTCGGCCAGTTCGACCGCCGCCTCCTCGGCCTCGGGTGCCGGCGCCAGGCTCTCCAGCAGGAAGATCGCCGAGGTCGACTCCCCGGTGAGCCGGGTGCGCGGGCCCTGGCGCCAGTTCCAGCGCCGGCAGGTCACGCCCGCGTCGTCGAGCCACACCACCTCGCCCGCGGCGGGGTGCTCGACGGTCTCCTCGCCTCCGGCGACGGTCACGAAGTCCTCGTCGCCCGCGGCCCGTACGAGACGCATCCCGCCCCTGACCCGGTCGAGGTCCTCCCCGCCCACCGGGACGAGCCGGGCGACGCTGACCGCGTTGTAGAGGTCGACGAGCAGGTTGACGCGGGGCAGGCCGGCGTCCGTGAGGGCGCGGCGGGCGAGCGCCTCCGCGGAGTTGCGGGTGCGCGAGGGCTTGGAACCGAACGCCGTGTACACCTCGCGCCAGGCCGCCATGTGCGGGTCCTCGTGCGGCGCCCGGCCGGCCGTCCGCGCGGCGAGCCTGCGGGCCGCCGCGTCGAGCAGTTCCGACGTGCCGTCCGTACTGGGCCCGTTGACGAGTCCGTGCGCCTCGACGGCGACATGGGTGAAGCCGGGCGCGAGCGCGCGCACCTCGTCGGAGACGGTCAGCGGGAGAGTCATGGTCGGCCTTGCCTCACAGCGCGGTAGGGAGCGTCCGCCACAGGTGCGGCCGGTCCGACGCGGCCCGGAGGGCACGCATGACGACCGGATGCGGTTCAGCGTACAGCACCGGATAGTCCAACTCATTGGACTTCGGGTCGGGCGTGAAGGCCAGCCGTTCGCCGTCGAGCGAGAACCGGGCGTCCACTCCGGGCTTGTTCCCGCGCGGGTCCTGACGGTGCCAGGAGCCGTCGAGGCGCACGGCGACCAGACCGTGCACCACGCCGAGCCGCTGGTAGCAGAACGCGGTGGGGATGTCCTCGGCGCGCAGCAGGGCGGCCAGCGCGTGGGCCTTCGCGAAGCAGACGCCCGTGCGCCGCTCCAGCACGTCGGAGGCGCGCCAGGTGACGCGGAGATCGCCGGCGTCCTGCGAGTGCGGGATCGCGTCGCGGACGAATTCAAACGCGGCCCTCGCATAGTCATACGAGTCCGTCGACCGGGAAGCCAGTCGGGCAGCCGTCTCGCGGACCACCGGATGATGGTGGTCGATGACGTCGTCGGCGGCCAAGTAAGCCGAAAGGTCGGGGTTTTCCTGGATCAGCTCCATGCCCGCAGAGCATAGGAATACGGCCACCCGGGAGTCAATGAAATTTCGGATGGCCGTATATCTATGCAGTTGTGGAGGTGCGGGCCGGCTCGCTAGCGGGCCATCTCCTCCTTGAGCGCGGCCACGAAACCGTCGACGTCGTCCTCGGTCGTGTCGAAGGCGCACATCCAGCGGACGTCGCCCGCCGTCTCGTCCCAGAAGTAGAAGCGGTACCGCTTCTGGAGGCGCTCGCTCACGTCGTGGGGCAGCCGCGCGAAGACCGCGTTCGCCTGCACGGGGTGGAGGATCTCGACGCCGTGCACCGCCCGCACGCCCTCGGCGAGGCGCTGGGCCATCTCGTTGGAGTGGCGGGCGTTGCGCAGCCACAGGTCCTTGGCGAGCAGCGCCTCCAACTGCACCGACACGAAGCGCATCTTGGAGGCCAGCTGCATGGACAGCTTGCGCAGGTGCTTCATGTGGCTGACGGCGTCCGGGTTCAGCACGACGACGGCCTCGCCGAACAGCGCGCCGTTCTTCGTGCCTCCGAAGGACAGGACGTCCACGCCGACCGCGTTGGTGAAGGCCCGCATCGGAACGTCCAGGGAAGCGGCCGCGTTGGCTATACGGGCCCCGTCGAGATGGACCTTCATCCCGAGCCCGTGGGCGTGCTCGCAGATGGCGCGGATCTCGTCGGGCGTGTAGACGGTGCCCAGCTCGGTGTTCTGGGTGATCGAGACGACCTGGGGCATGGCGCGGTGCTCGTCGTCCCAGCCGTACGCCTGCCGGTCGATCAGCTCGGGCGTGAGCTTGCCGTCCGGCGTGGGGACGGTGAGCAGCTTCAGTCCGCCCATCCGCTCCGGGGCGCCGCCCTCGTCGACGTTGATGTGCGCGCTCTCGGCACAGACGACGGCGCCCCAGCGGTCGGTGAGCGCCTGGAGCGCGACGACGTTGGCGCCGGTGCCGTTGAACACCGGGAAGGCCTCGGCGGAGGCACCGAAGTGGCTCCGGATCACCTGCTGGAGGTGCCCCGTGTAGTCGTCCTCGCCGTACGCGACCTGGTGCCCGCCGTTGGCCACGGCCAGGGCGGCGAGCACCTCGGGATGGGCTCCCGCGTAGTTGTCGCTGGCGAAACCCCGCACCTGGGGGTCGTGGTGCCGTCGTACATCGGTCCTGGGAGGGTTCACGGCTTCTCGGTCAGCCACAGACGCGTTCCGTTCACTTCGGAGGCGGGCCGCTCCCAGACGCCGGCGACGGCCTCGGCCAGCTCCGTGACGTCCGTGAAGCCCGCGAACTTCGCATTCGGGCGCTCGGCGCGCATGGCGTCGTGCACCAGAGCCTTCACGACCAGGATCGCAGCAGCGGAGGTCGGCCCCTGCTCGCCCCCCGCCTTGCGGAAGTAGTCGCCCAGGGCCAGCGTCCACGCCTCGGCCGCGGCCTTGGCCGCCGCGTAGCTCGCGTTGCCCGCGGTGGGCTTGCTGGCGCCCGCGGCGCTGATGAGCACGTACCGGCCGCGCTCACTGCGCTGCAGGGCCTCGTGGAAGGCGAGGGAGGTGTGCTGGACGGTGCGGACGAGCAGCATCTCCAGGAGGTCCCAGTCGTCGAGATTCGTCTTGGTGAACGTCTCTCCGCCGCGCCAGCCACCCACGAGGTGGACGAGGCCGTCGACGCGGCCGAACTCCTTCTCGGTGCGGTTGGACCAGTCCCGGACCGACTGCAGGTCGAGCAGGTCGACGGTGTCGCCGACCACGGTGGCCCCGCCGTGCGCGTAGCGAGCCGCGTCGACCGCCTCGGCGAGCCGCTCCGGATCGTTGTCGGAGGCAACGACGACGGCCCCCGCCTCGGCCAGCCGCAGGATGGTCGCCCGTCCCGCGGGTCCGCCCGCCCCCGCCACCGCGACCACCGCGCCGCCGAGTGCTCCGTTCCCGTTCTCCTCGGTCATGGTCCCAACCTCCTGAGCTGCCTCGGCGCGGGCGCTCACGCGGCGGCCCGCTCGGCGCCCGCCGCGGTGATGCCCTTGGTCGAGGCGATCACCGTCTTCAACCTCTTGGAGAGCGCCTCATAGAACATGCTCAGGGGAAACTCGTCCGGAAGCACGTCGTCCACGAGTTTGCGCGGCGGCAGCGACAGGTCGAGCGCGTCGGGACCCTTCGCCCAGCGGGAGCCGGGGTGCGGCGCCAGGTACTGGGAGACGAGGTCGTACGCGGCGAACCAGTGGACCAGCTTCGGGCGGTCGATGCCGGCCCGGTAGAGGTCCTCGATCTCGGCGCAGAGCTGGTTGGTGACCTGCGGCGCACGCTGCCAGTCGATGTGCAGCTTGTTGTCCGTCCAGCGGACGACGTCGTGCTTGTGCAGGTAGGCGAAGAGCAGCTGGCCGCCCAGACCGTCGTAGTTGCGGACGCGGTCGCCGGTGACGGGGAACCGGAACATCCGGTCGAAGAGCACCGCGTACTGCACGTCCCGGCCGTGCGCGTTGCCCTCGGACTCCAGCTTCACGGCCTCCTTGAAGGCGGTGAGGTCGCAGCGCAGCTCTTCCAGGCCGTACATCCAGAACGGCTGGCGCTGCTTGATCATGAAGGGGTCGAAGGGCAGGTCGCCGTGGCTGTGGGTGCGGTCGTGGACCATGTCCCACAGGACGAACGCCTGCTCGCAGCGCGCCTGGTCGCCGACCATCTCGCGGATGTCGTCGGGGAGTTCCAGGCCGAGCGTGCTGACGGCGGCCTCGGTCACCGCGCGGAAGCGGGCCGCCTCGCGGTCGCAGAAGATGCCGCCCCAGGTGAACCGCTCGGGCGCCTCGCGCACGGCGATGGTCTCCGGGAAGAGGACGGCCGAGTTCGTGTCGTAGCCGGCCGTGAAGTCCTCGAAGGTGATGCCGCAGAACAGCGGGTTGTCGAAGCGGGTGCGCTCCAGCTCGGCCAGCCAGTCGGGCCAGACCATGCGCAGGACGACCGCTTCGAGGTTGCGGTCCGGGTTGCCGTTCTGCGTGTACATGGGGAACACGACCAGGTGCTGGAGACCGTCGGCGCGGTGCGCCGCGGGCTGGAACGCCAGCAGGGAGTCGAGGAAGTCCGGCACCTCGAAGCCGCCGTCCGCCCAGCGGCGCAGGTCCTTGACGAGCGCCTGGTGGTACGCGGCGTCGTGCGGAAGCAGCGGGGAGAGCTCCTCGACGGCGTCGACGACCCGGCGCACGGCCAGGTCCGCCTCGGCGGGCGCGGGAGCGGACTCGGCGCCGAAGTCGATCGACCCGTCCTTGGACTGCCATGGCCGGATCCGCTCCACGGCATCCTTGAGCACGGGCCAGGCCGGGTGCTCCACCACCCTGTCCCGAGGAGGAACGATCTCCTCCGTACCCACCTGCACAAGAATTTCCGTCATGTCCCATCCTTCTCAGGAGAACCTCGCGTATGAACACCGTACGTGGCGACAGTTCCCTTCCACAAGGGGAGGATCGGGAGATTGTCCCGTCCCACCCGGGGTATCACCGCTCTTTTTCCTGTGGGGCACGGCAAAGCCGAATACTTCCGCGTCCGGCGGGTAGTGATCGTCCTCCGGTCAACCCGCCCGGGACTCGCCCACCGACGGGTGAGCCGCGCACCCGCACAGCAGCGCTCGTTCCCGTGGCTGGAAGGCCTCATTCCCCGCTGCCGCAGCGGGTCCAACGCCGGTCGGGGCGATTAGGCTGCGGGCTTGCCGCGTGGGTAAGGGAGAGCAGCACGCGGCAGCCGAGCCGCCGTCGACGGAAGCGGAGTCAGCCTTGAACTTCCTCACCATCGGTCACCGCGGAATCATGGGTGTCGAACCCGAGAACACCCTCCGTTCCTTCGTCGCGGCCCAGCACGCCGGCCTCGACGTGATCGAACTCGATCTGCACCTCAGCAAGGACGGCGCGCTCGTCGTCATGCACGACGCCGACGTGGACCGCACGACCGACGGATCGGGCCCCATCGCCGGGAAGACGCTCGCCGAGCTGCGCGCGCTGGACGCGGGCCGGGGCGAGCGGGTACCGGTCTTCGAGGAGGTCCTCGACGCCGTCACGGCACCACTCCAGGCGGAGATCAAGGACGTGGCCGCGGCCCGGGCCCTCGCGGAGGTCATGAACGGACGCGACCTGGCCGCCCGTGTCGAGGTCCTGTCCTTCCACGACGAGGCCGTCGCGGAGATCGCGCGCCTGGTGCCCGGGGTGCGCACGGCGCTCGTCGCCAGCCGCTACGGCACCGATGTCGTCGAGCGGGCCACCGCGGTCGGCGCCACGAGCCTCGTACTGAACATCCGGCGGCTCACACTGGAGATCGTCGAGCGGGCGCGCAAGGCGGACCTGCGGATCATCGGCTGGGTGGTGAACACCCAGGACCATCTGCGGCTGGTGCGCGCGCTCGGCCTGGACGGCGCCACTACCGACTACCCGGAGATCAAACGCACCGGCCGATTCACGGCGTGACGGTCAGGCGAGGTCCTTGACCAGCAGCTCGAACCGGAGGTCGTCGCGCTGCGGGATGCCGAACCGCTCGTCGCCGTACGGGAAGGGCGTCATCCTTCCCGTACGGCGGTAGCCGCGGCGCTCGTACCAGGCGATGAGGTCCTCGCGTACGGAGATCACGGTCATGTGCATCTCGCGCACACCCCAGATCTCGCGGGCGATGCGCTCGGCCTCGGCGATGATCACCTTGCCGAGGCCGGCACCCTGGAGCGCGGGGCTGACCGCGAACATGCCGAAGTAGGCGTGGTCACCGCGGTGTTCGAGCTGGCAGCAGGCGACGATCGCGCCGTCGCGCTCGACGGTCAGCAGACGGCCGTCGGGGGCCTTCATCACCTCGCGCACGCCTTCGGCGTCCGTGCGACGGCCTTCCAGGATGTCCGCCTCGGTGGTCCAGCCCGTACGGCTGGAGTCGCCCCGGTAGGCGGACTCGACGAGCGCCACCAGGGCGTCCACGTCCGCGTCCGCGGCATCGCGGAAGGTGAGTCCGTCGGCGGCGGTGGCGGCGCTGTCCATGGAGCGTTTCTCCGATTCTCGGCAGGGCTCGGGCACCGAAGAGCGTATCCCCCTCACTAGACTCGGGACGCATGGTGCATGTACTGAGCAGCAGGACCCTGCTCCGGCCCACCGACCCCGAACGCTCCCGCGCCTTCTACGGGCAGCGGCTGGGCCTGCCCGTCTACCGGGAGTTCGGCACGGGTCCCGAACGCGGCACCGTCTACTTCCTGGGCGGCGGGTTCCTGGAGGTGGCGGGCCGCTCCGACGCCGCCCCCTCACCCGCGCTGAAGCTGTGGCTGCAGGTCGCGGACGTCGCGGCCGCGCACGACGAACTCGTGGCGGCGGGCGTCGAGGTGCTCCGCCCACCCCGTAAGGAGCCGTGGGGCCTGATCGAGATGTGGATCACCGATCCGGACGGCACGGAGATCGTGGTCGTGGAGGTCCCGGCGGACCACCCCCTGCGCCACCGGCCCTGACGGGACTCGACCCCACCCCCGGACCTGCCCCGACCCGCCCCGCGGAACCGGCCTGCCCCGATCGGAGACGCCACGACAGGGACGCCCGGCGGCCCGCCCCCGGGGGTCTTCACGGAGGGCGGGCCGTACGCAGATTCCCCGCGGGCCTCGGACGCGCCCGCCGGGATCGCCGTGGGATCCCGGCCCCACGGGGCACGGACCGGTCGGGGCGCGGGGTCAGTGGTGGCCGAGGCTTCCGCTGCCGAACCCGCCGCTGCTGTTGGTGTTCCAGACCGGGCGCTTCTGCAGCTTGGCGCGGCGCGTGCCGTGGGCGTGCAACTGGTGCGGCGTGAGCACGCTGCCGTCGTGCGGCATCTCGTCGGGCTCGCGCATCTCGCTCTCCTCGCGGACCGCACCGGTCGCCGGGAGATGTGGTTGGCTCTCCGGGCTCGGCGGCCCCGGTTCACCGGCACGCACCCTCATGCCCCACCACACCGCGACGACCAGCAGCGCGGTGACGGCCATTCCCACGACGAAGGGAGCCCAGCCGGCGACGACCTCGTCCGGCAGCGCGATGTCCACTCGGAAGCTGTCCATGCTTCCTCCGTACCCGGACAGAACGGCACAAAACCGTCATTGCGGATGCCGGTGCGGCGACGGTATGGCGAGGGCCGCCACGGGTACGGGAAGGGGATGCGCATGGGTGTACTGGACATCGGCTCGAACACGGTACGACTCGTCATAGCGGAGACGGACGGAGCCGTGCCCCTGCCCGTACACACGGCCAAGCGGCAGCTGAGGCTCTCCGACCACGTGGAGCGCGGGGGCAGGCTGCCGCCGGAGCAGGTGGCACGGCTGGTGGAGGCGGTGGCGGACGCCAGGGACGAGGGCAGACGCTGGGGCGTCACCAGACCCTTCGCCTTCGCCACGGCGATCGTCAGGGACGCCCCGAACCGCCTCGACATCCTCGACCGGGTCGCGGCGGACACCGGGGTGCGGCTGCATGTGCTGCCCGGGGAGGTCGAGGCCGAACTGACCTTCCTCGCGGCGCGGCGCTGGATGGGCTGGCGCGCGGGTCCGCTGGCCCTGCTCGACATCGGGGGCGGCACGCTGGAGGTCGCCTTCGGCCGCAGCAGACTGCCCGACTTCGCCATCTCCCTGCCGCTCGGGGCAGCCCGGATGACGCGCGAGTTCCTGCGGGGCCAGGACCCGCCCTCGGCGCACCGGACCCGCCTGCTGCGCCGGCACGTGAGGCACCAGCTGCGCGATGTCGCGGCCCGCATCCGCTGGGAGGCCCCGCGCACCGCGGTCGCCACCTCTCGGACGTTCCAGCAGCTCGGGCGGCTGTGCGGCGCCGCGCCCGGCCGGTCGGGGCCGTTCACCGAACGTGTCATGACCCGCGCCGACCTGGGCTCGGCCGTCGAGCGGCTCGCGGCGCTGCCGGCCGCGGGGCGCGCCGGCCTGCCCGGCATCTCCGCCGCACGGTCCGGCCAGTCCCTCGCGGGGGCGATCGTCGCGCACACCTCGATGAAGCTGATGGGCGTCGACGAGGTGGTCATCTGCCCGTGGGCCCTGCGCGAGGGTGTCCTGCTGCGCTGCATCGAGGACGGCAACGCCGACTGGTGGGACGGCACGGCGCCCGTGATCCGCGAATGGTCGGCCTCGCCGCGCGCGCTCCGGCGCGTCACCGCCGACGACCAGTCCGGCGCGGCGGTCCCCGCACAGGTACCGGCGCCCGTCCCCGCAGTGGTCCCCGCACCGGTCACCCCGGCGGGGCACCGGCCGCGGGGGCCGGGCCTGTTCACCGAACGCACCTGAACGCGGGCGGTCCCGGCCCGGGGCGGTCCCGCGTGCAGCGGCGGACGACGGCCGTTCGAGCGGGGGTCGAGGGGCGTTCGAGTCGCGGCCGAGCAGCGTTCGAGCGCGAGTCCGGCGACCGTCGAGCGGGGCTCCGACGAGCATCCGGTCGCGCTCCGGCGCCGTTCGAGCGGCGGGGGACGACGAGGAACGGCGCGGGGGACGACGAGGCGGGGCGGCGCGGGACGAGGGACGCCGGCACCGACGTACGCCGCACCCCCGCACCCCCGCGGCCCTGGGCGCGCGTTCCGCCACCGGCGGTCCGCGTGCCGTCGTCAGCCGCGCGGTGTACGCAGCCTGCCCTCGAGCTGCACGAGCAGCTCACCGAGCAGCGCCGCGAGTTCCCGCTGCCCGTCGTCGTCGACACCGGAGAGCACGCCCGTCTCGTACGCGAGCTGCTCGGGCAGGATGCCGTCGACGAGGTCGCGCCCCGCGTCCGTGAGCCGCACATGCGCGACCCGGCGGTCCCGGGTGTCGCCGCGGCGCTCGACCAGGCCGCGTTCGGTCAGCTGCTTGAGGCGCTTGGTGACGGCGGCGCCGGACGAGAAGGTCTCGCGGATCAGGTCGCCGGGGGTGAGTTCGAGGCCGGTGCGGCGCAGCGCGCCCAGGAGGTCGAACTCGGGCCGGGTGAGTCCCGCGTGGCGCAGCGGCGCGTCCTCCGCCTGCTGGAGCAGCGCCGCGCAGCGGTTGATGCGGCCGATGACCTCCATGGGACCGGTGTCGAGGTCCGGGTGGACCGCCTTCCACTGCCGCACCACCGCGGCGAGCGTGTCCCCCGCGCCCGAGGCCGCCGCGGGCCCGTTCCCTGCCGTCATGCCCGTGCGTCCTCCGAAACGTGCGGTCCCTGGCGTCGTACCGTCGCCGCGAGCGTACGGTGTCCGGCCCGCTCCACCCGCATCACCCGCTCCCCCGGCAGGGCGCGCTGCCACCACTCGCCGGCCGCCGCGTCGGCGGTGGCGCGCAGCTCGACGAGTGCGCCGGCCAGCCGTCGGCGGGCCGGCTCCAGCCCCCCGGAGCCGGTGCTCCCGGCCGAGATCAGCCGCTCGGCGTCCTCGCGGGCGCGGGTCGCGGTGCCGAGCGCGTCCTCGACGCGGTCCCCGGCCCTCCGATTGGTGACGGCGACCGCGGCGGCGAGGCCGACGAGTGCGCCGACCAGCGTGTCGGCGATGCGCTCCGTCATCAGCTCACCGGCCGGCCGGAAGCCCGCGAACTCGGTGACCAGCAGGGCCATCGGCGTCACGCAGACGCTGCCGAGCCAGTAGTTGCGGCCGATCAGCGCCTCCGCCCCGAAATTGAGGGCGAGGCAGCACAGCACGAGGGCGGCGGGGCCGAGGTGGGCGAGCGGTACGACGGCCGCGAAGAGGAGGACGCCCGCGAGGTTGCCGACGACGCGCTGGACTCCCCGGTTCCAGGTCAGGACGAGGTTGGCCTGGTAGAGCGAGGCGGCGGTGACGAGGGCCCAGTACGGCCGGCCGACGCCGAGGGCCAGGGAGGCGTATCCGGCGAGCGCGCAGCCGAGCGCGGTGCGCAGGGCGATCGGCACGAGCGGGCCGAACCGGGCCGCCGCACGCCGCTTCCCGAGGGCTTCCGCCACGTCCACGCCGAGGAGTTCGGCGGACCCGGGTCCCGCCGCCGGGGACGGCGCCGGCCGCCTGCCGCGCAGGTCGCGCGCCCACGAGCGCAGCAGCGCCGGGTCGGCGTCGGCGGGTGCGGCGAGCGCGACCTCGGCCCGTACGAGGAGCCCCGCGAGCGCGCGGCGGGCTCCGGCCGGAGCGCCGGCGGCGAGCAGGGACTGCCGGGCCGCGTGCACGGCGGCGGCCGCGGCCGCCCGAGCCCGCTCATGCCCGGCGTCGGGGCGGCCGTCCGGGCCGACGGCCGCCGCGCAGTCGGCGGCCGCGGCCAGCGCGCGGGCCGTGGCGCGGCGTTCCGGGCCGTGCGGGCGTACGAGGCCCGGCGCCATGCCCACGAGCCAGGCCCAGGCGCCCGCCGCGGCGACCAGGGCGAGGTGTCCGGGCACCTGCCCGGCCGTCTGCGGGGCGAAGAGCGCGGCCGAGCCGATGAAGGTGAGGACGACCGGTCCGGGCGGGCCGATGCCCGTGGCGTCGCACAGCGCCTTGTGGGCGGCGGCGAGGAGCGCTCCGACCGTCACGAGGACCGCCGCGGAGGACGCCAGGGACGCCGTGACGAGCGCGACCGCGACGGTGGCGAGCATGCCCAGCACGACCAGGGCGAGCGCCCTGGCCCTCGCGGCGTACGGCAGGTTGTGGGCGTAGAGCGCGCAGAGCGACCCGGCCATCGTGTACATGGCGAGGTCGAGGCGGCCGAGAGCCAGCAGCGTCAGGTTCGGCACGCCCGTGGCGACGACCACGCTGAGCGCGGGCTTGAACCAGATGTCGGAGGGGCGGCCGACCCGCAGGACACCGGCGAGGGGCAGCGGGCGCATGCGCGGAGGGCTGGGGACGGCACTGCTCATGGAATGGAAGATTAGCAGGTGTTTTACTCGTGAAAGATATTGCGCCGTCGCCCGACTCCCATCGCCCGTCGCCCGATCACCGGTCGCCTTCGCCTCCCGCCTCCCGATCACCGGCCGCCCCCGCCTCCCGCCTCCCGTCCCCGGGCGGACCACCTGCTTCCGTGTCCGGGTGCACCCCCCGCACGCTCCCCGTGTACTCCCTTGCGCTCGCTTGCGCACCGACCGGCCGGGGCATCTCTTCGACCGGACAGTCCGACACCGGCGAGCGGGGAGGTACGCGGTGCACGGAGCGGGGTCGTCCGGCTGGCTGCTCGTCGCGCTGTGCGCGGCGACCGGGGCCTACTGCCTGCTGCGGATGCGCAGCGCCGTCGAGGAGCAGCGCCGCACGGCGGGCGGCGAGGCGCTGATGGGGTTCGGCATGGCCGTGATGGCCGTGCCCGCCGCGGTGGTGACCCCGCCCCGCTGGGCCTGGGCCGTCCACACCGCCGTGTTCGGCGCGGCCGCGCTGCGCGCCCTGTGGGGTGCGCGGACCGGCGGCCACCATCTGCACCACCTCGTGGGCGCGTGCGCGATGGCCTACATGGCGCTGGTGATGGCCCGCGGGGGGCACACGGGGGTTCCCGTGCTGACCGGAGTGCTGCTCGTGTACTTCACCGGCTACGTGCTGTGGACCGGCAGCCGGCTGATACCGGTCACCGCGGCCGGCAGGCCGGGAGGTGCCGCCGCCGTCGGCTGGGGCGACCGGCTGGAACTGGCCCGCGCGTGCCGCCTGTCGATGGGCATCGGCATGCTCGCGATGCTCCTCGGCGTCTGACCGTCCGAAGCGGAGCGCCTGAAGCGTCCCGGCCGCCCGGGTCCCGCCCTCCCGCGCCCGGAGCGGCTCAACGGCCCGTGGTCTGCGTCACTTTGCCGCGGCGGGCCGTATCCGCGGACGGCACCCCGCTCATAGGCTGCACCCATGATGGTCCCCGCGGCACTGCTGCTGCTCGGCGCCCTGGCCGCCGTCCTCGCTCCGCGGCTCCTCGCGCGGACGGACTGGCAGGACCGTGAGCCGGTGGTCGCGCTGTGGGTGTGGCAGTGCGTGGTGGCGGCCGTACTGCTGTGCTTCGCCCTGTCCATGACGCTGAGTGCGGCAGCCGCCTGGCAGGCGGTCCGCGGCCGCGTCTTCGCCCCCGCCCCGCGCGACGTCGTGGAGGCGTACGCACTCACCGGGGGCTCCTGGGCCGCGACGATCGCGGTGGCGCTCGCCCTCGGCGGCGCGTGGAGCGCGGCGATGCTGGTCCGCGAGATCGCCGGGTCCGCCGCGCGGCGCCGCCGGAGTCGGGCCGAACTCCTCCTGCGCGCACCGCTGTTGCCGGGCGAGGAGCCCAGCAGCGATCGACTCGTCGTCCTTGAGGGCGAGCGCCCCGACGCATGGTGGCTCCCCGGGGCCACACCCCGACTCGTGCTCACCACGGCCGCGTTGCGCCGACTCGAGGGCCGCCGGCTCGACGCGGTGCTCGCCCATGAGCAGGGGCACGCGCAGGCCCGCCACGACTGGCTGCTGCACTCCTCGGCCGCGCTGGCCACGGGCTTTCCGCAGATCCCGGTGTTCGCCGCGTTCCGCGACGAGATGCACCGCCTCGTCGAACTCGCCGCGGACGACATGGCCTCACGCCGCTTCGGCCGGCTGACGACCGCGCTGGCGCTGGTCGAACTCAACGAGGACCGGGGCGTGTTCGGGCCCAGCCCCACCCCTCAGGCCCATGTACCGCAGCGCGTCCAGCGGTTGCTCACTCCCCCGGACCGGCTGACGGCGGGCCGCCGGCTGCGGCTCACGGCGGCGGCGGCCCTGGTGCCCGTGGTCCCCGTCCTCGTGGCGTTCGTCCCCGGACTGCGCGCCCTCGGCTAGCCGCCCCGAACCGCCAGGAGCCGCGCGTGTTCGCCTCCGGCGCCGCCGGTCGGCGAGGATCGACCCCATGCACTCGCCATCCGTCGTCGCTCCGCCGCACGCATCGGGCTCCGGAACAGCCCTGCGCGTGGCGGCCGCGCTCGCCCTGCCGTCCGTCCTGCTGCTCGTCCTGGTCGCGGTGTCCTGGCATCCGCTCATGGTCCTCGACGGCGACATCGCCCGTACGACGCACCGGTGGGCCGTGGACGACCCGGAACTGACGCAGGCGTTCCGCGTCCTCACGGACTGGGTCTGGGACCCGTGGACGATGCGCGCCCTGTGCACCGCCGCGGTGCTCTGGCTGGTGCTGCGCCATTCCGCGTGGTGGCTCGCGCTGTGGCTGGCGGCCACCTGCCTGCTGAGCGCGCTGCTCCAGCAGGGCCTGAAGGCCGCGGTCGGCCGCGAACGCCCGGTCTGGCCGGACCCGGTGGACTCGGCCCACTACGCGGCCTACCCGTCGGGACACGCCATGACCGCCACGGTGGTGTGCGGGCTGGTGCTCTGGCTGCTGCGCCTGTACGGAGCCGGCCGCACGCTGTGGCGCGCGGCGGCGGCCGTGGCCGCGGTCTCCGTCCTCGGAGTGGGTGCCACCAGGATCTGGCTGGGGGTGCACTGGCCGACCGACGTGCTCGGCGGCTGGCTCCTGGGAGCGCTGGTCGTGGCCCTGGCGATCGCCTCGTACGACAGGTTCCGGGGCCCGGGCGAACTCCGGTAGCGCCCGCACCACCGGTACCGGCCGCCCGCACCACCGGCACCGAACCGGCCGCACCACCGGTACCGAACCGGCCGCACCACCGGTACCGGACCGGCCGCACCACCGGTACCGGACCGGCCGCCGCACCGCGGCACCGGACCGGCGGCCCGCACCAGCGGCACAGCGCGAATCGCCGCCGGCGGGCCCCACGCCGCCGCCGCGTGCGCCGGGTGTGCCCCGGAGCGCCCCCTCGGGTGGACAGGCCCGCCGGTAGGGTCCAGCGCATGGCTGCCGTGCTGTTCGACTTCTCCGGGACCCTCTTCCGCGTCGAGTCCGCCGAGTCCTGGCTGCGGGCCGTGCTCACCGCGGCCGGCACGACACTGCCCGAACCGGAGCTGATCCGGACCGCCGGGGCGCTGGAGGCGGCGGGCGCGCTGCCCGGCGGCGCCTCTCCGTCGGGGCCGCCGCCCGAGGAGGTGGCCGGTGTGTGGGCCGAGCGCGACCGCACCGCCGAACTGCACAGGGCCGCGTTCACCGGCGCCTCCCGCAGCGTGGACCTGCCCGACCCGGCGCTGCACGACGCGCTGTACGACCGACACATGGAGCCGGCCGCCTGGCACCCCTACCCGGACGCGATCGGCGTGCTGGACGGACTGCGCGGGCGCGGGGTGGCCGTCGGCGTGGTGAGCAACATCGGCTGGGACCTGCGTCCGGTGTTCCGGCACCACGGCCTGGACCCGTACATCGACACGTACGTCATGTCGTACGTGTACGGCATCCAGAAGCCGGACCCGCGGCTGTTCGCGACCGCCTGCGACGCCCTGGGCGCCGATCCCCGCGAGACGCTGATGGTCGGCGACGACCGGCGGGCGGACGGCGGCGCGGCGGCCCTGGGCTGCGCCGTGCACTTCGTGGACCACCTGCCGGTGGCCGAACGGCCCGGCGGGCTGCTGCCGGTACTGGACATGGTGGGCCGACCGCCGGTCGTGCCGTGACGTCCGGCGCCCCGCAGCGCTCCCCCGTCCCGCCGGGCGCCCGCCACGGCGGGGTGCGCCGCCGTGGCGGGCGGTGACGGCGGGGATCAGGCCTGGTAGCCCTCGACCTGCGACGACGGACGTACGTGCGCGTCGTCCGGGTTCTCGCCGAACTCCGACTTCGCCCGCCGCTGGCGCAGCAGGTCCCAGCACTGGTCGAGATCGCGTTCGAGCTGCCCGAGCCGCTCGTGCTCGGTCGCACCGTCGATCTGCCCGGCCGCGAGCGCCTCGCGGAGCCTGCGCTCGTCGTCGACCATCGTCGTGATCCGGGCCAGGATCTGCTCTTGATCCATGTGCGTACGCCTCCTCGGCACTCGCCTCCACTGTAAGGAGCGGACGGCGGCTCTGCGACGCGGCGCGGTGGCGGCACGGGCCTGTCGGGCCCGGCCCCGGCAGCCTCCCGGGGAGCCGCGGGGCCGACCCGGCACAGCGGCGGCGCGTCCAGCGGGTTGGAGGCCGTCCCGCGTCCGGGCGGCCTCGCCGGCGCACCGGGCGGGGCGGGGAGCGAAGCGAGCCCGCGACGACGGTGCGTGCGGGCTCGGGCGGTGACGGGGGCGCGCCTGTGAAACGCGTCTTCACTCGCCGTCCGCCCGGGACGATCCCCCGCGTCGCCCCGGGCGGACGGCATCCCGGCGGGCACCCCTTGCCGGGGGCTCGCCGGAAGCGCTGAGTATAGTTGGCTGACAGCCAGTCAACGCAGGAGTACAGGATGTCCCCTCGCAGCGCCGCGGTCAATGAAGAGTTGCGCCGGCGTTCCCGCGAGAGGCTCCTCCAGGCCGCCGTGGAGGTGGTCGGCGAGCGCGGCTACGAGGCCACGACGCTCGGCGACATCGCGGACCGCGCGGGCTCCGCCCGCGGACTCGTCTCGTACTACTTCCCGGGCAAGCGGCAGCTCGTCCAGTCGGCCGTGCACCGGCTGATGCACCGCACGCTGGAGGAGGCGCTGGAACGCGAGCCGCGCACCGAAGACGGCCGGGAGCGAATGGCGCGGGCCATAGACGCCGTTCTGGGCCTCGCCCGGGACCACCCGGTGCTGATGCGCCAGCACATGGCGGGCATCCTCCAGGCCGAGGGGTTCGTGCAGTGCGCCGAGCAGCGGCGGCTCGCGGAACTGCTCGGGGACACCGTGGCCCGCTACGGCTCGCCCGACACCGCGGCCGACTATCCGATGCTGCGCGCGCTCCTGATGGGCTCGATGTACGCGGCGCTCGTGCCCGGGGCCCCGATGCCGCTGCTCACCCTGCGCGCCGAGCTGTTCCGGCGCTACCGCCTCGACTGGGAACGCGGTGCCCCGCCGGACGCACAGGCGCCCGACGGGACGTTCCACGAGGACGTCTCACGGTTCTTCGCGCCCGAGGGCCGCGAGCAGGACCGTGAGCCGGATGCCGCCGGTCAGTCGAAGTAGTCCGGCTGCGTCTGCACGTTCAGCTCGCGCAGGCGGTTCCACTTCGCGGGGTCGGTACGGCGGTCGTTGATCTTCAGGACGTCGAAGCCCTTGGCGATGTCGTTGGAGTAGATGTAGCCGTTGTAGTAGTACGCCGACCACGAGCCGCCGACCTGGAGCGTGTCGGTGCTCACCGGGCCGCGCTCGAAGTACGCGATCTCCTTCGGCTTCGCGGAGTTCGTGAAGTCCCAGACGGAGATGCCGCCCTGGTACCAGGCCTGGACCATGATGTCCTTGCCCTTGACCGGGATCAGCGAGCCGTTGTGGGCGACACAGTTCTCGGTGTCCGCCTGGTGGCGGGGGATCTTGTAGTAGCTCTTGAAGACGAGCTTGCGCCTGTCGCCCTTGCCGACGATGTCGTAGATGCCGTCGGCACCGCGGTTCGGACCGACGGTCGCGTTGCAGGTGGCCGCTCCGCCGCCGCCCAGTTCGTCGGTGAAGACGACCTTGTTGGCCTTCTGGTTGAAGCTCGCCGAGTGCCAGAACGCGAAGTTCACGTTGTCCTGGACCTGGTCGATGACCTTCGGGTTCTCCGGGTCCTTGATGGAGAACAGGATGCCGTCGCCCATGCAGGCGCCCGCCGCGAGGTCCTTGGAGGGCAGCACGGTGATGTCGTGGCAGCCGGTGGTCTTGGAGACGCCCGGGTTGGTGGGCCCGCCCGGGTTGCCGCCGCCGTCCGGTCCCTCACCGGGGAACAGCACGGGGAAGTTGACGATCGCGGCCTTCTCCGGCGCCTTGCGCGGCACCTTGATGACCGAGATGCCGTCGTGCGGCGGCTGGCAGTCGGGGAACGCGGCGTTCGGCGAGTACGAGGAGACGTACACGTAGACGTTCCTGCGCTCCGGGACCAGCGTGTGCGTGTGCGAGCCGCAGGCGGTCTCGACGGCAGCGACGTACTTCGGGTTCTTCTTGTCGCTGATGTCGAAGACCTTCATGCCCTCCCAGGAGGACTTCTCGGTCGCGGGCTGCGTGGTGCTGCTGCAGGAGTTGTCGCTGCGCGAGGAGTCGGTGGAGAGGAAGAGCAGGTCGCCGGAGACGGTGATGTCGTTCTGCGAGCCCGGGCAGAGCACCTGGGAGACCGTCTTCGGGGCCCTCGGGTTGCTGATGTCGAAGATGCGGAAGCCGTCGTAGTTGCCGGCGAAGGCGTACTTGCCCTGGAAGGCGAGGTCCGAATTGGTGCCCGGCAGAGCGTCCTTGGGGATGTTCGCGAGGTGCTCGATGTTCTCCGAGTGGACGATCTCGTCCTGCCCGGGTATCTCGCCGCTCGCGATGGCGGCTCTGGCTTCGGCGGCCTCACTCCTGGAGACCTTCTCCGCTGTGGCCGGTACGTCCCCGGGGTCGGGGGTCGCGACCGCCGGTCCGGCCGTGAGCAGGGCCGCCAGGAGTCCCGCCGCTGTGGCGGCGACTCCCAGACGTCTGCGCCGCGTTCGGTGGTTGTTCAACAGGGTCACTGCGTCCTCCCTTGTAGCCGTTCGCAGTTGAACGGTTTCAGGTACCACCGCAGTATCGTCTTCATCATGCACAGATCAACAGACGGCAACGCACTTGTAATGAATGTTTCCGATCACTGATGCTCGGAAGCGTGTTACTACGGTCATCAACACTCACAAGGTGTCAGCCGCTTCAGGTGCCACAGGAGGTCACTGTGCTCGCTCGCCGTACGTCCCGCCGTCTGATCACGGCGTCCGTGACGGCCGCCGTCCTCGCTCTCGGTGGCTGCACGGGCTCGGACGACGACCCCAAGTCCGCCTCGGGCAGCGGGCCTTCGGTGATCGCTCCGGGCAAACCGGGCGAGGCCGCGGAGACCCTCTCGGCGGAGCAGGCCGCCGAGCAGCGTGACGACGACACCCCCAACTCGGCGGACCTCGCCTACGCGCGCATGATGATCAAGCATCACGGCCAGGCCCTGGAGATGACCGAACTCGTCCCGGACCGGGCCGAGTCGGGCAGGGTGAAGCGGCTCGCCGAGCGCATCGCGGCCGCGCAGGGGCCGGAGATCGACACGATGAAGGCCTGGTTGAAGAACCACGGCGGCGACGCGAAGGGCGACCGGCACGACCACGCCGCGATGCCGGGGATGGCCGGCGCGGCGCAGATGAAGGAGCTGCGGGCGGCCGAGGGGAAGGACTTCGACGAGTTGTTCCTGAAGCTGATGATCACCCATCACGACGGGGCGATCACCATGGCCGTGGACGCGCTCTCCGAGGGCAACAACATCCAGATCGGCGAGATGGCCGACGACGTGATCGCGCAGCAGACCACCGAGATCAGCAGGATGCGCGACATGTCCTGACGCGGCACGGGCGGGACGCGCTTCGCCGCCCCCGCCATGCTGCCGAGGACCCGCACGCCGACCCGCGCCGGTGCCTGCGCTCGCGCACCGGCACCGGACGCGTCGTCGTCCTCAGCGACGGACGTGACGCGCGGTCAGGAATCCCGCGTCCCGGGCCCCGGCGATGAGCCGGAGGGAGCGACGGCGGCTGTGGCCGGTCACGGCCATCACCGCGAGCACCGCGTCCCGCCCGGCCTCGCGGGCCGCCAGGTACTCCCCCGCGACGAACCGCAGCCCCTCGACACCCCGTGGCCGCTCGGGTCGCGCGTGACGCTTGTCCGAGGTGCCGTCGCCGGCGTCGGCGCCCGGAGCCGCCGGTCCCGCGCAGGCCTCCAGGAGCGGCCCCTCGATCCAGTCCGGCAGGACGGCGACGTCGTCGAGCGAGAGCGCGGGCCGGGCGCGTACGTCCTCGACGGAGACGCATCCGTCGCACACCACGGCGAGCAGGTCCACACGGGCGCCGTCGTCGAACGAGAGCCGGACGTTGCACCACGTCGTGACGGCGTCCCGCTCCCGCACTTCCCAGGCGGGCCACACGGCCACGGCCGCGTCCGGACCGTCGCGATCAGAAAGATTAAGGAAGGATGTTTCCAGCACATACGCAACGTAACCGCATCATCACATTCATCGCGCACAGCGACGCGACGCGGCCTCCGAGGGGCACCCCGTCGGCGCACACCCCGCGCGGACCCTCCCCGGGCGGGCGGTGCGGTGCGATGCTGGAGGCGCCAGCGGATCTCCTCGTTCTCCTCGGGGAAGGGGCACAGCCGTGCTGCAGGTCGCCGTCGTCGGCTCCGGGCCGAGTGGGGTGTACACCGCACAGGGGCTCGTCCAGCAGGACCGGGTGCCCGGCGTCCGGGTGGACGTCCTGGACCGGCTGCCGTGCCCGTACGGTCTGGTGCGCTACGGCGTGGCACCCGACCACGAGAAGATCAAGTCGCTCCAGGGGACTCTGCGTACGGTCCTGGAGCACGAGCGCGTCCGCTTCCTGGGCGATGTCCTCGTCGGCACGGACGGGCTGCCCGCCGCCCGCCTCCAGGAGCTGTACCACGCCGTCGTGTACTGCGTGGGCGCCGCCACCGACCGCCATCTCGGGGTGCCGGGCGAGGACCTGCCGGGCAGTTGGTCGGCCACCGAGTTCGTGTCCTGGTACAGCGCGCACCCGGACGCCGCCGCGGACGGATTCGTACGGGGCACACGGGCGGCGGTCGTCATCGGCGTGGGCAACGTGGCGGTCGACGTCACCCGGATACTCGCGCGCGGCGTGGCCGAGCTGAGCCCCACCGACATGCCCCAGGCGGCGCTCGCCGCGCTCGCCGACAGCCGGGTGCGTGCGATCACGATGGTCGGGCGCCGCGGCCCCTCCCAGGCCCGCTTCACCACCAAGGAGCTGCGGGAACTGGGCACCCTGCCGGACACCCGGATCGAGGTGGATCCGGCGGAGTTGGCGCTCGATCCGGCGTACGCCGACCCGTCGTCGCTGCCCGCGGCGCAGCGCCGCAACGTGGAGGTGCTGCGCGGCTGGGCGGAGCGGCCCCCGGCCGGCGGGTCCCGGCGCATCAGCCTCCGCTTCTTCCTCCGGCCCACCGAACTGCTCGCCGACGGGGGGCGCGTGGGCGCGGTGCGCTTCGAGCGGACCCTCCCGGACGGGCGCGGCGGTGTCACGGGCACGGGCCGGTACGAGGACATCGAGGCGCAGTTGGTGCTGCGCTCGGTCGGATACCGGGGCGTACCGCTGGAGGGGCTGCCCTTCGACGAGGAGCAGGCGACCGTGCCCCATCTGGCGGGCCGGGTCCTGCGGGACGGTTCGGTGGCGCCGGGCGAGTACGTGGCCGGCTGGATCAAGCGCGGCCCGACCGGCGTCATCGGCACCAACCGCCCGTGCGCGAAGGAGACGGTGGCCTCCCTGCTGGCGGACGCCCCGGCGCTCGCGCGGCGCGCGCTGCCGGGCGACCCGCTGACCGCCCTGCGCGCGTCGGGGCTCCGGCCCGTCGAGTGGGCCGGCTGGCAGGCGATCGAACGGGCCGAGGCCGCGCTCGGCGCCTCGCTGGGCCGGCGTGTGGTCAAGCTCCCGGACTGGCCCTCCCTGATGAGGGCGGCCCGGGACGGCGCATAGGCGGCGACTCCGGCCGCTTCGCGCGACCGGCGGCGGTCGCCGTCCCGGCGGCCCGCCAGTTCCCGCGTTCAGCCGGTGCCGAGGCGGGCGGCCTGGCGGGCGGCGGCCGCGAGGACACTGTCCAGGAGCCCCGGGAACAAGTCGCCCAGGTCGTCGCCGCGCAGGACGTTCATCTTGGCCGTGCCCCGGTAGATCTGCCGGATCACCCCGGCCTCGCGCAGCACCCGGAAGTGGTGCGTGGTCGTGGACTTGGTCACGGGCAGGTCGAAGTGCGAACAGGACAGCTCGTGCCCGTCGGCTGCGAGCTCACGCACGACCTGGAGCCGCAGCGGGTCGGAGAGCGCGTGCAGCACGGCCTCCAGGCGGATCTCCGAAGGCTCCGGGTGCGGGAGGACACGGGTGCTGCTGTTCGCGGCTTCGGTCGTCACGGCGGCTCCAGTCCATCGGTCCCGGAGGGCTCCGGGGAGACCATTGTACGAGGGTCTTCGTAGTTTGACATTCACCGTAGTACGATGCTTATCGTACGAGTCGTGAAGCGGTCCGGTGCTTCGGTTCCGTCGGTTCCGACGCGTCCCGTGCCCACCGGCCCTGTCCCGTCCGGCCCACCCTGCCCATACGGCCCCGCAACGAATGGAGTCCGCCGTGAGCGCGCTCTTCGAGCCCTACGAGCTTCGCGACCTGACCGTGCCCAACCGGGTCTGGATGGCACCGATGTGCCAGTACTCGGCCGCGCCGGACGGCCCCGACGCGGGCGCCCCGAACGACTGGCACTTCGCCCACTACGCGGCCCGTGCCGCCGGCGGCACGGGCCTGATCGTCGTCGAGGCCACCGCGGTCGCCCCCGAGGGGCGGATCTCCCCGTACGACCTCGGCATCTGGAACGACACCCAGACCGAGGCGTTCCGGCGGATCACGGGCTTCCTCAAGGATCAGGGCACCGTGCCCGCGATCCAGCTCGCGCACAGCGGCCGCAAGGGCTCCACCGACCGCCCCTGGAAGGGCGGCGGCCCGGTCGGACCCGAGGCGCACGGCTGGCAGCCGCTCGGACCGAGCCCGCTCGCCTTCGACGAGGGCCACCCCGTACCGACCGAGCTGACGTCCGAGGACATCCGGGAGGTCGTCGGCCGCTTCGCCGACGCCGCGCGGCGTGCGCTGGCCGCCGGCTTCGAGATCGCCGAGGTCCACGGCGCGCACGGCTACCTCATCGGGCAGTTCCTCTCCCCGCACTCGAACCGCCGCACCGACGAGTACGGCGGCTCCTACGAGAACCGGGTGCGCCTCGCCCTCGAAGTCGTGGACGCCGTGCGCGAGGTGTGGCCCGAGGACAAGCCGCTGTTCTTCCGCATCTCGGCCACCGACTGGCTGGAGGAGAACGGCTGGACGGCGGACGACACGGTCCGTTTCGCCGCCGAGCTGAGCGAGCACGGCGTGGACCTGCTCGACGTGTCGACCGGCGGCAACGCGGCCGGTGTGCGCATTCCCGTGGGGCCCGGCTACCAGGTCCCGTTCGCCGCGCGGGTCAGGAACGAGACGCCGATGGCCGTGGCCGCGGTCGGTCTCATCACCGACGCCGAACAGGCCGAGAAGATCCTCGCCAACGGTGAGGCCGACGCCGTGCTGCTCGGCCGGGAACTGCTGCGCAACCCCTCATGGGCCCGGCACTCGGCACGCGAACTCGGAGGCGACGTCCACGTGCCGGACCAGTACCACCGGTCCGTCTAGTCCGGACCGTCCGGCCCGGCGACCCGCCCTGCCCCGCACCGGCCCGGCCTCCGTCGGAGACCGGGCGGGGTTCGGCCGGGACCGGCACCGGGGTGCGGTCCGGGCGCGGGGCGCGGGGCGCGGTCGGGAACGGGCCCGGACCCGGTCGGGGGTTGGGTCCGGGCCCCGTCCAGGAGTCGGACCGGGTCCGGAGTGCGGACCCGGTCCCGCGGGGCCTCACCGCCCGGCGGTGAGCCAGTCCGCGTACCGGGTCGTGGACAGGTGGGCGTCCGGTCCGGGGAGCAGCGAGCGCTCCTGGAGCGGCGCTCCGAAGTAGCCCGCGGACTCGTCCGTGACGACCTCTCGCGGGTCCCCGTCGGCCTTGAGGCCGATCCGTACCAGCTCGTCGAGGGGGAACTCCTCGGGGCCGGCCACCTCCGTCATGCCGTTCAGCGGCGCCGCGACCGCCGCGCCGGCGACCGCGTCGGCGACGTCGTCCGCGGCGAGGGGCTTGATCAGCGCGGAGGGCAGCCGGACCGTGTCGCCGTCGGTGGCCGAGGCGGCGATGCCCTTCACGAACTCGAAGAACTGCGTCGCGTGGACGAGCGTGTAGGGCGCTCCCGAGCCCTTGATCAGCTCCTCCTGCGCGACCTTGGCACGGAAGTAGCCGGACTCGGGCAGCCGCTCGGTGCCGACGACCGACAGCGCGACGTGGTGGCCGACGCCCGCGGCGGCCTCGGCGGCCAGGAGGTTGGTCGTGGACGCCTGGAAGAACTCCATCACCGCGTCGGCCTCGAAGGACGGCGAGTTGGACACGTCGACGACGACCGAGGCCCCCTTCAGGACGTCGTCCAGGCCCTCGCCGGTGATGGTGTCGACACCGGTGTTCGGTGACGCCGCGACCGCCTCGTGGCCGTCCGCCTTCAGCCTCGCGACCACCTTCGACCCGATGAGCCCCGTACCGCCGATCACTACGATCCTCATGGTGCAAACCTTCCGGTCATGTCCTGGCTTCCGTCCGAACCCTTCGGACCCACTGTCCTGATGGACCGGACAGGGCCGGAAAGTGTGACAACGGGGCCGCGGCACGCGGCCGTCACGGGACCGTCCGGACGGGTCCGGACGTCCCAGGTGGTCCGGGCGCCGGGGCGGTCCGGGCGCCGGGGTGGTCGGGACGTCCCGGGTGGCCTGGGCGGTCGGGTCGGTCCGGGCGGTCCGCATGGTCGGGTCGGTCCGGGCGGGCGGTCCGGCGCCCGAGGGTTCAGCCCGTCTTCCACCCCCACTGCGGGCCGACCCGCTCCCACTCCGCGTCCCAGGCGTCGAGCCGCAGTTGCTCCAGCCGTCCGCGCAGGAGGCGTCCGCCCGCGAGGGGCACGGCCGCCGCGCTCACCCCGATCAGCATCCCGACCAGCGAGGCCCGGAGGCTCGCCTGCGCCTTCGTCGCGGGCCTGGTGACCTGCAGTCCCTCGAGGTCCGTCCACACCGTGACCGGGGTGCCGGCCGCGCTGCCGGGCTCCACCCGGGTCTGGCCCTCGTGGGCCACCCCGTCGGCCGCGGTCCACCGCACCTTCGCCCACACCCGTTCGGAGCCCGCGGCCGAACCGGGCGCGCGCTCGATCAACCGGGCGGGCACCGCACGCCACTCCGCCCGCTCCCGGGCGAGGCTGCGCTCGACGGACTGCGCGGTGGCCGCTCCGGCGAGCACGCCCGCGAGCAGGGTGACGGCCCAGGTGGCGAGCAGGGTCCAGGCCTCCACCTTGTCGCTGCGGCGGCGGAGGGGGTTGGGCCACCACCGCCACAGCAACGCCCTCGGACCACGTACTGCCGGTACTCCCGCCATCGCAGGCCCCTCCTCGTCACGAGCACACCCGGTGACGTCCCATACGGGAGCGGCCGCCGGGTTGCTCAGGAGACGTGCCGCACATCTGCCCGCGCCCTCGCGAAACGCTCCTGACCTGCGCCGGAGCCGCTCGGAAGGGTTACTGTCAGTGGCAAGGTGCAGACTGGCCGTTGTCTGAGACAGCGACGTCCGGAGGTGGTCGGCATGGCCGAGGTACTACTCACCGTAGGTACACGCAAGGGTCTGTTCGTCGGGCGGAGGCGCGGCGGCTCCTGGGAGTTCGACGAGACTCCCTACTTCAACGCGCAGGCGGTGTACTCGATCGCGATCGACACCCGCACCGACGTCCCCCGGCTCCTGGTGGGCGGCGACAGCGCCCACTGGGGACCGTCCGTGTTCCACTCCGACGACCTGGGCCGCACCTGGACCGAGCCGGCCAGGGCCGCCGTCAAGTTCCCCAAGGACACCGGGGCTTCACTGGAGCGCGTCTGGCAGCTGCACCCGGCCGCCGCCGAACCGGACGTCATCTACGCGGGCACCGAACCCGCCGCGCTCTACCGCTCGGCGGACCGGGGCGAGACCTTCGAGCTGGTCCGCCCCCTGTGGGAGCACCCCACGCGCTCCAAGTGGGTGCCCGGCGGCGGCGGGGAGGGCATGCACACCATCCTCACCGACGCCCGCGATCCGCGCGCCGTGACGGTCGCCGTCTCCACGGCGGGCGTCTTCCGCACGAAGGACGGCGGCGAGAGCTGGGAGCCCTCCAACTCGGGTGTCTCCGCGGTCTTCCTGCCCGATCCGAACCCGGAGTTCGGGCAGTGCGTGCACAAGATCGCGCAGGACGCGGCGACACCGGACCGCCTCTACCTCCAGAACCACTGGGGCGTGTACCGCAGCGACGACGCGGGCGGCCACTGGACGGACATCGGCGAGGGCCTGCCGTCCACCTTCGGGTTCGCCGTGGCGGCCCATCCCCATCGCGGGGACACCGCCTACGTGTTCCCGATCAACGCGGACTCGGACCGGGTCCCGGCCGACCGGCGATGTCGCGTCTTCCGCACCGACGACGCCGGCAGGAGCTGGCGGCCGCTGACCGAGGGGCTGCCGCAGGAGGACCACTACGGCACGGTCCTGCGCGACGCCCTGTGCACGGACGACGCGGACCCCGCGGGCGTGTACTTCGGCAACCGCAACGGCGAGGTGTTCGCGTCGGCCGACGACGGCGACCACTGGGAGCAGTTGGCCTCGCATCTGCCCGACGTCCTCTGCGTCCGCGCGGCGGTGATCGCTTGAGCCCCGCCACGGGCGGACCGGCCCCCGTCGTGCGACGGTCCGCCGCGCGCCGGAGCCCGGGCACCCGATCCGACCGCCCCGCGCTGCCGAGTCGGGGCGCCCGGTCCGGCAGCGGCCGCCCTCGACGCCCCAACGCCCCTGTCCGCGAGGGGACATACCGGTTCGGCCCGTACGGGGACCACCGGTTGATCGCCGTCGCGCGTACGGCAGTAGGGTGACGCCGTGGCACCACGACCGTTGCACGAGATCGTCGAACCCGGCTGGGCCAAGGCCCTTGAACCGGTGGCCGGACGCATCGCCGAGATGGGGGACTTCCTGCGCGCGGAGATCGCCGCGGGACGCACCTATCTACCGGCGGGACCGAACGTCCTCCGAGCCTTCCAGCAGCCCTTCGACGACGTCCGGGTCCTCATCGTCGGCCAGGACCCCTATCCGACCCCGGGACACGCCGTGGGGCTGTCGTTCTCGGTCGCACCCGACGTGCGGCCGCTGCCCGGCAGTCTCATCAACATCTACCGGGAACTGCACACCGACCTGAGCCTGCCCCCGCCGACCAACGGCGACCTGACGCCCTGGACCCGGCAGGGCGTGCTGCTGCTCAACAAGGCGCTCACCACGGCTCCGCGCAAAACGGCCGGACACCGCGGCAAGGGCTGGGAGGCGGTCACCGAACAGGCGATACGGGCCCTGGCCGCGCGCGGACGGCCCCTGGTGTCCATCCTGTGGGGGCGCGACGCCCGGAACCTGCGGCCGCTGCTCGGCAGCCTGCCGGCGGTGGAGTCGGCGCACCCGTCTCCGATGTCGGCCGACCGCGGCTTCTTCGGTTCGCGCCCGTTCAGCCGGGCCAACGAACTACTGGTCGAACAGGGCGGTGACCCCGTGGACTGGCGGCTCCCGTGACCTCTCCGGGCGCCCGGAAGGGCGGCCGGCCGGGCGTTCTGGGGGTGGACTCCGGAGGATCCGGGCTGCGAGTGGCCCTGGCCGTGGACGGTGGCCGGGTCACGGCTCCGCTGACGTCCGCGGAGCCCGTGCGCACCGGTCCGCGCGGCATCGACGCCGGGCACCTCCTGGGTCAACTGGTGCCGATGGCCCGCCGGCTCATGGCCGGGGCCGGGGTCGGCAGCCTGCGGGCGGTCGCCGTCGGGGCGGCCGGGTTCGGCACGCTGGGCGACGCGCTGCGGGCCGAACTGCCGTCGGCGCTCGCCCGCGACCTGGGCGTACGGAAGCTCGCCCTGGCCGCCGACGCGGTCACGGCGTACCAGGGCGCCCTGGGTCAGCGGGCGGGCGCGATCGTCGCGGCGGGCACCGGGATGATCGCGATCGGTACGGACCTGCGGAGCTGGCGCAGGGCGGACGGCTGGGGGCACCTGCTCGGCGACCACGGCGGCGGGGCGTGGATCGGGCGGGCGGGCCTCGACGCCGCGCTGCGGGCCCACGACGGGCGGCCCGGGGGCTCGCTCCCGCTGCTGGCCCGTGCCGAGGAACTGTTCGGCCCGGTCACGGCGTTGCCCGGGCAGCTCTATCCGCGGACCGACCGCCCGGCCGTACTCGCGTCCTTCGCGCCCGAGGTGGCCGCCTGCGCGGCCCACGACCCGGTGGCGGCGGGAATCCTGGCCACCGCGGCGGGGCACATCGCCGACTCCGCCGCCGCGGTCTGCCCCTCCGGGGCGGACGCCGCACCCGGCGAGGTCCGTCTCGCGCTCACGGGCGGGCTGTTCGGCATGGGCGAGCCGCTTCTCGTGCCACTGCGGGCGGCCCTGACGGACCGCCTGCCGCACGTACGGCGTGTCCCGGCCGCGGGCGACCCGCTCACCGGCGCCGTGCGCATGGCCGCCGACCTGGCCGAAGACCACCTGGCGCTGCCCCGGGACCCCGCCCTGCTCCATGTCGTGTCGGACTCGCGCGACTCGGCGAACACCCCCGACAACAAGGGCATCACGGACAGCGGACCCGTCGACGGTCCCTCGAACACCACGGACATGACGGACGGTGAGGCCGTCACGCCTGCCCGCCCGCCGAGCAGCCCAAACGTCCACCCGCGGGACCGTCCGGCTTGATCCACGGACGGCCGAGTAGATCAAACCGTACGTAACTCATCAGACAAAACAGGACGGATACCGCTCACCTGCACCCTCCCCGAACAGGGGAGCACCGGAAGCCAGTAACATGCGGCGCCATGAGCTCCCCCACTGGGCCCGCGTCCGGCCTGCCTGTACGAATGCCGCGACCCCGCCAGCCCGGCCGGCACCGCCGACCGGAACCGCTGGCGGCTCCCGAGGGCGCGCCCGCGCTCGTCCTCGCGGTGCCGGGCACGCCCAGCGCCGCCACCCGCAGTCTCGCCGAGGAAGTCGTGAGCATCGCGCGCTCCGAGCTTCCCGGCCTCGATGCCCGCATCGGGTACCTGGACGGGGACGACTCCGAGTTCCCCACGCTGCAGTCCGTTCTCGCGCACGCCTCCACGGAACGCGCCGACCGCTTCGAGCAGGCCCGCGCCGCCGGATCCGACGTCACGGAGCCCGACGGGCCCGTGGCCGTCGTCGTGCCCCTGCTCGCCGGACCGGACAGCGCGCTGCTGCGCCGGGTCCGCCAGGCCGTCATGGACAGCCGCGTCGCGGCCGACCTGACCGACGTGCTCGGTCCGCACCCGCTGCTCGCCGAGGCCCTGCACGTACGCCTTTCCGAGGCGGGTCTGGCGCGCGCCGACCGCGCCCGGCTCTTCACCGTGGCCACCGCCGCGGACGGCATCATCCTGGCGTCCGTGGGCGGCAGCGAGGCCGTGCAGGCGGCCGGGATCACCGGCATGCTCCTCGCCGCGCGGCTCGCCGTGCCGGTGATGGCCGCGGCACTGGACGAAGAGGGCTCGATCGCCGCCATCGCCGAGCAGCTGCGCGGCTCCGGATCGCAGCAGCTCGCGCTCGCGCCGTACCTGATCGGCCCCGAGCTGGACGCCGGGCTGCTCGACGCCGCCGCGAAGGAGGCGGGCTGCGCGGCCGCCGAGGCGCTGGGCCCGTACCCGGCCATCGGCAAGCTGGCGCTCGCGAAGTACACGGCCGCGCTCGGCATCGCGCCGCCGCAGCCGCAGGGCGCTCCGGCCCACTAGTTCCCCCGGTCCCGCACACGCACGAACCCCGAAGGGCCCGCTCCTGAACCAGGAGCCGGGCCCTTCGGGGTTGACGCGCGCGTCCGCCGCGGCCTGCGGGTGCCCGCCGGGGTCAACTCGTCCCTGCCAGGCCCTGCGGGGATGGCTGCCGGACGCGCCCGCATGCGACCTGCCCGGTGCCCGCCGGCGTCCAGCGGCGTCCCTTCTCGGTGCCCGCCGACGCCCGCCGACGCCCGCCGACGCCCGGCGCGGCCTGTAGGGCCTGGTCAGGGGCCCGCGAGGGTGCCTTGCGGGCCCCTGGCCGCGCCCGTGGGCGCCGTTCGGCGCCACCGGCACCCGTACCGCGCCCGTCCGGCCCGTACGCGCCTGTCCGCCCGTACGCGCCCGCGCTCAGTCGCCGGGGCCGAGCACCACGCAGGACGCGGCCGGCGCCTTCATCGAGCCGCCGCGCACCGGGACGCCCGTCCCCGGGTCCACCGTGAACCAGGTGACGTCGCCCGAGCGCTCGTTCGCCACGTACAGGAACCGGCCGGTCGGGTCGAGGGCCAGGGCGCGCGGCCAGGCACCGCCGCACGGCACCGTGGCGACGAGCCGCAGGCCCTGCCCCGCCGTGCCGGGGACGAGCACGGAGAGGACGTCCGGGCCCCGCGTCGCGGTCCACACGTACCGGCCGTCGGGCGAGGCGACGATGCCGGAGGGGTACGCGTCGCCCGCCGGCGGGTCGGCGAGGACGGACGTCTCGGCGACCGGCCGCAGCACGCCCCGGACGGCGTCCCAGTGGCAGGTGGTGACGGTCGGGGAGAGTTCGTTGACGACGTACGCGGCGGCGCCGTCCGCGTGGAACGCCAGGTGGCGCGGTCCCGAACCGGGGCGCAGCGCGATCTCCCGGTGCAGGGAGAGGGTGCCGTCCCGCAGTGCGCAGACCCTTACGGAGTCCGTGCCCAGGTCGACGCTCACCGCCCACCGGCGGCTCGGATCGGGGCGTACGTGGTGGGCGTGCGGTCTCTGCTGGCGCTGCGCGTGCGGCCCCGAGCCCTCGTGGCGGAGCACATCCGAGGCGGGGGCGAGGCTCCCGTCGTGGCGGACGGGCACGGCGGTGACGCCGCCGGAGCCGTAGTCGGCCGTCAGGACGTGCCCGTCGAAGAGGCTGAGGTGGGTGGGCCCGCCGCCGACCGGGACCAGTGGGCCGACCAGGGAGGGTTCGTCGCCCTTCAGCCGGTACGCGGCGACCGCGCCCTGCGCCGTCTCGCTGACCGCGTAGAGCATGTCGCCGTCGGGCGACAGGGCGAGGTACGAGGGGTCGGCGACGCTGTTCACGGCGCTCAGCGGCGTGAGGGCGCCGCTCTCCTCGTCCACCGCCGCGGTGAGGACACCGAGGCCTCCCGCCGCCGTGAACGAGCCGATGTACGCGCGTCGTCGCCGTCCGCCGCCGTCTGCCACTGCCGTCCCCTCTCGGGTGCCGTGCCCCGTACCGGGTCGGTTCCGGGATGTCCTGGGCGACGGTAGCAGTCAATGGCCTAGACCAAACGGGTGCTTCGGCCGTGCCCCGAGGGGCCGATCGCGGGTCGGGGGCCGTGCGCACGGACGGGACCGTGTCCGGACGACGCCCGTACGTCCTCCGGCGCACCGGCGTGGCGTTCGACGGAGCGGCACGACCCGGGTCCGGACCGGTCCGCACGGAGACGACGGGCCTGCGGTGCGTCGGGCAGACAGTGCGGAGAGGCAGCGGCCCGACGCGCTCCCGTCACCCGCCCGGCCGTCCGCATCGCCGCGCCGTCCGCATCGCCGGGCCACACGCATCGCCGGGCCACACGCATGAGTGCGGCCACAGCGGGTGCGCGGCCCCACCGGCTCGCACGGCCCCACCGGCTCGCACGGCATGTCCGGCGCCCGGTCGACAGGGTGTCCACCCGCGGCCCGCGGGTGGCGGTCAGGCGCCGACGGCCGCCGAGGCGCGCAGCGGTGCGGCCAGGGCGGCGAGCGCGCGCTCCAGGCCGTGCAGGTGGGCCAGTGCCTGCTCGGCGCCGGGGTGGTGTCCCGGCACGCCCTCACCGGCCGTCACGGCGCGTTCGGGCACCGCTCCGACCAGCACCTCCACCGCCGTTTCGACACGCCCGCAGGCGGCCGTGAGACGGGCGTCGTGCGAGGCGTCGGGATCGGCGGCCACCGCGGCGAGGCCGCGCGCCTCACGGGCGCAGTCGTCGAGGAGGGCGAGCACTTGGCGGGCCCGTTCCTTGCGGGCCCGCATCGGGTTCAGCGGATGGACGAGCGGTGCGAGGGAGAAGCGCACCCGCCCGAGCAGGGCCTCCAGCTCGGCGGCCAGTGGGGCCGGATCGGCGTCGGGGTCCCCGGCGAGGCGGCGGGCGGCCGCCGCGGTGCAGCCGTGCACGGAGCGCACGGCCTGGCCGACCCAGCGGTCGGTGACGGCGTGCGTGGTGACGGGCAGGACCAGCGCGACGGCGAGCACCGCGCCGAGCGCGCCGACCCCGGTCTCCGCGAGGCGCAGTACGAGCAGACCGGGGTGCAGGACACCCAGCAGGCCGTACAGGAGGCCCGCCATGACGGTCACGAAGAACATCATCCAGCTGTAGGACAGCGGCGCGGTGTAGAAGATCCCCCAGACGCAGACGGCCACGATGACCGCGGTGGGCGCCGGGGCGCCGTGCAGCGGTACGGCGATCAGCATGCCCGCCGCGATGCCCGTGAGGGTGCCCAGCACCCGACGGAAGCCGCGGACGAGGGTCTCGCCCCGCGAGGACGTGTTGACGAAGATCCACCATGCGGTGCCGACGGCCCAGTACCAGCGCTCGTGCGACAGCACCTGGCCCGCGGCCATCGCGAAGGCGCAGGCCGCGGTCGTCTGGAAGGCCTGCCGGGTGGTGACCCGGGAGAGTCCGCGTCCGCCCGGCACCGCGGGCACGGCCGGAACGGGCAGGCGCCGCTCGACGCACCACGCGCCGAAGCGCACCGCCGAGGAGGCCGCCAGGGCCAGGGCCATCGCGGTGTACAGCTCCGGGAGCTGCGCCGGTACCGCGTGCAGGAACTGGGTGATGAAGAAGGTCATGAAGGCGAAGATGCCGAGCGCGTGGCCGCGGGGACCCCAGCGGCGGGCGTACACCCCGCCGAGGACCACGGCGAGCCAGGTCGCGTCGCGCGCCGTGGGGACCGTGTGCAGGGTGGCCGCGAGGGCCAGCACCGGGAAGCCCGCTACGGGCAGCAGGGCGGTGGTGACCGCCTGGCCCCGCACGGTCGGATCGCCGACCGTGAACAGCGCGAGGAGCGCGGCCAGACCGGCCGTGATCGACGCGGACAGCGAGAGTCCGGCCAGCTCCGACGCGGCGACCGCGAGCCCGATGCCGAGCACGGCCCGCAGCGAGATCCGCAGCCGTACCAGGCCCGGATCCGGTGCCATGAACATCTTCCTCACCGTCGGCAGCCCGCCCCCGTCTCCGTGTCGACCCCCGCCCGCGGCGTGCGCGCGGACAGGACGTCCGGGCGCGGCCCTCGGGGCATGGGAAAGGCGCCGCGGGTCCGGTCCGGCTTCCTTGCCGTCCGACGCTGCGCGGCGCCATGAATACCCACACGGTAAGCAATCGGAGGGCAGTGGCTCAACAGGCGCGTGACAAGGTGGGCCATTGGTACAGTCGTGGCGCATCAGGCAGGACCACGGAGAGGCCAACGGACCATGGCGGTGGACGAGCTCGACACCCGCATCCTGCGGCTGCTGCTGGAGCAGCCGCGCACCAGCGTGCGGGAGTACGCCCGCATCCTCGGCGTCGCCCGCGGCACGCTCCAGGCACGCCTGGACCGGCTGGAGCGCGACGGAGTGATCACCGGTACCGGTCCGTCGGTGTCGCCCGCCGCGCTGGGTCATCCGGTGCTCGCGTTCGTCCACATCGAGGTGACCCAGGGGCACCTCGACGACGTGGGGGACGCGCTGGCCGCGGTTCCGGAGATCATCGAGGCGTTCTCGATCACCGGCGGCGGAGATCTGCTGACGCGGGTCGTCGCGCGGGACAACGGGCATCTGGAGGACGTGATCCAGATCCTCATCAGCCTGCCGGGCGTGGTCCGCACCCGGACCGAGGTCGCTCTGCGCGAACGGGTGCCCCAGCGGGTCCTGCCCCTCGTGGAGGCGGTCGGACGCGCGGCACGCTGACCGGCACGGGCGGCGCCCGTGCCGGATCGGCGCACGCTCCGGGCGGTTCGCCGCACGCTCCGGGCGGTTCGCCGCACGCTCGGGGCGGTGAGCGGCACCCGCTCGGGACGGTGGGTCGCCGCCCGCTCCGGGCACTGATCCGCTCAGGCCGGGGCGGTGCTCGACGCACGGGGTGGCGGTGATCCGCGGCACCCGGCACCGACCCGCGCCCGGTCGGGACGGTGATCCGCGGGGCACGGCACCGCGGTCGGCGTCCGCGGAACCGGGGCCCGGGGTGCGGACCGCGACCGGCGCACGCGCCGACGGTCGGGCGGTCGGCCCCGGGACCCGGCCCGGCCGCCCCGAGGTGGCCCTTGGCATCCTGGACGCATGAGCATCCCCGGCGGCCTCTCGGTCATCTTCGATCTCGACGGAACACTCGTGGACAGCGAGCCGAACTACTTCGAGGCGGGGAGGCAGACCCTCGCCGAGCACGGCGTCACGGACTTCACCTGGGCCGACCACGAGCGCTACGTGGGCATCAGCACCCGGGAGACGCTCGTGCTCTGGAAGGAGCGGTACGACCTGGACGCCCCGCTCGACGTGCTCCTGGCGGACAAGAACCGCCGCTACCTGGAGCTGGCCCGCGCGTCGACCCGCGTCTACCCGCAGATGCGGGCGTTCGTGGAGCTGCTCGCCGCGGACGGCGTGCCGATGGCGGTGGCCTCGGGCTCCTCCCGCGAGGCCGTCCGGGCCGTCCTCGCGGGCACCGGCCTGGACGCGTACCTGCTGACGGTCGTCTCGGCGGAGGAGGTCGCGCACGGGAAGCCCGCCCCGGACGTCTTCCTGGAGGCCGCCCGGCGACTGGGAGCGGTTCCGGCGGAGTGCCTGGTCGTGGAGGACGCGGCCCCCGGCGCCCAGGCGGCACATGCCGCCGGGATGCGCTGCCTCGCCGTCCCGTACCTCCCGTCGCAGGCCGGCGACAGCGCCTTCGCGACGGCGGCCCTTCTGGTACGCGGCGGGCAGGCCGAGTTCAGCGCCAGGGCTGCGTACGACTGGCTCGCGGGAGCCGTGCGCCCGGCCTGAGCCACCGCCCGCGCACCGCCGGGCGCGCCGCACCCGTCCCGCCGCCCGCGTCAGGTCCGGCGCGCCACACGGCCGAGGTCACCCGCTCGAGCGACGTCACCGCTCACGTCACGCCCGCCGCGTCGAGCAGCGCGGCGGCCGTCGTCGTGGCCAGCCCCGCCAGGGTCTCCGCGCCCGCGCCGGCCCTGGCGCTCGCTCCGTCGAAGACGAGGGTGAGCTGCCGGGCCAGGAGTTCGGGATCGCCGGCCCCGCCCCGCCGGGCCTCCTCGCGGAACGCCTCGGTCAGCGCGCCCTTGACCCGCAGCGCGACGACGCTGGCGGGGTGCTCGGGGTCCTTGAGCTCGACCAGGGCGGACAGGTACGGGCAGCCGCGGAAGCCCTCCTCGGCCGAGGCCAGCTCCAGCTGCTCGAAGACGTGCAGTACGCGGGCGCGGGCGGACCGGCCGTCCTCAGGAGCCGGACCGAGGCGCTCCCAGTACTCGGGCGCGCGCAGCTCCAGACTGGCCGCGAGCACCTCGTCCTTGCTCGTGAAGAGCTGGTACATCGAGCGCTTGGACACCCCGGCGGCGCGGCACAGCGCCTCGACGCCGATGGAGACCCCGTCGCGGTAGAAGAGCTCCGTCGCCGCGTCGAGCAGCCGGTCTCTCGTGGACACCTTGTCCGTACTGGTCATGGGGGCGAGGCTACCGCCGCCGGAGCGCCCCTGGAAACCGATCGGTCCACGAAGCGGCGGCGGTACCCGCGTGCTCGTCGCGACGGCCACGGCCCGATCCCCGTCCTAGGCGGCGAGCTGCGGGTAGAGCACCGGCAGCTCGGCCGAGAGACCGGACTTGACCTGCCGCGACACCTCGTCCGCGAGCACCTCGAAGGCCCCGGTCTCGATTCCGTCGAGGGCCTGCGCGGCCACGTCGGCGGGTGACGACTTGGGGGCGTCGACACCGGCCGTCATGTCCGTCTCGACATAGCCGACGTGCAGCCCGGTGACGTCGATCCCCCGCGGCCTGAGGTCGAGCCGCAGGGAGTTGGTCTGGGACCAGAGGGCGGCCTTCGAGGCGCTGTACGAACCGGCGAGGCCGATCCACGACAGCGCGGAGTGGACGTTGAGGATGTGGCCGCCGCCGTTGCGCTCGATGACCGGGACGAAGGCCCGTGCGGTGAGGAGCGGTCCGTAGAAGTTGGTCTCGAAGTCCCGGCGCACGTCGTCCACCGGAGCCTCCAGGAAGGAGGCGTTCACGGCGACCCCCGCGTTGTTGATCAGGATCGTGACGTCCCCGGCGCGCTCCGCGGCGGCGGCGACGGACTCGGGGTCGGTGACCTCCAGGGCCAGCGGGACAGCCCCGGGGTGCGTGACCGTCCGCGGGTCGCGGGCCGTGGCGTACACCTTCTTCGCCCCCCGCTCGAACAGGCCCTCCACCAGCGCCTTGCCGATCCCCCTGCTGCCGCCGGTCACCAGGACGACGGAACCTTCGATCGCGGTCATGCCACTCTCCGAACCCATCACGTGGAAACCGATCGGTTTCCTCTCATGGAAAAAAGGTAAACCGATCGGTTTCACAACGCAAGGCGGGGCGCGGCCCGGAAACGCGAGCGGCCCCGCCGTCATACGGCGGGGCCACTCGAAAAGGACTGGTCAGCGCGGGCTGACGCCCGGGGACGTGTTACGCGCCACTCTCCCTGAGCATGTCCTCGCGCTCGACGTACTTGACCCGCTCACGGCCCTCGGGCTCGCCGAGCGCCTTCTCCGCGGCGTCCAGGCGGTACCAGCCCTCCCACGTCGTGCAGCGCACGTTCCGCTCGGCGAGGAAGGCGTCCACGGCCTCCGGGTCGGGGGAGGCGGGGGTCTGCAGCCGGCCGTTCGCGTGGTCGTCCAGCAGGTTGGCGACGGTCTCGTTGGCGTCGCCCTTGGTGTGACCGATCAGACCGACGGGACCGCGCCGGATCCAGCCCGTCACGTACGTCGACTGAAGGTGCTCACCGGTCTCCTGGATCACCCGGCCGCCCGCGTCGGGAACCGTGCCGGACTCGACGTCCCAGGGCAGCTTGGGGAGCTTGTCGGAGAGGTAGCCGACCGCCCGGTACACCGCGCTGACGTCCCAGTCCTTGAACTCGCCGGTGCCCTTCACGTTGCCCGTGCCGTCGAGGGCGGTGCGCTCGGTGCGCAGCCCGACGACACGGCCGTCCTCGCCGAGGATCTCCGTCGGCGACTCGAAGAAGTGCAGGAAGAGCTTGTGGGGGCGGTCGCCGACGTCGCGGATGGCCCAGTTCTCCAGGGTCTTGGCGACCATGTCGGCCTGCTTGTTGCCGCGGCGGGTCGCGATCGAGCCGTCGTCGTAGTCGATGTCCTCGGGGTCGACGACGACCTCGATGTTCGGGGAGTGGTCCAGCTCCCGCAGCTCCATCGGGCTGAACTTCGCCTGCGCCGGGCCCCGGCGGCCGAAGACGTGGACCTCCAGCGCCTTGTTCGCCCTGAGCCCTTCGTGGACGTTCGGCGGGATCTCGGTCGGCAGCAGTTCCTCGGCCGTCTTGGCGAGGATGCGGGCGACGTCGAGCGCGACGTTGCCGACGCCGAGCACGGCGACCTTCTCCGCCTCCAGCGGCCAGGTGCGCGGAACGTCCGGGTGCCCGTCGTACCAGGAGACGAAGTCCGCGGCGCCGTACGAGCCGTCGAGGCCGATGCCCGGTATGTCGAGCGCGCGGTCGGCGGTGGCACCCGTCGAGAAGACCACCGCGTCGTAGAAGGCGCGCAGGTCGTCGAGGTTGATGTCCCCCGGGTAGTCGACATTGCCGAAGAGTCGGATCTGCGGCTTGTCCAGCACCTGGTGCAGGGCGGTGATGATGCCCTTGATGCGGGGGTGGTCGGGGGCCACGCCGTAGCGGATCAGGCCGAAGGGGGCGGGCATCCGCTCGAAGAGGTCGATGGAGACACCGGGCTCGGCGGCCACCCCCGACTTCAGCAGGGCGTCGGCGGCGTAGATACCGGCGGGACCGGCTCCGACGATGGCTACCCGCAGGGGGCGAGGCATGTTCAGGTTCCCTTCGAGCGGTGGCAGTCGATCTCGCCGGAAGCCTAAACTAAGGCAAGCCTAAGTCAGTAGCCGGGCTGGATCTATGACCTCATAAATCCGGTTTATGAGTCGACTCCGACCCGTACGGGCACGTACGGGTCGGCGCGAAGCGCCTGGTCGGACGCTACAGCCCGCCGCGGCGGACGCTTCGGGCGGCCCCGGTCGGACGACGGCCGCTGCGGGCTCGACGGAGGGCGCCTCGCGCGGGAAAGGGCCCTGAGACCGGCGGACCCCGTGCCGCGGCTCGCACCGGACGCATCCGCCGGGGCCGGGACAACCCCGGCCGGTGGGACCGGTCGGGACCAGCCCTCGGGGACGCGGGCGGCGCGACCGGGCACCGCCGCGGCGCGCGGACCGGCGTGCCCGCCCGGGACCGGAACAACGGGCGGAGGCCCCACGCCTACGGACCCGGTGGAACCCCTGTGGACCTCACCACCGGAGCGGGCGGGCCCCGGCGCACGGCCCCTCACCGCGGGCGCGGGGCCGGCGGGGCCGCACCGCGACGCGCCGCCCCGGTTCAGCTGTCGAAGTCGACCGTCAGCGTGTCGGAGACCGGGTACGACTGGCAGGTGAGCACGTATCCCGCGTCGATCTCGGCGGACTCGAGGGCGAAGTTGCGGCGCATGTCGGCCTTGCCGTCGGTGACCAGGGCCCGGCAGGTACCGCACACACCGCCCTTGCAGGCGAAGGGCAGGTCCGGGCGGGCCCGCTGGGCGCCGTCGAGAATGCTCTGCTCCCGGTCGAGGGCCGACGTCGTGGACCGGCCGTCCAGGGTGATCGTGACCTGGCTGACGGGCCCCTGGGCCGCGGCCTCCTCGTGGCGCACTTCCCGTACGGGCTCGTCGTCGGCGTAGAACAGCTCCCGGTGCACCCGGGCCTCGTCCACTCCGGCCGCTGCCAGCACCCGCTGGGCGTCGCGCACCATGCCGTGGGGGCCGCACAGCCACCAGTGGTCGGCCCGCTCGACGTCGACCAGGGACTCGATCAGCGCCGCGAGCCGTTCCGCGTCGAGGCGTCCGGACAGCACCTCGGCCTCGCGGGGCTCGCGTGACAGCACATGGGCGAGGTGGAAGCGTGACGGGTGGAGGTCCTTCAGGTCCGCCAGCTCGTCCGCGAACATCACCGTGCCGCTGCGCCGGTTCCCGTAGAAGAGCGTCACGGTGGACCGGGAGTCCGCCGCGAGCACCGACTCGGCGATCGAGATCATCGGTGTGATGCCGGAGCCGGCGGCGATCAGCACATGGTGGCCGGGCTCGGTCAGGTCGGGCGTGAAGGCACCCGTGGGGGCCATCACCTCGACGGTGTCGCCGGGACGCACCTCGCCCACGAGCCACGCCGAGAACAGGCCGCCCGGCACGACCCGCACGCCGATGCGCGGCACCGAGCCCGCGGGCGAGCAGATCGAGTACGAGCGCCGCTCGTCCCGTCCGTCGATCTCGCGCCGCAGCGTGAGCGACTGGCCGGGGGCGAAGGCGAACTCCCCGGCCAGTTCCTCCGGGATCTCGAAGCCCACGGCCGCGGCGTCCTCGCACAGCGGCTGCACGGAGGCGACACGCAGGGCGTGGAAGGCCGGGCGGCGGCGGGCACGGGGGCGCGGCGCCGGGGTGGTGGCGGCCGGAGCGGGCGCGGCGGGGTCCGCCGTCCGACCCGTCGGCTCGTGCCTCAGGCCTTCCATCAGATCTCCTTGAGGTACTCGAACGGCTCGCGGCAGGCGAGGCAGCGCCACAGCGCCTTGCAGGACGTGGCGGCGAAACGGGAGGTCTCCTCGGTGTCCGCCGAACCGCAGCGCGGGCAGTCCACCGTGCGCCGGGTGGGTGTCAGCACGAGGGGCACCGGGCCGGCGGCGCGGCGCGGCGCGGCCCCGGGCGGGGCGATGCCGTTCGCGGCGAGCTTGCGGCGGCCCTCGGGGGTGATCCAGTCACTGGTCCACGGCGGGTCCAGGACGGTACGGATGCGTACGTGCCCGTAGCCCGCGTCCCGCAGCCGGGCCGCCACGTCCGCGCGCATCTCGGCCATCGCGGGACAGCCCGAGTAGGTCGGCGTCAGGCTGGCGACCACGGTGCCGTCCGCGGTCAGCTCGACATCGCGCAGGACGCCCAGGTCGGCGAGGGTGAGCATGGGCAGTTCGGGGTCCGGCACCTGCTCCGCGACGGACCGGGCGTGCCGCACGTCGGCCAGGACGCTCACCATGCCGCCTCCGGGTGCGCGCGTGCCACGCTCTGCAACTCGGCCAGCAGCGGGGCGAGATGCTCGGTGTGCTCGCCGGACCGGCCTGAACCGGGCAGCGGACGGTACACCGGCATGGGGAGTCCGGCCGCGTGCGTCACCTGGCGCAGCACGGCGACGACCTCGTCCCGCACGTCGTGGGCGGTGAACAACTCGCCCAGGTACGGGGCGACCTGATCCATCGCCGCCCGCATCCGGCGGTGCGACTCCTCGGTTCCGTCGCCGAGGCGGACGGCCCACTCGGCCGCGTACTGCCGGTGGTACGTCAGTTCCTTGACGCCCTTCGCCGCGATCGCCGAGAGGACGGGGTCGGGGTGGGAGGCGAGCCGCTCGAAGTGCGCGAGGCGCCAGCTGGACATCACCAGCAGCCGTACGACGGCGAACGCGAAGTCCCCGCGCGGGAGTTCGGCCAGCCGCACGTTGCGGAACTCCGCCGGGTCGCGGAAGTAGGCGTACGCGTCCTCGTCGCGTCCCGTGCCGTCGACCTGGCCGGCGCGCGCGTACAGCAGACGGGCCTGGCCGAGGAGGTCGAGGCCGATGTTGGCGAGGGCGACCTCCTCCTCCAGTTCGGGGGCGCGGGTGGTCCACTCGGCGAGCCGCTGGGCGCCGACGAGGGCGTCGTCGGCGAGGGCCAGGCAGTCCGCGGCGAGCAGGACGGTGTCGATGCCCGCGGGCACGGCGGTGTCCACGCCGTGCAGGGGGTCCTCGAAGCCCGTGCCGTACGCCCACCTGGAGTCGTCCTCGTGTCCCTCGGCGAGGGACAGGTAGACGTGGTCGTCACTCATTCCCTGCTCCTCAGATGTGGGGGACGTCGTCGGGGATGTCGTAGAACGTGGGGTGCCGGTAGACCTTGTCGGCGCTGGGGGCGAAGAACGGGTCCTTCTCGTCGCGCGTGGACGCGGCGATGTGCTCCGAGCGCACCACCCAGATCGAGACGCCCTCGTTGCGGCGGGTGTACAGGTCGCGGGCGTGGGTGAGGGCCATGGCGTCGTCGGCGGCGTGCAGCGATCCGACGTGGACGTGGTTCAGCCCGCGCTTGCCCCGTACGAACACCTCGTACAGGGGCCAGTCGCCCTTGGTCGTGCCGGTCATGCCGTCGCTCCTTCACGTGCGCGGGCCGCCTGCTTGGCGGCGTGGGCGGTGGCCGCCTCACGCACCCACGCGCCCTCCTCGTGGGCGGTCCTGCGCCGCTCCACCCGTTCTGTGTTGCAGGGTCCGTCGCCGCCGATGACCCGCTTCAGCTCCGACCAGTCGGGGGTGCCGAAGTCGTGGTGCCCGAGCTCCTCGTTCCAGCGCAGTTCGGGGTCGGGCAGGGTGACGCCGAGCTTCTCGGCCTGCGGCACGGTCATGTCGACGAATCGACGGCGCAGTTCGTCGTTGCTGTGCCGCTTGATCTTCCAGGCCATGGACGCCGCCGAGTTGGGCGAGTCGCCGTCGGGCGGGCCGAACATCATCAGGGAGGGCCACCACCAGCGGTTCACCGAGTCCTGGACCATGGCCCGCTGTTCCTCGGTGCCGCGCATCATCGTCATCAGCAGTTCGTAGCCCTGGCGCTGATGGAACGATTCCTCCTTGCAGATCCGCACCATCGCGCGGGCGTACGGTCCGAACGAACTCCTGCACAGCGGGACCTGGTTGCAGATCGCGGCGCCGTCCACGAACCAGCCGATCACGCCCACGTCGGCGAAGGTCGGCGTCGGGTAGTTGAAGATCGACGAGTACTTCTGGCGGCCCTCGATGAGGCGCTCCGTCAGGTCCGCGCGGTCGGCGCCGAGGGTCTCCGCCGCCGAGTACAGGTACAGCCCGTGCCCGGCCTCGTCCTGCACCTTCGCGAACAGGATCGCCTTGCGGCGCAGCGACGGCGCGCGCGTGATCCACTCGCCCTCGGGCTGCATCCCGATGATCTCCGAGTGCGCGTGCTGCGCGATCTGCCGGACCAGCGTCCTACGGTAGCCGTCCGGCATCCAGTCGCGCGGCTCGATCCGCTGGTCACGCGCGATCGTCGCGTCGAAGTGCTCCTGGAGGTCCTCCTGGGGCGGCACCTCGGCGGAGTGTGTCGTGGTCATCGATACCAGCTTCCCTACCGACCATTCGTTCGGTCTCAGTGTGACGTGTTTCCGGCGACCGGGCAAGACCCGGGCGCCGGGGTCCCGCCGGCGCCCCCGGGGAGGGGGACCACCCCGGCTCCGGGTCCGGCTCCGGCTCCGGGTCCGGCCCTCGACCCCGGCTGCGTCGGGCCGACCGGCCGGACCCGGTCCACACCACGGGGCCCCCACCCGACGCCCCACCCCGGGGCACCGGCGGCGGGGTTGCGGGCGGACTCCCGGCGGTCCTGCCGGCGCCGCATGGCCCCGCGGCGCCGGGTGACGCCGGGCGGCCCCTCAAGGCCGGCTGACGCCGTGCGGGTCCGGAGGGTTCGGGGACCCTCCGGAGAGGGCTCACACGCGTTCCACCAGCATCGCGACCCCCTGCCCCACCCCCACGCACAGGGTGGCCAGCCCGAGCCGTCCGCCCTCGCGCTCCAGGCGGCCGAGCAGCGTCAGCAGGATGCGGGCGCCGGAGCAGCCGAGGGGATGACCTAGCGCGATGGCGCCACCGTCGGCGTTGACCTTCGCCTCGTCCAGCTTCAGCCGCCGGACCACGGCCAGCGCCTGGGCCGCGAAGGCCTCGTTCAGCTCGACGGCGTCGAGGTCGGCGACCCCCCGGCCCGCCCGGGCGAGCGCCTTCTCCGTGGCCGGGACCGGGCCGAGGCCCATCAACTGCGGCGGTACGCCGGCCGAGGCGGACGTCACGATCCGGGCACGGGGCGTGAGGCCGTACCGCTCTACGGCCGCACCGCTCGCGACCACGAGCGCGGCGGCGCCGTCGGAGAGCGGGGAGGCGGAACCGGCCGTGACGATGCCGTCCGGGCGGAAGATGGTCCGCAGCGCGCCGAGCTTCTCCGTCGTCGTGCCCGGCCGCGGCCCCTCGTCACGGGTCACCTCGCCGCCCTTCACCGGCACCGGCACGATCTCACGGTCGAAGTGCCCGGCCTCCTGCGCGGCGACCGCCCTCCGGTGGCTGCGCAGCGCGAACGCGTCGGAGTCGGCGCGGGTGATGCCGTCGAGCGCCGCGACCTCCTCGGCGGTCTCCCCCATCGACAGGGTGACCCGTACCGTCCCGGGTCCGGCGCCGGCGGGCACGGCACGGTCGGCGGCGGTGAAGCGCGGGTTGGTGAAGCGCCAGCCGAGGGAGGTGTCGTACACCTCGCCCGGCTTGGCCCAGGGGGTACCGGGCTTGGCCATCACCCACGGCGCCCTGGTCATCGACTCGACACCGCCCGCGACGACGAGTTCCGCCTCGCCGGAGCGGACGGCCTGCGCGGCCGAGGCGACGGCGGTCAGCCCGGAGGCGCACAGCCGGTTGACGCTGTAGCCGGGAACGGTGTGCGGGAGTCCGGCCAGCAGCACGGCCATGCGGGCGACGTCCCGGTTGTCCTCGCCGGCCTGGTTGGCGGCTCCGAGGATCACCTCGTCCACCGCCTCCCCGGGTATCCCGGCGCGCCGGACGGCCTCACCGACCACCAGGGCGGCCAGGTCGTCGGGGCGCACGGAGGCCAGCGCGCCTCCGTAGCGGCCCTGCGGCGTGCGGGCCCCGTCGATCAGATAGACCTCGTCGGACATGGTCGGACTCCTCCACGGGAACGGGCCGGCGGGACGGCGGCGTCATCGGCGCCCGACGACGGGCACGGGCGGGTGTCGGCAGGTCGCCGGCCGTGCGGTCGGGGACGGTCCGGGGCATGCACTCCACCTCTTGACACCCAGTGGCACGGCTGGATTACTTGGCCGTGCCGCAAGCTAACCGAATGTTCGGTCGGTACACAAGGTGGTGGAAAAGGTGACGCGGACCACTGGCGCGACGGCGCCCGCGGAAGCGATGTTCGCCGCGGACGAGGCCTCGCGGGGCCTGGGCATCGAGCTGCTGGAGCACGGCGAGGGCACGGCGGTGCTCCGGATGACCGTGACCGCGGCGATGGTGAACGGACACCGGATCGCCCACGGCGGCTTCGTGTTCCTGCTGGCCGACAGCGCCTTCGCCTGCGCCTGCAACAGCCGCGGGCCGGTGACCGTCGCGGCGGGCGCCGACATCACCTTCGTGGCTCCGGCGCACGAGGGCGACGTACTCGTGGCGCGGGCCGAGGAACGCGTCCGGTTCGGCCGCAGCGGCATCTACGACGTGAGCGTCCTGCGCGGCGACCAGGTGGTCGCGGAGTTCCGCGGACGCAGCCGCAGTATCGGCACGACGACGAAGGAGTCGCCATGAGCACCAAACCGACGGGCGGCGCGGCGAGCGGACCCCGCCTCGGCGGACCCCTCCCCGGCGACCTGCTGGACGACGGCGAGCGGCTGAGCCGCGGGCAGCTCCGGGAGCTCCAGCTCGACCGGCTCAGGGCGACCCTGCGGCACGCGTACGACAACGTGGAGCTCTACCGCAAGAAGTTCGACGAGGCGGGCGTCTCCCCGGACGACTGCCGCTCGCTGGAGGACCTCGCCCGGTTCCCGTTCACCACGAAGGCCGACCTGCGGGACACGTACCCCTTCGGCATGTTCGCCGTCCCGATGGCCGACGTACGGCGTGTGCACGCCTCCAGCGGCACCACCGGACGCCCCACGGTCGTCGGGTACACGGAGAACGACCTCTCGATGTGGGCCGACGTGGTCGCCCGCTCGATCCGGGCCGCGGGCGGCCGCCCCGGGCACAAGGTGCACATCAGCTACGGCTACGGGCTGTTCACCGGTGGCCTCGGCGCGCACTACGGCGCCGAACGGGCCGGCTGTACGGTCATCCCGGCCTCCGGCGGCATGACGGCCCGCCAGGTGCAGATCATCCAGGACTTCCGGCCCGAGATCATCATGGTCACGCCCTCCTACATGCTCACGCTGCTCGACGAGTTCGAGCGGCAGGGCATCGACCCGCGCTCGACCTCCCTGGAGGTCGGCATCTTCGGGGCCGAGCCGTGGACGGAGGAGATGCGCCGCGAGATCGAGTCGCGCATGGACATCCACGCCGTCGACATATACGGGCTGTCCGAGGTCATCGGGCCGGGCGTCGCGCAGGAGTGCGTGGACACCAAGGACGGGCTGCACGTCTGGGAGGACCACTTCTACCCGGAGGTCGTCGACCCGCTCACGGACTCCGTGCTGGCCGAGGGCGAGGAGGGGGAGGCCGTCTTCACCTCCCTCACCAAGGAGGCCCTGCCGATCATCCGCTACCGCACCCGTGACCTGACCCGGCTGCTGCCCGGCACGGCCCGGCCCGCGTTCCGCCGCATCCAGAAGATCACAGGACGCTGCGACGACATGATCATCCTGCGCGGGGTGAACGTCTTCCCGAGCCAGATCGAGGAGATCGTGCTGCGCACCCCCGGGGTCGCCCCGCACTTCCAGATCCAGCTCGCGCTGCGCGGCCGCATGGACCACATGACCGTGCTCGTCGAGGCGCGCCCCGGCGCGGGACCGGAGCAGCGGGAGACGGCCGCCGCGGCGATCGTCCGGGGCGTCAAGGACGGGGTGGGCGTGAGCGTCGAGGTGACGGTCGTCGACCCGGAGACCCTGGAGCGCTCGCTCGGCAAACTCCGCCGGGTCAGGGATCTCCGCAGCCGCTGACCGCGGGGACGGCGACCGCGGCCGCGCCTCGGCTCGGACTCGGGCTCCGCTTCGGCTCGGGCTCGGACTCGGACTCGGGCTCCGCTTCGGGCCCGGGCCCGGGCTGAGTCCGGGCCCGGG
>NZ_BMWD01000045.1 GCF_014651055.1 Streptomyces fructofermentans
TTGGACACGGACACGGCGGTGCCCACGACGGTGCCGCCGATGGTCATCAGGAGGATGCCGGGGACGAGGTAGGCGATGTAGGCGGAGCGGTCGGCGCCCGCGCCGCCGATGCCGGCGCTCATCACGTCGCCGAACAGGTAGACGAACAGCAGGAGCAGCATGACGGGGGTGAGGAGCAGGTTGAGGGTCAGGGAGGGGTAGCGGCGGGCGTGCAGGAGGTTGCGGCGCAGCATGGTGGTGGAGTCGCGCACGGCCGGGGCGAGGGGGCTCATCGGACGGTCTCCTTGGACGGGTTGCCGGGGGCGGGCACGGCAGCGGCAGCGGTGGTGGCGGTCGCACTGGTGTCGGCGGTGGTGGGGTCGGTGGTGGTGTCGGTGGTGAGGGCGAAGAAGACGTCGTCGAGGTCGGGGGTGTGCAGGGTGAGTTCGTCGGCTTCGAGGTGGGCGGTGTCGAGGAGGTCCAGGAGGGTGCGCAGGGCGCGTTGGCTGCCGTCGCTGGGGACGTGCAGGGCCAGGGCGTTGTCGTCGCGGGTGGCCGCGGGCAGCAGGGCGGCGGCGCGGTGGTGGGTGGCGGGGTCGGAGAAGCGCAGGCGGACGTGTCCGCCGGGGACCAGGCGCTTGAGTTCGTCGGCGGTGCCCAGTGCGGCGATCCTGCCCTCGTGCAGGACGGCGATGCGGTCGGCGAGTTGGTCGGCCTCCTCGAGGTACTGGGTGGTGAGCAGGACGGTGACGCCGCCGGTGACGAGTTCGCGGATGATCTGCCACATGTTGTGGCGGGCGCGGGGGTCGAGTCCGGTGGTGGGTTCGTCGAGGAAGATGATCCGGGGGTCGCCGACCAGGGTCATCGCGATGTCCAGGCGGCGTTTCATGCCGCCGGAGTAGGTGGACGCGGGCTTCCTGGCGGCGTCGGTCAGGTCGAAGCGCTCCAGGAGTTCGGCCGCCACCCGTCGGCCCCGGGGCCTGGGCAGGTGGTGCAGGTCGGCCATCAGGAGCATGTTCTCCTCGCCGGTGATCAGGCCGTCGACGGCGGAGAACTGCCCGGTGACCCCGATCGCGGCACGGACCAGGTCGGGGGCGGTGGTGATGTCGTGGCCGTCGACGAGGGCCTGCCCGCCGTCCGCGGACACCAGGGTGGACAGGATCTTCACCGCGGTGGTCTTGCCCGCGCCGTTCGGACCGAGCAGCGCGAACACCGTCCCCCGCGGCACGGACAGGTCGACACCGTCGAGCACGACCTTGTCTCCGTAGGACTTGCGCAAACCGTTCGCGGTGATGGCCGGCTGGGTCATGGTGTGTGCTCCTTCGCTGTGGGCCGCGGGCTCTACAGGCTGCGGGCGGTGATGTCGCCGTGGGCGGTGGTCGCGTGGATGTTCAGCTCGGCGTCGGCGCCCTCGGTGTTCCTGAGGGCGTTGTGGACGCGGCCGTGGGCGGTGCCCGCGTCCAGGGAGGCGGAGACGCCGGGGGCGGCGCCGACCGACACCTCGCCGGACTCGGTGCGCAGTACGACCGTGCCGCGCACGGCCTCGCCGATCCGGACGTCGCCCATCTGCGTGCTGATCTCCGCCGGGCCGCCCAGGCGTCCGATCGCGACGTCGCCGGCGAGGAGGGTGAGGCGGGCGGCGGCCGTCTCGTCGAGCTTGACCGTGCCCTGCGCGCCCTCGAAGGCGACGTCGCCGAGCCGTCCGACGCCGCGGAACTCGGCGTGGGCGGCCTTGGCCTCGACGCGGGACCCGGCGGGCAGCTGGACGGTCACCTCGACGGAGCCGGAGCTGCCGAGGATCCGGCTCTTCGACGGCGCGGCGCCGATCCGCAGGACTCCGTCGCCGTATTCGACGGTGGTCTGCTCCGCGGCCTTCACGTCGACGCGCCGGGAGGCGTCCGAGGGAAGGATCTCGACCGTGGTGTCGGTCCGGTCGGCGGCGATGAAACGGATGCGCCCGGCGGGGATGTCGAGGACGGCGGCGACGGGGGCGGGGGTGTCGAACTTCTGCATCGTGCTCTCCTTGGTCTTCAGCGTGCGCTCCTTCGGCCCGCTGTTTCCGATGATGGAAAAGCTACGTTGCGTTCATTGATCTGACAACACGATCGTTGCGTCTAAGTTTCATCATTGCAGGTCAGAGCTAGTAATTCGTTGCAATCGATTCCGATTTAATGCAACGCCAGCGCAGGGATCGTTGCAATGAAGTGTCGGTGAACGCTATGCTGGGGGTATGGAACGGCGCCGCGCGGCGCCGGGGGAAGCAGTACGGAGAGGACCTCGATGCCGGGAGGCAGACTCACCCAGCAGGAACGCCAGCAGATCGCGACGGGCCTGGCCGACGGCCTGGCCTACGCGGAGATCGCCCGGCGCCTGGACCGCCCCACTTCGACGATCACGCGTGAGGTGATGCGCAACGGCGGCCCCGCCTCCTACCGCGCGGACCTGGCCCACCGCGCCACCGAACGCCGCACGCAGCGCCGGGGTCCGGCCGTCCCGCGGGGGCCGCAGGCGCCCCCGCCGGCCCATGGCCGCGACGCCGGGGCGGTGCGCGAGTACGAGGAGATGTTCACCACCGTCCTGATACAGGCGGGCACGCCCAAGATGATGGCCAGGGTGATGGCGTGCCTCTACCTCACCGACGCGGGCAGCCTCACCGCGTCCGAACTGGTCCAGCGCCTCCAGGTCAGCCCGGCGTCCATCTCCAAGGCGGTCGCGTTCCTGGAGGACCAGGGACTCGTCCGCCGGGAACGCGACGAACGCCGGCGGGACCGCTATGTCGTCGACGACGACGTCTGGTTCCAGGCGATGATCGCGAGCGCCCGGGCCAACGAGCGGATCATCGAGACGGCACGGCAGGGCGTCGGCGTGCTCGGCGCCGGCACTCCCGCCGCCGTCCGCCTGGAGAACATCGCCCGCTTCCTGGACTTCGTCTCCGAGAGCCTCACCCGCGCCGCGGAGCAGGCCCGCGAGGTCCTCCACACGAAACCCGGCACACCCCCGGACGACGCGCCCTGAGTCTCGGGAGCCGTCGCCGAGGAGGGCGCGTGCCGCACAGCACGCGCCCTCCCGCTGGTCCTGTCCGGGTGGTCAGGTCACCGGGCAGGACCGGTCGCCGAGCCGGAACGCCGACGGTTTCCCGTTGGCCCCCGACCAGTTGCCGGTGAGGCCGAGGCCCACCGACGAACCGGCGGCCACGTCCGCGTTCCAGCCGAGGTTGCGCACCGTGACCGCCGCCCCGGACTGGGTGTGCGCGGCGTTCCACACCTGGTTCACGGTCTGTCCGTTCGGGAACGACCAGCCCAGTTCCCAGCCGTTCCAGGCGGCGGAGCCCGTGTTGGTGAGCCGCACCTCGGCCTGGAAGCCGCCCGACCACTGGTTGGTGACCTCGTACGTCACCGCGCAGGCGCCCGGCGGCTGCGGATCGGTGCCGCCGCCCCCGCCCGCGTCGGAGGAGTCGCCGTGGATGACACCGCGCCCGTTCGTCGACACGTACACGCGCCCGAACACCCGCGGGTCACCCGTGATGGCCGCACCCGTCCAACCCCACTGGTGGGCGTCGTCGTTGATGCGCGTCCAGGTCGAACCCCGGTCCGTGGAACGGAAGATGCCGCGCACACCGCCGATCCTGGCGCTCGTGAACAGCGTCTGGTAGGAGGCGCCGGCGGCGGCCCTGCCGAAGCCGATCGTGTCCGCCTGCTCGACGCCCGGCAGCTTGGTGAAGGTCGCGCCGGAGTCCGTGGAGTGCCACAGCCCGTACGCCCCGTCGCTCGCGCCGCCCGCCAGCCAGACGTCGCCCTTCGTGCCGGGCAGCGCCTTGAACCGTACGCTGTCGCCGCTGGGCAGTCCGGTCGCCGCCGAGGCGGTGAACGTGGCGCCGCCGTCGGAACTCACGTAGAACCTGCCGGACTTGAACCCGTAGAAGGTCCTCGGGTCCACCCGGTCGGACTCCACGACGGCACCGGCGGGGATTCCGCTCGACGCCGACCACGACGTCCCGAACCCGGTCGTGTGGTGCACGCCCGCGCCCTGCGGGCTCCACACGAACCGGCTGCCGTCCGAGGCCGCCGCCACCGTGCCGCCGCCGCTCACGCCCGAGGGGTCGGTGCCCGGGAACCAGTTCGCGCCGTTGTCCGTCGAGAAGGCCACGTGCGGACCCGCGTCGAGATCGCCCACCCGCACCACGGTGTTCGGCGAGCCCTCCGCGAAGTCGAGACTCGTCGTCGACGTGAAGTTCGGTGAGGTGAACATCATCGACGGGACCTCGGTGAGGTCCGTGTGCCGGAAACCGCCGATGTCACCCAGCGCGCTGAGCAGCACGGCACCGCCCGACGGGGGAGCGGCCAGGTCGTTGACGGCCGTCTCCTCCAGCCCCCGCGCCATCGGCCTGACGGTGAACCGGCCGCCGCTGTCCCACTGCGTCAGGTTCTCCGAGCCGTAGACCGTCGCCCCCGTCCCGTACATCATGCGGTCCGGGTCGAACGGGTCGATCTCCAGTGCCTCCGTCATCCAGCCCAGTTTGGGGCTCTGCTCGGGCGGCGACGGGTTGGCGCCCCAGCTCAGCCACGGCGAGGACGAGACGTCCATCGTGTAGCGGTTCGTGCGGTTCGGGTACGACGTGTAGTCCCAGGCCTTGGTCCACGTGCCGCCGCTGTCCCCCGACCGGAAGATCTGCGTGTCGGGCCACCAGGAGCTGTACGCCGTGGCCATCACCGTGCCCGGGTTCTGCCGGTCCACGGTGAGTCCGGCGAAACCGTAGTAGGTGTCCGCCTCCGCGACCGGGCTGATGTCGGTCCAGGCCCCGGTCGCCGTCGCGTACCGCCACAGCCGGCCCTTCCCGCCGTCGTAGGGGCCGCCCTTGTCGCTGTACGCCAGATAGAGGTGGCCGTTCTCCGCGTCCAGCACGCCCTTGTGGGCCAGTTGGCCGGTGGGCTGACCGGCGAGGCGGGACCAGGTGGCGCCCGCGTCGGTCGAGCGGTACACCGCGTTCTCCTTGTCGGCCACCCCGACGTACAGCGTCCGTGTGGCGTTCGTGCCCGTACCGGTCGACTCGTCGAAGGTGACCCAGACGACGCCCTGGTTGTCGGACGCGTAGCCGCTCGTGTCCGTCGGATCCTGCGCGTAGTCGCCGACGTTGGGGAAGTTCGCCACCTGCGACCAGGAGGCGCCCGAGTCCGTGGAACGCCACAGCCCCTTGCCGCTCGGCGCGCCCAGGTACAGCACGCTGTTGCGGTGGGGGTCGACGGCGAGCCGCTCGCCCATGCCGCGGCCGGGCATGTTGCCGCCCAGCTTGAACGGCAGGTCGGCCTTCTGCCAGGTCGCGCCCCGGTCGGCGGACCTGAGGACGGCTCCGTTGCCCGGGTCCCAGCTGTTCGTGTACGTGCCCACGGCCGCGTACACCTTGTCCGGCGCCACCGCGTCGGACGCGAGGCTGACAACTCCCGTGTGGCCCCAGCGGTCCCAGCCGACGGAGTCGAGCAGCGGGGTCCAGGTCTTCGTCGACTGCTGCCAGCGGTACGCGCCTCCGATGTCGGTCCGGGCGTAGGCGAGGTTCTTCTCGGTGCGGTTGAAGACGATGCCCGGGACGAAACCGCCGCCGTCGATCCGGGCGTTCCGCCAGGTGTACGTGTCGGCGGCGGGAGCGGTGCGCGCGGGGCTCGCGGCGAGGGCGGGCGGGGCGCCCGCGAGCAGTCCGGCGGTCAGCGCCAGCACGGCCGTGAGGATGCGGGTTCTTCGCACGGTGGGGGCCTTTCGCGAGGTGTGGGGTGCGACGGCCGGACGGCTCCCCGTGCGGAGGGAACCGTCCGGCCTTGTGCACGCGGAACTCCAGGCGCCCCGGGGAGGCACGGCGCCGTACCGGCGCCCGCGAGGGCACGCGGGACCGCGCGACCGGCCGCACCCGGCTCGCGGCCGGATGCCGACGAACCGCGGGGCGCCTGGCGGGGGCTATTCGAGGAGCTCCGCGTACGAGCCCATGGCGAGTGCGATGTCCGCCTGGGCCCAGAACCGGTGGTACGTGAAGGAGGGCGCGGCGCCGCCCGCCAGGTACGCCTCGATCTTCGACCAGGCCGGATCGTCCTCGTAGAACGAGCGGATCGACGCGAAGGTCGACGACGAGTCGACCGCGTCGCCGTTCGGCATCGTGCCGGTCCAGCCGCTCGGGACGTACACGCCGTCGTCGAAGCGGTTGTAGTCGGAGCGGGTCTCCGGGACCGCGATGCCCAGGGCGTCCTGGTTGTTCTCCCACATGCCGTCGAGCAGCGCCTTGGCCGTGGTCCCGGCCCGGGTGTCACCGGAGCGGTCGGCGTAGTACGTCAGGGTCTTGGCGTACGCGGCGGCCACGCCGACGTCGTCCGTGTAGTCGGCGACGGTGACATGGAGTCCCGCGTTGGCGCCGGGACTCGACGCGTTCCAGGTGTCCGGCTTTCCGGACCACCGGAGCGTGTTGGGGATGCGGAAGGAGCCGTCGGGGTTGACCGTGGTGTTGGCCAGTGCCCAGTCGACCCACTTGTCGAGGACGAGCCCGGCGTCCGCGTCGCCCGTCTGCTGGTAGTACTCGGCGACCCGCTCCATCGACCACGCCTGGAAGCCGAACCACTGGTTGGACGGCGGGTCGTGGTAGACGGGCTTCTCGTCGTAGTACATGCCGTGGAAGGTCGGCGTGCCCGACGGCGGTGTCGCGTAGCGGCCCGCCCAGCTGTTGGTCGCACCGCCCGCGATGGCGCCCTCGCTGGACTGCAGCCAGCGGTAGAACTCCAGCTGCCGGTCGAGGGACTTGGCCCAGTCCGCCTGTCCTGTGGCCGACTTGGGCCTCAGGGCCGCGTACGAGCTGAGCGCGTACGCCGCGAGCGGGTTCTGGTAGCCGCCGTGGGTGTGGCTGGAGCCGATGCGCCAGGCCCAGCCGGCCGAGCTGTCGGTGGCGCCGCCCCACGCGTAGTACCAGTTCAGCAGGTAGTGGGACGCGTCCTTCCCGGTGCCCGCCGGGCAGGCCGTCGGCCCCACGCAGTTGCCGATCTTCTTGAAGTACTTGTCGTACATCGAGTAGCGGAGATAGTCGCCCATCTTCGCCGCCTTGCCGACGGTCGCCGACACCTCGGAGCCCTTGCCCTGCGCCTCGGCCCACACGTCGGCCCAGTACGCGGCCTGCACGGCGCGCGCGTCGGCGTCGGGGGCGTTGGTGAACTTCCATTGTTCGGCGTACGAGGCGTCCTTGGTGAACAGGTCCAGGTAGCCGTTCGCGCCGCCGTACTTGAAGGCGTCGCAGGTCGGTTGCGGCACCGTCTCCCACACCGACTCCTGCGCGCCGCGCTGGAACGTGTTGATGTAGGACGGTCCGGTGTCGGCCGGGCCCGCCTCGCACTTGCCGGGCGAGTTGCCGTAGCCGTAGACGTTGTCCACGTCCTGGAGCCAGTGCATGCCGTACACGTCGTCCGTGCCGTACGCGCTCCTCAGCTCGGCGGCGATCGGGTCCGGGCCGACGGGCACCCCCGAGTCGAGCTGCGCCGGATACTCGTTCGGAGTGTCCAGTTCGGGTGCGTACGTCGCCGGCTTCGACGCGTTGTAGAAGGAGTTGGTCGGCTGGTCGGCGTGCGTGGGGATCATGAACTTCTCCATGATCTCCCAGGCGCCGTTGAACCTGGTCCAGTCGCCCGTCACCTTGCCGTACATGGCCTGGAGCCACAGCAGGTAGCTGTACGCCTCCGAGGTCGTCTCGTGCCCGTGGTCGGGTGCCTCGACGATCAGCGTCTCCACCGAGTGGTACGGGATGCCCTCGGGCGAGAAGTAGCCGTTGGCCGGGTCGGTGATCTTCCCGTACAGCTCCAGGAACCGGGCGTCGTAGTCCTTGGACGCGGCGAGCTGGGTCACGGTGACCGCGGCCTTCGCGTGCCCGGTGGCCGTGGACTCGAAGCTCGCCGAGCCGGTGCCCGAGGCGTCCGCGGTGACGGTCACCCGCTGCGCCGTGCTCCAGTTCGACGGGGTGAAGGTGAGGGATGCCCCGCCGGTCACGGACAGCCCCGTGTTGCCGCTCACGCGCGCGCTCGTCACGGTCACGTTCGCCTGGGGCCGCGTCGACAGCTTCACGTCGTAGGTGCCGGACTTGCCCTGCTGGACGCCGAGTTGGGTCGGCGAGGCCACGACGGCGGGTCCCGCGGCGACCGTGATGCCGACCGGCGTGGACTCCGCCGAGGCGCCCAGGCTGTCGTAGGCCTTCGCGAGCAGAGAATGACTGCCCACGGTCAAGCCAGTGGCCGAAAGGGAGTAGGGCGCGGTCGTGTCCGTGCCCAGGAGCGTGGTGTCGTCGTAGAACTCGACCTTGCCGATCGTGGCGTTGTCCGCCGCGGCGGCGGTCGCGGCGAGCGGGACCGCGTCGCCCTGCGAGTAGACGGCGCCGGCCGCCGGGCTGGTCAGGACCGTGATGGGCGGTTGATGGGCCCCGGCGCAGGATGTCCCGTTGACCGCGAACGCGGCGGGCGCGGCGTTGGAGCCGCTGTAGGTGAACTGGGCGCCCGTCGTCACGGCGGCCCCGACCGCGATCGTCCCGTTCCACGAGGCGTTCCTCGCGGTGACCGTGCGGCCCGACTGCGACCAGGTGCCGTTCCAGCCGTTCGAGAGCTGCTGGTTGCCCGCGTAGTCGTAGGTCAGCGTCCAGCCGCCGATCGGCTCCGTGCCGCGGTTGGTGAGGGTGAGCTCGGCGGTGAAGCCGGAGCCCCAGTCGTTGGTCCGGTAGTCGACGCTGCACTGGACCGCCGCCGCCCGGGCGGGGGTCGCGCCGGTCGCCAACGTGGTCAGCGGGAGGGCGAGGGCCGCCACCACGGCGGTCCACATCCGCCGCGCGAGGCGGCGTCTCCGTCTGGGTGCCATGTTCTGGTTCCTCTCCTTGCGGCTCGGAGATGGGGGGAGGAGCAACAAGCCTTGAACCAGTGGGAGCGCTCCCATAGTGGAGAGGAGGGTTGAGGGGGTCAAGGTGCTTGAAGAGTCGAAATGATTCGATAGATCAAGAGTGCGACTCCTCTGTCCTTCGCCATCGCTTGGCGCTACCTTCTTCCGCACCAGTGGGAGCGGTTCCATCAGTCGACGCGTGCGTCACAGCGCGTCAGAGCTGCAAGGAGACCGCTCATGCGCCACCCCCGCACACCTCGTTCTCCCTGTACGGCGCTGCCGTGACAGCCCTCGCGGGCTCCGCGGCCGAGCCGGCTGTCACGGCCTCCACGGCCTCGGCCGTCCGCAAGGTGGAGCACTCGGCCACCCGGCGGCCGGGCGGTGGCCCCGAGGAAGCCGCACCCGTCACCAGGCACGTCGAAGCGCGGGGCCGCACTGCCGCCGGGCCGCGTCCCGGGCGCGTCCGGCGGGCCGTCCGCGGCCGGAGTACCGGCTTCCGTCACGGACCCCCGGGTCTGCGTCCCCAAGTCGGCCCGGTCCGTGGCACCACGGTCGGGAGAACCCTCCCGGCCGGCGGGACCCCGCACGCGCACGACCCGCCCCGGCGGCCGGGACGGCGGCCGGCCGATCCCGTCGGCCGGCGCGCGACCGCACGGCGCGTCCACAACGTCAATGTCCGCTCCACGGAGAACCGCCGGACCGGCACGCCCGTCCCGCTCGCGGCCGCAGTGCCGTTCACGGCGGGCGGGACCGGCGGGCGCTCCCGCGACCGCTCCACCGCCGACCGGGTCGTCGCCCGGTCCGGCGGGCGCGACCTCTCTCCCACCCGGGCCGGACCCGGAACACCCGGGACCGTGTTCCCGGGCCCGCCCCGACCCCCCAGCGAGACGGCACTCCCATGCCGTCCGGTACCGGGCCGCGCGGTCACCCGCGCTCCCTCGACGGATAGGACACCCCGCACATGAGCCGTACCAGAACAGCACTCCTGTCGGCGTTGGCGCTGGTCGCCGGCACCGCAGGCGCCGCCGTCGCGGCGATCCCCCAGGACGTCGGCGCCCTCGCCGTCCCCTGCACGGTCGACTACAAGGTGCAGAACCAGTGGGACTCCGGCTTCACCGCCGCGGTCACCGTCACCAACAACAGTGCGGCCAAGTCGAGTTGGTCCGTGAAGTGGTCGTACGCGGGCAACCAGAAGGTCACCAGCGGCTGGAACGCGAGGATCAGCCAGAGCGGCACCGCGGTCACCGCGGCCAACGAGAGCTACAACGGCACGCTCGCCACCGGGGGTTCCGTCAGTTTCGGGTTCAACGGCTCGTACAGCGGCACCAACGCGCTGCCCACGGCCTTCACCCTGGACGGCGTGGCCTGCAACGTCGACGACGGGGGCGGCGGCCCCACGGACCCGCCGGAGGAACCGGGCGACAGGGTCGACAACCCGTACGCGGGCGCCAAGGTGTACGTGAACCCGGAGTGGTCGGCGAAGGCCGCCGCCGAGCCCGGCGGCAGCCGGATCGCCGACCAGCCCACGGGCGTCTGGCTCGACCGGATCGCCGCGATCGAGGGCGTGGGCAGCGGGATGGGCCTGCGCGACCACCTCGACGAGGCCCTGGAGCAGAAGGGCTCCGGCGAACTGGCCGTGCAGTTGGTCGTCTACAACCTGCCGGGCCGTGACTGCGCGGCCCTCGCCTCCAACGGCGAACTCGGCGCCACGGAGATCGACAAGTACAAGACCCAGTACATCGACCCCATCGCCGCGATCCTGAAGGACAGCAAGTACGCGGGGCTGCGCATCGTCACCACGGTGGAGATCGACTCGCTGCCGAACCTCGTCACCAACGTCACGCCGCGGGCCACGGCCACCGCCAACTGCGACACGATGAAGGCGAACGGCAACTACATCAAGGGCGTCGGCTACGCGCTGAACAAGCTCGGCGACGCGCCCAACGTCTACAACTACGTGGACGCGGGACACCACGGCTGGCTCGGCTGGGACGACAACTTCGCGCCCTCCGCGGCCCTGTTCAAGCAGGCCGCCACCGCCGAGGGCGCGACGGTCGCCGACGTGCACGGGTTCATCGTGAACACGGCCAACTACAGCGCTCTCAAGGAGAACCACTTCACGATCAACGACACCGTGAACGGCGCCTCGGTCCGCACGTCGAAGTGGATCGACTGGAACCGCTACACCGACGAGCAGTCGTACGCGCTCGCCATGCGCAACCAGCTCGTCTCGATCGGATTCGGCTCCGGCATCGGCATGCTGATCGACACCTCCCGCAACGGCTGGGGCGGCACCGCACGGCCCACCGGTCCGGGAGCGACCACCAGCGTGGACACCTATGTGGACGGCGGCCGCTACGACCGGCGCATCCACCTCGGCAACTGGTGCAACCAGTCGGGTGCCGGCCTCGGCGAGCGCCCGCAGGCCGCGCCGGTCGCCGGGATCGACGCCTATGTGTGGATCAAGCCCCCGGGCGAGTCGGACGGGTCCAGCACGGCGATCCCGAACGACGAGGGCAAGGGCTTCGACCGGATGTGCGACCCCACGTACACCGGCAACCCGCGGAACAACAACAACATGTCGGGCGCGCTCGCGAACGCGCCGCTGTCCGGGCACTGGTTCTCGGCGCAGTTCCAGGAGCTCATGAAGAACGCGTACCCGGCACTGTGACCCCCCGGGCGCGCTGAATCCAGGAGGCGGTCCGCCGGGAGGGCGGGGCATCTGCCCGGCCCTCCCGGCGGACGGCACCGCCGGCTGCGGGAGTGAGCGTCGGCCCTTCGCCGCGCGACAGGCGCGACCGGGCAGTGAGCCGCGTTCCTTTGCCGTTCCGGCAACCGAAGTGGCCGTTTCCGGAAGTCGCGGAGCACTCTGTGGGCATCCCGAACGAGAGGCTCGGCCCATGGCCCACGACCACGACCACCAGCACGGCCGGGAGGGCGGTCGCCGCGACCACGGCCACGAGCACGGTCACACGCACGGCCACATCGATTTCGCCGGGATGCTGCCCGTGCTGGAGCAGGAGGCGGAGCTGTACTCCCCGATGTACGCCCGGGTGGCGGCCTGGCTGCGCGAGTGGCGGCCGGACCCGGGAATGATCGTGGACGCCGGCAGCGGCCCCGGTGTCATCTCCGGCGTCCTCGCCGAGACGTTCCCCGGCTCGCGGATCGTCGCCGTGGACGGGGCGAAACCGCTGCTGGACCGGGCCCGCGAGCGCGCCGAGCGCCTCGGGTTCGCCGACCGCTTCAGCACACTGGAGGCCGAACTCGGCTCCGGGTTGGGCGACTTGGAGTATCCGGCCGACCTGCTGTGGGCGAGCGGGTCCCTGCACCACGTCGGTGACCAGCGGGCCGCCCTGAAGGGCTTCGCCGACCGGCTCGCCCCGGGCGGCGCACTCGCGCTGATGGAGGGCGGCCTGCCCTCCCGCCACCTGCCGCGCGACATCGGCATCGGCCGCCCGGGACTGCAGGCCCGGATGGACGCCGTCCAGGAGGAGTCGTTCGCGCGGATGCGGGCCGGGCTTCCCGGTGCCGCCGAGGAGACCGAGGACTGGCCCGCCCTGCTGACCGCCGCCGGTCTGCGGCACGGCGCGACCCGCACGTTCCTGCTCGACCTGCCCGCTCCCCTCTCCGGGCAGGGGCGGGCCTTCGTCGCCACCGGCCTCGCGCACCGCCGGGACGGCCTCGGCGACTCGCTGGACCCCGAGGACCTGGCCACGCTCGACCGGCTCCTCGACCCGCGGGACGAGGCGGGCGTGCACCGACGGCCCGACGTCTTCGTGCTCGCGGCCCGCACGCTGTACGTCGGAGTGAAGCCGCGATAGACCCGGATCGGGCCTGCTCCAGGGCGTGTTGACATCGAGTGCGCTTCAAGTGATGGACTCCCACGGCACGGCACGGCACGGCACGGCACGGCACGGGACACGACTTGGGGGCACTGATGGCGGACTCACCGGTGGCATTGATCACGGGCGGCGGCAGCGGGATGGGAGCGGCGGTCGCGCGGCGCCTGCTCGACGCCGGACACCGGGTGACGGTGACCGGGCGCGGGGAGGAGAGGCTGCGCGCGTTCTCCCGCGGACTCGGCGATCCCGCGGAGCTGCTGACGCTCGCGGGGGACGCGGCGGACCACGAGCACGTGGAGGCCGCCGTCGCGGCGACGGTACGGGAGTTCGGACGGCTCGACACCGTCGTCGCCAACGCCGGTTTCGCCACGCACGACTCCGTCGTCGACGGCGATCCGTCCGGCTGGCGGGACATGGTGCTGACGAACGTCCTGGGGCCCGCGCTGCTCGTCCGGGCGTCGATCGACCGGCTCAAGGAGACGCGTGGCCGGATCGTGCTCATCGGCAGCGTCGCCGGACACGTCCACACGCCGGGCAACATCTACGGCGCGACGAAGTGGGCCGTCACCGGTCTGGCCGAGAACACCAGGCGCGCGGTCACCGAGTACGGCGTCGGGGTGACCCTGGTCTCGCCCGGCCGCACGGAGACGCCCTTCTGGGACAACTACGGCAGCCTGCCCCCCGGACACCTGCTGACCTCCGACCAGATCGCGGAGTCGGTCGTGTGGGCGATCCGGCAGCCCGCCGGGGTCGACGTGAACACCCTGGTCGTACGCCCGGTCGGGCAGCCGGTCTGACCGCACGGCCCGCCCGGGACGGAGACGGAACCGCCGCCGGGCCGTCCCGGGGCCGGGGAGCCGGAGGCGGATCCCGTGGAGCCGTCCGGCGGGCGCCCTCAGTTGTCCCGCAGGAACTGCTCGGCCAGTGTCCGACCGAGGGCCACCGCCGCGCCGTGGTCCTCGATCGGGCGCACCCGCGAGCCGGTGAACAGGATGTACGTCACCTCGGCGGCGGTGCCGCCGGTCGCCGGGTCGGGATCGACGCCCAGCGAGCGGGCGGCGGCGTACGAGGCCTCACCGATGATCTCGGCGGGACCGGTGTCGCCGACCACCGCGTACCCGACCCGGTCCCCGTGGACGACCGCGACCACGCTGCCGCCCTTCAGGCCGGCGGCGCGGTAGTCCCACAGGGCGCTGGGGCCGGGGACGACGACGTACGGCAGCTTCTCCGAGACGAGCGGTCTCCCGTCGGACTGCGTGAAGGCCGTCTGGCTCTGGAACCAGGGATCGGCGGTGCGGTTGCAGTGCGCGGTGACCTGGCCGTCGCAGTCGATGTCCATGTCGGCCTTCCAGAAGACCGCGCCCTTGAGGCCGCACACCGGGACGGTGGCGGGGGAGCCGTGGTCGGTGCGGTACTTGCCCCGGGAGACCCGGGAACAGGACGTCACCTCGGCCAGCAGCTCGGAGGCGGTGACGGCACCCTCCCGGGTCCGGTCCCGCCCGGGTGCGGCTCCCGCCGGGATCGAGGCGGCGCCGAGCAGCGCGGCACCGGCGGTCACGGCGAGGGTCAGCGTGGACATGCGCACTGTGAAGCCCTTCTGCGGGAGGAGACGTCCTCACGCATTCACGCACAATGCGGGGCGGACCGCCGCCCGGTCACGGCGATGCCGCCGCCCGTCGGGGCGGCGGCATCGCCGTGCGGTGGGCGGGTCAGCCCTGGTTGAACGACGCCGGGTCCGGGCCCAGGCGGCGGTCCTCGTTCAGCGCGCTGATCGCGGCGATGTCCTCGGTGTCGAGCGCGAAGCCGAAGACGTCGATGTTCTCCTCGATCCGGGACGGGGTCACGGACTTGGGGATCACGACGTTGCCGAGCTGGAGGTGCCAGCGCAGCACGATCTGGGCGGGCGTGCGGCCGTGCTTCTGCGCGATGGCCACGACGGCCGGGACCTCCAGCAGGCCCTTGCCCTGGCCCAGCGGGGACCAGGCCTCGGTGGCGATGCCCTGCTCCGCGTGGAACTCGCGGGCCGCGTGCTGCTGGAGGTGCGGGTGGAGCTCGATCTGGTTGACGGCCGGGATGACGGACGTCGCGTCGATCAGCCTCTCCAGGTGCTCCGGAAGGAAGTTGGAGACACCGATGGACTTGGCGCGGCCGTCCGCGTGCAGCTTCTCGAACGCCTTGTACGTGTCCGTGTACAGCGCCTTCGCGGGCATGGGCCAGTGGATCAGGTACAGGTCGACGTAGTCCAGGCCCAGCTTGTCCAGGGACGCGTCGAACGCGCGCAGGGTCGCGTCGTACCCCTGGTCCGCGTTCCACAGCTTGGTGGTCACGAAGAGGTCCTCACGGGCGACGCCGGAGGAGTTCAGGGCCTTGCCGGTGCCTTCTTCGTTGCCGTAGATCGCGGCGGTGTCGATGCTCCGGTACCCGGCCTCCAGCGCGGTGGCGACGGCCCGCTCCGCCTCGTCGTCCGGCACCTGCCAGACGCCGAAGCCCAGCTGGGGCATCTCGACGCCGTTGTTCAGGATGATCGGGGGGACCTTGCTCACGAGCTCTCGATCCTTCAGTCGTCGGTTGGGACTCCCATCGTCAACGATCACGGGGCGCCGTGCATTCCTGTCCCGCGCGTCCGCCGACCGATTCGGATTTTGGCCGAAAACGGATGTCCGGGCGCACGGGCACCCCTCCCGCGCCCGCGCCGGCGTCGGCGGGTGCGCCGGTCACCCGGGCGCCGAACCCAGATACGCGTCCCTCACCCGGCGGTCGGCGCGCACCTCGGCGGGGGTACCCTCCGCCAGGACCCGGCCGAGGTCGAGGACGAGCACCCGAGAGCACAGCTCCATGACGAAGGCGACGTCGTGCTCGACGAGGAGGACTGCGCAGCCCTCGTCCTCAGCCAGTCGGCGGACGGCCGAGGCCAGTCGGCGCCGCTCGTCGTCCGTCGTCCCCGACGCCGGCTCGTCGAGCAGCAGCACGCGCGGCGGGTCGGCGACAGCCCGCGCCAGTTCGGCCATCCGTGCGCGACCGACGGGAAGGGTGCCCGCCGCCGCGTCACCCCGGCCGTCCAGCCCGAAGTCCGCCAGCACCTTCCCGGCGCGCTCGCGTCTCGCCCGTTCGTACGAGCGCCGGGCCGGCAGTGCCAGCAGGTCGGCCGCGAGGCCACCGCCGCCACCGCGCCACTCCTGCGCCACCAGGAGGTTGTCGGCCACGGTGAGCTGCCCGAACAACTGCTGGCGCTGGAAGGTCCGGCGCATCCCGTGCCGGGCGCGGCGGACGGGGGAGTGGCGGGTCACGTCCACCCCGTCGAGGCGGACGCTGCCCGCGTCGGGGCGCCGGATGCCGGACAGCACGTCGAACAGGGTCGTCTTCCCGGCCCCGTTGGGGCCGATGAGTCCGCGGACTTCCCCCGCGCACAGCGTGATCCCCACGTCGTCCAGGGCACGGACACCGCCGAAGCGGACCCCGATGCCCTCCGCCCGCAGCGCGGGCGCGCCGCTCACGGCCGGACCCCGTCCCCGGACCGCGGAGGGGCGACGTGTCCCCCGGGGCCGGGCTCCTGTCCCTCGACGGTGCCGGTCCCGCCCGGCACTTGACGGGCGGCCGCCGCCAGGCCCAGGTACGCCTCGGTCAGCCGGTCCGCCTCGACGGCCGCCCGCGGACCGCACCAGGCGACCCGCCCGTGCGCCAGGTACGCGACCGTGTCCGCGACCCGGAGCACCTCCGTCGCCTTCTCCTCGACGAGGAGCAACGCCGTCCCGCCTGACCGGAGTTCGGCCAGCAGCCGGAACACCTCGTCGACCACGCGGGGCGCGAGGCCGAGGGAGGGCTCGTCCGCGACCAGTACCCGCGGGGGGCGCTGGAGCAGCGGTGCGAGGGCGAGCATCTGCTGCTCGCCGCCGGAGAGCGAACCCGCGGCGACGCCCCGCCGTCCGGCGAGGCCGGGGAACCGCTCGTACACGGCGTCCCGTTGGTCCCGTACGGGCAGGTACAGGGCGAGGTTCTCCTCGATGGTGAGCGAGGGGAAGATGCCCCGGCCCTCCGGCGCGAGGAGCACCCCGGCCCGTGACCTCGCGACTGGGTCGTCCCGGGTGGCGTCCCGGCCGGCCAGGCGCACCCGGCCGCCGAGCGGGGCGACCAGGCCCGCGGCGACGCGGCACGCGGTGGACTTGCCGGCCCCGTTGGGGCCGAGCAGCGCCAGGATCTCGCCGGGGCGCACGACGAGGTCCACCCCGTGCAGGACGGGCGCGCCGTCGTATCCGGCGCGGACGCCGAGGAGTTCGAGCGCGGGTGCTGCGGGTGCTGCGGGTGCTGCGGGTGCTGCGGGTGCTGCGGGTGGCGCGGGTGGCGCGGCGGGTGGCCCCGCAGGAGGCGCGGCGCGCGAGGCGCCCGCAGCGGCGCCGGGGCCCGCGACCGGGCGGCCGTCCGCCAGGGGTCCACCTCCCGCGGCGGGCTCACCGGCCGTACCGGCCGCACGGGCCGCGCTGTCGGTCCCACCGCCCCCCGCCCCCGCTCGGGCCCCCGCTCTCGCCGCCCGCCGCCGGTGCATCCGTACCGGCACGGCCGCGCAGTACCCGTCCGGATCGTTCGCGAGCGCGAGGCCCGCCAGTCCGAAGAGGATCACGGGAAGGTGGGGCGACTCGGTCACATGGTCCGCGACCACCTGCGGCACGAGGACGTAGACGAGGCCGGCGACCACCGCGAACTGCGGCCGCCGCAGGCCCGCCGCGACCACCACCGCCAGCCAGACGAGCCCCGTCATCGCGGTGAAGTCGGTCGCCGTGACACGGGTGTTGTACGAGGCGTACATGATCCCGCCGAAGCCCGCGAGGCCGGCCGACAGGGTGAACAGCACCAGCTTGGTGCGTACGACGGACACCCCGCAGGCCATCGCCGCCGCCGGAGCCGAGCGCACCGCGAGCATCGCGCGCCCGGACGGCGAGGCGCGCAGCGCGCCGAGCGACGCGACGGCCGCGGTCACGAGCACGGTCAACGCGACGCCCAGCGCCCGGTCGTCGTTCAGGTCGAGCGGGCCGAGGACCGGGCGCGGAATCGGCCACCCCGTGTCGCCGTTGCGCAACCAGCCGATCTGGAACAGGACTTGATCGGCGAGGAAGGCGAGGGCGAGGGTCGCCAGGGCGAGGGCGCGGCCGCCGAGCCGCAGTGCGGGCAGCGCCGCGAGGCCGCCGAGCACGGCCGCCGCGCAGGTTCCGGCCGCCGCCGCGGCGGCGAAGGGCCAGCCGTGGCTCATCAGCAGCCCCGCCGTCAGCGCCGCCCCGGTCACGAAGGTGGCCTGGGCCAGCGAGACCATGGCCCCGAGCCCGGTCACCACCGTGAAGGAGACGAACACCAGTGAGAGCGCCAGTCCTTGGGCGAGCAGTCCGCTCCAGAAGGGCGTCGTGACGGTGTAGAAGGACGAGCCGAGCAGCACGGCGGCCGCGGCCCACGGGCCCCAGCGGCGCGACCACGGCAGCCCGGCCTGGGGGTCGACCGGCGGAGCGTCGACCACCGCGGTGCCGGCGGTCCGGCCGCGCCGCGTCAGCAGCAGCAGGCCGGCGAAGAGGATCAGGAACGGCACCGCCGTACGGAATCCGGTGATCCGCTCGGCGAAGCCGGCGTACCCGGCGACCAGGTTCTGCAGTACCCCGAGGCCGAGGCCCCCCGCGAACGCCAGCGGCACGGAGACGAACCGCCCGAGCACCGCTGCCGTCGCCGACACGAACAGGAAGAGCGTGAAGTCGTGCGCGGACAGGCCGAGCAGGGGTGTCGCCAGGACGCCCGCCAGGCCCGCGAGCGCCGACGAGAGCATCCAGGCGATCGACGACAGCCGGTCCGCGCTCATCCCGCGCAGTTCCACCAGCGAGCGGTTGTCGACGGTGGCCCGGAGCTTCAGACCCAGCGGGGTGTGCCGCATCAGCACCCACAGGGCGAGGGCCACCGCCGCGGTGGCCACCCAGGTGATGAGCTGGTCGGAGTCGACGCCGACGCCGTCCGCCACCTGCCAGGACACGGCGGGGCTCGGCCCGACGCCGGGCAGCCCGAACTGGTTCTCGGCCGGTCTCACGGGGGCGCCGGCGTCCTCCAGCAGCTCCACCGTCCACAGCCCGAGGGCGGGCAGTGCCACCAGCAGCCCGATGGTCGCGACGATCTGCGCGGTCTCCCCGACCCGCGCCAGTCTGCGGAACATGAGCCGGTCGAGTCCCAGGCCGAGCGCGGGGGCGACCGCGCACACCAGCAGGACGGCCGTCGGAACGGCGGGCAGGCCGAACCCCGAGTGCAGTTCGTGGAAGGCGAGCGCGCACAGGTAGGCGGTCGCCCCGTGCGCGAAGTTGAAGAGGCCCGAGGCCGAGTAGGAGAGCACGAGCCCGGTGGCGAGCAGCGCGTACAGCGCGCCCGACACGAGTCCGCTCAGGACGAATCCGAGCAGGTCCGACATGCCGAGTCCTCCTCGTCGTGGCCGAGGTGCGCCGGGGCCCGCCTACGAGAAGGGGATCGGCGGGTAGCACGTGAAGGGCGCCGACACGACGTACGTGTCGCCCTTGAGCCTGACGAGGGCGCCGCAGCCGAAGGACTCCTTCTGCCCCTTGGGCTCCGCCCGGTCGCCGACCATGGTCCCGGTGTCGGAGAAGCCGTCGGCGGCCTTCTGGAAGGAGGCCGTGGTCAGGTTCCTGCCCGCCTTCCCCGCGATGGCGAGGAACAGGTCGGCCGACATGTATCCGGTCATCATGTGCATGTTCAGCGGCACCTCCTTGCCCGCCGCCTTCCGGATGTCCTGCCTGAACCGCGTCATGTCGGCGCTGTCCTGCTCGAACGGCTGGAAGGAGAGCAGGACGTGCACCCCGTCGAGCGCCTTCCTCGTCGCGCTCTTCGTGAGCAGCCCGGGGTCGTAGTCGGTCGGATCGGTGAGCACGCCGTCGTACCCGGTGCGCTTGACGGCGGTGAACAGGCCGATGTTGTACGGGGTCTGCATCACGGAGACGACCGCGTCGGGGGCCTTGCCGCCGTCGCTGCGCAGGATCTCCTTGGTGTACGCCGACCAGTCGCTCGGTACGGAGGTGGCGGGCACCGAGGCCTTCGCGAACGTCACCTCGAAACCGGCCGAGGCGAAGCTCTGCCGGTAGGTCCGGATGGCGAAGGTCCCCGCGTCGCTGTCGTTGGCGAGGATCGCCACGCTCCGGCCGGCCGAGCCGCCCATCACCTTCTTGAGCCCCTCGGGCCAGGTCTGGGAGATGGTGCCGCCGGGCATCGGCACCATGCAGCCGCCGAATCCGTAGATGTACGAGGGTCCGCAGAACGAGGGCAGCGTGCCCCAGCCGAAGGTCGGCACCCGCTGCTTCTGCAGGAAGTCGGCGCCCGAGAAGGTGGTCGAACTCATCGGCGCCACCGCGAACACCTCGTCCTGCTGCACGAGTCTGCGGGCCGCGGCGAGATTCCTGGCCGGGTCCTGGCCGTCGTCCTGCGCGCCGAGGTAGTCGATCTTCCGTCCGTGCACGCCGCCCTCGGCGTTGGCGCGGTCGAAACGGGCCCGGGCGCCGAGGTCCGTGTCCTTCTTCGAGTAGCCGCTGGCGGTGGTCATCGAGACGATGCCCCCGACCTTCACGGAGGTGTCCGTCACGCCGCGTACCGCGGACCCCTTCTCATCCGGGCTCCCGCCCGTGGAAGCCGAGTTGCAGGCGCCGGCGAGCAGCAGCGCGGCCGCGACGGCGGCGATGGTGCGAATCGGTCGCGACACGGTCGGTCCCCCTCCGTCGAGTGACCGCATAATCGGCGGGATCTGACGAGGCGTCAATATCTGATGCATCGACAGTTGACGATCCGTCAGAAACGGCGGAGTGGTGACGTGCCGGGCCGCCCCGCGGGGCGGGAGGGGGCCGGTCAGGCGCGGTAGAGCGCCTCGACCTCGGACGAGTACGCGTCCTCGATGGCCCTGCGCTTCAGTTTCAGCGAGGGCGTCAGCAGCCCGTGCTCCTCGGTGAACTGGTGGGCCAGGATGCGGAACGTGCGGATCGACTCCGCCTGGGAGACGAGCGTGTTCGCCGCCACCACCGCACGGCGCACCTCGGTCTCCAGGTCCGGATCGCGCACCAGCTCGGCCGCGGTCGGCTGCGGCTTGCCCCGCATCTGCAGCCAGTGCTCGACGGCCTCGGAGTCGAGCGTGACGAGCGCGGCGATGTACGGCCGGTCGTTGCCCACGACGATGCACTGGGCGATCAGCGGATGGTCGCGCACCCGCTCCTCCAGCGCGCCCGGCGACACGCTCTTGCCGCCGGAGGTCACGAGGATCTCCTTCTTGCGTCCGGTGATGGTCAGATAGCCGTCCTCGTCGAGCGCGCCCAGGTCGCCCGTCGCGAGCCAGCCGTCGTGCAGTGTCGCGTCGGTGGCCTTGGGGTCGTTGAGGTAGCCCTGGAACACGTTGGGGCCGCGCAGCCAGACCTCGCCGTCCTCCGCGATGTGCACGGTGGTGCCGGGGAGCGGCTGGCCGACGGTGCCGAAACGGGTGAGCTCCGGCGGGTTGGCGGTCGCGGCCGCGGTGGACTCGGTGAGCCCGTACCCCTCGAAGATCTGCACCCCGGCGCCCGCGAAGAACAGCCCGAGCTGCCGGTCCATGGCGGAGCCGCCGGACATCGCGTGCCGTACGCGTCCGCCCATCGCGGCACGGATCTTGGAGTAGACCAGTTTGTCGAAGACCTGGTGCTGCACCCGCAGGGCCGCCGACGGTCCGGGGCCGATGCCCCAGGCCTTCGCCTCCACCGCGTCCGCGTACCGCACGGCGACGTCGACGGCCTTCTCGAACGGGCCGGCCCTGCCCTCGCGCTCGGCCTTCCTGCGGGCCGCGTTGAAGACCTTCTCGAAGATGTACGGCACCGCGAGGAAGAACGTCGGCTGGAACGCCGCCAGGTCGGGCAGCAGGGCCGACGCGTGGAGCTGGGGCTGATGGCCGAACTTGACCTTGCCCCGGACCGCGGCGACCTGCACCATCCGCCCGAAGACGTGCGCGAGCGGCAGGAACAGCAGTGTGGCCGCCTCGTCGCCGCGCTTGGAGTGGAAGAGCGGCTCCCAGCGCGCGATCGCGGTGTCGGTCTCGAACATGAGGTTGGCGTGCGAGATGACGCAGCCCTTGGGGCGTCCCGTCGTCCCGGACGTGTAGATGATCGTCGCCGTCGAGTCCGGGGTGACCGCGCGCCGGTGCCGGTGCACCACCTCGTCGTCGATGTGGCCGCCGGCCTCGTACAGCTCCTGCACCGCACCCGCGTCGAGCTGCCACAGCTTGTGCAGCGAGGGGATCCGGTCGATGACCGTGGCCATGGTCATCGCGTGGTCCTCGTGCTCCACCATCGCGGCCGACACCTGCGCGTCGTGCAGCATCCAGAAGACCTGCTCCGCCGACGAGGTCGGGTAGATCGGCACGACCTGGGCGCCGATCGACCACAGGGCGTAGTCGAACTGGGTCCACTCGTAGCGCGTACGGGACATGATGGCGACCCGGTCGCCGAACCGGACGCCGTGTGCCAGGAGGCCCTTGGCCAGGGCCAGCACCTCGTCGCGGAACTCGGCGGACGTGACGTCGCGCCATCGGCCCTCGTCGTCCTTGCGGCCGAGCGCGATGTGGAGGGGATCCTCCTGGGCATGTTCGAAGACGACGTCGGCCAGGCCGCCCACCGGCGGCGCCGACGCCAGGGGAGGGTTGGTGAACTCGTGCAATCCAGCTCCTCGTGGCGCTCGCAGCGCGGTGAAAGCTACCCCACCGGGCGCCGGGGCGGGAGGGGTGGCGCAGCGGGGCGCGGTGGGGCGTACGCACTGGTCAGGCGTTGAAATGCGGCCACAAGGGGGGAGGCCGGGACAGAATCCTTACTCTTCCGTAAGTTTCGGTTCCGTAATCTCCACGGAATCTGTACGGGGTGATTACGGGGCGGCGGCCCGGGCGCCCGGGCGGGTCCGGGACGGTGCGCCGAGGGCGGCCGCGAGGTCGGGTCGAGCCCTGTTCCGCGTCCGTGCGGGCCCGTGGGGGGTGCGTCCGAACGCCCGGCCCCTCCCGCCCCCGGGGAGAGCGGTCAGGGGTTCCGCCGGAGGGTGTCGCCCGCCGAGAGGATCGACGCGGCCAGGGCGTCGGCCGCCCCGCGGGCCGCCGTGGCCCGGCGGCCGTGGACGAGGACGAACTCGACCCCGCCCAGTTCGGGGAGGCCGGCCCGGTCGGGGACGCGGACCAGGCCCGGCGGGATCAGGCCGCGGGAGTGGGCCATCACGCCCAGTCCGGCCCGCGCCGCCGCGACGAGCCCGTTGAGGCTGCCGCTCGTGCACGTGATGCGCCAGGCCCGGCCCTGGCGCTCCAGGGCCTCCAGGGCGAGGGCCCGGGTGATGCCCGGCGGCGGGTAGACGATCAGCGGCACCGGGCGCTCGGGGTCCAGCCGGAGGCGTTCCGCGCCGATCCAGACCAGCCGGTCGTGCCGGACGGGCTCGCCGCGCGGGTCCCCGGGGCGGCGCTTGGCGAGCACCAGGTCGAGCTTCCCCTCGGCCAGCCGCTCGTGCAGGGTGCCCGACAGCTCCACCGTCAGTTCCAGGTCGACGTCGGGGTGGTCGTGGCGGAAGCGCTCCAGGACCTCGGGCAGCCGGGTCAGCACGAAGTCCTCCGACGCCCCGAAGCGCAGCCGGCCGCGCAGCCGTGTGCCCGTGAAGAACGCCGCCGCCTGCTCGTGCGCCTCCAGGATGCGGCGCGCGAAGCCGAGCATGGCCTCGCCGTCCTCCGTCAGCTCCACGGAGTGGGTGTCCCGCGAGAACAGCTGCCGCCCCGCCGCCTCCTCGAGGCGCCGCACGTGCTGGCTGACGGTGGACTGGCGCAGCCCCAGCCGGCGGGCGGCCCGGGTGAAGCTGAGCGTCTGGGCCACGGCCAGGAACGTACGGAGCTGCGAGGGGTCGTACACCCGGCCAGGCTATCGCGAAGCGTGATGACAGTCAGTGCGGTGTGCGGGATTCCCGATCAAGGCTCCGGGGAGGACGATGGGGAGGGCACGACCGAGCACCGGACCGACCGAACGACGGAGCACTGTGAAACGCCTGAAGTGGCCGTCCCGGCCGCCGATCGACCCGTACATCCTGCTGCTGCTCGGGACGGTGGGCCTGGCCGCGCTCCTGCCTGCCAGGGGCACCGGTGCGGAGGTCGCCTCCGGCGCCTCCACCGCCGCGATCGCGGTCCTCTTCCTCCTCTACGGGGCCCGGCTGTCCACCCGTGAGGCGATGGACGGCGTGCGCCACTGGCGGCTCCACGCCACGGTCCTGGCCTGCACGTTCGTCGTGTTCCCGCTGCTGGGCCTGGCGGCCCGGGGGCTCGAACCGGCCTTCCTGGACCACTCGTTGTACACGGGACTGCTCTTCCTCACCCTGGTGCCCTCCACTGTGCAGTCGTCGATCGCCTTCACCTCGATGGCCCGGGGCAACGTGCCCGCGGCGATCTGCGCCGGCTCCTTCTCCTCCCTCGCGGGCATCGTGCTCACCCCGCTCCTCGCGGCCGCGCTGCTCGGCGGCAGCGGCGGCTTCTCCGTCGGCTCGCTGCTGCGGATCGTGCTCCAACTGCTCGTGCCCTTCCTGGCGGGGCAGTTGCTGCGCCGCTGGATCGGCGGGTTCGTGAGCCGCCGCCGCAGGGTGCTCGGCCTTGTCGACCGCGGCTCGATCCTCCTCGTCGTCTACACCGCGTTCAGCGAGGGCGTGGTGGAGGGCGTCTGGCACCGGATCAGCCCGCTCCGCCTGGGCGGCCTGCTCGTGGTCGAGGCGGTGCTGCTCGCGGTGATGCTCGCCCTCACCTGGTACGGGTCGAAGGCGCTCGGCTTCGGGCGCGAGGACCGCGTCGCCATCCAGTTCGCCGGTTCGAAGAAGTCCCTGGCGTCCGGACTGCCCATGGCGAGCGTGCTGTTCGGCGCCCACGCCTCGCTGGCCGTCCTGCCGCTGATGCTCTTCCACCAGATGCAGCTCATGGTCTGCGCGGTCATCGCGAAACGGCGCTCCCGCGACCTCGCGGCCCCACGGCCGCCCGTCAGCCGGAACCCAGCCGCAGCGTCACGAATCGCGGCCGGTACAGGGACACGTTCCGGCTGAGGTTCGCCTGGGCCGCGATCCCGTTCGTGTCCAGCCAGTTGACGTCGTAGCTCAGCACGAGCCGGCCGAGCGCCGGATGGAGCTGCGGGTTGTACGCCGCGACGCCCGCCCGCCGTTCGGGCAGCGGCGGACTGAAGTCCCGGCCGGGCCCGTGCCAGGGCCCGGTGGGGGAGCACGCCCAGTACGAGGTGACCGCCGTCAGGCCCTCGGCGCCCGACGCCATCGTGAACAGCACGTACGTCCCCCGGTCGCGGGTGACGGTGAACGTGCTGCCCACCCCCTTGTGCCCGCCGTCCCCCAGCACCGGTCTCATCAGGGAGGGGATGCTCCACCGCGTGCCGTCCCAGTACCGCCACGCGGACGGGTCCGCGAGCCGGCCGCGCGGCACCCGCGCGACGTAGGCCCGCGACGCGGGGCGTGAGGCCGCGCGGGCGTCGTCCCCGCCGAAGACGTACGTCCAGTCGGCGTCGCCGGTCAGCGCCGCCGTGCCGAACAGCACCCGCCGCGCCGGGTCCCGTACCCCCTCCTGGTCGAGGACCCTCACGATGCCCTCGACCCGCAGATCGGGCAGCGACAGCGTGGCCACCTCCGTGGCCGTCGGGACGCCGTAGATCCACGGGGCCGCACCGGTCGCGCGGGTCCACAGCACCACCCGTACGACCTGCTCGGACGAGCCGGGGGTGCGGGGCTCGACGCGCGCCGCCACCGGCCAGCGCCAGCGGCCCGGCGCGGGGTCCGCGAACAGCGGGGCGGGAAGCGTGCGCAGCAGCCGGCCGTCCTCCATCACCACGGCCGAGTTGCGCACCAGGGGCGCCCCCGTGTCCCGCCACGCGTACGACTCGCCCGCCGGGTTGGGCGGACGGTACACCCGGCCCAGATAGGTGTCCGAGAAGAGCCACAGCACCCGCCCGTCCGGCAGCCGCACGGAGTGGGTGCCGTCGCCGCCCGTCCAGTCGTCGGTCCGCGCCGCGTCGTTCCCGTACCGGGCGAACTCGTCGGTGAGGCCGGCGTCCGGTGCCCACGAGGAGACCGTCCGGGCCCCGCAGGCGTCGTGCCGGTCCCCGTCGTCCGGGAGGGCGGTGAGCAGCACGGCCCCGAGGACCAGGGCCAGCAGAAGGCCCAGACCGGTCCCCGTGCGCTGTCGTGCTCGTGTGTCGGCGGGCACGCACGGGACGTTAGTGGCCCAGGCCCCGCCGGTCCATGGGCAGTCCCGGCGCGGTGTCCGGGGTCACAGGTCCGGGCGGGCCGAGGCGGGGCCCCTCCGGCGCAGGGGGCGCTCCCCGCCGGATCGGGGCCCCGCCGCCGTGCCGCGGGGAGACCGTTCAGCCCTGGCCGGCCGCGGCCCGCAGGGCGATGCGGTGCTCGCCCGCGTACACGTTCATGGAGGCGCCCCGCAGGAAGCCGACGAGCGTCAGGTTCGACTCGGCGGCCAGGTCCACCGCGAGCGAGGAGGGGGCGGAGACCGCGGCCAGCACGGGGATGCCCGCCATCACCGCCTTCTGGGCCAGTTCGAAGGAGGCCCGCCCCGACACCAGGAGGACCGTCCGGGACAGCGGGAGGCGGCCGTCCTGGAGCGCGCGGCCGACCAGCTTGTCGACCGCGTTGTGCCGCCCCACGTCCTCCCGGATGTCGACGAGTTCGCCGTCCTCGGTGAACAGCGCCGCCGCGTGCAGACCCCCGGTCCGGTCGAACACCCGCTGCGCCGCGCGCAGCCGGTCGGGGAGGCTCGCGAGCAGTTCGGGCCCGAGGCGCACCGGGGGAGCCGTGTCGCCGTGCGTGTCGTCGATCGGCCAGCGCGCCGTGGTGCGCACGGCGTCCAGGCTCGCCTTGCCGCACAGACCGCAGGACGAGGTCGTGTAGACGTTCCGCTCCAGCGTGATGTCGGGCATCACGACGTCGGGGGCCGTCGTCACGTCGACGACGTTGTACGTGTTGGAGCCGTCCGCCGTCGCGCCCGCGCAGTAGACGATGTTCCGCAGCTCCTCGGCCCGGCCGAGCACGCCCTCGCTCACCAGGAAGCCCGCCGCCAGCGCGAAGTCGTCGCCCGGCGTGCGCATGGTGATCGCGAGGGGCTTCCCGTTGAGCCGGATCTCCAGTGGCTCCTCGGCGACGAGCGTGTCCGGGCGGGTCGAGACCGCCCCGTCCCTGATGCGGATCACCTTGCGTCGTTCCGTGACTCGTCCCATGTCCTGATCAGTCCCGGTTCTGTACGTGCTGGTAGCCGAAGCGGCCCTTGATGCAGAGGTTGCCGTGGGTCACCGGGTTGTCGTGCGGCGAGGTGACCTTGACGATCTCATTGTCCTGCACGTGCAGGGTGAGGTTGCATCCCACGCCGCAGTAGGCGCACACCGTGGTCGTCTCGCTCTGCGCCGACTCGTCCCACGTACCCGCCGCGCGCATGTCGAACTCCGACTTGAAGCTGAGCGCGCCCGTCGGGCACACCTCGATGCAGTTGCCGCAGTACACGCACGCCGAGTCCGTGAGCGGCGCGTCGTGCTCGACCGCGATCCGGGCGTCGAAGCCGCGCCCGGCGACGGAGATGGCGAACGTGTTCTGCCACTGGTCGCCGCAGGCGTCCACGCACTTGTAGCAGAGGATGCACTTGTCGTAGTCGCGCACGTACAGGTCGTTGTCGACCCTCGGCTCCTCGTTGAGCCGGGCCGCGTCCGGGCCGAAGCGGTCGGGCTTCGCCTCGTACTCCTTCAGCCAGCCCGCGACCCCCGGAGTCGTCGACAGGTCCACCGAGGAGGCGAGGAGCTCCAGGACTACCTTGCGGCTGTGCCGGGCCCGCTCGGTGTCGGTGAGCACCTCCATGCCCGCCTCCGCGGTGCGTGAGCAGGCGGGGACCAGGGTGCGGGCGCCCGCGACCTCGACGACGCAGACCCGGCACGCGTTCTTCGGGGTCAGGGTGTCGCCCTGGCACAGCGTCGGGATGTCCTTGCCCGCCGACCGGCAGGCGTCCAGGATCGTCGAACCCTCCGGCGCCCGGACGGGCTCGCCGTCGAGCGTGAACTCCAGCAGACGGCGGGGGATACCCAGCGGTGTCACGGTCATTCGTACGCCCCCAAGCGGTCGATGGCGGATTCCACGGCGTTCCACGCGGTCTGTCCGAGACCGCAGATCGAGGCGTCCTTCATGGTGCGGCCCACCTCGCGGAGCAGGGCGATGTCCGGTTCGGCCGCCGCGCCCCTGCGCTCGGCGATGCGGTGCAGCGCCTCCTCCTGGCGCACGGTCCCGACCCGGCACGGCACGCACTGCCCGCACGACTCGTCCCGGAAGAACTCCGCGATCCGCAGCAGCAGCCGGGGCAGCGGCACCGTGCCGTCGAAGGCCAGCACGACCCCGGACCCGAGCGTCGCGCCCGCCTCCCGCGTCCCCTCGAAGGTGAGCGGGATGTCCAGTTCGTCGGGACGTACGAACCCGCCGGCCGCGCCGCCGAGCAGGACCGCGCGCAGGCCCTCGCGCACGCCCGCGAGCTCCAGCAGTTCGCCGAGCGTCGCGCCGAAGGGCAGCTCGTAGACGCCGGGCCGGTCCACGCTGCCCGACACGCAGAACAGCTTCGGGCCGGTGGACGCGCCGGTGCCGACCGCCGCGTAGGCCTGCGCCCCCATCGTGAGCACGGGCAGCACGTTGACCAGCGTCTCCACGTTGTTCTCCGCGGTGGGCCTGCCGAACAGGCCCTTCTCCACGGGGAACGGGGGCTTCGAGCGGGGCTCGCCCCGATGGCCCTCGATGGAGTTGAACAGGGCCGTCTCCTCGCCGCAGATGTAGGCGCCGGCGCCCCGCCGGATCTCGATGTCGAAGGAGTACCCCTGCCCGAGGATGTCGTCGCCGAGCAGTCCGCGGGCGCGCGCCTGCCCGAGGGCGTGCTCCAGCCTCGCCAGCGCGCGGGGGTACTCCCCGCGCAGGTACAGATAGCCCTGGCGGGCCCCGACCGCGAACCCGGCGACCGTCATCGCCTCGACGAGCGCGTACGGGTCGCCCTCCATCAGCACACGGTCCTTGAAGGTGCCCGGCTCGGACTCGTCGGCGTTGCAGACGAGGTAGTGCGTCCGGTCCGGCTGCGAGGCCGTGGCCTGCCACTTGCGGCCGGTGGGGAAGGCGGCGCCGCCCCGCCCGACGAGGCCCGACTCGGTGACCTCGCGGATGACCCCGGCGGCGCCGATCGCGAAGGCCCGGCGCAGCGCGGTGTAGCCGCCGTGCGCCCGGTAGTCGTCGAGGCTCGACGGGTCGACCACGCCCACGCGGCTCAGCAGGACGAGGCCGTCCCGGCCCGCCTGGGGCACCGCCGCGGCGGCCGGCGGCTCCACGGGCGCCGAGTCGGGCGCGGTCGCCGCGAGCACCGCCGCCGCGACGGTGGCGGGCGCCGACACGGCGGTACGGACCGGGTCGCCGGCCCGGACCGCCAGGGCGGCGGGCGCGCGCTCGCACAGGCCGAGGCACGGGCTGCGCTCGACACTCACGCCGCTGCCCGGACCGAGCCGCGCCTCGACGCCCGCGCACAGCTCCGGAGCGCCGGCCGCGGCGCAGGCGAGGTCCGTGCACACGTGCAGGACGGTCGAGGGGCGGGGCCGCACCGAGAACATCGCGTAGAACGTGGCCACCCCGTACGCCTCCGCCGGGGGCACGGTCAGCCGGCGGCAGAGGTAGCCGAGCGCGCCCTCGCTGATCCAGCCGATCCGGTCGTTGACGGCGTGCAGCCCCGGCAGCAGCAGGTCACGGCGCTCCCTTGCCTCCCGGCCGCCACGCGCCCACCTCAGGTCGGCGTCGGAGCGGTCGGCGCCCTCCCACGAGGACTCCGGCGGACCGAGGAGCGCGTCGACCGCGGCCCGCTCCTCGTCCGTCGGTTTGCTGTCACCGAAGTGCAGGTCCACCACATCACCTCACTTGAAGAGCAACCGGCAGCTTGTCGATCCGGATCGCCGACGCCTTGAACTCCGCCGTCCCCGCGATCGGGCAGTTCGCCTCGATCGTCAGCTGGTTGGTGTCCACCTCGTCGGGGAAGTGCATGGTCATGAACGCGAGCCCGGGCCGCAGCGCGGTGTCGACCCACACCGGGGCCAGCACCGAACCGCGCCGGGAGGAGACCCGGACCTCCTCCCCGACCGCGACGCCGTAGCGCTCCGCGTCCTCCGGGCACAGCTCGACGTACTCCCCGCGCCGCAGGGGCGAGGCGAAACCGCCGCTCTGCACACCGGTGTTGTACGAGTCGAGCCGCCGTCCGGTGGTCAGCCGGATCGGGTACTCCTCGTCGGTCAGGTCGACCGGCGGATCGTGCGCGACGATCCCGAAGGGCGCGCGCCGCCCCCGCTCGCCCGGATCGGACGCCCACAACCGGCCGTGCAGGTACGTGGGTTCGACGCGGTCCGTCGCCGGGCACGGCCACTGGAGTCCCTGGTGCTCCGCCAGCCGCTCGTACGTCATGCCGTAGTGGTCGGGTGAGACCGACCGCAGCTCGTTCCACACGGCCTCGGAGTCCGCGTACTTCCAGTCGTGGCCCAGACGCGAGGCGAGGTCGCAGAGGATGTCGATGTCCTCGCGGGCCTCGCCCGGCGGGGTCACGGCGGCACGGACCCTTTGGACCCGGCGCTCGCTGTTGGTCGTCGTGCCCTCGGTCTCGGCCCAGCCGGCCGTCGCGGGCAGCACGACGTCCGCCAACTCGGCCGTCCTCGTCAGGAAGATGTCCTGGACGACGAGGAAGTCGAGGGCCCGCATCCGGCGGACCGCCTGCTCGCTGTCGGCCTCCGACTGCGCCGGGTTCTCCCCGATGCAGTAGACGGCCCTGAGCGAGCCCTCCTCCATGGCCTCGAACATCTCGGTGAGGTTCAGCCCGTAGTGGGGCTGGATCACGGTGTCCCAGGCGGACTCGAACTTCCGCCTCGTGTCCGGGTCGAGGATGTCCTGGAAGCCGGGCAGCCGGTTGGGGATCGCCCCCATGTCGCCGCCGCCCTGCACGTTGTTCTGGCCGCGCAGGGGCTGCAACCCCGAGCCGAACCGCCCCACATGGCCCGTGAGCAGGGACAGGTTGATGAGCGCGCGCACGTTGTCCGTGCCGTTGTGGTGCTCGGTGATGCCGAGCGTCCAGCACAGCTGCGCGCGCTCCGCGCGGGCGTAGGCGTGCGCCAACTCCCGTATGGCCGCCGCCGGTACGCCCGTCACCTTCTCGGCGAGGGACAGGGTCCACGGCTCGACGAGCTGCCGGTACTCCTCGAAGCCGGAGGTCGCCCGCTCGACGAACGCCCGGTTCTCCAGCCCGGCGTGGATGATCTCGCGGCCGATGGCGTGCGCCATCGGGATGTCGGTGCCCACGTTCAGCCCGAGCCAGCTCTCGGCCCACTCGGCCGTGGAGGTGCGGCGCGGGTCGACCGCGTACATCCGGGCGCCGTTCCTGATCCCCTTCAGCACGTGCTGGAAGAAGATCGGGTGCGCGAAGCGGGCGTTGGAGCCCCACATCACGACGAGGTCGGTGTGCTCGACCTCGGCGTACGAGGAGGTTCCGCCGCCGGAGCCGAAGGCCGCCGACAGTCCGGCGACGCTGGGCGCGTGGCAGGTGCGGTTGCAGGAGTCGACGTTGTTGGTGCCCATCACGACCCGCGCGAACTTCTGTGCCACGTAGTTCATCTCGTTGGTCGCGCGGGCGCAGGAGAACAGGCCGAACGCGCCGCGGGCGGAGCCGAGGCCGCGTGCCGCGCGGTCCAGCGCCTCGTCCCAGGTGGCGCGCCGGAAGGGCTCGTCCCGGGAGTCGCGGACCAGGGGATGCGTGAGTCGGGTGTACGTCTTGGGGGTCCGGTCGCGTCGGCTCATGCGGCTGTCCTCAATGCGAGCAGGTCCGAGATGGCGTGGACGGTGCGGAGCGTGGGCACCGGGACATCGGTGATCTCCGCCAGTTCGACGACCGCGGCCAGCAGGACGTCGAGTTCGAGCGGCTTGCCGCGCTCCAGGTCCTGGAGCGTCGAGGTGCGGTGGTCGCCGACGCGTTCCGCGCCGGCCAGCCGCCGCTCGATGGAGACACCCACCTCGCACCCCAGCGCGCGGGCCACCGCGAGGGTCTCGGTCATCATGATCTCGATGACCCGGCGGGTGCCGCCGTGCAGGCACATCTGCCGCATGGTCGCGCGGGCCAGGGCGCTGATGGGGTTGAAGGAGATGTTCCCGAGCAGCTTGAGCCAGATGTCGTTGCGCAGGTCGGGCTCGACCGGGCACTTGAGGCCGCCCGCCGTCATGGCCTCGCTGAACCGGGTGCAGCGCGCGGAGACCGAGCGGTCGGGCTCGCCGATGGAGAACCGGGTGCCTTCGAGGTGGCGGACGACCCCCGGTCCCTCCAGTTCCGTGGCCGCGTAGACGACGCATCCGACGGCCCGGGAGGGGGCGAGCACCGCACTGACCGCGCCCTGCGGGTCGACGCTCTCGACGCGGTGGCCGTCGTGGGGCCCGCCGTGCCGGTGGAAGTACCACCAGGGGATGCCGTTCTGCGCGGCGATCACCGCGGTGGTGTCGTGCAGGAGCGGCTCGACGAGCGGCCCGCACGCCGCGTACGAGTTGGCCTTCAGGCCCAGGAGGACGAAGTCGACCGGGCCCACCTCGGCCGGGTCGTCGGTGGCGTGGGCCCGGGCGGTGAAGTCGCCGCGCGGGCTGAGCACTCGCACTCCGTGCTGCCTCATGGCCGCGAGATGCGGTCCACGGGCGATGAGGTGCACATCGGCACCCGCGCGATGCAGCGCGGCACCGACGTAGGCGCCGATGGCACCGGCGCCGAGAACTGCCACTTTCACTGGAGGGCTCCGTTCGGTCGAGGGTACCGACGAAAGGCTGTGGAGCGGTTCGGCCGTCGGGCGGTGGGGCTTCGCGTGGGCTTCGGGGCGCCGGAGTCCAGGAACGGCCCGGCTCCGAAGCGGTGGAGCCGCATGACGAAGAACCGTGTCGACGGAATATTGTCTACAGTATGGGAGTTGGGGCAGCAAGGGTTCGCGCACGACCTGGAACACGAGCGCCGACGACCGCCCAACGGACCACCCCGCGCGGCGCAGGGCCGCAGACGCCGAGCGGGCGCGGCACGACATCGCGCGGCACGGCCCCGATCGGCGCGGCACGGCAGCGGGCGGCACCGCACGGCACGGCCCGTCGCGACCGCAGCACCCTCGGTGAACAGGCGGAGTCGACCCCCTCCGACCGCTCGTCGGACCCCAACGACCGTTCGTCGCGCCCGGGATACCGCTCACCGCATACGGTCGACGAGTTCGCACGGGCCGACTTCCCAACCGAGCAACCGCTTCCTATCGTCCGGGATCATGAGTCCCCCCATCGCGCCACCCGGTTGGAGCCGCTGGCTCGTCCCACCCGCGGCCCTGTCCGTCCACCTCTCCATCGGACAGGCCTACGCCTGGTCCGTGTTCAAGCCGTCCCTGGAGTCCGCCCTGGACCTCAGCGGCACCCAGAGCGCCCTGCCCTTCCAGCTCGGCATCGTGATGCTCGGCCTGTCCGCCGCGTTCGGCGGCACCCTCGTGGAGCGCAACGGGCCGCGCTGGGCGATGACGGTGGCCCTCGTCTGCTTCTCGTCCGGCTTCCTGATCGCCGCGCTCGGCGCCGCCACCGAGCAGTACTGGCTGATCGTCTTCGGCTACGGGTTCGTCGGCGGCATCGGCCTCGGCATCGGCTACATCTCGCCCGTCTCCACGCTGATCAAGTGGTTCCCCGACCGGCCCGGCATGGCCACGGGCATCGCCATCATGGGCTTCGGCGGCGGCGCCCTGATCGCCTCGCCGTGGTCCGCGCAGATGCTGGAGTCCTTCGGCTCCGACAGCACCGGCATCGCCCAGGCGTTCCTCGTGCACGGACTGACGTACGCGGTCTTCATGTCGCTCGGCGTGCTGCTCGTACGCGTGCCGCGTCCCGCCGCGAGCGCCGCGGACGGAACCCCCGTGCCCCTCGAGGGCGTGCAGGTGTCCGCAGCCGGTGCCGTGCGCACGCCGCAGTTCTGGTGCCTGTGGGTCGTCCTGTGCATGAACGTCACGGCGGGCATCGGCATCCTGGAGAAGGCCGCGCCGATGATCACGGACTTCTTCGCGGACACCTCGACCCCCGTCTCGGTGTCGGCGGCGGCGGGCTTCGTCGCGCTGCTCTCGGCCGCCAACATGGCGGGCCGCATCGGCTGGTCCTCCACCTCCGACCTGATCGGCCGCAAGAACATCTACCGCGTCTACCTGGGCGTCGGCGCGCTGATGTACGCGCTCATCGCCTGGGCGGGGGACTCCTCGAAGCCCCTGTTCATCGTCTGCGCGCTGGTGATCCTCTCCTTCTACGGAGGCGGCTTCGCGACCGTCCCGGCCTATCTGAAGGACCTCTTCGGCACCTACCAGGTCGGCGCGATCCACGGCCGGCTGCTCACCGCCTGGTCGACCGCGGGAGTCCTCGGCCCGCTGATCGTCAACTGGATCGCGGACCGGCAGGAGGAGGCCGGGAAGTCCGGATCGTCCCTCTACGGACTGTCACTGGTCATCATGATCGGACTGCTCGCGGTCGGCTTCGTGGCCAACGAACTCGTCCGCCCCGTCCACGTCCGGCACCACGTCCCCGCCCAGAAGGAGGTCGCCGATGTCCAGGAGCGACAGCAGCCCGCCTAGCCGCCGCGGCCTGGTCGCCCTCGCCTGGATCTGGGTCGGGACACCACTCGCCTACGGCCTGTACGAGCTGGTGCGCAAGGCCACGCAACTGTTCACGGGGTAGGTGTTCGGGGGTCCGGGGGTCTGACGGAAGCCGACAAGGGTGGCCCTCCATTCCTGTGACTTTACGTGCCCTCGTACCCGTGAGTACCTGATCAGACTGGTGAGTCCCGTTACCCAGGCACCAAAGGGGACCGCCCATGAACGGCTCACGCATCGCCGCTGTAGGCCACTATCAGCCCGCCAGGATTCTCACCAACGCGGACCTGGCGGAACTGGTGGACACCAGCGACGAGTGGATCATGAGCCGGGTGGGCATCCGCACGCGCCACATCGCCGGGCCCGACGAACCCGTCGACGAGCTGGCCGCGAACGCCGGGGCCAAGGCCCTCGCGAGCGCCGGCCTGACCCCCGGGGACATCGACTTCGTCCTGGTGGCCACCTCCACGGCCGTCGACCGGTCGCCGAACATGGCGGCCCGCGTCGCCGCCCGGCTCGGCATCCCCTCACCCGCCGCGATGGACGTCAACGTCGTCTGCGCGGGCTTCACGCACGCCCTCGCCACGGCCGACCACGCCGTGCGCGCGGGCGCCGCGACCCGGGTCCTGGTCATCGGCGCCGACAAGATGTCCGACGTGGCCGACTGGACGGACCGCACCACCTGCGTGCTGGTGGGGGACGGTGCGGGCGCCGCGGTCGTCGAGGCCGCCGAGGAGCCGGCCATCGGGCCCGTGCTGTGGGGATCGGTCCCCGAGATGGGGAACGCGGTCCGCATCGAGGGCACTCCCTCGCGGTTCGCGCAGGAGGGCCAGAGCGTCTACCGGTGGGCGACCACCAAGCTGCCGCCCCTCGCGCGCAAGGCGTGCGAGCGCGCGGGCCTCGTCCCGGAGGACCTCGCCGCGGTCGTCCTGCACCAGGCGAACCTGCGGATCATCGAGCCACTGGCCGAGAAGATCGGCGCCGTGAACGCCGTCGTCGCCCGCGATGTCCGCGACTCCGGGAACACCTCCGCCGCGAGCATCCCGATCGCGCTGTCCAAGCTCGTCGAACAGGGGGAGATCACGTCCGGCGACCCGGTGCTCCTGTTCGGGTTCGGCGGCAATCTCTCGTACGCGGGCCAGGTCGTCCGCTGCCCCTGACCGGACCTCCGTCCGGGCCCTGACGTGCGCGTTCCACGGTGGGCCCGGCCCTTCGGCGGCGGCGGTGTGACGAGGCCAACTCCCCCTCGGCCTGGCCATTGTGCGCCGTAGACTGTAGACGAAAGACAATTGATACTGGCGTTTCGGCCGCCGCGATGGCGCCGCTGCCCAGGAGGGGGACGCGATGTTGTCGACCGGACTGCCGCAGGGGTCGGTGCCCAAGCTCGAACGGCCCGGCCCGCTGCGGGACCGCGTCTACGAGGCACTGCTCGAACTCATCACCACGCGCGCCCTGCGGCCCGGTCAGCACCTGGTCGAGAGCGAACTCGCGGGGCACCTCGGGGTGTCCCGGCAGCCGGTGCGCGAGGCGCTGCAGCGGCTGAACACCGAGGGGTGGGTGGATCTCCGGCCCGCGCAGGGCGCGTTCGTGCACGAGCCGACCGAGGCCGAGGCGGACCAGCTCCTCACCGTGCGGACGCTCCTGGAGGCCGAGGCGGCCCGGCTGGCGGCGGCCAACGCGGGCACGGCCGGCATCGCCGCGCTGGAGGAGCTGTGCGCCCGGGGCGAGGAGGCGGTCGGCGCCGACGACGTGGACGCCGCGGTGGCGACCAACGCCCGCTTCCACGCCAAGGTCATGGAGTTGGCGGGCAACACGGTCCTCGCGGAACTCGCCGCGCAGGTCGACCGCCGGGTGCGCTGGTACTACACACCGGTCGCCCGGCAGCGCGGCAGCCAGTCCTGGATCGAGCACCGGGACCTGATCGCCGCGATCGCCGACCGTGACGAACAGCGGGCGACCGACGTGATGCGGGCCCACACCGAGCACACCCGCGCGACCTACCACGCGCGACCGCGCGACTAGGCGGACCGGTTGCCGGCGGGGCCGGACGAGCTTCGTCCGGGCCCGCCGGCGACCGCGCTCCTCCTGCCGGCCCGCGCAGGCCACGGCATCGAGGACCCGGGCGCCGGGGGACGGCCGGGGGCGGCGAGGGTCCGCGGCGCGGTCCGGCGCGGACCCCTTCCACCCGAGGGCACGGCGGCTCCGGCCGCCGTGCCCTCCGTGCTGTCGCGGACCCGTGAACGGGTGTGCTCCGACCCGCCTTTGTCCTTTGAGTGGAAGAAGTCGTGGGCAATTCCTGCTCAACTTCTTCCCAGGTTGGGCAGCCACTGCTACGTTCCCCTCGAAAGCCAGCGACGGCGGTGCCGATGAGGCGGGGAGGGGCTCGTGAGACGAATGACGGCACGACCCGGAAACGCCCACCAGGCGCGGCTGCTCAGGCTGTTGCGCGACGGGGGCCCCAACTCCCGCGCACAACTGGGTGACCAGGTCGACCTCTCGCGCTCGAAACTGGCGGTGGAGGTCGAACGGCTCCTGGAGACCGGACTCGTGGTGGCCGACGGACTCGCCGCCTCGCGCGGCGGCCGCCGCTCCCACAACATCCGGCTCGCCCCCGCGCTCCGCTTCCTCGGCGTCGACATCGGTGCCACGTCCGTGGACGTGGCCGTCACCAACGCGGAGCTGGAGGTGCTCGGGCACATCAACCAGCCCATGGACGTGCGCGAGGGGCCCGTCGCGGTCTTCGAGCAAGTCCTGTCCATGGCAGCGAAGTTGAAGGCTTCCGGACTCGCGGAGGGGTTCGACGGCGCCGGTATCGGCGTCCCGGGACCCGTCCGTTTCCCGGAGGGCGTGCCGGTCGCCCCGCCGATCATGCCGGGCTGGGACGGTTTCCCGGTGCGCGAGGCGCTCAGCCAGGACCTCGGCTGCCCCGTCATGGTCGACAACGACGTGAACCTGATGGCGATGGGGGAGCAGCACGCGGGCGTGGCCCGTTCCGTGGGCGACTTCCTCTGCGTCAAGATCGGCACCGGCATCGGCTGCGGGATCGTCGTCGGCGGAGAGGTCTACCGCGGTACGACGGGCAGCGCGGGCGACATCGGGCACATCCAGGCCGTGCCCGACGGCCGCCCCTGCGCCTGCGGCAACAGGGGTTGCCTGGAGGCCCACTTCAGCGGCGCGGCACTCGCCCGCGACGCGACGGAGGCCGCCCAGCAGGGGCTTTCCCAGGAACTCGCGGCACGGTGGGAGGCGGCGGGTGCCCTGAGCGCCGTCGACGTCGCCGCCGCCGCGGCGGCCGGTGACGCCACCGCCCTCGATCTCATCCGCGAGGGCGGCAACCGAACCGGCCAGGTCATCGCCGGACTAGTCAGCTTCTTCAATCCGGGCCTGGTGGTGATCGGCGGCGGTGTGACCGGACTCGGCCACACCCTGCTCGCCGCGATCCGCACCCAGGTCTACCGCCAGTCGCTGCCCCTGGCGACCGGCAATCTGCCCATCGTCCTCGGGGAACTGGGACCCACCGCCGGAGTCATCGGCGCGGCCCGGCTCATCAGCGACCACCTCTTCTCACCCGCGTAGCACCCGCCCACCGAGCCGTCGGCACGGCACAGCCCTCTCCGGAGCCGCACCCCCGCACCACCCCCGCAGCTTCCGCACTTCACAACTCCGGTGTTCCTGACCGTAGTTGCCGTCGTACAGCGCACCTCCGCACCGCGTCACTCAGCACAGCGCCCTTCCGTACAGCCCTGCCTCACTCCGCCCTGCCCTGCGACCGGCCCGCACGCCGAGGGGAACCCTCATGGCACCAGAACCACCCCTGCTCACGATGTCCGGCATCACCAAGTCGTTCCCCGGTGTCCGGGCCCTCGACGGCGTCGACCTCGACGTCCTGTCCGGCGAAGTGCACTGCCTGCTCGGTCAGAACGGCGCCGGGAAGTCCACCCTCATCAAGGTCCTGGCCGGCGCCCACCAGCCCGACGACGGCACCATCGGCTGGCGGGGCGAACAGGTCACCCTGCGCTCCCCGATCGCCGCGATGCGCCTCGGCATCGCCACCATCTACCAGGAACTCGACCTGGTGGAGGGCCTGTCGGTGGCCGAGAACGTCTACCTCGGCCATGAGCTGACGACCGCCGGATTCGTGGTCCGCGGAAAGGACGCGCGCACGGCGACCGCGGCGCTGCTCAAGCGGCTCGGGCACCCGGAGATCGACCCGGCGCGGCGCGTCGGCGAACTGTCCGCCGCACAGCAGCAGATCGTCTCCATGGCCCGCGCCCTCTCCCACGACGTCCGCCTCATCGTGATGGACGAGCCGTCCGCGGCCCTCGACCCCGACGAGGTCGACAACCTCTTCCGGATCGTCGGGGACCTCACCGCGGAGGGCGTCGCCGTCGTCTACATCTCGCACCGGCTGGAGGAGATCCGCCGCATCGGCGACCGCGTGACCGTGCTCAAGGACGGACGGGCCGTGGCCGGCGGGCTGCCCGCCAAGTCGACGCCGACCCGCGAGGTCGTGGCCCTGATGACCGGGCGCAACGTCGAGTACGTCTTCCCGGAGCGGCCCACACTCCGGGACCTGCCCGATCCGGTGCTGGAGGTCCGGGGACTCGCCCGCGACGGGGAGTTCGCCCCGCTCGACCTCACCCTGCGCCCCGGAGAGATCGTCGGCCTCGCCGGCCTCGTCGGCTCCGGCCGGTCCGAGATCCTGGAGACCGTCTACGGCGCCCGCCGGCCGAGCGCGGGCGAGGTCCTCGTCGACGGCCGCCGGCTGAAGCCCGGCAGCGTCCGCGCCGCCGTCCGCGCCGGGCTCGGACTCGCCCCCGAGGAACGCAAGGCACAGGCCCTGCTGATGCTGGAGTCCGTCACCCGGAACGTGTCCGTCTCCTCCATGTCCCGCTTCTCGTACGCGGGTTGGCTGGACAGGAGCGCGGAGCGGGACGCCGCCCGCAAGGCGACGCGCGAACTGTCGCTGCGCCCCGACAACCCCTCCGCCCCCGTGCGGACCCTCTCCGGCGGCAACCAGCAGAAGGCCGTCCTGGCCCGCTGGCTGCTGCGCGGCTGCCGCGTGCTGCTGCTCGACGAACCCACCCGCGGAGTCGACGTCGGCGCCCGGGCCGAGCTGTACGCCGTCATCCGCCGCCTCGCCGACGACGGCCTGGCCGTCCTCATGGTCTCCAGCGAGGTGCCCGAGGTGCTCGGCCTGGCCGACCGCGTCCTGGTACTCCGCGAGGGCCATGTCGTCCACACGGCACCCGCCCAGGAGCTGGACGAACACCGCGTACTCGACCTCGTCATGGAAGGAAGCCCGGCGTCATGACGCAGCCCGTGTCCCCACCCAGGGACGACACTCCGAAGCTGTCACCGCAGGCGGAACCCGGTTCGTGGCGGACGGTCGCTGCCCGCGCCGACGTCCGCACCCTGTCCCTGCTCGGCGTGCTGGCCGCCCTGATCCTCATCGGCGGCATCACCAAACCCGAGGAGTTCCTCGACACCCGAAACCTCCAACTCGTCCTCACCCAGGCCTCGGTGATCGGTGTCGTCACCGTCGGCATGACCTTCGTCATCACCTCGGGCGGCATCGATCTGTCCGTCGGCGCGATCGTCGCCCTCGCCTCGGTCTGGGCGACCACCGTCGCCACCCAGGAGTACGGCTTCGCGGGCGTCCTCTTCACCGCCGTCCTCGTCGGCGTCGGCTGCGGCCTCGTGAACGGCATGCTGATCGCGTACGGGGCGATGGTGCCCTTCATCGCCACCCTCGCCATGCTCGCCTCGGCACGCGGTCTCGCCCTCCAGATCACCGACGGCAAGACCCAGATCGTCTCCATCGAGGGGATTCTCGAACTCGGCGAGCGCGACTCCTACGTGCTCGGCGTCCCGCCCCTCGTCATGGTGTTCGCGGTCGTGACGATCATCGGCTGGCTCGTGCTCAACCGCACCACCTTCGGCCGCCGCACGGTCGCCGTCGGCGGCAACGCGGAGGCCGCCCGCCTGGCCGGCATCGACGTACGCCGCCAGCGCCTGTACCTGTACCTGCTCTCCGGACTGTGCTGCGGCATCGCCGCGTTCCTGCTCATCGTCCTGTCCGGCTCGGGCCAGAACACCAACGGCAACCTCTACGAACTCGACGCCATCGCCGCCGCGATCATCGGCGGCACCCTGCTCAGCGGCGGCCGGGGCACCATCACCGGCTCGGTGCTCGGCGTCCTGATCTTCACCACCATCACCAACATCTTCGCCCTGAACAACCTGCAGAGCGACGTCCAGCAGATCGCCAAGGGCGCGATCATCGTCGCCGCCGTGCTCGTCCAGCGCCGCACCGCAAGCACCACCTGAGGGACACACCTCGAGGAAAGGGACCCACCTCATGCCAGAACTCACGAGCCGCAGAGGACTGCTGTTCGGCACCGCCGCCGTCTCGGCCGGTGTCCTCCTCACCGGTTGCACCAGCAACGACTCCAGCGACGAGCCGGCGGCCAACGACCAGCCCGCCGCCGACGACAAGCCCGGCAAGCAGGTCACCATCGGGTTCGCGGGCCCCCAGGCCGACCACGGCTGGCTCAACGCGATCAACGACAACGCCAAGAACCGGGCGAAGAAGTACAAGGACGTCACCCTGGAGATCACGGAGGGCTCCAACGACACCGCCGCGCAGATCGGCCAGATCGAAACCCTGATCAACAAGAAGGTCGACGTCCTGGTGGTGCTGCCCGCCGACGGCAAGGCGCTCACCCAGGTCGGCCTCCAGGCCATGCGCGCCGGCATTCCGGTGATCAACCTGGACCGCATCTTCAACTCCCCGCAGGCGTACCGCTGCTGGATCGGCGGCGACAACTACGGCATGGGCCTGAGCGCCGGCCACTACATCGGCGAGAAGCTCAAGGACAAGAAGAACGCCCGGGTCATCGAGCTCGCGGGCCTCGACAACCTGGAGCTGACCCAGCAGCGCACGGACGGCTTCGACGCCGCCCTGAAGAACTACCCGAACATCAAGAAGGTCGCCCGGCAGGCCGCCGAGTTCACCGTCGAGTCGGGGCAGGCCAAGATGTCCCAGCTCCTGCAGGCCCAGTCGAAGTTCGACGCCCTGTGGAACCACGACGACGACCAGGGCGTCGGCGCGCTGCGCGCCATCAAGCAGGCCGGCCGGGACGACTTCCTCATGGTCGGCGGGGCGGGCGCCCTCTCCGCGTTCCAGGCCATCGAGTCGGACGACAGCGTCCTGAAGGCCACCGTCCTCTACCCGCCGACCATGGCCGCGTCCGCGATCGACCTCGCCCGCGCGCTCGGCCAGAGCAAGGGCGTCGGCGGCCTCGCCGAGTTCGAGATCCCGGCCTCCCTGACGCTCTACTCGGCCGTCGTCGACAAGGACAACGTCAAGCAGTACATGTCCACCGGCTTCAAGTGATGGGCCCTGTTCCGGGGGCCTGCCCGGCAGGCCCCACCCCCACAGCGCCGAGACGACGAGGAGGACCTCCGCATGGGACAGCCGCACGAGGGCGACGAGGCAGGGGACCGGTCCGGCACCGGGTCCGACAAGCCCGCGCTGGGCGTGGGCATGGTCGGATACGCGTTCATGGGCGCCGCCCACTCCCAGGGCTGGCGCACCGCGGGACACGTCTTCGACCTGCCGCTGCGACCGGTGCTCGCCGCCGTCTGCGGCCGTGACGCGACTGCCGTACGGACGGCGGCCGACCAGCTCGGCTGGGCGGCCGCCGAGACCGACTGGCGGGCCCTGATCGCCCGCGACGACGTCGACATCGTCGACATCTGCACCCCCGGTGACAGCCACGCCGAGATCGCGCTGGCCGCGCTGGCCGCGGGCAAGCACGTGCTGTGCGAGAAGCCCCTCGCCAACACGGTGGGGGAGGCCGAGGCGATGGCCGAGGCCGCCCGGGCCGCCGGCGACCGCGGCCAGGTCGCGATGGTCGGCTTCAACTACCGCCGGCTGCCCGCCGCCGCGCTCGCCAGGACCATGGTCGCCGAGGGGCGCATCGGCCACCTCCGGCACGTACGGGTGACGTACCTCCAGGACTGGCTGGTGGACCCGCAGTTCCCGCTGACCTGGCGGTTGCGCAAGGAGTCCGCGGGCTCGGGCGCCCTCGGCGACCTGGGCGCGCACATCGTCGACCTGGCGCAGTACCTCGCGGGCGAGCCGGTGGTGGGCGTCTCGGCGCTCACCGAGACCTTCGTACGCGAGCGGCCGCTGCCCACCGGAGCGTCCGTCGGGCTCTCGGCGTCCGCAGGAGGGCACCTCGGCCCGGTCACGGTCGACGACGCCGCCCTGTTCACCGGACGGTTCGGCTCGGGCGCCCTCGCCTCCTTCGAGGCCACCCGCTACGCGACCGGGCGCAAGAACTCCCTGCGCATCGAACTCAACGGGGAGGAGGGCTCGTTGGCGTTCGACCTGGAACGCCTCAACGAACTCTCCTACTACGACGGCACCGAGCCCGGGACCCGCGCCGGCTTCCGCCGCATCCTCGTCACCGAGCCCGACCACCCGTACCTGGAGGCATGGTGGCCGCCGGGCCACGGCCTCGGCTACGAGCACACCTTCGTCCACCAGGCCCGCGACCTGGTGCACGCGATCGCCGAGGGCGGCCGGCCCCTGCCGTCCTTCGCCGACGGGCTGCAGGTGCAGCGCGTCCTCGCGGCGGTCGAGGAGAGCGCCGCCAAGAACTCCGTCTACACCCCGACAGCGAGCTGAGAAGGGTCGGTCCCCATGCCTCGCACATTCACACTCTTCACCGGCCAGTGGGCCGACCTGCCACTCGAGGAGGTCTGCCGGCTCGCCCGCGACTTCGGCTACGACGGGCTCGAACTCGCCTGCTGGGGGGACCACTTCGAGGTCGACAAGGCGCTCGCGGACCCCGGGTACCTCGACTCGCGGCGGGAGCTGCTGGACAAGTACGGCCTCACCTGCGCAGCCATCTCCAACCACCTCGTGGGGCAGGCCGTCTGCGACGCCATCATCGACGAGCGCCACCGCGCGATCCTGCCGTCCCGCATCTGGGGCGACGGCGAGGCGGAGGGCGTACGGCAGCGGGCGGCGTCCGAGATCGCCGACACCGCCCGGGCCGCCGCCGCCTTCGGGGTCGACACCGTCATCGGCTTCACCGGCTCGGCCATCTGGCACCTGGTCGCGATGTTCCCGCCCGCCCCCGAGTCGATGATCGACCGCGGCTACGACGACTTCGCGATGCGCTGGAACCCCATCCTCGACGTCTTCGACACGGAGGGCGTGCGGTTCGCGCACGAGGTCCACCCGAGCGAGATCGCGTACGACTACTGGACGACGCAGCGTGCGCTGCAGGCGGTGGACAACCGTCCCGCGTTCGGGCTGAACTTCGACCCCTCGCACTTCGTCTGGCAGGACCTCGACCCGGTCGGCTTCCTGTGGGACTTCCGCGACCGGATCTACCACGTGGACTGCAAGGAGGCCCGCAAGCGCCTCGACGGCCGCAACGGCCGGCTCGGCTCGCACCTGCCGTGGGGCGACCCGCGCCGGGGCTGGGACTTCGTGTCCGCGGGCCACGGGGACGTGCCCTGGGAGGACGTGTTCCGGATGCTGCGGTCCATCGACTACCGGGGGCCCATCTCCGTCGAATGGGAGGACGCGGGCATGGACCGGCTCCAGGGAGCGCCCGAGGCGCTGGCCCGGTTGAAGGCCTTCGACTTCGAGCCGCCCACGGCCTCCTTCGACGCGGCGTTCGGGGGCAACGACTGACGAGCCGCCCCGTCCCCCCACGCACGAGCAACCGCCCGGCCCGGACGGCCGGAACCCGCCCGGGCAGCAGTCCCGACCTGCCCCCGACCACCGCCATCCGTCTCCACGGCCGGATCCACCGGCGGAGGCCGACGCCCGCCGTCGGCCTCCGGAGACGACCGAACGCTTCTGTGTCTCCGGGGTGACGGCGCACCCCGGCGTATCTCGCACCCGCATGTACCACCAGCCCCACTCTGGAGGCATTCCGTGCACGGGAACGATCACATGGGCACCATCAGAACCACAGGCCTCAGACGACGTCCGAGAGTCCGCAGGACGCTCGCTCTCCTCACCGGGGCGATCCTCGCGGGCGCCTCCCTCACCCTGACCACGCCACCCGCGGGCGCCGCCGTCGCCGATCCGCCCGCCGCGCCCGCCGCGGCCGAGGACTTCCAGCAGGTCACCCTGGCCAAGGGCGAGGCCGAGGTCGGCGAGCCCATGTCGCTGGCCGTCCTCCCCGACCGCTCGGTCCTGCACACGTCCCGCGACGGCGAACTGCGCATCACGGACGCCGCGGGCAACACCCGCATCGCCGGCGAACTCGACGTCTACGCCCACGACGAGGAGGGGCTCCAGGGCATCGGCGTCGACCCCGGCTTCGCCGACAACCGCTTCATCTACCTCTACTACGCGCCGCCGCTCGACACCCCGGCGGGCGACGCCCCCGAGACCGGCACCGCGGCCGACTTCGCGCCCTTCGACGGCGTCAACCGGCTCTCCCGGTTCGTCCTGAGGGCCGACGGCACCCTCGACAACGCCAGCGAGAAGAAGATCCTCGACGTACCGGCGACGCGCGGCATCTGCTGCCACGTCGGCGGCGACATCGACTTCGACGCGGCCGGGAACCTGTACCTGTCGACCGGCGACGACTCCAACCCGTTCCAGTCCTCCGGCTACGCGCCCATCGACGAACGGGCCGACCGCAACCCGGTGTTCGACGCCCAGCGCACCTCCGGCAACACCAACGACCTGCGCGGCAAGATCCTGCGCGTCAAGGTGAACGCCGACGGCTCGTACGCGATCCCGGACGGGAACCTGTTCGCCCCCGGCACCGCGAAGACCCGCCCCGAGATCTACGCGATGGGCTTCCGCAACCCCTTCCGGTTCAGTGTCGACAAGGAGACCGGAATCCTCTACGTCGGCGACTACGGCCCCGACGCCGGTGCCGCCGACCCCGCGCGAGGACCCGCGGGGCAGGTCGAGTTCGCGCGTGTGACGAAGCCGGGCAACTTCGGCTGGCCGTACTGCACGGGCGACAACGACGCCTACGTGGACTACGACTTCGCGACCGGCGCGTCCGGGGACGCCTTCGACTGCTCGGCGCCGAAGAACACCTCGCCGCACAACACGGGCCTCACCGACCTCCCGCCGGCCGAGGCCGCCTGGATACCGTACGACGGCGCCTCCGTGCCCGAGTTCGGCGACGGCTCGGAGTCCCCGATGGGCGGACCGGTCTACCACTACGACCCGGCGCTCGACTCGCCGGTCAAGTTCCCCGAGGCGTACGACGGCGACTTCTTCGCCGGGGAGTTCGGCCGCCGCTGGATCAAGCGGATCGTCTCCGACGACAACGGCACCGTGCAGTCCGTCAACGACGTGCCGTGGACCGGCACCCAGATCATGGACATGTCCTTCGGCCCGGACGGCGCGCTGTACGTCCTCGACTACGGCACCGCGTGGTTCGGCGGCGACGAGCACTCCGCCCTCTACCGGATCGAGAACGCCACCGACGGCCACTCGCCCGTGGCGCAGGCCGCGGCGGACCGCACGTCCGGACAGGCGCCCCTGCGGGTGAAGTTCTCCTCGGCGGGCACCTCGGACGCCGACGGCGGCACCCTCACGTACCGCTGGGACTTCGGCGACGGCGGCACGTCCACGGCCGCGAACCCCACCCACAAGTACAAGCGGAACGGCACCTACACGGCGACGCTGACCGCCGAGGACCCGGACGGCCGCACCGGAAGCGCGAGCGTACGCGTCGTGGTCGGCAACACCGAGCCGAAGGTGACCCTCCAACTCCCCGAGGACGGACAGCTCTTCGCCTTCGGTGAGGCCGTGCCCTTCAAGGTCCGGGTGACCGACCCGGAGGACCGCACGATCGACTGCGCCAAGGTGAAGGTCACCTTCGTCCTCGGCCACGACAGCCACGGCCACCCGGTGACCTCGGCCAACGGCTGCTCCGGCACCATCCAGACGAGCGCCGACGGCGGGCACGACGAGGACGCGAACATCTTCGGCGTGTTCGACGCGGAGTACACCGACGGCGGGGGCGGCGGCCAGGAGGCGCTCACCGGCCACGACCAGAGCGTCGTCCAGCCCAAGCACCGCCAGGCCGAGCACTACGGCACGTCCAAGGGCGTCACGGTCCAGTCGAAGGCCACCGCGCACGGCGGCAAGACCGTCGGCGACATCCACAACGGCGACTGGATCGCCTTCGAGCCGTACGTCCTCGGCAACGCCACGAAGCTCACGGCACGGGTCTCGTCGGGCGGAACCGGTGGCAGGCTGGAGGTCCGCGCGGGTTCGCCCACCGGCCGGCTCCTCGGCACCGCGACCGTCCCCGTGACCGGCGGCTGGGAGACCTTCCAGGACGTCGGCGCCGCCCTCACCCGGGCGCCGCGGGGGACCACGTCGCTCCACCTCGTCTTCAAGGGGACCGGCACCGGGGCCCTGTACGACGTGGACGACTTCACCTTCACGACCCGCTGAGTGAGGCCCGCGATGCGAGCCACCGGCCGGCCGGCGGCGCCGTCGGCCGGTGCCGCCCCGCTCCTCGGAACCCCGCCGGGTCCCGCCGCCGCGACGGCGGGACGG
>NZ_BMWD01000046.1 GCF_014651055.1 Streptomyces fructofermentans
ACGAACTGCACTGTCCATTGCCACCTCTGGGCTGAGGTGTTGCAACGACCGATAGAACCCAGACCGTGACCCCGACCACGGTGTTGTGTCCCCCTCGTGACCGTGGTCGGGTCGGCGTGGTCGGTGGTCCGGTCGGGGTCTGTGGCTTTTCTCAAGGTCAGCAAGTACACGATCTGACCTGGGAGTTTGACGATGTCTCCTGGCAAGCAGGTGTCGCAGGGCGCCGCTGCCCCGGCGATGGCGGCGGGTGTCCGGCTGGAGAGGATGAGGCGCCGTGTGCGTCTGTCCCGGCTGGCCCTGTTCATCGCGATCGCGGCCGGGCCCCTCTCGCTGGGCGTCGCGGTGGTGTCCGGGCCGCCCACCGTGTCGGCCTCGGCCTCTCCGTCGGCCCGGCCGGCTGTGGTGCGCAGTCCTGATGCGGCCGATCCGGCGGGGTATGCGCAGGTGTTCGTCGATGCCTGGTTGCGCAGTACCGCGGATGACGCGACGAGTGCGCAGGGGCGGCTTGCGCAGTCGATGGCACCGGATGTCGCGCTGCCCGACCGGGCGGCGGATGCGCAGGCGACGCTGCGGTCGGTGACGGCGGTGCGCAGTGCGCGGCGCGGGGACGGGGCGTGGTCGGTGACGGTGGCTGCGCAGTACGACAGGGACGCGGTGCGGTACTTCGTGGTGCCGGTCGCTTTCGCTGCGAGCGGTGTCTCGTTCGCCGTGACCGGTGCGCCCGGTGCGGTGGCCGGCCCCGGGCGGGCCGCGGTGGCGAGGTCGCCGTACGGCGTGAGCGTTCCGGCCGGTGGTGATCTGGCGTCCGCGGTCGGGGAGTTCCTTGCCGCGTACCTCACGGGGGCCGGGGAGGTGGACCGCTACCTCGCGCCGGGAGTGACAGTGGCGGCCCTGTCCCCCGCCCCGTATGCGGCGGTCGCGGTGCGGCAACTTCTTGGGGTCGAGGAGGTGGCGGGTGTTGAGCGGGTACCGGCCGAAGGCACCCGGGTCCGAGTCCTTGCGCCGGTGGAGGCCCGGGATACGGGCGGTCGGTGGCCGCTGGCCTACGAGTTGGCGTTGAAGGCCCGCTCGGGCCGGTGGGAGGTCACCGCGCTGGAGTCCGGGACCGGGCGCGGCGGTGGTGCCCGATGAGCGGGGTGCACGGCATGCTCCTCGCCGGGGAGTTGGACGACCTCGGCGACTCGTGGATCGGCATGTTCCAGGACTGGGCGACCAAGGGTCTGCAGGCCGGTCTGATCGTCCTGGTCGTTGTCATCATGATCCAGCGGTTCAGTCTGAAGGCGGGGATCGGCGGCCTGCTGCTGATGATCATCGCGTTGGGGTTGTACAACTCCCGCGAGGACCTGTCCGACGTGTTCGAGGACGAGGTCAAGAACCCGGCGAAGGGCGCGCCCGCCGTGCCTGGCATCGTCCGCGGTGCTGATCCGGTCCTGCGCGACAGTGGTGCGGGGAGCGGGTGGTGAGCGCGGCCGCCGCGGGGCGGGTGGGGCGCTTCTACACGTCCGCCCGTCGTCACCCGTGGGTGCTGGGGAAGGTCGCCGACTGGAAGATCCCGCTGGGCCCCTATACGCCTGCGCAAATCTGTGTCGCTGTGGGCGGCGGCTTCCTGCTGGTCAAGACGGTCAGTTGGTGGTCGTGGATGGGGCCGGTGCCGATCGCGGCCTGGCTGGTCGCCGTCTGGGCGGTGCGCCGTCCCCGGATCCGGGGCCGTGCCCCGCTGCAGGCAGGGCTGGGCTGGCTGCTGCTCGTCTGGCAGCCGCGGGGAGGGCGGATCGGCGGGCGCGCGGCCCGCGACCGGCCATCAAGCCCGCTGTGGGGCGGCTTCACGATCGAGGACACCCCGGCCTCGCCGCCCGGCGGGCCGGCCCGCGCGATGGGGCCGTCGGCCGGACGGGCACCGGCCCGTAGCCGAGCGGCTGGCCGTCCACCCACCCGCCGCCGCACCCCACCCGCCGTGCCCGCGGCACCTGCAGTGCCTGTGATGTCGGTGGGTCCGGTGTCGGGCATGCAGCACCTGCTCGCGGTGGCTCGGGCGGGGGGCGGGCGGTGAGGGTCCCGATCCGTCATATCGCCGGGCACCTTCTCTGGTCAACGCAGGGCAGTGTCTGGGCCGTCTACCGGCTGCACCCGGGGTCCGATGCCGGCGGTCGCCGCGAGGAGAGTGTCCAGGGCACCCAGGTGCCGTCCGCCGTGCGCGACGAACAGCTCGCCCAGAGCACGCACCTGATCCGCTCGCTGTCCGGGGCGCCGCGGCTGTTCGGGCTGTGCGCGCAGGTCGACCCCGGGGAGATCGCCCTGCGCATGATCGACGGCATCGAACCGGCCGCCCCGGCGCCGGGTGAGGACGTGCATCCGTGGGTGGAGAACGTCGAAGCCACTGTGGAACTGCTGGACGGGCAGGAGATGCACCGCCGCACCCTGTGGCTGGCCGTGCCGCTGGCGGCCGAGGCGGCCGGGCTGCAGGTGTCGGCGACGCTCGGCGCGATGTGGACGCAGGCCGGCCCGGCGCTGGGCCTGCGGCCCGCCCCCGTGGCCCGGCGGGAGGTGAGCGCGTATCGCGAGCAGGCCGCTCGGGTGGAGGCCGCGCTCGGCGGCGGTGTCGCGTTCCGGGCCGCCCGTCCGGCGGAGATCGTGTGGATGGTCCAGCACGCCCTGCACCGCGGCTTCGCGGAGCCGCTGCTCGCCGAGGCCGAGACCAGCGACCTGTACGGCGGGCAGCTCCGCGGCGGGGTGTTGCGCTGCCCCAGCTACGCCGACCTGGGGAACGTGCGGGTGCAGGAAGGGGGCTTGGACGCGGAGCTCGACGAGGTCGAGGACCTGAAGAAGCGGGCGGGACAGGCCCTCACGCGGTCGGGGCGCGGGGCGTGGTGGCGTCTGCCCGCCGCCTCGCCGCTGAGGCGGCGGTGGCTGCAGGTCGAAACGGACGCCGGCACCGGCTACCAGGCGCAGTTGGCGCTGGCCGAGTGCCCGCCCGCAGTGCGCCAGGACGCGGCCGACTTGTTCACCCAGTTGGAGACGCTCGACTTCCCCGTCGACTACACCGTCGACCTCACCCTCGTGCCGGCGGAGAAGGCTCGTGAGCAGGTGCAGCGCAAGAAGAACGAGTTGATCGACCAGGCCGACCAGTACGACGCCCGGCCGACGGGGATGCCGGCCTCGCTGACCGATGCAGCCCGCGACCTGGGTGAGCTCGATGCCCGCCTGTCGCGCACCTCGGTCGAGGTGGAGGTGCAGTCGGTGACCGTGCTGAGTGTGTGGGGGCCGACCGCCGCCGTCTGCGATGCGCGGGCCCGTGCCCTGGCCGCGTTGCTCGGCGGCGCCGACTACCGGGCGGTGCGCCCGGCCGGCCTGCAGGAGGCCCTGTTCTCGCTCGGTCTGCCCGGGACCGTGCGGCCGGGCGTGGTGCGGGAGTTCACGCAGCACCAGCTCTCCGAGGACTGGGCGCTGGGTGGCGCTTTCACTCTCGCGGAGGTCGGCGACCCGGACGGCATGTTCCTCGGCGTCGACCTGGACAGCGGCACCACCCGCCCTGTGATGATCAACGTGGCTGATGCTCCCAAGCAGGATGCGTCCGCGTCGATGGGCATCGTCGGCGACCTCGGCGCGGGCAAGAGCGTCCTGCAGAAGCTCGTCGCGGAGGCGGTGTGGGCGCGCGGCGGCTGCGCGATCTGCATCGACCGCACTCCGGTGCGCGAGTGGGCCACGTTCGCGCGCACGGCCGCACGCGGGCGCGTGCAGGTCATCGACGCCGCCCGGGCGGAGGTGTCCATCGACCCGCTGCGCATGTTCGACGGGCCGGAAGGGCGTCACTACGCGCTGTCCTACCTCACCCTGCAGCTCGGTATCGGCCCGATGAGTACGAACGGGGAAGTCCTGCACCATGCCGTCGAGCAGGCCGCCGCCGGCAGTGCACCCTCCATGCACCGGGTGCTGCGGGTGCTTGAGGCGATGGCTGCGGGTGAGCGGGGCAAGCGGCAGGACGCGGCCGCCACGCTCGCCGGCCTCATCCGCGTCGTGGCGACCAACTCCCTGGCCCGGATGGTGTTCGACCCGGCGCTGCCGCCGGTGCGGCTGGACGCCTCCAGCGCCTGGGACATGATCGTCATCACGACCACCGGGCTGAAGCTGCCGCCGAAGGCCGCGTTCGACCAACCCGAGGTCCTGCACCAGCAGCCGCTGGAGGCACTGATCGGCCGTGCGGTCCTCTACCTGATCGCCGCGATCGCCCGGCAGACCGCGTTCGAGGACCCGCAGCGGTTCACCGCGGTGGTCCTGGACGAGTTGTACTGGCTCACCTCGTCCGCGGAGGGCACCGCCCTGGTCCACGAGATCCTCCACGACGGCCGCAAGCACGGCGCCGGCCTCATCGCCGGCTCCCACGACGCCCTGGAGCTGGGACCCGACCGCGGCCTGATGGCCTACCGGGCGCTGGCCCGCACCACGGACCGCGAACGCGCCCGCCGCGGGCTGGAGTTCGTCGGCCTCGACCCGGGTGATGCGGAACTGGTGCGGCTGGTGACCAGCGGTCTGTCCCCCGTCGGGCAGCGCGGCCGCGAAGGCGAGTTCCTGCTGACCTGCCCGCGGCAGAACACCGGACGCGTCAAGGCCGTCATCCCCCGCATCGCACGCATCACGTCGTCCATCACCACCACACCGGGACGACACCCCAGCACGCCGCGGGCAGCCGCCGAACCGCTCCTCGACCACGCCGCCGCCACCCGTTCTGAGGAGCAGCTGCGATGACTCCCTCGGTGCGGGACTGCTCGGGCCGCATCCGTGCGGCGGCACGAGTGTTGGCGGTGGCGGCGGTCGCCGTCGGCGTGCTCGCCCTGGCCGCCGCCTGGAGCACGCCGGACTCGTGGGGGCCGCGTGCCCGACAGGTCACGGGCGCAGGGCCTGCGCACGGGGATCCGTGCGATCTGATCGTGGGACCGGGCCGGGCGTACTGCGAGCGCTCCCCCGCACCTCTCGGGTCCGGCGGCCGTGATGCGGCGGCCGGGGTGTTGCGGTTGGTGCTGCCTGCTGGGGCGGGCCTGGCCGGCCTGCTGGTGTGGCGGCGGCGCAGCTCGCTTGTGCAAGGGCGGTGCTGACGTGGTGCGCCCCGATGGGGCGAGCTTGCGCTCGGCCGGTTTCGTGGCGCTGTTGGCAATCGTGTTCGTGCTGGTCAACAGCCAGGTCGTCTACGCGGCGGGCAGTAGTGGCGCGAGCGGCGACCTGTTGGCGCCGTTGGACATCACCTCGTCCGAGGGGGTGCCGATCAACGGCTACGAGTTGAACGCGTCGGGCGGGTCCATCGTCGCGTTCAAGTCGCAGGCCCTGGCCTTCGCGCTGGCGGGCCTGTTCACCCTGATTCGGCTGTTGGTCGGGCTGGCCGGGTGGGCGATCGAGTTGGCGTTCCGCTTCCCCCTGTTGAAGATCCTCGCCCGGCCGGCGCAGGAGGTCGCCGACGCCTACGACGATGTGGTCGTCGACGCGCTCGGGTTGAAGGGTCTGCTGCTGGCCTGGGCCTTCGTCTTCGCCGGTTTCATGATTGTGCGTGGACGGGTGGGGCGTGGTCTGGGCGAGATCTTCCTGACGCTCCTGATCGGGGCGCTCGCCGCGTCCGTGTTCGTCCGCCCGGACTACCTGCTCGCCCAGGATGGTCCGTTGGGGCAGGGCCAGCAGGTGGCTGCCGAGGTCGCGCAGCGGAGCGTCAACGCCTACAACTGGGGCGGCAAGCTCGCCGGCCGCGGTCCGTGTGACGGCTTGGCCGGCCGGCAGGAGGCCAAGTGCCTGGAGCGTGAGGGCCAGGGTCCGGTGTCCGCCGCGGAGGTGGCGCGCCCGCTCCAGGACTCGATCACGAACGCGTTGATCGTCAAGCCGTACATGCTGCTGCAGTACGGCCGCATCCTCGACCCGGCCAAGGGCGGCGACCGCAAGGCCTACGCCGTCCACCTGAAGTGGGTCACCGGCGGATACCGGGCCAAGGACGGTCCCGCAGACGCGAGTGACCCGTGCGAGAAGGTCATCGGGCCGGGCAAGGCGTACTGCGAGCGCGACACCGACGACGACGGGACGGCGGATGCGCTGCCGGAGCTGACGCCAGGCGGGGAACTCCTCGACGCCTCCCAGGCGATCGTGACGGACGAGGACCGGGAGTTCTCCGCCTTCCTGCAGGATCTGGAGAAGGCCGGCGCCGTCGGCCGGGCGTGCGCCGACTATGCCCGGGCGCCCACCTGGTGGCGCCTGGGCGGGGCTGCGCTCCTGCTGATCGCCGCCGGGTTCATCTGCGGCATGCTCCTGTCGAGCACCCTCGTGATGCTCGGCACCCAGGCCGTCTGTGTGGGTGCCGCGGCTGTGGGCGGCGTGACGTTCGTCGCCGCGATGCTGCCCGGTCCCCCGCGCCAGAGCGTGTGGAAGTGGCTGTCCCTGTGGGGGATTTCCGTGCTGGCGCTGGTCGCGGTCTGCGCGTTCGTGCCGTTCTTCGGGATCGCCGTGGATGCCACCATCACCGAGGGCCCCGACCTGATGGTGGAACGGATCCTGCTGATCGATGTCCTGGCCGTGGCGGGTGCGGCCGGGCACCGCAGGCTGCTGACCGGGATCACGTCCTTCGGCCGCCGCACCGCGATGCGGATGCGGTACGCGAAGGTCGGCGGCACCCATCTGCCCGGCGACACCTCCGAGCTCGGCGCCGCCCTGGCCCTGAACTCGCCTGCCGCGCTGGGCGGGTTCGGGGGCGGCCTGCGCGGTATCACCGGTGGTGCGGGCGGTCGTTTCGGGCTGCTGGGTACCCGGCAGCGGCTGACGGGCGCACTGGCCTCGTTGGCTGATGGGGCGGGGATGCCGGTCGACACCGGGCGGGTGCTGGCCGACGCCGGGGCGGAGGCCGGGCGTGGTCTGGCCCCGCTCACGGCGGCGGCGGCCGTCGGCGGGCTCGGGGCACGGCTCGGCGGCAAGGGCGCCCTGTGGCTGCTGATCGGACGGCGGCCGGAGCCGGAGCAGCTGACGGCGTGGCGCAAGCCCACCGCAGGCGGGGACGCGCAAGCTGGCGGTCCGGCCGGGAGTCCCGGCAGTGGCCCGGGCAGTGGTGGCGGGGGCGGGGGACCGCGGCGTCCGGGTGGTCCGCCCGACCGCTACCGCACCGAGGACGGCCAGGTCGTCGACCGCCGCTCGGGCCACATCCTGCACGACCAGAACAGCGACCGCACCCTGCTGTCCACCCGCGCCCACAACCGCCTGGTCCGCTTCCGCGGATACCGCATCCTCCACCGCACCGGCCGCACCGCCTACGGGGCGACAGCCGCTATCTCGGCCACCGCCGACCGGGCGCGCAGGGGCGGGTCGCAGTTCTCGTACGACGCCCGCCAGCAGGTACGGGTGTGGGGCAACACGATCCGCGAGGACGGCCAGGCCTGGGCCGACACTCGCCTGGGACAGCAGGTCGCCCGTACCCTGCCCGCCCGCAGCCACCCGCGTGCGACCCCACCGAACCCCGCCACCTCCCCTCCCCCTGCGGCGCCCTCTGCTGCGTCTTTGGCCGCCCGTGCAGGCCGTGTCGCGGGCCGCACGCCGCCCTCGGTGCGGCCCGGTTCTCCGCCGTCCGCGCGCGCAGGCGGCACCGGTACATCGGTGTCCCCGGGCGGGCCGGCAGGCCAGAGCCGCGCCCGTCCGGATCCGAGTCGGGCGTCGGCGCTGCCCGGCTCGCGCCGCACCCGCAACAGCACACGGGACGAGGCCCGCCGGCGCATGCAGGAACTGATGCGGCGCACCGCACCCGAAGCCGAGTCCGAACCGGGGGCCCCGGACCGAAGCCGGCCGCCGTCCGAGGACGGTGATCCCGAATGAGGCGGCCGCGGCGCCGCCTGGCGCGGTGGGCGGGCGTGCTGGCGCTGCTGCTGTTCGGCGCCGCCTGCTGCGCGGCTCCCGTCTCCGGCGCGATCAGCGCCTACGTCACCGCCCGAAGCGGGCTCCAGGACACCGCAGACGTCGGTGACGGCAGCGCCGCGGACATCCCCGCCCGGATGCTGAGCGCCTACAAGAAGGGCGCCGCGCAGGTCGGCCGTCATGTGCCGGGATGCCGGGGCATGCGCTGGCCGATCCTGGCCGGGATCGCCCAGGTCGAGTCCCGTCACGCGGTGGGCCGGAGCATCGCCGGCAACGGCGACATACGCCCGCGGATCTACGGGGTCCTCCTCAACGGCTCCGGGGCGGGCGGCAACACCACCGTCTTCCCCGACACCGACTTCGGCCGGTGGGACGGCACCGCCCACGGGGAGCGTGCGGTGGGCCCGTTCCAGTTCCTGCCCTCCACCTGGAAGGCCGTCGGGCGGGACGCCGGCGGCGGCCAGGAAGCCGACCCGCACAACGCCGACGACGCCGCGCTCGGCGCCGCCGTCTACCTGTGCGGCAGCGGCCGCAACCTCGCCGAGCGCCGCCAACTCGCCGCCGCGGTCTACCAGTACAACCACTCCCGCACGTACGTGGCCGACGTGCTGGGCTGGATCGACCAGTACACGGCCGCCGCCAAGGCCCCGGACCTGAAGCACGTGTCCGGGAAGGCCCGCACCGTCCTCGCGGCGGCGCTGGCCCGGCGGGGCGTGCCGTACTCCTGGGGCGGCGGCGGTGCGGACGGCCCGTCGTACGGGATCTGCTGCTCCCCCAGCGGCAAGAGCGGCGCGCGCATCAAGGGCTTCGACTGCTCGGGGCTGACCGTCTACGCGTACGCGAAGGCCGGCATCCGGCTGCCGCGCACCGCAGCCGCCCAGGCCGGTGTCGGGCGCCGGATTCCCGCCCGGCTCGGCACGGCTGCCCTGATCCCCGGTGACCTCGTCTTCTTCGCGTACGCCCCGGGCCGCGACGCCACGATCCACCACGTCGGGATCTACGTCGGCGGCGGCCGCATGGTCAACGCGGCCCGGCCGGGCACCGTCGTACGCCTGGACGCCGTCCAGGCCATGTCCGGCTTCGCGGGAGGGGCCCGGCTGCTATGACCGCCCACCCCACGCGTCCCCCGCGTCTTCTGCTGGTCGTCACAGTGGTGTTGGCCGTGGTGGGGATCGTCCTGCTGACGCTGCCCGACCGAACGACGCCGCCCGGCGCAGCCGTCCCGGAGCCACCCTCGCAGACGGCCGCCGCAGGGCGGGGCACGGCGTCGCCAGCCGGGCCGGCCGGACCGGCCCGCGAGGTGAGCGGGGCGGGCGGGGCGGGCCCCCCGCGGACCGCATCGCCGCCGCTGCCGCCGCAGGGGGAGGGTCCGGCGGGTGATGCGGCCGTCCAACGCGCGCTGGAGGAGGCCTGGCCCGCGGATCTTCCCGCGCGCGAGGGGCGGCAGTTGCTGGCTGCCGGGCGCGCCCTGCTGCGTGCGGACGCCACCGGCATCGGCCGCGCCCGGTGGCCGGCCGTCTTCCCCGCCGGCCGGTCTCCGGCCCCGGCGTTCGGCGCGGGCTCCTTCCGGATCCAGGCGGCGATCGCCCGCCGCAACGGTGACTACGGACGGGCGGTGGTGCATCTGGTGTGGGCCGCAGCCGACCGCGGCGGCACGTTCACCGACGGCCGCGTCACCGACTGGCACTTCACCCGCACCAGCGCGAAGGGAGCATCCCGGTGGACTCCGCAGCCCCGCATCTGACCGCCCAGGTGGCCGCCTTGCCGGCGGCCGGACCGGTCCTCGGGCCGCTCGTCTTCCTCGCGCACGCCGCCTGGTGGCTGGTCACCCACTGGTATGCGCCAGCGGCGGCCGTCCTTGTCGCGGGCGTGCTGAGCGAGCTGGTGGTGCGCCGCCTGGCGCGGAAGGCCTCGGCCGAGCGGATGGCACTGGAACTCGTGCCGTTGCGCCACTTCGACCCCGACCTGGAGGAGATCTTCCGCCGGGGCGTCCAGCTCGCCCGGGCCTCGACGAGCATGCCGTGGTGGGCGCCGCGCCGCAGCAAGTCCGTGCAGATCCGGCTGCGCGCGGACGGCTCCGCCCCGCTGCGCTACCGCGTCGAAGGCCCGGCCGGCGGCGAACGCCTGCTGTCGATCACCCCGTTCGGCCCGCACGTGACCGTTCACCGGGCCCGCCCCCTGGTCGACAAGCCGCGCGAGCAGGTGGTGCGGGCGGAGTTCATCCTGCGGGGCAAACCCGTCACGCCGCTGCGGAACGTCCCCCTCGCCCCGGACCCGCTGCAGCCGCTGGTCGACGCCGTCTGCGATCTGCGTTCCGAGCTGGGCGACCTGGCCGAGATACGGCTCGACCTCCAGCGGTCCCCCAAATGGGTCCTGCGGGCGCGCCGCATGCAGCTGATGGCCGACGCCCGCCGCCGGGAGCGGCGCGAAGCCCAGCGCACCGCCCGCTGGGTCCGCCAGGACGCCACCGGCATCGAGGACTCACTGACCTGGCAGCTGCAGCACCTGTCCGGTGGGCGGCGGGGCGGGAGCGGGCGCCGTCTGGTCATGCCACCGGTCCCCCGCCGGGTGGAACCCCACGAGGCGCTGGGCAAACTCGCCGACAACGACCACCTCGTGCGCGTGCAGCTCCTCGTGATGTGCGCCTCGAACATCGAAGGCCGCGCCGAGGCCCGGCTCGCCCAACTCCAGGCCGCCTTCGACGTGTTCGGCGGCAGCTCCCGGTGGGCGATGCGCGGCTGGCGCGTGGGCCCCTGGCGGTTCGGCGCCGACCACTGGCCCAGTCGGCGCGCCTTCGAGCGCCGCTGGCGGCTGGGACACTGCCAGCCGCCCCGCCCGAACTGGGTGCGCCTGGAGGAACTGACCGGCCTGCTCAAGCCGCCCACCGTGCACTGCCGGCTGCCGCTGCTTCCCGCAGACCTGCCGACCTTCGAGTTCGACAACCCCGACCTGCTGCTGCAAGGCATCTACCGCAGCCCCGACGGGCGCCGCCGCCTGGTCGCCAGCTACGCCGCGGAGACACTCTTCGAAGTCGGCGTGGGCAAAGCGGGCGGCGGCAAGACCGAGCGCGCCCTCGCCCAGGCCATCGGCTGGGCCCACGCCGGCGGCGGCCTGCTGTTCCTCGACCCGCACCGCGACTCCTGGCCGCGCGCCCTGCCGTTCCTGGCCCACGACACCCTGATGCAGCGGATCGCCCTCATCGACCTCAACGCAGGCGGACCCGCACCGCAGCTGAGTTCATGGAACCCCATCGGCATGCACCAGGGCCAGGTCGCGCACGAGGTCGTCGAGGCCACCGCAGACGCCTACGCGTCCGCCCTCGGCTGGGACGACGTCAGCGCCCCCCGCGCCCTGACCATCCTCACTGCCGCCCTGACCGTCCTGGTGGCCGTCAACGAGACGGCTTGCCGGGCCGGACGCCCCGAGGACCAGGCCACCCTCTTCCACATCCGCCCCCTGCTCACCGACACGGCCTTCCGCACAGCAGCACTCGACGCACTCACCGCACGCCTGGACGAAGAGACCCGCGCCTGGTGGCAGACCGTCTTCCCCACACTGCCCCCCGACGCGTTCGCCGTGGTCCTCAACCCGATCGCCCGCCTCGCCGCCCACCCCGTCACCCGCGCCTTCCTCGGCCAGCCCGCCGGCCCCTACAACATCCGCGCCGCCATGGACACGCGGATGATCGTGTGGGTGTGCCCCGGCGGCAACGGACCCACCGACCGGCTGATCACCGCGCTCCTCGCCCGGGACCTGCTGCGCGCCGTGCGCTCCCGCCGCGACACCCCCGAACAGCAACGGGTGCCGTTCCGCCCGTACTTCGACGAACTCATCACCCTGACCGGCGCCGCCCCGGAAACCATCGCGGCCATGTTCGAGGACTTCCGCAAATACAAGGTCCACGTCCACGGCATGACCCAACTGCTCGCCCGCCTGCCCGCCCCGGTACGGCTCTCCCTGATCCAGAACGCCTCCACCCTGGCCTCCACAGCCGGCTCGCAGTCCGCCATCGCTGCGATCACCGCGGAATGGGGCGACCATCCCAGCCCCGACATCGTCGCCACCCTGGACCGCTTCGAGCACTACCTGTCACTGACCGTTCACGGCCGCCGCATCGGCCCCGTCCAAATCACCGGCCCGCACCTGGACGACGTCTTCGCCGACTACGCCCGCCCCCGCCAGACGGCAGCACTCGAACGCTCCGCCCTGACCCGCGCCGAAACCGCGCCGCTGGACCAGCTCACGACCCGCGCCGCCCGGCAACTGGACCGCGTCCGCGACTTCCTCACCCCACACACGCCCGCCAACCCCCACGGCCCCCACCCGGTGCCATACGACGAATAGCTCCGACCCGCACCTTCCACGGCAGACCGTCTCCGCACCGCTGAACACGCCGTCGGCGCACTACCCCCACGGCCCACAGGAAGCAACCGACGATCGTCACGAGAGCAAAGGAGTTCTGCATGCGTTCCCGTCTCGGCGACGGCCGACGTACACGCAAGAACAGAGCGGTACGTCGGATTCCGGCATCAAAGTTGCCTGTTGCGCACCGATTTACCCATCCAACTCATCAACCTCACTGGCGAGTTGGATGGCATATGCGTAACCTTTCAACTCCGCAAACGAAGCACAGCAGTTCGACCGTTCGCGTCGGCGCCGCCTGCCCCAAATGCGGCGTGGCCCAGCTCGCACCATGCCGCACGGGAGGCATCGTGAAATGCCGCGCACTCCACTCCACCGCTCACTTACGCCAGGCCGCTGCCGCGTCCCTCACGCTGTGCGCCGCGCTCACCCTGACAGCGTGCAGCTCACCGGACGCGAAGGACCACGCGGCCACCAAATCCCCGAAAGCCACCCAGACACAGACCACCCCTGCCACCACTGACCCGAAGGAAGAGGCGAAGAAGGAAGCGATCGAAACGTACGCGGCCTACTGGCAGGAGATGGAGAAGCTCTACGCCGATCCGACGGGCAGGAGCGCAGACCTTGAGAGGTACGCCGCATCCGAGGCTTTGAGGAACGCCGAGTTGGACGCGCAGCGTGCTCATGACCGCAAGCGCATCTACGTGGGCAAGATCGGGCTCACCGACCAGACCGTCACCAAGGTCGACGCTTCGCGGAGAATCCCGAACGCGACGGTCTCCAGCTGCCTGGACATCTCACGTTGGCAAACCGTCGACGCCGAGACTAAAGAGCCGGTATCTCTCCCGGACAACCGGCTGACGAAGTACGTGATCGTCAGCGTCGTCGAGAAATACCCGCAAGGGTGGCGCGTCACCCGCGACAGACCTCAGGGGAAGTCGTGCTGAGCCGCCAGATCGCCATTGCCGCGTTGGTCGTTCTGGCCGCATCCTCCGTCCCTGTCACGACCTACGCGAACGAGGACCCCAAGGGTGACGGCGGCATCGAGTGCGGCTTGTACAACTGCACGGTCGAGGTCGACGTCCCCGGCCAGGCCGGCGGCGGGCTAGGCGGGAGTGGCGGCACGGCCGGATCGAGCGGAGGCAGTGGCGGTGGTTCGGGTGATGCGGCGGACAACGAGTTCGCGAACGCCTGCACCTACAAGCTCGTTGACCCGCAGCCGCCCGCGAGCAGTCGGGACTGGGAGGGTCACAAGCCCGGCGACGGTGCTGTGTACGAGCAGAGCTGCACGAGGACCGGCGGGGAACTCACGATCGTCCGCATGGTGTGGCTGGCCGACCCTCCTGCGGTAGAAGCCGTGGACCCAGCAGTCCTGGCGCAGCGTGCGGTGGATTCGATGACGCTGCTCGGCCCGGATGTGGTCAGCCCGCGGGCGGCTGGGCGGTACACGGTCGGTGTTCCGATGTGGATGTGGGTCAACCGGAGCGCCACGACGTTCGGGCCGAACACGGCTTCGGCGTCGGCCGGCGGGGTCACGGTGACCGCGACTGCGAAGGTGTCGAAGATCGTGTGGGAGATGGGTGACGGGGTCTCGGTGACGTGCAACGGCCCGGGTACGCAGTATCGGCCGTCCGAGGGCTTGGCCCAGTCGCCGACCTGCGGACACGTGTACTCCAAGACCTCGGCCGGTGCGCGGAAGGGCAAGTTCGCGGTGACTGCGACGTCGACGTGGGCGATCGACTGGCAGGGCGGCGGGGCAGCGGGTCAGCTCACCGAGGTGCGGCAGACCACGGTGCAGGTGGGGATCGGCGAAGTCCAGGTCGTCAGGTAGCGCCGGAGGGGCGAAATCGTGAGCCAGACCCAGGAACATTTATACGCAACCGGTTCGAAGGCGGTCTCCCCGCAGGGGGGTGTGGGCGGGCCGGTGGCGCCGCCGCGAGTGTCGGCTCGCCGGCGCCGTCCCGGTGTCATCGCTTTGTCGCTGGCGCTGATCGCCGCCGGTGGGGCCGGTGTTGCCGTTCTGCTGGTGCAGGTGGGTGATCGTACCGAGGTGGTCACCGTGGTGCGGGACGTCCAGGTCGGCCAGGTCCTGACCGAGGGCGACCTGGGGCGGGCGTCGCTCGCCTTGGATCCGGCCGTCAAGGCGGTGCGGGCGGGGGAGGTGGATGCGGTGGTGGGGAAGCGGGCCGCTGTGCAGCTCAAGCCCGGGTCCCTGCTGGCCCCCTCGCAGGTGACGGGGGACTCGCTGGTGAAGGCCGGTGAGCAGTTGGTGCCGATCGGCCTGGAGCCCAAGCAGATCCCGGCGACCGCGCTGGTGCCCGGGCAGCGGGTGCAGTTGGTGCACGTTCCGGCCCAGGGCGCGGCGGAGGTCGATGAGGCGTCCGGTGCCGCGCCGCAGACCCTGGACGGGCGGGTGGTGAAGGCTTCCGGCGCTGCTCCCGGTACCGGGATCGTGGTCGTCGACGTTGCGACCTCGGCGGAGGACGGTCCTCGGGCGGCCGCGTGGGCGGCGGCCGGCACGCTGCGGATGGTCCTCGCTGCTGCGGACGGTGGCTGATGGCGGTCATCGCGCTGGCGGGGTGCAGCGGTGCGCCCGGCGTGACGACGAGTGCGCTCGCGTTGCTGCTGTCGTGGCCGTTGGAGCCGGGTCGGCGGCTGGTCCTGGCCGAGTGCGACCCGGACGGTGGCGCCGTGCTGCACGGGCTGCTGCAGGGCACGCTCGGGGACCGGTACGGGTTGCGGAATCTGTCGGTCGCCGCTCGGCAGGGTGAGCTGGGTGATGCCTTCTGGCGGCAGCTGATCGACCTGAGCGGTGAGGGCGGGAAATCACCGTCGCCCCATGACCGGTTGCTGCTGCCGGGCATCACCGACCATGCCCAGGCGGCGAGCCTGGGGGCGGTGTGGAAGGCGCTGGGTGTGATCTTCCGCGGTATCGCGGCCGAGCACGGTCACGATGTCCTGGTCGACCTGGGCCGTCGGGGAGCGTTCGGGCCCTCGGGGGTGCTGGCCGAGCAGGCCGATGCGGTGGTCGTGGTGGTGCGGAACACCTTGCGCTGTCTGCAGGCTGCGGAGGGCCGGGTGCGCGCGCTGGAGGAGCGGGTTGGGGACGTCAGTGTGCTGATGATCAACGAGGGGCCGTATCCCGCGGGCGAGGTGCAGCGTGTGCTGCAGGTGCCGGTCCTCGCGACGCTGCCGTATGCGCCGGAGGATGGCCGTGTGCTGTCGGACGGTGCCGAGCAGCCGCGTCGTTTCACCACGTCGCCGCTGATGAAGGCGGCACGGACGGTCAGCGCGCTGCTGGTTCAGCATGCTGCGGTGCGTCGGGCCCGCCTCGATCCGGGCGGCGTGCGCGCCGCGGGTGGGGAGGTGGCCGGTGCACGCTAGGCCTCTGCATCCCCATCCCGCGGTGGTGGCGGTGCCGCCCGGCAGTGTGGCGGACGGCCGGCGCTCGGCACCGGTGGGCGCCGCCTCGAGTCCGCAGGTGCTCGGCGGGGCGACGCCGCAGGTCGCGGTCGACTACCGGGTCGCGCGGCACATCGCGGCGCAGGTCGCCAAGCAGCGCGAGGAGTTGCTGAAGACCGCGCCGGACATGGGCCGTGCCAGTGAGGAGCAGCGCTGCCTGGACTGGATCAACGAGGCGGTCGCCGTGTGGTCGGATGCCCAGGCGATGGCGCCCCAGGAGGACGAGGCGCTCCGGCGTGCCGTGTACGACCTGCTGTTTCGGGCCGGGCGGCTGCAGCCGTATCTGGATGACGAGCGGGTCGAGGACATCATCATCCAGGGGCCGGACGAGGTGTGGCTCGACTACGGGGACGGGCAGCGCCGCAGGGTGGGGGCGGTCGCGGACTCGGAGGAGGAACTGCTCGATCTACTGCGGGAGTTGGCGCGTGGTTCGGGGCATCATGAGCGCACCATCTCCACGGCGCATCCCACCCTTGCGCTGTCGTTGCAGGACGGGTCGCGGCTGCAGGCCATCACCGGGCTGGGGCCGATGACGTATGCGGTGATCCGCCGGCACCGGGTCTCCCACGCCGGTCTCGACGACCTGGTGCGGCTGGGCACGATCGACCCGGTGCTGCGCGAGTTCCTCGGGGCGTGCGTGCGCGCGGAGAAGAACATCATGATCGCGGGCAAGCAGAAGGCGGGTAAGACCACGCTGCTGCGGGCGATGCTCAAGGAGTTCGATCCGGAGTGCCGGTTCGCCACCATCCAGACCGAGGACGAGCTGTTCGCCCACGCCAACGGCTACCACCGCCAGGTCGTGTCCCTCGTCGGGCGTGAGTCCAACGGGGAGCGGGACGCCACCGGGCGCAGCGCCGGTGAGGTGACGCTGCTGGACCTGATGCACCCGGCGTTGCGGATGTCGCTGGAGCGGATCGTGGTCGGTGAGGTCCGCGGGCCGGAGGTCGTGGCGATGATGCAGGCGTTGACGAACGGGTCGGGCGGCAATCTGTGCACGATTCACGCCCGCCGCCCGGACATCGTCTTCGACCGGATCGCGGAGTTGTACGCGCTCGCCCAGGACAACCTGTCCGAGCGGCTCGCCTACCGGCAGACCGCCAACGGCCTGGACTTCGTCGTGTACGTCGACATGACGGACGAGACGCAGATCGGCGGCCGCCGGCACCGCTACGTCTCCCATGTGCTGGAGCTGACCGGGATCGGCGAGAACGGGCGGCCTGCCACCAACACGGTGTTCGCTCCCGGGCCGGAGTTCGGTGAGCTGCGGGCGGTGCCGCGGATGGAGCCGGGCTGTATCGACGACCTGCGGCGGGTCGGTTTCGACTCGTTCCTGCTGCAGCAGCCCTACGGGGCCTGGCCGGCTCCGCTGCCGCTGAAGGTGGGGGCGGGCCGATGACCCTGGTCTCGGGACTGCTGGCGGGGATGGCCGTGATCGGCGGGCTAATCGGCATCGTGGTCGGCGTGGTGGGCACGACGGCGCCGCGCCGGGCTCCGTTGCGGCAGCGCTGGCAGAGCGCACGGTCCGGGAACGGGCCGGGCCGAACGGCGCGGCTGCGCCGGCGGACGCTGTCCGCCGTGGCGTTCGTCGTGTGCGCGGCCGTGTGGCTGGTCTCCGGGAATTTCGTCGGCGGCGCCCTGCTCGGTGTGGCCGTGGTCGGTGTGCCCTGGCTTGTCGCCCCGGCCCACGGGGCGCAGGCGCGCATCGGTCAGTTGGAGGCGTTGAGCGAGTGGACGCAGCGCCTGGCCGGTCTGCTGCGGTTGGGCATGGGGCTGGAGCAGGCGATGATGACCAGCCGGCAGGGGGCTCCGGAGGAGCTTGCCGCGCAGATCGTCAACCTGTCCGACCGGCTGCGCCTGGGCTGGCGGCCCGACACGGCGCTGCGCGCGTTCGCCAGGGAACTCGACGACGTCACCGCGGACAAGGTCGTCTCCGCGCTGATCCTGTCGGTCAACGACCGCGGTCCGGGCCTGGCGCAGGCGTTGGAGGATCTGTCGGGCACGGTCCGCGACGAGGTCGCCCGCAAGCGGTCGATCGAGGCGGACCGGGCGAAGCCGCGGACCACGGTGCGGTGGATGACCATCATCACCCTCGGCATCGTGGTGGCCGGGTTCTTCGTGCCGTCCTACACCAGGCCGTACTCCACGCTCCTGGGCCAGCTGGTGCTGGCGTTCCTGACGGCCGGGTTCGTCGGAGTGCTGGCCTTGATGCGGCAGTTGGGTTCCTTCCGCCGTGTCCCACGCTTTCTGATCGCCGACCCGTCCAGCACCGTCCACCTGCCCGCGACAGGCCGGCCGGGGCCGGACGCCGGGCGTGAGACGCAGGGAGTCCTGTCGTGAATGTGCTGCCGGTCGTGGTCAGCGGAGGCACGGTCGGTGCGGGCCTGGCGCTGCTGGTGCGTGAACTGCTCCGTCCGCAGCCCGCGTTGGGGCCGGCCCTCGCCCGCAGTGCCCCGGCCGCCGTGAGCATGCCGGAGCCGGACTGGGACCGCGAGGAGGTGTGGGGCCGGTGGCTGCTGGCACGTCTGGGTCGGCTGCCCGGTGTGCGGGTCCCCTCCACCGACCTGGCGCTGCTCGGCCGGCAGCCGGGCCAGTTCATGCTGCGGAAGATCGCACTCGCCGCGCTGGGCCTGCTGTGCCCGGTCGTCGCGACGATTCCGTGGATCATCGCGGGTGTCTCCCTGCCGTTCTACGTTCCCGCCGGCGTCGGCCTGATCGTCGCGGGGCTGCTGTTCCTCACCCCGGACCTGGCGGTGCGGGATCAAGCGAAGCGGGCTCGTCAGGAGTTCGCTCACGCCGTGTCCGCCTACCTGGACCTGGTGGCGCTGAAGCGGGCCGCCGACGCCGGCCCCGCAGAAGCACTGGAGAAGGCCGCCGAAGTCGGCCGCGGCTGGCCGTTCCTGTATCTGCAGGGAGCACTGCGCCGGGCCAGGCTGGAGAAGATCCCGCCCTATCAGGCCTTGAGCGAACTCGCTGCCGAGTACGACCTGCCGGTCCTGGACGACGTCGCCGACATCATGCGGGGATCGGCCACCGACGGCGCCGCCGTCTACAAAGCGCTGCGGGCGCGGACCGCAGCGCTCAACGCCGAACTGCTGGCCGATCAGGCCGCGGAGGCGAACGCCGCCAGCGAAAAGATGACTGCGCCCGGAGCACTGCTCGCCGTCCTGGTGATGCTGCTGATGGCGTTCCCCGCGGTCATCCGCATGCTCACCGTCTGACCCGCACCCCGACCGTTGCCGAGCCCGATCGAAGGAGCCAGGAGCACCGATGTCGAACCACATCACAGCCCGCGCCCACCGCGCGGTGCATGAGGCAACCAGCCGTCTGCAGGAGGCCTTGGCGGAGGCCGGGCGCCGACCGGACCGCGGGGACATCAGCACCACCACCGTCATCATCTGGGTGGCCGCCGTCACCGGCGCCGTACTGATCGCCGGGACCATCGCCATCGTGATCGGCAAGTACAACGGCCGCCTCAACGGCCTGTGATGTTCCCTGCGAAGCAGTGGTGGCAGGGCCGTCGATGGCGCGACGACCGCGGGGACACCCCGGTCCAGATGGCGATCGTCTTCCCGCTCGTGCTGCTCGCCACGGTCGCCGTCATCCAGGCGTCCATGTGGTACTACGCGCGGCAGATCGCCCTGACCGCGGCCCGCGAAGGCCTCACCGCGGCCCGCGCCTACCAGGCGAGCCCGGCCGACGGCACGGCCCGGGCCCACGACGTGCTGGCGCGCGTCGCAGGCGACAGCCTGACCGGCTCCAGCGTGTCCGCCCGCAGCACCGGGCAGCGCGTACAGATCCAGGTCCACGGCACGGCCCTGTCCATGATCCCGGGAGTTCCGGGCCTGCACATCACCCAGTCCGCCTCCGGCCCGCTGGAACGCTGGACGAACCCGGGAGAGTGAACCAGGTGCGATGCACGCCCCGTTGGACCCACCGGCGCCGCGATGAGGGAAGTGCCGCGATCGAGGCGGCCATCGTCCTCCCGTCGCTGATCATGTTCCTGTGTCTGGCGCTCGCCGGCGGCCGCCTCGTCACGTCGGGCGCGAAGATCGACGCGGCGGCCGAGGACGCGGCCCGGGAAGCCTCCCTCCACCGCACCGCGGCCACCGCCCACGGCGCCGCCCACCGAGCGGCCGCCGAGACCCTCGACGACCAGGGCATCAGGTGCGCGTCGACGGGCGTCGACGTCGACACGGGCGGCCTCAGCGTGCCGGTGGGCCAGGTCGGCACCGTCACCGTAACGGTGACCTGCACGGTCGATCTGTCCGATCTGCTGCTGCCGGGAGTGCCCGGAGCCCGGACACTCACGTCGACAGCAACCTCGGTGGTCGACCGGTTCAGGCAGCGAGGCCCCGGATGACTCCCCGCAGCACAGGACGGGGCCGAAGTCGGTGCGACGACCGGGGCGGCATCACCGTGTTCGTCGCGGTGTGCGTCCTCGCGCTGATCGGCATCATCGGCGTGGCCGTCGACGGGGGCGGCAAGATGCGCGCCACCGAACGCGCCGACCACATCGCCGGCGAGGCCGCGCGGGCGGGCGGGCAGGCCATCGACCCCGCCCAGGCCATCAGCGGCCGCGCGATCGTCGTGGATCCGCAGGACGCCCAGGCCGCAGCCCAGAGCTATCTGCGCTCTGCCGGCGCCACCGGCACGATCAGCGTGTCCGGCGACGGCACCCGCCTCACCGTGGAAATCGCCGGCTCGTACGACACGACGTTCCTGTCGGCCGTCGGGATCGGCTCGCTGCCGGTGACCGGCCACGGCCAGGCCACCCTCCTGCACGGCGTCACCGCTCCCGGAGGAAACTGATGCGCACCCCGCCCGCCCGCTCCGCCACAGTGGCCCGCGTCCTGGGCCGCACCAGCAGGGCCGTGGCAGGCCTGCTGGTCCTGGCCACCGCGGTGGCGGGGCTGCCGCTGCTGCTGGCCTGGGCCACCCCCGTCATCTGGGCCTCCAGCCACGAGGACCTCACGCACCTGCTGGACCGGCAGGACACCGGGGCGGCGTTCCTGCTGCTGCTCCTGGCGGTCGGCTGGGTCGGGTGGGCGCAGTTCACGTTCTGCGTCGTGCGCGAGGCGAGCGCACAGTTGCGGGGCCGTACCTGGCGTGCCCCGCGCGGGATGGGCTCCTCGCAGCGCGCCGCCGCGCTGCTGATCGGCAGCATCCTGGTGCTGCTGCCCGCCAGTTCGGCTCTCGCCTCCGATGCCCAGGCCGCACCGGCCACCACCGCCGCACCCCGCCTGCCGGGCCAGACACAGGCCGCGACGCATCCCTCCGGCGCCAGCCAGGTGGCGCCTGCGGCGGGCACGGACTCGGACATGTACACGGTGCTGGAGACGCGGCCGGCGCAGAGCCTGTGGGGCATTGCCGAGCGGGAGTTGGGGGACGGCGAGCGGTGGCGGGAGATCGCCGCGCTGAACGAGGGCCGCACCATGGCCGACGGCCTCGTCTTCCGTGCGAGCAGCTTTCTGCAGCCCGGCTGGCAGCTGCAGATGCCCCAGTCCACCCCGGCTGCGGGCGGCGCCCGCGCGCAACTGGGCGGCAGCCCGGCGGCCGGTGCCAAGGGGGACACCGGTGTCGTCACAGTCCGCGCGGGCGACTACCTGTCGAAGATCGCTCAGGAGGAACTCGGCGACGGCGGCCGGTGGCCCGCCCTGTTCGAGGCGAGCAGAGGCAAACCGCAGCCAGAGGGCCTGCCCGAGATCACCGACCCGAATGTCATCCACGCCGGGCAGCAGGTCACCCTGCCCGCCCCCGTCCAGCCCCCGGGCCGTGACGCGCCGCCGCACGAAAGCGATGCGGGCAATGAGGCCGGTGACCGGGAGGCCTCTCCCCCGGCCGCGCAGGATCCTGGCGGCCGGCCCCCGCCGGACGAGGAGCAGGCGCCCGCCCCGAGCAGCACGCCGTCGGCCCCGCAGTCGCCGGCCCCCAGCACACCGAGCAGCCATCCCGCTGAACAGCCCGGGCAGGCCGGCGCCGGTGCTTCCCCGTCGGCGTCCGCCGAGGCGTCCGGCCCGGCCGGCTCCTCCCCCGCCGCCCTGGCGCCGGAGGCGCCGCCGTCGGGTGGGGCAGGCAGCCCGGCTCTGCGCACCGTCCTCGGCGCGGGCGCGCTGCTGGCCGCCGCCGTCACCGGCGCGCTCGCCCTACGCCGGACACTGCAGCGCCGCCGCCGCGCGCCGGGCGAGAGAATCGCCATCGCGGCGGAGACCTCTCCGGCCGAGGCCCAACTGGCGGCAGCCGCCGACCAGAACGGCGCAGCCCGCTTGGATATGGCCCTGCGGACCCTGGCCCACCACAAAGCCCTGGATGACGGCAGTGCCCCGGAGGTGCCGGTGCTGTGGGCCTCGCGGATCGGAGCCCGCACGGTGGAGGTATTGCCGGAGGACCTCGCCCACGAGCCGTCCGTGCCCTTCGTCTCCGGGAAGGGCGGATGGTGGGAGCTGCCCGCCGACGCCGTCCTCCTGGACGAGGAGGCCGCCCGGGAGGTGCCCCCACCCTGTCCGGGGCTCGTCAGCATCGGCAGCACCGACTCCGGCGACCTGCTACTCCTCAACCTCGCCCGGCTACCCGCACTGCTGCTGGACGGCAACCCGGTCCACATCACCGAGATGTGCCTCTCGCTGGCACTCGAGCTCGGGATGAGCCCCTGGGCCAGCAACGTCGAAGTCGTGACCGTCGGATTCGGCGAGGACCTTCCGCAACTGCTGCCCACCGCGCGGATCGCCCACATGCGGCACGCCACGCACGCGCTGCGCGACCTGAGCGAACGGCTGCTGGAAGCCCACCAGATACCCGAGACCAGCCATCAGCCCTACCTGCTGCTGTGTGCGTCGGCGCTGGACCCGGACACCGCCTGGGAGTTCGCCGACGTCATCGACAAAGCCGGGCCGGTTCCCGTCACCCTGGTCGCACCGGCCGGCACGGCTGCCGCGCACTTCCCGGAAGCAGAGATCCTCAACGCCTCCCTCAACACCCCGCAGCAGCTGGACTCCGTGGGCACCACCGTCACGGTGCAGCGCTTGGCCCACGCCTCCTACCTGCAGATCGCCACCGCGTTGAAGGTGTCCGCGCAGCCGGCCCATCCGGCCGAGGGACCCTGGCAGAACGTCCCGGACGAACCCGGCGGCACACCGCAGCCCGAGCAGACTGCGCCGAAGCCTGCCAGCCCTGCGGTCGGCACTGCCGCTCGCCCGCCAACCTCGGCCGCCGGTGTGGACGGCGGGGTCTTCCCGGCCCTGCTCACCGCCACCACTGACCCGTCCAGGCTCTTACTGGCCACCGCAGCGTCGTCACCCGCCCCGGAGGCGGAGGCAACCGCAGCACCGGCCTCCCGTCCCGCAACGACGGGAGAAGCCGACGGCACGGGCACGGGTGAGGACAGCAGCGTGCCGGAAGCGGCACAGGGCGGGGTGCAGGACCTGCACGCGCCGGAGATCCGGGTTCTGGGGCCCATCGAGGTGACAGGCGTCGACAGCACCGGCCACGGCCCGCGGATGGCGCAGCTGGCCGCGTTGATGTTCTTCCGGCCCGCGCGCAGCGCGGATGTCCTGTGCACGGACATGGACCCCGTGAGCCCCTGGTCGCCGAGCACCCTCAACGCCCGCGTGCAGGGCCTGCGTCGCTCCCTGGGCAACGACCCCACCGGCGCCCCGTACGTTCCCCGCCGCAGGTCCGGCGAGGACCCCTACCGACTCTCCCCCGGCGTGCGCTGCGACTGGATCCGCTTCCTGCACCTCGCCGAACGCGCCCTGCCGCTCGGCCCGGCCGGGCTGCCCGATCTGGAGCAGGCACTGTCTCTGGTCCGCGGCCGGCCGTTCGGCACCCGTCCCCCGCCGTGGGCCGAGCCCCACCAGCAGGAGATGACCACCCGCATCATCGACGTCGCCCACACCGTGGCCACCCACCGCACTCCCCCCGGCCCGCACCACGACCTCGCCGCGGCCCGACGCGCCGTCGTCACCGGCCTCGACGCCGACGGCAGCGCCGAACTCCTCTACCGGGACTGGCTCAGAGTCGAGTACGCGGCCGGGAACCGCTCGGGACTGCACACCGCGATCACTCGCGTCCAGGCCGTCAACCGCGCCCTCGACTGCCCCCTGGAGATCGAGACGGAGCAGCTCATCCGCGAACTCCTGGCTCCGGTCCGCGACCCCCGGGCGGCCGGATCATGACCGGCTCCCCAGGGTCCGCGCGCGGGCCCGACGACCTCGCCGCCGGACGCCGGGACGCGCCAGCCACAGTGCGCGGCGAGCCGGCGGGAAGCCCGTCCGGAAACGGGGCGGCGATGAGCGGAGGGCAGCCGAGTGCACACGGTGGGAGTCCTCACGAGGCGCTGCGCTTCGGCCGGGCGCACCGGCTGCTCGTCGCCGTGGTCGTCACGGGTGCGGTCGTGATCGCCGGTATCGGCTTCGCCGGTTCGTACGCGGCGGTGCGCGAACTCGCCCTGCAGAAGGGCTTCGGGAACTTCAGCTACGTGTTCCCGATAGGCATCGACGCGGGCATCTGCGTGCTGCTCGCGCTCGACCTGCTCCTGACCTGGATCAGGATTCCGTTCCCGCTGCTGCGCCAGACGGCGTGGCTGCTGACCGCGGCCACCATCGCCTTCAACGGCGCCGCCGCCTGGCCCGACCCGCTCGGCGTCGGCATGCACTCCGTCATCCCGATCCTGTTCGTGGTCTCCGTCGAGGCCGCCCGGCACGCCGTCGGCCGCATCGCCGACATCACCGCCGACAAGCACATGGAAGGCGTCCGCCTCACCCGCTGGCTCCTCTCCCCGCTCCCCACCTTCCTGCTGTGGCGCCGCATGAAGCTGTGGGAACTGCGCTCCTACGAACAGGTCATCAAGCTGGAGCAGGAACGTCTCGTCTACCAGGCCCGCCTGCGCTCCCGCTTCGGCCGCGCCTGGCGCCGCAAGGCCCCCGTCGAGTCCCTCATGCCCCTGCGCCTGGCCCGCTACGGCGTACCGCTGGCCGAGACCGCCCCCTCCGGCCTCGCCGCCGCTGGCATCGAACCCGCCGTCCTGCCCCCCGCCCCACGACGGCAGACGGAACTGGAGCGCGTCGACGCCCCCACCGCCGCACCGCCACAGGTCGGCCCGGCCAGACCCCGTGACGAGCGAAACCGCGGGCAGGAAGGGGGTGTTGCTGTCGCCGCTTCACACGTCGAGCCGCCTGCACAGCACCCGACTGATCTGCTTGACGCAGCACATACCGGCACCCCCGACGTGCCACAAGACGGTGCAGTGCGCTCTCCTGCCGCTCCCGCCGAACGGGCCACGCCTACCCACCGCACGCACGCCTCGCTCGAGCAATCGCCCCTCTCCGGTTCACCCGCTGGCGCGGCACTGAAGGCGGCCGACCGCTACTACCTCGCCTGGCGGGACTACCAGCAGCAGCACGGCCACGAACCCCTTGGTCCCGCTCTGTCGGAGCATCTTGCCGCGCGCGGAGAACTCGACCGGCACGGCAACCCGATCAAGACCAAAACCTTGGGCCGCTATCTCCTGGAGTTCCGCATCTATGTCGTGTGGGCCGAACACCGGACCCACACCCTGGACCCTGACCTGGAGAAGGTCGCCCATGACCTCACTCAGCGCGGCGTCACCGGGCAGTACAACAGGCCTCTCCAGCCCTCCGACCTCAGCAGATTCGCCGAGCCTTTCGAGCACCGATGGCACCATCTGACTCCGCACGAGAGCGGTGCATCACCGGTCGATTGAATCGAAGGTGACGCTCCTCCTGGCACAAGGTCCGCAGCGGAACAGGGAGGTTCGAATACGGAGATCAGGCTATTTCCGAATCCTTTTATCACTCACTCGAATGCATGAAACCACGAAAGAAAAATCTTGACTCACCCATGTCATGTAACCAAATCCGGAGCCTTGGAACATAATAAGCGCCAAATTTTCCTCTTCGGAACTGGACAGCTCTCCGATAACCCTCTCAAGATCATCAGCCATTCCGGTATTCAGAACTGCCGCAGTATCCCGCCTGGCACGGTACAGGTCGGTCCAATATCCTTTGGTCTCCAAATTTCCCGTGAGCATTCTTGCGTGCATTTCCTCCAACGGCGATCGCCAACTCTCGACCGCAGGAATTTCCGCACCCAGAAAATATCGCCCAACCAAGCCAGCTAGCACTTCTCCAGAAACTTCGACCTGCATCCGTTCACTGCAACCTCTCTGCGCCACAAACCGCATCGTTTATGAAAACTTCGGATTCACCGAAGCAGTCCGGAGGCTCGACCGACGGGGGCGGTTGAGCCTGAGCACGATAGGTGTCGCATTTGCGCGACACTGTCTTCATCCGCGTCCGGCCTCCTGGTGCAGGTTCTCCTGAGTGGGCCTCCACGGGGCTCCGAGAATCGGCGTTGTCAGTGGCTCTGCCAGGGTGTGCGTCGTGGACGAACTGGTGGAGCGTGTCGACACGCCACGCCGCGGCCGAGCAGGAATGGCGGGTCGACGAGTTGCGTTTCGCAGCCCACGGCTAAACGCATCCCTGCAGGGGATCGCCGACCGTGCCGGAGTCACCCACGCCGGCGTCCTGTGCTACTTACGTTCCAAGGCCCAGCTGCTGACCAGCGTCCTCGCCCTGCGCGACGAAACCGACATAGAACAGACTGCGTGTCCTCGTCACCGAGGCCCTCGCGGATGCGTGCGAACTCGGCGAGCTCCGGGCCTACTCCAACCTCGAAGACGGGGCCAACTCGATCACCGCCGTCATGGACGGCCTCAAGATCCAGCGGCTGCCCGCCCCCGACTCCGTCGACATGGCCGCCTCCACCGACCGCGTCATCACGGCACTGCTGGCAGACCTCATTGAGAGCCGCACCCGATCTCAAGCACCGCCCGGCTCCTCCGCCCTGCAACCATGACGACGCCGCGCCAACAGCGCGACGGGGCGTCGGCAGTTTGGATTCGGCGCCCGTTCCCGCGGTCATGGCGACGGTAACGGGCATGCCGCGTTCAGGCACGGGACAGGGGCCCATCCACCCCGGCCTCCAACCTCACTGCATCCGCCGCCGGCGGGTTCGCGCCGGAGACGGAGCAGGTCAGGGCAGCCACGCGGGCGGCGAAGGTACAGGCGTCGGTGAGGTCTTCGAGGCTCAGCGCGTCGAGTCGGCCGCCGAGGTGTCCGAGGGCGGCGAGCCGGTGGAGGAGGCCCGCGGTGAAGGAGTCCCCGGCGCCGACGGTGTCGACGACGTCCACGGCCGGGGCCGGGACGCTGACGCGGTGGCCGTTGAGGGAGGCAAGGGCCCCCCGTCCTCCCAAGGTGATGACGACGAGGCGCGCACCGGCGGCGTGCCAGGTGTCGCACGCCTGCTCGGGGCTGACGCCGGGGAGGAGCAGGGCGAGGTCGTCCTCGCTGAGGCGAAGGATGTCGGCGAGGGCGCACCAGTGGGGGAGCCGTTCGCGGTAGGCGGAGGGCGGTACGAGCAGGGGGCGGACGTTGGGGTCGATGGACACGGTGATGTGCTCGCGGGCCTTGGCGAGGTGGTCCTCGATGCGGGTGCCGCCGGGTTGGCGTATCAGTGCCAGTGAGCCGGTGTGCAGGCAGGCCGCGCTCTCCCAGCCGGTGGCGGCGAGTTCCTCGTCGGTCCACTGCCAGTCGGCCGCGCTGTCGGCGTAGAAGGTGTACGTGGCCTGGCCGGTCTCGTCGAGGTCGGCGACGGCGAGGGTGCTGGGCTCGGGGGCGGCCACGCTGCCGGTCAGGTCGACGCCGGAGGCGCTGAGGCGGGCACGGAAGAGGGTGCCGAAGGCATCCGTGGAGAAGCGCCCGATGAAGCGGGTGGGGGTGCCGAGCCGGGCGAGGGCGACGGCGGTGTTGGCGGGGCCGCCGCCGGGCAGGGCCCGCAGCGCGAGTTCGCCAGGGCCTGACCGGGTGGGGTCGGTGAAGGCGTCGGCGACGCACTCGCCGAGGACGGTGACGCTGACGGGGGCCTGGGGTCGGGCCATGGTGACTGTCTGCCTCTCTCAGAAAGAGTGCGGGTGCGAAGGGCACCGGAGTCGGTGGCCTGATGCAGCCCTTGCACAGGTATTGACATGCCGCTCAAGACGGCCGTAACTTCCCTGCCACACGGAAGTAACGCGCGTTATTAAAGCGCGAAACCGGAGGCGGTGTCTCGCCCCCGGCTGGCGAAAGGGACTGGAAGTGGCCACGAACAGGACGCAGCGCGTGACCATGAGCGATGTGGCACGCCATGCGGGCGTCTCGCGGACCACCGTCTCCTTCGTCCTCAACGACAAGCCCGGCGCCGCCATCCCCGAGGAGACCCGTCGGCGGATCCTGGCGGCGATAGACGAGCTCGGCTACCGGCCCAACGCCGGGGCGCGGGCACTGGCGGCGAACCGCAGCGGGTGGTTCGGGCTGATCACCGAGATCGTGACCGGCCCGTTCGCGGGGGAGGTGATCACGGGCGCGCAGAGCCGCGCCTGGGGTGACCGGAGGTTCCTGCTGATCGCCGCGAGCGAGGGCGACCCCGCCCAGGAGGCCGCCGCGCTCGACCAGATGCTGGAACACCGGGTGGAAGGGCTCCTCTACGCCACGACCTGGCACCGCGCCGTCACGCTCCCCAAGGCCGCCCGGGAGGTGCCGACGGTGCTCGTCAACTGCTACGACGCGGAAGGTGAGCTGCCGTGCATCCTGCCCGACGAGGTGTCGGGCGGATACAAGGCGACCCGCCGACTCCTGGACGCCGGTCACACCCGCATCGGGTTCATCAACCTCGACCCGGCGATCCCGGCCGCCATCGGCAGACGCGAAGGGTACGAACGTGCCCTGCGCGAGGCCGGGATCACCCCCGACCCCTCCCTCGTCGTCCCCGGCTGGGCTACCGCCGACAGCGCCTATGACGCCGCCTGCGAACTCCTTGACCGCCCGGCCGCAGACCGGCCGACCGCGCTGTTCTGCGCAAACGACCGGATGGCGATGGGTGCGTACGACGCGATCAAGGAACGTGGGCTGCGCATCCCGCACGACGTGGCCGTGGTGGGGTTCGACAACCAGGAACTCATCGCCGCCTATCTGCGGCCGAAGCTGACGACGCTCGCCCTGCCCTTCGAGGCCATGGGCACCAAGGGCGTCGACATGCTCGCCGCTCTCGCAGCGGGGCAGCCGCTCGACACCCGTCGGGTGACGATCGACTGCCCGCTGCTCGAACGCTCGTCGGTCTGACCGCTAATCAGTCCGCCGAGGAATCCCATCCCGTCTTCGCCCTGTGTGTTGAAGAGAGGAAAAGAGTCTCCATTATGGCACCCTCCCGCATACCTTCCCGGCGGCCCCGAGCCGTCCTGAGAGCGGTCACGGCAACCGCCGCCGCGGCCCTGGTCCTGTCCGCCTGTACGGGTGGCTCGGGCGCCTCCGGCGCCGGTGACACCTCCGGCAACCAGCTGCTCACCATCCCGCGCGAGGATCTGGCGACGTTCACGCGCAACTTCAACCCGCTCTCCCCGCAGGCCGCCCCTATGACCCTTCAGGCGGTCTACGAGCCGCTGACGGTGCACAGCATGGCGGACGCCAAGGACACGCCGTGGCTGGCCACCAAATGGGAGCAGGCCAAGGACGGCAAGTCCCTCACCTTCACGCTGCGCGAGGGCGTCAAGTGGTCGGACGGCCAGGCGCTCACCGCCGACGACGTCGTCTACACCTTCGAGCTCCAGAAGAAGGTGCTGGGCGGCTTCGACTACCTGGACAAGGTCACCGCCGTCGACGCCCACACGGTGAAGTTCTCCTTCAACAAGGCGTTCTCGACCGCCTTCTACGAGATCAGCGGCCACTACATCCTGCCGAAGCACATCTGGTCCAAGGTGAAGGATCCGGCGAAGTTCACCAACCCGAACCCGGTCGGCACCGGCCCTTACACCAAGATCGAGAAGTTCCAGAGCCAGTCGTACGAGCTGCGCAAGAACCCCGACTACTGGCAGCCGGACAAGCAGCGGATCGCCGGCATCCAGATGCTCGCCTTCTCCGGCAACGACAGTGCCAACATCGCCTTCACCAACGGCGAGGTGGACTGGACGCAGTCGTTCATCCCGGACATCGAGAAGTCCTTCGTCGCCAAGGACAAGAAGCACAACCACTACTGGTTCCCGGCCACCGGCGCCATGATCAACTGGCAGCTGAACACCACTAAGGCCCCCTTCAATGATCCGGCCGTGCGCAAGGCGCTCAGCATGGCCGTCGACCGCGACCAGATCACCAAGGTCGCGATGAACGGCTACGCCGAACCCGCCGACTGCACGGGCCTGGCCCGCACGTACGACAAGTGGCGCAACACCTCGCTCGCCGCTTCCTGCACCTGGACGACGTACGACACCGACGCGGCGGCCAAGGCCCTCGACGCGGCCGGCTACGAGGAGAGCGGCGGCAAGCGGAAGCTGAAGAACGGCGAGGACTTCACCCTCGACATCTCCGTCGGCTCCGCCTCCTCCGACTGGATCTCGGTCGCCAACATCATCAAGCAGAACCTCGCGAAGGTCGGCATCACCGCCACCGTGAAGACGCCCGACTGGTCGGCGGTCTCGGCGTCGTACAACACCGGCACCTTCGACACCGGCATCGTGTGGAGCAACAACGGCGCCACGCCGTACGAGTACTTCCGCGGCGTGATGTCGACCAAGATGGTGCAGCCGGTCGGCAAGCAGGCCACGGAGAACTACCACCGCTTCGGCGACAAGAAGGCCGACAAGCTCATCGACGCCTTCGCCGCCGCCACGGACGAGAAGACGCAAGCCGAGCAGATGAGCGGCCTGCAGGAGCTGTACGACGAGGACGCGCCCGTCGTCCCGCTGTTCACCGGCCCCGAGTGGGGCGCGTACACGGACGCACGCTTCACCGGCTGGCCCACCGAGGAGAACCCGTACGCCACCCTCGGCAACCGCAACGGCAGCACGATCCTCGTGCTCACGTCGCTGAAGCCCGTCAAGAGCTGACGCACGGATCGGCGGCCGTCCTCCTCCCCGGACGGCCGCTCCCCCCGCACCCCCGCACCCCCGCACCCCCGCACCCCCTACGACAGGAGCACGACCCGTGCGTCTCATCCTGCGCAACCTGGGGTTCTATCTGCTCGCCTTCTGGGCCTCCCTCACCCTGAACTTCGTGCTCCCGCGCTTCATGCCGGGCGACCCGGTCTCCCGGATGTTCGCGCAGGCCCAGGGCACGATGCAGCCCGACCAGATAGCCCAGTTGCGGAAACTCTTCGGCCTCGACCACCGCCCCCTGTGGGAGCAGTACCTCAGCTACATCAAGAGCGTCTTCACCGGCGACCTCGGCATCTCCATCACCCGCTTCCCCACCCCGGTCACCGACGTGATCGGCTCGCAGATCGGCTGGACCCTGCTCCTCGGCGGCGTCGCGCTCGTCATCGCCGCCGTGCTCGGCAACCTGCTCGGCATCGTCGCCGCCTGGCGGCGCGGCGGCATCCTCGACTCCGCCTTCCCGCCCCTGCTGATCTTCGTCGGCTCGTTCCCGTACTTCTGGCTGGCGATGGGCGCGCTGTACCTGTTCGGGGTGAGCCTGGGCTGGTTCCCCATGCGGCACGCCTACGACGTCGGACTGACCCCCGGCTTCAACGGCGAGTTCCTCTCCAACGTCGCCACCCATCTGGTGCTGCCGGCACTGACCGTCGTGCTGGTCTCCATCGGCGGCTGGATGCTCGGCATGCGCAACACCATGATCGCCACGGCGGCCGAGGACTACATCACGATGGCCGAGGCGAAGGGGCTCAGCCCTTCGCGGATCATGTTCCGCTACGCCGCCCGCAACGCGCTGCTGCCCTCCGTCACCAACTTCGGCATGGCCCTCGGCTTCGTCGTCGGCGGCGCCCTGCTCACCGAGGTCGTGTTCGCCTACCCCGGCATCGGCTACCAGCTGCTGATGGCCGTCCAGGGCCTGGACTACCCACTGATGCAGGGCATCTTCCTGACGATCACGGCGGCGGTGCTGCTCGCGAACTTCCTCGTCGACCTCATCTACGTCCGCCTCGACCCGCGCGTCCGCGTCCGCTGAGGAGGTTGCCGACATGACCGCCATCGAAATCGCGACGGCCACCACGCCGACCGTCCCCGCGAGTGCTTCCCGCCGGCGCGGACTGCTGCGCCAGCTCGTCGACAGCAAGAAGGCGCTGACCGGGCTGATCCTGCTCGCTCTCTTTGCGCTGCTGGCCCTGCTCGCGCCCGTCCTGGCACCGGGCGACCCGTCGCTCATCAACTCCACTGGCAGCCAGGCCCCTTCGGCCGCACACTGGCTCGGTACGACTGCCAAGGGACAGGATGTGCTCGCCCTCACCCTGTGGGGCGCGCGCAGCTCCCTCTTCGTCGGGTTCACCGTGGGCCTTGTGGCGACCGGTGTCGCCATCGTCGTCGGCCTCGCATCCGCGTACTTCGGCCGCGTCGTCGATGACACGCTGACCCTGGTCACCAACATCTTCCTGCTGCTGCCCGGCCTGCCGCTGCTGATCATCCTGGCCGCGTTCCTGCCGCCCGGGACCTCCACCGTGATCCTGGTCCTCGTCGTCACCGGATGGGCGGGCTCGGCCCGGGTCCTGCGCGCGCAGGCCAAGTCGATCCGCGGCAAGGACTTCGTGGCCGCCGCCGTCGTCACCGGAGAACGCCCGCTACGGATCATGTTCCGCGAGATCCTGCCCAACATGGCGTCCGTGGTGATGACCACGCTACTCGGCTGCGTGATCTTCGGCATCGGCGCCCAGGCCGGCCTGGAGTTCCTCGGCCTCGGCGACAGCAGCGTCGTCAGCTGGGGCACCAACCTGTACTGGGCCAGCAACGACGGCGCGCTGATGACCGGCACGTGGTGGGCCTTCGTCCCCTCCGGACTGTGCATCGCCCTCGTCGCCTTCGCCATCGCGCTGGTCAACTACGCGGTCGACGAGATCACCAACCCCAGGCTGCGCAACCGCCGTGCCCGCCGTGAGAGGAAGGGCTGAGCCATGCAACCCGTACTTGAGGTGGACGGCCTGCGCGTCGAATACCGCAGCGACGGCCGCACCGTCGTAGGCGCCGACGACGTCTCCTTCTCCATCGGCGCCGGAGAGATCTTCGGCCTCGCCGGAGAATCCGGCTGCGGCAAATCGACCACCGCCAACGCAGTGATGCGACTACTCAAGCCCCCGGCGGAGATCACCGCGGGCAGCATCCGCTTCCAGGGCCGCGACGTCCTCGCCCTGGACGCACGGGAGCTGCGCGCCTTCCGGTGGCGGGAGATCGCCATGGTCTTCCAGTCGGCGATGAACTCGCTCAACCCCGTCCTGACCATCGGCGAGCAGATCGTCGACATCTTCACCACCCACGAGCGGATGAAGAAGCGGGCCGCGCGGGAGCGGGCCGGCGAGCTGCTGGAGCTGGTGGGCATCGACCCGGGAAGGCTGAAGGCGTACCCGCACCAGCTCTCCGGCGGTATGCGCCAGCGCGTGGTCATTGCCATGGCCGTCGCACTGCGCCCCCGGCTGCTGATCATGGACGAGCCGACCACCGCGCTCGACGTGGTCGTGCAGCAGGAGATCATGGCGCAAATCCGCCACCTCCAGCGGGAGCTGGGCTTCTCCATCCTCTTCATCACCCACGACATGTCCCTGATGGTCGAGTTGTCGGACCGCATGGGCGTGATGTACGGCGGACGGATCGTCGAACTCGCCGACGCCAAGGACCTGTTCGCGGGGCCGCTCCACCCGTACACCGAGGCGCTGATGAACGCCTTCCCGCCGCTGACCGGGCCGCGCCAGGAGCTCACCGGCCTCTTCGACGCCCCGCGCACCGCCAACAGTTGCGGCTTCCACATCCGCTGTCCCGAGGACCGCTCGGACTGCTCCATGAACATCCCCGATCTGCGCGAGGTCGCGCCCGGCCGCTGGGTGGCCCGCAACCTCGAAGGAGCCCCCCGATGACCGGACCCCTGCTGTCCATACGCGGTCTGTCCAAGGACTTCCAGGTCGGCACCGTCTTCTCCCGACGCCGTGTCCGAGCTGTCAACGACGTCTCGTTCGATCTCCCCGCCGGCCGGATCACCGCCCTGGTCGGCGAGTCCGGCAGCGGCAAGTCCACCATCGCCCGCTGCCTCGCCCGCCTCGAACAACCCTCCGCCGGACAGGTACTGCTCGACGGCGAGGACATCCTGCGCACCGAGCGCCGCCGGGCGTCACGGGCGTACCGCCGCAAGGTCCAGATGGTCTTCCAGGACCCCTTCGGCTCACTCAACCCCGTCCACCGCATCGAGCACTTCCTCACCCGGGCCCTCGTCCTGCACGGCCGTCAGGCCACCCCCGAGGCGCTGCGCGAGCTGATGATGACGGTCGGCCTGACCGAGGACATGCTCCAGTCCTACCCGCACGAGCTCTCCGGCGGCCAGCGTCAACGCGTCTCCATCGCTCGCGCGCTGGCGGTGGAGCCGCGCCTCGTCCTGGCCGACGAACCGACGTCGATGCTGGATGTCTCCGTGCGCGTCGGCGTGCTCAACCTGATGCGGCGCCTGCGCGACGAGCGGAACATCGCCATGCTCTACATCACGCACGACCTGGGCTCCGCCCGGTACCTCGCGGACACCACGATGGTCATGTTCGCCGGCGAACTCGTCGAGGGCGGCGACGCACTGGCCGTCATGGACGCCCCCGCCCACCCCTACACCCGCCTGCTGCTGTCCGCCGTACCCGACCCCGAACGGGCAGGCAGCTACGACCCCGTCGAGCGCGCCCGCCTGCGCGAGGCGATCCTCAACCCCACGTCCTGCCCCTACGGCGACGACGGCACGTGCAGCCGCACCGCGCCCGTCCGCCACATCGTCGGCGAAGACGCCGGACAGCCCCACTGGGTGCGCTGCCATCTGCGCGCACCCGCCTCCGACATCGCCCGCCGCGTCCTGAAGGCCACCGACCGGCCGGACGGCGAGGCCACCGACGCCACCGAGAAAGCGGAGACCACCGCCGCATGAGCCACGACCTCACCCTCCCCTCCGGCAGCCACACCGCCGAGGGGCTGGCCGAACGCGCCCTGCGCGACCCCCACCGCCCCCGCTTCCACTTCACCTCGCCCGGCGGCTGGCTCAACGACCCCAACGGGCTGAGCCACTGGAACGGCGTCTACCACCTCTTCTACCAGTACAACCCACTCGCCGCCGCCCACCACCGCATCCACTGGGGCCACGCCACCAGCACCGACCTCGTCCACTGGACCGACGAACCGGTCGCCCTCGTCCCCGGCACCACCGGCCCCGACCGCGACGGCTGCTGGTCCGGTGTCCTGGTCGACGACGGCGGTGTGCCTACGCTCGTCTACTCGGGCAGGCACGGCGAGCATGAACTCCCCTGCGTGGCCAGGGGATCGGCGGATCTGAGGTACTGGACGAAGGACCCGGCCAACCCGGTCATCACCGCCCCGCCGGAGGGTGTCGACATCACGGCCTTCCGCGACCACTGCGTGTGGCGGGAGGGCTCCGGCGAGAACCAGGTGTGGCGGCAGCTGGTGGGCTCGGGAATCCAGGGCGCCGGCGGAACGGCATTCCTGTACGAATCCGACGACCTGCGCAACTGGCGCTACGTCGGCCCGCTGCTCACGGGTGACGCCACGCAGAACCAAGGCGAGCTCGACTGGACCGGCACGATGTGGGAGTGCGTCGACCTCTTCCGGCTCGGCGAGGACGAGGAGGCCGGCAGCACCGACGCGCTGGTCTTCTCCGCCTGGGACGAGGGCACCACCCACCACCCCCTGTACTGGACCGGCCGTTACCACGGCGACACCTTCACCCCGACCGTCCTCCACCGCCTCGACTACGGCGGCCGCTACTTCTACGCCCCCCAGTCCACCCGTGACGAGCACGGCCGCCGCATCATGCTCGGCTGGCTCCAGGAGGGCCGGACGGACGAGGCGAACGCACAGACCGGCTGGTGCGGCGTGATGTCCCTGCCGAGGGTCGTCACGCTCGCCACCGACGGCGGCCTGCACCAGACCCCGGTACCGGAGCTGGCCGAGCTGCGGCGGGAGCGCGTAGAGGTGGCTCCGGGTCGGCTGGCCGACCCGTACACCCGGCTGCCCGCCGTGCTCGGGGACCAGCTGGACATCGAGGCAACCCTGCGTCTCGCTCCCGGAGCAACCGCCCGGCTCGTGCTCCGCGAGACACCGGACGGCGCGCAACGCACAGTGGTGGAGGTGAGCAGGGCGTCCGACGGAGCGAGCGGAACGCTCCGCCTGCGCCGCGAGACCAGCAGCCTCGATCCAGCGGTCGACACCGAACCCCGGTACGGCGAGCTGCCGTTGGACCCCGACGGGCGGGTCGACCTGCGCGTCCTCGTCGACCACTCCGCTCTGGAAATCTTCGCCAACGGGCGTGCCCTGACCGCCCGCATCTACCCCACCCGCCCGGACGAGGCCGTCGGCGTCGGTATCGGTGCCGACGGCGACGTGGCCCTGGAGCGGTTCGACGCCTGGCAGATGGCGTCGGCCTTCACCGACGGACCCCGGCCGCTGTGGCCGTGACGGTCTTGCACACAATCACGACCCGCGGGGTGGACGTCCCGCCGGGCCGTGGCCCACCCTCCCCTGTTCTCCTCAGGAGCTGCCATGAGCGTGTCCCGCCGTACCCTCCTGCTCGCCGGAGGAACCACCGCCACCCTGCTGCCTCTCGGAGGCATCCTCCCCGCAGCACAGGCCGCCGCCCCGAGCACCGCCGGAGCGACCCCCGCCGCCACCCCGATTCCCGACCCCATCCCCGTCACCGGCACCTGGACCCGCACCTTGGACGGCGGCCAGAAGGCGACCGCCGGCCGTCGCGGGCCCGCCCTCGCCCTGTCCGAGCAGCAACTCGCGGCCAAGGGCACGTACGCGGCCCGCGTCACGCCCCAATCCTCCTCCATAGGCGCGTTGGTGTTCCGGGCAGCCCTCGACAGCTCGACCGGATACGCGGTCGCCCTCGACCCCGACCGCTCCCGCATACGGCTCTACGACCTTGCCGGCGGCGACACACTCGCCACCGCTCCCCTTCCGGGCGCGCGGACCGGAAAGCCCTATGACCTCGAAGTGGCAGTCGACGGACCCGAGCTGACGGTGCATGTCGACGGCAAGCGGCTCCTCCACACCGAGGACCACCGCCACGACACCGGCTCGGTGGGCCTGCTCGCCCAGGACGGCACGGTCACCTTCGGCCCGCCCTCCCTCTCCTCGGTCACCACCAACCTCACCGGCTGGACCACGAGCGGCGGCACCTGGACGGCGACTCCGCTGGGCTGGCGCGCGGACCCGACCCAGGGAGCCACCGCCCGCGCCATCACCACGACCAGGACGTACGACACCGCGCTCCAGGCCGACCTGCTCCTGCACGACGCTTCCGCCATCGCCGCACTGCTGGTGCGCACCGACGCCAAGGCCACGCGCGGCTACGGCGTCCAGGTCGACGCGGCCCAGGGCAGGCTGAGGCTCTACCGCATCGACGGCAACGTCACCCTCGGCACGTACGCGACCACCATCAAGGCCGACACGGTCTACCGCCTGCGCGTCGAAGCCGAACGCGACGAACTGCGCGTGCACTGGCAGACCAACTTCCTCTCTCCCGACGGCTACAGCCCCGTCATCACCGCCCAGGACTCCACCCACACCAAGGGCCGACTCGCCGTCACGGCATCGGCCGGAGCGGCGTCCTTCGAGAACATCGCCGCGGCCGACCTCGCCACCGGCCTCCACGGCTGGACGGCCCGCTCCGGCACCTGGACCCCCGACCTGCGCGGCATTCGCGGCGAGAACGGCCTGCGCACGGCCCCCTTCACCGACGGCGACCTGGTGGCGAGAGCCGACATCACACCCAGCGGCTCCTCCTCCTCGGCCGGCCTCGTCCTGCGCGCGTCCGCGAACGGCTCCGGCGGCTACGAAGCCCGCCTGGAAGCCGGCCGCAACGCCGTCGTCCTGCTGGACCGCTCCTCCGGCACCCGCCTCGCCTCCGCTTCCGGCCCGGTCCGGCGCATCGCGTCCGGAAACACGTACCGCGTCGAGGCCCGCGCGACGGGCAGAACCATGAAGGTGTACGTGGACGGCGTACGGGCGCTCAAGACCCGCGTGTCCCGCACCAAGGGCGCCGCCTTCGGCACCGCGGCCGCGCACGGGACGTCGTACTTCCAGAACATCGAAGTCCGCAGCACCGCCGACTACTTCACCGAGCCGTACCGCCCCACGTACCACTACTCCCAGCTCACCGGCTCCACCAGCGACCCCTGCGGCCTGCTGCACCACGACGGCGAATACCACCTCTTCCACCAGGACGAGGGCCGCTGGGCGCACGCCATCAGCACCGACCTCGTCCACTGGCAGCCCCTGCCGATCGCCCTGCCCTGGAACGCCTACGGCCACTGCTGGACCGGCTGCGCGGTCGTGGACACCGACGACACCTCCGGTCTCTTCGACGGCGGCTCGGGCCTGATCGCCTATTACACGAGCCACCACCCGGACAAGCCGGGCGGGAACGCCAGCGTGCGCATCGCGTACAGCAAGGACAAGGGCCGCTCCTGGCAGCTGCACGGCGGCTCGAGTCCGGCCGTGCAAAACCCGGGAGGCCCCGACGCAGGCTGGACCTTCCGCGACCCGAAGGTCATCCGCGACGAGGCCCACGACCAATGGCTGATGGTCGTCTCCGGCGGCGACCACATCCGCTTCTTCACCTCCACCGACCTCCTCACCTGGACTCAGGTCAGCTCCTTCGGCTACGGCGACTGGGCCACACCCGGCGTCTGGGAGTGCCCCGACTTCTTCCCGCTCCCCGTCGACGGCGACAAGAACAAGGTGCAGTGGGTCCTCACCCTGAGCACGGGCGCCGTACGCGCCACGAACGGCTCGGCCGCCCAGTACTTCACGGGTGGCTGGAACGGCACCAGTTTCACTCCCGACCAGAAGGCCGGCACGGTCCTGCGCGCCGACTCCGGCCGCGACTACTACGCCGCCATGTCCTTCTACGGCCTGCCCGACGACCGCCGCGTCCAGCTCGGCTGGATGAGCAACTGGGACTACCCCTTCAGCGCCCCGACCGGCGGCTGGAACGGCCAGCTGAGCATTCCCCGCGAACTGACCCTCACGGACACCGCCGACGGCGTACGCCTGGCGCAGCGCCCGGTCCCGGAACTGACCACCCTGCGTACGTCGACCAAGACGCGCAAGGACCTCTCCGTCGGCCCGGGATCGGCGAACCCGCTCGCGGACGTCCGAGGCACCGCCTACGAGATCGAGGCCGACATCACCCTCGGCACCGCAACGGAGATCGGCTTCCGCCTCCGAACCGACAGCGACCAGCACACGACGGTCGGATACGACACGGAGGCGCAGGAGTTGTTCGTGGACCGCTCGGCATCGGGCCTGAGCGACTTCACGCAGTACTTCACGGGCCGCACGACGGCGCCGATGAAGCTGACCAACGGCCGCGTGACCCTGCGCGTGTACGTCGACTCGTCCTCGGTCGAGGCATTCGGCGCGGACGGGCAGGCCGCCGTGACCAGCCTGATCTTCCCCGGCCCGGACGCTGACGGCATGGCCTTCTACGCCAAGGGCGGCACCGCACACATCGACTCGCTCAAGGTGCACAGGCTGGACAACACCTTCCGCCTGGTGGACCGGGTGAAGCCACTGGTGGCCGCCCCGACCGGCGGCGAATTCCGCTCGGACCTCGGCACCTTGACGATCACCCCCGCCGGCCGCTGGTCGACTTCCAGCGTGGGCCGCGCCGTAACCTTCGACAAGGACTCCAACGCAATCTCGGCCCGCACGGCGGCGGACTTGGACCTCACCACCCTGGTCCGGCTCGGCGGCCCCGACCCGGACACGGGCGGCGCCCTCTCCCTCCTGTGGCGCGCCTCCTCCGACGGCACCGACGCCTACTGCCTCAACATCGACCCCGACCTGCGCGTAATCCGCCTGGTAGCCAAGGCCAACGGCTTCTTCGACGACGGCGCCGTCCTCGCCCGCGTCCCGGCCCTGGTCCGCCGCGGCACGACCTACCCCGTCCGTATGCTCACCGAGGGCGACCGCATCCAGGTGTTCCTCAACGGCACACGGATCATCGACGTGACGGACACGACGTACGCCGATGGCCACATCGCCCTGAATGTGTTCGGCGGGAGGGCGGCGTACCAGGACACCTACGCGCAGGAACTGTGACCGCTGGTCAAGCCGACAAGCAACCGTGACCGCGGAGGCTACGCCCCCCCGAGTATCCGGTGGGCGCAGCCTCCGCGAGCGCGAGGGTCAAAACGCTCAGGCGGAGACAGAGGCCCAAAAGCCCTGACGGCTTGCGCCTCCTCATCCGTCACCGACCGGGGCGAGCTTTACACAAAGCGGGCATGCGCGAGACAGCCCGGGACTGTAAAACGTTCGGCCCTGTCTCACTTTCGGTGGTGACGGAGTGTGCCGCTATCCGAGGAGGATGCGGTGGCGAAGCAGGGTGAAGCCTGCTCGTCCGTGCATCTGGCGCGCGATCCGCTTGGTCTTGGTGTTGACGCCCTCGGTGGGGCCGTTGCTGTAGGGAAGTGTGAGGGCGGCGTTTACGGCGTCGCGGTCTCGTTCCAGGCCTCGGGCGAAGGCATGTAGGTGGGGCAGGTCGGCGCCGCGGACCTGGACGATCCAGCGCGAGAGTGCGTCGGCATTGTCGGCGTGCGGTGCAAGGAGCGGGGTGAAGTCGCGGATTCCCGCGGCCAGTTGGGTCATCTCGGGGCAGGCGGTGGTGACCTTGGCCAGGAGCTCGTGTTGCTCGGCCTTGAGGTTGTCGGGCCTGGTCAGCAGCATCCGGGCGAGCCTGCGCGGGGAGATGTGGCTGCGGTCGGCGTCCGCGCGGCCTTGGTTGATGTACTTGTGCAGGAGGTTCAGGCAGCCCGTGAAGCCGAGTGCTTTGATCTCGTCGAAGAGGTGCTTGACGGGGACGCCGGGATCCTCGGTCCGGCGTTTGCGCAGGTGCTCGCGGTAGGGGTCGACGAGGCTGGCGCGGTACTTGGGGACGCGGAGCATGCGCTCGGGCCGGTCGGCGCGGGCATAGCGTTTGACGGTGTTCAGGGCCAGTTCCAGACGGCGGGCGCATTCGAGCAGGCCCACGCCCTGATTAAGCAGGTCATGGACCTGGTGCCAGCGTTCCAGGGTGGTCTGGGCGCGGGGCCCGTCGTAGATAGGCGCGTCCAGTACGGTGGCCCAGCAGGTGCTGTGCGCCTTGACCTCGCTCAGAGCGGCTTCGCACAGGTTGTGCCACAGATGCCACCGATCACCGACTTGTGTCGCACGGGGCAGGGCGCGGCGGATGGCCTCGGCGTAGGTCGCGGAGCCGTCGCGGCACACGATCTCGATGTCCGGATGCTCGCGCAGCCATGCTTCCAGGGTGTCGGCCGTGCGGTCGGGCAGCACGTCGATCCGATCGTGGGTCTCGACATCGATGATCACGGTGGCGTAGCGGTGCCGCCGGCGCAGCGCGAAGTCGTCGACGCCGATCACGCGGGGCGCTCGCCCGGTGGGCAGCGGGATCCGCAGCAGAGTGCGCAGAGCCGTGTGACGCGAGACGCCCGCCGCGAGTATCGCCAGCAAACGTGCCCCCGCCCGGCCCGCTAACTCCTTGACCACCGCCTTGACTTGCCTGGTCAGGCGGGTGGTGCGTCGCTGGTATCGGTCCAGGACTCCGGGAACCTGCTCGCGGAAGGTATGTCGGCAGCCGCGGGTGGGGCACACCAAGCGTCGCACTCGCACACGGACCACCACCCGCCGGCCGTCGACCGGTACGTCGGCCACTGTCCGCCAGTGATAGCCGTGCACCCGCCCCGACGAGGCCCCGCACACCGGGCAGACCGCAGTGTCCTGCGAAGTCCGGGCCCGCACCACGACTCGCTCGCCCTCGTCGGCCACATCCTCGATGACCAGTGGGGACAGCCCTGAGAACACCGTCTGCACAAGCTCGTTGGCATCCTTCACATGGATACCAACGACCCTCACCACTCTGCGTCACCACCGAAAGTGAGACAGGGCCGCTCGTTTGACAGACCCGGGTGCGGCCCTTCCGGGGTCACAGGGCGTGGTGCAGCCAGCGCTGGAGGACGGTGTTGACGTCTGCAGGCAGTGCGCAGAGCTGGTCGATGACCGCGCGGTCTTCCGGCATCGGGGGGATACCGGCGGCGGTGAGGGCCATGTTCAGTGCAAGACGCCGCTCATCGCGCGGGGCGAGGATGCGGTTGAGGCGTTCGGCGGGGTTGGGCGGGGGCAGGAAGTAGTCCAGGTCGTCACCGGCTTGTACGGGAGTCGGCCAGGCGTTGTCACGGGGGTTCGGAACGGCGTAGGGGTCGGCGTATGCGCAGGAACTGAGGTTCTCGTTGCTCCAGGGGGTCATCTGTGTCTCCCAGCCGGGTGTTTTGCGGACAACTACCGGTCCAGAGCCCCGAGAGGCCCGCTGCGGTTGCGGATGCGGCCCTACGTCACGCCGACGGCGCCTTCGGCGGCTGATCACCTCGTAAGACCGGCAGGCGACACCACGTCGTTCTCGGGTGGATGTGCTCCATTTTTGGGGAGGCGACGACGTGCCAGGCTCCTGCGATAGGCCGGGCTGAACAGGGAGGCCGGGGCAAATGGGTGAGACTCCGGCCGTTTGCCGGGAGTCGGTCGTTGAACGGCTATGGGAGCCTTCAATGACTGTTCCAATCTGGGTCCCGGCGCCCAGAGTGCCAGCCATGCCGAGGACGCCTGCGCGTGGTGCGTGCAGCTGCGGGAGACGGACGTCCAAAGCCTGTCGGATGCTGGCAGAGGGCAAGCGTTCGCCCGTGCCCTGGAGAGTCTTGCCGGGGCCTGCCCCGGCATCCCACGCAAGTCGTCGGGAGGAGTGGTGAGAACGGTGCTGGTCGTTCTGGCCGCGGCCACAATCATCACTGCGACCGTGTCGGCAGTCCTGGACACCCGCCCCTGACACCCCCGGCGTTCCTGCCCGGTGACTGCTCCTCGAGCCGGCGCACCGACCGCTCACGCTGTACGCCACGGTGCCCAGGGCACCACTGCCTGCGGTCCTGTTTGTGCAGGGGCCGCTCATCGTCTCTTGCTGGTTGATCGCTGTTGAAGGTAAAACGCCAGGGTGCGCCACCCTTCCTGACGGCTTCGAACATCGACCAGCATGATCAGAACGAGCTGACCTGTGCACATGCTGCCCGGCTCAGCCGTTGCGCTGGCCGGGCCCGGTCAGGAGCAGCCATCGAGGCTCAGGACAGGACATGTGGAATCCAGCATGGATGCGCAGTGTCGAATGGCTCGCCGCAGCCGCCGCGGACCCCAGGGCGTGCAAACGGCAGTGGGAACACGGGACGGGATTTGTTCTGCTGGAGGCGGGCCGCTACTGGAATGTCCTCACCGTTCCGGAAGAACTCGGCCTGTCTGCCCTCGACATGCTCTGGCATGATCCGTTACGTGTGCCCGGGCCCACTCTGCGTCACAGCAAGGCCCACCGCGTGGGCTTCCTCCTGCCCCCGGGCCCCGTCGCGCAGTGGGTCGGGGCGAGGGTCCGCCATGTCGGGAAGGGCAGCTGGATTCCCAGTCCGCCGCCCTACCGTGAGACCGGCCATCTGGAATGGGTCATCCCGCCCGACGGGACCGGCGCCCTCCACGTTCCCGACATTCTGGAATGGGCCCTGCGATCTGCCGCATGCGCACTGACCGCCTCCAAAACCATCCACCAGGACCCCGCCGGGCATGGCGCTGAACCCGCCGGCTGCCATCACCCATGAACTCCGAGAAGCCCCGGCCGGGGGTCGGGCAGGTTCGGGTGCGGGGTGCGTGCCGCGCTCTCGATGCCCTGGGCATACTTCGAGTTCGGCGATCCGTGCCTTGATGTCTGGGTATCAGCCCTGTCCAGCCTGAGCTGTTGCGGGAATGGCTGCGGTCAGGTGCTTGTCAGAACCGGTAAGGGGCACCTTCTTTCGAAGGTGCCCCTTACTCATCTCGGTCTTCTCCTCAAGGAGCTACGGGCGAGGTTCGCTCAGTCCTCGCATTCCGTCGCCCGGGGCTTCAGCGACACGCCCTTCCCGTGCTGCGCCCAGGGCGGCGGACCCTCGTGCTTCCCGTGCTGCGCCCAGGGCGGCGGACCCTCGTGCTTCCCGTGCTGCGCCCAGGGCGGCGGACCCTTGTCGGCGTACAAGTGATCGTGCGCCACCTCGTACGGAGGAATGTGCACCGTTTCCGGTGCGG
>NZ_BMWD01000047.1 GCF_014651055.1 Streptomyces fructofermentans
CCGGGCCCGCCTCCCGTCGGGCCCGGCCCCACCGGGCGGGGCGACTGTCTGCGGGCCGCCGACCGAGGGCGGGAAGAACGGGGTCGGCGGCCGGTTTCGCGCGGAAGTGCCGCCGTTCCGCGCGGGGCCTTCGGAAAAGGCCGGTACCAGTGCACTACGGGACATCCTCGGACCGGCAGCGTGCGAGCGGTGGCGGCGCGTGCACACGATTCACACGGGGCGCACGGGATTTTCGAATGCGGGTGCGACCGCAGTGGCCTGACCTGGATCGCTATTGACTTTCTTTCAATACATGGATGTTGCGGAAGTAGCCCAAGTGCCTTGTTGGGCGTGAGAGTTCTGTGCGAAGGTGAACTTCCCCGCACATGCCCATGGCCAGGTCTGATTCCTCCTCGGATTTCCACGGGTCGCCGGGCCCCAAAAGCCCGCGTCCGAAGGATGCCGAGCGGTCGACGTCCCGGTCGCTTTCCGTGCGCCAAGCCAAAAAGGTACGCACCAATCCGGAGCTCCTTTTCGGCGGTCAGAACTTCTGCGTGCCACCTTGTGCCCTGGAAGGAATCCGCTCCGTGCACACCCCCCACCCACCGCGCCCCTCCTACCCGCCCGGTACCGCTCCGGCCGAGTCGGACGAGAGTCTCGTGGCCCTCCTCCGGGCGCAGCCCGAGGGCGACGCGACGCACTCCGTCGCGCTGCTGCTCGCACGGCACTGGCAGCCGGCGCACGACTACGCCGTCATCTGCCTGGCCTCGTCGGCGAACGTCGCCTCCATGGTCACCGCGTCCGCCTTCCAGCAGGTGCTGGAGGGCCTGCGGCGCGGCGGCTCCGGTACAGCCCTGCGTCCCCAACTGCTCACGGCGGTGCGGGACACGGTCAGGGCATGGTCCGCCCAGGACCGGATATCGGAGGTGCTGCCCGATCTCCGGAAACCTGCCGGGGGCCGCGGTATGCGCGCGACGAAGTCCATGACGCCGGAAAGCCGCAAGCTCGCCCAGCGCGCTTTCGAGTCCCTTCCCGGACTCGCGCAGTGCCTCCTGTGGCACACCGAGGTCGAGGTCGAACCCATATCCGTACCGGCCGGTCTGCTGGGCATGGACGCCGACAGCGCGTCGGCCGCCCTGGAACAGGCCCGGGAGAAATTCCGCGAGGGCTGCGTACGAGCGCATCGTGAACTCGCGCCGAACAAGGATTGCCGCTACTACAACCGGCTCCTCGACGTCCCGATTCGGCGCGGCGGCGGGCTGCTGCCCGATGTGCAGCAACACCTCCTGGAGTGCCGCTACTGCCGTTACGCGGCAGAGCAGTTGAGCCATTTCGAGGGAGGACTCGGCGGACTGTTGGCCGAGGCCGTGCTCGGCTGGGGCGCCCGGCGGTACCTGGACTCGCGGCCCAGCCGCGGCCACGTGGGCACCCGGGCCGCCCGACGCGGAGGCCGGCGTCCGCGTGGCGGACGCCGCCCCCGTCTGCTGTCACCGCGCCCCGCGGGACAGGGGCGCCACTCCTCGCCGCAGCGCAACTCCACGGCCCTGCTCACCGGCGCCGGCCTGGTCTCGGCGGCCCTGGTCGCCTCCGTCCTCGTCGCCAGCCTCTGGTCGCGCGACGACGGCGACGCCGCCCCCTCGGCGTCCGCGGGCGCGTCCAGCAGCCTCGGTCCCGGCGGCGGACGGGTCCCCCCCGACAGGACCTCGCCGCCGTCCTTCACCTCGGGTCTGCCCGCCACCGGGCGGACCCGGCTGCGCAACCTCGCCCTGGACCTCTGCCTCGACATCCGGGACGGCAGGACCACGGCGGGCAACAGCACCGAACTGGCGGTGTGCTCCGCTGCCCGCACCCAGCTGTGGCTCTACGAGAAGGACGGGCTCCTGCGCAGCGCCGCCGAGCCCGACCTGTGCCTGGACTCCCGCGCGGACGCCGGGGTCGTCGTCCTCGGCTCCTGCGCCGCCGCGTCGGCCGAGCGGGGCGACGACGTGCGCTACGACCTCACCGTCCAGGGCGAGTTGCTGCCGCGACGGCAGGACGGGCTGGCCGTCGCCCCCGCCTCCGACGACGCGGACGCGGAGATCGTCGTGAAGATCCGGGACGGGGCGGACGACCAGCGGTGGCGCACCGACGCGGTGCGGGCCAGTCCGGAGTCGCTGTCGATAGCGGGCACGACGCCCCCGCCCGGGCCTCCCGCCGGCGACCCGCCCGCCACCGGAACGCACGTCGACTCGAAGACCGCCCCGGACGCCCCGGACGCCCCGGACATCGCCGACGCCCCGGACGCCGCCTGCGCCGCCGAGCCGTGCGGGACCGCGGAGCAGGACGGGCCGCCGCGGGCCGATCCCGCCGGTTCGCAGTCCTCGGCCGAGTCCCGGGCCGCGACCGCGGACACCGGCCCGGGAGGCGGGCAGCCGGTGGTCCCGCTGCGGTAGCCGCTCACGGAGACCGGAGTCCGGAGTCCGGAGTCCGGGGCCCGGGCCGGGGTCGGGGTCGGAGACCGTCCCCTCGGGCTCCCGGGCCTCTCCGGACACCGGCCTCCGGACACCGGACACCGGATACCGGCCTCCAGTTGGAGGCCTAGCGGACGACGTCCCGGGGCGGCCTGCCCGACAGGAACTCCAGGACGTTCTGCACGGCGGCCAGCGCTATCCGCACGAGGGTCTCGCGGGTGACTCCGGCGGCGTGCGGCGACAGCACCACGTTCGGGGACCGCAGCAGGCGCAGGGCCGAGGTGGGCGGTTCGGGGTCGAAGACGTCGATGCCCGCCCCGGCCAGCGCGCCCGACTCCAGCGCGTCCGCCAGGGCGTCCTGGTCGATCAGGGCGCCCCGCGCGGTGTTCACGACGAACGCGGTGGGCTTGAGCAGCGCGAGCCGTTCCGCGTCGAGCAGATGCCGGGTCGAGTCGTTGAGCGGCGCGTGCAGCGTGACGTAGTCCGAGCAGCGCAGCAGTTCGTCGAGACCGACATGGCGGGCCCCGCCGAGGCGCTCCTCGGTCTCGGCGCCGAGCGCCCGCGGCCCGGCGTACAGGACCGTCATGTCGAACGCGACCGCGCGGCGGGCGACCTCCTGGCCGATGTGGCCGGGGCCGATCAGTCCGAGTGTCTTGCCGGACAGCTCCGTGATGGACCGCTGGAGGCGCGGCAGCGCCCAGTCGGCGTCGACCAGCGCCGTGTGCGCCGGGATCAACTGCTTGGCCAGGGCGAGCATGAGCGCGAACGTCTGCTCGGCCACGTTCTGCTTCTCGGCGCCGCTCGAACCGATGGTGCACACGGGTACGTTCCGCGCGCGGGCCGCGTCGAGGTCCACGTAGTCGAAGCCGTGGCTCGCGCACTGGATCAGCTCCAACTCCGGTGCGCCCGCCAGGTGCTCGGCGGTGACCGGCCCGAGGCCGGTGACCAGGACATGGGCCTCCCGCAGGGCCGCCGGGTCCTCGTCGGCGGCCTCGACGACGGTGACCCGGGCCTCACCGGGGAACAGGGTCGCGAGCCCCGCCCCCGCGGAACGGCCGCCCACGTGCGGCGAGATGACCGCGAGTACGTTCTTGACGGCGGCGGGGGACACGGTGGTCATACGGTCTCCTCCGCGAGGTCGTCGGGGCCGAGCGTCGTGGGCCCCGAGTGCCCCGACAGGGCGAGGGTGAGGTCGAGTTCCGCGAGCAGGCAGCGGATGACGTGCTCCACCCCCGCCTGCCCGTCCAGTCCCAGCCCGTAGGCGTACGGGCGCCCGACGAGCACGGCCCGCGCGCCCAGCGCGAGTGCCTTGTAGATGTCGTCCCCGCTGCGGACCCCGCTGTCGAAGAGCACGGTCAGCCGGTCCCCGGCCGCCTCCACCACCCGGGGCAGCGCGTCGGCGGCGGCCACGGAACCTGCGACCTGCCGGCCGCCGTGGTTGGACACCACCACACCGTCCATCCCGGCGTTGACGGCCCTGCGCGCGTCGTCCGGGTGAAGGACGCCCTTCAGGACGATCGGCCCGTCCCAGTTCTCCCGCAGGAACTCCAGGTCGGGCCATGTCTTCGCCGGATCGGCGAACATGCCCACGAAGTGCATGACCGCCGCGTTCGGGTCCTCGTGCACCGGCTTGGCGAGGCCCGCCCGGAACGCCGGGTCGGAGAAGTAGTTGGCCGTGCCCACCCCGTGCAGGAACGGCAGGTAGGCCTGGTCCAGGTCGCGCGGCCGCCAGGCGAGCAGCGGTGTGTCCAGCGTGACGAACAGCGCGCTGAAACCGGCGGCCTTCGCCCGGTCCAGGAAGCTGCGGGTGACCTCCCGGTCCTTCGCCCAGTACAGCTGGAACCAGCGCTCCGCGTCGCCCATCGCCTCCGCCACCTGCTCCATCGGCGTACTGGAGGCGGAGGACAGGATGAACGGCACGCCCTGCGCGGCGGCGGCACGCGCGGCGGCCGTCTCGGCCTCCGGATGCATGATCGACAGGACGCCGACGGGCGCGAGCGCCAGCGGGGCGGGCAGCGGGCGGCCCAGCACCTCGACGGACAGATCGCGTTCGTGCACGTCCCGCAGCATGCGCGGCACGATCCGGCGCCGGTCGAGCGCCGCCCGGTTGGCCCGCGCCGTACTGCCGTTGCCCGCGCTGCCCGCCACGTAGCCCACCGGCCCCGGACCGAGCCGTTGCTCGGCCATCTCCTCCAGCCGGGTCAGATCGGTGGGCAGTCTCGGTACCGCGCCCGTCATGCCGTTCAGATAGATCTCGTACTGGAAGTCCGCCCAGTGCTTCGCCATCGGTACGTCCCGCCTCTCGCCTTTGAGACCGTGCTGTGCCGCGCCCCGCGGCCCACGGCGCCGCCGTGCTGCCGCGCGCTGCGACGATCCTGGCGAGCCGGACAAGATCCGTCCAGCGCGGGCATCACTTCCGGCCCCGCGTGCGTCGGGGCGCGCGCACACGGGGGAGGGGCGGGCGTACTCGTGGGCGACGGGTTCAGACGGCGAACGACACGCGGACGGCGACCAGTTCGCCCGACGGTCCGAGGTCCGCCGACACGGGGAACCAGCCGTCGCCCTGACCGGTCATCGTGCACAGCATCCGCGCGCCGCCGACCTCGACCGTCCCGGCCTCGACGGCGGAGGCCCGGACCTGCCGCATGACCTGCCAGTGGTGGGAGTGGGGGCGGAAGTCCACCATCATCCGCCGAGCCGGATCGGCGTCCTTCCAGCCGAGGAGCGCCCCGGCCCGGCGCGCGGCCTCCGGCAGGGGCAGTCCGGTCCAGCCGCGTACGCCGTCCTCGCCCGGTTCGCCCAGGGCGGGCGCACCGAACTCCTCGGCCGCCGCCTCCTCGGAGGCACCCCAGAACGCGACGTCGGCCAGCCCGTCGACGGGTTCGTCGTGCTGCCAGTGGGACAGCGCGTCGGCGTCCCCGAAGAGGATCCGCGCCCAGTCGACGCGGATGTCCCCGAGTTCCACGCACTTGGCGACGGGTGCGGGCGAGACCGGGACCACCAGGCCCGCGCCCGACGCCAGCACGGGAAGCGGCCGGTCGGTGGGCAGCCCGCCGAGCGCCACGACGGGCACGCCGTTCATGAGGAAGGCGCCCCCGCCCTCCGCCACGCACCGTCGCACGCGTTCGCGGTGCGGCACCCGCTCGGGGCAGGGTTCGAGGCGGGCGGTGAAGCCGTGCTGCCGGCAGTGCGCGTCGAAGAGCTCACGCAGCCGTCCCGCCCCCTGGGCCGGGATGTCGTGCAGCATCCGGCCGGGCTGCCGGTCGAAGGAGTGTGCCGCTCCGGCCGCGTCGGGGCCGGTGATCGCGAAGTCCGTCGCCCCCGTGATGCCGGCGGCCACGTCCGGGTCCTGGACGCCGAACGCGGCGGGATCCACCTCGGCCGGTGAACGCTCGCCGCTCCACATGCCGAGATGACCGCCGTCGACGATCACCAGTTCGCCGGACGGGCAGGTGATCTCGCCCAGCTCGTAGATCGCTTCCATGGCCGGGAAGTCTACGAAGGCGCCGATCCCGGACAGCACCCCGTGGCGGGTGCTGTCCGGTTCTGGCCGTCAGGAGCCCTTTGTCTCCGGCGCGGCCGGGCCCGCTCCGTCCGCGCCGCCGGGTCCGATGATCGCCGGTACCGGCACGTCCACGCATCGGACGAGCCGCGGACCCGCAGGTCCGTACACGGCCCGGGGTTCGGGGAAGAGCCGGAGCAGGGCCAGGAAGAGGACGGCGGAGACGGTCAGGGAGAGGGGCAGCCCGATGTCCCCCCGCCGGCCTGGTCGCCGAGCGGGCCCACGAACTGGCCGGGAATGTTCGTGAAGAGGACGCCGATCACGGCGGACACCCACCAGGCGGTCGTGCCCCGCCGGCTCCGGCGGTGGGCGAACCAGTGACGGCCGCCCCGCCGGCGCCGGTCGAAGACCCGGAGAACACCGCCATGGGGCACAGGATCAGCGCCCCGGCGAGCACACCGAGGAGGGTCGCCGCGAGTCCCTGCCGGAAGGAGAGGCCGAAGCGAGGACCGACACCCGGAGGGCGGCAGGGCGGGGAGTGCGTGGTGACGCGGAGGGGGCCGTACGGCGGCGCGCTGTCGCGGGGGTGGGCGGGAGCGCGCGGGACCGTCCCTCGGTGCCGTGGCCGGCCGACGCCACGAGGCGTGGCTCGAACCGCACCGGTGGACGATCCCTCCACCTTCTCGGCCCGAAGTGGACGAAGACGGCACAGGGTCCACCCGTTCGACGAGTCGTTCGACGATCCGTCCGCCGGACGAACGACGGTATGGGTACCCTTGCCCGTGTTTCGTACGTGTGTCGAGCGCCGGGGCCCGGTCGCCGATCCGGGGTTCCGGGCGCTTCAAGCGGAATGTTTCAGGCCTATTGCTGAGCAGTGGATATTCGGCCAGCGCGTCCGATCATGGACACGGAACCCGTCCGGCGCGGGGGTCGACCTGTTCGAATTCCGTAACTTCGCGCCACTGATTCAATACGCAAGGTTACTGAAACGCGTGGGGTCGAGGTGTGTTTCCGTCGCGGACTCGGCAGACTCGCGCTCGCCGCACCGGCACTCGACCGAGTCGGTGCGGATCACCCGAGCGGAAGGATGCACACAATGCCGAACACCGCGCGCTGGGCAGCGACCATCACGCTGACGGCCACCGCCGTATGCGGACCCCTGACCGGGTCCGCCCTCGCCGCCACCCACTCGCCGGCCGCGCTCTACGCCCCCTCGTCCCTGGTGCTGACCACGGGCCACGGCGAGTTCGCGGCAGACTCCACCCCTGAACGCGCGGTCACGCTGTCGTGCGCGCCGACCGCCTCGGGGACCCATCCCGCCGCGTTGTCGGCCTGTATCGAACTGCGTTCGACCGGAGGCGACTTCGACGCCCTGGCCACCAGAGGCGACGCCATGTGCACCCGCGAATACGATCCCGTCGTCGTCACCGTCGACGGTGTCTGGCAGGGCAAGCGCGTCTCCTACGAACGCACCTTCTCCAACGAGTGCGTGAAGAACTCCTACGGGACTGCCGTCTTCACGTTCTGAGGACCGGGGTCGCGCGGTTCCCGGTGTGCGTCGACAGGGGCCGCAGATGCGGATGGGGAGTGCGAGCCCCGTCGCGGAGTACCGCGCAACCTCGTCACAGGGGTCGGTGGAGACGGAGTGGGGCCGTCTCCGCCGACCCCGGCGTCATGCCGCCTCCCGGTACGGCCTCCGGGCCGCCGGGGGAGCCGGCGACCGGCCGCCGGGCGCACACGCGCCCGGCGGCTTCGGCGCGTTCACGGCCGCACACGCGGTGGGTCCGGGGTGGCCCGTGCGGGTCGGGCTCCGCGCGCGGACGTACGGCGCCCCAGTCGGAGCCGATTCACCCGTCCCGGTGAATTCAAGGTGCGGCTATTGACTTTTGGTCATTGCGTTTACTCAACGGGCTCTGTTCAAAGGGGTGTTGTCCCCGTAGGGTCGCCGTGCTGCCGGAGCCTCCGGCCGCGTTCACGCCCGCACGACGACCCGCCGACCCGCCGGGCCGCGTCGGGAACTGTCCGCAGCAGAGTTGTCCGGTCGAGGAGGGGTGGCGGTGGGAACGCCGGTACGCACTCCGTCGGACGGACCTCCGCTGGTCACCGAGCGCGGACTCGTGGGACCCGTGCTGGAGATGGAGTTCACCGCGCGCTTCTCCCGCGGCGACGGGGAGTCCTCCGCCGAGGCGGCCGCCGTGGCGGTGACCCGGGCGATCGACGCCCCGCCCTCCTTCGTTGTTCCGGTGCTGGACGCGGGCCGCTCGGCGAGCCGGTGCCTCCTGGAGCGCAGCGCCGCCGACATGTGCAGGGTCGTCCTCACCGCGGACCGGGCGGGCATCACCGTCGCCGCCACCGACGACGTGGCGGTCTCGCTGGCCTCGGGCGACCGGGTGGGGGCAAGGCATCTGCCCGTGCTGGCCGTCGTCGACGGACTGCGGGTGCACCATGGCCCGGACGGCCATGTGTGGGTCGTCTGGAAGGGCGACTGGCGGCAGTCCCGCGACGGCCTCTGACACTCGCGGCGCCGCATGCCGGCCGGGAGCGCGAGCGCGGGAAGCGCGGCGAGTCCGGGAGGCGCGGAACCCCGCCCCGGCGGACGCGGAGGAGGGGCCGCCGTCTCCCTGAAGACGGCGGCCCCTCGGCTTGCGGAAGGTCACATGTGGACGACCGGCGCGGCGTTCGCGTCCTGCTCCTGGACCCCGGGGCGGTACAGCAGGAACGTGATCAGCGCACCCGCCACGAAGAAGCCCGCGGACCACCAGAACGCGGTGGTGTAGCTCTCGATCGTCGACTGGGCCCGGACCAGCGGGTCGGTGGTGTCCTTGCCGGCCAGGTAGCTCGTGGCGGCGCTCGCGGCGAGCGTGTTCAGCAGCGCGGTGCCGATGGAACCGCCCACCTGCTGCATGGTGTTGACGGTCGCGGAGGCGACACCCGCGTCCTCGGGGGCGACCCCGGCGGTGGCCAGGGACATGGCCGGCGGCATCACCATGCCGAGGCCCGCGCCGACCAGCAGCAGGGGCGGGAGCACGCCGGTCGAGAAGCTCGTGTCCAGGGCGATGCCCGTCAGCCAGGCCATGCCGAGCGCCGCGATCGCGAAACCCGCCGGGATGACGGTCCTCGGGCCGATGCGCGGCACGAGCATCGTGGTGGACACCTGGGCCATGACCATCAGCGCGGCCATCATCGGCAGGAAGGCCAGGCCGGTCTTCGTCGGGCTGAAGCCCAGGTTCAGTTGCAGGTAGTACGTGAGGAAGAGGAAGACGCCGAACATGCCCGCACCGGTCACGAGGACGGCGACGAACGAGGCGGCGCGGGTCCGGTCCAGCAGGACGCGCATCGGCAGCAGCGGGTGCGCGGCGCGCGTCTGCCACCACGTGAACGCGGTGAGCAGCAGGCCGCCCGCCACCAGGAAGCCCCAGGTCTGCGGTGAACTCCAGTCGTGCGTCTCGGCGTTGGAGAAGCCGTAGACGACGGAGAACAGGCCCGCGGAGACCAGGGCCGCGCCCGGCAGGTCGAGCTTCGCGTTCGCGGCGTCGCGGTGGTTGCTCAGCAGCACCCAGCCGCCCGCGAAGGCGACGACGGCGAAGACCAGGTTCACGTAGAGGGTCCAGCGCCAGTCCAGGGCGTCCGTCAGCACACCGCCGAGCAGCAGGCCGATCGCGCCGCCCGCTCCCGCGATGGCGCCGTAGACGCTGAACGCCTTGGCGCGCTCCTTGGCGTCGGTGAAGGTCGTGTTCAGCAGCGAGAGCGCGGCGGGTGCGAGCAGGGCGCCGAAGACGCCCTGCAGGGCACGCGCCGTGACCAGCATGCCGAAGCTGTTCGCCGCGCCGCCGAGGACCGAGGCCGCGGCGAAGCCGGCGACACCGATGAGGAAGGCGGGCTTGCGTCCGAAGAGGTCGGCGATGCGGCCGCCCAGGAGGAGCAGGGAGGCGAAGGCCAGGGCGTAGGCCGTGACGATCCACTGCCGGTTGCCGTCCGTGAAGCCGAGGTCCGCCTGCGCGGAGGGCAGCGCGATGTTCACGATGGTCGCGTCGAGGACCACCATCAGCTGGGCGATCCCGACGATCGAGAGGATCCACCAGCGCTTCGCCGAGGGCGGTCCGCCCGCGGAGCCGGCGGGCCCCTTGCGGGCCGCGCCTTCTGACAGGGCTTGGGTCTGGGACATCGGAGCACCACTCCAGGGAGAGTTCACTGGCCGGCGAACCGGGCCACGGGAACGAAACGGTTTCGTACGCCTTGAGGCTAGACCACCTCTACCGAAACGGCAAAGTTTCGATAGTGGGCATCGTCACAGCCCCGGGCGGCCCGGGCGCGGGGCCCGCCGTGCCGGGGCCTTGCCGTGGACGCGTACGCGAGGGCAGCCGCTCGCGGGACCACCACCGGGGCCACCCGGGGCCGCCTGAGCTGTCAGGCCCGCTCAGGTTCCTGGAGTCGCCGCGCCCACCCCGGCTGCCGGGGGCTCCCGGAGTTGCTGGGGTCACCGGGCGCACCGAGCCCACTCGGGCCGTCGGAGCCGCCGGGCTACCGGAACGGTCGAGCCCACTCGGCGGCCTCGGCATCGGCGCTGCCCAGGCCGCCCAGGCCCCCGCGCCGACTCGTGACCGGGCCCGTCCGGGCCACCAGGGTCGCCGGGGACACCCGGCGCCCGGGCGACCGGAGCTTGTCGGTCCCGCTCGGGCCACCAAGGCCCACGGGGGCCGCCGGTCCCGCTCGGGCCACCAGAGCCGCCGGGCCCATCCGGCTGTCGGGGCCACCGGCCCCGCTCGGGCCACCAGGCAGCTGGACCCGCTCGCGCCACCGGGGGCACCCTGGCCCACTCGGGTCACCGGAGTCGCCGGGCCCGTGGAGTTGCCGGGCGGGTGGCGGCGTCGGTGACCGGGCCCGACGCCTGGCCGCTAGCGCATCTGCCGTCGTACCAGCTCGTGGAGACGGCCGCCGGTGTCCGCCAGGAGTTGGGCCGGTGGGCCCTGCTGGGCCACCCTGCCGTCCTCCATCACGATGACGCGGTCCGCGTCCATGACGGTGGACAGCCGGTGCGCGATGACCACGCGGGTGGCGTTCAGGGCCCGGGTGCTCTCGATGACCGTGCGCTGCGTCTCGTTGTCGAGGGCACTGGTCGCCTCGTCGAAGAACAGCACGCGCGGTCGGCGGATCAGCGCCTGCGCGATCATCAGGCGCTGCCGCTGGCCCCCCGAGACCGCCCCGCTGCCGGAGACGATGGTGTGCAGTCCCATGGGCATGCGCCTGATGTCCTCGGCGAGACCGGCCATCTCGGCCGCCGCCATCGCCTCCTCGGGCGTGTAGGGCTCGGTGCCGCAGATGACGTCCAGGATCGAGCCGGTGAACGGCTGCGCGTGCTGGAGCACGACACCGCACTGGCGGCGCACGGCCGACTGGTCCAGGGCGGCCAGGTCCTGGCCGTCGTACAGGACGCTCCCCGACAGCGGCCGGTCGAAGCCGATGAGCAGCCGCAGCAGGGTGGACTTCCCGCAGCCGCTCGGGCCGACGACCGCCACGAACTCGCCGGGCCGGATCCCGAAGGACACGTCGTCCAGGACGAGCGGCCCGTCGTCGGTGTACCGGAAGGACAGCTTCTTCGCCTCGATCGCACCCGACAGCTCGGCGGGCCGCGTACTGGCCGCCCGGACCTCGGGCGCCGCGTCGAGGACCGGCTTGATCTCCTCGAACAGCGGCAGCGCGGCGACCACGGAGACGAACGCGCCCGTCATCTGGGTGACCGAGGTCAGCAGCATGGTCATCGAGGTGTTGAAGGTCAGGAAGGCCGCGGCCGACAGTGAACCGCGCGCGGGACCCGCCAGCAGCATGAACACGATCAGTGAGCAGAGCGGGAGGTACACCGCTCCCAGCACCGTCGTGAGGTTCTTGATCCGGCCCACCCGCTGCTGGAGCTCCCGGCTGCGTGCGAACTCGCCGGCCCAGGCCGCGTAGGCGTAGTTCTCCGCCGCAGCCACGCGCAGCTTCGGCAGCCCCCGCAAGGTCTGGAACGCCTGGTTGTTGAGCTTGTTGCCCAGCACGACCAGTCTGCGCTGCCAGCGCACCTGCCACAGGCCGAGGCCGAGGAACACCCCGGCGATCGCCACCAGCATGCCGATCGCGGCCAGCGCCATCGGAACGCTGTACCAGAACAGCAGCGCGAGGTTCATCGCACCGACCGTGCCCGACTGGACGACTACCGGGCCGACGCCCGCCATCAGTCGGCGGATCGCGCTGATCCCCATGGCGGCACTGGCCAGTTCACCGGTCGACCGGGAGGTGAAGAAGGCCGTCGGCAGGCGCAGCAGCCGGTCCCACACCGCCGGCTGGAGCGTCGCCTCGATCCGGCCCTCCATCCGCAGGACGGTCAGGTTCTGCATCAGCGTGAAGGCCGCCGACACGACACCCGCGACCATGATGGCCAGGCACAGCTGGACGATCAGGTCCTCCTGGGCCCTCGGCACGTACTCGCCGAGCACCTTGCCGGTCGCGACCGGCACCAGCGCGCCGAGGGCCACCGTCACCAGCCCGCCCACCGCCAGCGTGCGCAGGTCGCCGCCGGCACCGCGCAGGCTGAACCGCAGCAGCCGCAGCGGACTCTGCCGCCGCTCGGGCAGCGGCCGGTAGAACATCACCGCGCGCGGCTCGAACTCCGCCGCGTTGGCCTTCTCCACCGGAGTCTCGCGCCCGCTCGACGGATGCACCGCGACATACCCGCCGCGCCGCCACAGGAACGCCACCGGCGCACCCGAGGCGACCCGGTGCCCCACCAGCGGGCCGACGTCGTCCCGCCACCAGCGCCCGTCGAGCCGAACCCCGCGCACCCGGACCCGGGAGGCCAGCGCGATCCGCTCGACCGGGTCGAGGCGGTCGCTCTCCCCGCCACCCTGCGCGGGGTCGGCGAGCACGATGCCCCCCGCGCGGGCCACGAGCCGGCACACCGCGTACGTGGCGTCGGCGTCGGCCGCGCTCGAACCGGCCCCCGGACGACGGGAGATGGAGGCGATCAGGGTCCGGTCGGCCTGCGCGCGAACCGCCTCGCCCGCCTTGATGCCCGCCGCCGTACGGTTCTCGTGCGCGCGCTCCACCTGCTCGATCCAGCGGTCGAGGGTGGCGAGCAGCCGGTACTGCTGGTCCACCATCGTCTGCCACAGCGCCGGGTCGATCAGCAGGTCCGAGGCCGCCTCGGCGCCGTACACGGAGCCGTACTCGACACTGCCCGGCGCCACCTGGGTCCACAGCACGTCGTCGTCCGCCGGGGCCGCGTCCCGGTCGCCCGCGAGCGGCGCCGCGAACAGGATGGCCAGACCGCGCCCGACCCCGAGGGACAGGGCGTACTCCAGCGGGCTCGTGGCCGGGGGCACGTACTGCGGAGTGCCGTACGCGTCGTACGTCCAGGTCTCGGTCCGCGGGGCCCGGTGCAGTTCGCGCAGCGGGACACGGCGCAGCACGCAGGCGCGCAGCGGCCTGCCCACGAGGGTGTGCTGCGGACCGGTGACCGGGCCGAGCAGCAGCGAACCCGCCTCCAGGCGCCCGAGGTGGTGCCAGTGGCCCTGCTCGACCGCGTCCACGGCGAACAGGTCCATCGCTCCCGACGCCACGACCCACAGGACGTGCGGGCCTTCGAGGTCCAGGCGGGTGAGGCCGGAGCAGTCGACCGGGGCGCCCATGCCGCCGAGCGCGCCGAGCACGTAGTCGTCGCCGGCCGCCGGCCGCTGGTGGACGGACGTCATCTCAACGCTCCCCGACCAGTTCGGCGTACGCGCCGCCGGCCGCCATCAGGGCGTCGTGCCGCCCGCGTTCCACGACCGTGCCGTGCTGGAGGACCACGATCTCGTCGCTGTCCCGCACGGTGCTCAACCTGTGCGCGATCACCACGCAGGCGCAGCCGCGCCGCCGCAGGTTGTCGATGACGGTCTGCTCGGTCTCCGCGTCCAGCGCGCTGGTCACCTCGTCCAGCACCAGGATGCTGGGCCTGCGCACCAACGCCCGCGCTATTTCGAGGCGTTGGCGCTGACCGCCGGAGAAGTTGCGACCGTCCTGCTCGACCCTGCTGTGGACACCGCCCGGACGGCGCATCACCACGTCGTACAGGACCGCGTCCCGCAGCGCGGCGTCGACGGCCTCGTCCGGGACCGAGGGGTCCCACAGCGCGATGTTGTCGCGGACCGTCCCCTCGAAGAGGAAGACGTCCTGGTCGACGAAGGAGACGGAGGCCGCGAGGGCACCGCGGGGAATGTCCTCCAGACGCTGTCCGTCGATGCGGATCACTCCCTCCCAGGGCGCGTACAGCCCCGAGATCAGCCGGGAGACCGTCGACTTGCCGCTGCCGGAGCCGCCGACGAGGGCCACCTGCCGCCCCGGGCCGACCGACAGCGAGAACCCCGACAGGAGCGGCGCGTCGAGCGGGCTGTACCCGAACGTGATGTTCTCCAGCTCGACATGGCCCTGCAGCCTGCGCGTCCCGTCGCCGCCGCGCCTGGCGTACAGCGGGTCGGCCGCGAAGTTCTCGACGTCCTTCAGCCGGGCCACGTCCGCCGCGAAGTCCTGGATGCGGCCCGCGACTCCGTTGAGCCGGGTGATCGGCGCGGTGAAGCGGGTCACCAGCGCCTGGAACGCCACGAGCAGCCCGACACTGATGTGCCCCTCCACGGCCCGCAGTCCGCCGATCCACAGGATCAGCGCGCTGTTGAACGTGGCCAGCATCGGCGCGACGACACCCAGCCAGGCGCTCGGCACCCCGAGCCGCTGCTGCTCCTCCAGCGTGGTCGCGTGCTGCCCGGCCCACTTGCGGAAGTAGCCGTCCTCGCCGCCGGTTGCCTTCATCGTCTCGATCAACTGGAGGCCCGTGTAGGCGGTGTTGGTCAGGCGCGCGTTGTCGGCACGCAGCTTGGCCGTCCGGGTCGCCCGCAACCGGATCACCACCCGCATCGCCACGATGTTGAGCAGCGCGACCCCGATTCCCACGGCGGTGAGCTGCGGGTCGTAGGTGTAGAGCAGCACGGCGTACAGGACGACGACCACGGCGTCCACGCCCGCCGCCGCGAGGTCACGCGCGAGGGTCTCGGCCACGGCGTCGTTGGACTGGAGGCGCTGCACGAGGTCGGCCGGGCTGCGCTGGGCGAAGAAGGTGACGGGCAGCCGCAGCAGGTGCCTGAGGAACTTCGCGCTGCTGAGAGTGGACGAGATGAGCCGTCCGCGCAGCAGGTTCGCCTGCTGCAGCCAGGTCAGCACGACCGTCAGCAGAACCGTCGCGCCCATCGACGCGAACAGCACCCCGAGCAGCGAGGTCTGCCCGCCGATCAGGAACATGTCGATATAGGTGCGGCTCAGCGCGGGCACCGCGGCCCCGACGGCCACCAGCAGCAGGCTGGCGAGGACCGCGGCCGGCATGGTGCCCGAAGTGCCGCGCAGCCGGGCCGGCATGGCGCCCAGGACTCCGGGCCTGCGGCCGCCCTTCTTGAAGTCCGGGCCCGGCTCCAGGACCAGCACGACCCCCGTGAAGCTGGTGTCGAAGTCCTCCATCGGGACGAAACGCCGGCCCTTGCCAGGGTCGTTGATGTGCACGCCCCGCCGGCCGAGGCGGCGCCCGATGCCGTCGTGGACGACGTAGTGGTTGAACTCCCAGAACAGGATCGCCGGGGCCCGCACCTCGGCGAGTGCGGCGGTGTCCATCTGCATACCTTTGGCCGTCAGCCCGTAACTCCGCGCCGCCTTCAGCAGGTTGCTGGCCCGCGATCCGTCGCGCGAGACGCCGCAGGCGATGCGCAGCTCCTCCAGCGGTACGTACCTGCCGTAGTGGCCGAGCACCATCGCGAGCGAGGCGGCGCCGCACTCGACGGCCTCCATCTGCAGCACGGTGGGCGTGCGCACGGACCGGCTCCGGGCCCTGGGGACCACGGGCCCGCGCGGCGCGGCACGTCTGCGGCCCCGTACCGGGGGCGGTGCGGCGGATTCCTTCGCGGTGGAACTCGTCGAGGGCTCCGCGGTGTCGCGGGGGGTGGTCGTCACGGCAGCAGCCAATCGATCGGACGCTGATCGGCCAGGCGGATCGAACCGGAGGCCGCGGTCATGGAGTCCAGCCGGAACGGGGGGCCCTCGGCGGACGACCAGGCGTAGCCGGACGGCGTTCCCGGGGACCGGTCGAGACGGACCAGTACGGCCACCGGCCTGCCCTTCTTCGTGAACTGCTCGCCCAGTTGGGCGTCACCGAGGAAACCGGCGATCTGCTGCCTGCTCTGCGCGGTCCGGTCGACGGACTTCACGTGACCGCGCAGGACGCCGAACCGCTGGGTGGGCGCCGACGGCAGGGTGAGGTCCACAGCGGCGTCCGGGGGAATGGCGGCGGCGTTCTCGGCGGGCACGTACACCGTCGCGTAGAGGGGGTCGTCGGCGTCGGCGACCTTCTCCACGGCGGCCACGTTCGCGCCGGTGCTGATGATCGCGCCGATCGTCGCGGCGAGGCCGGTCACGCGCCCGGCGGCGACGCTGCGTACGACCGTCTCGCCCTTCTGCGTGCGCACCTTGAGCACGGGGGCGTTCGCGCCGACGCGCCGGCCCTGCTCGGCGAGGACGGCGGTCACCTGGCCGGAGACGGGGCTCTGGAGGACGTAACTGCCCTGCCCGTGCGTGAGGATGGCGGGCGCGCTCACCGTGGACGCGACGGATCCCGTCACGGCCCAGACGCACGCGGCGGCCATGACGGCCACGGTGACGGACAGCACGAGCCAGCCCTGCGGGCGGGCGAAACGGACCGGGAGGTCGAGTTCTTCGGGCGACTGGAGCTTGGCGAGGGCCTGTTGACGGAACTGCACGGGTCTTCCCCCACCTGCGAGTGGCCGACGAGCGACTCTGAACGGGCCGCCGGGCAGGGCGGATCGGCCGTTGGGCCGGTACGGGCCGGGCGGCCCCGGGAGGGCATCGGGGGGCCGCCCGGCCCCGGCACGGCATCCGGGAGCCCCGGAACCGGGTGACGGTTCCGGGGCCCCTCGGCACGCCGAACGATCACGAAGTGATCAGAGACCGGCGACCAGGCCGGTGACCGGGGCGGTGTTCAGGCCGGTCGCACCCTCGACCGTGCCGACGACGGTGTCGACCAGGCCGGAGACCGGGGCGATGCCGTCCACGAGGCCGGTGACGGTGCCGACGGCGTTCAGCGCGAGGCCGCCGGAGACGTTGTCGAGGTCGGCGTCGGAGATCTCGGCGGTCTGGACCTGGGGGGTGGAGTTCATGAGGAACTTACCTTCCTATTGGTATTCACAGGGGGGAGCGGCCCCCTCTGGGGGACAGATGGCCGGCCGCTGCCGCGAGCGCCCGGAACCCGTTGCCGGGTACCGGTGGGGTGACGCCCGCGGTGCAACGGATCAAAGCACGGCCGCGCTCCGGGCTTCCAATCAACGAGCCCTTTGATCAGGGCGTTTGGTGTCCGTGCCGGTTCATACGTGCAGGCGCGCGCACGCCTCGGTGGCGACTTCTTCACATGGCTCCGAGGTGGTTCACATTCGCGCGCCGAATCCCTTCCCGGGAATCGGGCACACCTCTCCAAAGGCGCGGCACGCGCCCGTCCGCCGTGTGGATTCACCGCGTGCCGTGACGCGTGTGCGTATTCGATGTGCAGATTCCCCGAAGCCGGGATTCGGCCGCGGTTCGTCGACGTTCCGTCACCGCCCAGTGGCGGTCCGCAATCCGTTGGCCACGGGTGTCCGACTGCGGGCGGGCGATCCGTTGGCCACGGATGTCCGACTGCGGGCGGGCCACCGGGGGCACCCGCCGCCGGCCGCGCGTACCCGTCGAAGAACGGCGTCCGGCCGCGACCCTGTGGGCCGCGGCCGGACGCCGGGGAGTGCCGGGCCGCGAACGGCCGTCGGCGATGTCTCGGAGAGGGTGTCAGCCGAGCTTCTTGAGGAGCTCGGTGGCGAGCGGGGCGGAGGAGGCGGGGTTCTGGCCGGTGACGAGGTTGCGGTCGACGACCACGTACGGGGCCCACGGCTCGCCCTCCTGGAAGTCGCCGCCGATCTCCACCAGCCGGTCCTGGAGCAGCCACTTCGCCTTGCCCGCGAGGCCGGCCTGGGTCTCCTCGGTGTTGGTGAAGCCGGTCAGGCGGTAGCCCGCGAAGGCGTTGGTGCCGTCGTCCTTCGTGGCGGCCAGCAGCGCGGCCGGGCCGTGGCAGACGACGCCGAGCGGCTTGCCCGACTCCAGCGCGAGGGTGAGGAGGCGGCCCGACTCCGGGCTGACGGCGAGGTCCTCCATGGGCCCGTGGCCGCCGGGGTAGAAGACGGCCGCGTACTCGTCGAGGTCCACGTCCTCCAGCCGGACGGGGTGCTGGAGTTCGGTGAACGAGTCGAGGGCCGCGGCGACCTTGTCGGCCCCCTCCTGGCCGCCGTTCACCTCGGCGGCCAGGCTGCCCCGGTCCACGGTCGGGACGACGCCGCCGGGCGTCGCCACGACGACCTCGTGCCCGGCGGCCCTGAACGCCTCGTACGGGGCGGCCGCCTCCTCGGCCCAGAATCCGGTCGGGTGCTTCGTGCCGTCGGCGAGGGTCCAGAAGTCGGCGCCGGTCACTACAAAAAGAATCTTCGACATGCCTCGAAGGTAGGCCGGACGAACATGGAGATCCAATAGGGGATCCACTGGGTGCCATCGGATATCCGATGGCATCACGGGAATAGCCCCGAATGGCCGCCGAACGTCGGCCGGCACGCCCGCCGCGTGCCTCCGGACCGCCATTCCGCCGAGCCCCGGAATGCTGTTTGCCGGCCCTGCGGGGCCGTTCTCGGAGAACCGTCCGCGGGAATCCGTCCGCAGGGCGCCGCCCGACGGAGGGCCACCTCGGAGCACGGCCGGCCGGCCCCGGCAGGGCTGCCGGAGCCGGCGGAGCGGGCCGGGAGGTGTCAGCCGAGCAGCGCGTACACCGTGCTCGCGCGGGCCGCGATCTCCGTGGAGCCCTCCGGGGTCATCACGAGATCGGCGAACGCCGTCCGGCGGCCCAGCTTGGTCACGACCGCCTCGATCAGCACGTCCGTGCCGACGACCGCGCGCTGGAACGACGTCGACTGCTGGACCGTCGTCATCGGCCCGTAGCCTCCGCGCGCCGCGGAGACCGCGATCACCGTCGCCGTGTCCGCGGCCGCCATGAGGGCTTGGCCGGACAGCGCGCCGCCCTCCCGGGCCAGCCGGTCGGACCACGGGAGCCGGAGCACTGCCCGGCGCTCGTCCACCTCCTCGACGGACAGACCGAGGTCGAGGACCCAGGGAGCGAAGTTGTCGGTGAGGATCTTGTCCGCATCAGCGGTGGTCAGCGTCATGCGGCCATTGTTCCGCGCTGTCGCGGGCGGGGTGGACGGGACAACGGATTCACGCTTTCGCAAAGGAAGTTGGTCGGGAGCGTTGAACGCCCCACGCATCGCGTCCGTACCAACAGCCATCCAGGCGCCCGCCGTCAGCTGCCAATCGGCGGCACGGACCCCCCAGTCCCCAGGAGGTCAGGAAGTTGAGCCACAAGCGGATACCGAAGCGCAAGGCCGTCATAGCCGCGGGAAGTGTGGTGGCGCTCGGCGCGGCGGCACTCATCCTGCCGAACGCGATGGCGTCCCAGACCGACGCGACGGAAGGTGCCGCCCCCAGAACGCTGAAGGCCGCGGACGCCTCCGACCTCGCCTCGCAGCTCGCCGAGCAGCTCGGCGAAGCCTTTGCCGGTGCGTATTACGACGCCGGTAAGCAGCAGCTCATCATCAACGTGGTGGGCGACAACAACAACGTCGTCGTCCAGGCGCAGAGGGCGGGAGCGGTCGTCCGCGAGGTCGACAACAGCACCGCCGAACTCAAGTCCGCTGCACGGACGCTGAAGACCGAGGCGACCATCCCGGGCACGGCGTGGTCCGTCGACCCGAGGACGAACAAGATCCGGGTCACCGCCGACAGCACGGTCGAGGGCGCCGACTGGGACCAGTTGGAGTCGACCGTCGACGGCCTGGGCTCGGGCATGGCGACCATCACCAAGTCCGCCGGTGAGTTCAAGACGTTCGTCGAGGGCGGCGACGCCATCTTCGGCGGCGGCGCACGCTGCTCGCTCGGCTTCAACGTCGTCACCGGCGACGGCACCCCCGGCTTCCTGACCGCGGGACACTGCGGTGTCGCCACCGCCGAGTGGTCGGACGCCCAGAACGGCGCGCCCATCGGTACGGTCGAGGCGGCCACGTTCCCCGGGGACGGCGACTTCGCGCTGGTCAAGTACGACGACCCGGCGACCGAGGCGCCCAGCACGGTGGACACCGGCGGCGGCCAGACCGTGGAGATCGTGCAGGCCGCGGAGGCCGCGGTCGGCCAGGAAGTCATCCGCATGGGCAGCACCACCGGTCTGAACGACGGTCAGGTCACCGGTCTCGACGCCACCGTGAACTATCCGGAGGGCACGGTCACCGGTCTCATCCAGACGAACGTCTGCGCCGAGCCGGGCGACAGCGGAGGCTCCCTGTTCACCGCGGAGGGCAGCGCGATCGGCCTGACCTCCGGCGGCAGCGGTGACTGCACCGTCGGCGGCGAGACCTTCTTCCAGCCGGTGACCACCGCGCTGGCCGCGGTCGGCGCCCAGATCGGCGCGGGCGACGCGGGTGCCGGCGGGGAAGCCGGTGCCGGCGAGGAGGCGGGCGCGGGCGAGGAGGCAGGCGCCGGTGAGGACGCCGGCGTCGGCGAACAGGCCGGTGCGGGCGAGGAGGCCGGTGCCGGTGAGGAAGCGGGCGCCGGCGAAGAGGCAGGCGCGGGCGCCGGTGAGGAAGCCGGTGCCGGTGACCAGGCGGGCGACGAGGCCGGCGGTTACGGCGCGGGCGACGACTCGGGCCTTCAGCAGGGCCACTGATCCGGCCGTACGTCACTGACGGTCGTGGTGGAGCGGCCCGGTCCTCCGGCGGGAGGACCGGGCCGCGACGCGTGTGTGCGGGGCCAGGGGGCGGACGCGGCCGGGCGGTGCGCGTCGGCCCCGCGTCGGGTCAGCGCGGTCCGCGGATGCCGTCGATGATCCGTGTCCAGTTGTCGCCCCCGTGTCCGTCCGCGATCGCGCGCCGGTAGTGAGCACGCACGGCCAGGGGCAGCGCGGGGTCGAGGCCGATGGACCTGCTGGTCTCGACGATGTGGTCGGCCGTGGCACCCATCATGGTGACCGTACTGAGGTCGCCGGGATGCTCCCCCGCGTCCAGCGCGGCGCCGGGGTTCTCGTCGCCGGCCCTCAGGATGTCGCCGATCGAGTCGGCGGAGGCGAGCAGCTCCGGCAGCGCTTCCGCGGCCCTCGTCCCCGCGCTGCCCAGCATCGCGGTGGCGTGCATCAGCGCGGACAACGTCGTGAGGAACACCGCGAGTTGGGCCTGGTACATCAACTGCGCGAGGCCCGGGTCCTCTCCCAGGTACTTCGGCGTTCCGAGCGGCGCCAACGCCGCCAGGTGGCTGTCCAGCAGTTCGCCGCGCCCGCTGTAGTAGACATGGGCCGCCTCCGTGCCCACCATCGGCGCGGGGACCATGACGCCTCCGGTGAGGAAGCCGGCGCGGTGGCCCGCCGCCCAGTTCGCCGCCTCGCGGGTGCGGTCGGGCGTGTCGGAACTGAGGTTGACCAGCGTCCGGCCCGCGAGCGACCCGGTGGCGCCGCCGAGGACGTCGTACATCGCTTGGTAGTCGGTGAGGCTCAGGACCACGAGACCACTCGCCTCGACCGCCTCGCCGGGGGTCGCCGCGAGCGTCGCCCCGTCGGCCACGACGCCGTCGGCCCGAGCGGCGGTGCGGTTCCAGACGGTGACCGGGTGGCCGGCGCGGAGGAGGACGCGTGTCATCGCCCGGCCCATCGGACCGAGCCCGATCACGGTGACAGCGCTCTTCTGCCTGGTGGTGGGGTTCCGTTGTTCGTTCACCCCTCCATGCTCGGAGAGCGCGACTAGTCTCGGAAGTACCCACTCTTTACTGCGGTACTTACCTTTTAGTAAGGGGATCTGCGATGGCCAGGGCGCCGAGACTCGGGCCTTACATCTGTGGCATCGACGCCGCGCTCGACGTGGTGAGCGGCAAGTGGAAGGGACTGATCCTCTGGGAACTCGACGCCCATGGCGTCCGCCGCTTCGCCGAACTCCGGCGCGGACTGCCGGGAGTGAGCGAGAAGATGCTCACCCAGCACCTGCGGGAGATGGAGACGGACGGCCTCGTGCACCGCGAGGTGTATGCCGAGGTGCCCCCGCGGGTGGAGTACTCCCTGACCGAGCACGGGCGCACGCTCAACCGGGCGCTCGCGCCGCTCGGCGCCTGGGGGGTCGAGCGAATCCGCCGCGAGGGCCACGAGACGGTCGACGCGGCCGAGCCCTCGCACCTCTGAACGCCCCGGCCGCCGACCCGGTCCGGGCGCGTCCCTCCCGGAACCGCCCCGGCGCACGGACACGTCCCCGGCCGCGCGGCTCACGGACACGTTCCCCGGCCGCCCGGCGCACGGACACGTGCCCGGCCGCGCGGCTCACGGACACGTCCCCCGGCCGCCCCGCGCACGGACACGTGCCGACTCCGCCGGTCAGGTCACGGCCGAAGCCGGTCCTCAAGTCCGTCGCGCGCGCAGCAGGAGCAGGGCCACGTCGTCGCCCCGCTCCTGCGCCGTGCCGCTCAACTCCACCAACTCGTCGGCGGTCCGGTCCAGCGACAGGTCGCCGATGGCGCTGAGCCGTTCCGCGAGCCCGGCGAGCGAGTCCTCGATGTCGACACCGGGGGACTCGACCAGCCCGTCCGTGTAGAGGGCCAGCAGCGAACCCGGCGGGAACGCCACCTCGGTCGTCGGATAGACGGCGTCCGCGTCGATGCCGAGCAGCGGCCCGCCCGCCAGGTCGAGCACGCGCACGTTCCCGTCCGGCCGCCGGAGCAGGGGCGGGGGGTGCCCGGCACGGGCCATCACGGCCACGTCGTTCGCCGGGTCCAGCCGCAGGTACACACAGCTCGCGAACAGTTCGCTCCCCAGGTCGATCAGCAGCCTGTTGGTGCTGCTCATGACCTCGCCCGGGGACTGGCCGACCGTCGTGTACGCGCGCACCGCGGTGCGGATCTGCCCCATGAGCCCGGCCGCGGTGACGTTGTGCCCCTGCACGTCCCCGATCACCGCCGCCGTCATGCCCGAGGTGGGCACCAGGTCGTAGAAGTCGCCGCCGATCTCCATCCCCTGGGTGGCGGGCAGATAGCGGGCGGCCGCCTCGACACCGGGCAGCGCGGGGAGCGAGTGCGGCAGCAGCGCGGCCTGCAGCCCGTGCGCGAGCCGGTGCTTGGCGTCGTACAGCCGGGCGCGTTCGAGGGCCTGGGCGATCAGCCCGCTGAGGCTGGTCAGGACGGCGCGCTCGTCGGCGGGGAAGGTGTGGGGTTCGGCGTACGCGAGGACGCAGGTGCCCACCGGCCGCCCGGACGCGATGAGCGGCAGATACGCCCAGGCGCCCATGCCGTCGGGCGTGGCGTGCCGCATCGGGTACAGGCGCTCCAGCTGCTGGCGGGTGTCGAAGAAGGCGGGCAGCCCGCTGGTGAGCGAGTGGGCGCTGGGCGTCGGCTCGGTGAGCGGCATCCCGTCGAAGCGCTCCACGATGTGCGGGTCCGGGTAGCCGCGGTGGCCGAGGACGTGCAGCCGGCCGGCCTGCGCGGCCAGCAGCACCAGGGCCTGGCTGCCGACGGCGGGCGCGATCTCGTCCGCGACGAGCTGCACGACGTCCTCCACGCCCACCGCCTCGGTCAGCGCCCCCGCCAGGCTCAGCACCTGCGAGATGGTGACGAGCCGCGTCCCGGTCTCCGCGGGGAGCAGCCCCGAGCCGCCGGCCCGTGCGACGGCCCGGGCCCTGCTGATGCGCACGCTCAGGCCGCTCTCGCTGGGATACAGCCGGAAGGACAGCCAGTCCGAGGGCGGGCGCAGCGCGACGAACGAGGTCACCTGCTGGCTGAGGAGCGCGGCACGGTAGCGGTCCTCGTAGACCGGGTCGTTCAGCCACGGGACGCACGCCCAGAGCTGCGAGCCCAGCAGCCCGCTGACGGGCACGCCGAGGAGTGTGGCCGCGGCCGTGTTGGCGAAGCTCACCCGGCCGTGCAGGTCGAGCGCGCACAGCCCGTACGGGAGCCGGGCCACCATCCGCGCTGCCTCGACCGTGCCGAGGGTGCCCGCCACCGTGGTGACCGGCGCCGGGGCCAGCAGGTCGGGCTCGGAGTGCAGCGGCCTGCCCGACTCGACCGCCCGCTCCAGACGCAACGCGAGCCGGTCGCAGGCCGCCGTGAGGTGTTCCCGCTCCCACTCGGCCAGCTCCGGCGGATGGCTGCCGGGCCAGGTCACGAAGATCGCCCCGTACGTGGCCCTGTCGGTCGCGACCGGCAGCGCGGCCAGGGCGAACGGGTAGGGCAGGACGACGGCGATGCGCGGGAAGTGGCGGGCCATCTCCTCCTCCCCGCTCACCCAGACGAGGCGCCGGTCGCGGGCCGCCCGGGCCACCGGGATCGGCGCGCTCAGCCCCATCCGCTCCCAGGGGGCCGCGAACGCCCTCGGCAGCCCGGCCATCACCGCCATCTCCAGCACCGGTTCGTCGGGGGTCAGCAGGTACACCGCCCCCGAGTGCGCGTGCACGGCGTCCATGAGGGCGGCGAGCGTGAGGGAGAGCATCGGCCTGCCGACCGCGGGCGGGGAGGCGTCTGGCGGGTCGGCATCGGGCGGGGCGGCGTCGGGCGCGGGCCCGGACGCCTGCCAGTCGGACACGCCGGCCACCTCCTCCCACGGCGCGCGAAGGAGTCCAGGGATCAAGGCTCTCCCGCGACCGCCGTTCCCGCACGGCGAGCGGACCGGCCACGGATCGCGCGGGGTCCCGGGCCGACCCCGGTCCCGGGTGCCCGCGAGTGCCGCCTGCGTCGCGTGGCAGGGGGGCGCCCGACGCTCGCCTTGCGCTCCCGCGCACCGCGTTGGCCGGTTCCTCGCTGCGGGGTCCCGTTCGGGACCCGCCCACCTGGCTGACCCGGCGCCGGTGGCGGCCGGTCGCCGATCCCTGCCGAACGCCACCGGCGGGGCCGCCCGCGGGCCGTCGCGCAGACGGGGGCGGCCTCTCCGGCGCCGCGCCCCGCCGGCCGGGCGGCTCGTGGAGGCGCTGGTCGGCCGGTGCGCGGACCTCGTACCGCCCGCCGGTCGGCTCCCCTCGGCGGCTCCACGACGGGAGTTCCGGCGGGCCGGAGGCCGGTCCGGTCACCACCGCCACGTGATCACCGTGAGGAACGCACGGGTCACGGCACGCGGTCGCAGGGGATTTCCGGACACCCGGGCCCAAGCTCCGAACGGTCACAGGGGCTGCGCCGGAGTCCGGGACGCGCTGTAATGACGGACGTGGTCAGTGAGGGCGCTGCGGAACGCAGAACGAGAACGCTGCGTGTCGACCTTGCCCTCACGCTGGTCCAGGACGACCTCGGCTCCCCCGAACGGCTGAGAAGCGTCCTCGAACAGACGCTCGTTTTCAGTGGTGCCACGCTCGCCGCGGTGTACGCCCCGGGCGGCGGCGGCGACCAGCTCTGCCTGATCGACACCGCGGGCGTGCCGCGGGCCCTGTACGGACTGCGCGACAGCTACCCGCTCGCCGGCGGCTCGCCCACGGCGGACGCCTACCGGCTCGGGCACCCCCTGTGGCTCGGCCCCGACGAAACGGCCCCCGGGCAGGGCGCGCGCCCGGCGCCCGCGGGGGACTTCTGCCTCGGCGTCGTACCGCTGCCCCCCGACCCGCGAGGCGGCGGCTGCCTCGTCGTCGTGAGCGAGGCCGGGACCGGCTTCGACCCGGAGGACCGCGCCTGCCTGGAGACCCTCGCCAGGGCCGTCTCCTTCCCGCAGACCGCGGGCGGCGGCGAGCCGGAGGAACTGCCCAGCAGCTCGTTCAGCCTGGCCATGGACTCCGGGCACGTGGAGGCCGACAGCGAGCTGCTCCAGGCGTTCGGGCTCGGCCCCGCCGACTTCGACGGCAAGGTCGAGACCCTCCTCGGCATGACCGTGCCGGAGGACCTGCCCGCGCTGATGTCCGTGGTGGAGTCGGACCACATGTCCATCGGGGAGCGCGAGCTGGAGTTCCGCATCCTCCAGCCCTCCGGGGAGCAGAAGTGGCTCCGGCTGCGCGCCCGGCTGCTGCCCGCCGCCGACGGACGGCCGTCCCGGCTGGTGGGCACCGTCACCGACGCCTCGAAGCTGCGCTCCGGCGGCAACGAGGTGGCCCGCGTCCAGCGCCTCGCCGCCGCCCTCGCCACCGCGGGCACCGTCCGCGACGTCGGCCAGGCCGTCGTGACCGCCCTGCGCAGGCCCCTGATGGCCGACCGGATCGCCCTGGCCGAGCTGGAGGGCGACCGCCTGGTCGTCACCGTCCTCGACCCGCCCGAGCCCGAGGCCTGGCCCGAGGTGTGGCGCACCGAGTGGCGCACCGAATGGCCCGACGCGCCGGTGCGCACCATGCCGACCCTGGCCGCCGCCCTGCGCGAGGGCCGCGCGTCGGTCTGGCCCGCCGGGAGCCCGCTGGAGCCCGCGCTCGCGGACGTCGGCCCCGGCGGCCTGGCCGTGCTGCCGCTGCCCGCCGGCGGCCGGATGGCGGGCGCCTGCCTGATCGGCTGGGACACACCGCACGACTTCGGCCCCGACGAGCGCGCCCTGCTCACCGCCTCCGCCGGCCTCGCGGGCCAGGCCCTGATGCGGGCCCACGCCTTCGACGCCGAGCACGAGCTCGTCGGCATGCTCCAGCGCACCCTGCTGCCCCGCAGGCTGCCGCAGCTGCCCGGAGCGGTCGCCGTCGCCCGCTACCTGCCCACCACGGCCGGCCTGGAGGTCGGCGGCGACTGGTACGACGTGATCCCGCTGCCCGACAACCACGTCGCCCTGGTGATCGGGGACGTCCAGGGCCACAACGCGGGCGCGGCCACCCTGATGGGCCAGATGCGCACCGCGCTGCGCGCGTACGCCGTCGAGGGGCACCCGCCGGACGTCGTGGTCTCGCACGCCAACCGGCTCCTCATGGACATGGAGACCGATCTCTTCGCGACCTGCTGCTACGTCGACGTCGACATGGCGGAGGGCACGGCCTGGTGCGTACGCGCCGGACACCTGCCGCCCGTCCTGCGTCACCCGGACGGCTCAACCGAGATCATCGTCACCGAGGGCGGCCCACCGCTCGGCGTGATCACGCAGGCCGACTACCCGATGAGCCCGCTGCCGCTCCAGCCCGGCACGCTCCTGGCGCTGACCACGGACGGCCTCGTCGAGTCCGCGGAACTCGACATGGAGGACGGTCTGCGCGGACTTGCGGCACAGCTCGCCACCGCCGATCCCGCCCACCTCGGGCTCGTCGCCGACGCCCTGCTGGCCGGCGCCAACCGCAGCGACGACGTGGCCCTGCTCCTCATGCGCTACGACGGCATGGCCACGAGGCCCCTGCGGGAGAGCTGGACGGTGTGGCGCGTGCCGGAGGCCGTCCGGCACGCCCGCCGCTTCACCCGGCGCACCCTGCGCTCCTGGGGGATCAAGGAGGAGCCCGACGCCGTCCTGCTGATCGTCTCCGAACTGGTCACCAACGCCCTCGTGCACACCGACGGCAAGGTCCGCCTCGACCTCACCCTGATCGGCAACCGGCTGCGCGTGGCCGTCGCCGACGTGTCCCCGCGCACGCCCATCAAGCCCACGAGCATCGGCTGGGAGGCCACGGGCGGTCGCGGCATCCTCCTCGTCGAGGCCCTGTCCGCGTCCTGGGGAACCGTCCCGGTCAGCGGCGGCAAGCAGGTATGGGCCGAGATCCCGGTGCTCGGGCTGCCGTAGGCACGTCGAAGACTGCCCGCATGCCCCTCATACTGAGACGGCTGAGACGGCTGAGACGGCGAGTCACTCGGAGGCGTGCCGTCCTTCCGAGCCCGCGCCTGCCGTCGGGCCGGACGACGGGGTGCACGAAGGAGCACGGTAGAACGGCCGCTGCCTGGGAAGACGCGAATTGATCTTCGTTCGGCGTCCCAGGGGAGGAAACATCACCATGGCCGTTCCCGCACGTGCCCGGCGTACCGCGCGTCGATCCCGCCGGTTCGAACTCCGGGCGACGGCCCTCTACTTCGCCCTCCTCGCGGTCATCATCGCCCTGGTGGGCGCGGCCGCCCGCACCACGGCCGCGGCCGCGGCGCACCGTCCCGCCTGGGCCCTGGCGCTCGCCCTTGTGTGCGTCGGTGCCGTCATGGCCGGCTGCCGCGGGAAGCGCCGCATATCGGCGGCGGCGATCGCGCGCCGCGCGGCCGCTGCCCTGGACGAAGCCACGCAGACGGCGGTCGAAGCGCTCGACGCGGCGTCACCGGCCCCCGCAGTGGCCCTGGTCCCCGCCGGGGCCGGCGCCTGCGGCGGCGGCCTCGGCACGGATCCCACCGTCGTGCTGCCCGAGCGCGTGCCGGAGAGCGTGCCCGAGGCGCCCGCGGACACGGTGGAGATCGCCCATGAGGACCTGGACCCGGACGAGTTCGAGCAGGCGGTGGCCGAACTGTGCCGGCGCGACGGCTGCCTCGACGTGGATGTCGTGGGCGGGGCCGGGGACCTGGGCGCCGACGTCGTGGCGAGGACGCCGGACGGGCGCACGGTCGTCATCCAGTGCAAGCGGTACTGCGACGGCAACCGGGTCGGCTCCCAGGACCTGCAGCGCTTCGGTGGCACCTGCTTCACCGTCCACGGCGCCGACGTCGCCGCCGTGGTGACCACCAGCGACTTCACCGCCCCCGCGCTCGAATACGCGGAGCAGTGCGGCATCGTGTGCGTCGACGGTCGGCAACTGCGGCACTGGCACGAGGGCACGGGACCTCGGCCGTGGGAGGCGCAGCCGTCGGCGGGCTGAGGCCGACCGCGCAGACGGTGCGGGCCCAGGCGGGCGAGCTCTCGGAGCAGATCGGCGTGCGGGCCCGACAGGCACTCCTGCGTGCGTCTCCCCTCGGGTCCCACGCCCGCCCGCCTGCTCAGCGGATCACCCGTCCTGCGCGGGCCCTCCCGCGGGCCGGCGCCCCGGAGGATGGATCGCCCCGCCCGTCGCCATCAGCGGGGTGCCGCTGCCGCCCCAGCGCAGCGCGACGATCTCGGCGGCGACCGACACGGCCACCTCCTCGGGTGTCCGCGCCCCGAGGTCGAGGCCGACCGGCGAACGCAGCCTGGCCAGTTCGTCCGCGCTCAGCCCCGCGTCGAGGAGCCGTTTCATCCGGTCGTCGTGGGTCCGCCTGCTGCCCATCGCGCCGATGTACGCGGCCGGCCGGCGCAGCGCCTCCTCCAGCAGCGGCACGTCGAACTTGGGGTCGTGCGTGAGGACGCAGATCACCGTGCGCCCGTCGGTGTCCGTGGACTGCAGATAGCGGTGCGGCCACTCCACGACCACCTCGACGCCCGTCGGGAAGCGCTTGGGAGTGGCGAAGACCGGGCGCGCGTCGCACACCGTGACCCGGTAGCCCAGGAAGTCGCCGATCCGGGCCACCGCCGCCGCGTAGTCGATCGCCCCGAAGACCAGCATGCGCGGCGGGGGAGCGAAGGAGTGCAGGAACACCGTCACCGTGTCCTCGCGCCGCTCGCCGCGTGGACCGTAGTGCCGCCGGCCCGTGGCTCCCAGGGCCAGTTCGCCCCGCGCGTCGGCGGTCACGGCCACGTCCAGGCCCGTGGTGCCGAGCGTGCCGGACACCCCGTCCTCCCAGACGGCGAGGGTCGCGCCGCGCCGTGCGGGGCCGTCGACCACCGTCGCCACCGTCACCGGGCGGCCCGCGGCCACCGACTCGGCGACCGCCCCGAACGTGGGGTCGAGGGCGGGCGTCACCGGCCGTACGAGCAGGGCGATCTCCCCTCCGCAGGTCAGCCCGACCGCGAACGCGTCCTCGTCGCTGTACCCGAAGGTCTCCAGCCGCGCCTCGCCCGACTCCACGACCTCACGGGCCAGTTCGAAGACCGCCCCCTCCACGCAGCCGCCGGACACGCTGCCCACGACCTCGTCGCCGGGACCCACGGCCATGGCGGCGCCCGGGTCCCTGGGCGCGCTCCTGCTGACGGCGACGACCGTGGCCAGACCGAAGGGTGAGCCCTCCGCGTACCACCGGTCGAGCGCCGGGAGGATCTCACGCATCGTCCACTCCTCTCACCACCGCGGCCAGACGTTCCAGCGCGGCCAGGCTGTGCCCCTCGACGAACGCGTCCACGCTCGGCAGCGCCGCCGCCATCCCGGTCGCCAGCGGCGCGTAACCGGGGCGGGCCTTGCGCGGGTTGGCCCAGACGACCCGGTGAGCCAGCCGCCGCAAGCGTCGCATCTGCTCCGCGAGCAGTTCCGGATCGCCACGCTCCCAGCCGTCCGACAGCACCACCACGACCGCGCCGCGCGCCATGCCGCGAGCGCCCCAGCGGTCGAGGAACGCCCGCAGCAGCTCGCCGAGCCGGGTGCCGCCGCGCCAGTCCGGCACGGCGGCGGCGACCGCGGCCATCGCCGTGTCCGGATCGCGGTGCGTCAGTTCGCGCGTCACCCGGGTCAGCCGTGTCCCGATCGTGAACACCTCGGTACGGGCGCCGCCGCCCCGGCTCGCCGCGTGCGCGAACCGCAGCAGCGCGTCCGCGTACGCCGCCATGGAACCGCTCACGTCCACCAGCAGCACGACCCGGCGCGGCCGTTCGGTCCGGTCGCGCAGCCGCGGCGGCGCGGGCTCGCCGCCGCGCCGCAGCATCTCGCGCACGGTGCGCCGCGGGTCGACGGTCCCGCGCCGGTCAGGCCGCAGCCGAGCCGTCCTGCGCGGCTCGCCCGGCAGGGTGAACGCGGCCAGCAGGCGCCGCAGTTGGTCCCGCTCGGCCGCGTTGAGCGCGGCGACGTCGCGGTGCCGCAGCACCTCGGTCGTGGCGGCGAGGGCGGCCGTGGGCACGGCGTCCCCGTCGCCCGCCGACCTCGTACGGTCACCGGCCGCCGCGGCCCGGACCGGCACCCGGGACCGGGCTGGCGCGGCGGCACGAGCCGGCCGTCCGCCGGACACCGCGTCGCCGAAGTATGCGGCGAACACCCGGTCGTACCGCTCCACGTCGTCGGGAGCGCCGCAGAGCGTGAGGCGTCCCGACCAGTAGACGTCGGAGCGCACCGCGGGCCGCAGTACGTCGAGGGCGCCGAGGAACGCCTCGACGCGGTCGGGACCCGCCTCGACCCCGGCGGCACGCAGGGCGCGGGCGAGACCCACCAGCACGGCGGGCCCGTCCGCGGCCGTCCACTCCTCGCCGCGCGCCGGCGGGCGGACCTCCGTCCCTCCGCCCACGGGGTCCCACGACCGCCGCCACCCCTCCCGCACGCCGCCTCACACCCCGCGCGCGGCGAGCACGGCCGACAGGTCGAGTCCGCGGGCCCGTTCAAGGTCCTCGCGGTACTTCAGCACCGATCCCAGCGTCGCCACCGCCAGCTCGGCGTCCACCTCCGTGGCGCCCAGCGCGTCCAGGGCCATCGCCCAGTCGATGGTCTCCGCGACACCCGGCGGCTTCACCAGGTCCTGGGCCCGCAGCGCCTGTGCGAGCGCGGTCACCTGCTCGGCCAGCCGTTCCGTCACGTCCGGCAACCTGCCGCGCACGATGGCCAGTTCACGGGCGAACCCGGGATGGTCGAACCAGTGGTAGAGGCAGCGGCGCTTGAGCGCGTCATGCACCTCTCGGGTCCTGTTCGACGTGAGCACCACGACCGGCGGCGACTGGGCTCGCAGCGTGCCGAGTTCGGGCACCGTGACCGTGTACTCGGACAGCAGCTCCAGCAGCAGCGCCTCGAACTCGTCGTCGGCGCGGTCGATCTCGTCGACGAGCAGGACGCACGGCTCCGTCTCCAGGGCCCGCAGCAGCGGTCGTGCGACGAGGAAGCGGCGCCCGTACAGTTCGCCCTCCAGGCGCTCCGCGTCGGTGGCACCCGCCGCCTCCGCCGCCCTCAGGTGCAGCAACTGGCGAGGGAAGTCCCAGTCGTAGAGCGCCTGCGAGGCGTCGATGCCCTCGTGGCACTGGAGCCGGATCAGCGGGGCGCCGAGCAGCGCGGCGAGCGCCGACGCGAGGGAGGTCTTCCCCACACCGGCGTCGCCCTCGCAGAAGATCGGCCGGCGCAGCCTCAGCGCCAGGAAGCAGGCGACGGCCAGCCCCTCGTCGACCAGGTACCCGGTCTTCTCCAGCCCGGCCCGCACGTCGTCCGGCCCGGCCGGCCACACCGGCCCACCCCACGAGCCCCCCGGCCCGTCCGCCACCCGCCCACCGCCCCGCGCTCCGGCCGACCCGCTCCGCCCCTCGGGCCCGCCGTCCCGCGTGTCGTCGGACGGGCCGGACCGTGCCCCCGGCGTCCCGCCCGGCAGGCCGTCCCGGCCGTCCCCGGCCTCCGGCAGCGGGCCCCCGGACCCCGGTCGGCGCGCGCGCGGGTGCTCCGCCCCGTCCCGGGACGGACCACCCGCGCGCGGCTGCTCCGCGTCGTCCCGTGGGATGGGCGTCACCCCATCCCCGCGGCGGCCAGCACCGAACGCCGCGTCAGCACACGGGCCAGATGGGCCCGGTACTCCGGGGAGGCGGACGGGTCGCCGGACGGCCGGGTGCCCTCGGCCGCGGACTGGGCTGCGCGCGCCACACCGTCCGCGCCCGCGCCCGCGAGCGCCCGCTCGACCGCCGTCGCCCGCACCGGGGTCGGCCCCATGTTGGTCAGGCCGATCCGCGCCTCCGCGATGTGCCCGTCGGCGCGCCGCACCAGGGCCGCGACGCCGACCATGGCCCAGGCCTGCGCCACCCGGCTGAACTTCTCGTAGTGGAAGCCCCAGCCGTCCGCGGCGTCCGTCTTCGGCAGCCGTATCTCGACGAGCAGTTCGTCGGGCCGCAGCGAGGTCTGGAGGTAGTCGACGAAGAACTCCCTGGCCGGGATGCTCCGCCTGCCGTGCGGCCCGACCGCCACCAGTTCGGCCTCCAGCGCGAGGACCACCGCGGGCAGGTCCCCGGCGGGGTCGGCGTGCGCGAGCGAGCCGCCCAGGGTGCCCCGGTGCCGTACGGCCGGATCGGCGACCTTGGCGGTGGCCGCGGCGAGGAGCCCGGCGTGGCGGCGTACCAGCGGATCGGCGACCACGTCGTGGTGCGTGGTCAGGGCGCCGACGACCAGGGTCCCGCCCTCCTCGCGCACCCCGCGCAGACCGGGTATCCGGCCCACGTCGACGACGAGCCGGGGGAACGCGAGCCGCAGCCGCAGCAGCGGCAGCAGGCTCTGCCCGCCCGCCAGCACCTTGGCGTCCTCGCCGCCGGAGGCGAGCGCGCCCACGGCCTCCTCGACGCCGGCGGGCCTGACGTAGTCGAATGCCGGTGGAATCATGACGACGGAGCCTCCTCGCCCGTACGGGCCGACTGAAGTGCCTCCCAGACCCGCCCCGGCGAGCAGGGCATCGCCACGTCCCGGACGCCCAGTGGCCGCAGGGCGTCCACGATCGCGTTGACGACGGCGGGGGTGGAGGCGATCGTGCCGGCCTCGCCGACTCCCTTGACCCCCAACGGGTTCGAGGTGGCCGGTGTCTCGGTGCGGCCGGTCGTGAACTCGGGCAGGTCGGGCGCCGAGGGCACCAGGTAGTCGGCCAGGGAGCCGGAGACCAGGTTGCCCTCGTCGTCGTACACCGCCTCCTCGTAGAGCGCCTGCGCGATGCCCTGCGCGAGCCCGCCGTGGACCTGGCCCTCGACGATCATCGGGTTGACGACCCGGCCGACGTCGTCGACGCAGACGTACGAGCGGATCGAGGTCCGGCCGGTCTCCGTGTCGACCTCGACCGCGCACAGGTGCGTGCCGTGCGGATAGGAGAAGTTCTCCGGGTCGAGCAGGTACTCGGCGTTGATCGTCGGCTCCATGCCGTCGGGCAGGTCGTGCGAGGAGAACGTCTCGAAGGCGACCTCCTGGATGGTCCTGCGCGCCTCGGGCGAGCCCTTCACGGAGAACACCCCGTGTGTGAACTCCAGGTCCTGCTCGGCGGCTTCGAGCAGATGCGCGGCGACCTTGCGCGCCTTGCCGACGACCTTCTCCGCCGCGTGGTGGACCGCGGCGCCGCCCACGACCAGCGACCGCGAGCCGTAGGTGTCCATGCCCTGCGGCGCCGACCTGGTGTCCCCGTGCACGACCTCGATGTCCTCGAAGGGCACCCCGAGCACATCGGCGGCGATCTGGCTCCAGCACGTCTCGTGGCCCTGCCCGTGCGGGCTGGTACCGGTGACCACCTCGACCTTGCCGGTGGGCAGCATGCGGATGCCGGCCGCCTCCCAGCCGCCGGCCGCGTACCGCAGGTCCCGCAGCACCCGGCTCGGCGCCAGCCCGCACATCTCGGTGTAGATGGACACTCCGATGCCGAGCCGCACGGAGTCGCCGCTCTCGTTGCGCTTGGCCTGCTCGGCGCGCAGCTCGTCGTAGCCGAACAGCGCGAGCGCCTTGTCCGTCGCGGCCTCGTAGTTGCCGCTGTCGTAGGTGAGACCGGCGATCGACGTGTACGGGAACTCCTCGTGCCCGATCCAGTTCCGGCGCCGCAACTCCACCGGGTCCAGGCCGAGTTCGACGGCAAGTTCGTCCATGATCCGCTCAATGGCGTACGTGGCCTCGGGGCGTCCCGCGCCCCGGTACGCGTCCGTGGGCGTACGGGTCGTGAAGACGCCCGTGCAGCGGAACTCGTACGCGTCCATCTTGTAGATCGCCGGGTACATGAAGGCGCCGAGGATGGGGATGCCCGGCGTGACCAGCATCAGGTACGCGCCCATGTCGGCCAGCAGGTCGACCTTGAGGCCGAGCAGCCTGCCCTCGCGGGTGGCGGCGATCTCGATGTCCTGGATCTGCCCGCGTCCGTGGTGCGTGGCGAGGTGCCCCTCGGAGCGGGACTCGGTCCACTTGACCGGCCGCCCCAGGCGCCTGGCGACGACGAGCGCGACGACCTCCTCGCCGTACACCTGCAGTTTGGATCCGAAGCCGCCGCCCACGTCCGGGGCGACGACCCGGAGCTTGTGCTCGGGGACCCCGGTGACCATGGACAGCATCACCCGCAGGACGTGCGGCACCTGGGTCGCCGAGTACACGGTGTACTCACCGGACGCGTCGAGCGGGGTGACGACGACCGCGCGCGGCTCCATCGCGTTGGGGATCAGCCGCTGCTGGACGTAGCGGCGGGTGAGCACGACGTCGGCGCGGCCCTTGACGGTCCCGTAGTCCTCGCCGGTGGCCATCGGCCACACGTAGCTGCGGTTGGTGCCGTGCTCCTCGTGGACCAGCGGCGAGTTGTCGGTGAGCGCGTCCTCCAGGTCGAGCACCGGCGGCAGGGGCGTGTAGTCGACCTCGATCGCCTCCAGGGCGTCGGCGGCCGCGTACCGGTCGCGGGCCACGACGACCGCCACGGGGTCGCCCGCGTACCGCACCTCGTCCACGGCGACGGCCGGGTGGTCCGGCAGCACGATGTCCTCGGTCACCGGCCAGGCGCACGGCAGCGACCCGGTGCCTTCAGCGAGGTCGCGTCCGGTGAACGCGGCGACGACACCGGGCTGTTCGAGCGCCGCCGACACGTCGACGCGCTCGATGCGCGCGTGCGCCATCGGGCTGCGCAGGATGGCCAGGTGCAGCAGCCCGGTGGCACCGATGTTGTCGGTCCAGTTGGTCTGTCCGGTGACGAGCCGGGCGTCCTCCTTGCGCGGGCGGGAGCGGCCCACCTCGGACTCGGTGATGTGCTCGGTCACGGCGCCACCTCCCGTCCGGAGGACGCGGAGGCTCCGGCGCTCGACGCGGCTTCGGCGTCGGCCGCCGCGAGGACAGCGCGCACGATGTTCTGGTAGCCGGTGCAGCGGCACAGGTTGCCCTCCAGGGCGTGCCGCACGTCGTCCGCGCTCGGCTCCGGGTTCTCACCGAGCAGGTCGCGCGCGGCCATGATCATGCCGGGAGTGCAGTACCCGCACTGCAGGGCGTGCCGCTCGTGGAACGCCTTCTGGAGCGGATGCCACTCCCCGTCCTGGGCGAGTCCCTGGACCGTGGTGACCACGCTCCCGTCGCACTGGACCGCCAGGACCGAGCAGCTCTTGGCGGTCTCGCCGTCCAGATCGACCGTGCAGGCACCGCAGTTGGAGGTGTCGCAGCCGATCGGGGTGCCGGTCAGACCGAGCCGGTCACGCAGATAGTGGATCAGCAGAAGACGGGGTTCGACCTCGTCCTCGTACGTCGTGCCGTCCACCTTCACCGAGATACGGGTCATGTGCCCTCCCAGGCAACCGTGCGTGGGAATCCAGCCACCGGACGTGATGGGCGTCACTCTAGGACCGAGTCCCGGGAGGGGCGAGTGTCGCGGCAGGCATTTGTTGAGCGTTAATCCGTTGCGGTCGCGAGCCGCCTGCTGGTGCACTTCGGGTGACCAGTCACCGGAGGCACAAGGAGCAGCAATGCGCGCACCGTTCATGTCCGCCCAGGAAGGAATCCCCCTCGCCACAAAGGACATGACACGCGGTGCACTCGCTGAACCTGGGAATCCTGGCGCACGTAGACGCCGGTAAGACGAGCCTGACCGAGCGGCTGCTGCACGCCGCCGGGGTCATCGACGAGATCGGCAGCGTCGACGACGGCAGCACACAGACCGACACCCTCGCGCTGGAGCGCCGGCGCGGCATCACCATCAAGTCCGCCGTCGTCTCCTTCGAGGTCGACGACGTCGCGGTCAATCTGATCGACACCCCCGGCCACCCGGACTTCATCGCCGAGGTGGAACGGGTGCTCGGCGTGCTCGACGGCGCGGTCCTCGTGATCTCCGCCGTGGAGGGCGTGCAGGCGCAGACGCGTGTCCTGATGCGGACCCTGCGGCGGCTGCGCATCCCGACGCTGATCTTCGTGAACAAGATCGACCGCCGGGGCGCCGACGTCGGACGGGTGCTGCGCGGCACAGCGGCCCGGCTGACACCGGCGATCGTGCCCATGGCCCGTGTCGACAGGCCGGGCACCCGGGCCGCCCGCGCGGTCGCCCACACCGGCCCCACCCCCGCCATGCTGGACGTCCTGTCGACGAACGACGACGCCCTGCTCGCCTCGTACGTCGAGGACCGGGTCTCCTTCGAACGGGTCCGCGCCGCGCTCGCCGAGCAGACCGGGCGCGCCCTGGTCCACCCGGTGTTCCCCGGTTCGGCCGCGACGGGCGCGGGCGTGGACGCGCTGGTCGCGGGGATCACGGAACTGCTCCCCGCGGCACGGGGCCGGGCCGACGGCCCGGTGTCCGGGACCGTCTTCAAGGTCGAGCGCGGCCCGGCGGGCGAGAAGATCGCGTACGCCCGGATGTTCTCGGGCACCGTGCGCACCCGGGACCGGGTGCCCTTCGGCGACGGACGCCCCGGCCCGGGCGGAACCGGGCTCCCGGGCGAGTCGGTCGGTGACCCGGACGGCGACGGTCCGGACGGCCAGGGTTCGGACGACCAGGGTCCGGACGACCACGGTCCGGGCCACCACGGTCCGGACGGCGACGGCGACGGCGACGCGGGGGCGCGGGACGCACAAGGCGTACAAGACGCCGGCGGCGCCCACGGCGGACAAGGCGCACGGGAGGCGCTGGACGGGTCCCGGGGTTCCGGTGGTGGTCCGGGCGGCGGCGCGGGCGGTCGGGCAGGGGTCGCCCGCGAGGGCAAGGTCACCGCCATCAGCGTCTTCCAGCGGGGCGCGGCCGTCGGGCAGGCGTCCGTGAGCGCGGGCCGCATCGGCAAGCTGTGGGGCCTCACGGATGTCAGGATCGGCGACACCATCGGCGTGCCGCGCGGCGCGGACGGGCCGCGGAGCCACTTCGCGCCGCCGACGCTGGAGAGCGTCGTGCGCCCGCTCCGGCCCGAGGACGCGGGCGCGCTGTTCCTGGCCCTGACCCGGATCGCCGAGCAGGACCCGCTGATCGGGCTGCGCCGGGACGAGGAGCGCCAGGAGATCTCCGTCTCCCTCTACGGAGAGGTCCAGAAGGAGGTCGTCGGGGCGACGCTCGCGGAGGAGTTCGGCCTCGACGTCGAGTTCCGCGGCACGACGACGATCTGCGCCGAGCGCCCCGTCGGGAGCGGCGCGGCCGTCGAGTTCAACGGCAAGGAGCCCAACCCGTTCCTCGCGACGGTCGGGCTGCGCGTCGATCCGGCACCGGCGGGTTCCGGCGTGGGGTTCGCGCTGGAGGTCGAACTCGGCTCCATGCCCTACGCGTTCTTCAGGGCGGTCGAGGACTCGGTGCGCGAGACCCTCGGCCAGGGACTGCACGGCTGGCGGGTCACCGACTGCGCGGTCACGATGACGCACTCGGGGTACTCGCCCCGACAGAGCCACGCCCACCAGGGGTTCGACAAGAGCATGTCGAGCACGGGGGCGGACTTCCGCGGTCTCACCCCGCTCGTCCTGATGGCCGCGCTGCGGCGGGCCGGCACCCGGGTGTACGAGCCGATCCACCGCTTCGGGATCGAGGCGCCCTCGGACACCCTCGGCGCGCTCCTGCCGGTGCTCGCCGCGCTGCGTGCCGTACCCCGCACCACGACGACGCGGGGCGGCGTCTGCGTCGTCGACGGGACGGTCCCGGCGGCGACGGTGCACGGCCTGGAGCAGCGGCTGCCCGGCCTGACCCGCGGCGAGGGCGACCTGGAGTCCGCTTTCGACCACTACGCGCCCGTCGCGCGCGGTGCGGTCCCGGAGCGGTCCCGCACCGGGCACAACCCGCTCGACCGGAAGGAGTACCTCCTCGACGTGACGCGCAGGACCGGCGGCTGAGCCGTCGGACTCCCGCGCGGGAAAGGTGACTTACTCTCAAGTCAGGACTATTGACGGGCCGCGGGCGCGGCGTGACTGTTGTGTACATGTCGAAGTTGCGTGCGCATCTGCTCGGCGTCCTGGTCCTGATCACCGGCCTCCTGACGACCACCGGAGCCCCGCCCGCCGCCGCCCTCCCCGACGAGCTGTGGTTCGACCCGTCCGCCGCGGCGACCCTGACCGTCCGCGACGGACGCTTCACCGACGGACTCGGCCGCGAGGTCGTGCTGCGGGGCTACAACGTCTCCGGAGAGGCGAAGCTCGACGAGAACCACGGCCTGCCGTTCGCGTCGGTCGCCGACGCCAGGAAGTCCGCGACCGCGCTGCGGGCCCTCGGCGGCGGCAACACGGTGCGCTTCCTGCTCTCCTGGGCGTACGCCGAACCCGTACGCGGGCAGGTCGACACCGCGTACCTCGCCGCCGCCACCGAGCAGATGGGCGCCTTCCTGGACGCCGGGGTCCGGGTGTACCCGGACTTCCACCAGGACCTCCACTCGCGCCACCTCTTCGACCCGGACAGCTGGTACACCGGAGACGGCGCGCCCCTGTGGGCCGTCTCCGCCGGGGACTACCCGGACGAGTTCTGCGGCATCTGCCCGTTCTGGGGCCAGAACATCACGTCGAACGCGGCCGTCACACGGGCGGCGCACGACTTCTGGCACAACCGGTACGGACTCCAGGACGCATTCCTCGCCACCGCGGAGGCCGTCATGGAGTACATCGGCGGGCACCTCACCGAGGCCCAGTTCGCGGGCGTCGTCGGCTTCGACCCGTACAACGAACCGCACGCGGGCACCTACGACGCGGGCCAGACCAGCCGTGCCTGGGAGAAGGACGTCCTGTGGCCGTTCCACGAGCGGTTCCGGGCCCGGATGGACGCGGCGGGCTGGCAGGCCAAGCCCGCCTTCGTGGAGCCGAACCTCTTCTGGAACGCCAACCTCGACTTCCAGAGGCAGGAGGGCGGGCTCCTCGACGCCGGGACGCTCGGCCCGCGGTACGTGTTCAACACGCACTTCTACGACCAGAAGGCCATATCCGGCATCTTCATGTGGGGCAAGGCGGGCGACGGGCAGTACGCCACCGACTTCGCGACCGTGCGCGACCGGGCCGCCGCGACCGGTACGGCGGCGGTCGTCAGCGAGTTCGGCCACCCTCTCTCCGGCACCGTCTCCGACAAGGCTCCGACCGTCCTCAAGGCGATGTACCAGGCGCTCGACTCCCGGGTGCCGGGCGCCGGCTGGTGGTCCGGGCCCGCCCGGTCGGGCTCCGTGCTGTCCGGCACCCAGTGGCAGTGGGACATCTACAGCGGACGCCACCACGAGCTGATGAACGGCAACCCCGGCAAGGTGCTCACCACCGGTGACGCCTGGAACGACGAGGACCTGTCCGCGGTCCGCCTCGACGACTCGGGCACGGCCGTGCTGCGCCAGGACGCCCGGCTCCTGGACCGGATCTACCCCAGCGCCACGGCGGGACGCGCGGTCGCCTTCACGTACGAGGACCGCTCGCGGGACGGCTCCACGACGCTGACCTGGAACCGCGTCCCGAGCACGCTCCCGCGCACGGCCGAACTGGTGGGCTCCGGGCAGTACGGGCTCCTGCTGTGGCGTTCGGACGGCAGCGCCGAGCCGACCGAGCTGCATCTGCCCGCGTCGTTCCCGACGGCCGCTACGACCGTGGTGTCCGACCTCGGCGTGACGGCGACCCCGCCCGCGTACACCAGGAGCACCCCCGTCGCGGTCGCCCGCGAGCCCGGCGGCACCGGCAGCCGCAGGCTGCTGCTGACCGCCTCCGACACGGGCACCCTGCACTACGCGCTGGTCACCAACGGTGCGTCGGCCCCGTCCGCGGCCCTGCTCGCGGCGGCGCGGACGGAACTGGCGAACTGGGCCGCGGCGGCGGTCGGTTAGCCCGCGACCCCGCCGCGCGCGGGTCCGGAGGGCTTACTTCTGAGTAAGGAGGCGGAGGCGCCCACCACGGCACCCCGGACACGACAGGATTGGCCGTCGGACCGACGAGGGAGGCTCAGTGGCGGGCAGGCTCAGGGCGCCGACCGGCCGGTACGGGGGCAGGACGGCCGAGGAGCGCAAGACCGAGCGCCGTGAGCGGTTCCTCGACGCGGGCCTGCGGATGTTCGGAGAGGCTCCCGGGTACCACGGCACCACGGTCGCGCGGCTGAGCGAGACGGCCGGTCTGTCCACCCGGCAGTTCTACGAGGAGTTCCACAGCCTGGAGGACGTGCTGGCCGCCCTGCACCTCCGGATCAACGACCGGGCCGAGGAGGCCGCCCTGTCCGGTCTCGCCGCGACGGAGGGCCGGCCGGTCGCCGAACGCGTCACGGCCGCCTTCCGCGCCTACGCCGCCGACGTCACCGCCGACCCGCGCCGTATGCGGGTGACCTTCGTCGAGATCGTCGGCGTCAGTCCCCGCCTGGAGCGGCAGCGGCTGACCCGGCGGGCGCGCTGGGTCGCGTTCATCCGGGCCGAGGCCGATGCGGCGGTGCAGCGCGGAGAGGCGGCGCCCCGGGACTACCGGGTCGCCGCGGCGGCCTTCATCGGCAGCGTGAACGGACTGCTGTACGACTGGAACGCCGGGTGGGTCGAGGCCGGCCTCGACGAGGTCGTGGAAGAACTGGTCGGGCTGCTGCTCGGAATCCTGCGCCCCGCGGGCTGGTGCCCGGACGAGCACTGATCCCCGGGCGGCTGCCCCTGGGCGCGACGGCCGCGGGAGCCGACCCGTGCGGGGTCCGACGGCCGCGCGAGCCGGCCCGGCGGGGAGTCGTCGGCCGCGCCGCCCACCACGGCTCGGCGAGCGACCGCCGCCCGAGCCGCCCCGGACGGCATCGTCCGCGGGACCCGGGTCCCGCGGACGGACGTGTGCTCCCGGGCGGGAGGTCAGCCGACGTTGCGCGTGAGCCACTCGTCGGAGTCGTACGTGTCCTTCGCCGGGTCCGGATCCGTGGCGGGGACCTCCTGGACCGTGTCCTCCGGGCGTATCCGCTCCGGCAGGCTGCCGAACCTCGCCTGCCGCGCCGCCGCGGCCGTGTCCTGGTCCTCTTCGGAATTCGCCATGGGTCCTGCCCTTCTCCGTCGACTCCGTGCGCTCAACGATCAACTGTACGTCGGCGGAGGAGTGACCCGGCGGGCCGTCCCGGAGCACCCGCGGGAAGCGCCCCGCCCCGGCCGGTCTCCCGGAGACGTCAGGCCAGGGAGAGGAGCAGCGCGGCGGCGCACAGCAGGGCGGCGGCAGCGGACAGCCACACCGCGAGCAGCCGCCGGCGCAGCACGCGGTACGCCTCCTCGTACTCGCCCCGGAGGCGGGCGGCGCGGTGCGCGGTCTGCCGCCAGGAGCGCCGGGCGAGCGCCATGTACTCCTCGGCGAAGCGCTCCTCGACCTCGGCCCGCCGGGAGTCGGTGAGCCAGTCGAACCGGCCGGCGAACCGGCCCGCCTCGGCCCGCCCCTCGCCGAGGGCGGCCGCGATCAGCAGATGGCCCTCCAGTTCGTTGATCAGGGCCGCCGCCCCGTCCTGCGGGCCGTCCGGCGCCGTCACCGGAGGGCCCCCTGCCCCGCCCCGGCCGGGACCTGCCGCTCCTCAGGGGCACCGAACCCGGGGTGGTGCAGGTCGAAGGCCGGGGATTCGGAACGGATCCTCGGCAGCGTGAGGAAGTTGTGCCGCGGCGGCGGGCAGGACGTGGCCCACTCCAGTGAGCGGCCGTAGCCCCACGGGTCGTCGACCTCGACCTTCCTGCCGTACTTGGCCGTCTTCCACACGTTGTAGAAGAAGGGCAGCAGGGACAGGCCGAGCACGAAGGAGAAGACCGTGGAGACACTGTTGAGGAGCGTCAGGCCCTCCACGGCCAGGTAGTCGGGTATGCGGCGCTGCATCCCGTTGGTGCCCAGCCAGTGCTGGACGAGGAAGGTGCCGTGGAAGCCGATGAACAGCGTCCAGAAGGTGATC
>NZ_BMWD01000048.1 GCF_014651055.1 Streptomyces fructofermentans
CTCACAGCGCCGATGGTACTGCAGGGGGGACCCTGTGGGAGAGTAGGACGCCGCCGAACTAATTTTATATGGGAAAGCCCCCGCACTTCGGTGCGGGGGCTGTTCTGCGTTTACGAGACGCTTCTCTCCAACCCCTCCGCTCTGGCGGCAGATGGCTGAGGGTAAGGTCAGGGGGCATCATCGGCACGTTCCCACAGGAGGCCCCCGGGTGGAGGTCCAGGAGACCCGCGTCCAGACAGAACGGGTCCTCACCATCCCGAACATCCTCAGCATGGCGCGTCTGGCCGGCGTGCCGCTCTTCCTGTGGCTGATCCTCAGGCCGGAGTTCGGCGGGCCCCAGAGTGACGGCTGGGCGCTGCTGGTGCTCATGCTGAGCGGCGTCAGCGACTATCTCGACGGGAAGCTCGCCCGGCGCTGGAACCAGATCAGCAGTCTGGGCCGGCTGCTCGACCCCGCGGCCGACCGGCTCTACATCCTGTCGACGCTGGTCGGGCTGACCTGGCGCGGGATTCTGCCGCTGTGGCTGACGGGCGCCCTGCTGGCCCGGGAACTGCTTCTGCTGGTGATGGTGGGCATCCTCAGACGGCACGGCTATCCGCCGCCCCAGGTGAACTTCCTGGGCAAGGCCGCCACGTTCAACCTGATGTACGCCTTCCCGTTGTTGCTGCTCAGTGACTCAGGTGGATGGATCGGGTCACTCGCTGCCATTTTCGGATGGGCGTTCGCAGGATGGGGTACAACCCTCTATTGGTGGGCAGGGATCCTCTACGTGGTTCAGGTCCGCCGCATCGTTCGCGCGGACACCATGGCCGACTGAGCTCGCCGAATAGGCGTCCCTAGTGGCCTCTCTGATGGCCCGCAAGCAGAATGTGCGGGACAATCTGACGGGTGAAGTCGGCTAGACCGTCTCTTCAAGGAGGACGCTTCCGACATGAAGGCCGTCGTGATGGCCGGAGGCGAAGGCACACGCCTGCGCCCCATGACCTCAAGCATGCCCAAGCCGCTCCTGCCCGTGGCCAACCGCCCGATCATGGAGCACGTGCTACGGCTGCTCAAGCGGCATGGGCTCAACGAGACCGTCGTCACCGTCCAGTTCCTGGCCTCACTGGTCAAGAACTACTTCGGTGACGGTGAAGAGCTCGGGATGGAGCTCACCTATGCCAATGAGGAGAAGCCACTCGGTACTGCCGGCAGTGTCAAGAATGCCGAGGAGGCGCTGAAGGACGACGCCTTCCTTGTGATCTCCGGTGATGCTCTGACCGACTTCGACCTCACCGAGCTGATCAATTTCCACAAGGAAAAGGGCGCGCTCGTCACCGTCTGTCTGACCCGGGTCCCGAACCCACTGGAGTTCGGCATCACCATCGTCGACGAGGAGGGCAAGGTCGAGCGCTTCCTCGAGAAGCCGACCTGGGGCCAGGTCTTCTCCGACACCGTGAATACCGGCATCTATGTCATGGAGCCCGAGGTCTTCGACTATGTCGAGGCCGATGTTTCCGTGGACTGGTCCGGGGACGTCTTCCCCCAGCTCATGAAGGAGGGAAAGCCGGTCTACGGCTTTGTCGCCGAGGGCTACTGGGAGGACGTCGGCACGCACGAGAGCTATGTGAAGGCCCAGGCGGACGTCCTGGAGGGCAAGGTCGACGTCGAACTCGACGGATTCGAGATCTCGCCCGGCGTCTGGGTGGCCGAGGGTGCGGAGGTGCATCCCGACGCCGTGCTGCGCGGGCCGCTCTACATCGGCGACTACGCCAAGGTCGAAGCCGACGTGGAGATCCGCGAGCACACGGTCGTGGGATCCAACGTCGTGGTGAAGTCCGGCGCCTTCCTGCACAAGGCCGTGCTGCACGACAACGTGTACATCGGCCAGCACAGCAATCTGCGCGGCTGTGTCGTGGGAAAGAACACCGACATCATGCGGGCGGCGCGCATCGAGGACGGCGCCGTCATCGGGGACGAGTGCCTCGTCGGTGAAGAATCGATCGTGCAGGGCAATGTGCGGGTCTACCCGTTCAAGACGATCGAGGCCGGCGCCTTCGTCAACACGTCCGTCATCTGGGAGTCCCGCGGGCAGGCCCATCTGTTCGGTGCCCGCGGTGTGAGCGGCATCCTGAACGTGGAGATCACGCCGGAGCTCGCGGTGCGCCTCGCGGGGGCGTACGCCACGACGCTGAAGAAGGGTTCCACGGTCACCACGGCCCGTGACCACTCCAGAGGTGCGCGTGCGCTCAAACGGGCGGTGATCTCGGCGCTGCAGGCCAGCGCGATCGACGTACGCGATCTGGAGAACGTGCCGCTGCCGGTGGCGCGGCAGCAGACCGCCCGGGGCAGCGCCGGCGGGATCATGATCCGGACCACGCCGGGGGTGCCCGACTCCGTCGACATCATGTTCTTCGACGGTCAGGGGGCCGACCTCTCCCAGGGCAGCCAGCGGAAGCTGGACCGGGTGTTCGCCCGGCAGGAGTACCGGCGCGCGTTCCCAGGCGAGATCGGCGACCTCTACTTCCCGGCCAGTGTCTTCGACGCGTACACCGGATCCCTGCTCAGGAACGTCGACACCACCGGGGTCGCCGATTCCGGGCTCAAGGTGGTCGTGGACGCGTCGAACGGAAGCGCCGGTCTGGTGCTTCCGAGCCTGCTGGGCAAGCTCGGCGTGGACTCGCTGACCATCAACCCCGGTCTCGACGAGTCGCGGCCCACCGAGACCGCGGAGACACGCAGGTCGGGCATGGTGCGGCTCGGGGAGATCGTGGCGTCGGCGCGGGCCGCGTTCGGTGTCAGGTTCGACCCGGTGGGCGAGCGGCTTTCGCTCGTCGACGAGAAGGGCCGGATCATCGAGGACGACCGCGCGCTGCTCGTCATGCTCGATCTGGTGGCCGCGGAACGCCGCAGTGGCCGGGTGGCCCTGCCGGTGACCACGACCCGGATCGCCGAGCAGGTGGCCGCGTACCACGGGACCCAGGTCGACTGGACGATGACGTCGCCGGACGATCTGACGCGTGTCGGGCGCGAGGAGTCGACGATCTTCGGCGGTGACGGGCGCGGCGGGTTCATCGTGCCGGAGTTCAGCAGCGTCTTCGACGGTACGGCCGCGTTCGTGCGGCTCATCGGCCTGGTGGCGCGCACGCAGCTCACGCTCAGCCAGATCGACGCGCGGATTCCGCGGGCGCACGTCCTCAAGCGGGACCTCGCCACCCCCTGGGCGGTCAAGGGCCTGGTCATGCGCCGTGTGGTCGAGGCGGCGGGCGACCGTTCCGTCGACACGACGGACGGTGTGCGCGTGGTGGAGGCCGACGGGCGCTGGGTGATGGTTCTGCCCGACCCGGCGGAGGCCGTCACCCATCTGTGGGCGGAGGGTCCGGACGACGCGTCCGCGCAGGCGCTGCTCGACGAGTGGTCGTCGGTGGTGGAGAGCGCCGGTCGCTGACCAGGACAAACATGACAAACATGTACCGGACGGGCTCCTGACGGGGGCCCGTCCGGTGCGTCGGTGGGGCCATTCGGAGGTACCGGCCGCGACGTGCGACGATGTGCGGCATGCCGCAGCAGCCCCCCGTTCGGAGCAGCCCCACGCGCCCCCCACGCCCGGACGCGTCCATGTCGCTGCTCACCAACGTCATGGACCACAGTCTTGACGAGGGGTACGCCGAGGCGGCCGCGCGCAAGAAGGCCGCCGGCGCGGAGACCATGCCCAGGACGCTGTGGACGAAGCTGGGGCTCGCGGCCGGTCTGGTGCTCGCGGCGCTCGTCGTGACGGTGGGGGCCGCGCAGGCGCGTGTCGCCGCGCCCGTCGTCGCCAAGGAGCGCGAGGAGCTCATCGACCGCATCGACCGGGAGACCTCGGCGGCCGAGGAGCTCGAGGACAGCATCGACGAACTCCGCGACGACGTCGACGCCCGGCAGCGCGAGGCGCTGAAGAAGGACGGCGGCGGCAAGGGCGAGCTCGTCGGCATCCTGGCCGGGGCGGTCGAGGTGCACGGACCCGGTGTGCGCCTGGTCGTCGACGACGCCAAGGAGTCCGATCACGCCGGGGACGGGGACGCCCGCGAGACGTCCGGCTTCTCGGACACCGGCCGACTCCGGGACCGGGACATGCAACGCGTGGTCAACGGGCTGTGGGAGTCGGGCGCCGAGGCCATCACGATCAACGGGCAGCGGCTCACCGCCCTGTCCGCGATCAGGGCCGCGGGTGACGCGATACTGGTCGACAACAAGCCGCTGGTGCCCCCTTACACGGTGCTGGCGGTGGGGGACGGTCCGCGTCTGAGCACCAGGTTCAGCACCAGCGGTGACGGGTTGTACCTGCAGGCGCTGCACAAGAACTTCGGGATCCGGACGAGCATGCACGTCGAGGACGACGTCCGGCTGCCCGCCGCACCGAGTGTGATCGTACGAACAGCACAACCGAGCGCAGAGAAAGGCACATCGTGATCGCCGTACTGGGCCTCGTCGTGGGAGTCGTGGCTGGATTGCTGGTCCGGCCCGAGGTTCCGGCGGTGGTCGAGCCCTATCTTCCGATCGCCGTCGTGGCGGCGCTCGACGCCGTGTTCGGCGGCCTGCGCGCGATGCTCGACGGCATTTTCGACGACAAGGTCTTCGTCGTGTCGTTCCTGTCCAACGTCGTCGTGGCCGCGCTGATCGTCTTCCTCGGCGACAAGCTGGGCGTGGGTGCCCAGCTGTCGACGGGCGTCGTGGTCGTGCTCGGCATCCGCATCTTCTCCAACGCGGCGGCGATCCGTCGTCACGTGTTCCGGGCGTGAGGCCGATGAGCAGCCAGGACGAGACCCCCGAGAACCGACTGCGCAAGGAACTGCCCGAGGAGGCGCCGGCACCGGCGCCCCGGCAGGTTCCGCAGCTCCCCGCCGCCCCGCGGCCCCCGCAGGGACCGGCGGCCTCCGCGCCCGAGCCGGAGGGCGGGTCCGGTGGGGCGCCCGGGCCGGAGCGGGACGCGTCGGCGCTGAGCGGCCGGCAGCGGCTGGCGAAGGGCCTGTGGCCGCCGCGTGTGTCGCGCGCGCAACTCATCGTCGCGCTGCTGCTGTTCGGCCTGGGCTTCGGCCTCGCCGTGCAGGTGGCGTCCACGAGTGACGGCGACGGTGCCCTGCGTGGCGCGCGCCAGGAGGATCTCGTACGCATCCTCGATGAACTCGACGACCGCACACAGCGTCTGGAAGAGGAGAAGCAGGGGCTCGAGGACCAACGGACCGAGCTGGAGAACAGCTCGGACCAGGCCGAGGAGGCCCGCAAGCAGACCGTCGAGAAGGAGAAGCAACTCGGCATCCTGGCGGGCACCGTGGCGGCTCAGGGCCCCGGCATCACGCTGACGATCCACGACGGCAAGGGGACGGTCGAGGCGGACATGCTGCTCGACGCGATCCAGGAGCTGCGGGCCGCCGGGGCGGAGGCGATCCAGGTCAACGGGGTCCGGGTCGTCGCCGACACCTACCTCACCGATGTGAAGGGCGGAGTCGGTGTCGACGGGAACAAGATCAACGCCCCCTATCGTTTCAAGGTCATCGGCAAGCCGCAGGACCTCGAACCGGCGCTCAACATCCCTGGAGGTGTCGTGCAGACTCTTGAGAAGGAGCAGGCCACCGTCGCGGTGGAACGCGTCGACAAGATCGTCGTGAGTGCCTTGCGAGCGGCGAAGCAGCCTGACTACGCTCGGTCGTCGTCCGAGTGAGCCGGCGGCGCTTGGAGTCCAGTCCGCGAGGGCAGGAGCTTGCGGGGGGTCGGCGCACCGAATGGGTGGTGCGTGGTGGAAACTGTCTGGTGGATACGGACGTTGTGAGGGTGTCCGGCTCGACCGGTGTGTGCAATCAGGGTTCGTCCTGCCCCACGGGCGGGTCTGTTTCGGTCAAGGGGAATCGCCCGTGAAGTTGTTTGCGAAGTTGTTCGGCAAGAGCGCCCGAGAAGGCGGCGACAACGCGACCGCCCGCCATCGCGCACCGCGCCCCGAGAACGCCGAGGGGCCCGACGACCGCCCGCTGTTCCGCGACCAGGTCGGCGGTCCCGGCGGCGACATTCCCGGTGGTCAGGGCGCGCCGTCTGTTGACCCTGCCCAGTCGGGACGCATAGGTTTCGGGGATCCGTCAGCCCCCGGTGCGGGTGGAGGGTTCACCCCCGACCCGTACGCGTCCAACGCCCCCGCGGGGCAGCCGCGGCAGGAGGATCCGTCCATGTCGGCCCTGGTGTGTACGAGGTGCGGTAACCGCAACGCGGAGGCGAGTCGCTTCTGCTCGAACTGCGGTGCCCCGCTGCGTGCCGGTGCGACCCCGGAGCGCCCGTCGGAGACCACCTCCACGATCTCCATCTCGGGTCTGGAGGCGTACGACGCGGAGGCGACCGGCCAGACGGCCGTGCCGATGCTCTCTCCCGAGGCGCAGGCGGCCGTGGACGCGCTGCCGCTCGGCTCGGCGCTCCTGGTGGTGCGCCGCGGCCCGAATTCGGGCAGCCGCTTCCTGCTGGACGGTGAGCTGACCACCGCGGGCCGTCACCCGCAGAGCGACATCTTCCTGGACGACGTGACGGTGTCGCGTCGGCACGTGGAGTTCCGCCGTGAGCCCGACGGCTCGTTCACGGTGGCGGACGTCGGCAGCCTCAACGGCACGTACGTCAACCGGGAGCGGATCGACAGGGTCCCGCTGGCGAACGGCGACGAGGTGCAGATCGGCAAGTACCGGCTGGTCTTCTACGCGAGCCAGCGGGGCATCTGACCCACCCCCAGACTTTGTCCGGGGGGACCCCCAGGGAAGGTCCATGCTTCGAACACCGAGCGGCGGTGCCGGCCACGGCGCCGCCGCCCCGGACAACGGGTTGATGAGCATCGGCGCGGTGTTGAACGCGCTGCGCGACGAGTTCCCCGAAGTCACCGTCTCCAAGATTCGTTTCCTGGAGTCCGAAGGGCTCATCGAGCCGCAGCGAACCCCGTCGGGCTACCGGAAGTTCGGCCCGGACGACGTGGAGCGCCTCGGTCACGTCCTGCGGATGCAGCGCGACCACTACCTGCCGCTCAAGGTGATCCGCGAGCACCTGGACGCCATGGCGCGCGGCGAGGCCGCTCCGCTGCCCTCCGTGGGCCGGCAGCGGGACGGCGAGGCGGTCGTGGTCGAGCCCGAGGGGCCGACCGTGGCGCGGATCGGGCGGGACGAGCTGCTGGCCGCCGCCGAGGTCGGCGAGCAGCAGTTGGCGGAGTGGGAGTCGTACGGGCTCATCACGCCTCTGTCGGACGGGGTCTACGACGCCGAGGCGGTGACCGTGGCCGGTCTCGTGGGAGATCTCGGCAGGTTCGGTATCGAGCCACGGCACCTGCGTGCCATGAAGGCCGCGGCCGACCGTGAGGCGGGGCTCGTGGACCAGGTGGTGGCACCGCTGAGGCGGCACCGCAACCCGCAGACCAGGGCGCACGCCGAGGCGCAGACCAGGGAACTGGCCGGCCTCGCGGTGAGGCTGCACGCCGCCCTGGTGCGGTCCGCGCTCGGCGTGCGGGTGCCCTGATCCGGCGACCGCCCGGGACAGCGGGTTCGGGCCCCCGATTCGTGCCCGACTACCCAAAGATGCCGACCACGGCCTAGGGTTGCTGTGTGAACGAGCTCGACGTCGTAGGTGTCCGGGTCGAAATGCCCTCCAACCAACCGATCGTGCTCCTGCGTGAAGTGGGAGGCGACCGTTACCTCCCCATCTGGATCGGGCCGGGGGAGGCGACGGCGATCGCCTTCGCCCAGCAGGGCATGGCCCCCGCGCGACCGCTGACCCATGACCTGTTCAAGGACGTGCTGGAGGCCGTCGGTCAGGAGCTGACCGAAGTCCGCATCACCGATCTGCGGGACGGCGTCTTCTACGCGGAGCTGGTGTTCGCGAGCGGGGTCGAGGTCAGTGCCCGGCCGTCCGACGCCATAGCGCTCGCGCTGCGCACCGGGACGCCGATCTACGGCAGCGACGGCGTGCTGGACGACGCCGGCATCGCGATCCCGGACGAGCAGGAGGACGAGGTGGAGAAGTTCCGCGAGTTCCTCGACCAGATCTCGCCCGAGGACTTCGGGACCAACAGCCAGTGACCGCGGCGGTCCGGCGGTCGTGACCCTCCGGGAGCGCCGCGCGACAGGCCGTGCGGCAACCGACCCGAGAGCATTCGGCTAGCCTTTCCCCGCGGTGGGGCACGGGAAACCACTCCTAGGGTGATTATCACCCGGCGTGCCGAGTGTGGCGATCGTTGACGCGCCCCTGGTGACTGCCTACCGTCGAGACGGCAGGTCAAGGACGGAGGTCGGCGTGAGAAGCAGCGGCGACGGTACGGCTGGGGGTGCTCCCGGACGAGGTCCGGGAGAGAGCGGCCCGTACCCGCTTCAGATCAGCGCGGCCGATCACACACAGCGGCCGACAGCGGTTCCGGGGGACGGTGGGGCGGTGGCCGAGGAGATCGGCTATCGCGGCCCCACGGCCTGCGCGGCCGCGGGGATCACCTATCGGCAATTGGACTACTGGGCCAGAACGGGGCTGGTCGAACCGAGCGTGCGGCCCGCCCACGGGTCGGGGACGCAGCGGCTCTACAGCTTCCGGGACGTCGTCGTCCTGAAGATCGTGAAGCGGTTCCTCGACACCGGCGTCTCGCTGCAGAACATCCGCACCGCGGTCCAGCACCTGCGCGAGCGCGGGTTCCGCGACCTTGAGCGGATGACGCTGATGAGCGACGGGGCGACGGTCCACGAGTGCTCCTCGCCGGACGAGGTCCACGCACTGCTCCAGGGCGGCCAGGGGATCTTCGGGATCGCCGTGGGCGTGGTGTGGCGGGACGTGGAGGGCGCCCTGTCGCAGTTGCACGGCGAACGCGTCGACACCGGCGAGACACTCGTCGGGCCCAACCCGGCGGACGAGCTGGCGCGGCGCCGCAACCGCGCGGTCTGACTCCGGCCGGCGCCCCGGCGGCGCCGGCCGCGCCCCGTCACCGTGGCGTTGTCAGTGGCGTGGTGCAGCATCGGACATGTGAGAACCGCGCCCACCATCCTCCATCTCGACATGGACGCCTTCTTCGCCTCGGCGGAGCAGGCGGCCAAGCCGAGCCTGCGGGGGAAGGCGGTCGTCGTGGGCGGGCTGGGGCCGCGCGGTGTGGTCGCCACCTGCTCGTACGAGGCGCGCGTTTTCGGGGTGCACTCGGCGATGCCCATGGGGCAGGCCAGGCGGCTGGCTCCGAACGCGGCCTACCTCGTCCCGCGCTTCGGCCTCTACCGGACCATCAGCGAGCAGGTGATGGCCCTGCTGCGGGAGCTGTCGCCGCTGGTGGAGCCGCTCAGCCTGGACGAGGCGTTCGTGGACCTGGAGGCCGGGCGGGCGGCCTGGGACCGGGAGTCCGCGCGACTGGCCGGGGTGAAGCTGCGGGCGGACATCCGGGCCGTCACCGGGCTCACGGGATCGGTGGGGCTCGCCGCCTCGAAGATGCTCGCGAAGATCGGGTCCGAGCAGGCCAAGCCCGACGGCCTCGTGCTGATCGAGCCGGGCACCGAGCGGGAGCTGCTCGCTCCGATGCCGGTGCGGACCCTGCCAGGCGTGGGGCCCGCCACGGGGGACCATCTGCGGCGGGGCGGGATCACCACGGTCGGGGAGATCGCCGAGGCGGGCGAGGACGAACTTGTACGGCTGCTGGGAAAGTCCCACGGTGTCGCGCTGCACGCGATGGCGCTGGCGCACGACGAGCGGCCCGTGGTGGCCGAGCGGGACACCAAGTCGGTGTCCGTGGAGGACACGTACGACGTGGACATCCATGACCGGCTGCGGGTGCGGATGGAGGTGCAGCGGCTCGCGGACCGGTGTGTGCACCGGCTGCGGGACGCGCATCTGTCCGGGCGGACCATCGTGCTGAAGGTGCGGCGCTACGACTTCTCGACGCTCACCCGCTCCGAGACCCTGAGAGGGCCCACCGACGACCCCGCGGTGGTGCGGGAGGCCGCGGCCCGGCTGCTGGAGTCGGTGGACACCACGGGAGGCGTACGGCTGCTGGGCGTGGGCGTCTCCGGGCTCGCGGACTACACGCAGGAGGACCTGTTCGCGCAGGCGCGGGCGGCGGCCGCGGCGGACCCCGAGCATCCGGTGCCGGAGGAGCCCGAGGAGCCCGAGGAGCCGGCCGGGGAGCCGGGGACGCCCGCCGCGCGGCAGTGGCGTGCGGGGCACGACGTGCGGCACGCCGACTTCGGGCACGGGTGGGTGCAGGGGAGCGGGCTCGGGCGGGTCACCGTGCGGTTCGAGACGCCCTACTCCGAGCCCGGGCGCGTACGGACTTTCAGTACCGACGATCCCGCGTTGGAACCGGCGGATCCGCTGCCGCTGGTGCCGGGCGTCACGGAGGCCGGTGCGGGCCGGTCCGCCGCGGGGGAGGGACCCGGCTGAACCCGCGGGACGCGGACGGGACGGGCTGGACGGGCGCGCGGGCCTCCGGGGCGCGCCCGTGCCGGGCCGCCGGCCGTCGAGGCCCGGCGCGACCGGTGGCGGTCAACCGGGGGCGGTCGCTGCGCTCAGGCCTCCTCGGAGCCCGCCAGGCGGCCGAAGTCGTGGTCCGGGAGGGACGGCGGGGGCGCGAGGTCGAGGCCGTAGTGGTGGTACAGCTGGAGTTCCTGCTCGGGGGAGAGGTGGCGGCCCACACCGAAGTCGGGGGCGTCCTTGATCAGGGCGCGCTCGAAGGGGACGCGCAGGGAACCGTCGACCAGCTCGCTCGGTTCGAGGGGGACGAAGGCGTCCCTGCTGAACAGCCCCGTGCGTATGGCCGCCCACTCGGGTACTCCGGTCGCGTCGTCCAGGTAGACCTCGTCGACGGTGCCGATCTTCGTGCCGTTGCGGTCGAACGCCTTGCGGCCTATCAGGTTGCGCGGATCGATGTCGGTCTGCACGGTCCCTCCAGCTGCTCGCAACTCATCCGTAAGCACTACAAAAGAGCACTTTGAGGAGGGCGGCCACTCGAGGGAACCCGCTGGTACCCTGACAACGGCTGCTGACCCCGTGCGGGAGAGTCCTCCGGACACCACCGGAGGCGCCGAAGGAGCAAATCCTCCCCGGAATCTCTCAGGCCCACGTACCGCACGGACGAGGTCACTCTGGAAAGCAGAGCGGGTGTCCACGGCGCCCGCTCTCACCGACGGTGAAAGTCGGAGCGCCCCCGCGGCGAGCCGGTGAAACTCTCAGGTTGAGATGACAGAGGGGGAGGCCGTCCGGGCACCCGCGCCGTGGTGCCCTCGCAGGTCGTCAGACCAGGAGGCCTCCGCACATGACCGCCCATCGTATTCCGCTCACGGAGCTCGAGCAGGGAATCCCCTTCGAGCAGCGTCACATCGGCCCCGACACCGAAGCCCGGGCCAAGATGCTCGCGCAGGTGGGGTACGGCTCGCTCGACGAGCTGACGGCCGCCGCGGTCCCGGATGTGATCAAGAACGCCGACGCGCTCGACCTGCCGGGCGCGCGAACCGAGGCCGAGGTGCTGGCCGAGCTGCGCTCCCTCGCGGACCGCAACCAGGTGCTGGGCTCCATGATCGGACTCGGGTACTACGGGACGTTCACCCCGCCCGTCATCCTGCGCAACGTCATGGAGAACCCCGCCTGGTACACCGCGTACACGCCGTACCAGCCGGAGATCTCGCAGGGCCGGCTGGAGGCGCTGCTCAACTTCCAGACCGTCGTCGCCGAGCTGACCGGCCTGCCGACCTCGGGCGCCTCCCTCCTCGACGAGGGCACGGCCGCCGCCGAGGCCATGGCACTGTCCCGGCGCATGGGCAAGAACAAGAACGGCCTGTTCCTCGTCGACGCGGACGCCCTGCCGCAGACCGTCGCCGTGATCCGGACGCGCGCGGAGCCGACCGGCGTCGAGGTCGTCGTCGCCGACCTGGCCGACGGCATCCCCGCCGAGCTGGCGGGCCGGGAGATCAACGGCGTCCTCGTCCAGTACCCGGGCGCCTCGGGCGCCGTGCGCGACCTGCGGCCCGTCGTCGAGCAGGCGCACGGCCTGGGGGCGGTCGTCACCGTCGCGGCCGACCTGCTCGCCCTGACGCTGCTCACCTCGCCCGGCGAGCTGGGCGCGGACATCGCCATCGGTACGACGCAGCGGTTCGGTGTCCCGATGGGCTTCGGCGGCCCGCACGCCGGCTACATGGCGGTGCGCGAGAAGTTCGCCCGCAGCCTGCCGGGCCGGCTCGTCGGTGTCTCCGTCGACGCGGACGGCAACAAGGCGTACCGGCTCGCCCTGCAGACGCGCGAGCAGCACATCCGCCGTGAGAAGGCGACGAGCAACATCTGCACCGCCCAGGTGCTGCTGGCCGTGATGGCCGGCATGTACGCCGTGTACCACGGTCCCGAGGGCCTGCGGTCCATCGCCCGCCGTACCCACCGCTACGCCACGATCCTGGCGGCGGGCCTGCGGGCCGGCGGTGTCGGCATCGTCCACGAGGCGTACTTCGACACGCTGACCGTGCGGGTGCCCGGCCGGGCCGCCGCGATCGTCGCGGCCGCGCGCGAGGGCGGGGTCAACCTGCACCTCGTCGACGCCGACCAGGTGTCCATCTCCTGCGACGAGACCACGACGCGGGACCAGCTCGCCGCCGTCTGGGCCGCGTTCGGTGTAGAGGGCGACGTGGCGGCGCTGGACACGACGGCCGAGGACACGCTGCCCGCCGACCGGCTCCGCGGCGACGAGTACCTCGCGCACCCGGTCTTCCACCAGTACCGGTCCGAGACCGCGATGCTGCGCTACCTGCGCCGGCTCTCCGACCGCGACTACGCGCTGGACCGCGGCATGATCCCGCTGGGCTCCTGCACGATGAAGCTCAACGCGACCACCGAGATGGAGCCGGTCACCTGGCCCGAGTTCGGCCAGCTGCACCCCTTCGCGCCCGCCGAGCAGGCGCAGGGCTACCTCACGCTCATCCGTGAGCTGGAGGAGCGCCTCGCCGAGGTCACGGGCTACGACAACGTGTCCCTCCAGCCCAACGCGGGCTCGCAGGGCGAACTGGCGGGGCTGCTCGCCGTACGCGGCTACCACCGGGCGAACGGCGACGAGCAGCGCACCGTCTGCCTCATCCCGTCGTCCGCGCACGGCACGAACGCGGCGAGCGCCGTGATGGCCGGAATGAAGGTCGTCGTCGTGAAGACCGCCGGTGACGGCGAGATCGACGTCGAGGACCTGCGGGCCAAGATCGAGCAGTACCGCGACGAGCTGTCGGTGCTGATGATCACGTACCCCTCGACGCACGGCGTCTTCGAGGAGCACGTCGCCGACATCTGCGCCCAGGTGCACGAGGCCGGCGGCCAGGTGTACGTCGACGGGGCCAACCTCAACGCGCTGGTCGGCCTCGCGAAGCCGGGCCACTTCGGCGGCGACGTCTCGCACCTCAACCTGCACAAGACGTTCTGCATCCCGCACGGCGGCGGCGGCCCCGGTGTCGGCCCCGTCGGTGTGCGCGCCCACCTGGCGCCGTACCTGCCCAACCACCCGCTCCAGCCCGCGGCGGGGCCGGAGACGGGCGTGGGCCCCATCTCGGCGGCTCCCTGGGGCTCGGCGGGCATACTGCCCATCTCGTGGGCGTACGTCCGCCTCATGGGCGGTGAGGGCCTCAAGCGGGCCACGCAGGTCGCCGTGCTCAGCGCCAACTACGTGGCCAAGCGGCTGGAGCCGCACTACCCGGTGCTCTACACGGGTCCCGGCAACCTGGTGGCCCACGAGTGCATCATCGACCTGCGGCCGCTCACCAAGGCGACCGGCGTGAGCGTCGACGACGTCGCCAAGCGGCTCATCGACTACGGGTTCCACGCGCCGACCATGTCGTTCCCGGTGGCGGGCACCCTGATGATCGAGCCCACGGAGAGCGAGGACCTGATCGAGCTCGACCGGTTCTGCGACGCGATGATCGCGATCCGTGCCGAGATCGAGAAGGTCGGCTCCGGGGAGTGGGCGGCGGACGACAACCCGCTGCGCAACGCCCCGCACACCGCCGCCGCCCTCGGTGACGCGTGGGAGCACGCGTACGGGCGCGAGGAGGCCGTCTTCCCGGCGGGCGTCTCGGCCGCGGACAAGTACTGGCCGCCGGTGCGGCGGATCGACCAGGCGTACGGCGACCGGAACCTGGTCTGCTCGTGCCCGCCGCTGGACGCCTACGACGAGTAGTCGCCGCGGGACATGCGTCGGGGCCGGTTCCGGGACTTCCTCCCGGGGCCGGCCCCTCGTGTGTCCGGGCGGTCGTGCCTGTCGCCCGGTGTGCGCCGTGCCGCCTCAGGCGGCCGTCATCACCCGGTCGCCCACCAGCGGCCGGTGCGGGGCGATGATCCGGCCGTCGGGCAGCAGCTCACCGGTGTCCTCGAAGAGAAGGACGCCGTTGCACAGCAGGCTCCATCCCTGTTCGGGGTGGTGCGCGACGGGGAGCGCTGCTTCCCGGTCGGCGGAGTCGGCTGTCGGGCACGGTGGCTGGTGCTGGCACATGGATGGGATCTCTCGCTGTGGTGTGAGGTCGGTGATCGGTGTGGAATCTGTCCTGCGGCTCGAAGTGCTCATGGCCGCCCCCCGTTTGTCAGATGGTCCGGAACCCAGTGTTGCCCCACGGGCGTCAATCCGCAGGGATTTCGCGGCAGCGCTCCTCACAGGTTCATGACGCATCACCCACGCGGACGGTTCAGCCCAACTGGGCGGTCCCTTCGGGTGGTTCGCCATGGTCGGATGAGGCTAGTCCGAATGGGCCGGGTCTGCGCTGTGTCCCTGCCCGGTCACTGGGCGCAGCGGCGTGCCCCGCGGCCGGGGTCCGGCCTCGGGGCACGCGTGTCGGGGCGTGCTCAGGCGGGCGAGCCGAGCAGCGGGACAGTGGGCGCCGCGGTGAGCCTGAGGGTGAGGACGGGCAGCAACTCGGCCACGCGGTGCGGGCGGTGGGCGGCGATGCCGGGCGGGGCCGGGGCCAGGGGCACCAGGAGGTCGGTGGCCGCGGGGTGTCCCTCGGCGCCGTCGGCCTCGCTGTCGCCGTGCAGCCACAGCGTGAGCATGTAGAGCTCGGGTACGGACAGCAGGCGCGGCTGGTACGAGCCGGGCATGGTCTCGGCCTGGCGCAGGGCGCGTTCGGTCGAGGTGACATAGGGGCCCTCGAAGAAGTGCGAGAACGCCCAGCCGTCGGGCGTCAGCCTGGTGTCGGCGGCGGCGACGGCCCGTTCGCCCGCCCGGATGAGGAAGCGCCATCCGGACAGCCGGGTGGCGGAGTCGCCCTCGGGGGCGATCCGGTCGATCACGTGCACGGGCAGCGGGAGTTCGGGGGTGACGGGACCCTGTGCGGTGCGCAGGGACGGCGTGCGTGCCTCGCGGACGGCGGTCGGGGAACCTAGTGCCGTGAGGACGGAGCGCAGGGCGGGCGCGGGGGCCTGGGGGGCATGCAGCGGCATGGTGGGTCGCCTCTCATTCGACAGGCACAGGGTGGCGCGAGGGCGGGGGCGGACGGCTCTGTCAGCTCTCGGGTCAGAGGGGGCGGGTGCGATGACCACGAGCGCCGACTCTCTGCCTCGTTCGCGGAGTTTATACGACGCATGTTCAGACGTTGTTTCATCTATCCGCTCCGCGCATTAAAGGCAAGAGACAATTCGGTCGCCGTTACGCGTGTTTACTCCTGGTTCTGCGCGGGTAGCCGTTGGTGACCTCGGAATATGTCATCGAGGTGGACGGCCGGTTCTCGTCGGCGTTTTTCACGACAGTGCCGACCGCCGAAAAGCGCGGTGTCTCATGCCTGGTGAATGTGCCGGTGGGTACCTGCGTCGAGAGTAGCGGCCGGGGGGTCCGTCCGGGGCGTTATCGATCACATCGCCCGGGCATCATCCCCCGTGACCCGGGACACCAGCGGCCGGTTCGTCGGGCGGCCCAGTCGAGGAAGGACCCTTGGATGGGGGAGAAGGTCGTGGCAGCGTCGTTCGGCCTGTCCGATCGGCAGCATTATCGCGGCAAGCTCCAGCAGTGTCTTGCGGGGCTGGAGCGGTTGCTGGCGGAGCAGCGGTTCGACCGCCCCAAGAATCTGATGGGCCTGGAGATAGAGCTGAATCTCGCAGGCCCGGACGGCATGCCGAGAATGATGAATGCGCAAGTACTGGAGCGCATCGCGAGCCGCGATTTCCAAACAGAACTCGCCATGTTCAATCTGGAAGTGAACATAGCCCCTCACCGGTTGGGCGGGCGGGTATTCGACCGGTTGGCCGAGGAGTTGCGGACGTCGCTCGCATATGCCCACCGAAAAGCGAACGAGGTCGATGCGGGAATCGTGATGATCGGCATTCTGCCGACGCTCGCACGCGACGACCTGATCTCGGCGAACCTCTCGGACGTCGATCGCTACACGCTGCTGAACGACCAGATCGTGGCCGCCAGGGGCGAGGACTTCGCGCTCGACATCGACGGCGTGGAGCGGCTCAGCTGCACCTCGGCGTCGATCGCGCCCGAAGCGGCCTGCACCTCCGTGCAGTTGCACCTCCAGGTGACGCCCGCCCGCTTCGCCGACGTGTGGAACGCCGCGCAGGCCGTCGCCGCCGCGCAGATCGCCGTCGGCGCCAACTCGCCCTTCCTGTTCGGGCGTGAGCTGTGGCGGGAGTCGAGGCCCCCGCTGTTCCAGCAGTCCACCGACACCCGTCCGCCCGAGCTGCAGGCGCAGGGCGTCCGTCCCCGCACCTGGTTCGGGGAGCGGTGGATCTCGTCCGCGTACGACCTGTTCGAGGAGAACCTGCGCTACTTCCCGCCGCTGCTGCCGATCCGGGACGAGGAGGACCCGAAGCGGGTGCTCGACGAGGGGGGCATCCCCCGGCTCGCCGAACTCGTCCTGCACAACGGCACCATCTACCGCTGGAACCGGCCCGTGTACGGCATCGACGACGGTGTCCCGCACCTGCGGGTGGAGAACCGCGTCCTGCCCGCCGGGCCGACCGTCACCGACGTGGTCGCCAACGCGGCCTTCTACTACGGGCTCGTGCGCGCCCTCGCGGAGGAGGCGCGGCCCGTCTGGACCCGGTTGCCCTTCGAAGCGGCCGCCGTCAACTTCGACCAGGCCTGCCGGCACGGCATCGACGCCCGGCTGGAGTGGCCGCGGCGCGGCCGGTACGGCGGGACCACCGAGGTGCCGGCGGTTCAACTGGTCCGCGACGAACTGCTTCCGCTGGCCGCAGCGGGACTGGACGCGTGGGGTGTCGAACCGGCCGACCGGGACCTGTACCTCGGCGTGATCGAGGAGCGCTGCAAGCGGGGCGTCAACGGCGCCTCCTGGCAGTCCCGCACCTTCCGGCGCGCGCTGGACGACGGCCTGCACCGGGACGCCGCGCTCGCCGCCACGACGAGGCGGTACAGCGAGCTGATGCACTCCGGCGAGCCGGTGCACACCTGGCCGGTGGGGCTGCCGGAGCCGGCCCGCCCGCCGGCGTAGCGCCCGCCGGGACTCCCCGAAGCGCCCGGGGCGCCCAAGTCGTGCGGGGCGCACGGGAGTTCCGGTCCGCTCAGGTCCGCGACGCCCGTCGGCCCGCCGTGCGGGGTGCCGGGCGTCCGGTTCGTGCGGCGGTCAGTCGCGGTTGCCCGCGCGCACGACCGCCTTGAGGATCACCGAGTGGATCTGCGACGGATCGGTGACCAGGTGACCCGAACCGCCGGTCGCCCCGGCGATCTCGGAGAGCTCCTTGCGGTCGGCCTCGGGGCCCACGGCGATGGCGATCAGCGGCACCGGCCGCTCGGGGTCGGAGAGTCTGCGCAGCTCGGCCACCAGGTCGGAGCGCGACATGCTGCCGGGGTCCTGGTTCACGCCGTCGGTCAGCAGCACCAGGGCGTTGAACTTCCCCTTGGTGTAGGAGGCGGTGGCCGTCCGGTACGCCGCGAGGGTGGTGTCGTACAGGCCCGTCGCCCCGTCCGGGACGGGCTTCAGGGCGCGGAAGGCAGCCGACAGCCTCTCCCGCTGGCTGCTGTCGCCCACGAAGGCGCCGAGCCGGCGGGTGGGCACGGGGACGCGGTAGTCGCGCGACCCGTCGAGCCTCCGGGAGAACTCCCAGAGCCCGACCTCGTCCTCGGACGTGAAGGAGCCGAGAGCCTGGACCAGTGCCCCCTTGGTGACCTCCATGCGGGAGCGGTCCGTGCCCGGCACCGGCTTCGACATGGACGCGGAGACGTCGACGACGGTGGTGAACCGCGCGCTCTGCACGGTGATCGTCCACAGGCCGAGCGTCTCGTCGACCTCCTTGTCCTCGACCGGATCGGCGGGCAGTTCGCCGTAGGGCTGCGGCGCGCGGCCGCCCGCCTGCGCGATCAGCCGGTCCGGGACGTCGTCGTCGTCCGTGCGGAAGCCGTGCGACTCCAGGATGCGCCGGCCCTCGCGCTCGCCGAGCAGGGTCATGAACCGCAGCGCGGCCCGGCTCTCGTCCGTACTCAGCGAGGACTCGTCGACCAGCGCGAACGGGAAGTCGAGGCGCGGCGCCCCGTCCTTCGGATAGAACAGGTCGAGGGCGTCGCCGCTGTCCGCCGACTCGTTGTACGCGAACGCGGCCTGCTCGGAGAGGATCAGCGCCTGGTTGCGCTTCGGATCGCCCTGCTCGGTGCCGGAGAGGTCGCGCGGCAGGGTGTCCAGCACCTGTCCGTCGGTGGCGGAGGCCCGCTGCGAGAGCGCCTTCGCCGTGGCCGCGGTCCGGGTGTCGCCGTCCTCGGCGCCGTCGGCCGAGTGGGCCAGCTGGGTCAGCGCGAGCAGGCCGGTCGCGCTGCGCGTCGGATCGCCGGAGCCCAGCCGCAGCCGGTCGCCCGCCGTGGCCGCACCGGCCAGCTCGCTCCAGCTGTACGTCCTGCCCGGCCAGCCGAGGGACTCCGCGGCCGAGGGCACCATCGCGACGCCGACCGGCGAGGCGGCGACCGTGCCCGCCGGGGTCACGGGGATCGAGGTGTCGTCCGACAGGATGCGGTTCACCCATACGGTGGAGTCCGGCACCCAGGCCTCGTACGCGGCGTCCTTCCGCTTCTCGGACCGCAGGGCGTCCGTCACCTCGTACGCCTCGCGCGCGGTCACGTCGACGTCCACGCAGCTGCCGTCGCTCGTCACGTCGTTGTCCCGGGCGTACTCGGCGGCCTCCTCCAGCGCGGGCGCGATGCCCGGGGCGGCGGCGACCCGGATGCGCACGGCGTTGTCCCAGCAGTTCGACCCGAAGGGGAGCAGGCCGCCCCGTACGGCGCCCACGGCACCCGCGGCTGCGGCGAGCGCGAGGGCGGTCGCGAGCGCCGCACGGCGGCGTCGCGCGCGTCGGCGGGGGCCGGTGGCACCCGACCGCAACCCGTCGGGCAAGCTGTGACGTCCCATGGCGGTGGTGCCTCTCCCTGGTCGAGCCTGAAGCCGCTGGAGCCGTGAAAGGGCCTGGTGGCGTGGCGCACAGGGAGGTCGTCCTCAGGGCGTCCGTCTACCGACGGCCTGTCGCGCACGGTCTTCGCAACTGCTTTCGAGACCCTAGCGGGACCGGCATGGGGATGAGGCGGGATTACTCAACTGGAGGCTGGGGTGCAGGCGGAGACGTTGGCGGGGGACGGTTCTTTTCCCGAGGAGCGGTTGACGCGGCGGATCCTTCGCGACGAGACGCTGCTCGTCCTCGCGCTGTCGCTCGGCGCGAGCGGGGTCTCCGCGCTGATCAGCTTCGTCGGGTCGGTGACCCGGCCCGGCGGTCTCAAGGACCAGGCGGCGACGCTCAACGCGTCGGCCGCGCCGGGCCGCCCCTGGCTCGACCTGGCGTGGCAGCTGTTCGGGATCGCGTCCGCGCTGGTGCCGGTGGCCCTGGTCGCGCACCTCCTGCTGCGTGAGCGGGCCGGGCTGCGCACGATCGGCTTCGACCGGACCCGGCCGTGGTTCGACCTCGCGCGGGGTGCCGCGATCGCCGCGGTGATCGGCAGTTCGGGCATCGCCTTCTACCTGGCGGCCAGGGGGATCGGCTTCAACCTCACGGTCGTGCCCGAGGCGCTGCCCGACGTGTGGTGGAAGTATCCGGTGCTGATCCTCTCGGCCCTCCAGAACTCGGTGGTGGAGGAGGTCATCGTCGTCGGCTATCTGCTGCGCCGCCTGGGGCAGTTGGGCTGGACCCCGATGGCGGCGCTGATCGCGAGTTCGGTGCTGCGCGGCTCCTACCACCTGTACCAGGGCATCGGCGGGTTCATCGGGAACATGGTGATGGGCGTCGTCTTCGTCTACCTTTACCGCCGTTGGGGCCGGGTGGGACCGCTGGTGGTCGCGCACTCGCTGCTCGACATCGGGGCGTTCGTCGGGTACGGGCTGCTGGCGGGGAAGGTGGACTGGCTGCCCACGGCGTGAGGCCGGTGACCGGCCGGGGTGCCGGGCGGTCACGCGTACGGGCCCCTGTACGTGGCGTGCGGCGACCGGGACCACCGCGGTCCCGAGCGGCGTACGGGACGGCCCGGGCCGCTACGCCAGGAGTTCGCCGTCGATGACGGTGACCGCGCGGCCCGTGAGCAGTGTGCGGTCGCCGCGGAGCGCGGTGCGGACGAGCCCGGAGCGGGCCGAGGCCTGGAGCCCGGTCAGTTCGTCGCGGCCCAGGCGCTCGGACCAGAAGGGCGCCAAGGCCGTGTGGGCGCTCCCCGTGACGGGGTCCTCCGCGATGCCGACGTTCGGGAAGAAGCAGCGTGAGACGAAGTCGTGGCCGCGGGACGGGTCCCCCGCGCGGGCCGTGGCGATGACGCCCCGCTCGGAGTGGCGGGCGAGCGACCGGAGGTCGGGCGCGAGGCCCAGCACCGTTCCCTCATCGGCGAGTTCGACCAGCAGGTCGCCGACGTTCGGTCCGGTGTCGTACGTGCTGAGCGGCTCGGCGCCCAGCGCCCCGGCGAGGCCCGGCGGCACCGGGACGGCGGTCAGCGGGGCGGTCGGGAAGTCCAGCGTGATGGACCCGTCGTCGTGCGTCGTCGCGACGAGCACCCCGCTCCGCGTGGCGAACCGTACGGGCCCGTCGGCCTTCCCCGTGCCGGCCAGCACGTGGGCGGTGGCGAGCGTCGCGTGGCCGCACATCGCCACCTCGGCGACCGGGGTGAACCAGCGCAGCGCCCAGTCCGCCCCGCCGCCCGCCGGGAGGGGGTGGGCGAACGCCGTCTCGGCGTGGTTGACCTCCAGCGCCACGTTCTGGAGCCAGGTGTCGTCCGGGAAGGACGTCGAGGCTTCGAGCAGCAGGACCCCGGCCGGGTTCCCGGCGAAGGGGCGGTCGGTGAAGGCGTCGACGATTCGAATCCGCATGGGCCAGACGGTAGGCGCCGGCCGGCGGTCCGGGCCAAGGCCAATCCGGGTCGCGTGGACCCACGCAGCCGACCCGGACGCGTGCCACGCGCGGCTGGCCAGGGCGTCCGGGACATGCGCAAGACGGTGTTCACGCCCGTTCGGAACCGAGTGGCGTTGGCGGTATGCCCGGCGCGGGCAGGGCGAGAACGCGGGCAAGGGCGGCGGTCAGAGGAGCGGAGTGGTCAGGCAGGTGCTCGGCAATCCAGTCCGTTGCTGCCGCGAGGAACTCGGTCAGGTCGCGCTCGGCGCCGGCGAGCAGATGGCGGAGCTCGGCGACCGACAGCTCGATCATGGGACTGTCGTCCCGGTCGGTGTCGACGGTGAGGCGGACGGTATCCCCGAGCCGCTCGGCCAGCGACGGCTCCGGATCGTGGCCGTACCCGACTACGCCGCTGCCGTCGACGACCTGGTACCAGTCGTGCCAGTCCTCCAGTCCGTCGCAGCAGCCGGGCGGGAAGGAGATGCCCGTGGAGTTGTCCGTGACGCGCAGGCCGCCCGCCGCGTAAGGGCTGTCGAGGTTCAGCAGTCCGTGGAGGAAGCCGCTGAGAGGCTCGGCCGGCCGCGGTGGGAGGTCGTCGTCGTCCGCGGGGTCCACGTCGTTGCAAGCGGCGATACGCATGAGCGCCGTCCCGATCTCGGCGGGTGAGAGCCTGCCGCTGAGCGGCAGGAAGCGGAACTGCTCGGTCTCGGCGACAGGCCAGAGGTCGAAGCCATCAGGGGTGTTCATCTCCAGGACGGGCTGCATCACGATCACCTGGCGAAGTGTTCTCCATCCGTCGCCGATCCCGCCGGCCCGATCACCTTCGGCGAGATGGATGGGGCGGTGGCCCATCTCCACCGAGAGAAGCCGTCGGCGACCCGGCTTCGCTGGGACGCGCCCCGGCTGCGATGAGGCAAGTCACCGGACCAGGCAGGGCCAGGGGTTGTCGGGCGAGCTATTCCGATATATCGTTGACGCATCGCGACAGATCAACGATGGATGGAGTGATTGCGATGCGTTCCCATGGAGAGGAATACGGACCGGGCTTCGGACCCGGTCAAGGACGTGGACGCGGCGGTCCCGGCCACCCCGGTCGGGGCGGCTTCGAGGGGCGGCGTGCCGCCTTCGGCCCCTTCGGGCCCGGCTTCGGTGGTCCCGGCTTCGGCCCCGGGCCCTGGGGCGGCGGGCGCGGCGGCCGGGGCGGACCGCGGGGCAGGGCGCGGCGCGGTGACGTACGCGCGTCGATCCTGGCTCTGCTCAAGGACCGGCCCATGCACGGCTACGAGATGATCCAGGAGATCGCCGAGCGCAGTGGCGGGGCGTGGAAGCCCAGCCCGGGCTCGGTGTACCCGACGCTTCAACTGCTGGAGGACGAAGGCCTGATCAGCAGCGCGACCGACGGGGGCAAGAAGCTGTTCTCGCTCACCGACGACGGTCGCGCGGCGGCCGACGAGGGGCCCGACGCGCCCTGGGAGGACGCCGGGCGCGGGGTCGACTGGGAGGCGCTGAGCGACATCCGGCAGGCCGGCTTCGGTCTGATGGAGGCGTTCGGCCAGGTCTGGAAGACCGGCAGCAAGGAGCAGCGGGAGAAGGCGCTGTCCGTGATCAACGACGCCCGGAAGAAGCTGTACCTGATCCTCGCCGACGAGGACTGATGGCTCCTGGGCGGGGGCCGACCGGGGGGTATTCCGCTTGCGGAGTACCCCCCTTCACGTGTGTCGCGTCCGGGGGACGGGCTTCGCGGGTTCCGTCGCGCGGGCGGTCGCCGCGGGTGGTCCGGCCGGCCGCGACCGTGCTCGTGCCCGGGCGGGCGACCGGGCCGGGGGCGGGCTCAGGTCACCAGTCCGCCGAGCTTGCGCAGCGACTCGTGGAGCGCCGCCGTCGCCGAGTCCTTGAGTTTGCCCGCCATCAACGAGACGGCCGCACCCGTGAACTCGCCGTCGATCCGGACCGTGGTGGCGTCGCCCTCCGGGATCAGCGTGTACCGCGTGGAGACGACGACGGCCATCGGGCCCTTGCCGCGGATCGCCAGTGTGCGCGCGGTCTCCAACTCCTCGATCGTCCAGTTCACCTCGGCCGGGAAGCCCATCAGCCTCATGTTCTCCTCGAAGGTGCCGCCGACCTCGAGCTTCTGGGGGCCGCCCTTCGGGAAGCTGGTGTGGGTGGAGTTCCACTCCCCGTACGAGGAGAAGTCCGTGAGTCGGTCCCAGACCTTCTCGGCCGGTGCCTCGATCCGTGCTTCCGCGCTGACTTCGGCCATGCGACCACCCCTCGACTCGGGTGCTGCGCCGGGCGCAGCTGGCTACGGTGTCGCGGAAGGTAGCCGCAGGGTCGTCAACATTCAATACTGATGAACTGTCAGAAAGTGCGAATGGCAAGGCGGTCGGCGTCGCGCGGGCGGCCGGCTCAGCCGACCCTGCGTATCACCGCCACGTCGAACAGGTCGCAGGCCCGCGGGAACGGACCCTCGTCGTGGCAGTGCCAGGCATCCCAGAACAGATCGGCGGGGAGGGCGTCCTCGGGAGCGTGGACGCGGTACACGTACTGTCTGCCGTCGATCGCCGGCAGGGCCACCAGCCAGCACCCGCTCCCCATGCTCCTGTGGACGAACCCGGGATCGCCGCGGTTGCGCCCGGGCGCGGGGCAAGGCGGCGCGCGCCCGGGCGGGCGGAAACGGCCCGATCTCATCCGTGAGGAGGAGGGCCGCGCGGTGATGCCCACCCTCCGTGGGACGGGGGAATGCTTCCCGGCGGGGATGACGTGGCGTCCCGTGGTTGATGGGGTGGGGGTGTGCGATCCCGTATTCCCCACCAGCAGAGCGCGGAGGGCGTGGCCCTTCGCGTGGACATCGAGGGCCGCCTCGACGCGGAGTCGGCAGCGGTGGTCGCAGGCGCGCGCAGAAGGGCCCTGCGGGACGGGGACCGGCAGATCGACACGGCGCATCTCCTGCACACGCTCCTGGAGTCCGACCCCGAGGTGCGGGCGGCCTTCGGCGGCGGTCCGCAGGTCGCCCGGCTGCTGGGGTACCTCGTGCAGCGCAGCATCGGCTACGGCCTGCGCTGGCAGAGCACCGTCGAGGACTCGGGCGCGGTGCCGGCGGTGGTCGGGGAGGGCTGGTCGCCGGTGGCCGCCGCCGCGCTGGAGGCGGCCCACGTGCGCGCTGTCGGGCGGGGCGCCGGGCTCGCAGGCCCGGTCGACCTGCTCGCGGCGATCGTGGCCGAGCCCGCGTCGCGGGCGGTCGAGGTGCTGAGGCGCACGGGTGTCGACGCGCCCGTGCTGCCCGTGCCGCTGGTCCTGCCGGTGCTGGTGGACGAGGCGGTGGGGGCCGAGGGCGCGGCGGAGCGCGGTGTCGCCGGGCAGGGGTCCTCCGGCCCGCGGGCCCGGGGCGCGGAGCCGGCCGGTGACGCGGGCTGAGCGGACGAGGGCGCGGACGGGCAGGGCCCCTGAGCCAGAGGGCTGCCCCTGAGGCAGCGGGCCCTGAGTCAGGAGGCCCGGAGTCAGGAGGCCCGGAGTCAGGAGGCCCGGAGTCGGGAGGCCCGGAATCAGGGGACTCGGAGTGTGGGGACCGGAGTCGCGGGCCCGGAGTCTGTGGGCCGGGAGCCGCCGGGAGTCGCCGGGAGTCTGGGGAGGGCGGAGGGCCCGGGCCGGGGGAGCGGGCCGACCGGCCGGTTCCAGGAGTTCCGGGGTGCTTGGGGGCCGCCGGCGGGGATGAGCCCGTACCCGTGGACCCGCCCGCTACGCGCCGGTGCGGGCCAGCGTCTCCAGCGGGCCGACCAGGATCTCGGAGAAGGCGAGTTCGGCGGCTCCGACCAGCACCGCGTCGTCGCCGAGTTCCCCGACGCGCAGCCGGAGGTGCTCCCGGGCGGCACCGAGGGCGTGGCTGTTGATACGGCTCCGGATCTGCGCGGCCGAGCCGAGGAACACCTCGCGGAGCGTGCCGCCGAAGATCACGGTCCGCGGGTTGAGGATGTTGACCAGGCCGCCGACGGCGATGCCGAGCCAGTCACCGACGTCGTGCAGCGCGGCGCGGGCGCTGATGTCGCCCCGGTCGGCCGCCTCGACGACGGCGCGCACGGCGTCCCGGCCGGTGGCCGAGGGATCGCGCCGGGCGGCCTGGAGCAGCGCGCGCTCACCGGCCTCGGACTCCAGACAGCCGCGCGCCCCGCACCCGCAGGGTCTGCCGCCCCGCGGGTTGACGACCATGTGGCCGATCTCGCCGCCGTAACCGCCGTCCCCGCCGAGCAGTTGCCCGCCGGCGATGATGCCTCCGCCGATGCCGATGTCGCCGTGCAGGTACAGCAGGTCCTGGCAGCCGGTGCCCGCGCCGCGCAGGTGCTCGGCGACGGCCCCGAGGTTGGCCTCGTTCTCGACCGAGACGGGCAGGCCGAGGCCCAGCCGGCGGGTGAGGTCCTCGCCGAACTCCTCCTCCTTCCAGCCGATGTGGGCGGCGGAGCGGACCACACCGTCGGACCGCCGCACCAGACCGCGGACCGCGGCACCCAGGCCGACGCACAGGGTGCCGTCCCGGGCGGTGTCCATCAGCTGCCGAGCGAAACCGGCGAGGACGTCGGCCACCTCGCCGGAGTCGAAGCCACCGCGCGGCCAGGGGGTCTCCCGCCGGCCGAGGAAGACCCCGCCGAGACCGATCCGCGCGGCGGCCAGGCGGTCAACGCCCACGTCGAAGGCGAGGACGTACACCCGGTCGGACTCGGGCCGGACGACGAGGGACGGACGCCCCGCCCTGCCGGTGTCCTGGGGGAGCTCCTCACGAATGAGGCCGGCCGAGGACAGTTCGCTGACCAGGCCCAGGATCGTGCTGCGGTTGAGGCCCATGCGGTCGGCCAGTACGGCCCGTGAGGTGGAGCCGCCGAGGTGCACATGGCGGAGCAGCGTGCCGAGATTGTGCCGGCGGATCTCCTCCTGCGAGGGACCGGCTTTCATGACGCCTCGACCTCATCGTCGTACGGCCCGGCGACGGGACAACGCGTCCACGCCCGCGGCCACCAGCAGAACCGAACCCGTGACAGCGTACTTGACCCCTGAGCTGTAGCCCATGAGGCCCATGCCGTTCTGGATGACCGCCACCACCATGCCGCCGAGCACCGCGTCCATGACCCGGCCCCGGCCGCCGAACAGGCTCGTACCGCCGATCACCGCTGCCCCGACGGCCAGCAGCAGGACATTGCTGCCGCCCGTGTTGGGGTCGACCGAGTTGCCGCGGGACGCGGCGACGATGCCGCCGACCGCGGCCAGGGACGAGCAGATGACGAACGCGGAGACACGGATGGCCGCCACGTTGATGCCCGCCCGCCGGGCGGCCTCCGCGTTGCCCCCCACCGCGTAGATGTGCAGTCCGAAGGACGTGCGTTGGAGTACGAACGTGCCGGCGACGAGCAGGACGGCGATGACCGGAACCACGATCGGCACGCCCTTGAGCGAGTCCACGATGATGTTGCGGCTGCGCTCCCGGTTGAGCAGGTGGACGGCGATCGAGCCGAGCACCGCGAGACCGCCGATCCTGACGGCGAGCAGGGCGGGCGGAGCGGTGGCGAGCCCCCGCCTGCCGCGGTTGCGGTTCTGCCGGAGCTGTACCGCCGCGTAGGCCGTGACGCCGGTCGCCAGCAGCGCCCAACCGAGCGCGGGGGAGAGGTTGTCGTTCGCGACGGCCAGGATCGTCTCGTCGCGGATGGAGATGTTGGTCCCCTCCTTCAGCAGCATCAGCACGACGCCCTGGAAGGCCAGGAAGGCGGCCAGTGTGACGACGAAGGACGGAATGCCGACCTTCGCCACCAGCAGTCCGAGTACCAGGCCGATGAACGTGCCGGTGAGGATCGCCGCTCCGACCGCGCCGTACCAGGGCCAGCCGTGGTCGGTGAGGAGGATCGCGAGAACGGCGGCGCAGACCCCGCTCGCGTACCCGGCGGACAGGTCGATCTCGCCGAGGAGGAGGACGAAGACCAGTCCCATGGCTATGGCGATGCTGCCCGTGCCCTGGGTGAGCAGGTTGGCGAAGTTCAGCTCGGACAGGAAGACCGGGCGCAGGGAGGCGAAGAAGACGCAGAGCACGACCAGGCCGAGGACTGCGGGCAGCGCGCCCAACTCGCCGCCGCGCAGGCGCGCGACGTAGTCGCGGCCGACCGAGCGCAGACTCGCCGTTCCGGCCGTGGCGCGCTTGTGCGGGACGCCGGGCCGCTCGGGCTCCTCGGGCCTTTCGGGCTTCTCGGGGGCGACGGCTGCGCTCATGGGGTGGCTCCGTTGGTGTGTACGAGGCCGAGGTCTCCGCTGCGGCCCGAGGTGATCAGCTCGACGATCTGGGAGTGCGTCACGTCCGAGGCCTTGACCTGGGCGGCCATCCGGCCCAGGTACAGGGCGGCGATCCGGTCGGACACCGCGAAGACGTCGTTCATGTTGTGCGAGATCAGGACCACGGCGAGGCCGTTGTCGGCGAGCCGCCGCACCAGTTCGAGGACTTGCGCGGTCTGCGCCACACCGAGCGCCGCGGTGGGCTCGTCGAGGACCACGACCTTGCTGTTCCACAGCACGGCCTTGGCGATGGCCACGGTCTGCCGCTGGCCACCGGACAGGCTGGAGACCTGCTGGCGGATGGACTTGACGGTCCGCACCGAGAGCCCTTCCAGGGTCCTCGCGGCCATCTCCTCCATCGTCGCGTCGTCCAGGACGAGTCCGCGGCGCTTCTCCCGGCCCAGGAACATGTTCTGGACGATGTCCAGGTTGTCGCACAGGGCCAGGTCCTGGTAGACGATCTCGACCCCCATCGCGGCGGCGTCGCGCGGACTGTGGACCTGGACCCGCTCTCCCTCGAACCAGTACTCGCCGCCGTCGAACGGGTGGATTCCGCCGATGCACTTCACCAGGGTGGACTTGCCCGCCCCGTTGTCGCCGACGAGGGCGGTCACCTCCCCGGGATGGACATCGAAGGCCACGTCGTGGAGCACCTGCACAGGGCCGAAACTCTTCTCGATCCCCCGCAGTCGAAGGATCGGGGTCGCTGTCATGGAAGACGGCTCCTTACTGTGGTGAGGTCACGGGCCCCGGGAGGCCGTGCGTCCCGGGGCCCGCGAAGGGCTCGTCGGGCCGGCGGCTGGGCCGGCCGGAGCGCAGGGAGGGCTAGTTGACGCCGGCCTCGGCGCAGAGCTCGGCGAACTTGCCCTTGCACAGTTCGTCCTTGGTGACGAAGCCGTCGGCGACCACGTCCTTGACGTTGTCCTTGTAGATGGCCACCGGTGTCTCCAGTACGGACGCCACCTTCCGCTTGCCCTCGGGGTCCTCCACGGTCGCGTTGGTCTTGCCCTTCTGGCCCTTGGCGAGGGACACGGCGAGTGCGGCGGTGGCGTCGGCCTCCTTCTTGACGGCCTTGTAGACGGTCATGCACTGGTCGCCCGCCAGGATGTTCTGCAGGCCCTGCACGGTGGCGTCCTGGCCCGTGACCGGCACCTCGCCGTTGCGGTTCTGCTTGCGCAGCACCGCGATCGCCGCGTTGCCGAGGCCGTCGTTGGCGGCGAGCACACCGCCGATCTTCGGCTCGCTGGTGAGCATCTGCTCGAAGACCGTGCCTGCTTGGGCGTTGTCCCAGTCGGGGACGGACTGGTCGGGACCCTTGACGTACTCCCCGGCCGCGTACTTCGGGTCGAGGACGCCGTTGTAGCCCTCGGCGAAGAGGGTGGCGTTGTTGTCGGTCGGGGAGCCGTTGAGGGTGGCGACGATCGGCTTCTTCGCCTTCATGTCGCTCAGGCACTTGCTCAGGCCCTCGCCCTGCAGTTTGCCGACCGCGTTGTTGTCGAAGCTCACGTAGTACTGGGCGGAGCCGCCGAGCGTGAGCCGGTCGTAGTCGATGGTGGCCACGCCCTGCGACTTGGCCTTGTCCAGGACGGCCTTGCCGGTTCCGCTGTCCAGGTTCACGATCACCAGGACGTTGACGCCGCTGGTGATCATCTGGTCCGCGATGGTCTGGAACTGCTGCTTGTCGCCCTGTGCGTTCTGGATGTCGTAGTCGACGCCCGCCGCCTTGAAGGCCTCGGACAGGTACTTGCGGTCCGCGGTCTCCCAGCGTGCCGACGACTTGCTGTCCGGGAGGATGACGCCGATCTTCGCCTTCTTGGCGTCGGAGCCGGAGCTGTCGTCGTCCGCCGAGTCGCCGCCGCAGGCGGTGAGCGACGTGCTCAGGGTTACTGCCGCGGCGATGAGGAGGAGTCCCTTGCGCATGGGCAGGGTCCTTTCTGGTGTTACGGCCGGACATCCGGACGCGCGAGGGTGTTGAGGGGGGAGAGGGGAACACTCTCGGAGGAATTGCCGGTTCTCGGGTGATCCGCCCGGTTGAATGTTGTGAGCGGGAACTTACGGCGCGGTCGAGCGCGGGCGCCAGGGGTGTGTAGCCAGAATTTGTCATCCGCCATAACAATTGGGTGACGCCGTCGGGATGCGGCCCGGTCCGCCCAAGTGGCCTTCGGTGAAGGGATGTTGGTCGGGTGCTCGCGTGGTGGGGTCGTGCGTGGAGGTGACTGGGTGTCGTGCTCGCCGGGAGGATCTCCTGCTGGGGTCCGGGGTCCGGGGTCCGGGGTCCGGGGTCCGGGGTCCGGGGACGGGGATCCGGCGTCCGGGGTGTCGCGGGGTGGGCGCGATCCGGGGCGTACGGCAGGGGCGGGACGTCCAGTCGTCGAGACAGGTGTCATTGGGGATGACGCTCATGTCGTCGCCTGTCATCATGTGCCGGTGCATACGTCTGAAAGCAGTCAGCTCCACCGGGGGCGGGGCGTCGGGCTGGGTCTCGCGCTCGGGTCGGCGGTCGCCTTCGGTGGCTCCGGTGTCGCGGCCAAGCCGCTGATCGAGGCGGGACTCGACCCGCTGCACGTGGTGTGGCTGCGTGTGGCCGGTGCCGCCCTGGTGATGCTGCCGCTGGCCGTGCGCCACCGGCGCCTGGTGCGCGAGCGCCCCGCACTGCTCGCGGGGTTCGGCCTGCTCGCCGTGGCCGGTGTCCAGGCCTTCTACTTCGCGTCGATCTCGCGGATTCCCGTCGGGGTGGCGCTGCTCGTCGAGTACCTGGCGCCCGCGCTCGTCCTCGGGTGGGTGCGGTTCGTGCAGCGGCGGCCGGTGACCCGGGCGGCGGCGCTGGGTGTCGTCCTGGCCGTGGGCGGCCTCGCCAGTGTCGTCGAGGTGTGGTCGGGGCTGAGCTTCGACGCCGTCGGCCTGCTGCTCGCGCTCGGCGCCGCCTGCTGCCAGGTCGGCTACTTCGTCCTGGCCGACCAGGGCGGGGACGCGGGGGACGAGGCGCCGGACCCGCTGGGGGTCATCGCGTACGGACTGCTCGTCGGCGCGCTCGTCCTGACGGCGGTCGCGCGGCCGTGGGGGATGGACTGGTCGGTCCTCGGCGGGAACGCCGACCTGGACGGAACCTCCGTCGCGGCCTCACTGCTGATCGGCTGGATCGTGCTCGTCGCCACCGTCGTCGCGTACGTCACCGGGGTGTTGTCGGTGCGCAGGCTGTCCCCGCAGGTCGCGGGCGTCGTGGCCTGCCTGGAGGCGGTCATCGCGACCGTGCTCGCCTGGGTGCTGCTCGGCGAGCACCTGTCCGCGCCGCAGATCATCGGCGGCGGGGTCGTACTCCTCGGAGCGTTCATCGCGCAGTCGTCCACGCCGTCCGGGAAGCCGAACTCGCCGGTGGCGGGCGGCACCGGGGAAGCGGTCGGGGCGGGCGGGGGCGGCGAGGAAAAGGAACTGACCGCGCGTGGCACCGCCGTCTAGGGTGCCGGTCATGCATCCGCACGTGCTGGTCCTTCCGCCTCCGGCGGTCTGAGTCGGGCCACCGGGACTCCGCGGGGCCGCCCGGCGGACCGGTGCTGCCCGCGTACGAGTCCGAGGACCCTTCGCGCCCCGGCGGTGACGGTGCCCCGGCGGTCAAGTCGCCCGAGTCGCCCTCGTGCCCGGCCGACGCGTCCACGCGCACCCGGCCACCCGGTCGGGACGGCCGCGGCGGACCGCGACGGTGGGGATGACGGCGGGGATGACGGCGGCGGCCGAAGCGGCCGTGACGTCCGAGCGGTCCGAAGCCTCGGGGCGGTCGCCGGGCGGTGCGCCTCGCGCGGTCCGGTCGCCGTAGCGGCCACCGGACCGGTCGGGTCGCGCCCGGCGTGGCCGCCGCCGGGCCGGTCGCCCGCGCGGGGCCGCCGAGGCCGTCCCCTTGCGGTGCCCCCCCGACCGCCGAGGCGTCGTCCCGCGGACTGCGACGTGGTCCCTTCCCGAACATCTGCGCAGTTGCGGAGAGCACACGTGTCGAATTCCGTCGCAGGCCTGCCCGTCGGGCGAGGCCTGTTCTATCTGGTCGTCGCCGGTGTCGCCTGGGGCACTGCGGGCGCGGCCGCCTCGCTCGTCTTCCGGGCCGGCGACATGGGCCCCGTCGCCCTGTCCTTCTGGCGCTGCGCCTGCGGCCTCGCCCTGCTGCTCGCCGCGCGGTCCCTGCGCCGCCCGCGTGCCGCCCGAGGCGACCGCCGGTACGTGGCCGAGCGCCCCGCCGCCGCACGGTGCTGCTGCGGACCGGGGCGACGGGGCTGGGGCTCGCGGTCTTCCAGACCGCCTACTTCGCCGCCGTCGGGTCCACCGGACTCGCGGTGGCCACCGTCGTCACCCTCGGCTCCGGACCCGTGCTCATCGCGCTCGGCGCGCGGCTGACCATGGGGGAGCGACTGGGCCGCGGCGGGCGCGCCGCCGTCGTGGGGGCGCTCGCCGGGCTCGTGGTCCTGGTGCTCGGCGGCGGAGGCGTCACGGTCCGGCCGGCGGGCGTGGGGCTCGCCCTCGTGTCCGCCGCCGGGTACTCGGCCATGACGGTGCTGACCCGCCGATGGGGGCGCTCCGGTGGTACCGACGCCTCGGCCACGACCGTGGGGGCGTTCGCCGTCACGGCCGTGTGCCTGCTGCCGTTCGCTCTGGTGGAAGGTCTGGTCCCGCACACCGACGACCCCGTACGGGTCGCCGTGCTGGTGGCGTTCGTCGCCGCCGTGCCGACGGCGCTCGCGTACGCGCTGTACTTCGCGGGCGCGGCTGTCGTCCGTTCGGCCACCGTCTCCGTGGTCATGCTCCTCGAACCGGTGAGTGCCGCGTTGCTCGCCGTCACGCTGCTCGGCGAGCACCTGACCGCGGCGACGGTCGTCGGTACGTCGCTCATGCTCGGCTCGGTCGCCGGGCTCGCGTTCGCCGAGGCACGGGGCGCGGGATCCGTACGCGGGGAGCCGGGGCCGGACCCCGAGTCCGAGCCGGAGCCGGAGCCGGGCCCCGAGTCCGAGCGGGAGCCGGAGCAGGAGTCCGAGTCCGAGCGGGAGCCGGTGCGGGGTTGAGCCGTTGGGTGCCGGGGCGGCCGTACCGCCCCGGGTCCCCCGCCGTGCGGGCCCACCCCGGTAGGGCCCGCAC
>NZ_BMWD01000049.1 GCF_014651055.1 Streptomyces fructofermentans
GCGATCGGCAAGGCCGAGCCGGTGGGCCTGTTCGTGGAGACGTTCGGCACGGCCAAGGTCGACCCCGCTGCGATCGAGTCCGCGATCGAGCAGGTCTTCGACCTCCGTCCGGCCGCGATCATCCGGGACCTGGACCTGCTGCGGCCGATCTACTCGCAGACCGCCGCGTACGGCCACTTCGGCCGCGCGCTGCCGGACTTCACATGGGAGCGCACGGACCGGGCCGACGCCCTGCGCAAGGCCGCGGACACGGCCTGAGGCACCCGCCCCACCCTGCACCGCCCCACGGCGGCCTTGCCCCACCGTGTCCCGCTCCCGGCCGGGAGACGGGCCGGACACGGGCGGCCCGTCGGGTGCCCGGTGGAGCAGGAGCCAGTGAGCGGCGGCCCCAGCGCCGGGCTACCCGGACCCGAGCGGAGCGGCATACAACTCCACCAGGAGTCCCGCCCCCGCCCCCGAGCCGTCCGCGCCCGCGGCCGCCGTCCACCACCCGCGAGCACACCACCTCACCGAGGAAGGCCGGCCGTGACGACGTTCTCCTTCGAGTTCTTCCCGCCCAGGACGGCCAAGGGGGAGCGCACCCTGTGGGAGGCGATCCGCCGCATCGAGCCGCTGCGGCCGGACTTCGTGTCCGTCACCTACGGCGCCGGCGGCTCCTCCCGCGACCGGACGGTGGCGGTCACCCGGCGCATCGCATCCGAGACCACCCTGCGGCCCGTCGCGCACCTGACCGCGGTCGGCCACTCGGTGGCCGAACTGCGCCGGATCATCGGCCAGTACGCGGACGCCGGCATCCGCGACGTCCTGGTGCTGCGCGGCGACCCGCCGGGCGACCCCAAGGGGCCCTGGACGGCGCATCCGCAGGGCTTCAGGCACGCCTGCGAACTCGTCGAACTGGTGCGCTCGCTGGGCGACTTCAGGATCGGCGTGGCCGCCTTCCCCGAGAAGCACCCGCGTTCGGCCGACTGGGACAGCGACATCCGGCACTTCGTGGCCAAGTGCCGGGCGGGCGCCGACTACGCGATCACGCAGATGTTCTTCCGCACGGACGACTACCTGCGGCTGCGCGACCGGGTCGCGGCCGCCGGCTGCGACGTCCCGATCATCCCCGAGATCATGCCCGCCACCGACCACCGGCAGCTCGCCCGCTTCGCCGAACTGTCCGACGCCGCCTTCCCCACGGACCTCGCCCAACGCCTGTACGCGGCCCGCGACACGGCGGGCGAGGGCCACCGCATCGGCGTCGAGTACGCCACCGCCATGGCCGGGCACCTCCTCGCCGAGGGCGCCCCGGGCCTGCACTACATCACCCTCAACAAGTCCACGGCGGCACTGGACATCCACCGCAACGTACAGGCCCTGCGGCCCGCGGAGCCCCTGCAAGCCGGCTGACCCTGGCCGCGGCGCCGTACGTGGAGGGTCGCTGCAGCCGAACTCGAAGTTCCCTAGCAGGCGCGGGACACGGGCCGCCTGCGTCCCTAGGGTGAGGCCTGCAGATCCCCTCCCCGTGCGTGCCCGCCCGCCCCCTCCCCCGAGGGCGGGCGGGCGCTTCACACATGAGGCAGGGCCCGGCCCCCGCCTCCCCGCCCGGGGACACCGGGAGAGGGCCCCCGAAGCGGGAGCCGGCACGGCAGGCCGCTCAAGCCCGGCAGGCACGTCGGCGCAGGGGACCCGCAAGCCGGTCGGCAGGGCAACCGGGAGGGCCGGGCCGCCCGTCGGGGCGCCGGGATGCCGAGGAGGAGTGACTGTGGGCCGGGCCGAGGAGTTCGAGGAACTGCGCCCGCTGCTGCTCAGCCTCGCCCACCGGATCCTGGGCAGCGCGCGCGGCGCGCAGGACGCGGTGCAGGAGACCTGGCTGCGCTGGCAGACCTGCGCCCCGCGGCCCGGGCAGAGCCGGGCGTTCCTCGCGGCGGCGGTCACCCGGATCGCGGCCGAGGCGCTGCGCACGGCCCGCATCCAGCGGGGGGACCCCGTCGGGCCGTGGCTTCCGGAGCCGCTGCCGGGCGACCCCCACCGGGACCCGGAGGAACCGGCGGAGCTGGCCGAGTCGCTGGTGACGGCCACCCTGCTGGCGCTGGAGCGGCTCTCCCCGCTGGAACGCGCGGTCCTTGTGCTGCGGGAGGTGTTCGGGTGCGCGCTGCCGCAGGTCACGTCGGCCGTGGGCTGCTCGGAGGCGGCGGGCCGCCAACTCGCCGCCGCGGTCCGCCTGGCCAGTGACGGCGGCGGTACGACACTGCCGTGGCCGGCCCGCATCACCGGCGCGGCCACCGTGGCCAGGGTCCTCACGGCGATCATCCCGCCGCTGGTGCGGATCGGTGTGACGGTGGAGCAGAACCACGCCGTCGACCGGCCGGAGGTGATCCTGCGCGACCGCAACGGCAGGGTCCTGCACGCCCTGGCGCTGGGCATCCTGGACGGACGGATCCACACGGTCCACCTGACGGCCGCCCCCGCCCGCACGACATCGTGGACGCCCCCGCGCCCGCCCCGGCACGACAGCCCGCACTTCGACGACCCGCCCGGGCACGACGACGACTGACGACGCCCGCTGTGAGGTGAGGTGTGGTGCGCCCGTGCTCTCGCCGCAGCGGACGGGCCGGCGCCCGGTGGCGTCGTGCCGCAGCGCCAACGGTGCCGAGCCGCATCGCAGTGCCGGACGGCCGCCGCGGAGCCGCGGGTTCCTGTCAAGATCGCGTTCCGAGTGATCGGGACCCGTCTCAGGCATGTCTCAGCCGTGTCATCGGCTGAGCAGGGCCGTCAGGGCGCCCCGTGTTGTGGGGGACGGGCCGCGAAACAGTCGCGGCCGCCTCACTCGAAAGGCCCAACTGCCATGATGAGCAAGCGTTTTGGGATGGTCGCCGTGTCTGTCGTCACCGGCGCGCTCCTGCTGACGGCCTGCAACGGTGAGGACTCCGCGATCGGCGGCGGCGCGCGTGCCGAAGGCGCCGGCCGGGCCGCCGGCGGGCACGCGTCGGCCGGTGCGGAGCACACCGGCGGGAGCAACTCCGGCAAGGGCGCGGGACGGTGGGAGAAGAACAGGGCGGACGCCGTGTTCTTCGCGTCGGTCATGACCGGTGCCGACGAGGTACCCGTCCAGGGCGGACCGGCCGTGGGCGACAAGGACGGCCATGCCCTGGCCCTCATGCGCATCCAGGGCGACCAGGTCTCCTACGCGTTCACGTTCACCGGGACCGCGACGCCGACCCTCGGCCACCTCCACAAGGGCGCCAAGGGTGTCAACGGCGATGTGAAGATCCCCTTCTTCACCAAGAAGCTCGAGAACGGCAGCACGTTCGCCCACGGCACGGTCACCGTCGACGACCACGACCTGCTGGAGGGCATCAAGGCCAACCCCCGCAACTGGTACTTCAACCTCCACACCGCCGAGTTCCCCGGCGGCGCCGTCCGCGGTCAGGCCTACAAGCTCCCCTCGGGCATCCACGTCCCCGACACCGTCACCGAGAAGACCCTCGACTCCGTGATCGGGAACGCCGCCTAGACCGTGCGCAGGGCGCCCGGCACACGACGGAGACCGGACGGCGAACGGGGGCATCCCGCCTAAACGGCGGGGAGGTCGAGGATGCGGGCGGGCAGTTCCCTGGCCGCCCCCCTCTCCGTCTCCCAGAAGGCCTCGAGGTAGTCGGAGGGGGCGCGTTGCCCGCTGCGGCCGGGCGCCTTTTCGCTGAAGAGGACCTCGCCGTCCGGGCTTTCCACGTAGGAGACGAGGTCGTAGTCCTGCTCGGGGAATTCGAAGACGACGTAGGGGGATCTGAACAGCGGGTAGATGCCGGCGCTGAACGGCACATACATGATGTGCACGTTCTCCACTTCGTTTAGCTGGACCAGGTTCTCCAACTGCCGACGCATTACGGCTTCGTTGCCGACGGTCCGGCGCAGGGCGGATTCGTCGATGATGAACCACATGCTCGGGCCGTCCGGCCGCAGAACCCGGGCCTGGCGTTCCAGCCTCAGCTGCAGGAGTGCTTCCGCTTTGTCCTGGGTCTCTTCGAGTCCTTTCAGCAGGTGTGACGCGTACTCCTCCGTCTGCAGGAGTCCGGGGATCAGATTGGGTTCGAAGTTGCGGATGATCGGCGCGGAGGTCTCGTAGGTGAGATAGGTGAGGAAGTTCGGGGTGGCCACCGTGCGCCAGGGCTCCCACCACGACGGCAGCCGCGCCGCGCGGCCCATCGCGATCAGGGTCTCCTGCTCCTCCTGCCCGGCGCCGTAGTGCTGGATGAGGATCCGGACGTCGCTGGGTGACACACGGTTCTTGCCGTTCTCGATCCTGATCACCTTCGAGGGGGACCAGTCCAGCGCGGTGGCGACCTCACGTTGTGTCAGACCGGCCTGCTCGCGGGCCCTTTTGAGGCGGTCGCGGAGCAGTTCGCGCTGAAAGAACGGGTCAAGGGCATCCATGTGTCGTCCTTTGCGGTCGGGGTCGGCCATGGGGGTGCGCGACTGCGGGCCGGGCGGCACCGTGGGGGCGGCGGACGGCGTGGTGGCTGTCTGCACGGTGTGACGGTGACTCATGTCGTGGTGCCGGGAGGCGGGAAGGCTGCTCACGGCCGGCCTCCTGGCGGTGTGCTGTGATGCGTTGTGCTCCCGGCGTCGTGCGCGGGGGACAAGTGCCACATGGCTCCACGGCTAGTGTCGTTGTGCCAGTACCAGCTCACAAGGAGCAGTTGGCGCGGGGGGCGCAGCGCGGGAGTGCGCTGGTGGTGCGGGGTTCGGCGGTGCGGTGTCCTGTGCCGTGGCGGAGAGGACGCAGAGGACGCTGTCGCCCCGTGGGGCGGGCCGGCCGGCGGCGGTGTGCCCGACGCTCCCGTCCGGCGGGTGCCGGGGCCGCGGGCCGCTGCCCGGCCGAGCGGCGTCCGCCCCGTCCGCAGAGGGCGGGCCGGGGACGCCGCAGCCTTCCGCGCCGCCACGCGTGGCCGGTTGACGGCCCACCGGTGGGGCGGGGTGGAGTGAACCGCTTGTGCTGGCAGGCGTTCTGCCTGATGCTCAGGTCCAGGTGGCAGTTGTGTACCGGGCCTGTGGCCGCATCGCGGCGTGCGAGGTGGCATGGGTAGGTACGGCGTGCTGCCGGGTGGCGTTGTGGCAGGAGGATGGGTGTGCCGCTGATTGACCCTGCTCTGCAGCGACGTCGGCTGCGTGAGCAGCTGCGTCGCTTACGGGAGTCGAAGCATCTGACACAGCGGGCTGTCGCCGACGAGCTGGAATGGTCGCACTCGAAGATCATCCGGATCGAGGCGGGAACCGTGGGCATCTCGATCACGGACCTCCGGGCGCTGCTGGCGCTGTACGAGGTGGCCGACGCGGCGCAGGTCGACGCGATGGTGTCGATGGCACGGGCGGCGAAAGAACGCCCCTGGTGGGACCGCTACAAGAATTCCGCACCCCAGGCGTTCGTCCTCTCGATCGCGTACGAGAACGCGGCAGCGGTCATCCGCAACTTCGAACCCGATCTCGTTCCCGGGCTGCTGCAGACAGAGGAGTACGCGCGCGAGGTATTGCGCTGGACCTCGCCGCCCGACCAGTTGGAGGAGCGGGCGGAGCTGCGCCTGGAGCGGCAGGAGAGGCTGTTTCGGCCGGACGGGCCGGAGATGCATTTCATCGTCGACGAGGGCGTCCTGGCGCGGACGGTGGGAAGGCCGGGAGTGATGCGCCGGCAACTGGTCCAGCTGAGGGAACTGGCCGACCATCCGAAGATCACTCTGCGCGTGATCCCATTCCACCTCGGCCTGTACCGGTATTTCACGACGTCGTACGTGATCTATGAGTTCGCCGAGGCGGACGAGGACATGGCGTTGTACCTGGAGACGCAGGCACGGCACAAGGACGCCATCGTCCGGGAGGGGCGGGATTCCATCACCGAGGATTCCGTCGCCCACTACCTGGAGAATTTCTACGAGCTGGAGATCAAAGCTCCGGCGCCCGACGCGTACGCGTTGATCGAGGCGAACGCCGAGCGGATAGGGCACAAGACGGGAGTGCCCGCCGCAGGCGGGCCCTCCGCCGTTTCCGCCGTGATCCCGCTGGATGGCGTGGAAGAAATCAGCGCCAGTACGGGAGATCTGGTCGAAGGGGTGGAGAGGGTTGAAGAATAAGAAAAGGAAACCCGACTCCCCGGCCGTCCGGTCGCCTACCGCAAGCCGCTGATGAATGCCTGCCAGGAGTGGGCGGGAAAGGTCAGGACGGAACCGGCAGGGATTTTCGAATCCCGCACGTGCAGTGCCTCGCAACTGGCTGCAACCTCAACGCAGTTGCCCCCTCCGCTTGCGCTGCTCTTCACCCAGGTCAGCGGGGGGCCGGGAATTTTTTCCATCAGAAGGCTCCGGAACAGAAAAGTGGCAGGATTTGTCGTGCGCACGCGGGAATAGCGATGCGCGTGCCAAACATACATGAGCCACCGGCCCACGGCTCCCCGGGGTGGCATAGGCGTGTGATGTTCGGCGCCCGTCCAGGTGTGTCGCGCGGAGTGCGGCCGGCGCGGTGATGGCATGCACGCATCGTCCTGGGTGCGGGCAATGGGACGGGTGCTCTGCAGGTGGAAGAGTGCCAGTTCGCTTTGTGCCAGGTGGCTGCGTGCGAGGTGGGTGGCCGGGTGGCGGTCGGCGATGTGGCGGCGTCCGACTTTGCCGTTGGTGCCTGGCGTTGAGCATGGCGGCTGACAGAAAGAAGCCATCTGCTACTTGGCAGATGGCGCTGTATTGAAGATACTGGAGCAGGTATCCACGGCCCCTTGTTGACGGACAGGGGCACCCCTTCGCGGCGGCTACCGCGAAGGATATGGACGGGTTTGCACTGAATGACGGATCCAGTGCAGGCCCGTTTTCCTTTCCCTGGAGTAAAGACCCCCTTGGCATGCCTCCTTTCGTCATGCAAAAATTACCAAGAGGGATGCCTGCCCTTTACAAAGGGAAGGCATGCGTCTCTCGAGGGAGAAGGGAGGTGGAAGTGAATAGGGAGATTATTAAAGTCGTCGCGGACGCGATGCAGAGCTGGGCCAAGACGATGCGCCTGTGTGCGATTCTCTCCGCGGTAGCCGCCGCGGGAACCGTGGCGCTCCTGGTCATGTAGCGACTGTCCTTCTTCATGAGGCAGTGGATACCTGTGAGGTGGAGACCCCCTCCCTTGCGGATGGTCTCCACCTCTGCCCGTGCCCCGGACGGCCCCCTCGCCCCGGACGACAGCCCTGCCCCGCCCCGCCCGCGCCTGGGCGAGCCCTTCAGGTTCCCGGCGGGTGATGCGCCCGCGTTCCGTCCACCGTGGCGGCGCCGCCACCGGACGGTCGGCGAACTCCCTTGTCCGGCCTGCGGGTGACGCCCGGTGCGACGAGAGCGTCCCCGTCGTCGTCATCGAAGGCCGCCGGGACGACAACGCGTGCGGTACGGGTGCCCGTACCGATCAGTCCGGGGCGAGTACCCCGGTGGGCCGGACCGTTTCGGCGCCGCCTGCCGCTTGGCCCACGACCCGGACGCTCGCGGTGCCGGTGATGGCATCTGCAAGGCGGCGCGGATCAGGGCACGGCCCGCTCCCCGCCCCGAACACGTCTCGGGGAGCGGGCGGCGCGGAACCCTCCTTACGCTGGTGGGGAACACGTTTTCCCGGACTTCCCCGGACCGCGGACGCGGTCCTGAAGGTGGCGGCCATGCGTGCCTCGCTGATCCAGCTGTCCGTGGACTCGACGGACCCGCCGGGCGCGGCGGATTCCGCGGACGAGCGCCGCCGACGCGCCGCCGCGCTGGTCCGCGGCCGGGCCGGCGACGACCTGGTGGTCCTGCCGGAGTTGTGGGCGGCCGGCGCGTGGTCGTACGACCGCTGGGACCGCGACGCCGAAGGGGTCGACGGACCCACCGCGCAGGCCATGTCCGCCGCGGCACGCCACGCGGGAGTCTGGCTCCACGCCGGATCGATCGTCGAACGGGACGACGACGGGACCCTCTACAACACCGCCCTCCTCTTCGACCGGGACGGCGAGCTGCGCGGCCGCTACCGCAAGATCCACCGGTACGGCTTCGACACCGGCGAGGCGACCTTGATGGGCGGCGGCGAGGAGATCGTCACCGTACCCACCGACTTCGGGGTGGTCGGCCTGGCCATCTGCTACGACCTGCGCTTCCCCGAACTCTTCCGGGGCCTGATCGACGCGGGCGCGGAACTGATCGCGGTACCCGCCGCATGGCCCGCGGCCCGGCTCGCGCACTGGCAACTCCTCACCCGCACACGGGCACTGGAGGAACAGGTCTTCCTGCTGGCCTGCTGCGCGAGCGGCACCCACGGCGGTATGCGGCAGGCCGGACACAGTGTGGCCGTCGACCCCTGGGGGACCGTGCTGGGCCGGGCCGGCACCGGGCAGGAGACGCTGAGCGTGGACTTCGACATGGCCGAGGTCACCCGGATGCGTTCCGAACTCCCCGTCCTGCGCGACCGCGTGCTCGCCGTCGAAGCACCCGCCAGGCCCTGACCGACCGCGGCCCGGACCGCCGCCCGCACCGTGCCAACCACCCCTGCCGCACAGCCGGTTGCGTACCACCCGGGGCATGCGGGGCAGTGCATCCTGCCCGGCGGTCGCACGGCCGATGACGACGTCGGCTCCAGCCGCGACCCGCGGCTGGAGCCGACCCCCTGTACCTGACCGGTCCTCAGAAGGGTTACCTGCGGGCCCATTTGGTCCGGTGGCGCGCCGCGCGTGCGCGGGTGGGGCCTAGAACTCCTCGACGAAGTACGGTTCCACGGTCATCCAGCCGTTGCCGCGGGCGCCGTGGCGGGTGCCGTTGTCGTTGCGGGCCAGGGTGTACCAGGAGTCGACGTAGTCGGGGTCGTCCGTCCACCAGTCGTTGGGGATGGCGTCCAGGATCGCGTTCACCAGGGGGATGTAGGTCCCCTGGTCGGTGACGGTGAGCAGGACGGTGGCGATGGCCTTGGCGAGGTCGCGGTAGTTGGTGCTGCCGTCCTCCTCCATCATCACGGCGTCGGCCAGGTTGTACTTGTAGTTGCCCCAGTTGACCAGGATCTGGCCGGGCCGGTAGACGGTGCCGTCGTTGTCGAGGTACGGCATGTCCACGGGGTCGACGCGTACCTTGCCGTCCTGCCCGAACCCGGTGACCAGCGTGTAGATCTCGGCGTCGCCCTTGACCCAGGGCTCCTCGTCGTCCGAGAGCTCGACCGCCGCGATGCGAGTGGTCCAGAAGCCGTCGGCAGCGGCCCGGGCCCCCTGCTTCCCGGCCGCGTCCGCGTGGGTCTTCGATGCCGATGCCGATGCCGATGCGTCGGAGGCCAGGCCGTGGTGGTGCAACTGCCGGTTCAGGACGCCGAGTCCGGCGGCCAGCGCCTTGGAGCTGTCGATGTCGACGACATAGACGGGACGGTCGGGCGCGTGACGGGCGTCGAGGGCGTGCGCGCGGCCCCGGCTGTCGTAGGCGACGACCGTGGTGGCGTTGTCGTCGCTTGCCGCGGGGGCCACCCAGGGCGCCTGTCCGTCGGCCAGCGCGTCGCGCATGCCGTCGTCGCCGAGCCGCAGCCGCAGCAGCGAACCGATGTCGGTGTCGAGGCCCTTGGCCGCCGCGATTTGGCGGTCCGCACGGACCAGCTCGGACGTGAGTCCGCTGCCGCTCCGGTCGGCCAGTGCCGTGATGGGCACCTCGTCGGCGGCCAGCGCGGCCTGCTGGACGCGGGTGCGCCAGGTGGAGTCGGAGAGCGAGCGGGCGAGGGAGCGGGCGACCTGGTCCTGTGCGGAGGCCACGGTGGTGGCGGTGGCCGGAGCATGAGGGGCGGCGGCTGCGGGTAGTGCCACGAGGGCCTGGCCGGCGGCCAGGGCGAGCAGGGACGCCACGATGGCGGCAGCGCTGTGGCGCCGCGGCTGACGAGGTCTCACTTGAGGATCCTCCCAAGGAGCGGGTGCGGACGTTCGCGGAGGTGGAGCGAGCGAGCCGTGGAATCTATGCGAGTAGATCGGCCGGTGTCAGGATGGCGGGTGCATGACATTCCAGCAAGAGGTGGAACGGAACGCGTCCCCGCACTTCGAGGGCCCGGTCCGCCACCGCCCTGCCGCCTCGCGGCGGTTCACGCTTACCGCCCTCGCCGGACGCCCCGCCCCGCCCGGTTCGCGTCGACCGCGATCCCGCAGTCCCCGCCCTGCCCGGCCGCGGCCTCGATGGCCGCCACCCCCGCGTGCGCCCGGTCGGTGCGTAATGGGGGCCCGCCGTTCGGGCCGGCGGCGCCGAGCTGCCGTCCGGGAGCCCGCCGGACCGGCCGAGGCGAACCCCTCGGGCCGGGCGGCGGCGCCCGGGCCTGACGCGTGGCACCTGACGCGTGACGCGTGTCCTAGCGGTGGTCGTCCTCTTCCTCGCAGGCCTTCCAGTGGCCGTCCAGGTCGCGTACGAGCGTCAGGTCGTCCGTGTTGGTCTCCCTGTCGGAGGGGTCGTGGGAGTCGTTGCTCTCCGTGACCACGGACACGGTGACCATGGCGTGGTCCCCGTCGACCTTCTCCTCCTTGACGTCGATGTCGACGATGCGGTCGCTGGACGAGTCGCGTATCTCGCGCCAGTAGTCGTCGTCCTTGATGTCCGCGCGCAGTTCACCGCAGGAGAGATCGGCCAGCGCGGTCCGGTCGAATTCGGTGAACGCGTGCACCCAGTCGCTCGCGACGTCGCTCGGGGTGGGCTCGCTGTCGGCGCATCCCGCGGTGGTGGCCAGGAGTGCGCCGAGGGACACGGTGAGCAATGCGGTTCGGGCATGGCGAAGGGCAGTGGAAACGGGCACGACGTTCCTCGATGCAGGTGAAGTGACGGGAATGGCTTGGGCGCTCGAACCCCCGAGGGCGGCGCCGCGCATGCCGTGGATCTTGGCTGCGGTCGACGGCCCGCGCAAGGTTGCTGTCCGGTCTGAGCCACCCTTTCCCAAATGTGAGTGCATAGTGCACGCGATGTGTTCAGTATGTGAAACCCGCAGGTGGGAAGGGTGCGATCCGGGACTCGAGTGCTTCTTGATCAAGGGGTGACAGCCCGCTCCGCGTACTGTAGAAAGATCAACCACTGCCGGTGGGTCACCGCGCAAAGCAGTCATGTCCATCGGTGTCGGCACCCGTCTCGTACGGGCTCGCCGCGCCGCCCGCGAGCGATCACACCAACGCCCCGGCCCGCGCCCGCCGGCCGCGCCGGGCCTGCTGCCATCAGGAACACGCCATGCCCTTCCCCTTCCGCGCCCGTCCGCGGACACCGACACCTCCTCGAACCTTTCGACCCCGCACGGCCCCATGGAGCGCCGGCCACGGCCCGGCCGGCCCCCTCGACTTAGCCGGCCGCGTCACGGCCTGACCGGTCACGCGCCCGACCCCGGCCCTTCGCCGACACCCCGGCCCACCCTCGGCGGGTACGCATGACCTCGCGCGGCCGAACTCGCCCCCGTCGCCAGGGCGTGCCTCGGCCACCACCCCCGGCCGTCGCCCTCTGTCACCAACCCGGCCACCGCCACCGGTCCCGCCGTCGCTCCAGGGGCAACTCCCCTTCGTCCCCGCGCTGTCCGTCGCCCCGCTCCCGGCCGCGCCCGGACAAGTGCCCCCGAACGCCCCCGGAGGCCGGGCACATCGCCCGACCTGAGGCCGGCAGCGCCGACCCTCGGCCCGGGGCCGGGCCGGGCGAACGAGCGCCGCAACCCCACCGGAACTCGCCTGCCCGGCACCTCCGTCGACGCTGCCGCCACCGCGGCCCACGCACGCGGGATGCCACAAGCACCGCCGCGTCGACGGCGATCCCACGGCGCAGGTGCTCCGACGTCCCGTCCGTCGGCCCGCGCCCGCCCGCCCGGGCCCCGCCTCGACGGGACCCGTCGGCCTCTCGGGACCGGCTGCCACCGCACGCCCTTGGGCCCGTACGTCCTCGCGGCCGAGAGGCGGTCAACGACCGTCTCAGGTCGGCCGTCCGCTTCATCGGGCTTTGCTGAACGGCATGCTGCAGGCTGTGCCGTATGACGGCGACTTCGTCCAGAACCTGCTGGTCAACAGCGGTGAGCCGCGGCGTCGAGTACAGCATGATCGGCTGATGCCCAGTTCCTGTCGCTCGGTATGGCGTGGGCCCGACGGGCTTTCCACGGCTCGGCAGGCTGTCGGGGCGGCACGTCCGTCACGGCCGCAGCCCCGCCCGCCGGAGCGCGACCGCGGACAGCTCGGCGATGACCTGCTGGTCCCCGCGCCGCCAGGCGTCCGCGAGGCCGCCCGGCGGGGCGGGTACCGCCGTGAGGTCGCGCAGCGGCCCCATGAGAGCGCGCAGTGCCAGCAGGTCGGCGCCACCGGGGGCATCGAAGACGCGCCGGGTGGTGACGCTGCGCCGGATCCAGCGCATGCGCAGCGGAAGCCACAGCACCAGGACGAAGGACACCGGCAGGACGATCAGTGCGATCGCGGTCAGCGTCGCCACCTGGCCCACGATGTCCTGCAGCGACTGCCCCGCGTCCGCGAGCCCGGTCCCGGCGTCGGCGGCCGACTGGAGCGGCTTCTTCAGCGAGTTGCCGACCAGCGGAACCTTCGAGGCCGCGTCACCGGCGTCACCGAGACCGGACGCGAGACTGTCGCCCGCGTTCTCCGCCTGGCGCCCCGGCTCGGCCAACTTCAGTATCACGTCACGCACGGCCAGGGCGAACCACACCGCCGCCGCGATCAGGGCCACGGCGATCAGATCCGCGACCACCTGACGACTCCGGCGCACTGGGGTCTGGGCGTAGAAGCGCATGGGCGTACTCCTGTTCCGGCGTGTGTCGACGAGGACGTGGTCCAGCCAAATGAAGTGCGGCGGCCGAGGCGGGGAGGCACCGCCGGTCGCTCGACCGTCCGGGGGACGCGGACATCGACGCGGACATCGACGCGGACATCGACGGGCCGTCGAGGCGGATGCCGAGGTGCCGGCCACCACGGCCGCGAGTCGCGCCGCGCGCCGCGACGGCCGCCCGGCGCCGGGCCGCAGACCCGGCCCCGGCACCCTCCGACGCACCGGACGGCGGACGCCCGCGCCATGGTGACATCGCGTCAGGCCGACGTTCCGGCCCCGCGTGCGCGGGCGCTCGACGGCGTCGGACACGGGGAGGGCGCCGCGCGCCACGGCGGGCGATGCCCGGGCGGCCCTGGCGCACCGGGACGCCGAAGGCCCGACGCGGGCGCGTCCGTGTCGTCGAGCGAGAGGGCCACCCTCCGCAGCGCGGCAGGACCGCTCTGCGGGACGCCTCGGGGTCCGGGACTTCGCCACTTCTCATCGTCTCCGCCTCGGTACTGCACGAGTCCACGGACCGGCCGGAACAACTGCACGGGACACCGCCTGTGGCGTCCCTCGGCGCCCTTGCCCTCCGACAGCGCCCCGGTCGTCCCGTCCCGGCGCGGTCGGCGCAGCTCACTCGTACCCGCGCCGCGCCGGAAGTACCCGGCGCGAGCACCGCCCGGTACGGCACCCGGGACCTCGACCCCGCCCGTGGTCGAACGGGCCGTCAGTCGTTGCTGCGGCCCAGCGCCCGGCGGAGTCCGTGGGCGGCGGCGCCGGCCGTGATCACCGCAGTGCCCGCGAGCACGGAGGCGAGCGGCAGGGCGAACGCCAGGACCAGGCAGCCGGCCGTGCCGGCGATCGGCACGATCCGGGCCGGGCGGCCCTCCTCGGGAGTGAGGGTCCAGGCGGAGGCGTTGGCGATGGCGTAGTAGGCCAGCACACCGAAGGAGGAGAAGCCGATCGCGCCGCGTACGTCCACCGTGGCGGCCAGGACGGCGACGACGGCGCCGACGGCGAGTTCGGCGCGGTGCGGCACGTGGAAGCGGGGGTGGACGGCGGCCAGGGCGTGCGGCAGGTGCCGGTCGCGGGCCATCGCCAGGGTGGTGCGCGAGACGCCGAGGATCAGCGCGAGGAGCGAGCCGAGCGCCGCGACGGCCGCACCGGCCCGCACGACGGGGGCCAGAGCCGGGACGCCGGCGGCGCGGACCGCCTCGACCAGCGGATCGGTGGTACGGGCGAGCCGGTCGGGGCCCAGCACCAGCAGGACGGCGACGGCGACCGCCGCGTACACCGCGAGGGTGATGCCCAGCGCGAGCGGGATCGCGCGGGGGATGGTCCGCTCGGGGTCGCGGACCTCCTCGCCCAGAGTGGCGATGCGCGCATACCCCGCGAAGGCGAAGAACAGCAGCCCGGCCGCCTGAAGCACCCCTGCGAGGGAGGTGTCCGTGCCGAGGTCCAGGCGGGCCGCGTCCGTGGAGTTCGAGGTGAGGACGGCGGTGACCACGGCGGCCAGCACCGCCAGGACGACCGTGACGATCACCCGGGTCAGCAGCGCGGACTTGCGCACCCCGGCGTAGTTCACCGCGGTCAGTGCCACCACCGCCGCGACCGCGACCGCGTGTGCCTGGGACGGCCACACGTAGGAACCCGCGGTCAGTGCCATCGCCGCGCACGACGCGGTCTTGCCCACCACGAAGCCCCAACCGGCCAGGTAGCCCCAGAAGTCGCCGAGCCGCTCGCGGCCGTAGACATAGGTGCCGCCCGACCGCGGGTACCGGGCGGCCAGCCGTGCGGAGGACGTCGCATTGCAGTACGCCACCGCCGCCGCCAGGGCCAGACCGGCCAGCAGCCCGGATCCGGCCGCCGAGGCGGCCGGGGCCAGCGAGGCGAAGATCCCGGCGCCGATCATCGAACCGAGCCCGATCACCACGGCGTCCGACACGCCCAAGTGCCGCTTCAGCTCCCCTTCGCCGGCCGGCGTCACTGGCGTACCCATCGCTCACTCCTCGACGACGTCCCCCCGGGACGACCTTCAATGACGGACCTCGACAGCGGCGCACGATATAGGAGCCGGATGTCGGGCCGACGCCGGACCATCCCGGCACCCTGCTGCACGACCCCGAACCCCGAACCCCGAACCCCGAACCCCGGACACGGGACACGGGACACGGGACACGGGCCGAGGGCTTCGGCAGCCCGTCGCCGTCCGCACACCGGCGGCCCCCGCCCACCGCTGCGCTCGCGCCTCCCGGACCGTGCCGCGACAGTCCCGCCGCACCCGAGCCCCGCCGCACCCGCCCGCCGATCCCGCGCCGATCCCCGCGGGCCGCACGAGGACGCCGGCCCGGCCCGCGTGCCGGTCAGGGCCCCCACCGGTCCCACCGGCGACGCCGACACGTCCGTACCACCGCGCCCACCGATCGGCCGAGCGGGCGACGCCGGGGGGAGAACCCGCGCCACAGGGAAGGCATCGAGCACGCCGCCCGCCCGGCGGCTGCCGGGACCCCGCTTCCGGTGCCGCCCGGGGAGGCCGCCCGTCGCACCGGCGGTGCGCGCCACCGCAGGCCCGGGCGGCGGCGACCGTTTCCGCGGACCGGTCCGGCACCGTGCCGGACGCCGAGAACAGATGGGTGCCCCGTGAAGAGCAAGACAGCGGAACCACGAACACGCGAAACGCGGCCCGCGGTCGGCCGTACCGGCAGATGGGCCAGGCGGCTGACCGCCGTCACGGGCCTTCTCGCGCTGTGCGCGCTGCCGGTCGGACCCGCGGGCGCGACCCGAGGAGAGGCCCATCCGCCCGCCCGGCCGTCGCTGTTCGTGTCCGACTACGGCAACAACCGGGTGGTGCGGCTGCAGGCGGGCGGGGGAGGCCAGACCACGGTTCCCCTCGACGGCCTGGTCCGCCCGACCGGCATGGCATGGGACGCCGCCGGCACCCTCTACGTCTCCGACACGGGCAACAACCGGGTGGTGAAGCTGCCCGCGAACGGCGGGCAGCAGTCCACCGTCCCCACCACTGACCTGTCCCGCCCGCTGGGCCTCGCGGTCGGCACCACCGGCGACCTCTACATCGCCGACAGCTTCAACGACCGCGTGGTGAAGGTGTTCGCCGACGGCAGCGGCCAGAGCACCGTGCCCACCACCGGACTGCTCCACCCCTGGGGCCTGGCCCTGGAGGCGGACGGAGACCTGTACATCTCCGACTTCGTCAACGACCGTGTCGTGAAGGTGCCCGCCGACGGCAGCGGGCAGAGCACCGTCCCCGCCACGGGCCTGTCCCAGCCGACCGGCCTGGCCGTGAACGCCGCGGGCGACCTCTACATCTCGGACAGCGGCAACAACCGCGTGGTGAAGCTGGCCGCGGGCAGCGGCGCGCAGAGCACGGTACCCACCACCGGCCTGAGCTCCCCGCTGGGCCTGGCCCTCGACGGCCGCGGCAGCCTCTACGTGGCCGACGGCTTCAACAACCGTGTGGTCCGCGTTTGGGAGAGGGGCACCGGCGGCCAGACCACGCTCCCCTTCTCCGGCCTCAACACACCGACCGGCCTCGTGTTCCCGCCGATGCGCCCCGGGCCGCGCCCGCGCTGAGCCTTACCGGGACGGGCACCACCCGGACGAGTACGCGTCCCGTACCGCCGGACTGCTCCTCGCTGTCCCCGCCCGCCGCCTGCTGCCCGCCGCCCGCCGCCCGCCGTTACGACCGGCTCGGGGTCGTCGCGGCGGCGGCACGTCACAGGTGGTCGAGGGAGGCGGCGGTGACGGTGCGGCGTCCGTTGGCGGACGGCGCGGAGACCACGCCGAGGTGTTCGAGCGCCTCAAGTGCCCTGCGGGCCAGGGGGCGGGAGAGGGCGAAGCGCTCCTGAAGCATCACCAGGGTGGCGCGCTGCTCGCAGACGACGGCGTCGGCGATGTCCTGGAGGACCTCGGCGCGCAGCCCGGCCCGCTCGGCCTGCCGGGCGAACTCCTCCTCCCGGGCTCCGGACGCCGGGGCGGAGCGGCGCGGGCGAGGGGATGCCGGTGCGCGGCCGGTGCCCGGGGCACGGGGGCCGGCGCCGGGCCCGCCCGGCGCGGTGGTGCTCGTCGCGGTCGCCTGCATCAGCTGCAGGGCGGGCGGGTTGACCGGAGTGGGCGTGCCCTGCAGGTCGTACTGGAACAGGGCGATGCCGTGCCGCGACGCCCAGTCGACGGCCGGCGGCGTGTAGCCGGCCAGGGCGAAGAACAGCGCCGCCCTCCCCTTGGCGACGGCGACGCCGTGCAGTTGCTGCACGACGGGACGGCTGGTGGGGCTGCCCTCCTTCTTCACCTGGGCCACGGCGTGCTCGGCCAGCACGTCGATGCCCTCGTCGGCGCCGACGGGTGTGGCCACGGCGTCGGTGAAGCCCAGGTGGCGCATCCAGTCGACCGCGACGAGTTCCGCGTCCCGGGCGGTACGGATCAGCCGGTGCCCGGGGCGGTCCGCCCGAGCGGGGGCCGGCGGGCGGGCGGCGGCCTCGGCCCGGGCCGCGAGAGCGACCCGCAGCCCGGGGTTGGTCCCGAAGGGGAACGCCAACTCGCCGACCCTCAGTTCGCCCCAGTCCTGGTCGGGCGTCTCGACGACGTCCTGCGGCCCGGGCTCGCACCGGTAGGACAGTCCCTTGTCCGCGACGGCGCCCCCGCGGTCGGTGAGGATCAGCAGGGCGGGGCGCTGCCGGTCGGTGAGGGTCGTGGACCGCGCGACGCACAGGATGCGTTCGTCGACCGCGATGTGCGCGCGGGCCAGCCGTGCGGCCTCGGCACGAAGGCGCGGCTGCCGTGCCAGGCCCGCCCCGGACAGGCAGTGCTCCAGGGCCTCCTCCTGCGGTGTGCCCCGCGGCGGAAGGTCGTCGAGCAGCGCACGTACGGCCTGCCGCAGGGCGAGGGCGGCTTCGGCCGTACGGCGCTCCCGCTCCCGGACCTGTGCCTGTACCTGCTCCTGTTCGGCCCGCGCCGCGGCGTCGGCCGTCTCCTGTTCCCGCTCCGCCCGGAGGTGCCGGGCGTAGGCGTCACTGCGCCGCCCGGCCGGTGTCCGGCCGAGTACCCACAGCACGGCCAGGCCGAGTGCCAGCAGGCCCGTCCCGATGCCCCACATGACGGGGGAGACGAACGCGCCGACGAGCAGTGCGACCAGCCCGAGGAAGGTCACGCAGCCGACCACCCCGGCGATCGACTCGTACCGGGTGTCGCCGGGCGTCCGGGGGCCGTACGCGGCCGTCGGGACCGTGTCGTCCTTTCGCCCGCCGGCCGGCTCGGGCGGCCGACGGCCCGCGGCGCTGCGGCCCGCTCCCTTGCAGGCCGACTCGTCGTGCGGGTGGGAGCGGACGATGCCCTCCTCGTCGATCGGCACCCGGCGCCCGCACACCGGGCACCTGCCCTGCTTCACCAACGTGTCCCCCAGCCCGACGTACATGAGGGCGCAACAGTAGTGGTCCCGGCCCGGCGGCATGCCGGCCCCTCCCGCGGGCAGGGAGCGCGTCGTCCACGGCGTGCTTGCGCACGGCTGCGGAGTCTGCGCGGCCGGTCGGCTGGAGCCGGGCGCACAGCGGCGTCCCGGTGTCCGGCGCCCGGTGCCCGGCGGTGCGCGTCACGTGCGGGCGGTCGGCTCCGGACGCCCGTCGGGAAGCCGGGACGGCGACCGGCCGGACAGGCCGAGTTCGCCCGCCCGCAGCCCGGCCTGGAAACGGGAGCCGGCCTCCAGCGAGGCCATCAGCTCGGCCACCCGCCGCCGGTAGGTGCGCAGCGAGATCCCGAGTCGCCTGGCCGCGGACTCGTCGGTGAGCCCCGACCCGAGCGCCTCGAGGACCGTCCGGCCCTCGGCGTCGAGGTGGGGAACCTCGCCGCGCAGACAGGCGTCGAGATCCACCGCGCTGTCCCAGACCGCCCGGACCAGCGAGTGGACGCCGTCGATCAGGAGCTGCGACGTCGTCACGGTGTACTCGCGTCCCGAGGGGGTCTGACGGCCGGCCAGGATCATCACCCGCCGGTCGATGATGATCGTCTCGTGGGGCAGCGGCGAGCTGCTGATCCGCACGGCGGCGCCCTTGCTCCGCACCAGCCGCAGATGCGCGCGGGCCTCCTCGTCGACCAGCGCGAGCGGGCTGAGCAGCTTGTGCGCGGTGAAGGCGGGGGAGTCCGGTGCGCGCATCCTTGCGCGGACCGCGGCCCCGGCCTCCGGCTGCGACCAGGTACTGAGGTCCCGGGCGGCGCACAGGAACTCGCTGCGCGCGGACGCGAAGAGATGACCGGCACGAGCGACCAGCTCCGCGTCCCCGTGGACGGAGAAGACCTGTTCGCTTCGCATTCCTCCAGTCTGGCAGCAACCTGTCACGGCCTCGCCCGGCGTGGTGGCCGCGGACAGCATGAGCGCATGACGACCACGACGTTCACCCTGGGCGGGGACCTGACCATCAACCGGCTCGGCTTCGGCGCGATGCGCCTGGCCACGGGCACCTTCGACGGCCCGACGCGCGCTCCCGCGACCGGTGCCGCGGTACTGAGGCGGGCCGTGGAGCGCGGCGTCAACCACATCGACACGGCGGGCTTCTACGGCAGGGGAGCGGTACGGGCCAACGAGCTGATCCGTACGGCACTCGCCCCCTACCGCGACGACCTGGTCATCGCGACGAAGGTCGGACCGCTGCCCGGAGCGGACGGTGTGCCGAGCGGGCAGGCGGGGCCCGGCGGGCTGCGCGCCCTGGTCGAGGCGGACCTGCGCGCCCTCGGCCTGGAGCGGCTCGACCTGGTCCACCTGCGGGTCGGGGGGATGACCGGGCCGGGCGGCGAGTCGATCGCCGAACGGTTCGCGGTGCTGGCCGAGTTGCGCGCCGAAGGGCTGATCCGGCATCTGGGTGTCAGCAACGTCGACGCCGCCCAACTCGCCGAGGCCCGGGCGATCGCTCCCGTCTCGGCGGTCCAGAACCGGTACAGCGACGACATGGAGCTGCTGGCCGCATGCGAGGACGGGGGCATCGCGTACACGCCGTACTTCCCGCTCGGCGGCGGCCCGGGCGGCACCCACCCGGATACCACCGACCGTATCGCCGAGGTGGCGGCACGCCTGGGCGCGAGTGTCGCGCAGGTCAGGATCGCCTGGCTGCTGGCGCGGGCCCCGTCGGTGCTGGCGATTCCGGGCACCGGTTCGCTCCCGCACCTGGAGGAGAACCTCGCGGCGGGTGAACTCCTCCTCAGTGAAAAGGACTTGGCGGACCTGAACGGCCGACCGGTCGGCTGACCACGACGTGACGGGACCCGCCGCACCACCGCAGCACGCCCCGACTGCCGACGGGGCCGGGCCGGGGCGGGGTCGGAATCGGGAGGACGGCGGCGGGCGCGCCACGCGCGCAGGCGCCCCGTCGCGGGCCCGGCCCCCCGGTGACCGCTCGCGCAGCGGATCAGCCGTCGCGCAGCCGCCCGCGGTACGAGAGGACGGCCGTCAGCGCGAACAGCAGCGGCGCCCCCACCCCCATGACCGTGAGCGGGCTCAGCACGGACTCCAGCCAGCCGGGCAGGTCGACGAACAGCGGCAGCAGCATCAGCACCGTCAGCGGGATGATCCCCAGCATCAGGGCGACGAACCCGGCCATGACCGCCCCCTGACGGGCGTTGCGCCGGTGGATGACGACGGCGGCCCTCGCGTCGGGCGCCCAGTCCTCGCCGCGCAGTTCGGTCCAGGCGCCCAGCAGCACCCCGAGTTCACGCTCCACGTTCACGTGCACGTCGTCCACGAACGGCAGCATCACCTTGCTGCCGTCCCGGCCGTAGGCGTGTACGAGGACCTGGGCGGCACCGCTCTGCATGGCCGCCGCCGGGTTGATCTCGGCCCTGATGTCCTGGACGTCCTCCCAGGCCAGCCGCCGTCGTCTCACCATGCTCCGCACATGGATCGCCTTGATGTCCACCGTGGTGGAACAGTGCAGGGTGGCGTAGAACAGCCATCCCATCAGGGCCAGCCATCCGAGCAGGAACGAGTAGGTGACGGAAGCGGGCAGGTCGTCGGCGCCCAGCACGACACCGACCACGCTCAGTGTGCCCAGCGCGATCACCCACAAGAACGCGTGCATCCTGCCGCGCTTCATCCGGTACTCGCGCGGAAGTGCGCCCAACCCCACACCGCCCCCTCGTCGTCGCCCGCCGGAGCACCATGGTCTTTCCTCAACTCCCCTGTGTCGAGGGCCAATTGGGGCGAACGGCGAAGCCTGTGCGGGAGACGTCGCGGGGTCGGGGAAGCTCGGTATCGGCCCGCGGGTCCCCGGACGGCCTTCGGATCGGCAGGCTCCGCGAGCCCGGGGGGCGGCCCAACTGCCCCGGCCCGGAGCCCCGGTGAGGCGCGCACATCCGGCGTCCCGGTGAGGCGCGCATCAGACGCCCCGGTCGCGCGCGCTCACTCGAATCCGGTCGCTGAATACGCACGGTCACGTGACCGCCCGTCCGCCGGGGGACGGGCTGCGGCGCACGGCCGGTGCTCCGCTTGTGACGGTCGGGCGGCAAGTGTGGTGCTCCGGTGGGCAGTTCGAGAGGTATTCACTCGTTCGTGGCCCCTGTTGCGTTCGAGCGCCCGCGCTGCGCCTGTGACGTGCACCACTCGCGTGCGGTGTGAGCCGGGTGTTCCGGATGGTGGTGAACGGCAAAGGTCCAGCTCACGCTGTGTGACAGCAACCGAAATGATCACAGCGTGCACGCTCCGGTGATCACTGCGTGATTTTCGCTGCTCCGCGCATGCGTGTTCGGCCGATCGGGCGGGTTGAGTAGGCGTCACCCACCGGCGACGCGATGGCTGTGCGTTCGCCCGTCCCTGTCCGGCCCTCGCTGAACCGAAGAGGACGCAAGAAGACTCATGACCGACGATGTCCGCGCGGAGGACGGCGGTAGCCCAGTGGCCCAGGCCGTGCTGCCGCTGCCCCTGGAGTTCGAGGCCCTCTACCTCGCCGCCCAGGACGACTTCCACCAGTACGCCCTGCTCTACCTCGGTACCAACGACGCCGCCGAAGCGGCCGTGCACCGCGCCTTCCTGGAGATCCTGCGCCACTGGGACGCGCTGCTCGAGGAGCAGAACCTGCTCGAACAGACCTGGGCGATCGTGCGCCGGGTCGTCATATCGCAGTCGCTGATCGGCTTCCGCCGGAAACTGGCGCGGCTGCGCGGCGAGATCGGCCTGTGGAAGGCCATGAGCGCGCTGCCGCCCCGCCAGTTCGACGCGATCGTCATGCGCTACGTACTGGACTGCGACACGCACCGGATCAGCTGGTACATGGGCGTCACGGCCAGCACCGTCGACTACCACTGCCGCAAGGCCAAGGAACGCCTGCAGGGGGTGAAAGCTGCTACAGATTTTCTAGTCATTTATAGTCATCTCTTGTCGCATGTCTCGCGTACGTTGGTTCCGTGAAGCTTTCGGAGTGGGCCCGGCAGCAGGGCGTGAGCTACCAGACCGCCTGGCGGTGGGTGAAGGACGGGAAGATGCCCGTCCCGGTCCGCCAGGCGCCGTCTGGGACGTGGCTGGTCGACGAGCCCGCTCCGGCCGCCACCGTGGAGGCGGGGCGGGTGGTCGCGTACTGCCGCGTCTCCTCAGCTGAGCAGAAGGCCGATCTGGCCCGGCAGGTGTCACGGGTGGTGGACGGGGCGAACGGGCTTGGCCTGCCGGTCGCCGAGGTGGTCACCGAGGTCGGATCCGGGCTGAACGGGCGGCGGCGCAAGCTGCACCGTCTCCTGTCCGACCCGCAGGCCGCGGTGATCGTGGTCGAACACCGAGACAGGCTGGCCCGCTTCGGCGTCGAGCATCTCGACGCCGTGCTGTCCGCCTCCGGGCGGCGCCTGGTCGTCCTCGACCCCACCGAGACCGCCGACGATCTCGTACGGGACATCACCGAAGTCCTCACGTCGATGTGTGCCCGCCTGTACGGGCGCCGGGCCGCGAAGAACCGGGCCGCCCGCGCGGTGGCCGTGGCGACCGCCGAGGACGTCGAATGAAGAAGTTTCAGGCGCAGCCCGGGTTCGTGGTGCAGGCGTTCCGGTTCGCGCTGGACCCGAACGCCGCCCAGGAGCACGCGCTGCGCTCGCACTGCGGTGCTGCCCGTGCCGCCTACAACTGGGCGGTCGGGTGGGTGGAGGCGTCGTGGTGGCAGCGCAGGGCGGAGGAGTCCTACGGGATTCCCGAGGCGGACCTGACGCCGTGGCGGCCGTGGTCGCTGCCCGCGCTGCGCAAGGCGTTCAACGAGGCCAAGCACACCGACCCGAGGTTCTGCGGGTGGTGGGAGGACAACTCCAAGGAGGCGTACTCCACCGGTCTGGCGAACGCGTCGGCCGCTTTCGACAACTACGCCAAGTCCAAGCGCGGCAAGCGTAAGGGCCGGGCGGTGGGGATGCCGCGTTTCAAGGCGAAGCGGAAGGCGCGCCTGGCCTGCCGGTTCACCACCGGCACGATCCGCGTCGAGGCGGGCGGCCGGCACGTCACGCTGCCGCGGCTTGGCGCGATCCGGGTGCACGAGTCGACGGTGAAGCTCCTCGTCCGGGTCCAGAGCGGGACGGCCCGCATCCTGTCGGCGACAGTCCGGCACGAGCGCGGGCGCTGGTTCGTGTCCTTCCAGACCGAGGTGAAGCGCGACCTCGTCCGCGTCGCCCGCCCGGATACCGCGGTGGGTATCGACCTCGGGATCAAGACGCTCGCGGTGATGGCGGACAGTGCGGGCGAGATCCGCGAGGTCCCCAACCCGCGCCACCTGGCCACTGCCCTGACCGAGCTGCGCCGCGCGTCCCGCGTGGTGTCGCGCCGCCGGGGCTCGGACCGCCGGACCGGGCAGAAGCCGTCCCGCCGGTGGGAGAAGGCCAACGCGGCACGCAACCGCGTGCACCACCGGGTCGCCAACCTGCGCGAGGACGCCCTCCACCAGCTCACCACCAGCGTGGCCGCCGAGTACGGCACCGTCGTGATCGAAGACCTCAACGTCGCCGGCATGGTGAAGAACCGGCGCCTGGCCCGGCACATCACCGACGCCGGGTTCGGCGAGATCCGCCGCCGGCTCGACTACAAGGTGAAGCGGAACGGCTGCCGCATCGTGGCCGCCGACCGCTGGTACCCGTCCTCCAAGACCTGTTCCGGGTGCGGCGTAGTGAAAGCCAAGCTGCCGCTGCACATCCGGACCTTCCACTGCGACGTGTGCGGCCTGGTCATCGACCGGGACGCCAACGCCGCACTCAACCTCGCCGCCCTCTCGGCGGCCGCAGTAGCTGGTACCGCAGTGGGCGGAGACCAGGGAGCGCAAGCTCCGAAGCCTCGTGGAGCCGACCGGAAGACCCGCACCACCCGACCCCGCCTCACGGCGGGGACGGGGCGGGCAGGTGGCGCAACCCTGCCGCACCAGCGGCAGCAGGAAACGAGAGACCGTACTCAAGCCGAAGCCCTCACGCTTTGGTGATGTGACGGACCTTCCGGGCCGTAATGCCCGGAATGCTGATACCTGACTACAGGTTCAGCAACGGAGATCCGGGAGGCCGACTTCTGGATGCGCGAACTCCAGTACTCCTCCGACGGGCCGGACGACGACTTCATCACGGGCCTGGGGCGGTTCGCGTTCTACAGCCGCCACCACCACCCCGCCCCGGCGCCGTCCCGGCGCTGCCTGACGGCCGAGGTGGAACGCCTCGCCGTCCGTGACGGCTCCGGCGACATCCTGGTGTGCCGGCCCGACCGGGAGATCGCGGACCGCCTGCAGGACTGCGCCCCGCACTGACCCCGGTACGGGTACGGCCCGGTGCGGGACACAGCGGAGCCGAGGCCCCGCACATGGGCCCCGGCTCGTGGCATCAGGCTGCTGACGTGTGATCAAGAAAGGCTGTGAGGGCGCTGGTTCCGGCGTCGGCGGTCGCCGGTACGACAGCGGTGGGAAACGATGTCATATGCCTGTGGGGTGTTACGCGGAATGGTCCTGCAGTGCGGTGGCGACCTGTGCCTCGGCGCGCGCGAGGTAGGCCTCGCGGGCTTCCTGGAACTCCGGGCTGGCCACCCGTTCTCGGATGTAGCTGTCCATTCCCTCGCGGATGATCGCGTTGGCGGTCACGGACTCGATGGCCGCCACGGCGTGGATCCTGTCGAGCAGTTGACTCGGGAACCGGACGGATACGACCACCTGACGGTCCTTGTCCTCGCTCTTCCTGCGTTCGCTGGGCAACAGGCTTCCCTTCGGTCGGGCCGGAGCCGCCCCGGGTCCGGAACTCCGGGCGCGTCTCCCGCTCGCGGTGCGCGCGCTGCGCGCAACTGACGGTAACCCTGCAAGACTACGCGACTTCACGGAGTGCATGCAGCCCGTAGCGCAAAAGTGCTGAGAGGTACAGGTTTCGTGAGGCTGAACAAGCGATTCCCGCTATGGGCTATGACACTTCGACTCGCCTGACGCATCATAAGTTTCATGTAGTGCACCATGAGAAGCTCCATATGAGTGTCATGACGCTCATCGAGTACTGTCGAAGCGGACCACGGTGGACCGAACCGCTCACCGTCCATCAACCCAGTCCACAAGGAGTTGAGCCCCTCTGATGAGCAAGCCCTTCCCCGGCGACGGCGCAGAGCATCCCTACCGGGCCGACGGCATAGCCGGCCTCAGCGCATCCACGATCTTCGGCACGCTGCGCACCATCCGCCAGGAACTCGAACAGGGCCGGGACGCGGACCAGCCGCTCCCGCAGGACGAGGAACTCCGCCACGTCCGTGACCTGGAGAGCCTCGACGATCCGTGCCCTCCCTGGAACGGCCTGGCCGCACAGGCCCACTTCTGGGACACCCTCGAGGCGTCCCTCATGCCCCGCATCGCGGGAGAGGTCCAGGCCGCGCTGGAACGGGTGACCAACACCGCCGGAGTCCCGATCACCGTGATCGGCGCCAAGGGCAGCCTGGACGAACGCACCGCCGAATTCCGCGAACACGTCCTGAGCGGCCGCCCCGTGGTGTCCATCTCCGCCACCGGCTGCCTGCGCCGCCTCTTCGCCACCGGGGACGCCGCATCGGCCTCCCTGTCCGTCCTCGTGTGGCTGCCCAACCACCCCCTGCACGCGGCCGCAGTCACCGTCGAATCCGCGCTCATGTCGGACTGCACCAACGCCCACCGGCTCCTGCCCTGCGGCACCTGGATCCAGATGCTCGGCGAACCCCTCGTCCCCGACCCGGAGCCCGGCTGCATCGTCCTGCCGCGCTCCCTGTCCGGACTCGAGACCGGGCTGCGCCGCGAGTACCAGCACCTGCTGTTCGTCGACGACACCAGCTCGGCGATCATCCAGGCGGTCCTCAACCGCGCCGTGCCGGCCGCCGTCCACTTCTCCGAAGGCGTCCTCAACAGCGCCATCGTGCTGGTCTCCGCCGGCCACGGCATGGCCGTACGCCTCTACGGCAGCGGCGGCAGCGCCACCAAGCCCTGGGATGCCAGCAAGATCCTCTACAAGGCCGCCACCGGCGGCACCCCCTTCGTCGAAGGCCTCGTCATCGCCCGCGACGAGATCACCGCCCGCCGCCTGGGCCGCATCGTCGACGACGAGATCGACCACGTCGAGCAGCTCGGCTTCCCCGACGAACGCGACGACGACCAGTAGCCCACCCCGCACCGCTTACCTCGACCCCCACCCCGCCCCGCCCGGCCGGCCACCCTCGGCCGGGCCCCGCGCAAGGACAGTTCCGTGAGCGAGCACCTGAGCCTCATCGACCCCCAGAACCCCAACGGACCGGCCCCGTCCTGGAGTTTCGTCCCGCCCCGCGCCGTACGCCGCCGCTTCTACAACAGGGTCGCCAACCTGCGGCGCCCGCCCGGCACCCTCGCGCTGCCCGCCGTCACCGCGACCGCCACCCTCTACTTCACCGACGTGCTGCCCCACGCGGACGCGCCCATGGCCCTCGGCCTCACCGGCCTCGTCGTCCTGTACGACTCCGTCATCGCGGTCTGCCGCACCTGGCACGCCACCGGCGCGACAGCGGCCGCGAGCCGCCCCCGGACCGCGACCGCCAAACGCGCCGTCTGACCCGACGACACCCGAAACCGCCGCCGCCCCCGCCGTTCCGCGCCGACGCGCGACCGCGAGGGCGACCCGGCGCCGAGCACGCGCGACCGACCGCCGGTCGCGACCGACCAGGGGAGCCGCGTCCCGTCCGCGGGGCGTGCTCCCCACGCCGATCCGCCCCCTCCCTCGCCGCACGCCGCGACACCGCCGGCCGCCCACCCCTCGAGCGAGTCGCCGCCCGCAACACCCCGATCCGGCCGGGGAGTGCACCACCGGCGCGACAACCCGACACCCCGTCAGTTCCCGCTGGTGCGGGGCGGAAGCGGTCGGCGACCCGCGACCCGCGCGCCCCCTCGACACCGCCGGCCGTCCACCGCCGCGGACGGGAGCGGCCTGCGCAACACCCCGATCCGCGGTGCGGAAACACGCCGCCGACGCGTCGGGCCGACGCCCCGTCACATCCCCCTCGCGCGCCCGGAAGCCGTCGGCGGCGAGCCGTGGGCGTGTGAGCTGCGGGGCGCCGGGCCGCAGGTGTGACGGGAGGTCAGCAGGAGTGCCAGAAGGGACATTCCGGTGTGCGAGATCCGATACGGTAGCTCGCGGTACGCAGTCCTGGAGACTGCGTTCTCTTGGCATGCAAGCTCGCACATCACACCCTGCTCATCGCGGTGAAGCTCCCATGACACCTGCCCTGAGCTGGAGTTCTCCCCTGACAACTCCCGAGTCGTGAGGTCTATTAAGACGATATGACTATCTGCTACATTGCATATAGGACCATCCGTGCAGGGAGGTGCGAATCGTGAGCACGCCAAGCCCAGCGGTCCAGCGCCTGCGACTGCGCACGGAACTGCGCAAGGCCCGCAACAAGGCCAACCTGACCCAGCGTGAAGTGGCCGCGACGATGGACTGGCACCCCTCGAAACTGATCAGGATCGAGGCCGGCGAAGTCGCCGTCACCGTCAACGACTTGAAAGCCCTGCTGGGCGAGTACAGCGTCACCGACCGCCGCAAGATCGACAGCCTGCTGGCACTCGCCCGCGGCAGCAGGAAACTGCCCTTCAGCGAGTACCGGGACGTCTTCAGCCGGGAATTCCTGTCGTTCCTCGCACTGGAGTCCTCGGCCTCCATCATCCGCGGCTACCACTTCTTCGTGGTGCCGGGCCTGTTCCAGACCGAGGAGTACATCCGCGCCCTGGTCACCGACTCCTCGCAGGACGTCAGCGCCGACCGGCTGGACCGCCTGGTCGAAGCCCGCCTGGCCCGCCAGGAGATCCTCGAGGGCGAGGAAGGCCCCAAGCTCTTCATCATCCTCGACGAGTCCGTGATCCGCCGGCAGGTCGGCGGACCCAAGGTCATGCGCACCCAGATGGAACGACTGGCGCAACTCGCCGACCACCCGAGGATCACCCTCCAGGTCCTGCCGTTCAGCGTGGGCGCCCACCGCGGCATCCTGGGCCCCTTCACCCTGTTCGAGTTCTCCGAGGAGGGCATGCCCGACTCCGTCTACCTGGAGAACCCGCGCGGAGAGTCCTACGCCAGCAACGACCCGGAGATCACCGGCAAGTACCTCGAAGCCTTCTGGGCGTTGGAGGACCAGGCGCTCCTGGACGGCATGGGCCGGCGCCTGCGCCAGGTCGCCTCGCACGTCGGGGAAACCGTCGCCGACCTCGAACTCACCGCGGATCAGGACCAGCAGGAGGGTGCGACACCGTGACCGCACCCCCGTGAGCCGCAGGGCAGCACCCCCGGCTCGGCCTCGCACCACGAGGGCCGAAAAGCCCTCTCCGGATCGACGTACAGCGCCGCCCGCAGCTGGCCTGGAGCTGCGGTTAGGGACGACTGATCACCGAGGTGGCCGATGAACGGGTCGGGGGAGCGCACCGGCGGCGGTATCCGCTGCCGCCGGCACCGCAGGCGGGGGCGGTGGACCCATGGCGAAACGTGAACACCCCGCCGTCGAGACCTGGATCCACATCTGGCGGGAGGTCATCCACCACGTGGTGCCCTCCAGGAAGCGCACCGTGCACCTGCTGTGGATCATCACCATCCCCCCGGCCGCACTGGGAGGCATGTTCGCCGTGCTCTTCTCCGTGCTCATCCCGGACCCCGGCCGATGGATCGGAGTGGCCGGCTGCGGCGTCGGCGTCCTGCTCGTCGCCCGGCTGCGCACCAGCCTGCTGCGCCTGCTCCTCAGGAGGACCGAGCGCGCTCGATCCGCAGCGCAGGCCCTGGCCCGGGGCCCTGACGGCGGATCGACAGAGTCCGCTGAACCCGCCCCAGAAGAGGGGCTCCCCACCACCCGGCTCCTGCCATGACCACGGCCGCCGTCAGGACACCGGCAACCGTCGCCCCCGACGCCTGCGCCACGCCGTAGCCGGCACCGAACGTCAACATGCCCGAGGCGAGGGCGTATACGGACCACCAGACGACCGTGGTCACAGGCGAATGGGAGAGCAGCGAACGCGTCATTGATCGTCCCCTTCGAAGCCCGTCGCGAGCGGTCAAGTTTATCCCCGGGGCCCCGCTGCCGTCCGCCCCCCGACCGGCCAAGTGCCCGCGCCGCACGTCGAGCCCGCCGGCACCACCCCGCCCGCGCACCCCAACGGCCCCGCCGCGGTACAACACGACGCGCTCTGAGCCCTCGCGGGAGCGATCATGGCAGGAACCGTCGTATTCGTTTTCCAGGAGCCCGTTGATATCCTGGAGCAACGTGCTGAGTGTGCCCTTGCACGTGATCACTCTCATTGGTACGGAGGGTTACGGGGTCCTCAACAGGCCCCCGCAGGTCGCGTGCTGAGAACGCGCTGCCTGCACCAAACCCTCCGCGGATGAAGTGGAGGAGGCGCGCAGGTGTCTGAATCCCGGGCGTGGCGCAAGAGCAGCTTCAGCGACGTCGGTGCCGCAAACTGCGTCGAAGTGGCCCTCCACGACACCTGCGTCCTGGTACGCGACTCCCTCCACCCCTCGGGCACCGTGCTCCACTTCGGCCCGGCGCGCTGGCAGGAATTCGTCGACCACATGGCCACCGGACAGCCCGACTGACGCCCCCGCACCAGCACTTGGCGGCTCGACCGCGCCCCTGCCCCCGGCGCCATCCGCAGCGACACCCCATGGCGGACACACACCGAACGGCCCCGAGGTCGCCGCCACCCGCTGCGCACCCACTGGCCCGCATGATGCGCGGCGGCGCCTCGCCCGCCCGGGCACCGGCACGGGACGCGTGCGATCATTCCGGGGTGGCAGACGCACCGCTTCCCGCCGGGTGGACCCTCCAGCAGATCCGCGACAGGTCCGGGGACCAGGAGGCCGTCGCCCTGGATCCCCACCGCGCCGTGACATGGGTGGGCGACGTCACCGGAGTGAAGGAGACCCTCCGGCCGGTGATCGTCCTCGGGTTCCACAGCCTGTGCCTCGTGAAGACCGTCGACCACACCTGGTACATGGGCAGCCTCTACGAGAACGGCAGCATCGACTGCTGGGCAGGCTGCAACAGCCTCGACGACGGGCTGCGCGGCCTTTGAACCCGCCCCCGTGCGCACTCCCGCCGAACCCGCCGCCCGCCGACACCGGATCGACCCACACCCCGGAGGACTGACATGTGCACTCGGCGCCGCATCGCAGTCCTCTGCGCGGCCCTCCTGACACTCGCCGGATGCGGCCATCCGCAGGACACGCACCGGGACTCCTCCCGTACAGGCAGCTCCAAGAGCCCACGCCCCGGGGCCGTTTGGCGCTACGACCACACCGGAAGCGACACCAACGCCTCCTTCGCCGACATCGCCGCCGCCTCCGCCGACGACGCCTGGGCCGTGGGCAAAAGCCCCGTCACCGGATGGGTGGACGAGCAGGAGACACTCCTTTTCCACTACGACGGCAAGGCCTGGCGCCCGTACGACCTCCCACCCGCGCTGCGCCGCCTCGACGAACTGCCGATCGTCCGGCTCGACGCCTCCGGACCGCGCGACGTGTGGCTCTTCGCGGGCATCTCCACCACCCCCGAGAAGAGCAGCCCGCCCCTGGCCGCGCACTGGGACGGCACGGCGTGGCAGGCCGTGGAAGTGCCCCGGGACTTCCCCCAAGCCGTGGTGGGCGCCGCCGTCTTCGGACCCTCGGACGCCTGGGTCGTCGACGGTTCGGACACCGCCCGGCACTGGGACGGGCGGCAGTGGCGCACCAGCCGGCTGCCCGGCAGGGCACAGGCACTGGCGGGCACGTCGGGACGCGACCTGTGGGCCGCGGGATCCGCCCTGACACGCGAGGCGGTCGCGAGACCCGTGGCCGCGCACTGGGACGGCGGCGGGTGGCGGAAGGCGGAGATGCCCGCCCTGTCGCCGAGGCCGAAGGAGGGCCCGTACGACAGTGCGCTGGCCCGCGTCGTCGCTCTGTCGGCCGACGACGTACGGGCTTTCGGCACCGTCTCCAGCGAAGGCGGCGACACCGACGCGTACTCGGCCGGGTTCGCACTGCGCTGGGACGGCTCCCGGTGGAGCGAGGAGACCGGCGTGCCGTGCTGTGCCAAGGGCGCGGCCGGGGACGTCATCGTGCTCAGCCCCGAGCGCTATCTGACCGCGGCCGGCGAGGAGGAGCGGATCGCCCGACCGCCCTGCCTGTCCGACCGGCCGGGCAAGCAGGGCCGGGGCGGCTGCCGGGAGAAGCTCCAGCTCGAGGACTTCACCGCCGTACCGGGCTCCGGGCAGGTGTGGGGCGTCGGCTCCGTCCGCGGCCGTGAGGCCGCCGCCCGCCCCGTCGTCGTCCGCTTCACCCCGGCTCCCTGAGCCGGGACGCGATCGGCCGCCCGGCGGACCCCACCGACGTGCTGCGCCGCGCGACGGCACTCACCGCCGCCGGCCTCCTCGCACGCCCCTGGCCACCGGAAGATCACGACCGTACCGCCGCGCGGACGACACGGACCGGGACGCGCCGTGAAAGACGGTACTGGACTCGTCGAGTCCTGAAATTACCGGACGGCCAAGGACGTTGATCCCTCCATGACCCAACGACCGGCACCCCGCGCACTGTCCGACCAAGCCCTCTCCGACCTGCTCGGCAGGCAGCGGTTCGGCACGCTCGCCACCGTCAAACGCAGCGGCCACCCCCACCTGACCCGATGCGCCCGGCGCAAGCCCCGTCCTTCAGGGCGGGGTAAGCCGGAACGGTCCGCA
>NZ_BMWD01000050.1 GCF_014651055.1 Streptomyces fructofermentans
CGGGGACCCGCCCGCTCACGTCCGCGCACCCGGCCCGGTGGAGGCCTCGTTCAGGCGGTGCTCACCACCACCGTCTTGGCCGCCTTGTCGTGCAGTCCCTGCTTGTACGGCTTGTCGAAGAAGCTCCAGCCGCCGGCGATCGCGGTCCAGACGCAGGCGCAGCAGAACGCGAACGGGATCCACAGCACGAGCGCGCGGACCAGCGAGGTCTGCCCGCCGGGCGTGGAGCCGTTGTCCAGGTTGGCCACGCGCATGTTCAGCCACTTCTTGCCGAGCGTCTGCCCCGTCCTGCTGATCAGGACGGTGTCGTAGGCGACGTAGAGCACCGCGGCGATCAGGGACTGGCCGAAGGAGTTGCCGTAGTCGATCCGGTCCGTGTCGACGTCGTACTCGTTGATGCCGAAGCCCCAGGTCAGAAGCCCCACCACGATGCCGACGAGGATCATGTCGATGATGCGCGCGAGCGTGCGCCGGCCGCTGGGCGCGAGGGCGGGCATCCCCGCGAGGGGGTCCTCGCCGTAGGGGCCGCCGCCGTACGGGCTGCCGGCTCCGCCGCCGTACGGGCTGCCGGCTCCGCCGCCGTACGGGCCGGAGCCGGGAGGCGGCGGGGCGGCGCCGTACGGCGAACCTCCGCCCGGTGGCGGCTGGTTGCCGTACGGGGGTCCGTACGGGTCCTCCCCGCCGCCCGCGGACCCGGGCGGCGGCGTGCCGGAGGGGGAGCCGCCGCCCTGTCCCGGAGGGGGCTGCTGCTTCCTGAACGGGTCCTCGTCCGGCGGCGGCTTCCTGAACGGGTCGTCATCCGGAGGGGGCGGCGGCGGCTCGGTCGTCATGACCCGAGTCGACCGCGAACCCTCCGCCCTCGCAATGGGGGACGGCCGTCCGGGGGACCGGTCAGCCGGCCACGAACGTATGGGCCGCCTTGTCGTGCCAGCACTGGCGCCACGGACGGTCGAACAGGCCCCAGACGACGCCCACCACTCCGACGACGAGCAGGGCGGGGACGCTGAACACGAGCCAGCGGCCCAGGGCCGCCGCGAACGAGGGGGGTTCGCCGCCCTCGATGTCCCGCACCTGGAGGCCGCACAGCTTCTTGCCGAGCGTGCGCCCCCACTTGGCGGTGGGCAGCGCCTCGTAGAGGACGCCGAACACGAGGAGCACGGCGAGGACGACGCCGAGGAGCAGCCCGGTCGTGGAGTCGAGGAGCCAGACCGTGACGGTCTCGCCCGACACCTTGGCCGCGTCGATCTTCTCGTTGACGTGGTCGACGGCCCTCGCGCCGAGCGGTACGGCGGCGGCACCGGTGACCGCGGCCAGGACGACCGTGTCCACGAGCCGGGCGGCCAGGCGCCTGCCCATCCCCGCCGGACGCGCCTCGGACTGCGCGCGGAGCACGGACTGGAAGGGGTCCTCGCGCACCGGCTTCCACGGCACGACGGGCGGCTCGCTGCCGGGGCCGGCGAGCCGGTGCACCTGCTGGGCCCACGAGGGCTGCCCGCCACCGGACCCCGCCGTCACGGGAGCGCCCGCGCCCGCCTGCGGGGGCGCGGAGGCCGCAGCCGGCTGGGCCGTCACGGGCGGCGCGGCGGAGGCTCCGGGCGCCTGGGCGCCGCCCGCCGCGGGCTGCCCGGCCGCGGGTTGCGCGGCGGGCTGCCGGGCGCCGCCCGGTGTCGCCGCCCTGAAGGCCGACGCGCCCTCGGGGGCGAGGGGTTCACGCGCTCCGGGGACCCCCGGGCCGTCGGCGGGCGCGTCCGCGCGCCCGGCCGCGGCGCCCGCGACATGCGCGCGCCCCGCGCCCATGGCCCCGGCCCTGCCCGCTCCCCCGACTGCAGCCTCGGGGGCGGCGGGTCCGGCCGGCGGCACCGGGCCCGTGGGCCTGCGGAACACGACCGGGCCGCCGGGCGCGGCCTGCCGGCCCTCGCCGGGCGCCGCGTCGGACGCGGCCGGGGGGAACGTGGCGACGCCGTCCGTGTGGTCGGACCTTCCCTCCGGCGCCGGAGGGAAGGCCTGGGACGGCTGCGCGGGCTGTACGGGCTGCTGGGACCGTGCGGGTTCGGGCGCCGGGCGCGGGTCCGGCGAACCCCAGGAGACCCGGCGGTCCGGGTCACCGCCGAAGCCGGTCTGCCGCGAGCGGTCGGCGCCCCAGGCGGACGCGGGCTCCGGCCTGCTGCCGTGCTGGGCCTCGGCGGGCGACGGGACGGCCGCCGGCGGGTCCTCGTCGAAGAAGTGCGGGCCCGTCTCCTCCGTGGAGACCGGGGCGGCCGGTCGCGCGCCCGCGGGCGACGGCAGGGGCCTGCCCTCGGACGGCGCGGGCCGGCTGGTGCCCGGCACCCACGAGGCGCCGTTCCAGTACCGGACGTATCCAGGAATGGACGGGTCCGGGTAATACCCTTCGCGGGGCCTGTCGTCGCCGGGGGCCGGGGTTGGGGCGCTCATGTCCGTCGTCCCGTATCTGCTCGGGGGTCGTGTTGAGCGTCCACATCTATCAGACCGGCGCACGCGCCACTGCCGCTCCCGGGGTACCTACCCCCTTCGGGCAAGGATCGGCCACTCTTCGCGCTCCGGGCACCCGTCCGTGAGCACCCGGGGAAGAAAGTTCTCCGAATCCGCGTAACGCCACGGGCGCCGCGCGCTCTCCTCTGTACGGGCCCGCCGACAGGGCTCCGGACACGAGAGGAACGACGACATGTACACCGTGGTGGAACGCGAACTCGAACTCCAGCTGATCCTGTCCCCGGAGCGCAGCATCCCGGTCCCGGCCCGGCTCGGCTACCGCACCGACGACCCGTACGCCGTCCACATGACCTTCCACATCGGCACCGACCACCCCGTGAACTGGACGTTCGCGCGCGAGCTGTTCGTCGAGGGGGTGTTCAGGCCCTGCGGGCACGGGGACGTGCGGGTGTGGCCCACGAAGGTCGGCGGTCGCAGCGTCGTCCTGATGGCGCTCAGCTCGCCCGACGGGGACGCCCTGCTGGAGGCGCCCTCCACACAGGTGTCGGCCTGGCTGGAGCGCACCCTGCGCGCGGTCCCCCCGGGCTCCGAGACCGAGCAGCTCGGCATCGACGACGGCCTCGCCGAACTGCTCGCCCCGTCGCCCAGGCTGTCGCCCTCGCTGGACCAGGGAGGCGCCCCGGCCGCCGACGAGCTGTGGCTGCGCGACCCCTGGCCGTCGGACGAGTCGCAGGAACGGGAGTGAGGGCGGTGAGGGCAGCCCTGGGGCGGGCGGCGGCGGGTGGGTGAGTGAGCGACGAGCGGGCGGGTGACGAGCGGGCGGGTGACGGGTGGTCAGAAGAGCTTGCCCGGGTTGAGGATGCCCAGCGGGTCGAACGCGGACTTGATCGCCCGCTGCATCTCCAGCCCGACCGGCCCGATCTCGCGGGCCAGCCACTCCTTCTTCAGGACCCCCACGCCGTGCTCGCCGGTGATCGTGCCGCCGAGTTCCAGGCCGAGGGCCATGATCTCGTCGAAGGACTCGCGGGCCCGCCGGGACTCGTCGGCGTCGCCCGCGTCGAAGCAGACGGTCGGATGGGTGTTGCCGTCACCGGCGTGCGCGCACACCCCGATGGTCAGCCGGTACTTCTCGGCGATCCGCTCGACCCCTTCGAGCATCGCGCCGAGCCGCGAGCGCGGCACGCACACGTCGTCGATCATCGTCGTGCCCTTGACCGCCTCCAGCGCGGTGAGCGACAGCCGGCGGGCCTGGAGCAGCAGTTCGGACTCCGCCGCGTCGTCGGCCGGCACGACCGCGGTGGCGCCGGCGGCCTCGCACAGGGCGCCGACCGCGGCGAGGTCGGCCGCCGGGTCCGGGGTGTCGAAGGCGGCCAGCAGCAGGGCCTCCGTGGTCTCCGGCAGGCCCATGTTCGCCAGGTCGTTGACGGCCTTCACCGTCGTGCGGTCCATCAGTTCCAGGAGCGAGGGCACATGGCCGCCCTCCATGATCCGGCAGACCGCGTCGCAGGCCGCGGCGGCGGACGCGAACTCGGCGGCCAGCACGAGCTGCCGGGGCGGTTGCGGCCGCAGGGCGAGCGTCGCCCGTACGACGATGCCCAGCGAGCCCTCCGAGCCGACGAACAGGCGCGTGAGGTCGTACCCCGCGACGCCCTTCGCGGTGCGGCGGCCGGTGGACATCAGCCGGCCGTCGGCGAGGACGACGTCCAGGCCGAGGACGTACTCGGCCGTCACCCCGTACTTCACGCAGCACAGGCCGCCGGAGGCCGTGCCGATGTTGCCGCCGATGGTGCACATCTCCCAACTGGACGGGTCCGGCGGGTAGTAGAGACCGTGCTCGTTGACGGCCCGGGACAGCGCGGCGTTCACGACGCCCGGTTCGACGACCGCGACGCGGTCGACCGGACTGATCTCCAGGATCCGGTCCATCCGGACGAGGGACAGCACGATGCAGCCCTCGGAGGCGTTGGCGGCGCCCGAAAGGCCCGTGCGGGCCCCCTGCGGGACCACCGGGACGCGCAGCTCCGTGGCCACGCGCATGACGTGCTGGACCTCTTCGGCGGTGCGCGGCAGCACGACGGCCGCGGGGACGCCGGCCTCGCAGAAGCTCGCCATGTCGTTGGCGTAGGACGCCGTGACGTCCGGGTCCGTGAGGACCGCCCCGGCCGGCAGGCCCGCGAGGAGCCGGCCGACGAGAGGTCCCGTCGCTGCGGTGTCTTCATCGGGTCGGGCTTCGATACGGCTCATGATCACAGCGTCGCACCCGGGGCCATCGGTGTGAACCCCGTCCGCGACAGGCTTTGCGTGCCGGGGTGGTGGACGGATGTGCTCTTCGTATTGACGCACAGTGTGCGGCATGGAGAGCTCCGTGGAGACAGAGGCGGCCCCCGCGCCGGGACGGCGTCACGTGACCGTGCGACGGGCGCTGATCGGCGCCGTCGTGGGCTGCGCCGTCCTCGGGGGCGTCCTCATGGTGCTGCCCCCGGGGCGGCAGGGTCCGCCGCCCGCTCCGGGGCCCGTGGCGCGGGCGGCGACGGCGGTCGGCACGGGGACGCCCGCCTCGCTGCCCGACCTGGCGGCGCTGATCGGTGACCGCGAGGCGCATCTGCGGGCCCATCCGGGCGACGTGGAGTCGTGGGCGGTGCTCGGGGCCGCCTACGTGGAGCGCGGCGAGCGGACCGCCCGGCCGCGGTACTACCCCAGGGCGGAGAAGGCGCTGCGCACTTCGCTGCGGGCCCGGCCGAGGGGCAACGCGCAGGCGCTCGGCGGCCTCGCCAGGCTCGCGGTGGCCCGCAACGACTTCCGGGCCGCGCGGTCCTGGGGCGAGGACGCGGTCGCCGCGGCGCCCAGGCGGTGGACGGTGTATCCGGCGCTCATCGACGCCTACCGGGGGCTCGGGGACCACAAGGCGGCCCGCCGCGCGCGGGACAGGCTCGTCTCCCTGCGCTCCGGGTCCCCGGTGTCGGCCCGGGTCGGGCTCGTCCACCGGGACGACGGCCGGCGCGAGGACGCGGCGGCGGCGCTCGCGGACTCCGTGGCACGCGCCTCCACCCCCTCCGAGCGGGCCGTCCGTCTCCTCGCGGTCGGGGAACTGGCCTGGGAGCGGGGCGAGCCGGCGGAGTCGCTGCGCGCGTACGAGGCGGCGCTGCGGGCCGACTCCGACGAGCACGCGGCGCTGGCCGGGCAGGGGCGGGCGCTGGCCGCCCTCGGACGGGTGTCGGAGGCCCTGCGGTCGTACCAGTCGGCGCTGGCCAAGAGGCCGCTGCCGCAGTACGCGCTGGAGCTGGGCGAGTTGTACGAGTCGCTGGGGATGGGGGGTGCCGCCCGGGCCCAGTACGACGTCCTGCGGGAGCGGGTGCGGGCGGAGGCCGCGGAAGGCGTGAACGACGAGCTGCTGCTGGGCCGTTTCGAGGCCGACCACGGTGACGCGGCGACCGCGGTGCGACGGCTGCGGGCCGAGTGGCGGCGGCATCCGTCGGTCGCCGTCGCCGACGCGCTGGGCTGGGCGCTGCACCGCTCGGGGGCGCACGAGGAGGCGCTGGGCTTCGCCGCGCGGGCGACCGACAAGGAGCACGGCGGCGGGGTGCGCAGTGCCCTGTACGCGTACCACCGGGGAGCGGTCGAACGGGCCCTTGGGCGGACCGGGGCGGCCCGGCGGCATCTCGGGGAGGCGCTGCGGATCAATCCGCACTTCTCGCCGCTGCTGGTCCCCTCGGCACGGCGGGCGCTGAAGGAGCTGGGCGAACCGGAGGACGGCGGTCTGGAGGAGGTCGGGGCGACGGACGCGGAGCCGGAGGCCGAGGCCGACGACGCGCAGGACGCCGAGGCCTCCGAGGCCTCCGAGGCCTCCGAAGACACGGAAGGGGCGGAAGAGGCGGGAGAGGCGGACGCCGAGGAGGCCGGGTCGGGGGCGGCCGGGGCGGGGGCGGCCCGCGAGGACGCCCCCGGTTCCGGCGGGCCCGCCGGGACCGGCGCGACCCGTCCGGCCGGCTCCTCCGGCGGCGGGGCCGACGGGGCGTCGCGGGGGCGGGCGGAGGCGCGTCCCCGGACGGGCGCGGATGCGGACACGGATGCGGGCCCGGTTCCGGAAGCGAGGCCGGGCGGGGGCTCCGGCGGGGGCGCCCGCGAAGGAGCCGGGGCGGGTGCCGAGGAGGCGGCCCCCGGCCGCGGCGCCGGTGCGGCGCCCTCGCCCTCCGGGGCGGAGCGACGCCCGGGCTGAGCCGCACCCCTGTGCGCCCGCCGGCCCGGACGGGACGGGCCCGGACGGGACGGGGCGCGGACAGGGGCGCGGCCCCACGGTGGTGTGTCCGTGGGGCCGCGTTCTCCGGGGGGTGGCGGTCAGAGGTTGCCGCGCTTCTCCTGCTCGCGCTCGATGGCCTCGAACAGGGCCTTGAAGTTGCCCTTGCCGAAGCCCATCGAGCCGTGGCGCTCGATCATCTCGAAGAAGACGGTCGGACGGTCCTGGACCGGCTTGGTGAAGATCTGGAGCAGGTAGCCGTCCTCGTCGCGGTCGGCCAGGATCTTCAGTTCGCGCAGGGTGTCCACGGGGACGCGGGTGTCGCCGACCCACTCGCCCAGGGTGTCGTAGTACGAGTCCGGGGTGTCGAGGAACTGGACGCCCGCCGCGCGCATCGTGCGGACCGTCTCGACGATGTCGTTCGTGTTGAGGGCGATGTGCTGGACACCGGCGCCCCCGTAGAACTCCAGGTACTCGTCGATCTGGGACTTCTTCTTGGCGATGGCCGGCTCGTTGATCGGGAACTTGACCTTGAGCGTGCCGTCGGCCACGACCTTCGACATCAGCGCGCTGTACTCGGTCGCGATGTCGTCGCCCACGAACTCCTTCATGTTCGTGAAGCCCATGACCTTGTTGTAGAAGCCGACCCACTCGTTCATGCGGCCGAGCTCGACATTGCCGACGCAGTGGTCGACGGCCTGGAAGGTGCGGTGGGCCGGCGGCTCGACGATCGGGGCCGCGGCGGCGTAGCCCGGCAGGTACGGCCCGTCGTAGCCCGTGCGCTCGACCAGGGTGTGCCGGGTCTTGCCGTACGTGGCGATCGCGGCGAGGACGACCGTGCCGTTCTCGTCCTTCAGCTCGTGGGGCTCGGTGACGGGCCGGGCGCCGTGCTCGACGGCGTAGGCGAACGCGGCGCGCGCGTCCGGGACCTCGATGGCGAGGTCGACGACGCCGTCGCCGTGCTCCGCCACGTGCTCGGCGAGGAAGTGGCCCCAGGGGGTGGTCGCCTTGATCACCGAGGTGAGGACGAAGCGCGCCGATCCGTTGGTGAGGACGTACGAGGCGGTCTCGCGGCTGCCGTTCTCCGGTCCGGAGTAGGCGACGAGCTTCATGCCGAAGGCGGTGGAGTAGTAGTGCGCGGCCTGCTTGGCGTTGCCCACGGCGAAGACGACCGCGTCCATTCCCTTGACCGGGAAGGGGTCGGCCTGCCGCGCGGTGTCCGGGGTGTGGTCGGTGGTCTGAGTCATGGCCGCAGGCTCTCTCCGTTCCGCAAGGTGCGCAATAGTTTGGTTCATCACTGTGCAATCTGCCCAGTGCGGTGCCCGCGCGGGCGGGCGTTGTGTACAGGATGACCATCCCGGAGGGCGTCATGGCGATCGATCATCTGGACGGGCGGCTGCTGGTGCTGCTGGCACGGGAGCCGCGCATCGGGGTGCTGGAGGCGTCCCGGCGGCTCGGGGTCGCGCGCGGGACCGTGCAGGCACGGCTCGACCGCCTTCAGTCGAACGGAGTCATCAGGGGATTCGGCCCGCAGGTGGATCCGGCGGCGCTCGGCTACCCCGTCACGGCGTTCGCGACGCTCCAGATCCGGCAGGGGCAAGGCCCGGACGTACGGGCGCACTTGGCGACCGTCCCCGAGGTGCTGGAGCTGCACACGACCACGGGCAGCGGGGACATGCTGTGCCGCCTGGTGGCGCGGTCCAACGCCGACCTCCAGCGCGTGATCGACCGCGTTGTCGGATTTGATGGCATTGTCCGGGCCTCCACGGCGATCGTCATGGAGAACCCCGTTCCGCTGCGGATCATCCCGCTGGTGGAGCAGGCGGCGGACGACGGCGCCTGACGGGAGTCCGAGAGGAGTGGCAGCGTGCGAGGTGGCGACGGATGAACTTCCTGGAGTACGTCGGCAGCCGCCATCAGCAGCTCCTCGTCGACGCCTACCAGCACGCCAGCGCCGTCTTCCAGTGCATGGTGGCCGCCACGGTCATCGGCGTACTGATCGGGGTCGCCACGTACCGCAGCGAATGGGCCGGCAACCTGGCGACGACCAGCACCTCGGCGATTCTGACGATCCCCTCGCTCGCGATGATCGGTCTGCTCATCCCGATCGTGGGCCTCGGGGTCCCGCCCACGGTGATCGCGCTGACCCTCTACGGACTGCTGCCCGTGGTGCGCAACGCGATCGTCGGGCTGCGCGGGGTCGACCCGTCGCTGGTCGACGCGGCCACGGGCATCGGCATGTCGCGGTTCGGCCGGCTCGCCCGGGTCGAGCTGCCCCTGGCCTGGCCGCCGATCCTCACCGGAATCCGCGTCGCCACCCAGATGCTGATGGGCATCGCCGCCATCGCCGCCTACGCCTCGGGCCCCGGGCTCGGCAACGAGATCTTCCGCGGGATCGCCTCGCTGGGCAGCAAGAACGCGCTCAACCAGGTGCTCGCGGGCACGCTCGGGATCATCGTGCTGGCCCTGCTGTTCGACGCCGCGTACGTCCTCGTCGGGCGGCTGACCATTCCCAGGGGGACCCGTGGCTGAGACGTCCGACACGAGCGGGACCGGCGCCGGTACGTCCACCGGGGAGGGCCCCGGCCCGGCCGGGGCCCCCGCCGCCACGGCGGCTCCCGGCGCGACCACCGGCGCCACCATCGAGCTGGAGAACCTCACCAAGCACTACCCGGGCAGCGCCGCGCCCGCGGTGGACAGCGTCTCCATGCACATCGACGCCGGCGAGCTGGTCGTCTTCGTGGGGCCCTCGGGGTGCGGCAAGTCCACCACGCTGAAGATGATCAACCGGCTGATCGAGCCCACCGGCGGCCGGATCAGGATCGGCGGCGAGGACGTCACCGACATGGACCCCGTGAAACTGCGCCGGAAGATCGGGTACGCCATCCAGTCCTCGGGCCTGTTCCCGCACATGACGGTCGCCCAGAACATCGGCCTCGTCCCGAAGCTGGTCGGCTGGCCGAAGGCGCGGATCAGGGCACGGATCGAGGAGATGCTGGACCTGGTCGGACTGGACCCGGGTGAGTTCCACGGGCGCTATCCGCGGCAGTTGTCGGGAGGACAGCAGCAACGCGTCGGCGTGGCACGGGCGCTGGCGGCCGATCCGCCCGTGCTGCTGATGGACGAGCCGTTCGGCGCGGTCGACCCGATCACCCGCGACCACCTCCAGGACGAGCTGATCCGGCTCCAGTTCGAGTTGCACAAGACGATCGTCTTCGTCACCCACGACTTCGACGAGGCGATCAAGCTCGGCGACCGGATCGCCGTACTGCGCGAGCGCTCGCACATCGCGCAGTTCGACACCCCGGAGGCCATCCTCACCAACCCGGCCGACGACTTCGTGTCGGGGTTCGTGGGCGCGGGCGCCGCGCTGAAGCGGCTGAACCTGTCCCGGGTGCGGGACGTGGAGATCACCGGCTGCCCGACGGTGACCGTGGACGATCCGCTCCAGGACATCTTCGACAAGCTGCGGGCGAGCGGTACGAACGAGATCCTGCTGCTCGACACCCGCGGGCGCCCCTACAAGTGGCTGCGGCGCGGCGACCTGACGCGGGCCAGGGGTTCGCTCGCCCGGGCCGGCACGCCGGTGCACGACACCGTGACGCGGGACGCGACGCTGCGGGACGCGCTGGAGGCCGTCCTCACGGACAACGCGGGACGGGTCGTGGTGACCGGCCGGCGCGGCGAGTACACGGGCGTGGTGGACATGGAGACGCTGATGAACTCGGTCCACGAACTGCTGGAGGCCGACCGGTTGGAGGCGCTGGCCCACCGGCACGACCTCGCGGAGGCCCGCGCCGAGCAGACGCACCACGAACAGGAAGGCGCGGGCGGCGGGGAGGCGAAGGCATGAGCGCCGCCGGGACCGAGCGCCTCACCGGACCGGACTCCCCCGTCCCGGACCCCGGGTCCGAACCCGGGCAGGACACCGACCCGGCTCCCGCGGGCGTCCGCGCCCCGCGGATCGGCTGGAAGAAGCTGACGTTCCTGCCCGCCCTGCTCGTCGTGGTGCTGCTCGCCACCTGGCTGTGGTTCCGGCAGGCGGAGCTGGACCCGATCTCGGAGAACGCCCTCTCGAACGGCCAGGTGTGGAAGGCCCTGCGCCAGCAGATCGAACTGACGGTGATCTCCACGTTCTTCGTGCTGATCATCGCGATCCCGCTGGGCATCCTGCTGACCCGCCCCGCCTACCGCCGGGCCGCCCCGGCCGCGATGGCCGTCGCCAACGTGGGGCAGGCGACGCCCGCGATCGGCCTGCTGGCCCTGCTGGTGATCTGGCTGGGCATCGGCGAGAAGGCGGCGCTGATCGGCATCATCGCGTACGCGGTGCTGCCGGTCCTGTCGAACACCATCGCCGGTCTGAAGGCGAACGACCCGACGCTGCTGGAGGCCGCCCGGGGCATCGGGATGTCCTCGTCGGGCGTGCTGACGCGGGTCGAACTGCCCCTCGCGGTACCGCTGATCCTCGCGGGCGTCCGTACGGCGCTCGTCCTGAACGTGGGCACGGCGACACTCGCCACCTTCGGCGGGGGCGGCGGGCTCGGTGTGCTGATCACCACCGGGATCACCACCCAGCGGATGCCGGTGCTGATCCTCGGCTCGATCCTGACGATCGCGCTGGCGCTGCTGGTGGACTGGCTGGCCTCGCTGGCCGAACTGCTGCTCCGGCCGCGCGGACTGGAGACGGACTCATGAGGCGGCGCACGGCTCCGGTGGTGGCCGGGGCGCTGGTGCTCGTCGCCTCCGCCTGCGGGCTGACGAGCGGCTCGCCCCTGGTCGACGACGTGCGGCCCGGTTCCATCGGGCAGGGGGAGCCGCTGGAGGGCGCCGACCTCACCGTGACCTCCAAGGAGTTCACCGAGCAGCTGATCCTGGGCGCGATCATGGGCATCGCGTTCGAGGCGGCCGGCGCCGAGGTCCTCGACCGTACGGGCATCCAGGGCTCCATCGGCGCCCGCGAGGCCGTCAAGAGCGGGGACGCGGACGGCATGTACGAGTACACGGGCACCGCCTGGATCACCTATCTCGGCAACAGCGAGCCGATCCCCGACCCGTACAAGCAGTGGGAGGCGGTGCGCAGGGCCGACCTCGCCAACGGGCTCACCTGGCTGCCGCCGTCGAAGCTGAACAACACGTACGCGCTGGCCATGAACCAGGCCAACTTCAAGAAGTACCGCACGAGGACGCTGTCCGAGGTGGCCGCGCTGGCCGCCAAGGACCCGGGCGCGGTCACCCTGTGCGTCGAGGGCGAGTTCGCGAACCGGGCCGACGGACTGCCGGGCATGGAGAAGGCGTACGGCATGCGGCTGCCCGCCGCGAACATCACCCAGATGGACACCGGCATCATCTACACGCAGGTCTCGAAGGGGAGTTGCACCTACGGCGAGGTCTTCACCACCGACGGGCGCATCAAGTCGATGAACCTGGTCGTGATGGAGGACGACAAGAAGTTCTTCCCCAACTACAACGCGGCCCCGGTGATCAACACCAAGGCGCTGGAGAAGTACCCGGCGATCGCGGAGATCCTCGACCCGATCACGAAGCGGCTCGACAACGCCGTGGCCCAGGACCTGAACGCCAAGGTGGACGTCGACGGGGAAGATCCGCACACGGTGGCACTGGACTGGCTGGTGGCGGAGGGCTTCGTCAAGGAGGGCTGAATCCAGGGGACTTGGTTGCAAAGAAGTAGTTGCAAGCACTTCTTTGCAACGCTATCTTTGCATGCATGCCCGAACCCGAGGACTGGACGACCCGCGTACTCGACGCCCGCTCGCTGCGAGGTCTCGCGCATCCGCTGCGGATGGCACTGCTGAACGCGCTGCGCCGCGGCGGCCCCGCCACCGCCTCCCAACTGGCCGCGAAACTGGGCGAGTCCAGCGGCGCGACCAGCTACCACCTGCGCCAGCTCGCCTCGCACGGCTTCGTCGAGGACGCGCCCGAGCACGGCAAGGGGCGCGAGCGCTGGTGGCGCGCGGTCCACCGGGGAGTGCAGTTCGACGACTCGCTGCTCAAGGACCCCGACCCGGCCGTACGCGGCGCCGCCGACCTGTTCCTCCACGAGGTCGCCGGCACCCACACCCGGGAGGTCGCGACCTGGCTCGGCACCACGGGCGACTGGCCGCTGCCGTGGCAGCGCGCCTCGGACATGAGCGACATGACACTGCGCCTGACGCCCGAACAGGCCGAGGACCTCATCGCGAAGTTGCACGACCTGGTGGCCGGCTACCGCGAGCGGGCCCCGGACGAGAACACCCCGGACGCCGAGACCGTACGCGTCCACACGCACGTCTTCCCGACCCACACGGACTGATCCGCCCGGACCGAGAGGCTGCCCGATGCACACCGAGCCCTACCTCGCACCGCACACCCTGCGCGCGGCGGACCTCCGCGCCGAGGCCGACGCCCACCGCCTGGCCGCCGCCGCCCGACGGCCCCGCGAGTTCCGCGTCCGGCTCGGCTGGACGCTCGTGGAGGTCGGCCTGCGGCTCACCACGCCACCGCGCACGTCGGCGATGACGGCCTAGACCAGACCTGGACCGGCGCCGACCCGTTTCAGGCCGGGGCGGGTCCGGGTGCGGGACCGGCTGCGGGTGCGGGACCGGCTGCGGGACGGGGCCGGCTGCGGGACCGGGTCCGACTCCGGGAGGCCGCGTCCCCCGGGGGGTCAGCAGCTCGGTACCGGTCCCCGGCCCTTCTCCAGCGCCACCAGCGCGCTCACCGTGCCCTTGAGAGTCGTGACCGGAATGAGACGCAGTCCCTTCGGCAGCTCCGACTCCGCGTCGGCGCATTCGGCCTTCGGAACCAGGAAGACCGTCGCGCCGTCCCGGCGGGCGGCCTGCGTCTTGAGGGCCACACCCCCGACCGCGCCGACCTTCCCGTCGGCGTCGATCGTGCCGGTCCCCGCGATGGTGCGGCCGCCCGTGAGGTCGCCGCCGCTGCCGTCGCCGTCCAGCTTGTCGACGATCCCGAGCGAGAAGAGGAGACCGGCGCTCGGGCCGCCGACGTCGGCGAGCTTCAGCGTGACCTCGATGTCGTCCGACTCCTCGCCGAGATAGTCCAGGGCCGCCTCGGTGGCGGTGTCCTGCGACTTCCTCATCTGCTCGGCGTTGTAGTCCTCGATCTCCTCGACGTCGTCGCCGCTCGGATAGACGGAGTCGAGCGGCATCACCGCACGGTCCGTACGGAACCAGCCGTCGAGCACGTCGCCCAGGCTCACCGACGCGTCGGGTCCCGTCGCCTCGATGGTCGTCATCCGCAGCTCACCGCTCGTCCTGCGGGTGGGAGCACCGGAGATCGTGATGACCGGGTCGCCCTTGTTCTCGCCGAGGACGTTCGCCGTCAGCCCGGGCTGGGCCACCGCGAACGGCAGCGGCGCGAACGCCGACGCGGCGAGCAGGGCCACGACGGGCAGGGCGCAGACGGCGAGGGCCCGGGGGCGCGTGAGGCGAGAGAGCACGGAGTCAATCTAACGTGAGGGCCGCCGCCCGCCGGATGCCGGTGACCGCGCTCCGCGGGCCGGCTCAGCGCAGCGCGTCCGCGACCTCCCGCGCCGCGTCGACGACCCGCGGGCCCACGCGCTCCGGCACGGCGTCCGCGAGCATCACCACGCCGACGCTGCCCTCGACCCCCGTGACCCCGATCAGGGGGGCCGCCGCGCCGCTCGCGCCCGCCTCCAGCTCCCCGTGCGTGAGGGTGTAGCCGGGCTCGTCCGCCGCGGCGGCCCGCGCCGCGAGGATCGCCCTGCCCGCGGCGCCCCGGTCCAGCGGGTGCCGGAAGCCCGCGCGGTAGGCCACGTGGTAGTCCGTCCAGGTCGGCTCGACGACGGCGACGGCGAGCGCCTCCGTGCCGTCGACCAGGGTGAGGTGGGCGGTCGCCCCTATGTCCTCGGCCAGTGACCTCAGCGCGGGCAGCGCCGCCTCGCGCACCAGCGGGTGCACCTGCCGTCCGAGCCGCAGCACACCGAGACCGACCCGGGCACGGCCGCCCAGGTCACGGCGTACGAGAGCGTGCTGCTCCAGTGTGGCGAGCAGCCGGTAGACGACGGTCCGGTTCACCCCGAGCTTGTTGGACAGCTCGGTCACGGTGAGTCCGTGGTCGGTGTCGGCGAGCAGCTTGAGGACGCGCAGTCCCCGGTCGAGCGTCTGAGAGGTCTCCGCGGTCACGACGCCCACTCCTTAGTGGTGAGAGTCGACGGCCCCTGCGCTGCACATGCGCCACCGGTCCCGTCGGCGACGCGCGTCAGAGGCCGCCGGTCGGCTGGCTCCCGGGGACTCCCGGGCGGGCACCGGCTGCGCTCCGCGGCGGCGCTGCCACGGGGCGTGTGCGTAGCGGGACATTAGCGAGCCGGTTCGCTCAGCGGAAGGCTCCGTCCAGAATCCGGGCATCCGCAGGTGCGGACGCCTCCGCTTACCCAGGGTTAGCTCCGCTTCTGTCCTGATGTGACCGGCGCGCGCCGCCGGGCGCGCGCTTCCACTCACAGGGCGCGGGAACGCACGCGGGCGCCCGCTCCGTACCGGAACCGGCGCCCTGTTCCCCGCATCCGACGCCCCGTCCGGTCCCGACGCGCCCCGTCGTGCGGCCCGTACCGCCCGCGCCGGCCGGTGGTCCGATCCGTGGACGGCGGAGGTCCCGTACGAGGGAGCCGGCGCCCGTTCCGCGCCCGGCCGCGCCCGTCGGCGGTCGCGTCCGCGCGGCTCCCGGCCCGCCCCGGACGCGGACAGCCGTCACGGTGTGTGACGGCTGCGGGTGCCGGGTGGCGTGCGCCGCGAGGCGGGTGGCGGGTGGCTGCGGCGGGCCTCAGCGCATCCGGGTGGCCCACTCCTGCACCTTGGCGATCCGCTGGCGGAGCTGCCCGGCCGTGGCCTCGGCGCTCGGCGGGCCGCCGCACACGCGGCGCAGCTCGGTGTGGATCACCCCGTGGGGCTTGCCGCTCTGGTGGACGTACGCGCCGACCATGGTGTTGAGCTGCTTGCGCAGCTCCAGCATCTCCTTGTGCGAGACGACCGGCCGCCGCTCGGCGGGGAGTTCGAGGAGGTCGGCCTCCTCGTCCGGCCTCTTGCGGCTGTGCGCGATCTGCCGGGCCTGCCGCTTCTGGAGGAGCATCTGCACCTGGTCGGGTTCCAGGAGCCCCGGGATGCCGAGGTAGTCCTGCTCCTCCGCACTCCCCGGATGGGCCTGCATGCCGAACTCGGCGCCGTCGTAGAGCACCCGGTCGAAGACCGCCTCGGACTCCAGCGCCTCGAAGGAGAACTGCTCCTGCTCGCCGGTGTCCTCGTCCTGTTCCCTGTTCGCCTCGTCCATCTCCTGCTCGGACTCGGCGTACGGGTCCTCCTCGCCCTGCTTCTTGGGCTTGTCGAGGACGTGGTCGCGCTCGACCTCCATCTCGTTGGCGAAGCCGAGGAGGTCGGGGACCGTCGGGAGGAAGACGGAGGCCGTCTCGCCGCGCCGCCTGGACCGTACGAAACGGCCGACGGCCTGGGCGAAGAAGAGCGGCGTCGAGATCGTCGTGGCGTACACGCCGACCGCCAGCCGCGGTACGTCGACGCCCTCGGACACCATCCGGACCGCGACCATCCAGCGGTCGGTGCTCCGGCTGAAGTCGTCGATGCGGCTGGAGGCGCCCGTGTCGTCGGACAGGACGAGGGTCGCCTTCGTACCGGTGATCTCACGGATCAGCTTGGCGTAGGCGCGGGCCGAGTCCTGGTCGGAGGCGATCACGAGGGCCCCGGCGTCCGGGATGCCCTTGCGCACCTCGGTGAGCCGCTGGTCGGCGGCGCGCAGCACGCTCGGCATCCACTCGCCCCGCGGGTCGAGGGCGGTGCGCCAGGCCTGGCTGACGGCGTCCTTGGTCATCGGCTCGCCGAGCCGGGCCGCGATCTCGTCGCCCGCCTTGGTGCGCCACCGCATGTTGCCGCTGTAGCTGAGGAAGATGACGGGCCGCACGACGTGGTCGGCCAGCGCGTTGCCGTAGCCGTACGTGTAGTCGGCCGAGGACCGCCTGATCCCGTCCTTGCCCTCCTCGTACGTGACGAAGGGGATGGGGTTGGTGTCCGACCGGAAGGGCGTTCCGGTGAGCGCGAGGCGCCGGGTGGCGGGCTCGAATGCCTCCAGGCACGCCTCGCCCCAGGACTTGCTGTCACCGGCGTGGTGGATCTCGTCGAGGATGACGAGGGTCTTGCGCTGCTCGACGCGGTTGCGGTGCAGCATCGGCCGTACGCCGACACCCGCGTAGGTGACGGCGACGCCGTGGTACTCCTTGCTGAGCGGGCCCGCGCTGTACTCGGGATCCAGCTTGATCCCTATCCGCGCGGCGGCGTCCGCCCACTGCTTCTTCAGGTGCTCGGTCGGCGCGACCACGGTCACCTGCTGCACGACATGGTGGTGCAGCAGCCACGAGGCGAGCGTCAGCGCGAAGGTCGTCTTGCCGGCTCCGGGCGTCGCGACGGCGAGGAAGTCGCGCGGCTGCTCCTGGACGTACCTCTCCATCGCTCCCTGCTGCCAGGCGCGCAGCTTGCCGGCGGTGCCCCAGGGGGCACGGCCGGGGAAGGCCGGGGAGAGGTGGTGCGAGGTGGTGGCAGTGGCTGCGGTGGTAGACACGGTCTCCGTTGGGGGGTCGACATCGAGGGTGCCGCGCGCCGCGTCGGGTGGGGCGGTGGCGGGAGACGGGCGGGCTGCTCGGCTGCGTATGACAACCGGGCCACCCTACCGGCGCCCCCCGCGCGTCAACGCGCGGCCGACGCGCGGCCGGGCCCCGATGGGACTGACGTCACAGGGACCGCAGGCGCCCCGCGATCACTCCGATGTCCCCCTCGGCACCCGAGGCCACGTCGATGACCAGGTCGTACGCCGCGTCCTGGTCCCAGCCCGCCGGATCGACACCGTTCACCGCGAGCAGCGTCACGGCGGCGAGCCAGGCGGTCCGCTTGTTGCCGTCCACCAGCGGGTGGTTGGTGGCGAGGGCGTGCAGCAGCGCCGCGGCCTGCTCGTACAGGCCGGGGTAGGCGGCCGTGCCGAACATCCGCGCCCGGGGCCGGTGGACGGCCGACGCGAGCAGCCCGGGTTCGCGCGCCTCGGGCGGGCGGCCGCCGAAGGCGGTCTCGGCGAGGCCCGTGACATCGGCGACGGTGAGGTGCCGGGTCCCCGACGGGGCCGCGGTCGCGGTCCCGGTCGCAGCCCCAGTCGCGGTCGCGGTCCCGGTCGCAGCCCCGGTCCCGGTCCCGGTCCCGGTCGAGCCGACACCGGTCGGGCCGGTCCCGCTCGCGCCAGACCCGCTCGCTCCGGTCCCGGGCGCGCCGGTCCCGCTCGCACCAGACCCGCTCGCTCCGGTCCCGGTCGCTCCGGTCGTGGTCATTCGCCCAGCCTCCTCAGCAGTTCGGCGTGCTCCTCGGCCAGCCGTCCGGCGACCGCGCCCACCCGGGCGCGCTCCTCCCGCAGATACCTGTACACGGCCTCCCGTACGACGTCCTCGGGGCTGCGGTCCAACGCGTCGGCGAGATCGTCGAGGGCGTCCCGCACGGCCGGTTCCAGGTGGAGTTCCATGGGGTGAGGCTAGAGCCCGGCGCCGGTGGGCCCCACCTCCTTTTCGACGGCCGCTCGCGGGGCCGGGCGGTCGCCGCCGGCAGGGGTGGTGTTCCGGAGGGGACGCTCAGCGTTCGCGGAGCCGGGTGGTCACCCAGGCCCCGACCAGTGCCACGCCCGCCATCGGCAGGAACACCGCGGCGAAGGCGGCGGGATGGCCGCCCGACGCCTGCGTGGCCGCGTGCGCGACCGTGCCGCCGCCCAGGGCCGCGAAGGCCGCGCCGCCGGCGGCGAGCAGCAGGACGTTGGAGAGGCCGTCGGAGATCTGGAGCGCGGCGGAGTTGCTGCCCGCCTCCTCGGGGGCCGAGAGCTTGAGCAGCAGGACGCTGGTCGAGGAGATCACCAGGCCCATGCCGAAGCAGCCGAAGGCCCAGGCCACCGCCACCGTCCAGACCGGGACGCCGTCGATCAGCACACTCGGCGCGGCCGCGATGGCTGCCGCGGTCAGCACCATGCCGAGCAGCGTCAGCCGGTCCCGGTACGGTTCCACGCGCGGCCTGGACTGCACGAAGGACCCCAGCGCCCAGGTGCCGCCGCCGGCCGCCAGCGAGAACCCGGCGAGCGTCGGCGACAGGCCGCGCTCGGTGACCAGCATCAGCGGCACGAAGGACTCCGCCGCGATGAAGGACCCGGCCGCGATGCCCCGCAGCAGCACCACGGAGGGCAGCCCGCGCGCCGCCCGGTAGGTCCCCTTCGGCAGCAGCCCGAGCATCGCCGGGACCAGCAGCACGGCCCCGGCCGCGGCGGCGACGGCGGACAGCCCTCGGGCTCCGTCGCCGGAGGCGGACTGGGCCGCGTACTGGAGCAGCGCGGCGCCCGCGGAGATGCCGAACGCCAGCCGGATGCGTCGCCGGTCGAAGGGCGCGGCGACGGAGCCCGCCGGGCCGGACGCCCGCCGCCGGATCTGCGGCAGGGCCAGAGCGAGCGGCAGGAGGACGAGCACGGGTATCCCGAGGAACACCCAGCGCCAGCCGATGTGCTCGGTGACGGCGCCCGCGGCGAGCGGTCCGACGACGGAAGGGATCACCCAGCTCGCGGCGAACGCCGCCATGATCGACGGTCGCAGCCGTTCGGGGTAGGCCCGGCCCACGACCACGTACAGCGCGACGATCACCAGTCCGCCGCCGAGTCCCTGCACGGCCCGCCCCAGGATGAACAGCCACATCGCGCCCGCCGTGCCGGAGAGCAGCAGGCCCGCCGCGAAGGCCCCGATGCCTGCCGTGAGGGAGCCCAGCGGGCCCGCGCGGTCCGACCACTGGCCGGCCAGCACCATTCCGAACAGGCTGGTCGTGAAGTACCCCGAGAACGCGAACGCGTACATCGCGACACCGTCGAGTTCCCTGGCCGCCACGGGCATCGCCGTACCCACCGCCGTCGCCTCGAAGGCGATCAGCAGCACGACGGACACGATGCCGATGCTGAGCGCCCGGTGGGAACGGCCCAGGACGCCGTCCCTCGGCGCGGGCTCCACGGGCGGGGTTGCGGCAGGGGTGTCCGCGACGCCGGTGTCACGGGGTTCCAGGGTGGTCATGACGGTCAGCGTAAGGGCCGTACCTGCTGTTGGCCCCTGTCGGGAGGAGGGGCCCGACCGGGACCTTGGTCGTACGACCCCTCCCGCGGGCCGGTTCGTGAACGGCGTGTGGCAGTCGTATTGCGGCCCCCGGCGGGGTCTTGAGCACCCCCGGCACGGCGCCCTACGGTCGACGTATCGAGTTCGGACCGGCCGCTTCGGCACCAGCGGAGCATGTCGGCCCCGACCCGGCCGTGTGCCCGAGAGGCTCAGGGACTCGCCTGCAAAGCGAGGTACGTGGGTTCGAATCCCGCCACGGCCTCAGTTCCGGTCCAGGGCCGGCCGCCTCCGGGCGGTCGGCCCTGGACCGCGTCCGCGGCCGTCACGCCCGCGCGCGTACCCGCCACCCCGTCACGCCCGCCCCCGTCAGCGTCCGCTGCGTGGCCGTGGCGGGCGGACCGGCAGGGAGGCGTGGATCGCCCGCTGCCGCTTCAGCAGCCACAGGGTGGCGGCCAGGACCGAGACGTCCCCGCCGAGGGCGTGCAGGGCCGCCTCGGGCTCGCTCCAGGCGAGGACGGCGCCCGTCGCGCCGTCGACCACCAGGCCGGTCGCCGGGGCGAGGTGGCCCAGCCGTATCAGGTGGTCCGCGTCGGCGGGCAGTTCGCCGGAGCCGGGCGTGCCGGGCTGCTCGTCCGCGTGGAACTCGGCGAGGGTCGGCAGCGGCACGTCCGTGTCCAGCCGGAACGGGAAGGCGTCCTCGGGCAGACCGCTCTCCCGCAGGAAGCGACGGGTCGGCTCATGCGTGAGAACCGCCGGGAAGTCGACGTCCTCGAAACGCGCGACCCGGCCCCTGCCGAACTCCCGGTCCAGCAGCCGCGCGGGCACGCGCAGGGTCAGCTCCCCCTCGGCGGACTGCGCCGCTGTCGGGGCCGCTGTCGGGGCCGGCGGCCGGATCGGCTCCGGCGCCCCGCGGAACGGCGAGGCGCCGCCCGTCACCGCCTCGAACAGGGCGAGCAGCGCGGAGAGGCGCCGCGGGCCGTGCGCGCGCGGTGCCTCGAAGGGCGTCGGCGCGCTGCCCGGAGCAGCCCGGGAACCCGCACGCGCGTGCCGCGTCGCCGCGCTGCCGACGCGTGCCCATGGGGCGTGCTCGGTCCTGGTGAGCGTCCCGCCACCGGTGTCGGTCGTGATCATCGTGCCCCCGCGCGTGAATGTCCGCAGCCCCCCGGCAGGACCGGGCCGCACGGACACCGCACACGTCGGCGCCCCGCCGCCCGGCGGTCCTCCCCCACTGCCGAGCACACTACGCGGCACCACTGACAACGCCCCGGGGGAGCCGCGTGCCGGGGTGAGGGCCGAGGTCGTCGGCCGCGCGGCCGCGGGCACCGCCCCGCCGCACCCCTCGTCGGCCCCTCGAAGGCCTTCGAAAGCCCTCGAAGCCCCCTCGAAGTCCCACGAAGGCAGCCCCCGAACGGGGGGACTCCCCCGCGGACGGCTACGTCACTGCGCCGCGGTCACCACGGCCGCCTGGGGCCGTATGGGCAGCCGGTTCACCGGACGCCCGGTCGCGGCGCGCACGGCCGAGGCGATCGCGGCCGGGGAGGTGACCACCGGCACGGCGCTGGCCGCCTTCGCCCCGAACGGCGCGACGACGTCGCGTTCCTCGACGAGCTTGACGATGCGGATGTCCGGCGCGTCCAGGGCGGTCGGCAGCGAGTACCCCGTGAGGTCGGGGTGGCGCACCAGACCGCGCGCGGTGCGCAGGTTCTCCGTGAGGGCGATCCCGACGCCCTGCGTGACACCGGCCTCGATCCGCGCGGCGAGCTGCGCCGGGTTCAGCACCCGGCCCACGTCCTGCGCGAGGGCCAGCTCCACGACCCGTACGGAACCGAGCTCGACGTCCACGTCGACGACCGCGCGGATCGCGCAGAAGGCGAGTCCGACGAAGGCGTCGCCCTGGCCGTCGCCGTCCAGCGGCTCGGTGGGGTGCGGCCGGCACTGCGCGGTCGCCCACAGCTCCTTGCCGTCCATCGCCTCGGTGACGGTCGTGGACAGCACGCCGTCGTACGAGGTGATCTTGCCGTCGGTGATCTGGAGGAGCTCGGTGGACATCCCGAACTTGTGCGCCAGGGGCTGGAGGAGCTGCGTACGGACCATCTTCGCGGCCCGTTCCACCGCCCCGCCGGACACCCAGGTGTGGCGGCCCCGGCAGCCGGGGCCCGCGGGCGGCTGGTCGGTGTCCACGGAGGCGACGTGGACCTCTTCGAGGCCGAGCGTCTCCTGGACGATCTGGCGGGCCAGCGTGGCGAAGCCCTGGCCGGTCTCGACCGCGGCGCAGAGCACCGTGGCGACACCGTCGTGGACCTTCACGGTGGCCGTCGAGACCTCGTCCGCGCCCTCCGCGCCGAGCATGTGGACCATGCCCAGGGCGTAGCCGACGCCGCGCCGTACGGCTCCGGGCTCGCCGGCGCCCTCGGGGCCGCCCGGCAGCAGCCACTCGTCCTCGGGGGTGTCCTTGGGCAGGGCGGGCAGCGGGAAGTCCTGCACGGCCTGGAGGAGTTCGGCCACCGGCGCCGGGCACGTCACCGTCTGCCCGGTGGGCAGCACGTCACCGGTGGCGAGCACGTTGCGCAGCCGCAGTTCGGCCGGGTCGACGCCCAGCTTCTTCGCGAGCTTGTCCATCTGCGCCTCGTAGGCGGCGCACACCTGCATGGCGCCCTCGCCGCGCACGTGCCCGGAGGGCGGGTTGTTGGTGCGGACGACCCAGCCCTCGATGAACGCGTTCGGTACGACGTAGGGGCCGCAGGCGAAGGAGACGGCGGCGGCCAGGGCGTCGGACGAGGTGTCGGCGTAGGCGCCCGAGTCGAGCAGGATCTGCGCCTCGACCTTCACGAGCCTGCCCTCGGCGTCCGCGTGGTGGCGGTACCGCAGCAGCGTCGGGTGCCGGTGGACGTGCCCGAGGAAGGACTCTTCGCGCGTCGCGGTGAGCTTGACCGGGCATCCCGTGGTGAGGGCGAGCAGTCCGAGCGGGAGCTGGAAGCCCTGGTCCTCGCGGTCGGCGGTGGCGCCGGGCACACCGGTGACGACGACCTTGACGCGCTCCGGCTCCAGGCCGTAGCAGGCGGCCGCCGCGTCGCGGTCGGCGTGCGGGTCGGTGGACGCCACGTACAGCTCGACCCCGCCGTCGGGGCGGGGCACGGCGAGGCCGGCCTCCGCGCCGATCGGGGCCGGGTCCTGGCGGCCGATGCGGTACAGGCCCTCGACCACGATGTCGCCGACCGCGTCCGGGTCGCCGTGGCGCAGCGGGATGTGGCGGATGAGGTTGCCGTCGGGGTGCAGGGGCTCGGCCTCGAAGGCCTGCTCCGGGTCGGTGACCGGTTCGAGGACCTCGTACTCGACGATGACGGCGGCCGCGGCCATCCGCGCGGTGTCGGGGTGGTCGGCGGCGACGGCCGCGATGGGCTCCCCGTGGTGGCGCACGGTCTCGGCGGCGAAGACGGGCCGGTCGGGCCTGCCGCGGCCGTGCAGCGCCTTGCCGGGCACGTCCTCGTGTGTGATGACGGCCCGTACGCCGGGCATCTCGCGCGCGTGGCTGGTGTCGATCGACAGGATGCGCGCGTGCGGGTGCGGCGAGCGCAGCACGGCGGCCCAGAGCAGGCCCTCGGCCCAGAGGTCCGCCGCGTACGGGAAGGTGCCCTCGGTCTTGGCGCGCGCCTCGGCGGCCGGCAGGGACACCCCGAGTCCGTGCGGCAGGGGCTCCGGCAGGGTGCCGGGCTCCGCGCCCGTCGCGGTCACGGTCTCGTTGCTCACGCCTGGCCTCCGTCCGGGCCGTACTGCTCGTAGCGCTGCGCGGGGTCGAACGCGGACGGGTTCACGCCGCCGCCGCCCGGACCCGCCTGGTGCGGGATGCGGGCCTCGTCGGCGTCGGACTCGGCGGCCGCGTGGGCGTCGCGCTCGGCGACGACCTCGCGCACAGCGTCCAGGACGCCCCGGTAGCCGGAGCAGCGGCACAGGTTGCCGCACAGCGCCTGGCGGGTCTCCAGCTCGGTGGGCGCCGGGTTGCCCTCCAGGAGGTCGTGCACGGTCATCGCCATGCCCGGGACGCAGAACCCGCACTGCACGGCACCGCACTTGGCGAGTGCCCGCTGGACGTCGGAGGGCTGCCCGTCGGCGGCCAGGCCCTCGACGGTGCGCACCTCGCTGCCCGCGGCGGTCACGGCGGGCACCAGGCAGGACGCCACCAGCCGTCCGTCGACCTGCACGTTGCAGGCTCCGCACTCGCCCTGCGAGCAGCCGTCCTTGGCGCCCGCGAGGCCGAGCCGCTCGCGCAGGACGTAGAGCAGGGACTCGCCGATCCAGGCGTCGGTCACGGGCCGGTCGGCGCCGTTGACCCGCAGGACGTACGAGGCCAAGGGGTGGTCGTCGTGCGGGGCCGCGCCGGGGTCGTCGGCCTGCGCCGCGGTCGCGGGGGCCTCGTCGCCGCCCTCCCGCGGGCCGTCCGCGTCCTCGCCCGCGGGGGCGTCGGCCCGCTCGCCGGCGGGCTCCGCCGGGCCGTGGGCCGCCGGTCCGCCGTGTTCGGGGCCTGCGGGGGCGCCGGACTCCTCCGGGGGCTGCTGTCCGGGGGCGGGGTCCTGGGCCCAGGGCTCGTCGGCCCAGGGCGCGGCGCCGCCGCCGGGCAGGGTCGCGGGCGGGGCCGCGCCCCACTGCTCGGCCAGCGCGGAGGTGCTGAACTCGCCGGACTCGTCGGGCAGGTCGCCGCCGGCGACGGGGATGGACCACTGTCCGGTCACGTCCTGGCCGGAGGGGTCCCGGCCGTCCCCGGGCGGGGGCTGCTCGAAGGTCCACTGCCCGGTCGAGCCGGGGTTGTACGTGAAGGCGTCCTGGGCGGCCCCCGGGTGCTCCTCGGGCCGCGCGTTCGGGTCGGGCCAGCCGGTGTCCTGCCGGCCGTCCGCGCCGGAGGGCCGGCCGGCGCCGTCGGAGACTCCGGCGGGCATGGTCCAGGAGCCGGTGGACGCCGGGTCGGTGCCCGCGTTCGTGGTGGGCGCGACCGTTATCTGCGGCGGCACGTAGCCGTGTCCGGGCGCGGCCAGCAGGGCGTCGATACCGCCCTCGGGCAGCTTGACGAACGCGGTCGCGCCGTCGTCGTAGTCGCCCTGGGGCAGCGGGTCCCAGCGCCCGCCTCCCTGGGGGGGACGGTCGTCGTGCTGGTCGTCGGTCACGTCAGTGCCCTCCCCAGTGCTCGTCGGGCCAGCGCGGCGACGGTGCGCCGCAGGTGCAGTACGGCGGGCGGCAGCTGCGGCACGGAGCCGTCCTCGGCCGGGGCCGGGTCGGGGATGCAGGCCGCGGCGACGTACTCGCCGAAGGCGTTGAGGGCCTCGGGGACGATCGCGCGGTTGTTGTCCCAGTCGATCAGCGAGGCGACCCACTGCTCGGCGTCCAGGGGCCGCAGCGGCATCGGCGCTATGGCGCCGACGGCACACCGCACCCCGCGCCTGGCGGGGTCGAGGACGAGCGCCACGGAGGCGATGGCACGGCCGGGGCCGGTCCGTCCGGTGGCCTTGAGGAAGACCTGCGGAGCGTGCAGCAGCGGCACGCGCACGAACCCGATGAGCTCGCCACCGCGCATCATCTCCACACCCGCGAGCAGGTGCGAGACGGGGATCTCGCGGCGGGCGCCGCCGGGGCCCGCGATGATCAGCGTGGCCTCCAGGGCGGCGAGCACCGGGAGCGCGTCGCCCGTCGGGGAGGCGGTGGCGATGTTGCCCCCGAGGGTGCCCGCGTTGCGGATCTGCGGGGGTCCGGCGGCCCTGGCGGCGGCCGCGAGGGCCGGGATGAGGGCCGCGAAGTCGGGTCGTCCCATGCGGGCATGGGTGAGTCCGGCGCCGAGCAGCGCGTGGCCGTCCTGGTACTGCCAGCCGCGGATCTCGCTGATCCGGCCGAGGCCGACGAGTGCCGCCGGCCGCAGCTGCCCGGAGTTGACGGCGGCCATGAGGTCGGTGCCGCCCGCCACGGGAACGGCGGCGGGCATGCCTGCGAGAGTCTCCACTGCCTCGTCCAGCGAGGAGGGCAGCGTGACGGCCTGCGCCGCCTGCGGTGCGTGCGTGGTCAAACCGGCTGCCCCTTCCCGCTGCCCCACCTGGTCCCACCTGTGTTGCCGTACGGTACGTGCTGACAGGGCGGACGTGGCAACTCTGGCACATCTTCCCCGCCCCCCGACGCGGGGGTCCGCTAGGAGGCATTCCTACCCGCCACCAGCGGATGGTCCGGTTTCGTACGACTTCGCCCTCGGCGCCGACCGAGGTCCTTCGACGCCTTCCGGGGGCTTTCGTCACCCGGGGAGGGCCACGGTCCCAGTGCGACGGCCGCGGGCGACACCCCCGGGCGGCTCCCTCACACGTTCGGGGGTGCCCCGTCGATCGGGCGTCCGAGCACTCCGGGGCGACGCTGCCAGGGCAGGGGCCCGGTGGGCGGCCGGTAGGCGACTCCGAGGGCGTCGAGGCGCGCGTAATGGGCCGTCATCCGGCGCTCGAAGCCGGCGAAGTCGCGTTCCGCCGGGGCGGGCAGGTCGCTCCAGGCGACCTCGGCGAAGGCCGCGAGCCGCGGGAACGCCTGGTAGTCCACGCGTGCCCGGTCCTCCATCACCTCGGTCCACAGGTTGGCCTGGGCGCCCAGCACGTGCCGGGCCTGATCGGGGGTCAGCCCGGGCGGTACGGGCTCGAAGCGGTAGACGTCCTCCAGGGTGCGCACGTAGCCGATGGGCACCGGCTCGTCGGGGCCGCCGTCCTGACGGTGGTCCAGGTAGACCTGCTGCTCGGGGCACATGACGACGTCGTGGCCCGCCCGCGCGGCGGCGATGCCGCCGCGGTAGCCGCGCCAGGAGGAGACGGCGGCGCCCTCGGCGAGTCCGCCCTCCAGGATCTCGTCCCAGCCGATGAGCCGGCGTCCGCGCGCGGTCAGCCAGGTGTCGAAGTGCCGGACGAACCACGACTGGAGTCCGTCCTCGTCCGCGAGCCCCAGTTCCGCGATCCGCGCCTGCGCCGCCGGGGACGCCTTCCACTGGTCCTTGGCGCACTCGTCGCCGCCGACGTGGACGAACTCCGAGGGGAACAGGCCGAGGACTTCCTCGAAGACGCCCTCGTAGAACCGCAGTACGTGGTCCGTGGGGGCCAGTACGTTGCGGGAGATCCCCCAGGTGTCCCAGACGGAGAGCGCGCCGGTGTCGACGACATCCGTGTTGCCGAGTTCCGGATAGGCGGCGACTGCGGCCTGCGAGTGGCCCGGCACGTCGATTTCGGGGACGACGGTGATATGCCGTTCGGCCGCGTAGGCGACGATCTCGCGGATGTCGTCCTGCGTGTAGAAGCCGCCGTGCGGCCTGTCGTCCCAGAGGGGCGAGGCGCGGTGGCCGAATTTCGTGCGCGCCCGCCACGACCCGGTCCCGGTGAGCTCCGGATACCGCAGGATCTCGACGCGCCAGCCCTGGTCGTCGGTGAGATGGAAGTGGAAGACGTTCAGCTTGTGCGCGGCCATCAGGTCGAGATGGCGCAGGATGCCGTCCTTGGGCATGAAGTGCCGTGCCACGTCGAGCATGACGCCGCGCCATCCGAAGCGCGGGGCGTCCTCGATGGTCCCGGAGGGGATTTCGCGGGCGGCGGCGGGCCGTACGGGGGCCCGGCGGAAGGCGTCGGGGCCGAGGAGCTGACGCAGTGTCTGGGCGCCCCAGAAAACCCCGGCGGGGCCGCCGCCGCGAATCTCCGCGCCCCGCCCCTCGGCCACGTCGATTCGGTACGCCTCGGGGGCCAGGGTGCCGTCGACGCGCAGTTCCACGGAGTTCCGCGCGTGTTCCGGTCCGGGCCGCAGCGCAATTCCCAGGGCCGCGCCCAGGGTCGTGCGCAGCCAGCGTTCGGTGGTGCCCGTGCCGGGGCCCGCCCACAGGGTCGTGCCGGCGTCGAGCGGGAATCCGCCCCGCGGCGGGCCCGGGGGCACCCTGGTCGCGGCGGGTGCCGGGACCAGGTCGGTCATCGGGTTCGCGCCGGTCGGCGTCGGGTCGTTCACGTCAGTCCTTCACCGCGCCGCCCAGTCCGGAGACCAGCCGCCGCTGCACGAGTACGAAGAAGATCAGAACAGGGATCGTCATCACCGTGGACGCGGCCATCACCCCGCCCCAGTCGGGCTCGTCGGGCTTGAAGAAGACGAGCAGGGCCATCGGCAGGGTGGACTGCGAGGTGTCGCTGATGATGAACGACTTGGCGAACAGGAAGTCGTTCCAGGCGGAGATGAACGAGAACACGCTCGTTGCGACCAGGCCCGGCAGCACCAGCGGGAAAAGGATCTGCCACAGAAACCGCGTCCGGCTCGCCCCGTCGATGTACGCGGCCTCCTCCAGGGCTTCCGGAACGGCCTTCACGAACCCGCGCAGCATCCAGATCGCGAAGGGCAGCGAGAAGGCGATGTGCGGCAGGATCAGCGCGCTCAGGGTGTTGAGCAGGCCGAGGTCCCTCATCTGGAAGAAGAGGGGGATCGTGAGGGCCTCGACGGGCACGGTCTGGGCGATCAGGAACATGATCAGCAGGGTGGTGCGGAACCGGAAGCGGAATCGGGTGACGGCGGTCGCCGCGAGAAACGCGATGAGTGCCGAGGCGGCGACGACGGTGCCCGCGACGACGAGGCTGTTGAGGAAGTAGCGGCCGAATTCCTGCTGCCCGAAGACGCGGCGGAAGGATTCCAGCGTGGGTGCGGAGGTCCAGGGCCGCGGCTCGGCCGACTCGATCTCCCCGGCGGGTTTGAAGGCGCTCAGCACCATCCAGTAGAGGGGGAATGCGACGACGGCGGCGATCAGCACAGTGGAGGCCTCCGCGGCCAGCCGCCATGGCCTCGGCACGGAACGGCGTACGAAATCACGCGCGAATCCCCTGGATTTCGCGGGAGTTGCAGAATCCACCGAACTCACAGCTCCTCACCCTGCCTTCGCAGCAGCCGCAGATGGACGAGCGTGGCCGCCAGCAGGATCAGCAGCATCACCACTCCGATCGCCGAGCCGAGGCCGTACTGCGAGGACGCGAAGGCCTTCTGGTACGCGTACACGTTCAGCACGAGGTTCTGCCCGGCGATGCCGCCGCCGCCCGTCATGACGTAGATCTGCGTGAAGACCTTGAAGTCCCAGATGACCGACTGGACGGTGACGACCACGAGGATCGGGCGGAGCATCGGGGCCAGCACCGACCGCCAGATCCGCCACTGCGAGGCACCGTCCAGGGACGCGGCCTCCAGCACCTCGCCCGGTACGGCCCGGATGCCCGCGTAGACCGTGACCATGACGAACGGGAAGGAGCACCAGACCACTTCGAGCAGGACGAGGGCGAAGGCGCTGTACCGGCCGTACGTCCACGAGTGGTCGCCGAGCCCGAGGATCCGGTTGACCGGCCCGAAGTCGGGGTCGAACAGGAGCAGCCACACCGTCGACCCGGTGACGGCGGGCGTCGCCCAGGCCCCGAGCGCGGCCAGCATCAGCGCGAGTCTCGGCAGGGCCCGCACACGCGTCAGCAGCACGGCGAGCGCGCAGCCGACCGCGAGGGTCGACAGGACGCAGGCCGCGGCGAACACCACGGTGGCCAGCAGCACGCTCCAGAACTGCTCGTCGCCGAACAGCGTCGCGTAGTTCCCCAGGCCCCGGAAGGACGTCGGTTCCCCGCCGCTGACCTGGGCCTGCGTGTAGTGGAGGAACGAGATCAGGCCGAGCTGGTACACGGGGTAGACCAGCAGCCCGCCGAGGACGGCGAGCGCCGGGGCGAGATACAGCCACGGCGTCCGGCCGCCCCGGGCGAGCGGCGACCGGCCGGCCGCGGAACCGCCCGGGCGCCGGGGCGCGGCGGGGCGGCCACCGGTGGCGGGCGTCGCGCGCGCGTCCGTGCCCGCGGCCC
>NZ_BMWD01000051.1 GCF_014651055.1 Streptomyces fructofermentans
CGCACCGGAAACGGTGCACATTCCTCCGTACGAGGTGGCGCACGATCACTTGTACGCCGACAGTATTACGCTTCGGTGTGTTCCGCGTGTCGCTGGTGTGCTTGCGGTTCCGAAGTGGGGGTGGGGAGGAGGAGCCCCAGGCCGAAGTGGCTGTGGCGGCCGAGGGCGATTGGTCCGCTGAGGGGTTCATCGAAGGTGAGATGGAGGCCTCGGCTAGGTCGGTTGTCGTTGCGGGTCTCGCGTTTTGTCCATCGGTGCTGTGCGTAGAGCGGCCAGTCGCCTTGAAGGAGCTTGCTCTGGGCTGGGGCGGGGTGTTGGCGGTGGGCAAGTTCGCGGGCCGCTTCGGCGGTGAAGAACTCGGTGAGTGTCTGGCGTTTCTTGGCGTGCCGCACGGGGACGAAGGGGGTGAGGCTGGTGTAGCGGGTGGCGGGTTTGGTCCATTCGGCGGGGAGGACGTCGGTCGCTGCTCCGTAGGCGGTGACGCGGAGGTGGAGGCGGCGTGGGCCCGGGACGCCTTCCGGGACGCCGATGGTTCCGGTGGTGGCTTGGTGGATGGCGTCGAGTTCCTCGGTGTCGAGTCCTCCGGGGGTCCAGATGATGATTTCGTCGATGCGGCGGTCGTGGTTGGTGTCCCAGGGTAGGAAGTGGGCGTGGTGGTGGCCGGTAAGAGGTGTGCCGTCGGCGGCCTTGCCGGCGAGGTTGCTGTGGCGCGGGGCCTGCCTGCCGTTGCCGGGGGTCAGGGGCTTGATGCAGCGGGATCGGAGTGTGTCGGCGAGCGGCAGGGTCTGGGTGAGTGGGGGAAGTGCGAGGCCGTTGATGGTGAGGCGGACCGCAGTGATCTTCTCCGTCTTGCGTTTGGCCCTGGGGCGGTGCGCTGGTGGCGGTGTGTGGGGGTGCGTGAGGGGTGTCGCGTAGGACAGGAGTCGGCTGCCGGGCGGGTAGAGCAGTGAGCGGGCTCGGACGTCGGTGGGGCGCATGGTGAGCCCGTCGAGATCCAAGGGGATGGTGGGCGCCAGGAGTTCGAGGTTCGTCCACCCACTGGGGGCGAGGTCATCGTCGTGGAGCTGGACGGCTGGGGTGTGGGTGTCGGTGGGGGTGTCGTCGGCACTGCTTAGCAGGCGGGCTTCGACGATGCTGTCCGCGCGGCCGAGGTAGGGCAGGGATTCGGCGAGCTGGGCCAGGGTTTTGGCCTGGTCGGTGGCGAGGTCGCCGGGCCATTGCACGTAGATGGTTGCGTCACCGCCAAGGACGGCGAAGGCGTCCAGGGCGAGGTCGGTGCCTGCGCTGCTGCCGGAGCGGTGGGTGCTGTCGGGGAAGTAGTGGCGGCTATGGCTGAGGTGGTGTGGCGGGATGCGGTAGGTGGGCGGGGAGGACAGGCGGCCGAGGACCTGGTGGACTTGGTCGGCGTCCAGGTCGGGGCAGCGTTCTTTCCAGGTGGAGTAGAGGGCGCGCAGGATGCGCCAGGGTGAGGGGGGCAGTTCGACGGCACCTTCGTTGACGAAGTGTCCCCAGGGGGTGGCGTGGTACCGCTTCCAGGGGAAGTGCAGGGCAAGGGTGATCACTGGGCGCCGCCTGTGGTCTTCTTCTTGGGCTTTTCGCCGTTCCACAGCACGGTGATGGCGCCGCGGGTGGGAAGGTCGGCGGTGACCTGCGGGAGGAGTTCGGCGATCCGGGCGGTGAGTTCGTCGCGTTCGGGCAGGTCTCCGGCGTTGCCGGTGGGCTTGGCGACGGGTTCGAGGTCGCAGGCGGTGCGCAGCCGCAGGCCGCCGTCGAGGAAGCTGCGGATCTCCCACAGAGCCAGCGTGGTGAGGAGTTCGGTGCGGGGTTCGCCAAGTCCGTAGGACCGCAGCAGGGCGGTGTCGATGGCGAACATCGCACGGATTTCGCGTGCGGTCCATTCCACGCGGTGGAAGGGGACGGACCCGTAGCCTTCGCTGGTGCCGCCGGCCCCTTCGCTCTGGTCGCCGAGGGCGTGCCGGACACTGTCGCTTTTGCGTCCGCCGCTGACGGCACGGCGGACGTCGTGGGCTTCGATGACGGCGGAGACGGCACGGGTGAATCGCGGCTGGCCCCACCACGCCTTGTTGTTGAAGAAGGTGCCGTGCAACAGCACGAAGGGGTCCAGGCCCATGAGCGCGTCGGCCATGGCCGGGAAGTTGAGCGGCTTGTCGTTTTCCAGCCCCAGCCGGCTGGTGATGAGGTCGAGCATTTTGGTGCCGTCGAGAGTGGCTTCGCGGACGAAGGCGGAGGCGATCCGGTGGGCCTCGAGGCGGCTGGAGGTCAGGAATTCTTCGGGCGCGCTGGCGCGGTGGACCCGGATGTAGGGCAGGTCGGCGATCAGGTCGACGGGCTGCTGGGCACCGTGGTCCCAGGCGGTGGCCTCCAGGCGGTTGGTCATGGACTGCACGGACTCCACCAGGAGGGACGGAGTCGTGGTTCCGTCGTCGGCGAAGGTGTCGAAGGTGCCGGCGCCGATGTCGGGGAAGCCGGTGGGCTGGAAGGTCGACCCGAAGGCCGGGCGCAGGGGGACCTCGAAGCGGATGCGGTGGAGATCGGTAGTGATCACGGTGCGTCCTTTCACGGGCACGGTCTTCAGGTGGTGACGGGGGATGCCTTGTCGGGGCGAGTCGCGGTCGCAGCGCTCAGCGCCTGGATGCGGTCGCGGGTACGGACGCGCATCAGGAGTGCGGCGGCCAGGCGTGTGCCGCCGGTGTGGTGCGCAGCCAAGGCGCCGGCGCGGTCCGGTGGGCGGCCGACCATCGGCCTGCATCCGGCGAGCTGCAGCCGCAGCAGGGCGTCATCGAGAACCCCGGCGGGGCCGGCCGCGATCAGGCGGGCGATCCAATCGGGGCGCGGGCGCAGCGTGGCGGTGAAGGCGACGGGGTCCGGTCCCCAGGTGGAGACCAGCCGGAACGGCTCGGCGGCAAAGAACGGCAGCAGCACGGACAGCACCGGGTTCAGTGCGCGTCCGTGGTGTGCCGGGGCGGGCTGGCTGGTGGTCCAGCCCAGGGCCATCAGGCCGCGCAGGTAGTCGGCGGTCACCTCGTCATCGCACTCCCCGGCCACGAAGCTTTCGAGGACAGGGAGTGCCACGGTCTGCCCGACGGGAAATTCCGCGGCGGGTGCTTCCGTGTCGCCGGGTGTGCCTTTGAGGATCTCCAGGTGCAGGCGGTGGGCCTGAGCGAGTGCCTGCGCGAGGGTGGAGCCGAGGAGTTCGCTGCCGGTGGCGGGGCTGTCGGCCCACACCAGACGGGCCCTGCTGCGTGCCACCCGGGTCAGCAGCGGACGCAGCGCGGGCATGGCGCGCTCTGGGCGGGTCTCGGCGAGGGAGGCCAGGGCGGAGGCCAACTGCAGCTCAAGTTGGCCGGCAATACCGGGCGAGGGATCCCAGATACGGGATTGGCGTGGCTGATAGGGGGCGATGTCCTGGCGGAGGCGTCCGGAGCGGGCGACGGCCTCGTGAAGGCGGCCGAAGGAGATCACGAAGCGAGCCATGGCGGTGGTGTCGCTGCCGGTGATGGCGGCGAACAGGGCTTGATCACACTGGCGCAGCAGGGTGGCCACTCCTGCGGGAATCTTGTCTTTGCGACGCAACCGGGCTAGCCACACGTACGGCTCAGCGAGCAGGGCGTGCTCGTTGCGTAGGGCGACGGGTACGTCAGTGGCCCGGATGGCGATGGGGTTTTGGCCAAGGCGTTCGACGATGACGAATCGACGGAAGGCGGCCAGGTTCCGGTCGACGCCGAGGGCGGAGATGGCCAGGGCGAACAGCAAGCCATTTTTGGCCTGGGCTCCCGCCCACCGTGCCCGCCCCTCACCGAAGAGCTGTTCCAGTTCGGCGAGGTTGGCGGGGCGCTCCCACAAAGGCGCCCAAATCTCGCCCTTGGCAGTCTCACCGGCCGAGGCGGTGGGGTGCCCAATGGGGGTGGCGTGAACGCTGAACGGCCACGCCGCCCCCGGCTCGGCGGCGTTGCGGCGGACCGCGGCGCTGGCGAACAGCAGCAGTCCCTCGCAGGTCAGAATAGTGCGCCAGGGGTTGACGAAACCTTGCTTGTCGGGTTCGCCCCAGATGGAGGCCAGGACTCCGCCGGCGCGGCCGGGGTCGAACTGGCCGACGGCTCCTCGCCTGTACGGGACGTCTTCGGCACCGGTCAGGGCGGCGCGTACCCACGCGGCGGCATGGCTGTGGTCGGCTTCGGAGCCGAGGACCAGGGCGAGATGCTGGAGGTAGGTGGCGGACAGCTCCTGGCGGCCGAAGTTGCCGCCCGTCCCGGCCACCGGGTTGAAGTGGACCTCCGGACCGCTGAGGACGGCAGCCACATCGATCCAGGGCAACGCCTCATCGGGGAAGGCGTTGCGGCACAGGCTGATCACCGACTGCTTGTGCTGTTTGACCCACAGGCTCTCACCCGCCCAGCCGCGCGCACGCCCTTCGGCCACGACCTTGCGGCCTGCGGCGATGGCCTCTCGCAGTACCGCCAGGCGTGGATCCTGGCTGTCCTCGACCTGGGCCAGGGCCCTTTCGGCTTCCACGCTCTTGCCGTTGCCGGCGAACCCCGCTCCGGCATTCCACGGGGAGACGATGGGGCTTGGCCGGTAAGAGCTGACGAGCCACGCCGTCAGCTCATCAATGCTGCATGCGCTGGTGAGGACCGGAAGGTCATCTGCCCAGCGCAGCCGCGTGGTGGTGTCGTGCTGGGTCGCCAAAATACGCAGCAGGCCGAGCGCACTGAGGTAGCCGCCCAGTGTCGTAGCGCGCAATCCGCGCAGCGGAATCTCGATACTCACCACAGCACCTCCTGCTCGAATACGCCCGCCGGTGCGGGAATCGGGAGCGGAACGACGGGTGACTGCTCCTCCGACGAGACGGCCTGGTCCGGGGCGGACTGCGGTGTGCGGTACGCCTGGCTGGCCCGCCAGTCCGCGACACGCACGAGCGCCTCCAGCAAGGCCAGCCGAAACGGCCCAAGCTGGGACAGAAGTTGGGAGGTCCGCTGCGTCCAGGAGGGAGCTCCCTGGGGACCACCGCCAAGAAAGAGCACGGACGGATCGACGACGATACGCGAGAGCACCTTCCCGCCCGGCAACTCGACCGGGCCGACCTCCTCTGCCGGTTCGACGCCCAGAACCCGGGGCGGCACGCGTTCGGCCTCGCCCGGCATGGAACGCACCGACACCCGCACCTTGCCGTGGTGCGCCGCCGCAAGGTAAGCGATCAAGTCCGAGTGCTGGCTGCCGTCCAGCAGGGTGCTGTCCGGATGCAACAGTGCCAGCGCACTGATCAGTTCGTGCCGGAAGTACTTGCGCTCGTGCCGGCCCATCCGGTGACGCGATTTCGCCCAGGGTCCTTCGCCCGGCGGCTGCTCGCCTTCGGGACAACTGCGGCGGACCGTGTTGGCGAACACGGAGTGCGCCTTGCCCATGTCGTGATAGCGACCGGCCAGCTGAGCCGCCTTAAGGTGCCCGGCGGACAGCCCGTCCAACGGAGCCAAGCCCTCTGCCAGCAGCCCGACTTCCCGTTCGACGTCCTCAAGGTGCTCGATCAGGTCCACCCACCGGTCGGCACAGGAGGCATCGTCCTTGCTCATGCCGTCCGGAACCCTCCCGGTCCGGACGAGGGAGGTCACCGGGCCTCGGTGCTTCAGGCCCCACCCGAGCTTCGAGTCGTACCAGCCGGAGGCGGTAGAGGTCAGCAGCACGGCGCCGGGCCGGATGTCAGCGAACTGGGCACGCCGCCAGGCGCCCTCCGCGGCGTCCAGGACCCACAACGGGCCCAAAGAGTCCTTCACGATCGTCTTGAGGTCCCCGACCGGCGCAGGGCACAATTCCTCGCGGGCAGGAAACACCTCACGCTCGCCCGGCCTGCCGTCCGTCAAGTCGCGCCACGCCACCAGGGCCGTAGTGTCCTGGCCGTCCCTGATCCACTGGGAGACGTCGATGTCCGCACCGCTCAGGTCGGGCATGGTGTCGAACAGTTGCAGCAGATCACGGCGCCGCAGGACCGGATGGACAACGGGCTTGGCGACGACGGGCATCTCCTGAAGCATTGTGGAGGTCACGCAGGTCCCCTCCAATGAGGTGAGCGCCTCCACCGCCGTCTCGACATCCTCTGGCTCATACGGCGCGTACTGCCCCCGTCCGTAGGGAGGCGGGGACCACAGCAGGTTGGCGCCATCCGGAAACTCACCGGCGCGGTTACACCGGCCGGCCCGTTGCACCACCGAGGAAAACAGAGCGGCCTCGGTGAACAGCACGCGAGATGAGAGATCGACGCCGGCTTCCAGGACCTGGGTGCTCACCACGATCTGACCTGCCGCAGACAACGGGGCCTTGAGCTCGTCCATCAGCCTCTCCCGCTCGGGTGGCCGAAAACGAGAATGCAATAGCACCACTTCCGGCCCGCCCCGGCGAACGAGTTTGGCCAACGCCGCCTGAACCGCCACGGCGCGCTCTACCGTGTTGAACACTGCGATCGTCCGCGGCCCCGGCACGTGACGCGCCACCAGGACCTGTGCGACTCCCGCCGGGTAGGCAGCCGCCGACTCGGGCACCTCCACCCGCTCAACCTGCCGCACCGCGTTCAACCGTACGGCCAGGCCACCGACCCGGTCGTCTTCCCCCAGCTCCACCGCACCTCGCACCTCGCGGTGGTCGGGCGTGCACACCTCTTGCGGCGCAAGCGTCGCCGACATCCACATCGACCGCGACGGCACGCCCGTACCCAACTGCTCCCGCAACCCCTGCAGCTGCGCCGACGTCGGCAGCCCGGGCCCCATCAGCTGCGTCTCGTCAAAGACGAACTGCACACCGCTGTGAAGCAGCCCAAACGACACCGGCCACTGGGCACGCGACTCCCCATACCCGCGCATCAACAACCGGGACAGCAACATGTCCTGCGTGCCGATGAACACCGCGGTCCGCGACGGACCCATACGCCACGCGTCATCGTCACGGTCCTCGCCCCCCATGAAGACATGGACCCCCACCGCCCCGGCTAGGCCGGCGTTGGCAGTCCACTCCCGTACCACGGCCGCCGTCTGCTCGACCAACGATCGCAGCGGCAGAACGAACACCAACCACCGAGCCTCACCGGCGCGCACTGCGGCCTCGGGATGCTCCAGACGGCGCCACAACCACGGCAATACCCCTGCCGCTGTCTTACCCGCCCCCGTGGGAACCCGCAGCAACTCCGGCAAGCCTTCCGCCGCAAGCCGCTCCTGGTACGGATACGGCCTCGCATCCACATCGTTCATCGCAGCACGGAACAACTCTACGAACGTGCGCCTCACACGCACCCCTCCCCAAACACAGTGCAGTTGGCAGCTAGGCCGCACACCGACATGCCCCACTGACAAACCAGCGGTGTCAGTCCGTGACAGGCCACTCGTACATGGTCGATTCCACTGACACGTCCCGTACGCCCTTAAGACGGACGTCTGTTGGCGGTTCGACTTCGAAGCGGTGCACGGGGTCGTTTACCAGGCGGAGGGTCGGATTGCCGGCGCCCTTCTCCAAGTGCGAAGCGATCACGAGCGTGTAGTTTTCCCGCTCGCTCCAGGCCCGTACGAACTCCGAACGCGTAAGGGACAGCTCACCCGGGACGGCACATCCGTGGGCCTTGATCTCGTAGTAGCGTCCGGTCGAGTCGTATGCGTCGGCGCCCACGCCTGACGCACCCCGTTGGTCCTCCAGCTCGACCCCCCGCTCTTGCAGGATCCGGCGGAGCGCCTGGATAACAAGCTCCTCCTTGTCGTGGTCTTCGTAGCCGATCGGTGAAGCCTTGCTGCTGGGCGGGGCGCCTCCGGGCCTGGGCTGGGGGAGTGGGGTGCTGTGTCGGCTGGGCGCAGGTCCCCCGGTCCCCGGTGGTTGGGCAGGGCTGCTGCCCGGTGTGGGCGGCAGGCCAGTGCGGGTGACCTTGCCGGGCAGCACGTCGAAGACGACCGGGTCCATTAGGGGGCGCGCGACTGGCGCGTGCTGCGGGCCGGACTGGTTGCCAGGCGCGGACGCTGAACCGGTGCGTGGCGGCGGTATGAAGCCGATCGGGCCAGCGGGGACAGCCGGGCTGGTGCCGGTGCCCCGCTGAGGGGTGGTCTTTACATTCGGTTTCAGCGCGGTGGGAGCCACGGGGGCCAGCTGTGCACGCTGGCGTAGTTCTTCGGCGAGCCGTTGCCGTTCCTCGCGGTCTCGCTGCGCTGCCGATGTGAGCGCCGTCCCGGCCTCCGCCTCCACCAGTCGTTCTTCCCAAACGTCCCGCCAGGTGTGGCCCACGCGCGACCGTGCTTCCTCGAAGTGCGCGGCGATCGCCGCCCCCGCTCCCAACTTGGTGGTCAGCGCCGCGTGCGAGTCCAGGAACAGCGTGTTGCGGCTGCGGTCGATCTGCGCGTCGACGGGAAGCGAGATGGGCTCGTGGGCGGCTCCCGGATCGATGCGGATCCGCAGGCCGGGGAGCTGCCGAACTTCCAAGCCGGCAAGCCAGGTCCAGCCGGTGAAAGCCTCCGCCGTTTCGGGCTCGTCGCGCACCAGAAGGTCCTGGAGCGCGGCGACTCCCCGCCGGAAGTCCTCGGTGAGGCTCGCGTCGACCGGCTGGTCCAGGAGTGCGCCCTCGGCCGCGTTCACATCTCCGGTCTCGTACGTGACCTGGGCACCCGCGACGTCCAGGGGCGTGACGCGCAGCCGTCCGAACAGTGCCGTGAACTGTTGCACGTTCCCTCCCGGCTTCCACAGCGGCAGACGGCCCGTCAGGGCTCGCTCGACCCCGGCGTCGGCCACGGCGAACACCGATCGGCCCTTGCCTTTGACCCAGCCAGCCGTGGTCCACAGCGGCAGATTGCGCAGCCTGCTCTGCAGCCCCGGCGGCATCGGCCTGTCGTCGGAGGAGATCATGTCCCGCAGGCGGCGCAGAGCCTCGAGCATGACTCTTTCGCCCTCGGCGTCGGGGGCGGCACCGGTCCCGGACATCTCCTTCAGCACGTCGATGAGGTCATCGAGCCCGGGTTCAGGGATGCCCAGCGCCTGCCATAGAGGGTCGATGTCCATCCCGGTCAGGGCGAAGGGACGGAACCCGCGCAGGATGGCAGGTCCCCGGAAGCACGAGCCGGGCTTCATCCAGCCCTGGTCGGTCAGGACGAGGTCCTCGTACAAGAATTCGCTGCGAATCTGCTTCTCGACCGCAGTCTGGGGCGCATCTGCCGAACGGTGCGTCAGACGCCGGGCCAGGGATTGATAGACCAGCAGCGCCTCAGCCCGCAGGCTGTCCGGCACGTCGCCATCAGTATTGGTGTTGTCGTCGGCGCGGTCGCGGAGTTCCCGCAGCCGCTCCATCAGGCGCGGGACGTCGGGATTGCCGGAGACACCGAGTGCGGTGAGGACCTCCGTGCGGGTGGCAAGAGCCTGGTGGATTGCCGGGTGCAGGTATCCGGGATCCTCCGGTCCATACAGGGCTACCGTATCCGGTGTACGCAGGGTGAGGTCGGCCGGCGGCTTGAGTCGGCCGTGGCTGTCTTCCAGCCAGGCGGTCTCCCGGAGCTGCCATACCCAGATGGCCGCCGTCTCACCCTTGACGTTCCACTTGTAGCGGCCCCGGGCCATTGGGACGACGGCCTGATCCGAACTGGTCAACGGTGCGGTGAGGGTGCGTAGCAGTGCGGCTGTGCGGCGGCGCCGCTCGTCCACGTTCTTTTCCGCCGCGATGTTCTTGACCACAGCGACGAGGTCGCTGCTGGTCAGGTCATCCAGGGTGTGGTCGGCTCCCTTGCCTAGCATCTGTGACCACCGGCCTGTGACAGGCCACCTGCAGTCCCGTGCGAGGCCGAGACGGGAATCTCCCGGGTATGTCTTGGTGTCCTCTCGGTAATAAACCTCGCGCACCGGAGTGAGCCTAGGGGCGTCTGCCACGCCCAGCAGCCGCAGGAAGGCCGTTCTGCTCAGACCACCTGCCTGGCCGGCGGAGAGCAGTGATCGCGCGTATGAGCGACGCACCCAGATAAGACCGGGAGTCTTGCGCGCCGCGACCTCGAACCGGTCTCCGTCAGAGCTCTCCAACGCTTGGGGGAGATAGGCGGCGCCGGGCTTTACACGGTGGGCCTGTTCGACCCCGTCCTTGTCATAGGCGAAGCCGTTGAGGAGGACGGCCCGTCCGATACCCGGACCGAGCGGGTCGCGCTGCCTCTTGGGCATCTCGCCGAGCGCCTGCTGCAAGGCGACGAGCCGGGCGGCCTCCGTCGCCTCGTCGCCGTCGGAAAGTCGTCCACCAGTTTTTCCGAGCCGGGAGACCATTTTCAGTACGGCTGCCGTGTCGTCGCGGCGCATCAGACAGTCCCGCCGACGCAGCCACGCGGTGACGGTCTTCGCCCAGACGTTGTCCTCCGCATAGGCGGGATGCAGGTCCAGAACAACGCCCAGCACATCCAAGGGGCCGGTGGCCCCGCCGGACGCGTCGGCGAACGCGCTCTCCGAGGATTGCGGCCGAAGTCGATGCCCATCGACGGTCACCAGGCACGGCCGGCCGGCCAGCGCATGCTCGTAGCCCGCTTCGAGGGCGACCGCAGCAAGCCGTACGAACCGTGCGGCGTCCTGCCACTCGTCGTCGGAGAACAAGGTGAGGGCGTCCATGACCCGGACCTCCGCGCGCATGTCCGCGGCGCCCGCCGCACGCCAGTCCGCGAGGACTTTCCTCCAGCGGCCGCCGCCGTCGCGGACACCGGCAGGCAAGGCATACCGGGCTTCACCCAGCCGTGCGATGTCGGTGTCGTCGAGGACCCCTGACAGTGCGGCCTCCTCGATCCCGAAATCGGACAGCGGGACCGAGGGACCACCCTGTGAGACCGGCAAGGCCAGCTTGACAGCGAGTGACTGCCGGGCGCGGTTGAGCAGTTCGGTACGGATCCGATCCTGGAGCAGGTTCGTCGGCACGGAGGCCGACTGACAGGGAAGCGGAACGAGGTGCCATGCTGTGTGATCAACCCTCTCTAGGACGTCGCGTACGGCGGCTGCCCACAGGTCGGCAATCACGGGGACAAGCTGTGTGTTGAGGCGGCTGTCGGCGAACCCCTCGCGGCTGGCGACGGGGTCAAACTGGGTATGGACGCGGGCCGCCACGTCCAACGGGGCGACGGGCAGGCCAGCATGAACGCTGCCGTTCATCCCCAGCTCCAGGGGCAGCGCGATAGCCACGGGCACGACCTGACCCAGTGCCTTGTGGTTCCGTTCCCATTCGGCGTGCGGTTCTACCTGCGCCGTGTACACACGCCACACCGCTCCGTCGGTCGTCCGCGCATGCCGCACATTCACCTCGTGCTCGATGCCCTCGATCAGGAACCGATGCTGTGTCACGTCCGTCCAGAACAGGGTTAGCACGGTGCTGTGCTCGTCCGCCGTCACCTCTAGGCCGCGGAGGTGACGCAGAAAGAGCAGGGAAGCGTCATTCCAGTCGTCGAACCATTCAATGAGCTGGGCCGCGGTCAGTGTGCCGGGAGCCAGCGGGATGCGGAAAACAGTCCAATCGGGCCCGGAGATCTCGGCGGGGAGTTCCGGCAGCGCCGCAGGCTCGAGGTTTGTACCGGAGAAGCGCACGTGGAAGGGATGGCAGTGCACCTCCCACACCGTGGTGAGGGCCCTGAGTGTGGATAGTCCGATGCCGAACCGGCCGGTGGCTTCGGCGTCGGCCGTCTTGCCGCTGAGCCAGGGCATGCCGAGCGGGAGCACATCAGCCAGGCGCAGGCCGGCTCCGTCGTGGGCGACCAGAATGTCGTCGGACCGCAGCAGGACGCGCAGCTGTCCGGCTCCCGCGTCGTCTGAATTCTGGACGAACTCGGAGAGGACCTGCAGGCGGTCCGTCGCGAGTGTCTTGGCGCCGTGGAGCGCACCCTCGGCCATTCTACGGTGGACCCCACGGCCGCTACGCAGTCCCTGATCGAAGAGCTGGACGGCGCGCGCCGCTTCCTCCGGGGTCGACACCTCCACTTCCACAGATGCGTCTGGGTCCTCCAAAAGCGTGTGCACCGCCGCCGTGAGAGCGTCCACGTTCGTACCCCTCCCCCTTGGTGCCTTGTGACATTGACAAGGCTGGGGCTCTGGATGGTTTCCCGATGACCATGTGAGCGTAATCCAGCCATGTGCGCGGAGTTACGGCGAGCGCTGTGGTTTGGCTGACCGCTGTCGGCACACTGCGAGTGCAGGAAGCGGGGCAGATGACAAGTCGCCCGTCAGAATCGGTAACGCGGCGGAAACTGATCCCGTTAGCCCCTCGATTGTCAGACCTGCCTGGTAAAGCGCATCCGTCGACATAAGCGCCCGCCCGGGGCGTGGTTCTCGCCCCGCTCCGTCCCGGTCGTCGGCGAGGGAGGGGGCTTCCCCTGAGCCTTCTCACGTTCTCTGGCCTGTCGTGCGAGTTCCCGTGCGTGAGGATCGTTCCCGCCCGCCACAGCTTCCCCCCGTTACGTTTTTCGCGGTCCTGCAAGAGGGCCGCTGGCCTCCGGGCCCGGGAGGTGCCGTCGGAGACGCTGATGAGAGGTCCGGCCACCGCCCGGTCCGGCGCAATGCTGGACAGCTCGCGGGCGGCAGGTCTGCATAACGTGGATGCGCGCGTACGACACCACCGCCGAGGCCGGCACGTTCAACACCCTGGGAAGGGCGCGATGTTCGACACCGAAGACGTGGGCGTGTTCCTCGGCCTGGACGTCGGCAAGAGTGCTCATCCCGGCCACGGGCTCACCCCGGCCGGGAAGAAGGTCCTCGACAAGCAGCTGCCCAACAGCGAGCCGAAGTTGCGGGCCGTCCTCGACAAACTGGCCGCGAAGTTCGGCACCGTCCTGGTGATCGTGGACCAGCCCGCCTCCATCGGCGCCCTCCCGCTCACCGTGGCCCGGGACGCGGGCTGCAAGGTCGCCTACCTGCCCGGACTCTCGATGCGCCGGATCGCCGACCTCTACCCGGGCGAGGCCAAGACCGACGCGAAGGACGCCGCCGTCATCGCGGACGCCGCCCGCACGATGCCGCACACCCTGCGCTCGCTGGAACTGACCGACGAGATCACCGCCGAGCTGACCGTGCTCGTGGGCTTCGACCAGGACCTGGCGGCCGAGGCCACCCGCACCTCCAACCGGATACGCGGCCTGCTCACGCAGTTCCACCCCTCGCTGGAACGCGTCCTGGGCCCCCGTCTCGACCACCAGGCTGTCACCTGGCTGCTGGAACGCCACGGCTCCCCGGCCGCCTTACGGAAAGCCGGCCGCCGCAGGCTGGTCGAGGCGATCCGCCCCAAGGCCCCGCGCATGGCCCAACGGCTGATCGACTACGTCTTCGACGCCCTGGACGAGCAGACCGTCGTGGTCCCGGGGACCGGCACCCTGGACATCGTCCTGCCCTCCCTGGCCCGCTCGCTCGCCGCCGTCCACGAACAACGCCGGGCCCTGGAAGCCCAGATCAACACCCTGCTGGAGGCCCACCCTCTTTCCCCGGTCCTGACCTCGCTGCCCGGCGTCGGCGTCAGGACCGCCGCAGTCCTGCTGACCACCGTCGGCGACGGCACCGGCTTCCCCACCGCCGCCCACCTCGCCTCCTACGCCGGCCTCGCCCCCACCACCAAGCAGTCAGGCATATCGATCCACGGCGAACACGCACCCCGAGGAGGAAACCGGCAACTCAAACGCGCCATGCTCCTCTCCGCCTTCGCCTGCATGAACGCCGATCCCGCCTCCCGCACCTACTACGACAGACAACGCGCCCGCGGCAAGACCCACACCCAGGCCCTCCTCCGCCTCGCACGCCAACGCATCAGCGTCCTGTTCGCCATGCTCCGAGACGGCACCTTCTACGAACCCCGCGAACCCCGAACCAACACCCCGGCAACCGAATGAACCCCATCCCGGCAAACCATCCCAGAAGCGGCACCTTGGGGTTGGCGAAGAACATAGAGGCACTCCCCCCGTTCAGCGCATGATCGCCAGTTCGGAACGTTTCCGCAGTATCCCGCAACAGGCCGATGGCGTCAGCAGGTACTTGTGGAAGGTGCGCCCTGCCATGCACAGCCCGGCCACTTCGCGGCCGAACCGACTGGGGCACCGTTGCACGGCGCCTTGAGGTTCTTCGATATCTATTTGGGCCGCCGGCGTCCGGCCTGCACGATGTTTCCGTGAATCAGAAGAGTGATCCCTATATCGTGATGATGACCCTGGACCGCGAGACCTCCTCGGTCATTCTGACCCGCTCAGACGGCCAGGAAGCTCGGACGCCTCTGGCAGGCCTGCCGTTCACCCCCACAAGCCTGCTGGTCCGGCTGCACTATTCACCTCTGGGCGGCCTGCTTGCTGTGACCCGTGACGGAGACGAGGTTGCTTTCGAGGTACCCACTCGGGGCCGAACCGAGCCTCTCGACAACCGACTTGTCGTTTATTTGGACCAGAACATGTGGCGTCCCGTCAGTGAGACTCTGCAAGGCGGAGAGACGGTGAGCGGAGAAGATCGCGCAGCGGCGGAGCGGTTGGCGGAGTGGGTTCGGAACAGGCGGATCGTCATGCCGGCCTCGGCCGGTCACCACTACGAAACGACCAAGTGGTCCGTGGCGGACAAGCGATACAGCCTCGGTCTGACCATTCTCCAGCTGAGCAGGGGCTGGCAGATGCGAGATCCCCTGCAAGTGCGTGTAGACGAGATCCTTGAGATGTTCCGCTGCTGGAAGGGCAAGGCTGACAGCGCCCGAGCGTCTTCCGTGTTCACGCTGGCCCCGAACGCACTCCACTCGCCGCCGCGCGGTGTGACGCCGTACACGCCACCGTCGGACTTCTCAGCCGACGACGCCTTCCGGTTGGTGTCCCTGACGTCTGCAAGCACCTACATTGACGTCATGCTCGACGCCGAGCATGTTCAGCCTGGGCCGGAGACCGGTTGGGTGGCGTCGAATCAGCGGTACAGCGAGTGGTTGGACACCCAGGACTGGGATTCGCAGCAAAAGCGCCGATCCATTGACGCCTTCCTGTTCAGCGACTTCCAACGTGAGCTCGCGGAAGGAGCGTACGCGGCGGGCCTGTCTCTTCAGGAAGTCCAGCAGTGGGGGCAGAAGCGGCCCGTGCAGGGTTTCGCAGTGCTGCCCGCGACAGGGCTCTACCGGGAGATGTTCCACAACCGGCACCTCAACAAGGGCACGAAATGGAGGCGAAACGACCTCACGGACATGATCTACCTGTCCTGCGCGGCTGGGTACGCGGATTTCGTCGTTTGCGAGCGACACATGCGTGAGCCGCTTGAGTGGGGTGTGAGGCGGCTTGGTCAAACCGCGAAGGTGTTTCGTCGACTGGGTGAAGCCGTCTCGGCCATTGGCGATGCTCTGGCACAGCAGGTGCTTCCAACAGACGCTTCCGCCGATCAAGATCTGGCTTCTTCGCCTGAGGGCTGACGACCATAGTGCGTGCTCCGCGCTGCCGGCGAACCGCAGGGATCGTCGGCCTTGTCAGCGGCGACGGCGATGGTTGCGCCGGTACCAGTGCTCCCTCGCTTGGTGCACCCGGGAAGTGACTCGCTCTATGCCTCCTTATGTTCCTGATGTTCCGTCAGATAAGTCAGCATTGGATCAGCATCAGTCGTCACCCATTCCGTGACGGATGTCCGATCATGTACTTGGCTGGCGACGTCACGACAGCCCGCTTTACACGGAAGCCTAGGCAGGGAGCTTGCTCGCCAAGGCAGAGCGATGTTGCTCGCAATCATCGACTCCGAGGTGTACCCGTGTAGGGTGAAGACTGCCCTTGACCTGCAGAAAGCTGGCAGGGAGCCGTTTTCTAGGAGTCTAAAGTGCTGCGAACTTTGATCAAGTCCAAGATCTAGAATCTGGGCGTTTGTACAGGTCAGGGGCCTTGCAGGGTGGCCCGGGTCAGCAAATGGTCAGCATCGGGCTTGAGGGTGTTCCGGCTTGCTGACCTGGTGGCTGCCGTGGCGGTCCCTGAGCGCGGATGCCCGGCTCCCGTTCGGAAGGTTTGGCTTGGTGGCTCGTCAGCTTGCTCGCGGCATGGGTTCGTTCTTCAAGGACTGTGGCTGTGCCCGGTCGTCTCGGTGTCCGCACCCGTACACGATCCGTTTCCGTAACGGGGCGGGGAGGCAGAGCGAGGAGGGCGGCTTCGCGACGCAGGACGATGCGATCGAGCGCCTGACGCAGATCTACACGGAGAAGAAGCGCACGGCGCCGACCGTGGCGGAGGCGCGCCGCGAGCTGGGGCAGCTGACGGTGGCGGAGTATGCGAAGCAGTGGCGGTTGCGGCAGCGGAGGATGACGGCGTACTCCACGGGCGAGCATGTCGACAGCGCCATCAATGTCCATATCGTCCCCCGGATCGGGTCACGGAAGCTGATCACGGTGACGCCGATGGCGGTGGAGCGTTTCCTGGACGAGCTGGAGGCCGACGGGGTTGGCCGGGGTCACCAGGTCAACATCTTCCGCATCCTGAAGACGATCCTGAAGGACGCCTACGACAAGGGGGCGATGGCGGAGGATCCGGTGAAGGGGGTGCAGGAGCCGGAGTACGTCCGCGAGAAGGTGGTCATCCCGACTCTGGACTATCTGAAGCAGGCCCTGACCGTCGCGGGCGAGGATCTGGCGCTGGAGATCGCGATGATGGCCGGGTGCGGGCTGCGCAACGGTGAAGCCCGGGCCGTGAACATCAACAACCTCGTGGCGGACGATGTCTACCGGGTGCACGAGCAGATCCATTCGAACACCCACCGGCCGGCGAAGCTCAAGCACCGCAAGGCGGGGGAGTTCCGCGAGGTTCCACTGCCCCGCTCGGTGCGGGAGGCGATCGAACGCTACGAGAGCAAGCACGGCGCCACGCGTGAGGGCTATCTGCTGCGTGGACCGAGTGGTTACTACACCGAACCGATGGAACGCCGCCGCGTCCATACGCTCTTCGGCAAGCTGCCGGTGGTGGAGGGGATGGGGATGTACGGCTTCCGGCACTACTTCGCCTCCAACGCCCTTGGCAACGGGATACCGATCACCGACGTCGCCGAATGGATGGGCCACAAGTCCATCGAGGAGACGTACCGCACCTACCGGCACCTGATGCCGGGCAGCATCACGAAAGCGGCACGCATCCTCGACGCCGGCCTGTGGGAAACAGCTTGACTCTGCGCCGCGGTCAGCAGGTTCTTCGTCTCATGGTGGTACACGCGAGGCGCCTGCTCTGACCTGTGAAAAAGGGAGCTTTGTCGGCGGCAGTTGGCGACTTGGTCCGGGAATGGCCCGGATCTTGGCCGTGGACACGAGGACCAGACCAGCTACCGGGCGTCCATCAGCTGGACAACACGCTTGCCGACACACCCCGTTCGGATGTGCTGTTCGAGTTGGCCGATGCTGTGTTGTGCGGTGATGGCGCCCGCTACTCAGCGGATAGGTCTGCAAGCCAACCAGCGACTATCGCTCTATGTGTTCGCAGTTGCTCGGGGTTACCGCCGAAAGTTAGACAGGCCGCTCGTTTGACAGACCCTCATCGTCGAGAATGTCGCCCCCCACACGATCTCAGTGGCAAGGCCACCCCTTACCCCTTCCGCACCGCCGGGGCGGAACGGAGGGGCTTCTACCCTTCATGAACCCATGACGCCCCCTGTCGACGCTTCAGGGCACGGAAGGGGGCGGGTTGATCCGGGGCGGCAGGTGCCGGTCCCGCCCAGTGGAGGCCCAGCTGTCGGAGGGCGTTTCGCTACTCCTGGTCGAGTTTGTCGCGACAGGTCTCGGTGATGAGCCGCCAGTTCGTGATGCCGGGCTTCTCGCGGAGTCACCTATGCTCGCGCCCAGTTGGTATGACCAGTTCGTTTCAGGGGGCGGGGAGCCGCATGGTCGATGAGATCAAGTACGAGTACAAGACCGTGCAGACGGTTCGGGGGACCGGCGGTTTGGTGATCTCGAAGATGCAGAAGGACGGCTGGGAGCTCGTGGAACAGCTCCCGGGCAGACTTCGCACCACCCTCAACTTCCGTCGGCCGAAGAAGCCCCTGCCGTGGCGTCTGATTGGGGTGGGTGCTGCCGTCCTCGTGGTCTTGGCCGCCATCATCGGCACCGGCGTTGTGCTCAGCGGAGGCGACGAGGAGAAGGACGCGTCAGCCAGTTCGACGGCTACGAGCGAGAAGCCTTCCGCTACGCCGACCGTAGACGAGTCGACTGCCGCTGAGGTGATCACGGCGCAGAACAATCCGGAGTTCGCAGCGTTGCTGAAGGCGGACCCGTGCGACGAGGCGAATGTGAACTTCGCAACCAAGCACGAGGGGCAGATGGTCGCCTTCGACGGGTCAGTCAGGCACATGGCGTCCTACGGAGATGACCGGACCCGCTACGACTTCCTTCTCGGCCCGGGCGACAAGGGATCGCAGACGACGGACGGCCCGAACTTCAAGTACGAGGACGTCAACACCGGCAACCTGCACCTGACCGGCAAGCAGGTCCCTGCCACCGTTGCAGTTGGCGACAAGTTCCGCTTCGTCGCCGAGGTGGTGGAGTTCAACATGGTCCAGTGCGTCTTCCGCCTTGCCCCGGTCTCGACGGAGACGCGGTAGCCGAAGTGGGCAGCCTCCCCGTCATGGAGCGGGCTGTCCGACAGAACGGCACCTCCCTCGCCCCATCCATTCGAGAGTTTTGAGATTTTCAACCAGATTGTCAGACCGCGGCGCCATCATTGGCCCATGCTCGCATCCAGCCTTGCCCAGCGGCTCGCCGACCACGTTCAACACCTACTTGGCAGCGGTCCGTTTCCCCAGCCTGGCGGATGGACCCACATGGGTGCTGTCATCTGCGACGTCAGCTTCCAGCCCCGGTGCAACTACGAGAGGGCTCTCCGACCGCGGCTCCTCCGGCTGCAATTGAGCTGGCCTGATGCAAGAACGGTCCGCGGCTTCCAGCGTCAGCTCGCTACGAGAGACCTTGCCGTGGCCATGGAGTTCAACCACGCCCAGAAGGTCGCGACGGCCCACGCCATCACTGACCTCCTCGCTGCCCACGGGGTCGATACCCGTGACGACCTCCACACGTGGCTCGGTCATCAGGTCAATCGCGCCGCTCTGCGCACGGTGAAGGGGGTGGGGCCGAAGAGCATCGACTACATCGGCAACCTCGTCGGCCGTTCGCACGTGGCCGTTGACGTACATCTGCGCGCCTTCGCCGTGGATGCGGGCGTTCCGAACCTCCCCTACGACCAGTTGCGCGCAGTGTATGAGGAAGCCGCCGCGATTCTTGGGCACGACAAAAGCGGACTGGAGCATACCGTTTGGCGATATAGGTCGGAGGCTGCGTAGCCACCCAGCCAGCAGGTCGCCGAACTCGACAAGGCGATCGAGGCCCGGTTTCGCGAACATCGGGACTTCGAAGTGATCACCAGTATGCCGGGTCTGGGCGTGATCCTCGGTGCCGAGTTCCTGGCCGCGACCGGCGGCGACATGAGTCTCTTCGGCAACTCCTGACCGCCTCGCCGGCTTCGGCGGCGTTGCTCCCGTGCCCCGCGACTCCGGCAAGATCAGCGGTAACCTCCGCCGCCCGCGCCGCTACAACCGCCGACTCCAACGAGTCTTCTACATCTCGGCGTTGTTCAGCATCCGCCACTGCGAGGAATCCCGCCGGTTCTACGACCGCAAACGCTCCGAGGGCAAGCGTCACATCCAGGCCGTCCTCGCCCTGGCTCGCCGCCGCGTCAACGTCCTCTGGGCACTCCTACGCGACGGACGGACCTACGAAGCCGTGCCTCCCACCGCTCACGCGGCTTGACAAACAGCATTAGGAATCACTGAGGAGTTCGATATTCTCAGGAGATAGTCCCGGATTTGCGATGTCAGCATTTACATCATGGAGCGTCGCAGCATGCGCGCAGGGACATCCGCTAGGATCGGGGGCTCTCGGTCCCCGGAATAGCAGAAGTAGAGTTCCTGCCGGGCTCGGGTGGTCATGACGTAGTAGAGCATCCGTAATTCGGCTGCCGTCGGATCACCGCTGTCGATATGGGTGTCCGGCACAATCACCGTGTCGAATTCCAGGCCCTTCACGCTGGCACGGTTGATGATGCTGATACCCTTTTTTCCGGGGGTCAGTGTCCGGTAGGGGCCTTCGGGTGCGTTGCCGATGTACATCTGCGCTTGCAGGTCGTGCGGGGGACGGCTGACCTCGGCGAAGAGTTCTGTTTGCGCGCGGGTGTGCCGCAGGATCACACCAATGCTGCGCCGGGGGTAGGCCGTCGCGTAGGCGGACAGCCAACCTGCGAGCGGCTGCCTTCCGCCTGTGTGTCGTAGCAATTGCGGCACGGGGCCGTCGCGGTCTGGCAGCAGCGGTGGATCACCGTCGACGTGGAAGTGCCCGGCTAGTACGGCGACCGGCCGGCTGTTGCGCTGATTCACGGTGATCTCGTGACGGGTGGTGCTTCCCATCGCTTTTTCGATCTCCGCCAGTGTGGACTGGGTGTCCGTGATGCGTTGCTGCTCGTCCGCGAATACCGTCATGCGGATCCCGAGCACGCGGCAGAGTTGGTAGAACTGCTGCGGCAGGTCCTGCCCTTCGTCGACCACCAGTTGTTCCAGTTGGCCCAGTCCGACGCTCATGGCTGCACTCATCAGTTCTAACCAGTCGAAGAGGCCGTCCTCTGTCCGGCCAGGCGCCGTGCCGGTCGCCCGTTGGTACCAATTGATCACCCAGCGGTGGAATGTCAGTACCGGGACCGATGAACCCACCGCCACTGCGTCTGCCGCAAGCTGCTGGCGTAGCAGGTTGGATCTCGCCAGCAGCACGGTGGAATGTCCCATGAGGTCCAGCAGTGCTGCCCGGTGCATGGCCAGCACGCTCTTCCCGGTGCCGGGTTGACCGCTTACCAGGTGGTTGCTATCCGGTGCTAGAGATTCGAGCAGATCCTGCTGCGCGGGGGCCAGGTCGAGGAACGTGAGCGTCACCTGAATCCGCCCTCGCTGATGCGGTATTCGCCCGAGGCGTTCACGGCTTCCTCTTGGGCGGCTGCGACGACGGGTTCGAAGAAACCGGGGACACCGGCTCCGCCGACCACGAGCATCCGGTCGAGGAGCGCGTTGCCGGTCTCGCAGCTGGTCTCGGGCAGCAGGGCACAGGCGTGGCAGGCGGCGCGGTTGAGGTTGGCGTACCCCTGGCCGGTGTGTTCGGCGCACAGCGGGTCGGCTGAGCACCAGGCGGCCTGTTCGAGCAGGCGCACCAAGGTTTCGGCGAGGAAGCCGGGTTCGCCCTGGCGGACGAGTCCTCCCATGGTGCCGTCGGTGTCTCCGGAGGCGGTGTAGATCAGCACCCCGCACTGGGCCTGGTTGGCGTCCTCATGGTGGCGTGGGCGGCCGTACACGCGTTCGCGCAGCGATGCGGTGCTGTATCCGGATTCGTAGGCGAGTTGTCGGATCAGTAGATGCGCGACGGTGTGCAGCAGGGGGTAGCGAGGGAGCAGGGCGGGACCGGTGATGGAGGCCAGGCGGTCCTTCTGGAAGGATCTTTCCAGGTCGCTGGCAAGGCCGGTGACCCGGTCGAGGACCTGCTTCTTTTGCTCCCATTGGGTGAGTAGTTCCTCGTCGAGGGTGAGGAAGATTCCTTCTCCGAATACTTCGATGGCCGGCAGCCAGCGGGCGCGCCGGGAGGTGTCGACGGGGACGAATTTCTGCTCGGGTGAGACGCGGGTGAAGCCTTGCAGGGCGCGCACTTCGCGTAGCCGGTCGGCGACGACGACGGTGGGGATGCGCGCCGCGAGTTGGGTCCAGGGGGCTCCGGCGGTCGGTTCGATTCCGAGTCCCACCGGTCGGATGACGAATTCCCGGGAGCGTTCGGGGGCGGGGGCGGTGAAGGCTGCCCATTCCTCCCAGCTGAGGTCGGGGTAGACCGGTGCGTCGCCGACCGGGCTGACCGGCCCGGTGCCTGCCGGATTGGGTGCGGGGTCGCCGAGGCGGCGACCGGTCTCTTCCTCCAGCAGTGCCTGCATGAGCGCTTCGTCGGCTCCGGCTGCCTCTGCGATCATGTCGCGCAGGGCAGGTGCGCTCGGGCTGTCCAGCTGCTGGCACAGAGTCGGCCAGAATTCGTGGTTGCGGACCCGGTCGGCTTCCTCGCTTTCCAGCAGGATGGGGGCCTGGGGAGTGGGGATGTCGAGAGCCGAGTGCATCACGGGGTAGTACACATTGCCGGCGGTGCGCTGGACGATCTGGACTTGTTCACGGCAGTCGACGCGCTCGTTGAACCGCTGCCAGGGGTTACGCCCTCCGCAGCGCAGGCCCTTGGAGCCGAGGATGTCGAGCAGGTCCCGGGAGGCGCCCTCGCACTCCTTGTTTCGGCAGCTGATCGAAAGGGCTTCGAGACCGGTTGTGCTCTCCTCCACGTGGAAGGTGAGCTGTTCCCGGTCCGGACAGCGGTCGCGCTCGGCCGGGGTGCGCTCGGAGTGGGCCCAGTACCACCAGTCGACGTCGCCGAGGTGTCCGTCCGGGCAGATCGAGACGAAGCGCATCGGGGCGAGTTTGCGCTGCGGTGAGCAGAAGGGGCATACGGGAGGGTGTCCGAAGCGTTCGTTGGCGATGCGCCATCGGGTCATGCGCCGACAGGATCCGCAGAACAGCCAGCCGGGGAAGCGGACGTACGCGGGTCCATGCGCATTCGGGACGTCGTAGTCGGCTACGGGGGCAGGGGGAGCGGCCCACAGCCCGGTCGCACGGAGCTTGCTTTCCAACCGCGGTGAGGAGATCTGCTGCCGGTGTTTGGGGCGGGGCCAGTCCGCGATTCCGGCGGCGACGAAGGACTCTCCTTGGAGGTCGAGGATGGCTCCGACGCCGAAGGGCAGGACGGTCTGCGATTGCCGGACGCGGAGTTTGCGGTTCATTCGCCGGCTCCCTTCACGATCACCTGGCACTCCTGGTCGACGCTGCGCATGGAATGCGGTGTTGCCCACAGTCCGTCAGTGCGGCCGAAGTTGCCCAGGAGGTTTGTCTGCCCCTTGCCGACGTTGCGGTAGTAGTAGTTCTTGCCATTGTCTTTGGCGTGCTGGGCATGCTCGCGCCATTGCCTGCGCAGGGCGGTGAGGTCGCGTTCGGCTGCGTCTGCCGAGGCGGGGTCGCAGTGTGCCACCCAGTCGGCGATCTTGGCGGCGGCATCGGCCAGCTCGGTGGGGTGGTCAAGGATCGCCCCCGCCTGGTTTTCGGCAGCGAGGCCGATCCCGTGGCGGACGAGGACCACCAGGGCCGCGTGCAAGGCGCGGCGGCGTGAGGGGATCGACCAGGGGGTGACGCTGGTGGGTTCCACATGCTGGTAGAGGGCCTGGTGGTAGGTGTCGAAGGTTTCGTAGTGGGAGCGGTCCCGGGGGCGGGTGGAGTTCAGGAAGGTCACCACCAGCCCGGGGATCTTGTGCCGGCCGACCCGGCTGGTGGCCTGGATGTACTCGGCGGTGGCCTTGGGCTGGCCGAGCATCAGCATGAGGGCCAGGCGTTTCACGTCGACCCCGACGGAGAGCATGTTGGTGCAGACGAGGAAGGACACGCTACGCTCGTGGTCCCAGGGGCGCTCCAGGTCGTCGAGCAGCTTGGGTTGTTCTGAGCGGGCGAGGTTGCTGGTGAGTTCCTGTACCTCGCGCTCGGTGAGTTCCCGGTGGCGTCCTGGTTCGCCCATACCGGCGAGCTGGGCGGGGATGTCGTCGGCGGCGGCGGTTTTGGTCCGGCCCAGTTCGCGCAGGCTGTGGTGGTAGGCGACCAGCGTCCAGTAGTCGTCCCGGTGTTCTTGCGGCAGTTCGAGAGGCCCTTGCAGCAGGGCTGCCGCGGTGGCCACGGTGGCGCGGCCGGCGGTATGGCCCTGTGCCATGACGCCCACGTAGCGACGGCCAGGGCTGTCGGTGTCCGGCTCCGCGAAGTACGAGAAGCGGGCGTCGAGTCCCGCAGGCGGGAACAGCTGAACGTCGCGGCCATAGGTCTGGCGCACTTGCTCGCTGGCGCGGCGGATCGTGGCGGTGGACGCGATGACCTTCGGTCCGGGGCCTTCTCCCCATGCGCACAGCTGGAGCACTGCGGCCTCGTACAGGCCCACCGTGGTACCCAGCGGGCCGGTCAGCAGGTGCAGCTCGTCCTGGATCACCAGGGAGGGGCGGCGGTGCCCCTGGTCCCCGAACAGGCTCCTGGCCTGGGGGACCCAGGCCAGACGGGCGAATTTATCGACCGTACCCAGCAGGAACGTCGGGGGGCGGTCGTAGATGTGTTGGTCGACGACGGACACCGGCAGCACATGGTGGAACCGGCAGTTATCACGGGGGCAGAAGAACTTGAAGGAGTCCTCTTTGGCCTGTACGCCGTAGTCCTCGATCTGGGGGGACTTCGAGGCTGGCAGCAGCCGCGTGCCGCACCAGGGGCAGCGGTCGAGGATGAACACGTCCTCGGGGCGCTGGGCGGCGCGTTGGTCTTCGAACGCCCGCCGGGCTTCCTCGTAGGTGTTGGGGGATGTGGTCATGCCCACCCACAGGCCGATGGAGAAGGGCTCCCGGCCCAGCAGGGGCTCTGGTGCCTTGGACGCTTCTTCCGGGGTGAGCCCGACGGGGTCCCGCAGGTACTCCAGGGCGCACACGGTGGTGGCCGCGCGCTGGAACTGCTGGGTGGTCAGCAGGCTCAGCGTGTAGCGGCTGATCACGGCGGTCCCGCCACCCGCACTGCCGTACCGCAGTCGACGCAGCAGCATCTCGAAGCTGGCGAGCAGCAGGTACGCCTCCGTCTTGCCACCACCAGTGGGGAACCAGATCAGGTCCACCACCTCACGGTCGGGGTGCGTCTCGTCGATAAGCCCCTGGGCCGCGAGCAGGAAGAACCCCAGCTGGAAGGGATACCAGGCCGCGTCCGCAGCAGGTTCCGGGTCCTTCGGGACGGCATCGGTGCGTCGGCGGCGCTCGCCGGCGAGGTCCTTCTTCATATGCCGCATCTGCAAGGCCATGGCTCGATTGGCCAGCCGGAACGCTTGCAGCTCCGTGCTGTTGTCGTCCCGGCAGAGTGCGTCAATCCCTGCTTCCATGCGTTCCACGGCGATGCGGATGCGCTCCAGGATCCGATGGGCAGCCGCCTGGCCCACAGGAGGGACATCGATTTCGCATTGCCGTTCGTACCAGTCTCGGTAGCCACGGGTGAAATCACGCAGCTCCGCGCGCAGCTCGGCGGCAGATACGGCAGGGTCGCCGAGGTGCGCGAGCGTGAGGACCGGGGAGTCGGAGGCGCCTGCGGCCTGTACGCCTGGTACTTCCGCCTCCGGCATGACCTGGGTACGCACCTTGGCGATCGTCCCGTTCGCTTTATCCTCCTCCACGGCACAGCCGTGGCCCACCGCGTGGGTCACCACGTGGCGGTACTGCAGTCGCAGTTCCTGCTCCTCAAGGTCCCGGCTGGTGAGTCGGACGCTGGGGTAGGGAAGAAACGTGCCGCCGACGGGCTCGACCTCCAGCGACACCTGGAAGAGCATGTCATCCCACTGCGGCTGGGGGCGCTTTCCTGGGACCGGCTCAGGAGCGAAGGCGCTGTTCACCAGGGCGACGGTGACAAGATTGCCGTTGCCGAAGGGCCGCCAGCGCAGCCGGACCTCTGCCCGGCCGCCGAACACCTTGACGTCGGTCTGCCCGATCTTGACGGGAACCGATACGGCCGGCAAGGGTTCCCGCCGCCAGTGCCGAGGTCCCTGGCCCCGGACTGTGATGTACCGGGCGGCTTGGCAGACCAGGATCAGTTCCTCGGCGTCGGTGAAGACCGAGAGGCCCAGGGAGGATGGCAGCCAGGCGTTGGACTCGGGCACCGGGTCGTCGGCGAACCGGGTTTCCTCCGTCTCGCTCTCCGCGCGGAGCGGATCGGGCTCCTCGTGGGTTTCGGCCAGCCGCCGTTGCAGATCGCTGTCCTGCGGGTACAGCGTGCCCATCAGATACCGGCGGTCAGGAGGTGCGGTGATCTCCTCCGTCTCACCGTTCGCAGGTCCGACCAGCTGCCGTCGCAGATAATCGATAAGGTCCCTACGCGCGTCCATGCATCCCTCCCCGCGTGTGCCGCAGCGCGTCTCCCGGGCCAGAGGGGCGAGGCACTTCCTGCGGGCAATCGTGATCGTAGCAACGCACGTCCCAGGGACTGTCAAAGACAGCGATTCTGTACGAACGGGGCGCTTGTCAGTGCCGCGTGGCACAGTCTCTTTCATGTCAACTGCTGCTCCCGGCATCACAGGCAACCGAGCACCCGGCATGCGCGAGACCATGAGCCAGCTGCTGCAGCGATTCCAGTCCTCGGCCGTCGACGGGAAGGTGCCGTGGGCCGAGTACGAAGCAGCTACCTCACAGCTGGGGCTCGACGAGGCGGCACGACAGCGCTTCAGCGCGGCGCTTGGGCAGTTGGGTCTGCAGGTCTCCCCTGCTCCGCGGCCCGCACCGGCACTGGTGCCGCATGCTCGCTCCGACGCCGAGACGACGGACGGCCCGCATCGGCCCGGCCGTGCAGAGCGCGTGATGGGGCTCGTGCAGCGGTGCGCGGCAGACGGCAGAGTCACCGAAGAGCAGCTGCGCCGCCTCGCTGTCCTCTGCGGTCTCACGGAGGGAGAGACGAAGGAGCTCCCGGCTGTCGTTCGTCGAGCGGGCATCGCCATCGTGCAATCGGACGAGCATGACCCGGCTCCTACTGATCAGAATGCTGATGCCATCCCACCGAGGCCGGACAGCTCCTTGACCCGTGCGATGTCCTGGACCGAGTCGGACCTTGACGGGGCCATTGCCGCCGCGCACCGCCTTCTTGACGAAGACACCCGCAACCCGCGTCCGCAGAAGCGGCTGCTGCGCGCGGAAGAGGAAGTCGGGCTGAGCGTCCTGCTGCGCGGCGGCGTGGACCAGATGGATATCGAACCGGAGGATGAGCTGTTCGCGCAGCTCCCGACCCATCACATCCGCCGCCGTGCCAGGGATGCGTTCGTGCTCCACAATCAGGGGCTCGTCCGTGACATGGTCAAGAAATACTTGGACCAGGGCCTGGAGCAGGACGATCTTGAGCAGCACGGGTTCGCCAAGCTGATGCACGCCGCGTGCAAGTTCGATGCCAGGAAAGGCTTCAAGTTCTCCACCTACGCGACCTACTGGGTGCAACAAGCGCTCCAGCGCGCCATCGCGGACGAAGGCGCCGTGATCCGTATCCCAGTTCACATGCACCAGACCGTACGGAAGGTTGCCGCTGCAGAGGCACGCTTCCGTACAGAAGGCCGCGCAACCACCGCTGCCGCGATTGCCATCGCGTGCGGCCTTGAAGTCACCGACGTCGACAAAGTACGCAAAATCAGCCGGGTCACGGACTCCCTCGACCGCGTCATCGGGGACGGCACCCATCTCGGCGAACTCCTCGGCATCTCCCGGCCCGCCCCAGGACCGGAAGACGTGCTCCGTCACAAGATGTCGCGCGAATGCGTCGATCAGCTTCTCGCACGCCGGACGGAGCGCGAGGCGGACATCGTCCGGCGCCGCCTGGGCCTGATCGACGATGAAGTCCAGACCCTGGAAGACATCGGCAAGGAGTACGGGGTAACCCGCGAACGAATCCGGCAGCTTGAAGCCCGTGCGTTCAAACGGCTACGGGAAGAGCTGGCGCCGCCACCCCCGCCAGAACCTCCAGCGACACCTGCGCCCGCCACCGAGACCGAGCCCGCTGGGGCGGACTCGTCGCTCCCTGCGCCGGGTGATGATCAGCGCGAAGACAAGCCTGAGGGGCCTCGCGTTTTCCGGACGGGCTTCTGACCGTTTATTTCATGCGGCGATTCGCA
>NZ_BMWD01000052.1 GCF_014651055.1 Streptomyces fructofermentans
GGCCTGAGCAGTGGTGCACAGAACTTCGTACTCGGTGGTGCACTCAGACGAGTACGTGGACACATGGGGACCGCACAGGTACGGCACCTGCCTCGGCGCACCGTACGAGCTCGCGCTACCGCCCATGCGACAGACGGAGCCCCCGGGCCCGTACTGGCTCCGCCCGTGCCGCGGCGACCGCCTCGTCCCCCCGTGGCCCCTCGCAGACCTCCTGGACCGGTTCCGGCCCGGCCCCATCCCGCACGAACAGCTCCTCGGCACATTTCTGCGCACGATCTCTTGACCCCTCGCCCGGTGGCCCGGAAGTCGTCCGCACCCAGGCCATCCGGCAGGCCGCAAGTCCGGCGCAGGGAGCCCTCTCCCGCGCTGGCGCCCAATTCCTTCGCCGCCTCGCGTCCCCGACGGGGCGCCGGAGGGCCCAATCTCACGGATGCTCTGGAGGCCGCATGCACCCGCTGACCCAGCCGGTGGAAGCCGACTCGGTTGACGTCACAGCCCTGAGAAACTTCGCCGCCCTGCGCGGTCAACTCCGCGTCTCCTTGACGCCGCGGTGCAACATCGCTTGCTGGTTCTGTCACAACGAGGGCGATGTTCCGCCCCCGCTGACCAAGGTGGACCGTTCCCGGCAACCACGCCCCCGAGCGCTGGACGCGGACGGATACCTGACGTTGATCCGCTCGCTGATGCACGAAGGCCTCAAGCGCGTCTACTTCACTGGCGGGGAGCCGCTGACCTCGCCCATGGCCCGGCCGATCCTGGCAGGCCTGCCGCCGCACGATCCGGATGCCTCATACACGCTGATCACCAACGGGACCCGGATCCGCGCCCACCAGGCATGGCTCGCGCGCACCCGCCTGGACAAGGTGAAGGTGTCGCTCCACTACTTCTCCGACGAGTCCCTGAAGGCCATCGCCGGAACCCGCGTCGGCATCGACGCCGTCCTCGACGGCATTGAAGCAGCCCGAGAGGTGTTCGAGCGGGTGGAGCTGAACACCCTGCTGCAAAGGGAAAACGCGCACGAGGTTGAGCGCATCCTCGACTTCGCCCTGGAACGCCGTCTGCCCGTGCAGTTCATCGAATTGGTGGGTACCGACTTCAACGAATCCCGCGCGACCTCCGCCGTGTCGGCCGAGGCGATCCTGACCTACCTGCGCACCCTGACGGCGGACGAGCGCATCGAAGTCGCCGGGGTGGGCCAAGGCCGACGCGTCTTCAACATCGACGGCGTCGAAATCGACGTGATTCACCGCAACCTCGGCCGCCACCACGTCGGCCAGTGTGGCGCCTGCCTGCTGCGCCCTCAGTGCGTGGAGGGTTTCTGGGCTCTGCGCGTGGACCACAACGGCGGCGTTCAGCCGTGCCTCTTGCGCGAAGACCTGCGCTTGAGCGTCACCGAGTTGCTGTCCGACCCGGAACAACTGGCGGCCGCCGTCGCCAGCCACATCGCATCCTTCACGGAGGGGACGTTGTGACCCGCATGCCACCACCCTACGAGCCCGTCTCCTACGAGACCGAGCACCCGGTCATCGTTCTGGAAGGCGTATCCGGCATCGGCAAATCCACGCTGGCCGGCCTGCTCGCCGCGCGTCTGAAAGCATCCGTCCTTCACACGCTGCCCGAGCCGTTCACCGGCATGTCCGCGCTCGTCAGGCGACAACTGCGGCCACTGCCCCAATTCGGGTTCTACCTGTCCGGGCTGCTCCACACAGCCGACCGAATACGGCACGCGGGAGCGCACGGCCCCGTGGTGGCGGACCGCTACCGGTCGTCAGTCATCGCTTGCCACTCCGCCGTCCACAACGTGCCCATGGATACCGTCACCGCACTCCTGGAGCCCTTTCGCCCTTACCTGGCCGCCCCCACTCGCACCTACTACCTGCGTTGCTCGGAGTCTGCACTTCGCGAGCGGCTGGCCGTCAAAACGGACGTGAAGAGTGACGACACCGAACTGCTCACCATCCCCGATCGGCTGCCACGACTCCTCGCCAACTTCGCCAAGGCGGCCGAAAGCGACGACACCGCGGTCTGGCTCGACACCGACGACAAGACGCCGGGCGAACTCGCCGACTGGGTCATCTCCGATCTGGAGCACACTCTTGCTTAGTCCCATCGACACGGCCGCCGTCATCCGTGACGGCGGCGCCATCGGGCGCCACCCCAAACAGATCCACGAAGCCGTCGGCTGGTGGCTGGGCGCCTGCCTGGTCGTCACCCTGAAGGCCTCCGGCCTCGCCGTGGCCCATGACGGGCATCGAGTCAGTGCCCGGTTCGCCGACCGTCTGTGCCAGGGAGCGATCAACGCTCAGCATTACGCCTGCACCGTCCACCTGCTCGGACATGCGTCCGAGCAGGAACTGCTCGCCACTGCCAAGGGTCTGGAGTCACCGGCCGCCTGGCTGTCGACGGAACCCACCAACGACACAGTGCGGATCCGCCTCTACACCCGGCACGGCACGCTCCTGGACGAGAGCACCGGGCTCTCAGACATCCGCGATCTCATCGACTGCGACCACGTCCCGATCCCCGTGAACACCAAGGACAAAGGCACAATCGAATCCTGGCCTCCCCCGATGGCCGACGGAGCCCGTTCATGATCGACGCAGCACGAATCATCGAGTCCGGCACCTCCATTCTGTTCGTGACGCTCGACTCCCTGCGCCACGACGTCGCCCACAGCACACTGGAGGACGGCCGTACGCCCCGCCTTGCCGGGGTCCTGCCGGACGGCCAATGGGAACGCCGACAGACGCCCGGCACCTTCACTCTGCCCGCGCACATGGCGTTCTTCTCCGGCTTCCTGCCCAAGCTGCCCCAGCCCCGGCAGCCGGCACGACTGTGGGAATGCCGACCGCCGGCGTTCAAGGAGGTACCACCGCAGACGTTCGTGTTCGACGCGCCGAATCTCCTCGACGGGCTCGCCGTTCACGGTTACCGCACCGTATGCGTCGGTGGGGTCACCTACTTCTCCAGCGAAACGCCCCTCGGGTCGGTCCTGCCTGCCATGTTCCACGAGGCGCACTGGAGGCCCGAGTTCTGCTCCCCGAATGCCGACTCCACCCGCCACCAGACAGACCAGGCTCTCGACATCGCCGACCGCTACGACGGCCGCCAACCGCTGTTCCTGTTCGTCAACGTCTCCGCCACGCACGTCCCCCATGGTCACTATCTGGGAAGCAGTACCGACACTGCTGCATCCCAGGCTGCGGCACTCGCCTACGCCGACGAGCATGTAGTTCGCCTACTCGACGGGCTGGCCGCCCGGGGCCGGTGGCTCGTGATCATGTGTGCCGACCAGGGCGATGCCTACGGAGACGACGGATTCCACGGCCGCGGCATCGCCCACCCCGCTGTGTGGAACGTACCTTTTGCGGCCTGGATACACGGCTGACCGCTACGCTCGCCTGCCATGAGCAATGGAGAAATGCGCGACGCCTCCGTGGTCCTTGCACTCGACGCGAACGACCTTGTTGCGCTGCTGAGCGCCGACTTTCCGCACCACGGAGGCGAGTACCTGTTCCTTCCCGGCGGCCGCCGGGAAGCCGGGGAGACCCCGCTGGACTGCGCCCGTCGCGAACTTCGCGAGGAAGCCGGAGTAGCTGCCGAACAGTGGCACCTCTTGGGCTCGCACCTGATCACACTGGGATCTACGGCCCGCGTCCACATCTACGAGGCCCGGGGCCTGGCGCTCGGAGCCCAGGAACTCACCGAGACAGAGCAAGATTTCAAGCTGATGTGGTGGCCGATGAGCGACGCGCTCCAGGCCGTGCACGAGGGCCGCTTCCTCCTCCCCGCCGGGCCCCTCGCGCTGCTTCTGGCAGATCGCCGCAGGACAGCCTGACCCGGCATCAAAGACTCATCCGGCCAGGACGACGGGGCGCATGGGTGCACCGTGCGTGAGGACGCTGGTGAGCAGGTCGGCGAGCCCCCGAGGGTAGACGGTCTGGGCCGTGGCTCGCAGTTCGGCGAGGGTCCACCAGCGGTGTTCGCGGATGTTGTCGGGCTGTGATGCCCGGGCCGGGTCGACGTCGGCGGCGGAGACTCGGGTGAGGAAGTACTTCTCCACCTGGCGGACCTCCCGGCCGCCGACGAGGTGGTCCTTGCTGCGCTCCGCGAGCTGCGCCCCCAGTTCGACCGCCTTCTCGTCGATACCGAGTTCTTCGCTCAGCTCGCGGAGCGTCGCCGTGGAGTGGTCCTCCCCGTCCTCCAGTGAGCCCCCGGGCGTCGCCCAGAAGCCGCCGTTCTCGTCGTAGCGCAGCAGCAGGACGCGATCGTCGTCGTCGTCGACGACGACGGCGCGGGCGGCTTCCCTCAGCGGCGGAGTGGAGCTCGTCATGCCCTCCAGGGTGGCAGTCCCCGATGTCAGGTCAGGACCGCTCGACCAGGTACTCGCCGACGCATGCCGCGCCCACATCGCAGGCCTGGAGCGTGGCGAGCGCGTGCGCTGGAGTCTCGACGTGCCCCGGGGAGCCGGTGACCGGGTGCGTCGCCATGACGGCCGCGTGCTGTGGTGAGCCCTGTGGTGCGGTGACCGTCGTCTGGCGGTGACGAGGCCGGTGCCCCTCGGAGGGGACGGGCCCTTTCTCTCCGAGTGCTCAGGCACTCGGAGAGGAAGGACCCGGCTGGTCGCGGGGCCGGGACACCTGGTCCCGGCGGATCGGCCGGCTCAGGACCGGGCGAGCGCGGTCCTCAGCGCCAGCGGGGTGGCGGCCGCCCAGGCCTGCGGTGAGCAGGAGTGGGGGTACGGCACCGGCCCCGCGGTGGCCGAGCGGTCGTAGCCCGCGAGGACCTCGGGCAAGCGGTACGCGTGCCGGGCCGCCGCCGCGACGAGGCCCTCGGTGAGGGTGCGGAGCTCGTCGGTGAGACCCTGCCGGGCAAGGCCGAGGGCGATGACGGCGTTGTCGTGGGGCCACGCGCTGCCGCGGTGGTAGGAGAGCGGGTGGTAGGGGCGTTGACCGGCGGCGAGGGTGCGGACGGCCCAGCCGGAGAAGAAGTCCGGCTCCAGCAGTCGCCGCCCCACGCGCTGTGCGCGCCGCGGGTCGAGGATGCCCGACCAGAGCAGGTGTCCCGCGTCGGAGGCCAGCGCGTCGACCTGGCGGCCCGAACCGTCCAGCGCGAGGGCCGGGAAGTCGGCCTCCGTCATCCAGAAGTCCGCGGCGAAGCGCTCCCGCAGCCGGGCTGCCGTCTCCCGGAGCCGACGCGCGTACGCCTCGTCCAGCCAGATGTCCTGGGCGAGTTCGGCGGTGCGCAGGAGCGCGTCGTAGGCGTAGCCCTGCGCCTCGGACACGGCGATGGGGCCCTCGGCCTGGGTGCCGTCGCTGAAGCAGATGGCGCCTGCGGAGTCCTTCCAGTTCTGGTTGACCAGTCCGCCCGGGTCGGGGTCATAGACGAGGTAACCGTGCTTGTCCAGGCCGCCGTCGGTGAGCATCCAGTCGACGGCATGCCGTGCGTGCGTCTCCAGGCGCTTCGCGAGCGCGGCGTCGCCTGTCGTCTCGTGGTGGGCGTGGAGCAGGACGAGGAAGAGCGGGGTGGCGTCGACGGCGCCGTAGTACCGGCCGTAGGGAATCTGCCGGAAGTGGGCGAGTTCACCGTGCCGGGTCTCGTGGACGATGCGTCCGGGCTGCTCGCCGCTGAAGGCGTCGTACCGCTCCCCCTGGGTGGCGGCGAGGGCGCTCAGGACGGCGGCCGCCGTCGCGGGCCGGTACGGGAGCAGGAAGTACGACGTCAGCAGTGAGTCGCGGCCGAACAGGGTGAGGAACCACGGGATGCCGGCGGCGGGGACGCGCACGTCCTCGCCGTCCAGACCGGTGACCGGGATCGTCAGCAGGTCGATGTCGGCCAGGCCGCGCTCGCAGGCGAGGGACAGGTCGTCCGTTCCCTCGGCCTGCGCGGACGCCCTCCGCCGTGAGGGCTGCTCGGCGGTGTCGGTGCGCTGCGGCCGGCCGTGGGGGCGGGCGTGGACGGTCAGGTGCAGCTCGGCCGAGCCATGGGCGTCGAGGGGCACGTGCCAGCTGAGCGTGCGGGCGGTGGCCCGGGTGCCGGACCGGGCGTGGGTGATCGTGTCGGGGGCGGGGCGGCAGACGACCTCGGTGTCGGCGTGCCAGTCCGCTCTGCGGTAGGAGAAGCGCAGCCCGTCCGCGGTGGCGCGGATGTCGTGCTCGGCGCCGGGCTTGTCGTAGCGGCGGTCGTCGGCCCGGAGTTCGAAGAGGTCCGCGAAGTCGCTGTCGACGGTGAGTTCGACGTGGGCGCTCACCGCGTCGGGGCGGTTGCTCACCAGGCGCAGGTGTTCGGTGAACGTGGCCACGTCGACGCTCTGCCGCCGGAAGACGGTGTAGGCGGGCGGATCGTCCCGGGTGCCCTCGGGGCTCAGCACGCAGGCGGCCGTGTCGTCGGTCTCGGCCGTCGCGGGCACCAGGGCGACGGGGTCGGTGCCGTCGACGGTGAGCTGCCAGCGGCTGAGGTGCCGGGCGTCCTGGGCGTACAGCCCGTCGGGGGCGCTGCCGCGGCTGCCGGTGATCGCCCCGTCCGTCGTCAGACGGACGAACGTGGCGTCCCGGACCAACTGGATGCGGGTGTCGGCGGTCATGGCCGGAGCTCCTCGTGGTCGGCGCAGAGCAGGTCGAGTGCGAGGGCGGCGGTCCAGGAGAAGAGCCGGGCGCCGCGGCCCTCGCCGGTGTCAGGATCGATGTACTCGGCGAACCCGGAGCGTCCGGCCTGGTCGAGGAAGCCCGCGCGGATCCGCTCGGCCTCCTGGTGGAGGCCGTGGGTGCGCAGGCCCCGGTGGATCAGCCAGGCGGTGTTGAACCAGGCCGGTCCGCGCCAGTAGCGGTGCTTGTCGAAGGCGTGGCCGGTCAGGTCGTAGCTGGGGACCAGTTCCGTGGCCGGGGCCCTGAAGCGGGGGCCGAGGAGGGTGGCGCTCAGACGCCGGACCACGTCCTTCGGCAGGTGCGGGACGAGCAGCGGGATCAGCCCGCTGACGCTGTCCTCGTCGACCAGGGTGTCGTCGTGCAGGTCGCGCACCCGGAACAGGCCGGCTTCCTCGTCCCAGAGCCGCTCCACCAGCGTGCGGGTGAGCCGGTCGGCCCGCTCGATGTACCGCTCGTGCGGCAGGCCCAGCTCGCGGGACATGGCGGCAAGGGCCAGTTCGCTCGTGATCAGCAGGGCGTTGAAGGTGGGGTCCTCCAGGGCGAAGTGGTGCGGGGCCGCCCGGTCGTCGTAGCCGGCTTCCCGGTAGTCGGCGGCCAGCCGTACGTACCGGCCGTAGTCCAGGTCGGTGGGCCGGTCGGCGGGCTGGCCGTGGGCGAGGTCGGCCCGCCGGAACGTGTCGGGGGTGGCGGGTTCCACGCGCGCGAGGGCCCGGTCCCAGCACGGGCTGTTGTCCATGCCGGGTTCCCATGGGTGGACGATGGCGGCCAGTCCCCGGCCACCGAGGTCGCGGCGGGTCAGCAGGTAGTCGTGCCAGGCGGCGAGGCGGGGGTGGACGCGGGCGAGGAAACCCCTGCGGCGGGACTCGGCCGGGTCGGCCAGGTGCACGAGCCACGCCGCCAGGGCGTGCACCGGCGGCTGGACGATGCCGGAGGTCTCGGGGGCCGCTGGGGCGCCCGCCGCCCGGCCGGCCTCGGAGGACCGCCAGAAGTCCGGGCTGGGGAAGTACGCGTCGGCGGCCACGGCGGGGTTGAAGACGATGTGCGGGACGCGCCCGTCGGCCCACTGCGTGGCCAGCAGGGATTCCAGTTCCTGCTGGGCGCGGCGTGCGGAGAGGTGGCGCCGGCCGATGGCGATGAAGGCGGAGTCCCAGCTCCACTGGTGGGGGTAGAGGGTGCGGGAGGGAACGGTGGAGGAGCCCGTCCAGTTGTCCGTCAGGACCCGCGCCGCACCGCGCCGCAGGGTCAGGTCTGCGGGCGCGGCGGGCGCGGGCCGGTCGAGAAGGCCCTCGAGCGAGTTCACGCGCCGGACCTCTTGAGGAAGCCGGGGACGGAGTGGACGGCCTGCAGGGGGTCACCGGTCAGGCGGCACTCGAGGGCGAGGTGGCCGTCGTAGCCGATGGTGCGCAGGGCGCCGAGCCAGCTGGACCAGTCGAGGTGTCCGGCACCGGGCTGGAAGCGGTTGGAGTCGGAGACCTGGGCGTGGCCGATGAGGTCGGCGTGCGCGAGGATCGCGGCGGCGGGGTCGGTCTCCTCGATGTTCATGTGGTAGCTGTCGATGCCGATGCGGACCGAGTCCAGGCCGACGGCGCGTATCAGGTCGGCGGCCTGGTCGAGGCGGTTGACCATGTGGTCCTCGTAGCGGTTGAGCGGCTCCAGGAAGAGCGTGACGCCCTCCTTGCGGGCGTGCTCGCCGAGTTCGGTGAGGCCGGCGAGGAGCACCTCACGGTCCTCCGACTCGGTGCGCGGCGGCTCGAAGGGGGGCAGCCGGCGGGAGAACATGCCGTACGAGGCGGGGGTCTGGGCGCCCACACCGCCGATCTCGGCGATCACGGTGAGCTGGGACTTCATCTGCGCCACGGCGTCGCGGCGCAGGTCGTCGTCGAAGGCGCCGAGGAAGTGCAGCATGTCCACGCAGACGGTCGGCATGACGACGCCGTCCTTGCGGGCCTGCTTGAGTTCGTCGAGGCGGGAGGCGAAGTGGAGGTCGCCCTTGCCGCGCAGTTCGATGGCGTCGTACCCGGCCTGCTGGGCGAAGTCCCACTTGGCCTGGAGGGTGTCCCCGGGCAGGAGTTGTTCCTGGACGGCGGTCTTGAGCATGGGGGGCCTTTCAGAAAATCCGGTCTTTGACATCCGGTCTCAGAACTCCAGGACGACCTGCAGGGCCTCGGCAGGGCGCTCGTCCAGCAGGACGTAGGCGTCGGCGGCCTCGGCGACCGGGACGACGTGGCTGACCAGGGCGGAAACGTCGACCTGTCCCTCGGCGACCAGGCGCAGGAAGGTCTGCTGGAGGCGTTCGACCGTCCAGCGGTTCGACAGCTGCGGGGGCACGCCGCCGATCTGCGAGCAGATCAGCTGGACGCGGTTGTGGTGGAACTCGTCGCCGAGGCGCAGGCCGATGCCGTCGCCCTGGTAGAAGCCGGAGGCCACGACCCGGCCGCCGACGGCGACCGAGCGCAGGGCTTCGTGCAGGGCGGGGTAGGCGCCGCTGATTTCGATGGCGAGGTCGGCGCCGAGGCCGCCGGTGGCTTCGCGGACGCGTTCGGCGACGGCGTCGTTGCGGGCGTTCAGGGTGTGGTGGGCGCCATAGTGCTTGGCGGTCTCCAGACGGCCGTCGAGGGCGTCGACGGCTGTCACGCGGGCACCGTTGAGCTGGGCGAGCCGGGTGGCGAGCAGGCCGATGACGCCCTGTCCGAACACGGCGACGTCCTCGCCGACGTGGATGTCGCCGGCCAGCACGGCGTTGTATGCAATGGCGCCGACCCGGGCGAACGCGCCGGCGAGCGGCTCCAGTCCGGCAGGCAGCGTGTGGCCGACCATGCGCTCGGCGGGGACGATGCCCTCGCTGCGATGTCCCCAGATGCCCCAGACCAGGTCGCCGGGGACGGGCATGCCCGGGGTGTCCACCAGTTCGGGAGAGACCTCCAGGACCTCGCCGACCTCCGAGTAGCCCCAGCCGGCCACCGGGTATTCGATGCCGGCCGCGCCGTCGCGGAAGAGCCGCGCCTCGGGATCCCAGGTCCGGGTCAGGTACGGGTTGGTGCCGCGGTAGGCGGTCAGCTCGGTGCCCGCGGAGATCCCCGAGTAGCGGGTGCGCACGCGCAGATGGCCGGGCGGCAGCTCGGCACTGACGTGCTCGGCGACCTCCACCTGACGGGGGGCGGTGAATTGGACGACGCGTTCCACGGGGAGCTCCGAGGGGTTGTTAACAGGTTGTGGCGAGAATATCTCGAACTTATGTCTTGTCAACAAGCAAAACTGCTGCTGAGATGCCTACCAGGTTTACATAAGTCGGAACGAGGACACGCGATGCGCATCAGGACCCTGAGGTCGAGGACGACCGCGGTCGGCATCACAGCAGCCGTGGGAATCGGCCTGCTCTCGGGCTGCGCCCAGAGCACCGGGCCCGGCAGACCGGACCGTGAGATCACCGTCTGGTCCCAGGAGAACCTCCCTGACCGCGTCGCGGCGACGCAGAAGGTCATCGGCGGGTTCGAGAGGAAGACCGGGATCAAGGTGAATCTCGTCGGGGTCGACGAGGCACAGATGCCGCAGCTGATCATGTCGGCGGCGGCCTCCGGGAAGCTGCCCGACGTCATCGGCGCGGCCCCGATGGGCCAGGTCTGGCAGATGTACAGCAACGGTCTGCTGAACACGGACATCCCGAAGCGGATCGTCGACGAACTGGGACGAAACACCTTCAACGCGAACGCGCTGGAGCTGACCTCCGACGGCGCCACCAGCCTCGGTGTGCCCTCGGACGCCTGGCTCCAGCTGCTGGTCTACCGCAAGGACCAGCTGGACAAGAAGGGCCTGGCGGCACCCGACACCTACGCCAGGACACTGGCCGCCGCCAAGGCGCTCACCACCAAGGGCCGCGACGGCATCTCGGCCGCCACCGACCCCAGCGACGCCTTCACCTCCCAGAGCTTCGAGAGCATCGCCCTCGCCAACGACTGCCAGCTGGTCGACGACCGGCACGAGGTGGCCCTCGACTCCCCGCAGTGCGAGACGGCCTTCAAGGCCTACGACCAGCTCACCCGCGCCTACGGCGCCCCCGGCACCCAGACCGTGGACTCCACCCGGGCCACCTACTTCGCCGGCCGGTCCTCCATGGTCATCTGGTCCTCGTTCCTGCTGGACGAGCTGGCCGGGCTGCGCAAGGACGCCCTGCCCAGCTGCCCCGAATGCAAGAAGGACCCGCAGTACCTCTCGGACCACAGCGGCATCGTCACCGCGATGAAGGGCCCCGACGCGAAGGACGCCGCGCAGTTCGGCGAGATCACCTCCTGGGTGACCACCAAGACCGCCGAGACCGCGGCCTCGCAGGAGTTCATCGAGTACATGATGGGCACCGGCTACGAGTCCTGGTTCGGCCTCGCGCCCGAGGGCAAGATCCCGGTCCGCGAGGGCACCGCGTCCGACCCCGAGCGCTACCTGAATGCCTGGCGCCACAGCGACATCGGCGTCGACACCCGCAAGCCGCTCGACGAGGTCTTCCCCGACAGCCTGCTCGACCAGCTCGCCGACGGCGTCAGCAACATGCACCGCTGGGGCATCACCCAGGGCGAGGGCGCACTGGTGGGCGCCACCAACGGTGAACTGCCGGTACCCAAGGCCATCGGCGCCATGTCGGGCGGACAGACCAGTCCCACGGAGGCCGCACGGGAGGCCGACGAGGAAGTCACCGCCCTGAAGAAGTCTCTGCAGTAGCCGCCCACCTGCACTTCACGAAGGTCTCTCATGACTACAACAGCCCCAGCCGGCGCGCCGCAGCGCCGGGATTCCACCCCCCGGACGTCCGCACGCTCCGCGTCCCCGGCCCGGCGTCCGATGACCGCCAGCCGACGCGAGAACCGGGCGGGCCTGGCGTTCGTCTCCCCCACCTTCCTCGTCGTCCTCGTGGTGGTCGTCCTGCCCATCACCTGGACCGTGCTGCTCGCCTTCCAGAAGGCAAAGCTCGTCGACATCCAGGGCATGGGCCTGTTCGGGAACTGGTCCCTGGACAACTTCACGCAGGTCTTCGACTCGGCGGGCTTCTGGTCCAGCCTGTACACCACCTTGGTGTACACGGCCGGCGCCACCTTCGGCTCCATCGGCCTGGGCCTGATCGCCGCGCTGGCGCTGCGCAAGCCCTTCCGGGGGCGCGGACTGCTGCGCGCCGCGATGCTGTTGCCCTACTGCGCGCCCGTCGTCGCCGTCGCCTTCGTCTGGGAGGTCGCGCTCAGCCCGCAGTACGGCATCGTCAACGACTGGGGACGGCGCCTGTTCGGCTGGGACGACCCCATCGCGTTCCTGTCCACCCGCGCGTACGAAGTGCACGTGCTGGGTGTGCACTTCGACATCCCGCTGGCCCTGCTGACCGTCATCGCCTTCGAGATCTGGCGCTACTTCCCGTTCGCCTTCCTGTTCATCCTGGCCCGGCTCCAGGCGGTGCCCGACGGTCTGGAGGAGGCCGCGCTGGTCGACGGGGCCACTCCCACCCAGCGCTTCCGGCACGTCCTGCTGCCGCAGCTGATGCCCGTGATCGCCCTGCTGTGCGTGTTGCGGTTCATCCTTACCTTCAACAAGTTCGACGACGTCTATCTCCTCACCGGAGGAGGCGCGGGCACCGACGTCGCCGCCGTGCGCGTCTACGACTTCCTCACCGCCCGCTACGACGTGGGCGCCGCGGCCGCCCAGGCTCTCGTCCTGGCCGGCTGCCTGGTGATCCTGCTGGGCATCTACTTCAAGTTCTTCGGCAACAAGGTCCAGGAGGAAGCGTGACCCGCAAGACGGCCCTGACGAGGGCCCAGTTCGAGGATCGGTTCTTCGGCGTCCTGCGCTGGTTCGTCATCGCGTTCCTCGTAGTGATCACCGTGATCCCCTTCTACTACATGGTGCTTCTGTCACTGAAGCCCATCGACGCGCTCCTGCTCGACCCCGGCTCCCTGTGGATCTCGGCGAAGGACTTCACCTTCTCCACCTACGAGGACGTCCTGCGCTCCACGGACGACGGCGGGCAGGGCTTCCTCAAGTTCCTGCTCAACTCCGCGCTGGTGTCGCTGGGAACAGTGATCCTGACCCTCGTGGCCGCCGTGCCCGGCGCCTACGCCGTCAGCCGGCTGAAGTTCTTCGGCCACCGCCAGATCAGCGCGCTCTTCCTTGCGGTGTACCTCTTCCCGACGACCCTGCTGGCCGTCCCGCTGTTCGTCATCTTCGCCAAGGTCGGGCTGTCCTCCAGCCTGGTCGGTCTGGCGATCGTCTACGTGGCCCAGACCGTGCCCGTGACGATCTACATGCTGAAGAACTACCTCGTCACCATCCCCGCCTCCATCGAGGAGGCCGCGGCGCTCGACGGAGCCTCCCGGATCCAGACCATGCGCAAGGTGATCCTGCCGCTGGCCCTGCCCTCCCTCATGGCGACCGGCCTGTACGTATTCATGATCGCCTGGAACGAGTTCCTCTTCGCGCTGCTCTTCCTGGCCGCCGACCCCGACAAGTGGACCGTCTCCCTGGGCCTGGCCCAGCTGTCCAACGGCATCGAGGTGCCGAAGACCGTCCTCATGGCCGGCTCCGTCGTTCTGACGATCCCCGTGGTACTTCTGTTCTTTGCCGCCGAGCGCCTCCTGACCGAGGGGCTGACCAGCGGCGCCGACAAGAGCTGAACCGTGAGGAAGAGCCGATGACATCGCATCAGGTCAGCGCGGGGGAACTGCTCCAGTTCATCCGTGGCGGCCGCGCCAACACCCGCGCCGACCTCCAGCGTGTGACCGGACTCTCCCGCTCAACCGTCGGGCAGCGCCTCGACCTGCTGAACCGGGCCGGCTGGTTACGGCACACCACCGGCACCTCCACCGGCGGCCGGCCGTGCGAACAGATCGAGTTCGATCCCGGCCACGCCTCCGTCATCGCGGTGGACCTGGAGACCCGGCACGTCCGCGTCGCGGTCGTGGACCTCGCGGGGACGATCCTGGCCGAGCACACCGGGAACCTGGACATCACCCAAGGGCCCGATCAGGTCCTCGACCGGGTGGCCGGCTGCCTGCCCGACCTGATCGGGGCAGCCGGCATCACCCCGGCCGCCGTCTGCGGCATCGGCCTGTCGGTGCCCGGACCCGTCCACTGGGAGACGGCCCGCGTCGTCCAGCCGCCGATCATGCCCGGCTGGGACCAGTACCCCATCCGTGAACGGCTCCAGGAGGTCTACGCCGCGCACGTGGGCGAGAGCGGGGAGGCCGGGCCGATTCCGGTCTTCGTCGACAACGACGCCAACCTCATGGCGCTGGCCGAACAGCAGGCCCACTACCCCGACTGCGCCTCCTTCGCCCTCGTCAAAGTCTCCACCGGTATCGGCGCCGGCGTGGTGATCGGCCACGACGTCTACCGAGGCATCGACGGAGGCGCCGGCGACATCGGGCACATCCGCCTGCACGATCATCCGGACGCCCTGTGCATGTGCGGCTCGTACGGCTGCCTGGCCGCCGTGGCCAGCGGCAGGGCGCTGGCGCGGGCCCTGTCCGAACAGGGCCTGCCGACCGCCTCGGGCTCCGACGTCCGGCGCCTGCTCGCCGACGGCAATCCCGAAGCGATCCGGCTCGCCCGGCAGGCCGGGCACCTGGTGGGCGCCGTGCTGGCGACCGTCGTCACCCTCCTCAACCCGGGCGTCCTCATGATCGCCGGAGATCTCGCGGGCATTCCGTTCACCACCGGGGTGCGCGAGGTTCTCTACCAGCGGGCCATGCCGCGCACCACCGCCAACCTCAACATCGTCTCCTCGCAACTCGGCGACCGCGCGGGCCTCGTGGGCGCCGCCGCCATGGTCGTCAGGTTGCTCTACTCCTCCGACCACGCCGACGACCGCCTCAGCCGGCTGTCCCCATGACCCCCCGCGCCACCGAGAGCAACAAGGAAGCAGCAGTGACGACCGATCTTCCGTCCTGGCCCCACCGACCCGTCGAGGTCGGGCTCGTGGGCGCCGGCCCGTGGGCACGTGCCATGCACGCCCGCGTCCTCGCCGCCGGCCCCGAGACGCGACTGGCCGCCGTCTGGGCCCGCCGCACCGACGCGGCGCGCGAGGCCGCGGCACCGCACGCGGCACATGTCGCCGCCGATTTCGACGAGTTGCTGAACCACTGCGAGGCCGTCGCCTTCGCGGTACCGCCCGCCGTCCAGGCCGAGCTTGCCCCGCTGGCGGCGAAGGCGGGCAAGGCCGTCCTCCTGGAAAAGCCCCTGGGTCCCGACCTGGCCGCCGCCCAGCGCGTGGCGGACGCCGTCGCGGAGGCGGGTGTGGTCTCCCAGTTCGTTCTCACCAAGCGCTACCACCCCACGACCCGCGCGTTCGTCGACGCCGCGCGCACCCTCGACGTCCGCGGCGCCCGCTCCTGCTACCTCCACGGAGCCTTCCTCGCCGGCGAGATGGCCACCGGCTGGCGTCTCGAACACGGCGCCCTGCTCGACCTCGGCCCTCACCTGATCGACCTCCTCGACACGGCCGTCGGCCCCATCACCGGCATCCGAGCCACCGGCGACCCCCGCCAGTGGATCGAGCTGACCTGCGAACACGCCAACGGCGCCGTGAGCCAGGCGTCGCTGTCCGGGTCCGTCAACGTGGAGCGAGCGATCACCCGGGTCGAACTGTTCGGGCCCGGCAAGCCCCTGGTCTACGACACGGCCGAGATCGACCACGAGGAGTGCTGGCCCGTCCTGCGCCGCGAGTTCGCGACCGCCGTGCGCACCGGGACGTCCGCCGAACTCGACGCCCAGTACGGACTGCGCCTGCAGAAACTGCTGGACGGCATCGTGTTCGTCTGAGGCACCTCGTCGCCAGCCGCCCCCCGGGCGAGGCCGATGAACCGGCACCTCACCGCGCGGGCGGCACGACGGCCCGCTGTCGGCCGGGGCGCGTCTGCGCCGCCGTTCGGATGCTGGAGGAAGTCGGCGGCCGCCGCGGCAGTGGCAAGCGCGTCCCCGGCCGCCGCCTCGATCAAAGGGAGTCGCCTCGCCGCGACAGGCATTTCGTCTGACCGATTCAGCTGACGGATAGTCAAAATATTTACACGGAGCAGCGTTTGTCACCCGAACATGGTGATGACACTCTCGTGCGAGCGCTTCCGCCGGAATCCCGGGCGGGACCGGCGGAAGCGCGCATCGACGAGAGAGGCCTCATGGCAGAACAGTTTCCTGACGGCGACGCACTCCGATGGCGGGATCCGAAGCGTCATCTGTGGCTTCTCGCCCTGGCCGTGCCCACGCTTCCGTTCCAGGCGGGTCTGCTGACCCGGGTGAGCGGGCTCGAGATCTTCTGGTGGTGGGGCCCCTTCTTCGCCTTCGTCCTCGTGCCCCTCTTCGATCATGTCACTGGCACGGACAGCGCCAATCCGCCCGAGGCGGTGATGAAGAGGCTGGAGGCTGACCACTACTACCGTTGGTGCACGTACCTCTATCTGCCGCTGCAGTTCGGTGCCCTGGTCTGGGCGTGCGGTGTCTGGTCCCGGGGCGGGCTCTCTCTCGCCGACGGGCTGGGACTCGCCGCGACCACTGGGGTGGTGGCCGGAGTGGCGATCAACACGGCCCACGAACTCGGGCACAAACGGCAGCAGTTGGAGCGCCGACTGAGCCGGATGGCGCTCGCCCAGAGCTGGTACGGCCACTTCTACGTGGAGCACAACCACGGGCACCACGTACGCGTCGCCACACCGGAGGACCCCGCCAGTTCCCGCATGGGCGAAAGCTTCTACAGGTTCCTGCCGCGCACCGTCGTCGGCAGCGTCCGTTCTGCCTGGCATCTGGAGAGCCGCAGACTGACCCGTCGCGGGCATCGGGTGTGGGGCCGGCACAACGACGTCCTCACCGCGTGGGCGATCTCCGCTGCCCTCTTCGGCGCCCTCACTGCGGTATTCGGATGGGTGGTGCTGCCCTACCTCGTCCTGCAGGCCGTCCTCGGATTCTGCCTCCTGGAGACAGTCAACTACGTGGAGCACTACGGGCTCCTGCGCAACCGCCGCCCGGACGGCCGCTACGAGCGGGTGGCACCGCGCCACAGCTGGAACAGCAACAACACGATCAGCAACCTCTTCCTGTTCCAGCTCCAGCGCCATTCCGACCACCACGCCAACCCGCTGCGCCGCTACCAGACCCTGCGCCACTTCGACGAGGCACCTCAACTGCCCTCCGGCTACGCCACGATGATCGTCCTGGCCTGGGTTCCGCCCCTGTGGCGAAGGGTCATGGACTCGAGACTCCTGGCGCACCACGCAGGTGACGCGGGGCGTGCCAACCTCCATCCGGCCGCACGCGAGCGACTGACGGCGGCCCATCCGGGAGAGCCCCGATGAGGCCACGTGACCGCGCATCCGACATCCGTGCCAGGTCTGGCGCGTCGCTTCGGCTCTGAAGCCCGGCTCGGCGATCGCGGTTTCGACCGCGGTCCGCGTCCGGCGAGCTACGGGGCGCTTGCCGGACAGCACGGAGGACACCTCGCGGACGGCGCCCCGGTCGTGCGCGCGACGTCGGCCATGGTGACCCCGCCGGCACAGCGCGCCCTCCTCTCGAGACGATCACATGACGCTCTGCGGGGAATGCGCTGTCACCGCGGGACGGCGTCGGTTCGAAAGCGCGGGGGTGGCGGAACGGGAACTGCCGCACCGACGCCGCTGTGCTGCGGGGGGCCTGTTCGCCGCTTCACGGTCCGCTCTGCGGTTCCCGCGGTGCCGGCTCGAGGCCCGCACATGCAGCACGGGCCACCCGCCGGCAGGCCCCGGCGTCGGAGGAGGGCATGAGCATATGGCTGATGGTCAGCCGGACCAGGCTGTCGGCCGCTTCCAGGCGATCGCTCTCGCTCACTCGTGGCGCCACATTGCCCAGCCAGGCAGCCACCAGGTGCCACGCCTGGGAGAACACCGGCTCGGGTCGGCTCGTCAAGAACGGCAGCAGGGCATCGGTGCCACCGCGGGCGGCGGTCACCACGGCGCGGATGAACGGGTTGCGCGCCGCTTCTGCCAGGGCGTATGCGACCCCGGCTTCCAGAGCGGCGGCAACGTCGTCCCGCCGCACCTCGAGCACCTCCGCCACACCCGCCAGGAAGCGCTCCGTCTCGCGGTGCACCAGCGCCTGCCCTATGCCGGCCCGATTGCCGAACTCGGCATATATGGAAGGGCGGGAGACCTCGGCGCGCACGGCGAGGTCCGCGACCCGCACGTGATCCCATCCGGCCTCCGAGGCGAGCAGCCATGCCTCGTCCAGGACGCGCTCACGCATCTGCTTTCGCCACGCCACCCGGGGCGGGTCGGGCGGGGGCGCCGTGTCGGGCGGGGTGTGCAGCAGCCGGTGTTCGGATCGCATCCCCTCAGTCTGCGACACCGCCGGAAGGGTGCGCGGCAAGTCGCACGGTTGCGCATACCGGCCCGACGACCCCAGATCGGGCCGCTCCGTGAGGACCTGCCACAGCCGCTGAGTCAGCTGGGTGGAACTCCCTGGTGGGTTCATGAAGTGGTCCATGCCGACCTGTGGGCAGCAGCCTCCATCGAGACACGGTCGGGCTCATGTCCGGACGAAGTGACCAAGGTCGCGGTGACTACATCGCGGACCGATGAACTGCACCGCCGCCCGCTCGTCACCCGGTGACGACCAGCGGGGCCGGCGACACGGCTGCCGGCACGGCGCCCTCGACTCGACCTGCCCGACGCCGTGCGGCGGGCCGATCCAAGGGGCGGCTGTCCGGAGAGGAGGAAGGCAGGCGAGGCCCGGGGTGCGAAAAGTGTTATCCCCGCGGCGTCGGATCGTCTCCTGTTGCGACAACCGCCCACCGGAGCAGCCACACCTGCTCTTGTCCGAGGATGTATCGCATGCGACATGACGGGTCCCACGGGACCGACACGTTTCCGGACCGCCGCACCGTCGAGGCGGCCCGCGACGGGGACGCCGGAGCCGTCGAACGGCTCACCGCAGGCGCCCTGCCGCTGGTCTACAACGTGGTCGGGCGGGCGGCGGAGACCGACCTCGACGTCGACGACATCGTGCAGGACACCATGGTCGCGGTGATCCGTGCGCTGCCGGACCTGCGTGACACGGCGAAGTTCCGCTCGTGGCTGGTGGCCATCGCGGTCCGCCAACTCACCGACGCCCGGCGCAGGGCGCGGTCCGGCCGGCTGACGACCCTGGAGCACGCCGACGAACGGCACTCGCCGGAACCCGACTTCGCGACCCTCTTCCTGCTGCGGCAGTCGCTCACCGTCGAGCAGCGGCAGGTCGCCGCGGCCACCGCGTGGCTCGACCCGTCGTACCGCGACCTGCTGTCGCTGTGGTGGCTGGAGGCGTGCGGACGGCTGTCCCGGAAGGACATCGCGGCGGCCATGAGCCTTCCGGCGACCCATCTGGCGGTCCAGGTCCAGCGGATGAAGACCCAACTGGACGTGGCGCGGACGGTCGTTCGAGCACTGTCCCGCACCCCGCGCTGCGCGGAGCTGACCGAGCTCGCCGGCCCCGGCGACCCGGCTCCCAGCCCTCTGCTGCGCAAGCGGATCGCCCGGCACCTTCGTTTCTGCGAGTCGTGCGGTCATTCCGTCGGCCGGCTGGTCCCACCAGAGCGGCTGCTCGCGGGCCTGCCCCTGCTCGTACCGGGCCGCACGGGAGATCTTGGAGCGGCCGGGGCGACGGGGTGGAACGGGCCGGCCGGACAGCCGGCACTCGGCGAGGCGGGAGGTCCGGCGGACGCCGTCGACGGGCCGGGTTCGACCGTCGACAACCCTGTCGATGCCGGCGCCGGGGGTCACCCCCACCCGACCGCGCCCACCCGGCACACCGCTCACCGGTCGGCGCCCCGCGGGCACGGTCGCCGCGCGACCGGCCGCCCGCGTGACGACCATGGTCTGCTCGGCGGACTCTCCTCCAAGGCGACGGGCGCGACCGTCGCCGCCGGGATGGCCGCACTCGTCGTGACGGGCCTCGTCATGGTCCCGTCGGGGGCGGAGAACTCCGTCGACGCGCGCAGTACAGCCTCCCGGACAGGTCCGTCGACGATGACGAGCACGCCCGCCCCCACCGCGCCCAGGAGCACGACCCCGCGCGGCCCCGCGCCGGCCGCCCCCGCGAAGACTCGCGTCTCCCGTACGTCCCTGCACGCGAAGACCCCCGCCCCCACCTACTTCGTGAGCTCCAGCGGCAGCGATTCCAACCCCGGCACGTCGGCCGGATCGCCGTTCCGCACACTCCAGAAGGCCGCGGACCTGGCCGGCCCAGGCGACGTCGTCTCCGTGATGAACGGGACGTACACCGAGCCCCGCAAGGGCTCCAACGTGCTCACCATCAAACGCTCGGGGCGTCCCGGGGCTCCTATCACCTTCACGGCCCATCCCGGCCACCGGCCGACCCTGAACCCGAAGACGGCCTGGAATGGCATCAGCGTCTACGGCGCGTCGCACATCGTCATCAAGAACCTGGAGGTCAAGGGCAACAATGCCGCTCTGTCCCTGACCGACGCCGAACGCTCGTCGAGCAAGACCGACCCCACGTACAACACCAACTGCATATCCGTGGAGAAGAACCGGGAGTCCGGCACGTTCCCCCACCACGTCGACATCTCCGGCAACCTGGTGCACGGCTGCGCGGGCGGCGGGATCTCCGCAATCGAGGCTGACCACGTCGCCATCACCGGCAACCACGTGCACTCCAACTCCTGGTTCACCGTCTACGGCACCAGCGGCATCTCCATCCTCACCCCCCGCGACACCGGTGGCGGCGACCCGCGGACGTACAAGATCCGCATCACCGACAACCGCGTCCACGACAACGAGACCAAGGTCAAGTGGGAGGGCTGCCGCTGCTATTCCGACGGCAACGGCATCATCGTCGACACGACGAAGGGCGACGCCGAGCGCGGGAGGCCGGCCTACAACGGACGCATCCTGGTCACCAACAACATCGCCTACGACAACGGCGGATCAGGTATTCACGCCTACAAGAGCCAGCACGTCGACATCGTCAACAACACGGCCTATCTCAACGGCCGCAGCACCCGCATCAAAACGCCCTACGCCAACATCTTCGCCCACGACAGCACCGACGTACGGCTCCTCAACAACATCGCCTACGGCCGCCCGGGCCAGGCCACCAACAGCAAGTCCCGCAATGTGAAGGTCACGTACGACTACAACGTCTACTTCGGCGGCAAGGCACCCGAGGCCAAGGGACCGCACGACATCATCGCCGACCCGAGGTTCACGGCCCCCGGCCAGAGCCCGAACGCGGACTTCCGCCTCGCGAAGGGCTCACCCGCCATAGGCTCCGCCACCCCGTTCCCGGCCACAACCACGGACTTCACCGGGGCGACCCGCAAGGGCGGCACGCCGGACCGGGGCGCCTACAGCTTCGGAGCCGCCGCAGGGTCCGCCACGAGTGGCGGTGAGTCGTCGGCGCCGGGGCACGAGGGTCCGGACGCGGAAACCGGCGCGGATGCGGCCGGCGACAACGGCGCGAAAGCCGGCGCGGCCAGCGGCGACGACTCCGGCCTCGCAGCCCACGGCGGGAGCGAACCGCTGGCACAGACCGGCGCGTCCGGCCCGGTGCTGCTCCTGGGCATCGCCGCAGGCGTCCTGGTCGCCGGGGCCGGTCTGCTCGTGCTCGCCAGGCGGAGGCGTTCCTGACGCGTCGGGCCGTTCCCGGGACTGCCGAGAACGCCCGAACCTTGATCGTGGCGAGTGAAGCGAGGTCGGCGCGGGCCCCCCGCCTCCGTCGACGGCGGACGCCGTGGAACGGCCCGGCCGCAGCACTGACGCGAACAGGGGCAGGGCCAGGCACCGGCAGCGACGAGCCGGCCACCGCGGCGGCTCAACCCACGACAGCCCTACCCTCCACAAGGCCGCCAGTCGTGACTGCGGGAGCGTGCCGTCGTTGACAAGGTGGACCGCACCGGCGCAACCCCCGACCGATGCGCAGTCTCAGATGGCCCGGTTCCTCTGTCATGGCGCCGGGCCATCCCTCTGTTCAAGACCGCCATCCTTCGACGCCACCGCCGCAGGCCAGCGCACGAAGGCCGGCGCCCTCCTGTGAAGCCGACACGTGAACAGCTTGTCCCGGGAAATGAGCCCGCCGAACCAATACCCGCGACGAAGCCCGCAAGCTGCTCGCATCGGGCCTACGCGCTGCCGCCACCGCCGCCCGGACACCGCGCTCGACATCGTCGACTCACCGCCGGCCGTCCGCCCCGTCCTCTCCCCCGCGCAGCACGGACCGGCACCCCGGCGCTCTTCGGCCTCGCCGCGGCGGTACTCCCCCACGGCCGCTCGGCGAACCGGCCCCGTCCACCTTCACCCGCTCCACCAGCCAGGCCGGCCCCTGCTCCGCCTGCCACGGCCACACCCACGAATGCGGCCACGGTGGCCCGACCCCCGTGCCACCGGCGCATGGCCATCGCCCCAGCCGATTGAGGGAACACCGTCCGCTTCACCAGCGCCCGCAGCGCCTCGAGAGCGTCGGTCCCGTCGGCTCGGTCACCCGACCGGCTTGAGATTCGTTATCGAGTCGCTTTTTTAACCTAGTAATGCTTTCATGGACGCATGGATCAGACACACATTCCTCCCGTGCTCGTAACCGGGGCAACGGGCCGGGTCGGCCGCGTCGTCGTCGACCAACTCCTCGATGCGGGCATACCGGTCCGCGCCCTCACCCATCGCGCCGAGGCTGCGGCGACGCTGCCGGCGAAGGTCGAGGTGTTCACCGGCGACCTCACCGCGCCCGAGTCGCTCGACCCGGCATTGAACGGCGCCGGTGCGGTCTTCCTCGTCTGGACCGCCCCGCCACAGACAGCCGCAGCGGTCGTCGAGCGACTGGCCGCCCACCTGCGGCGGGTCGTCTTCCTGTCCTCCCCGCACCAGACGCCGCACCCCTTCTTCCAACAGCCCAACCCCATGGCGACGCTGCACGCCGACATCGAACGACTCATCGCGGCCACCGGACTCGAGTCGACGATCATCCGGCCTGGGATGCTCTCGTCGAACTCGCTGGCCTGGTGGGCACCCGCGATCCGCTCCCGCGAGGTCGTCCGGTGGCCTTACGGCGCTGCCGAGACGGCACCGATCGACGACCGCGACGTCGCAGCCGTCGCGGCGCGGACGCTCCACCAAGACGGACACGTCGGAGGCGACTACGTGCTCACGGGCCCCGAGTCTCTGACCCAGGCCGCACAGGTGGGCATCATCGGTGACGCCCTGGGACACCGGATCCCATTCGAGGAAATGACACCGGACGAGTTCCGGAGCCTGTCGGAGGGCACGGCACCCAAATCGGTCATCGACATGCTGCTCAACGCGTGGAGCGCGGCGGTCGGACAACCCGCGTACATCACCACTGCGGTCGCCGACATCCTCGGAACACCGCCGCGAACGTTTCACCAGTGGGCCGCCGACCACGCCACCGCGTTCACGGAGGGTCCATAACCCCGTCGACCGCGATCCGCACCCTGACCGCAGCCCTCGGCACCCGGCAGGAAGAGACAGCTGGGCACCCGGGCGCTGCGGCCACGTCGGAGCAAGGTGATCGCTCTCCAACTGGAAGCTGAGGCTGGGGCGTTCTTGCCCCAAAGCCGTGAGGCGGACCCACTCCGGCCCTCGCTCGACCTCCTGCCGGCCGAGCAGAGCCCGGTAGAAGTCGGCCAACGCGCAAGGATCCGGCGTACCGAGGACAAAGGCACCAAGCGTTGCAGTCATGCCTCCCGTCCTGCCCCGAGACTCGCTTCCACGCAGCCGCGTGCCCGGCCAACGCGCGATCGACGCGCCCGGCTGCGCTCCAGATCGTCCGGCCCCGTACCCAACGGCCGGGCCGCGGCTCCCCACGACGTTGCGGATCGGGACGTCGGGACAGGACCGGTCGGTCGACACGGGCCGAGAACTCCGCCCGGTAAGCAGACGCCGTCGTCAGTTGTCCCATACGGGCCCAGCACGGCGGGTCCGCATCCGTCGAGGTCACCGAAGGCCGCCTGCGCGTCGCTGGCGCCGCCCCAGAGCATCCCGACGCCTTGGTTCGCCCGCGCGCGGACACCAACCGCAGCCAAACGGCTGTTCCTGCGGCGTTGCGGGGCGCAGCACCCAGGGAGCACCGCTCCGCCCCAGAGCTGCCCGCCCAGCCCAACTCGTACAGCAGCCCGGCAATACTGATCCCGGCAGCCACCAGGCTGCCGGGATCAGGTGTGCTGCGCGCCTACTTGGGGCGGACGGCGTCCTTGGCCTTCTCCTTGGCCTCACGCAGGTCGCCCTGAGACTCCTTGGCCTGGCCCTCGGCCTTCAGGGACTGGTTGCCGACCGCGCCGCCGACAACCTTCTTGACCTTGCCCTCGGCCTGCTCACCCTTGGCCTGCGCCTTCTCGTCCGCAGCCACAACCACTCACCCCTGCCTCAATCGGAACTCAGGTACGCCCTCCGTGTCACCCCGCATCACATCCTCAAACCACCCGATGACCGCCACGCTTCCGAGTCGCGTACTCACTCCAGAAATACCTGCGACCCGCAGGAATGAGGATCGGACCGCAGGGCACACGAGGGTCCGGAGGTTGATAATCATGGTTCCTATTCTTCTTGTTCTTCTGCTCGCCCTGATCCTCTTCGGTGCCGGTTTCGCACTCAAGGCACTCTGGTGGATCGCCGTGATCGTCCTGATCGTATGGGTTCTCGGATTCGTGATCCGCCCGACGGCCAGCGGCGGCAAGCGCGGCCGCTGGTACCGCTGGTAGACAGCCTGAACAGCACCGGGACATGGGTGGGGCCCGACGCCTTGGCGTCG
>NZ_BMWD01000053.1 GCF_014651055.1 Streptomyces fructofermentans
GTCCGGTGCGGACGTCCGCACCGGACCACCGGCCCTCACTGTGAACGGGGCGGTACGCGGCACCCTCCCGGATGCCGCCCGCCGTGGACCGGCCGGACGGCCGGCCCGGATGCGTCAGCCGGTCACCTCGGACCGGTCCCCGCCCCACAGCGTGTGGTACGAGCCCTCCCGGTCCGTCCGCCGGTAGGTGTGCGCGCCGAAGAAGTCGCGCTGCCCCTGCGTGAGCGCCGCCGGGAGCCGCTCGGCCCGCAGCGCGTCGTAGTACGCGAGCGCCGCGGCGAAGCCCGGCGTGGGCACGCCCTGCTGCACGGCGGCGACGAGCACGGCCCGCCAGTCGTCCTGCGCCGCCCCGATCTCCTGCGCGAACGTCTCGTCGGAGAGCAGGCTCGGCAGGTCCGCGCGGGCGTCGTACGCGGCCCGGATGCGGTCCAGGAAGGCCGCCCGGATGATGCAACCGCCGCGCCAGATCGAGGCGACCGCGCCCAGGTCGATGTCCCAGCCGTACTCGGCGCTGCCGGCCGCGATCTCGTGGAAGCCCTGCGTGTAGGACACGATCTTCGACGCGTAGAGCGCCTGCTCGACCTGGTCCGCGAAGGCTGCCGCCTCGGACTCGGACAGCGCCGAGGCCGTCGGTCCCGCCAGGCCGCGCGAGGCCTCGCGCAGCTCCGTGTGGCCCGACAGGGACCGGGCGAAGACCGCCTCGGCGATGCCCGACACCGGGACGCCCAGGTCCAGCGCGATCTGCACGGTCCAGCGGCCCGTGCCCTTCTGCTCGGCCCGGTCCTGGACGACGTCCACGAACGGCTTGCCCGTCGCCGCGTCCACGTGGGAGAGGACCTCGGCGGTGATCTCGATCAGGTAGGAGTCGAGCCGCCCGGTGTTCCAGGTGCGGAAGATGTCGGCGATCTGGGCGGGGGAGTAGCCCGCCACGTCGCGCAGGAGCTGGTACGCCTCACCGATGAGCTGCATGTCGGCGTACTCGATGCCGTTGTGCACCATCTTCACGAAGTGGCCGGCGCCGTCGGGGCCGACGTGCGTGACGCAGGGCGACCCGTCCTCCGCCTTCGCGGAGATCTTCTCCAGCATCGGACCGAGCGAGTCGTACGACTCGACCGGGCCGCCGGGCATGATGCTCGGCCCGTGCAGCGCGCCCTCCTCGCCGCCCGAGATGCCCGCGCCGACGAAGTGGATGCCCTGCTCGCGCAGTTCGCGCTCCCGGCGCCGGGTGTCCGCGAAGTGGGCGTTGCCCCCGTCGATGATCATGTCACCGGGCTCCAGGAGCGGGGCGAACTCCTGGATCACCGCGTCCGTCGGCTCGCCGGCCTTGACCATGATCACCAGTCGGCGCGGCCGTTCGAGGGCGGCCACGAACTCCTTCGCGGTCTCCGTCGCGACGAAGTCGCCCTCGCCGCCGAACTCCTCCACCAGTGCGTGCGTACGGGCTGCCGTGCGGTTGTGCAGGGCGACCGCGTATCCGTTGCGCGCGAAGTTACGGGCGAGATTGCGCCCCATCACCGCGAGGCCCGTGACGCCGATCTGGGCTGAAGTGCTCATTCGGTTGGCTCCTAAAGATCCTGAATCGGTAGTGCCGGTCGTGGCCGCCAGTTTGCCCCACTGACCATCCTGACTTGCCGGTTCGTCGACCGCATGTCCTGACTTGCCGATGGTGTGTACGCAGCAGAGGCGCCGCCGCCTCAGTGTCGGACCGAACTTCACCCGGACGGGTACGCGGGCCGCCGCCACGCTCCGTCACCAACAAAGGTGCATTCCTGGTCACTTGACCGGACAGAGCGGCTGATTGCCCTCTTGTCATGGCCTGTTAGCCGCGTCTACTTTTGCCGCTCCTGACGCTTGTCGAGGGGGCTCCTCCATGGCCGTACGCGGCCGGCACCGCCGGTATCAGCCGAACAGGATCAACCGCGCCTCACTCACCGTCACGGTGGGGGGCGCCGGAATGGCGATGCCGCTCATCGGCACCGGCGTCGCGGAAGCGGCCGACGTGGACACCTGGAACAAGGTGGCCGCCTGCGAGTCCACGAACAACTGGGACATCAACACGGGCAACGGCTACTACGGCGGCCTCCAGTTCAGCCAGTCCACCTGGGAGGCCTACGGCGGCCGGGCCTACGCGGCACGCGCCGACCTCGCCACGAAGGACCAGCAGATAGCCGTGGCGGAGAAGGTCCTCAAGGGCCAGGGGCCCCGGGCGTGGCCCGTCTGCTCCGCCAAGGCGGGACTCACGCGCGGTGGCGGGACACCGGACATCGACCCCTCGGGCGGGTCCGCGGAGCGGCCGGCCAAGCGCACGGTCCGCGACGTGCAGCCGCAGACCACCCCCCAGTCCCGGGCGGGGACGGCCGAGATGTACACCGTCGTCCGCGGCGACACGCTCTCCGGCATCGCGGGCACCAAGGACGTACCGGGCGGCTGGCGGCAGCTCTACGACGCCAACCGCAGGACCGTCGGGTCCGACCCGGACCTGATCATGCCCGGTCAGCGGCTGAACCTCCGGACGAAGGCCGCCCCCGGCACCGCCCCCACCGAGCGGGCGAAGACCTCGGAGGGCACCGAGGAGAAGGCCAAGGAGAAGGCCAAGGAGAAGGCGAAGACCGAGAAGAAGACCGGGGAGAAGGCCGGGAAGCGGACCCACTCGACGCCGCAGACCCTCACCGCCCCGGTGAGCGCCGGCACCGGGACCGCGTACCGCGCCACCGGCTCGTCCTGGTCGAAGGGCTACCACACGGGCGTCGACTTCCCGGTGCCCACCGGCACCTCCGTCAAGTCCGTCGCGTCCGGCAGCGTCGTGACGGCGGGCTGGGGCGGCTCCTTCGGCTACCAGGTCGTGGTCCGGCACGCCGACGGCCGGTACTCCCAGTACGCCCACCTGTCGGCGATCTCCGTGAAGGCGGGGCAGAGCGTGGTGAGCGGTCAGCGCATCGGACGTTCCGGCTCCACGGGCAACAGCACGGGCCCGCATCTGCACTTCGAGGTGCGGACGGGGCCCGGTTTCGGCAGCGACGTCGACCCGATCGCGTATCTGCGCGCGGGCGGGGTGCGGCTCTGACGGCTCCGACGCAGGAGGACGCGACCCGGGTCAGGACCTGACCCGGGAGCGCAGCACCATCGGGGCGGGCAGCAGGGGCAGGCAGGGCAGCCCGTAGTAGCCGCCGGTTCCCGCCCAGGGCGCCACCCCGGACAGGTCGTCGGGCGTGTCACCGGACCGCGCAGGCTGCCCGTCGGTGTCGGCGGGCGGCTGCGGAACCTCGTGACGCCCCACGGAGCGCACCCCCGCCATTCCCGCCGTCACGGCTTCGTCCTGCGCGACCGAGGGCATCCCGGCAGGTGCTGTCCCGTCCCGGGGGACGGCCGTCCGGCCCGGGGGTACGGCCTCGTCGTGTGTCCGGGCGAGCATCCCGGCGGGCGCGAGGGCGTCCTCGCGTCCGCGCACCGTCTCGTGCGAGGGGGAGGCGCGCACCCCCGCGGGGACCACGTGCCGCGCCGGAGCGGGTGTCCGCTCGGGCAGCGGGCCGACGCCGGTCGCCCGGACAGGCCCGCCACCGGCGGTCACCGGCCCCGTTCCGGCGGCCACCGCTCCGGAACCGGCGGTCACCGGTCCGGATGCGGCGGCCGTGCCTGTTGTCCGGGCGGCTCCGGAGGCGCCCACCGGTTGCGGGACGCGCACCCCGGTGCCGGCCGGGACCGCGTCACCGCCGCGGTCCGTGCCGTCCCGACCGTTCGTGTCGCCGGAGCTTGCCGTGCCGGTGGCCGCTTCCGCGCGGTCCGCGGCGAGGCCCGTGCGGTCCGCGAGGTCCGACACATCGTCGTGCTCCGTACGCTCCGAGCCGCTGATGCGTTCCGTGGTGAGCAGTATCAGGCCACCCGCTGCGACGACACCGCAGCCGAGTGCCAGGGCGGTGCCCGTCTCGCCGTAGCGGAAGGTCTCGCCGAACATGGTCAGGCCGACCGCGGCGGCCACGATCGGGTTCACCACGGTCAGTGTGGCCAGCGGGGCGGCGAGTCCGGCGCCCCGGTAGGAGGCCTGGGACAGCAGGATTCCGGCGGTCGCGAGGACGCCGATCACGGCGAGGCTCGGCACGTCCGCGAGCGAGACGCCGCCGGTCCAGTCGACCGCGACGGTCTTGGTGAACACCGACGACATGCCGAACGCGACACCCGCCGCGACGGCCAGCAGCACGCTGCGCACGGCGGGATGCCGGTGCACGGCCCGCGCCGCGGTCATCAGGGCCACCACCGCGCCGGCGGTGACCAGGGCGACCACGACACGCTCGGTGCCGTTCAGCGACTGCGCGTCCGTGGCGTTGACCAGTGCCAGCAGGACGGCCAGTCCGGCGGTGGCCATGATGGCGCCGCGCCAAGCGGTCGCCCCGGCCTTGCGGCGCACGAACAGGGCGGCCATGGGCAGGGCGAAGACGATGGTCAGCGCGCCGAGCGGCTGGACCAGGCTGAGGGGTCCGAAGGCCAGCGCGACGACGTGCAGCAGCCCGCCGACGCCGTTCAGGCCCACGGCGATCCACCAGGCGGGTTGGCGCAGGGGCGCGTAGGTGCCGTCCGGCGACTTCGCCGCGACCTGCTCCTGCACGATGGCCCCGCCCGCGTACGCGACGGCGGAGACGAGGGAGAGCACCACGGACAGCACGAGCGCGCTCATGTGTCTCTCCCTCGTGTGTCGTGGACGGCCCCCGTCGAGCGGAGCGTCCGGTGCGGCGAACCGGCGGCTTCCATGGTTAATACGATCCCTCTTGAAAGGTCCCGTGTCGTCGTACCTGAGCAGTCATTGCGTCCTACTGCCGATGGAGTACGTCCTGCGCCCACTCCTCCCCAGGTCGGGTGACACCGGGTACAACCCGCCCGCTGACCCCGTTATGCCCGTTTGGTCTACTTGCCCCTCGTGGACCTCGACACGGATCTCATTCACCTCGCCTCCCTCGAAGGTTTCTTCGCCCTGCGCACGGGCCGACCCGCCCGCCCCACGCTCGCCGACGCGTACGGGCGACTCTCCGTCGCCGACGGGACGGACCCGCTCACGTTCCGTGTCCGCAAGGTCGTACGGGCCCTCGACGCGCCCGAGGAGCGGATCGGGGCGTCGGTGGCCCAGCAGGGGCTCGCGGCCCGACTGTGGTCGGTGGCCCTCGGCGCGGCCGTGCTCTACGGGCAGGTCCCCGACCTCGACGCGCGGCTGCTGCGCTGGGACCCGGACGGCAGCGCGCCCGACGACCTGTGGCTGTCGGAGGTGCGCCCCCTGCCCGGCGACGCGGCGACCGTCGCACGGCTGGTGGTCGACGGCCACCTGGCACCCCTCGCCACGGCGCTGCGGGCGCGCCACCCCGTCGCCGAGGGCCTGCTGTGGGGCAACGCGGCGTCCGCGCTCGCGGGCGCCGCACGGGAGCTGCAGCGGTGGGCCCGCGCACGGGGCAGTGCGGAGACGGCCCGGCACGCCCGGGTCCTCGCCGCCGAACTCCTCGGCCATCCCGCCCTGCGGGACGCCGGAACCCAGACCGGGACGCGGTACCGGCGGCGCAGCTGCTGCCTGTACTACCGGGTCCCGGGCGGCGGCGTGTGCGGCGACTGCTGCTTCGACCGGCCGCCCGGCCGGACCTGAGCGGCCGCCCGGCCGGACCCGAGCGGCCGTTCCGCCGGACCTGAGTGGCCGTTCCGCCGGACCCGAGCGGCCGTCGCGGTCTTCCCCGCGCGCCACTTCTGGGTGACCATGAGGGAAGCAGCCGCTGAGACAGGGGGTTCCGGGTGCGAGTGGGACTGCTGACCCGGGAGTACCCGCCGGACGTGTACGGCGGCGCGGGCGTCCATGTCGAGTTCCTCGCACGGGAGTTGAGACCGCTCGTCGACCTCGACGTGCACTGCTGGGGCGAGGGCGCGACGGGCGGGGTCGTACGCCACCGGCCCTGGTCGGCGCTCGACGGCGCCAACGACGCGCTGCGCACCTTCTCCGTGGACCTGTCCATGGCGGCGGCGCTCGAAGGCCGCGACCTGATCCACTCGCACACCTGGTACGCCAACCTCGCCGGGCACCTCGCGAAGCTGCAGTACGGCGTTCCGCACGTCGTCACCGCCCACTCCCTGGAGCCGCTGCGCCCCTGGAAGGCCGAGCAACTCGGCGGCGGATACGCCCTGTCGAGCTGGGCGGAGCGCACCGCCGTCGAGGCCGCCGACGCCGTGGTCGCCGTCTCCACGGCCATGCGCGAGGACATCCTCGGCTGCTATCCGTCCCTGGACCCGGCGAAGGTGCGGGTCGTGCACAACGGCATCGACACCGACCTCTACGTGCCGGACCCCGCGACGGACGTCCTCGACCGCCTCGGGCTCGACCCCGGGCGCCCCTACGTCCTGTTCGTCGGACGCATCACCCGGCAGAAGGGCGTCCCCCATCTGCTGCGCGCCGTAAGGGACATCGACCCCTCAGCGCAGGTCGTGCTCTGCGCCGGAGCGCCCGACACGCCTGAGATCGACCAGGAGTTCCGCGACCTGTTCCGGGAACTCAGCGGCGTCCGCGAGGGCGTGCACTGGATCCCGCAGATGCTGCCCCGCCCCGAGGTCATCCAACTCCTCACGCACGCCGCCGTGTTCGTCTGCCCCTCGGTGTACGAGCCGCTCGGCATCGTGAACCTGGAGGCGATGGCCTGCGGCACGGCCGTGGTGGCGTCGAGCGTGGGCGGAATCCCCGAGGTGGTCGCGGACGGCGAGACCGGGCTGCTGGTGTCCGCGGAGGGGCCCGCCGCCGAGTTCGAGTCGCGGCTCGCCCTGGCGCTGGACTCGCTGCTCGCCGATCCGGCGGCCGCCCGGCGCATGGGCGAGGCCGGACGGGCGCGCGCCGTGGGGGAGTTCGGCTGGGACGCCGTGGCCCGCCGCACGGTCCGGCTGTACGAGGAACTTCTCAAACAGGTGTAGCCGCGGAACCGGGGTACCCCTCAATCCAGGGTAGTTCTCCGGCAGGCGTAGTTCGGGAACACGGCCCAACCGGGCGGCAGAGGGGCGGCGGCATGCGACGCGGTGGACCTTCGGTGCTGGGAATCGTACTGGCGGGCGGTGAGGGCAAGCGGCTGATGCCCCTGACCGCGGACCGTGCGAAACCCGCGGTGACCTTCGGCGGCACGTACCGCCTCGTGGATTTCGTGCTGTCCAACCTGGTCAACGCGGACATCCTGCGGATCTGCGTGCTCACTCAGTACAAGTCCCATTCGCTCGACCGGCACGTCACGACGACCTGGCGGATGTCCAGCCTCCTCGGCAACTACGTGACGCCGGTGCCCGCGCAGCAGCGGCTCGGCCCGCGCTGGTACCTCGGCAGCGCCGACGCGATCCTCCAGTCGCTGAACCTCGTGCACGACGAACAGCCGGACTACATAGCGGTGTTCGGCGCAGACCACGTCTACCGCATGGACCCGCGGCAGATGCTGAACCAGCACATGGAGAGCGGCGCCGGGGTGACCGTCGCGGGCATCCGCGTGCCCCGCACGGAGTCCTCCTCCTTCGGGGTCATCGCTCCCGGGTCCGACGGGCTGACCGTCGACAGCTTCCTGGAGAAGCCCGCCGATCCGCCGGGGCTGCCGGACGACCCGGGCTGCGTCTTCGCCTCCATGGGCAACTACCTCTTCACCACCAAGGCCCTGGTGGAGGCGCTGCACCGGGACGCCGAGGACGAGCACTCGGTGCACGACATGGGCGGCTCGATCCTGCCGATGCTCACCGACCGCGGCGAGGCGCAGCTGTACGACTTCAGCCAGAACCACATCCCCGGCGAGACGGTCCGCGACCAGGGGTACTGGCGTGACGTCGGCACGCTCGACGCGTACTACGACGCCCACATGGACCTCATCGCCGAGCGGCCGGCCTTCAACCTCTACAACCGGAGCTGGCCCATCTACACCAGCTCCGGCCAGTTGTCGCCCGCGCGCTTCAACTCCGCCGGGATCGCCAGCGAGTCGATCATCAGCGCGGGCTGCCTGATCCGCGGCCAGGTCACGCGCTCGGTCCTCTCCCCGGGCGTCGTCGTGGACCCGGGCGCCGTCGTCCAGGGCTCGGTCCTGCACGACAACGTCCACATAGGCCGGGGCGCGGTCGTCCGGGGCGCGGTCCTCGACAAGAACGTGCAGGTGCCGCCCGGTGCGACGATCGGCGTCAATCCGGAGCGCGACCAGGAGTTGTACACGGTTTCCAAGGGCGGCGTGATCGGGCTGGGCAAGGGGCAGCACGTGTCCTGACGTCCTGCGGTGGGTGCGGCAGGTGCGGTGAGGGCGGTCGGTCGGCCCGGGCGAGGGGCGGGCCGCCGTCGTGGGCCGGGCCCGCTCTCGTGGGCTGCGGCCGTCTGCCGTCCCGGGCTCGCTGCGTCGGTCACGCGGCCCTTCGCCGGGCGGCGGGTTCCGGGCTCCGCGCCGCATCCGGGTCGGGTCCTGCGCCGGGGCCGGTTGCCGGGGCCGCGCCGCATCCTTCGCCCGTGCCGGGTTCGGGTCCCGAGCGGAGTCCGGGCTCCGGGGCGGGTCCAGGTCCCCGGTGGAGCACGGCTCCAGGGTCGGGGCGTCCCCGGGCGGTTCCGGCGAGGGGTGAGCCACGTCGGGGCACCCGGTCACTGCGGCAGTCCTGACGCACCGTCCCGGCGGCCGATCCGGCGTGGGGTCGAACGGCGCCCGTCGGACTCCGGCGCACCCGCGTTCGGGGCCGGCGCCCGGTCGCCGACCGCTCACCCGGTGGAGAGGGGCGCGTACTCGCCGACCGGCGCCACCCGTTCGGCACATCGGCAAGGGTTTCGTTCCGCGCGCCCCGGGCGCCCGACGCCGCCCCCGCTCCGCGCCGGCGGACGGAACCGGGCGTGACCTGGGGTGTTCCGCGACCGCCGGACGGGTCGAGCCGCGGCGGAGTCCTCCGCGCCCCGGGAGAGAATCCTCCGACCGGGGTACGGCCCCGAACGCGGGTCCGTGCGCCGCCGTCGAGGCCTCCGCCCTCCGACCTCGTACGCCCCATGGGTCCCACCCCTTGCGCGGTGCGCGGGACTTAATCTGCTGTTAACTGTGTGTAGCTTGATCGTACTTGACCGTAATCGCCTGGCCGGGTTTGACTGCTTGTCCACCCGTCGTCCACGCGAGAGCCAAGCCCTTGACCTCCGACCTTCTCGCGCCACTCGACCTGGCGTTCTGGAACATCGAGTCGGCCGAGCACCCGATGCACCTCGGGGCCCTCGGCGTCTTCACGGCGGACTCGCCCACAGCCGCCGCGCACGCCGCCGAGCTGCTGGCGGCCCGCGCGGCGGGCGTGCCCGGACTGCGCATGCGGATCCGCGACGTCTGGCAGCCGTTCGACCTGACCCGGCCCCTGGCTCTCGACGTCCTGCGCCCCCTCGCCTTCGGCGGCGCGGCCCGCGAGGCCGTCCCGGACTTCGACCCCTCCGACCATGTGCGGCTGCACGCCCCGGCCGAGGACTTCCACGCGGCGGCCGGCGCGATCATGGAGCGCCCGCTGGAGCGCGGCCGGCCGCCGTGGGAGGCGCACGTGCTGCCCGGGGCGGACGGCAGGGCCTTCGCGGTGCTCTTCAAGTTCCACCACGCCCTCGCCGACGGGCTGCGTGCCCTGACCCTCGCGGCAGCCGTCCTCGACCCGATGGACCTGCCGGCGCCCCGCCCGCGGCCCGAACGGCCCGCGCGCAGCCTCGTACCCGACGTGCGCACCCTGCCGGACCGGGTCCGCGGCACGCTCGCCGACATGGGCCGGGCCCTCGACATCGGCGCCTCCGTGGCCCGCGCCACCTGGGGGGTGAAGTCGTCCGCGGCCCTGGTCTCGGAGCCGACCGGCACCCGCCGCATCGCCGGAGTGGTCGTCGACCTCGACGAGGTGCACAAGGTCCGCAAGAGCGTCGGCGGCACCGTGAACGACGTCCTGATCGCCGTCGTCGCGGGCGCCCTGCGGCGCTGGCTCGACGAACGCGGCGACGGCAGCGCCGGAGTGTCGCCGCGCGCGCTGATCCCGGTCTCCCGGCGCCGGCCGCGCACCGCGCACCCACAGGGCAACCGGCTCTCCGGGTACTTGATACGGCTTCCGGTCGACGACCCCGACCCGCTCGGGCGGCTCGCGGCGGTCCGCACGGCCATGGACCGCAACAAGGACGCGGGCCCGCACCGGGGCGCCGGTGCCGTCGCGCTGCTGGCCGACCACGTCCCCGCGCTCGGGCACCGGCTCAGCGGACCGGTCGTCGGGCAGGCGGCCAGGCTGCTGTTCGACATCCTGGTCACCAGCGTCCCGCTGCCCAGCCTCGGCATGAAGCTCGGCGGCTGCCCGCTCACCGAGGTCTACCCGCTCGCCCCGTTGGCCCGCGGGCAGGCACTGGCGGTCGCCGTCGCCACGTTCCGCGGACGCGTGCACTACGGGCTCGTCGCGGACGCGGAGGCGGTCCCGGACCTCGAAGCGCTGGCCCGTGCCCTGCGCGAGGAGGTCGTGGCGCTGGTGGAGGCGGCCGAGGCCTGAACCCCGGGCCCGCCGGCTTCGGGTCCTCGCCGGACCCCGGCCCGCAGGCCTCACGACCTCGCCCCGAGTATCGAGACCGGCCCCCGCTCCTCCCGGAGCGGGGGCCGACCCGTGTCCGCCCCGGCCCCCGAGGACAGGGCGCTCCTGCCCGCGCGCCCGGCGCGGGCAGGAGCGCCCCGGCGCACGGCGGTGGCGGGGCGGACACGGCAGGGGCTCCACCCGGCTGAGGCCAGGGCTCCGCAGGACCCGTACACCGCCATTTGGCCGTCGCGGAAGGCGTCAGTATGCTCCCGACCTGGTGGGATCCCATGAGGAACGTGTAGGATGCCGCCTTTTGACGGCTTCCGCGGTCGCCCGAGGCGCGCGGTACGACCCACGCGAGGAACACAGCGGCGATGACGGTGACAGACGACAACCGGTCCGGCGCCATGGACACCCCCGAGCTGGCCTGGGGCCCCGGTATCGACCCGGAGCGACTGGCCGTCTGCCTCGGTGTGCTCGAGGAGCTCGACAAGCTCGAGGTCGACCACCCCGACGCCATCGCCGTACGGCGGGCCACCGCGGGCGTCTACCGCACGGTCAAGCAGCGCCGCCGCCAGGAGCGCCGGGCCGCCAAGACCGCGCACGACAAGGCGGTCACCGAGGCCACGGCCACCGGCTCCGCCCAGCGCATCGACGACGAGACCGAGGGCATCCTCCCGTCGTCCGTCACCGACGCCGGCGAGATCGCGGGGATACTCCGGCGGCCGCGCTCCTGCTACATCTGCAAGACCCGCTACGTCGAGGTCGACTACTTCTACCACCAGCTCTGCCAGGAGTGCGCGGCCGAGAACCGGAGCCGCCGCGACGCGCGCACCGACCTCACCGGCAAGCGCGCGCTGCTCACCGGCGGCCGCGCCAAGATCGGCATGTACATCGCGCTGCGGCTGCTGCGCGACGGCGCGCACACCACGATCACCACGCGCTTCCCGAACGACGCGATCCGCCGCTTCAAGGCCATGCCCGACAGCGACGAGTGGATCGGCCGGCTGAAGATCGTCGGCATCGACCTGCGCGACCCCGCCCAGGTCGTCGCGCTCGCCGACTCGGTCGCCGCCGCCGGTCCGCTCGACATCCTGATCAACAACGCGGCCCAGACCGTACGCCGCTCCCCGCAGGCCTACAGCGAACTGGTCTCCGCCGAGTCGGGGCCGCTGCCCGCCGGTGAGCTGCCGCCCGCCGAGGTGATCGGCACGTTCGGTTCCGGCGCGGTCGCCGCGCTGCCGGTGGCCGGGGGCGGCGCGCTCAGCGCGCAGGACGTCACCGATCTGGCGCTGGTCTCCGGCTCCGCCTCGCTCGAACGGATCGCGGCGGGTACCGCCATCGACGCGGGTGGCCTGGTGCCCGACCTGCACGACACCAACAGCTGGATCCAGGCCGTCGAGGAGGTCACGCCCGTCGAGCTGCTGGAGGTCCAGCTCTGCAACTCGACCGCGCCGTTCATCCTCATCAGCCGCCTGCGCGCGGCGATGTCGGCGGCGGACGCCCGGCGCACGTACATCGTGAACGTCTCCGCGATGGAGGGCGTCTTCAGCCGCGGCTACAAGGGCGCGGGCCACCCGCACACCAACATGGCCAAGGCCGCGCTGAACATGCTCACGCGCACCAGCGCCCAGGAGATGTTCGAGAAGGACCGCATCCTGATGACCGCGGTGGACACCGGCTGGATCACCGACGAGCGGCCCCACCCGGACAAGATGCGCCTCGCCGACGCGGGCTTCCACGCGCCGCTCGACCTGATCGACGGGGCGGCCCGCGTGTACGACCCGATCGTCCGGGGCGAGCAGGGCGAGGACCTGTTCGGCGTCTTCATGAAGGACTACGCGCCCGGCAAGTGGTAGCGGTACCGGTCCGGACCCGGGTCTCCCGGCTCCGGACACCGGCGCCGGTCCGGACCCGGCGGTCCGCCGTCGCGCGGGCGCCGGGTGCCGGGGCCGGAGGGATGCGGCCCGCCCGTCGGTGACGTGCCCCGCTGCGAGCGCCGGTACGCGCCCTCGGCCCGAGCGGCTCACGGGGCCTGTGCGGCCTGTGGGGAGTCCGGCGGGGCGGCCGAGCGCAGAGCCGCGTGCACCGGGTCCGTCCCGGAGGCGTACGCGGGTCGTACCCGGGTGCCGCCGTCCACCAGCAGGTCGGCGCCCGTGATCCACCGGGCCGCGTCGGACGTCAGCCACACCACCGCGCGGGCCACGTCATCGGGCTCGCCGATCCGGCCCAGCGGCAGCCCCGCGGCCGTCTCCTCCTCCGCCCGCTCCCACACGAAGCGGGCCATTTCCGTACGGACGAGACCGGGGGAGACGGAGTTGACCCGCACCCGCGGCGCCAGCTCACCCGCGAGCTGCCGGGTGAGGTGCAGGAGGGCGGCCTTGCTGGTGCCGTACGCCCCCACGCGCGGGCCGACGTGCCCGGCGCCCTCCGTGCAGATGTTGACGACCGAGCCGCCGTGCTCGCCCATCCAGGCGTGCCACGCGTACTGGACCAGCCGCAGCGGTGCCTCGACGTTGACGGTGAACGCCTCGCGCCAGCGGTCCGGGTCGGCGTCCATCAGCGGGCCGTAGGGCTGGTTGGTCGCCGCGTTGTTCACCACGACGTCGATCCGGCCGAACTCGCGCAGGGCCAGCGCGGTCAGCTCCCGCAGGTGCGCCGGGTCGGCGACGGTGCCCGCGAGTCCCACCCCGCCCAGTTCCGCGGCGGCACGGCGCAGACCGTCGGCGTCCCGTGCGGTGACGCACACCCGCGCGCCCTCCGCCACCAGGGCCTCGGCCACCGCCCGCCCGATGCCCCGCGAGGCGCCGGTGACGATGGCCACCCGGCCCCGCAGTCCGCTCGGAGACGTCATCCGCGTACCGTCTCATGACGGACCGTCAGGCGACAGGGGGCGGGCGTGTCGGTCGACGGCTCCGAGCCGTGCGTGCCTGGCCGCCAGCAGTTCCAGGACCGTGCGCCAGTCCTCCAGGACCCCGGCGTCCGTACCGGCCGTCCTGGCGCTCTCGTCCGCCTGGCGCAGGGCTTGGACGTCCTCCGGGACCGGCTCCCGAGGCGGGTCCTCCCGGTGGAGGCGTACGAGGTGGGCGACCCGCTCGCCGAGCAGGGGCCGTACCGCGTCGGCCGCGTGGCCGGCCTGTCCCGCCGTGTCGTGCGGTCGCAGCAGCCGCCCGATGACGTGCACCAGGCCCGCCGCCTGGAGTTCCTTGTCGGCGGGGCGGCTCCGGCGCAGCAGCGCGGCGGTCTGCAGCGCGTGCTCGTGGAGGTCGGGCGGCGCGGCGGACGGGGCGCCCCCGTCCTCTCCGCCGCCTTCCCACGGGCGGGCCCGGGGGGAGGGAACGCCCGCCGGGCCGCGGGCGCCCCGGCAGGCGTGCAGCAGATCCATCAGCTCTTCGACACTGCGCGGCTCCATGCGCCAGTCCTCCCTGCGGGCGGGAAAGGCCGTCGTCCGGCGTCAGCAGACCATGGCCGGCTTTCGGCCGGACCAACGGGACCTGAACTGCGTACGGTCGGCGGCCCGCTCGCGCGGGCGCGGGCTCCCGGAGCGTCCGCGGGCCGGGTCAGTGGCCGCGGTCGATCCACTCCTGGAGGTGCGGTGCCTCGGCGCCGACCGTCGTGGAGTCGCCGTGACCGGTCCGTACGACCGTTTCGGCGGGCAGGGCGAGCAGCCGGGTCGTGATCGACTCGACGATGGTCGGGAAGTGCGAGAACGAGCGCCCGGTGGCGCCGGGACCGCCCTGGAACAGGGTGTCGCCGGTGAAGACCGTGCCCAGCCCGGGTGCGTGCAGGCAGACCGCGCCCGGCGCGTGGCCCGGGGTGTGCAGGACGGTCAGCTCCACGCCCGCCACCTCGATGCCCTGCCCGTCGGACAGCTCGCCGTCGGGCAGGCGGTCGGGGTGGGTCTGCTTCCACAGCGGGAGGTCGTCCGGGTGGAGCAGGATCGGCGCGCCCGTGCGGTCCGCGAGGGCGGGCGCCGCGTCGATGTGGTCGTTGTGCGCGTGGGTGCAGACGATGGCCCGCAGGGTGCGGTCGCCCAGGGCCTCGGCGATGGCGTCGGCGTCGTGCGCGGCGTCGATCACCACCGCCTCGGTGTCGTCGCCCACGATCCACACGTTGTTGTCGACGTCCCAGGTGCCGCCGTCGAGGCTGAACGTGCCCGAGGTGACGAGGTGCTCGATGCGGGCGGCCATCAGAGGACCACCACCGAGCGCAGGACGTCGCCCTGGTGCATCCGGTCGAAGGCCTGCTCGACGGCGTCGAGCGCGATGGTCTCCGTCACGAACGCCGCCAGGTCGAGGCGGCCCTGCTGGTGCAGGTCGATCAGCATCGGGAAGTCCCGCGAGGGCAGGCAGTCCCCGTACCAGGACGACTTGAGGGAGCCGCCGCGGCCGAAGACGTCCAGGAGCGGCAGCTCCAGCTTCATCTCCGGGGTCGGCACGCCGACGAGGACGACCGTGCCCGCCAGGTCCCGGGCGTAGAACGCCTGCTTGTACGTCTCGGGGCGGCCCACCGCCTCGATGACGACGTCCGCGCCGAAGCCGCCCGTCAGCTCGCGGATGGCCTCGACGGGGTCGGTCTCCTTGGAGTTGACCGTGTGCGTGGCGCCCATCGTGCGGGCGGTCTCCAGCTTCCGGTCGTCGATGTCGACCGCGATGATCCGCGCGGCGCCCGCCAGCCGGGAGCCCGCGATCGCGGCGTCGCCCACGCCGCCGCAGCCGATCACGGCCACCGAGTCCCCGCGGCCCACCGCGCCGGTGTTGATGGCCGCGCCGATGCCCGCCATCACGCCGCAGCCGAGCAGCCCCGCGACCGCGGGGGACACGGAGGGGTCGACCTTGGTGCACTGGCCGGCCGCGACCAGCGTCTTCTCCGCGAAGGCGCCGATGCCCAGGGCGGGGGAGAGCTCGGTGCCGTCCTCCAGGGTCATCCGCTGCTTCGCGTTGTGCGTGTCGAAGCAGTACCAGGGGCGGCCGCGCAGACAGGCCCGGCACTGGCCGCACACCGCGCGCCAGTTGAGCACGACGAAGTCGCCGGGCGCGACGTCGGTCACGCCCTCGCCGACCGCCTCCACGACGCCCGCGGCCTCGTGGCCGAGGAGGAAGGGGTAGTCGTCGCTGATGCCGCCCTGCTTGTAGTGCAGGTCGGTGTGGCAGACACCGCAGGCCTGCACCTTGACCACGGCCTCGCCAGGACCCGGGTCCGGGATCAGAATCGTCCGGATCTGCACCGGTTCGTTCTTTCCGGGGGCGATGACACCGCGTACCTTCTGGGCGGCCATGTCGGGCTCCTTCGCGTGGAATGGTGGGGCGTTGATCATGGTGACACAGGGCCGGACGGGCGGGTCCTGCCTGTGGACAATCGAGTCAAACACGCGGAACGGGCGACCGGGTGGACCGGGATCGACTTCAGACGGTTACACCTTGTTTTCAGCCCCATCGAGCAGGCGGCCGCTCATATGGTTACCCTGTACGGGACGGACAGACTATTTGGGTCCCACCCACACCCACGGTCCGTCCCGGGACAAGCCGGTCACCACGGCCTGCTCTCATACGAGTTGACCGGCGCCACCGCGTCCGAACTGCCTCTACTCAGACCCGAGCGGGCATCTGGCGACCGGTAGCAGAGTGGCCTGCATGCCCCGAGGGTGACCCGACACATAAGGAGTGCGCGGTGACACCGGAGACGACAAATCGCGATCAGCGCCCGGAAGGTACCGAGGGCGCAGGCCGCCGGCCCGAGAAGCTCGGCAGCCTCGACGTGTGGGCCAGGTCCGCCCCCATCCGCCTGGCGGGCTACGAGGACGACCTCGCGGAGCCCCACATCCTGCCCAGCGTGGACTGACCGCCCGGTCCACAGCGGGACACCCGCGATCGCCGATCAGCATGGACGTGCCAGACTCGCGTCCATGCTGATCCGAGAAGCCGTGGCCGACGACTGGCCGCGGATCTGGCCCTTCTGGCACCGCATCGTCGCCGCCGCCGAGACCTACGCCTGGGCTCCGGACGCCTCCGAGGAGGAGGCCCGCGTCCTGTGGACGGCACCGGGCAAGCGCGTGTACGTGGCCGAGGACGACACCGGAGCCGTCCTCGGCTCGGCCTATGTCACCGCCAACTACGGCGGTCCCGCCGCGGGGGTCGCCAACGCCGCGTTCATGGTCGATCCGGACCACTCCGGCCGGGGCGTCGGCCGCGCCCTCGCAGAGCACGTCCTCGTCGCGGCGAAGGGTGACGGCTTCCGCGCGATGGTGTTCAACGCCGTCGTGGAGACCAACCCCGCCGTGCGGCTCTGGACCTCGCTGGGCTTCACCGTGCTGGGCACGGTGCCGGACGCCTTCGAGCACCCGCGCCACGGCAGGGTCGGACTGCACATCATGCACAGGGCGCTCTGACCGGGAGCGGCCGGCGCCGGCCGCCGGCCCGTCCGCGCCGGGCCGCGATCCCCCGTGCGCCCTTCCCGCGACCCGCGGCGCGCCCCGACCGCGTCTCAGTCCAGCGGCGCGGTGCGGTTCCAGGGCCGCAACTCCTCCAACTGACCCGCCAGTTCCAGCAGTACGGCCTCCGATCCGGGTCGCCCGACGAGCTGCACCGCCGCGGGCACCCCCGACGGCAGCGTGCCGAACGGCACCGCCATCGCCGGCCACCCGGTGAGGTTCCACGGCGGAGTCATCGGCGAATAGGCGGTGTTGACCAGGACGTTCCGCAGCCAGCCCCGCTTGTGCCACTCCGCGGCGGCGGGGGACCGCCGGGCCAGGGCCGGTGTCAGCAGCACATCGTGCTCGGCGAAGAACGGTTCGAGCCTCTCGCGCAGTTGGGCCCGGCGCGCACCGCCCCGCACCGACTCCACGAACCGCCGCCCGACGGCCGCGTGCACCCGGGTCCGGGGTGCGAGCCGCCGCGGGTCGAGGTCCTCGGCGTCCACCGCGGTCCCCGCCGTCCAGTGGGCGAGCGAGGTCGTGCCCAGCCACACCGGATAGGACGGGTCCGCGCGCCGCACCCGGTGCCCCGCGCCCGCCAGCAGCGCGCCCGCCTCCCGGGCGGCGGCCCTGTGGGGCCGGGAGATGGTCACCCCGGCCAGCGGGCTGCGCACGGAGAGGGCGACCGTACGGGTGACGGGCTCGGGAGCGCCCCCGGCCTCCGTGCCGGCCAGCACCGCGAACATCAGCCGGGCGTCCCCGACGGTCGTGGCCAGCGGGCCGTTCTCGGACATCCCGAACCAGTCGCCGTGGCCGATGTCCGCGGGCACCGTGCCGAAGCCCGGCTTCAGCCCGATCAGACCGCAGTTGGCGGCGGGTATGCGCAGGGAGCCCATGCCGTCGTTGCCCAGCGCGATCGGCACCATCCCGGCGGCCACCGCCGCCGCGCTGCCGCCCGAGGAGCCGCCGGCCGTGCGCGTGGGGTCCCACGGGTTGCGGGCCGTCCCGTGCACGCCCTCGGTGGTGCCGAAGACGCACAGCTCGGGAACGTTCGTCAGGCCCACCACGACCGCGCCCGCCGCGCGCAGTCGGGCCACCGTGACATGGTCCTCGTCCGCCGGGGTGTCGGGGGTCGCCGCCGAACCGTTGCGGGTGGACTCGCCGCGTACCGCCAGATTGTCCTTGACCGCCACCGGCACGCCCGCCAGGGGGAGTTCGGCCAGATCGGCCCGGGCCGCGACCTCGTCCGCCTCGGCGAGGGCGGCTGCGGCGCGCACCTTGCGGAAGGCCCCGACCCGGGCGTCGAGCCGCTCGATCCGCGCCAGGTGCGCGGCCACCACCTCGCGGGGGCCGACCCGCTTCTCCCGCACGGCGGCGGCGATCTCGGCGGCGGTACGACCGGCCCAACTGGTCACGGCGACTCCTCGTGGCATGGGACTACTGGCGAGTACGAGGAGCACTGTGCCCCGGACCGGTGCGATTCGTCTACGTGCGGGCGGACCCTACGGGCAGGAGGACTCATGCGCGTGCCGTCCGGCGACCCGCGGACGGAGGTGACCCGTGTACGCGCCGGCGGACCGGCACCCGCGGACGGGGAGGCGGCGGCACGGTTCGAACTCCGTGCCGTGGGGGAGTTTTACACCGCGCCGGACCCTCGGCCGCCGGCCGTTTCCGGTGATCACCGGCCCACTCGCGGTGACCGTCGGCCGCCGGGTGGACCGGTCGCACGGTGGCCGGTCGACGGTGGCCGGTCGCACGGGGCGCCGGGCGTCCGCCCCCGACTACCGCCCGACCCGACCCGACTGGCGACCACCGTCCGTCCGAACCCGAATCCGACCCAGACCACCGTCTGTCCGACCCCGACCCCGACCCCGACCCCGACCCCGTCCACCGTCCGCCCGACCCCGACCCCTGTCCGACTCGATCACGTCCGCCCGTCCCGACGACCCCTCGGTACCCGACGGCACCCGCGACACCCCGCGTACGCCACCACACCGGAACAACCCGCACCCGGAGCTACGGAGCATCCCCATGCATGACGACCGCCGCCTGGTCGAAGCCCGCCTCGCACGAGTCCTCGACGAGCGCATCCGACCCGCCGTGTACCCCGAGTCAGTACCGCTGGAAGTGGCGGTGTGGCACGCGCCGGGCGAGCCGGTGCCGGTCGCCGAGGGACTGGCGGCCGAGACCCGGCCCGTGTCGGTCGGCGAGAAGTGGGGTGCCCCCTGGGGCACGAGCTGGTTCCGCGTCACCGGGACGGTGCCCGAGGAGTGGGCGGGCAGGACCGTCGAGGCGCTCCTCGACCTGGGCTTCGACGAGAGCATGCCCGGCTTCCAGTGCGAGGGCCTCGTGTACCGGCCCGACGGCACTCCTGTGAAGGGGCTCAACCCGCGCAACCACTGGGTGCGCGTCGGCGCACCCGTCGAGGGCGGTGAGGAGGTCGGGCTGCACATCGAGGCGGCCTCCAACCCGGTCGTCTTCGGCCCCCGTCCCTTCGGGCCGACCCGGATGGGCGACAAGGAGACGGCGGGCGGCGAACCGCAGTACCGGCTCGCACGCATGGACCTCGCCGTGTTCGACGAGACGGTGTGGGAACTGGTCCTGGACCTTGAGGTGCTCGGCGAGCTGATGGCCGAGCTGCCCGAGGAGTCCGCGCGGCGCTGGGACATCCTGCGCGCGGTGGACAGGGCCCTGGACGCGATCGACCTCCAGGACGTCGGTGCCACCGCCGCGGAGGCCCGCGCCCGGCTGGAGGACGTGCTGTCGTCCCCCGCCGCCCCCTCCGCCCACCGGATCAGCGCCGTCGGCCACGCGCACATCGACTCCGCGTGGCTGTGGCCGCTGCGCGAGACGGTACGCAAGGTCGCGCGCACGACGTCCAACATGACCGCCCTCCTGGAGGACGAGCCGGACTTCGTGTTCGCCATGTCCCAGGCCCAGCAGTGGGCCTGGGTGAAGGAGCACCGGCCCGAGGTGTGGGCCCGGGTGAAGAAGGCCGTGGCCGACGGGCGGTTCGTGCCGGCCGGCGGCATGTGGGTGGAGTCCGACACCAACATGCCGGGCTCGGAGGCGATGGCCCGTCAGTTCGTGCACGGGAAGCGGTTCTTCATCGACGAGTTCGGCGTCGACAACGAGGAGGCGTGGCTGCCGGACACCTTCGGCTTCGCCGCCGGACTGCCGCAGATCATCAAGGCGGCGGGCTCCAAGTGGCTGCTGACCCAGAAGATCTCGTGGTCCAGGACCAACAGGTTCCCGCACCACACCTTCCGGTGGGAGGGCATCGACGGCACCCGGATCTTCACGCACTTCCCGCCCGTGGACACCTACAACTGCTCGATGAAGGGCAGCGAGATCGCCCACGCGGCAAGGAACTTCAAGGACAAGGGGGCGGCCCGGCACTCGCTCGCCCCGACCGGCTGGGGGGACGGGGGCGGTGGCACGACGCGCGAGATGGTCGCCAGGGCGGCACGGCTGCGCGACCTCGAGGGCTCGGCGACGGTGGCCTGGGAGACTCCGCGCGAGTTCTTCCGGAAGGCGGAGGCGGAGTACCCCGAGGCGCCCGTGTGGGTGGGCGAGCTGTACCTGGAGCTGCACCGGGCCACGCTGACCAGCCAGGCCGGGACCAAGCAGGGCAACCGGCGCAGCGAGCATCTGCTGCACGACGCCGAACTGTGGGCGGCGACCGCGGCCGTGCGCACCGGATTCAGCTACCCGTACGAGGAGTTGGACCGCATCTGGAAGACGGTCCTGCTCCACCAGTTCCACGACATCCTGCCCGGCTCGTCCATCGCCTGGGTGCACCGCGAGGCCCGCGACACGTACCGGGCCGTCGCGGAGGAGCTGAACGGGGTCATCGACGCGGCTCAGCGCGCGCTGGCCGGGGAGGGCGCCAACGCCCTCGTCTTCAACTCGGCGCCGCACGTGCGCGACGGCGTGCCGGCGGGCGGCGCGCGGACCCCGGCCGTCGGGGGCGAGTGCACGCTGGTGCCGCGCCCGGAGGGCGGATTCGTCCTGGACAACGGGCGGCTGCGGATCGGGATCGACGCCCGCGGGCTGGTGGTCTCGGCCTTCGACCTGGCCGCCGACCGCGAGACCGTCGCGCCCGGCCGGGCCGCCAACCTGCTCCAACTGCACCCGGACCTGCCGAACATGTGGGACGCCTGGGACGTCGACGAGTTCTACCGGAACACCGTCACCGACCTCGACGAGGCCGACGAGGTCACGCCCGGCGAGGACGGCGTGTCGGTACGCGTCGTGCGGACCTTCGGGGAGTCCCGGGTGACCCAGGTGCTGTCCCTGGCCCCCGGGGAGTGGCGGCTCGACATCGACACCGAGGTCGACTGGCACGAGACGGAGAAGTTCCTGAAACTGGCGTTCCCGCTGGATGTGCACGCGGAACGGTATGCGTCCGAGACCCAGTTCGGGCACGTCTTCCGGCCGACGCACACCAACACGTCGTGGGAGGCGGCCAAGTTCGAGGCGTGCAACCACCGGTTCGTCCACCTGGAGGAGCCCGGCTGGGGTGTCGCCGTCGTCAACGACTCGACGTACGGCCACGACGTGACCCGCACCGTGCGCTCCGACGGCGGTACGACGACCACGGTCCGCGCCTCCCTGCTGCGGGCCCCGCGCTTCCCCGACCCCGAGACCGACCAGGGAGTCCACCGCTTCCGGCACGCGCTGGTGCCCGGCGCCGCGATCGGCGACGCGGTGCGCGAGGGCTGGCGGATCAACCTGCCGCAGCGGAAGGTCGCCGGCGGGGCCGCCGAGGTCGCGCCGCTGGTGTCCGTCGCGCAGGACGCGGTGGTCGTCACCGCCGTGAAGCTGGCCGACGACGGCAGCGGCGACGTGGTGGTGCGCTTCCACGAGTCCCGCGGCGGGCGCAGTCGGGCCACGCTCGCCGCCGGGTTCGCGGTCGCGGAGGTCACGGTGGCGGACCTGCTGGAGCGTCCTCTCGACGAGGCCGTGGCACCCGAGCGGGACGGCGACCGGATCACCCTGCGGCTGCGGCCGTTCGAACTGGTGACACTGCGGCTCAAGCGGGCCTGACGGTCGGCCCGTGGTGCCGGGCGGACCCGGCTGCCGTTCTCAGGAGCGCAGCTGGGTCCGCAGCCACTGCTCCACCTCGCCCACGTGGGAGGCGGCCGCGGCGCGCGCCGCCTCCGGGTCGTGGGCCACCAGCGCGCGGTGGATCGCCGCGTGCTCCCGCCGGGTGCGTTCGAAGGCGCCCTCCTCCTGGTAGCCGCGCCAGACCCGGGCCCGGAAGGTGCGCGAGGACAGGCCCTCCAGGATGGCGGCCATGGTGTCGTTGCCCGCCGCGGCCGCGATGGCGCGGTGGAAGGCCAGGTCGTGGGAGAGGATCTCCTCCGGGTCGTCCGTCGCCTCCATCGCCGTCAAGTGCTTCTCCACCTCGGCGAGTTGGTCGGGCGTGATGCGCGCCGCCGCCAGTGCCGTGGCGGTCGACTCCAGGACGCGGCGCACTTCGAGCAGTTCGACCAGGCCCGGCCCGCGGGAGAGGTCGGCGACCACGCCGAAGGTCTCCAGCAGGTCGCCCGCCTCCAGCTGCGTCACGTAGATACCGGACCCGTGCCGGGCCTCCAGGACGCCGAGGACCGTGAGCGCGCGGATCGCCTCGCGCATGGAGCTGCGCGAGATGCCGAGCCGGGCCGCGAGGTCGCGCTCGGTCGGCAGCCGTTCTCCTGGTTCCAGGCGACCCTCGCCGATCATCGCCTTGATCTGCTCGATGGCGCGCTGCGTCACGGTGCCCTTCTGCGGGGCCGTCCCCTCGGCCGGGCTCTCGTCCACGCCGCATCCTCCTGTCGCCGGTGCGCCGCAGTCTAACCACTCGGGTGGTCGGACCACTACGAGTCGAAACGTCGAAAAGTCTGGTCCTGGGGGTGTCCATTGGTCGAAGTGGTCTGATAAATATTCCTGGCACCTGCTCGATCACGCTCAATGAGGAGCCGAATGATGGCCGGCAGAACTGTGCGGAACCGGAACGGGCGCACCACGACACGGGCGATCCGGACAGCGGCGGCGGCCGCCTGCGCCGCCCTGGCGCTGACGGCGTGCGGCAGCACCAAGGACACCGTCGACTCCGGCGGCGGCGGGGGCGACGGCAGCGGGAAGGTCGGCGTGATCCTGCCGCTGCTGACCTCGCCGTTCTGGCAGTCGTACAACGACTACGTGCCGAAGATGGCGAAGTCGGAGGGCGTCGACGCCCTCAAGACCGTCAACTCCAACAGCGACCCCTCGCAGCAGATCACCGACATCAACAACCAGCTCAACCAGGGCGTGAAGGGCCTCGTCGTGGCGCCCCTCGACAGCGCGGCGATCTCGGCGGGCCTCGACCAGGCCGAACGCAAGGGCGTGCCCGTGGTCGCGGTGGACGGGTGGATTCGAGGGATCGTTGCAACACGGCGTGAGTTGATCAAGCAGCGAGCAGTTTATGC
>NZ_BMWD01000054.1 GCF_014651055.1 Streptomyces fructofermentans
CTTCAACATCGCCAAGGGCATGGTCGGCTACTACGCGACCCTGCCCGCCACCAACGACACCCTGATCGCCATCGCGCTCGAGGCGTCCGGCCTCGAGTCCGACGCCACCCTGATGGACAAGGACACGTTCGCTGACGTCGTGTCCGGCGCGACCAACGAGCAGACGTCCCTGACCCGCAAGACACTCGCCAGCGTCACGTCCACGGTCAACGACGTCGACGACCGCCGAGACATCGACGCCGCGGACATCACCTGGACCGCCCCGTCCGGTAACCCGGTCGGCGCGATCGTCGTCTGCTACGACAGCGACACCACCGGCGGGACCGACGCGAACCTGATCCCGCTCACGCTGCACACCGTGACCTGGAACCCGGCCGACGGCATCGACACGACCTGGACCGTCGCCGACCTCCTGCGCATCAGCTGAGCAGCACACCCACGCCCGGGAGGTGACGGATGGCGCGCGTCTTCACCTGTGGGTTCGAGTCGCAGTCGGTGACCGCCGGGGTGGAGATCCAGACCGTCACCGGCGCCCCCACGATCTCCACCACCGTCCACCGCGCCGGAGCCGCGGCCCTGCGCTGCAACCCCGCGGCCGCCACCGCCTACGGTGAGAACCAACTCGACTCCGGCACGGTCAAGAGGACCTTCCACCGGTTCTACCTGCGGATCACCACGCTCCCGTCGGCCGAGTGCACCATCTACGCCATCGGCCAGTCCGGGTACTTCCCCGGCCTGCTGCGCCTGACGACCAGCGGCACGCTGCAGCTGCGCGACGGCTTCACCAGCGCCAACATCGGCCCCGCCTCCGCCGCCCTGTCGACGGGCGTCTGGTACCGGATCGAGCTCGACTACACCGACACCGCCGGCACCGCCGGGAGCGTCACCGGAGCCTTCCGCGGCTACATCGACGGCGCCCAGTTCGCCGACACCCTCTGCTCGAACATCAACGGCTGGTCCCGGGTCCGCTACGGCATCCAGACCGCCGTCACGGGCGAGGTCCACATCGACGACGTCGCCGTCAACGACACATCCGGCTCGGTCCAGAACGGGCTGCCCGGCCCGGGCTCCGTCGTACACCTGGTGCCCAACGCCGCCGGCGACGCGAACGCCTTCTCCACCGTCGTGGGCGGCACCGCCGGAGCAGCGAACAACTACACGCGCGTCGCCGAAATCACCCCCGACGACGCCACCTCCTACAACGCCACCGTCGCCACCGGCACCACCACCGTCGACGACTACAACCTGTCGTCCCCGGCCACCGCGGGCATCGGCGCGAACGACACGATCACCCTCGTACAGGTCGGCGCACGCATCGGCTCCAACGCCGCCACCGCCGCATCCCTCGTCTACCGCCTCAAGAGCCAGGCCGCCGGCACGACCTCCGAGTCCGCCAGCGTGTCCGTCGCCCTGAACGGCTGGGCAAGCCACAAGGCCGCCGCGCCCTACATCCCCCAGCTCACCTCGTACACCGACCCGCAGAGCGGCACGGCCTGGACGAGGGCGACCCTGGACACCGCGCAGATCGGCGTCCGCTCCAACGTGAGCCAGACGACGGCCCGCCGCGTGTCCGCCATGTGGGCCCTCGTCGAGTACGTGCCCCGCAACATCCAGGCGCTCCCCACCGTCACCGAGACCAGCACCGCCCGGGACCTCACCCGCCTCTCCGGCGACGGCCTCAACGCGATCAGCGACGGCTTCGACGACGGCACCATCGACCCCGTCTGGGAGGACACCTACGGCGGCCCCGTCGAGACCGGCGGCCGCGCCCGCGTCCCCTGCGCCGTCGGCACCTACGCCGCCTACGCCAGCGCGCCCGCCTACCGGCTCCGCGAGTCCTCCGTCCACTGCCGCCTCTACCCGCCGGCCGACGCAGGCGCCACCGACGAGGCCTGGGCCCAGCTCCTGATCGCCTCGCCCCTCGCGGGCACCGACGTGATCATGGAAGTGAACGCGGCGACCGGCAACTTGGTCATGGCGAGCCGGGTCGGCTACACCGACGGCGCCCTGGTCGCCCTCACCTACAACGCCACCGCGCACGCCTGGATCCGCGTACGGGAGACCGGCGGCCAGATCCTCTGGGACACCTCGCCCGACGGCACCACCTGGACCAACCGGCGCACCGCGACCAGCCCGGCCTGGGTCGGCGATCCCACCGCGCAGCTGCAGCTCATCTCGCACCGCGACACCGGCATCGACGACTACGCCGAGTTCGACTTCCTCAACACGGCGGCCGGCAGCACGCAGCCGCTCCCGACCGTCGCGGAGACCGCTACGGTCCGGCCGCTGACCGGCCACAAGACGATGGCGCTCCCGACCGTCACCGAGACGACCAGTGCACGACAGCTGATCGGGCAGCGCACCGCGGTGCTCCCCACCGCCAGCGAGACGGCCACCGCACGCCAGCCAGCAGGCCACAAGAGCAACCCCGTGGCCACCGTCCTCGAGTCCAGCAGCGCCCGAGTCCTCACCGCCGCCAAGACGGCCGCCGCGCCCACCGTCAGCGAGACCGCAACGGTCCAGCCGCTCAGCGGGCACCGGCACACGAGCCTCCCCACCGTGCTTGAGACGGCCACGGCCCACGAGGCGACCGCCCACAAGACGGCGCCACTCCCCACCGCCCTCGAGACCACCGCCGTACAGCTCCTCACCCCGGCGGGCGGACTGCCCACGGCCACCGAGACCGCCACCGCCCGCCCCCTGATCGCCCACAAGACCACGGCCCTGCCCACCGTCCACGAGATCAGCAGCGCACGGCCGCTCAGCCCCGCCAAGGTGCGCCCGCTGGCCCCCGTAGCCGAGACCGCAGCAGCCCAGGTCCTCGGCGGGCGCAAAGGCAGGGCCCTGCCCGTCGCCCACGAGACGTGCACGGCCCTGCCGCTGCTCCTGCAGCACGACACAGACACCCCCGTCGACGAACTCACCACGGGCAGCCCGCGCACCGGCTGGACCGCCGGCCACGTTCCCCACACCCGCTGGGCCGCAGGCACGCCCCGCATCTGACCCAGCAAGGAGGGACGCGTGGACCGCGACAGCACCGAGCACCTCATGACGCCCGTCACCGCCGTATCCGGCGACCCCAGCACCTACCCCGTCCACGTGGCCGTCCTGCCCGTCGCCGAGCGGCCCACGGACAACGACTGGCACGAGGCAACCTGGACGGTCGGCCCCGACGGCGAGCACTGCGCAACCCTCCTCGTCGGCCCCGACGGCGTCATCGACCCCGGCGCAGAAGGCCCCGGAACCTTCCGCACCTGGGTCAAGATCACCGCCCCGCCCGAGGAGCCCGTCATCCCCTCAGCCCGCTTCGAGATCACCTGAGAGGCCCCGATGCCCACCAGCGACGCCGAGGGCAAGGACTGGTCCCTCGCACGACACACCCGCCACCAGCCCGCCACCGTCACAGACATCGGCCCCGGCAACGGCACCTACGCCCGCCTCATGCGCCCCGCGTACCGCGGCGTCTGGTGGACCGCCATCGAGATCCACAAGCCGTACGTCCGCAAGTACAAGCTCACCGCCACCAAGACCCGCCTCGACGCATACGACGAGATCCACACCATCGACGCGCGCACCGCGCCCGACCACCTCTTCCACCGCGACCTCGTCATCGCAGGCGACGTCCTCGAGCACATGCCGCGACAGGACGCAGTCGACCTCGTGCACCGCATCCACGCCGCCGGCGCCTGGCACATCCTCGTCAGCGTCCCCATCGTCGAGTCCATCCAGGGCGAGACCGAGGGCAACCCGCACGAGACCCACCTCCACCAGTGGGACCAGGACGACATGGACCAGGTCCTCACCAGCCTCGGCGGCTCCCTCGAGGCCTACTACGGCAACACCCTGGGCGTCTGGTGGTGGAGCCGACGATGAGCCCCAACGCAACCCACGAGGAGCGCCGCTGATGCCGTGGGCCAGCAGCAACCGCCGCGCCCAGCTGCCCCGGGACTGGGACGCCGCGGTGCGACCGCGCATCCTCGCGCGCGACGGACACCGGTGCGTGCAGGCCCTGGCCGCGGGCGGCCGGTGCCCGGAGACCCAGGCGCTCGAGGTGGACCACATCGGAGACCCGCATGACCATGACGACGCGAACCTGCAGACGCTCTGTCACTGGCATCACCAGCGCAAGACGGCGGCCGAGTCGGGGGCTGCCCGCCGCCGTCGGCCCCGCGAGCGGCGGGCCCGGCCGGCCGAGCGGCACCCGGGCCTGCTGTGAGTGCATGGCTATGCAGGCGAGGCGGGCTGGGCCTGCCTGGGACCTGGGGGGAGACCCCATGATCACCGCGACGCCGACCGCAAGCGTATAGGCGCTGGGCTCGGCTACGGGTCTGGGGCTCTCAGCCCGCCCCCTGCGACCAGCGGTGATCACTCCCCGTGCCCGCGTCATGCATGGATGCCGCATACCCATGCATGCACGTCTGTGCAGGTGAAGCGCTTGTAGCCGTAACACGGGCCCGCTAGGATCGGCGCATGTCGTCACGTACAGCCATCCGCAGCCCGCGGTGCGAGCAGTGCCCCGACCGCCTGCCGGCCAGGGCCCGGGCGGACGCGCGGTACTGCTCCTCGCCCTGCAGGCAGGCCGCGTACCGCGAGCGGCGCGGCGCCGAGACGGGCGGCATGCCCCGCGAGATGACGACCCGCGCGCGCTGGGTGCGCTACTCGGCGCGCAAGGTACCGCTCACCGTGCACGGCCGGCCCGCGAGCAGCACCAACCCGGCGACCTGGTCCGACTTCCCGCGCGTGCACCGCTCGCGGGTTGGTGTCGGCCCCGGCTACGTGCTGGCGAAGAGCGACGGCATCGTGTGCCTGGACCTGGACCATGTCGTGCGCGACGACGGGACGCTGGTGGAGTGGGCTGCCGAGCTGCTGCAGCTGGTGCCCGACACGTACGTCGAGGTGTCGTGTTCCGGCCGCGGGTTGCACGTGTTCGGGTACGGCACGCTGCCCGGCCGCGGCCGCCGGTGGCAGTACGCGGACGGGACCGGGCTCGAGGTGTACGCGGATGCCCGGTACATCGCGATGACCGGGCAGCGCTGGCGTAGCGCCCCTGCTCGACTGGCGGATCTGGGAGAGGTCCTCGCGACGCTCCTGTAGGGCGGGAGGGGGTGGGCCGATGGCTGGCCGGGGCCCTGCACCGAAGGAGCCGGGCAAGCGTGCCCGGGCGAACAAGGACGCGCTGCCGCAGACGGTCCTGCGGTTTGAGCAGGCCGCGCCGCCTGAGTTGCCGACCCTGTCGGTGATGAAGGACGGCGACCTGGTCGAGTACGCGTGGCCGGCGCGGACGCTGGACTGGTGGGAGATGTGGAAGGCGTCCCCCCAGGCCGAGCACTTCTCCAGTACCGACTGGGACTTCCTCCTCGACACCGCGGTGGTCCACGCGCGGCTGTGGTCGGGCGAGCTGTCGGCGGCCGCGGAACTGCGGCTGCGCGTTGCGAAGTTCGGGGCGACGCCCGAGGACAGGGCGAGGCTGCGGATGCAGTTCGCGCAGGCCGACGAGGCGGACAGCAAGCGCCCGGAGGGCGGCAGGACCGCGCGCGAGCGGCGTGGTGTGCTGCGGGCGCTGCCGCCCCCGGAGGAACCGCCTGCGGGCTGACGCGTACGGACGCGTGCCCCGTCGATGTGGTCGGGGGGTCGGGATGCCGTGGAAGCCGCCGGAGCCGGGCGCCGTGCCCACCCTCGGGTTCGAGGTCATCGACTGGATCACCGAGCTCCTGGCCGCGCCGGACCGCGGCGAGTACGAGCCGTTCGTGCTGTACCCGGAGCAGGAGGACTTCGTCCTCCGGTACTACGAGATCAACCCCCGTACGGGCAAGCGGCGGTTCCGCCGCGGCGTCATCAGCCGGTCCCGAGGCTGGGGCAAGTCGCCGTTCCTGGCGGCGCTCGCGATCGCCGAGGCGCTGGGCCCGGTGGTGCCGGACGGCTGGGACGAGTCGGGGCAGCCGGTCGGCAAGCCGTGGTCGACGGTGCGCACGCCGCTGGTGCAGATCGCGGCGGTGTCCGAGACGCAGACGAAGAACACCTGGGTGCCGTTGCTGGAGATGCTCGACGGACCGATCCTCGACGCGTACCCGGGCCTCGAGCCGTTGGACACGTTCGTCAATCTGCCGCGGGGGCGCATCGAGCCGATCACCTCGTCGGCTCGGACAGTCAAGGGCAACAAGCCCGTCTTCGCCGTCCTGGACCAGACCGAGGAGTGGGTCCGTTCGAACGGCGGGCCTCGGCTGGCGCAGACCATGCGGATCAACGCGGCCAAGGTCGGCGGGACCACGATCGAGTCGCCGAACGCGTTCATCCCCGGTGAGGGCAGTGTGGCCGAGGAGTCGGCCGCCTTCTGGGCGAAGATCCGCGAGGGTAAGGCGCGTGACGACGGCCTGTACTACGACCACCGTGAGGCGCCGCCGGAGACCGACCTCGAGGACCGGGTGTCGCTGCTGTCCGGGCTGGCGTTCACGTACGGCGACTCCGCGGACCGGCACGGCGGGCACGTTGACCTTGACACCCTCGTCGCGACGATCTGGGACCCGTCCACGGACCCCCAGGTTGCGCGAGCCGACTTCCTGAACCAGATCACCCACGCGTCGGACGCCTGGCTGTCGCAGCCGGAGTGGGCGGCATGCGCGGCGCCGGGCATGGTCGTGGCCGACCGCGAGGCGATCGTCCTCGGATTCGACGGCTCGCGCCGCCGCAACCGCGGCGTCACCGACGCGACTGCTCTGGTGGGCTGCCGCGTCAGCGACGGCCACCTGTTCCAACTGCGGGTGTGGGAGCAGCCGGAGGGCCCGTCCGGCCGGGACTGGCAGGTGCCCGTCGGCGAGGTCCTGGCCGAGGTCGACGAGGCGTTCAAGCGGTACCGGGTCATCGGCATGTACGCGGACCCCGCCAAGTGGGAGTCGCACATCGCGGGATGGGAAGCGCGGTACGGCGCACAGTTGCTCGTGAAGTCGTCCGTCGCGCACCCGATCGAATGGTGGATGACTGGCGGCCGGGCCCTGCAGATCGTGCGGGCCACGCGCGCCTTCCACGACGCGGTGACCGATCAAGAGCTGACGCACGACGGGGCGTCCGCCCTGATGCGGCACGTCCTCAACGCCCGCCGGCGCGAGTCGCGGGCGGGCATCCAGATTGCCAAGGCGCACCCCGACAGCTCCCGGAAGATCGATGCTGCGGTGGCGTCGATCCTCGCGTGGCAGTGCCGTCTGGACGCGCTCGCCAAGGGCGCCGCGGTGCCGGAGCGCTCCGGCACCGTCTACTTCCTGTGAGAGGGGCATAGATGACGACCCCTGCTGCATCGTCGGCGGACCCGGTCCAGCGCGCTCAGCAGTGCCTGGCCGGGCTGCGGGCGGACCGCACGCTGCTGGACCGCATCGACAACTACGTGCGCGGTATCCACCCCGGCCCGTACACGCCGCGCAACGCGTCGCAGGAGTACCGGCTGCTGGCCGCGCGGTCGGTCTCCAACTTCCTGCCGATGGTGGTTGCCGCGCCCGCGCAGTCGCTGTCGGTGGAGGGGTACCAGCAGAAGGGCGGGGACGGGAACTCGCCCGCCTGGGAGGCGTGGCAGGACAACCGGCTGGACGATCGGCAGGCCGCGGTCTACCGGGCGGCCATCACGTACGGGCACGCGTTCACGGTGGTGCTGCCGTCCAAGACGGACCCGGCCAGGCCGGTCATCCGTGCGTTGTCGCCGCGGAACATGTGGGCGGCCTACGCCGATCCGGCCTGCGACGAGTGGCCCATGTACGCCCTCGAGCTGCCGAAGATCCCCAAGTCCGACAGTGTGGTCCACGGCCTGTTCTACGACGACAAGTTCGTCTACGACGCGGTCGCCGACCAGGACTCGGTGCTCCTGGGCGAGGGGCGGCCCCACGGCCTGGGCGTGTGCCCGGTCCGGCGGTTCGCTGCGCAGGTCGACCTCGAGGGCCGCACGACCGGCGTGGTTGCGCCGCTGATCCCGCTGCAGGACCGCCTCAATCAGAGCGTGTTCGACCTGCTGATCGTGCAGACCTACGGCAGCTTCAAGGTCCGCACGATCGCGGGAATGACGCCGCCCCTGCGCCGGGACCCGGAGACGGGTGAGCCGCTCCTCGACGCCGAGGGCAACACCATCCCCAAGCCCGTGACGGCCGACGCGTCCCGGCTGCTCATTGCGCCGGACAAGGACACCAAGTTCGGGACGCTGGACGAGACTCCGCTGAGCGGATACATCGAGTCGATCGGTATGTCGCTGCGCCACCTGGCGGTCGTCTCGCAGGTGCCGCCGCACTACCTGCTCGGCGACATGGTCAACCTGTCGGCGGAGGCGCTGGCTGCGGCCGAGACCACGCTGATGCGGATGGTCGCCGAGTTCAAGCGGTCGTTCGGGGAGTCCTGGGAGTCCGACCTGCGGCTCTGCGCGAAGATCCGCGGCGACGAGAACGCGTCCGCCGACATGACCTCCCAGGTGCGGTGGGCCGACACGGAATCCCGGTCGCTGTCGCAGACGGTCGATGCGCTCGGCAAGGCAGCCACGATGCTGGGCGTGCCGAAGCAGGCGCTGTGGCCCAAGCTCCCCGGGTTCACCGACACCGACCGGGAGCGGTGGCCGCAGCTCGCGGCCGACGCAGACTCCCAGCGGGCGCTGGCCGAGTCGCTGACCCGGGCGGTGACCGGTGGATGACGAGGCGGCACGGCTCACCGAGGAGCACCGCATCGGCCAGGCCCGGATCGCCGCCGAGGCGGCACGGGCCGCGCTCGATGGCTGGCGGCAGGTGTCGCCGACGAACCTCGAGGAGACCGCCGCCCGCTGGCTGGCCGCCACGGTGCGGGCGCAGCGTGGATTCCGTGGCCGGTCCCGGCGGCTGTCGGCCGCGTACAACCGGCTGCTGAGGGCGCTGCGCATCGGGCGTACGCTGCCGCCGCTGCCCGATGAGCCGCCGATCGATCCGGCTCTCGGCTACAGCCTGGGGCAGATGCGGGACACGTTCTCCACCGCGTCCGGGCAGCCGCAGGCGTCGGCCGCTGACGACGCGCAGACCGTTCCGGTGGACGAGGACTTCGCCTGGCCCGAGGAGGACGAGGAGGCGGCCGACCGGCGGGCCACCGTGGCGCTGGTGGTGACCGGGCCTGTTCACGCGGGGCGGGCCATGGCCGACCTGCAGTTCGCCCCCAGCGGCGGGCGTCTGGACGACCCGGAGTTCCTGACGGAGCTCAGCGGTCTGATGCAGACTGCGGGCGCGCTGACGGCGGGTGCCGCCGACCGGGACTCCCTGATGGGCGGACGCGACCTCCTCGAGGGCGTGGCCCGAGCGGACCGGGCCGTCATCGGCTGGGCCCGCGTCACGGCCGACAACCCGTGCGACTTCTGCGCGATGCTCGCCAGCCGCGGCGCGGTCTACCGGTCCGAGTGGTCCGCCTCCTACAGCGGGCAGCTGGGGCGCACGGGCGCCGTGGACCGGCCCGACGACTGGCAGTTGTGGACGCCGGAGCAGCTGCTCACCTGGGAGGTGGGCCGCGGAGTCCAGCGGTTCCACGACAACTGCCACTGCACGATCCTTCCGATCTACTCGCGTGAGGACTGGCTCCCCGAGGAGTCGATGGCGTTCCGCGAGCTGTGGGAGGAGGCCACGCGAGGCCTGTCCGGCGCCGATGCGCGCCGGGCGTTCCGCCTGGCCATTGAGGCTCGGAGACGGCGGGCACAGGCCCGTGGCGTCTCCGTGAGGTAACACCCACCCGTTTGTGTCCGGCCTGCCCTGGCGGCAGTCCGGCACGTCCTGCTGCCCTGGAGGCGCACCGATGTCCCAGCCCCCTGAGCCCACTCCGGTCCCGGCGGTTCCGCCCGCCCCTGCACCGGAACCGGCTCCCGAACCTGCTCCGGCTCCGCCGGCCCCCGCTCCCGTCCCGGCGCCGCCGGCACCTGCTCCGGCTCCGCCCGCACCCGCACCCGCCCCGGCCCCGTCCCCGGCCCCGGCTCCTGCGCCGGAGCCCGCACCCGAGCCCGCACCTGCGCCCGAGCCCGCCCCGGAGGCGGACGACGACGTCGACTGGTCGGACCCGGTCAAGGGCAAGGAGGCGAAGCGGAAGGCCAACCAGGAGGCGAGGCGCCTGAAGCGCGAGGTCGAGGAGCTGCGCACGCAGCTGCAGACCCGCGTCGACCCGGCCGAGTCGCAGGCCGCCATCGAGCAGGCCCAAACGGCGTCCGCGCTCGAGGTCGCCCGCGTGAAGGCGGCCTACAAGTACGGCGTGCCCGAGGCGCACATCGGCCGTCTGGTCGGCACGACCCCCGAGGAGATCGAGGCCGACGCGAAGGCGCTCGGCGCTGCATTCGGCAGCTCCGCCGGTGGCCTCGGCCGAGGCGGCCTGGACCCGAGCGACGTCCCGGCCGAGACCGATCCCAAGAAGCTCGCGGCCCAGATCCCGCGATTCCACTGACCCACCGCCCCGCCGCGGGGCGACGGACCCCGAGGAGGGGCTGAACCATGGCCAACGCATTTCTGAAGCCGGAAGTGATCACGGCGACCGCACTCGGTCTGCTGCAGCGCGAGGTCGTGCTGCCGAACCTGGTGTGGAACGACGCCGTCAGCGACTTCGCCGGCGCCAAGTCGGACACCGTGTCGATCCGCGTGCCGGGCCGCCTGCAGGCCCGCGAGTACGGATGGCGCAACAACCGGTCCAGCGACATCGTGCTCGACGAGCTGACCGAGTCGAAGATCGACGTCACCCTCAACCACGACATCTACAGCGCGGTCGCGGTGACGGACGAGGAACTGACCCTCGACATCAAGGACTTCGGCGGACAGGTCCTGTCGCCGCAGACCTACGCCATCGCCCGCGCGGTGGAGGACCTCCTGGTCACCACGATCGAGAGCGCCACCTACGCGACCAGCATCGTCATCGACGAGGACGACCCGTTCCGTGCAGCGGTCGCCGCGCGTACGGCGCTCAACAAGGCCGAGGTGCCGCGCGACGGGCGCGTGCTCCTGGTCGGCGCCGACGTCGAGGCCGCGATGCTCAACTCCGAGCTGCTGAAGCGGTTCGACGAGTCGGGCTCGGAGGGCGCGCTGCGCGAGGCGACCATCGGCCGTTACGCAGGCTTCACGGTCGTCGGCTCCAACGCCATCGACCCGGGCTCCGCGTACGCCTTCGTGCGCTCGGCGTTCATCTTCGCCATGCGGGCGCCGGCCATCCCGGCCGGTGTCGCCTTCGGGCAGTCGATGTCCGACTCGGGCATCGCGATGCGGTGGATCCGCGACTACGACCCGAACAAGCTCCGGGACCGGTCGGTGCTCAACACGTTCGTGGGCACCGCGGTGGTCCGCGACAACACCGCGGCCGCGGACGACGACGAGAACCTCGAGCTGGTGCGTGCGGTCAAGCTGACGCTGGCCCCGTCCGGCTCCTGACCGACGAGGAGACGACGAGATGGCACGACCTCCGCTGGGGTCCGTGCAGGACCTGGAGAAGCGACTGGGCGCCAGCCTGCAGGGCAGCGACCGGGCGCAGGCGGAGGCGTACCTCTCGGACGCCTCCGCGCTGGTGCGCACGTACGGGCTGCCCTGGCCGGACCCGGACACCGCGCCCGACATCGCGGTCAGCATCACGCTGGCCGCGGCCGAGCGGAAGGTCCGCAACCCCGAGGGCTACCGGATGGAGATGGAGGGCAGCTACCAGTACCAGCTGCCCGCCAGCCTGCCGTCCGGCGTCGGCCTCACCGCCGACGAGATCAAGATCCTGCAGCAGCTGTCCGGATCGGGCGGCCTGCAGTCGGTGGAGATCCAAAGGCCCTACCGCGTGGACGACACGTTCTACGCGCCCGTGCAGGGATCGACTGAGCCGGTCCCGTGGGGCGTGCCCGGAGATCCGGGGGCCCCGCGGTGAAGCGGCTGACCGTGGTGGCGCGGCTGCACGGATACCCGCCCGACCACAACGCCGGCGCGGAGTGGATGACCCACAGCATGCTGCGAGCCCTGGCGGCACGCGGCCATGACGTACGGGTCCACCTCTTCCGCTCCTCGAGCTTCTGGGGCCGCTACGCCCTGCAGGGCGTGCAGGTGTGGCCGATGAACGCGGCCGCCCGCACGGCCGGTGCGCTCGGCGCCCTGGCCGACGTGGTGATCTCCCACCTCGAGGGCGTGCCGTTCGCCAAGGACGCGGGCGCCCGGGGCGGCGTACCGGTGATCAGCATCTGCCACAACACGCACGGGCGGACCTTCGAGGAGGCATCCGGCGTGGACCTGGCCGTCTACAACAGCCAGTGGATGCAGACGGCCGCCAACGCGTTCTACGACGGCAGCGCCCTGGAGGCGCCGTCGCGGACGCTCGTGGTGCGGCCTCCGGTGTACGCCGAGGACTACCGCACCGTGCCCGGCGACCGCGTGACCCTGATCAACCTCAACGACAACAAGGGCGGCGGCCTGTTCTGGGAGCTCGCCCGCCGCATGCCCGACGTTCCCTTCCTCGGCGTCCACGGCTCGTACGGTGACCAGATCACCGGGCGGCTGCCCAACGTCGAGGTCCTGTCGCACATCCCCGGATCGGCCATGCGCGAGCGGGTGTACGGCCGCACGCGGGTCCTGCTCGCCCCGTCCGAGTACGAGTCGTGGGGGCGGGTGGCCGCCGAGGCCTGCGCCTCCGGCATCCCCGTCCTCGCTCACCCCACCCCGGGGCTGTCCGAGTGTCTGGGCGGTGCCGGCACCCTGCTGGACCGCGACGATCCGGACGCCTGGGAGAAGGCGCTGCGCCGTCTGCTCGCGGAGCCCGGCGTGTGGGAGCAGGCGTCGGCGGCCGCCAGCCGCCGCAGCCTCGAGCTGGACCCGGCCGAGGAGCTCGAGGCGTGGTGCGCGGCGGTGGAGGAGGTGGCCGGGTGAGCCTGCTCGACCGCGGGCCCGAGACCATCACCGTCTACCCGGCCGGCCCCATGGCCGACGACGGGTCCCCGACCGAGGGGGAGCCTGTGATCGTGGAGGGCTGCCGCATCCAGCCGCAGACCTCCACCGCCGGTGACAGCGACGGCTACCAGGACGCCACCACCTACCGGGTGATGCGGCGGTCCCTGCCCGCCGGGCCCTGGGCCCGCGTCCGCTGGAAGGACCGCGACTACACGGTGGTCGGCGAGCCGGGGCACTACCGCGGCTCGCGCCGCGTGTCGCACGACTCGGCTGTCATCCGCAGGAGGTGAGCCGCATGGCATCAGTCGACCGCAACCTGGAGTCCTACCTCGCACACCTGCCCACCGTCCGGGCCGCGATCCGGGCCCTGGCCGAGGAGCGCGCGGCCCGCATGCGGGCCGTGGCCGCCGCACGGCAGCAGACCGGGACGTTCGCCCGCTCGTTCAAGGTCGAGCACGGCAGCACGGACTCGGTGATCTACTCCACCGACCCGGCCGCCCTCAGCAAGAACTACGGGCACACCGCCCCCGACGGCACGGCCGTCGAGGGCGTCCATGCCTTCGAGGCGGGCATCTCGTGACGCCGCTCCTGCCCGACGTGGACCACCTGGTCCGCGCCGCGTACGAGGCGGAGTTCCCGGACGCCACGGTGGTCAACGCCTGGCCGTCCGACTGGGCAGCCCACCTGCCCCTGCTGGTCGCACGCAAGGTGCCCGGCTCTGCGGCCGTCGACGTGCGCGGCCTGGACCGCTCCACCATCTCCGTGACCGTCTGTGCGGACAGCCGCGCCGAGGCGTCACTGATGGCGCGGCACGCCCGCCGGGCGCTGTTCGACGCGTGCACCGCCCAGTTCGCCGACGTCGAGGCGGGCGGCTACCTCTCCCACTTCACCGAGTTGGTCGGCCCGTTCTGGCAGCGGGCCGGCGACGCGGCTCTGACCCACTCCGGGTCGTACCGCTACGAGGCGACCTACCAGGTCACCACCCGTCCCCACCTGTAATCCCCTCCGGCCGCTCGGGACCAGCGGCACCGACCCTGCGCCCACGGGCGATTGGAGATTTACGCATGCTGCAGGATGACGCGCCCATCGTCCCGGGCACCGGCTACCTCTACCTGGCCGACCCCGACACCGCGAAGCCCACCGACATCACCGACCCCCTCAACCCGGGCGCGCCCTGGGTGAACTTCGGGCACACGAACCGCGAGGAGATGCCCGAGTTCGGCCGCGACGGCGACGACCCCACAACCCTCGGCTCCTGGCAGAACGCCAAGCTCCGCCAGACCAGCCCCGACGTGACGTACGCGGTGACGTTCCAGTCGATCCAGTCGACGACCGACACCTACCAGCTGTACTTCGGCGCCGGCCCGGAGAAGATCCAGGGCGACGGCAGCTTCCGGATCCCGGCCTCGCCGACCCCGCAGGTCAAGGCGCTGCTGATGATCCTCGTGGACGGCACGAGCTTCCTGCCGCTGTGGCACCCGCGCACCAGCCTGCTCGGCTCGGACGCGATCAGCCTGGACGTCGAGAACTTCGTGTCCTACCCGATCACCGGCACGTTCCTCGGCTCCTCGCTCCTCGATGGCGACATCGGCGAGTGGGCGGCCATCCTCCCGGCCTCCTCCAGCTGAGGCCTCGCCCCGATCCCCTGCTGCCCGGTACAGGTCCCGTGCCGGGCAGCAGGGCCACCACCTCACGGGACCGCACGCAGACCCTGATGGAAGGGACCACATCATGGCTGAGGCCACCAGCATCGAAGCCCTCCAGGCGGAGGCCGAGGAGAAGTATCCCGGCCTGCCCCTGGAGCTCGGCGGCGGCAAGACCGTCACCCTGAAGAACATCCTGCGACTGAGCGAGATCGCGCAGCGCAACGTCATCGTCTTGATCGACTCCCTCAAGTCGGCCGACCCGGGTGACAAGGCGGCGGAGGGAACGGACTACGCCGCCGACCTCGAGCGGCAGAAGCGCATCGTGCGCGACCTCCTGCTCCTGGTGGCCGACGACGTCGCCGCCATCAAGGACCAGGTGGAGGAGTGGGACCTCGGTCTGCTCCTGCTGGTCATGGAGAAGTGGCAGTCGGTGACCCAGCTCCCGGAAGCCTCTGGCTCGCCCAGCTGATCGGCGACGGTCGCGCGGGGGCACTGCGCGCCGACCTGCGCCACTTCTACCAGCTGGACCTGCTGGACGTGTGGCGCGGCTCGCTGTCCCCCCTGGCCCTCTACGACCTGGTCGAGCACATGCCCGACGACTCCGCGCTGCAGGCACAGCTGCGCGGCGGACGCCACCACCGCGGCTGGTCCGTCGCCGCATACCTGACCGCTGCCGCGGTCGACGCCTCCCACGACACGGCCTGGGTCGTGGCCTCGGCGAACAGCCGCAAGAGCGTGAAACGGCCCGCACGGGTCGAACGCCCGGGCGGCCTGGCCGCCAAACGAGGCAGAGCGCTGGACCTCTCCGGCCATCCGATGGCCAAGCCGCTGCCGCCGAAGTACCGGGGCACGGTGAAGAAAGCGATCACGAAAGGCAGGTGATCGCTGTGGCTGGTCCGGGCGGTCGCGAAATCGCAAGGCTCGCTGCACGCGTCCTCCCGGACACGTCCGACTTCGCGACCAGCCTGCAGCGCTACCTCGACAGGGTGGAGCAGCGGGCCCGCGTGAAGGTCAAGGCCGTCGCCGACATGACGGGCTTCGCGAGCGACATGCAGGCCCGCCTGGCGCAGGTCCGTGCCCGCGTCCAGGTGCCCGTCACCCCCGACCTCGCCCGCTTCCAGACCACGCTGCAGGCGGCGGTCGCCGCAGCGGGCAGCCGCGTGCGGGTGCCGGTCGACCTGGACGTCAGCCGCGCCGCCCTCGCCGCGGCGCAGGCCCAGCTGGACAGCCGCACGCTGCGGCTGAACGCTCAGGTCACCATCACTCGCGAGGAGATGCGCAGGCTCCGCGACGGGATGCGGGTCCCTGTCACCCCCGACCTCGCCCGCTTCCAGACCACGCTGCAGGCGGCCATCACCTCGGCCGGCGCCCGCGTACGGGTCCCGGTCGACCTGGACATCAGCCGCGCCGCGATCGCCGCGGCGCAGACCCAGCTGACCTCACGCCCCCTGCGCCTCGACGCGCAGATCAACATCACCCGCGAGGAGATCCGGCGGCTGCGCGAGCGGCTGCACGTCCCCGTCACCCCCGATCTGACCCGCTTCCACGCCACGCTGCAGGCGGCTATCACCTCGGCCGGCAACCGTGTACGGGTCCCCATCGACGTGCACGTCAGCCGCGCCACCCTCGCCGCGGTGCAGGCCCAGCTCGCCCGGCAGACAGTGCAGCTCACCGCCCGCCTGACTACACCACGGCTGGAACTGCTGCGCCTGCGGCGTCAGCTGGCCCGCAACCCGGTACGGATGCCGGTGCAACTGGCGCTGCAGAGCGCGCAGATGTCGCGCCTGCGACGGCAACTGCGCGACACCACGCTGCGCCTGCCCGTCGGCATCCAGGTGACGAGCCGCGAGATCCGTCGTGTGCAGGCGGAGCTCGCGCGGCACCGCTTCCAGATCACGGTCGACATCGACCGCAACACCACCGACCGCATCCAGCGCACCCTGAACAGCCTCGGCGGCGCGGGGGGTGACGGCGGCGGCGCGCTGTCCCTGCTGTCGCTACTGCCCATCCGTGCGGCCGCGCTCGCCTCAACCGCCGGCGGGGCCATCCCGGCCGTAGCGTCGCTGGTCGCGACCATCGGACAGATGGCTCCCGCCGCTGGCCTGGGCGCGGCGGCCATGCTGTCCCTGGTCACCGCGACCGCCGCACTGAAGATCGGCACGGCGGGCGTCGGCGACGCGCTGAAGAACGCGTTCGACCCGGACAGTGCCGAGGCCTACCAGAAGGCTTTGGCCAAGCTGACGCCGAGCGCCCGCTCGTTCGTCACCACGATCCGCGGCATGAAGCCGCAGTTCGACAGCCTGCGCAAGAGCGTCCAGGAGCGGCTGTTCAAGGGCCTGGACACGGCGCTTGCCCGTACGGGCAAGGCCACGCTGCCGCTGCTGCGGGCCAACCTGACGCGGGCCGCGGGAGCACTGAACACGATGGGTCGCAAGACCCTCGACACGGTCACCGCGCTGAAAGGCCCGCTCAACCAGGGGCTGAAGAGCGCAACCAAAGGGCTGAGCAACCTCTCGAGCCTGCCCGCCACCGTGACGCAGGGCATCGTCCAGATCGGTGCCGCAGCAGGTCCCGCGTTCGAGCGGCTCACCAAGGCCGGCGGCGGCGCGGTGGAGCGGCTGTCGGACAGGCTCACCAAGAGCTTCGAGTCCGGCGCCATGGAGCAGGCGATCGAGCGGGCGATCGACCTGGTCGGCCAGCTCTTCGACACCCTCGGCAACATCCGCGAGATCTTCTCGAACATCTTCGGTCCGGCGGCCGAGGCCGGCGGCGGATTCCTCGGCGTGCTGCAGGACGTCACGGCCGAGATCGCCAAGGTCACAGCGACCAAGGGCGTGCAGGACGCGCTGGGCGCCCTGTTCGAGACGCTGGCTCTGATGGGCCAGACCGTGGCCCCGCTGATCGGCGAAGCGCTCGCCGCCCTGGCGCCGATCCTGACGATCCTGGGACCGCCCATCCAGGAACTCGTCCGCACGCTGGGCGAGGCGCTGACGCCGATCATCCAAGGCCTGCAGCCCGTGCTCGAGCAGGCCGCGATCGCGTTCGGCGAGCTGATCATCGCGGCGCTGCCGTTGCTCGAGCTCGCAGGTCAGCTCGTTGTCGCGCTGCTGCCCAGCCTGGTGCCGCTGCTCCAGCTGCTCGCGGACGTGATCCGCGCTGTGGCGCCCGGCATCCAGATCGTCGCCGAGGGTCTGGGCCTGCTGCTCATCCCGGTCCTCGGCGACATGGCGCAGTTCATCGGCGAAGTCGTCGTGCCTGCGCTGCAGATCCTCATCGACCTGCTCCGGGGGGATTTCGCCTCGGCGCAGACGGCCGCGGCCGACTTCACGCAGCGGGCCATCGACTCCCAGGTCCGCGCCTGGTCCGCGTTCCCCGGCCGGGTGCAGCAGTTCACCACGCAGTTCATGAACGACTCGATCGACTCGTTCCGGCGCGCGGGCGCCGGGATGGTCGAGCAGGTCCGCGGCATGCTCGGCAACCTGTCCGTCCAGCTGGCCCGGGTGCCGGAGATCGCACGCGGTCAACTGGCAGGCATGGCGGGCGTCCTGAATGGGGCCGGCCAGGACCTGATCCGCGGATTCATCGACGGCATCCGGTCGATGATCCCCAGCGTGCAGGGCGTTCTGGGCGGGCTGACCAGCAGCCTGCCGGACTGGAAGGGCCCCCGCCGCAAGGACGCGAAGATCCTCACGCCTGCGGGCCGGCTGCTCATCCAGGGCTTCATCAAGGGGATCGACGGCACCACCGCCCGGCTGCGGCAGCGGCTCGAGAGCATCACGCGGGCGCTGCCCTCCAACGTGAAGTCGGGCTACGGCCGGTCCCTGAAGCAATCCACGGACCAGCTGTCCAAGCTGGTGAAGCAGCGCGACTCGGTGATCAAGCGGCTGGCGGACGCCGAGAAGAAGCTGAAGGGACTGACCAAGGAACGCGACGCCAACGCGAAGAAGATCCGCGAGGGCATCCTCTCCGACGCCGACATCACCCGCTCCACGAGCGGGCCCACCACCGTGGAGGCCATCACCGCCCAGCTGCGCGAGCAGCTGACGGCAGCGAAGGCCTTCGCCGACCAGATCATCCGCCTGCGCAAGCGAAGCCTGCGCGCCGACCTCCTGGACCAGCTCGGCCAGGCCGGCGTCGAGCAGGGCGGGGCCGCAGCCACCGCCCTGGCAGGGGCGAGCGACGCGCAGCTCCGCGAGGTCAACCGGCTGCAGAAGCAGCTGTCGACGGCAGCCACCAAGACCGGCGACACGGTCGCCAACGCCATGTACGCCTCGGGCGTGCAGGCGGCCAAGGGCCTGGTGTCCGGCCTGAAGAACCAGAAGAAGGAGATCGAGAAGACCATGGTCTCGATCGCCCGCGCGATGCAGAAGGCATTGCGCACGGCGCTCGGGATCGCCAGCCCCGCGAAGAAGCTGATCCCCGACGGCATCAACACCGTGCGGGGCGTCCTCGTCGGTGTCGACCGGGAGCGGCCGCGGCTGCTGGACGCCATGGCCTCCCTCGTCTCCCTGCCCGCCACGCCCTCGCTGTCCCCGTCGCTGGCCGCAGCAGCCGCGACCGGCGGGGCCGGCCTGGCCGGTCAGCGGTTGCGGCTGTCTGTCCGCGACCGGGAGTTCGACGCCTGGCTGGAGGAAGTCGCGGACGGCCGCGTCAGCGACGCGCTGACCACAGCACGGCGGCGCAGCAGCGCCGGAAAGAAGGGGTGAGCGCATGCCGATGATCGTGGACCCGTCCGCGCCGGAGGTGACACCGCCCGAGACGGTGGTGTCACCGGACGGCTGGCTGACGGCGGCAGTCGACGCACCCTGGGCCGGTGTAGTGCTCGCCGTGGACTACACGGCGAGCACCCCGCTGGCCGGTGCGGCCGATGTCCTCAAGGTGCTGATCCGCCGTCAAGACCCGGGAGCCGCAGCGCCAGCGCCGGTCCGTTCCGCCGACCTGGCCTGGGCGGTGGAGGGCATCGGCACCGCGTACGACCACGAGGCGCCGCTGGGTGTCGCGGTCGTCTACATCGCCCGGCCCCAGTACGCGGACGGCACCTGGGGCCCGGAGTCCTCGCTGTCGCTGACCTTGCCGGAACCGGCCCTGCCCGCGGACGTGTGGATCAAAAGCCTCGACGAGCCGGGGCTGTCGGCGCGCGTGGTCGTCCGGTCGTGGCCCTCCCTCAACTGGACGGCGAACATCGAGACGTCGCAGGTGTCCGGCAACCGCTACCCCGCGGCAGGACAGGACACCTACACCGCGAGCTCCTCCGACATCGTCATCGACGCGGACGGCTCCGACATCGAGCGCATCAAGGAGTTGCTGACCACACCCGGCGTACGGCTGATCCAGACGCGGGCGGACACCCACCGCCCCGACATGTTCGTCCTGTTCGGCGACGTCCAGCAGTCGATGGACAGCAAGCCGGCCGAGTCCCGCGCGTACGCGGCGGCCGTCCTCGAAGTGGCTCGGCCCGACACGGCAGGACAGCCGATGCGGATGCCCGGCTGGTCCTACGACGCACTCGCCGAGCAGCAGGCCACCTACGACGCGGCCGCCGCCTCGTACCCGACGTACCGGTCCCTCGCGGTGCGGGGGCTGATCTGATGCTGCCGATCCGTGCCGAGGTCCTCTCCGCGCTGGGCGGCGCCATCGGCCGCCCCTCCCGGGCCGAGTGGTCCAACGACGGCGGTCGTACATGGACGCCGTGCTCCCTTGCGGCAGGGTCCGCCCGCATCTCGGCGGACCGTACCGCGGAGACCCGCTACAGCGCCTCGGCCATCCTCACCGACGTGGACGACGGGCCCTCGGGGATCAACCCCATCAGCACCAACGTGCGGCTGTGGCAGGGCCTCCAGCTGCCCCGCTCCGAGCCCGTGTGGATCGCGGCCGGCCGCTACACCGTGGAGCGCCCGGAGCGGACCAGGACCGGTCTGTCGGTGGAGCTCAACGGCCTCGAGGACGAACTGCGCGCAGCAGCACTTCCGACCGCCCGCACGCTGGGCCCGGGCACCGCCCGCTTCCTCGCCGAGCAGCTCGTCCAGGAGGCGCTGCCCGGCGTCCCCCTCGCCTGGCGCGCTGGCGTCAACGCCGCCCAGCTCATGCCTCAGCTCCTGGCAGAGGACGACCGCTGGTCGGTGCTGTCCTCCGGCACCGACTCCACCGGCGTCGCCACCGGCATCGTGGAGTCCCTGGCCGCAGAGATCTGGGCGGACGCCCGAGGCATCATCACCGTCGGCCCGGTCCCCACCCTCGACGGCCCGGTGGTGTGGCGCATCGGCCGCGGCACCAGCGGCGTCCTGATCGAGCCGCAGTCCTCGCAGAGCAGCGAGGACCTCGCCAACGTGTGGTCGGTCCTCGGCGACTCGGGCGACGGCTCCACACCCATCGGCCCCGTCTACGCCTGGGACGACGACCCCGGCTCCCTCACCTACGCGGGCCCCGACCCCATCACCGACCCGCTCGCCCCGCAACGCCTGGGCCTGTGGCACGTCCGGCTGCGCGTACGGCAGCACACCAGCGCCGTCATCACCACCGTCGCCCAGGCCCTCGAGGTCGCCCAGGCCAAACTGGCCGATGGCCTCGGCGTGCAGTACTCCCTGGCGCTGACGGCGATCTGCAATCCCGCCCTCGAGACGGGCGACGTGATCGAGGTGGAGACCGCACCCGGCGTCTGGGAACGGCACCTCGTCGACTCCCTGTCGTACACGCTCGGCTCAACGTCGATGCAGCTGCAGACCCGCACGACCGCAAGGAGGCTGTGATGACCTCGGCCGCGGAGCTCCTGGGCGAGCAGCTGGCACGCCAGCGCCGGCCCCACTCCCGTGAGGTGTCGGCCACCGTCCTGGACGTCACCGACAGCGGGCGCGTCAACCTGATGCTGCTGGGCGCCCTCGTACCGGACGTGCCCTGCACCGACTCCTACCGCGACCGGCAGGCAGGCGACGTCGTCCTGGTCCGCGTCGGCGCCCGACCGGTCGTGCTGTACCGGCTCGGCGACGACCCGGCAGAGGAGGACGAGACCCGCATCGGGCAGCTCGCCGCGGACGCGGCGCAGGACCTGATCGCGGTGTCCGCGTACACGTGGGGCACCGGCGCCCCCGCCGGTCCCGGGTGGCAGACCGTCACCCAGCTCTACACCCGCAAAGACGCCAACGGAGTGGGACAGCTTTACGCACAGATCGCGGGCGCGGACACCTCCCCGCCGGAGACGCCCGGCCGCCCCCCGAAGTCCGTCGTCGTCTCGCCGACGAACTCCGGCTCCTGGCGGGGCGGGCGCCCCGACGAGTACGCCTCCTCGCCCACCCAGGGCGACTGGACCGGCCGCGGCAACCGGAGGGGCGCCTGGTTCTACGGCACCGCCATCGCATCGGCCTGCAGCGGCAAGACCGTGTCCTCGATGCAGGTCACGTTCACGCGCAAGCGCGGCGCCGGCCGCAACAACAAGGTCGCCATGCACCTGTACCTGCACGACCACACCTCCGCCCCGTCCGGCCAGCTCGTCCTCGGCTCCGGCCCCGAGGAGCTACTGCGGCTGTCCGTCGGCGCCAAGGGCCGCGCCACCCTGCCCGCCTCCTGGCGCACCGCCCTCGCCGCCGGCACCGTCCGCGGGCTGGCCATCTACGCCAGCGGCCGCAGCGACTACGCCGCGTTCACCGGCGGCTCAATCAAGATCAGCTTCTCGGCGAGTTAGGAGTCCCACCCCATGGCGGACATCGGCAACGCAGGCCTGCCCGTACCCGGCGGAGGCGATGCCCCCACCGTGCCGGCCCACCTCGCCGCGCTCGCCGCGGCGATCGACCCGCACCTGGTCCAGTACGTGGCCGACGAGGCGGAGCGAGACTCCGTGCTCGGCAGCA
>NZ_BMWD01000055.1 GCF_014651055.1 Streptomyces fructofermentans
GGGCGGCCGGCACCGGGCCGGCCGCCCGTCCGGTGCCGGCCGCCGCGCCGCCGGGCGGCGACTTCCCGGTCGCGTCGAGTGCGGTGCCGCTGCCCGGCCGCCGGTGGTCCCGCGGGCCGGGAGCGTCGTTCACGCCGCTCACCCGGCGGAGCTGAAGGCGTCGTCCATCTTCTTCGCCGCGTCCTTCGAGGCGGCCGCCACGTCCTTCCGTCCGCTGACGACCTCCTGGAACATCGTCGGCAGGACGAGGGAGGCGTCGATCTGCGACCAGGCGGGCGAGGCGGGCACGAACCTCGCGCCCGCGCCGAGCGTCTTCACGAAGGGCTCGACGAAGGGCTCACGCCGCGCGGCGTCCTTGCGCACGTCCGTGAACGTCGGCAGGAAGCCCATCGCGTCGAAGAGTTCACCCTGCGTCTTCTTCGCGGCGAGCCGTTCCATCAGGTCCACCGCGAGCGTGCGGTGCGTGGTGCTCTTCAGGACGCCGAGGTTGTTGCCGCCCGCGAACGCGGGGGCGATGTCGCCCTTCTTCACGCCCGGCAGCGGTACGACGGCGTACTTGCCCTTGACCTTGCCGGCCTCGACCGCCGCGTGGCTGAAGTCGCCGCCGATCGCCATGCCCGCCTTGCCGGAGGCGAACGCCGTGACGGTGTCGTTGCCGCCCATGCCCGCGCACTTGGCGGCCGGGCAGTTGTCGTCGCCGAAGAGCGAGGTGTAGGCCTTGATGCCCTTGCGGGCCGCCTCACTGTCGATCGTGGAGGCGTACGAGCCGCCCTTGCCCTCGGCGATCTCGCCGCCGTTGGCCCAGATGAACGGCATGGCGCCGTAGGTGTAGGCGCCGCCCACCGCGAGCCCGTAGAGCTCCGGCCTCGCCTGCCGGATCGCCCGGGCCGTGGTGACCAGTTCGCCCTGCGTCGTCGGCACGTCCAGGCCGAGCTCCTCGAAGACGTCGGTGCGGTAGTAGAGCGCGCGGACCCCGACGAAGTACGGGACGCCGTAGACCTTTCCGTCGACGGTGACGGACTGCCTGGCGGTCGGGTCGGTGTCCTTGGACTCGTCCCAGTCGGCGAACTCCTCGGTGACGTCGGCGAGTCCGCCGTCCTTGACGTAGCCGGCCGTGTCCGTGTTGCCGTACTCGATGAGGTCGGGAGCGCTCGCGGGATCGTTGAACGCGGCCTTGATCTTCTCCGCGCGGGTCTCGACGGGGATGTACTGGACGTCGACCTCGGTGCCCTTGTGGGCCTTCTCGAAGCCCGCGACGACGCCGTCGACCACGTCCTTCTTGGGCCCGTTGGAGACCTCCTGGAAGAGCCAGACGCGCAGGGTGCCGCTCTTGACGTCCTTGCCTCCCGACTTGTCGGAGGACCCGGGCGCGCACGCGGTCGCGGTGAGTCCCGCCACGACGAGTGCGGCGATCGGGGCGGCCGTTCGGACAGAGAGCTTCATGGGGGTGTCCTCCGGGGAGCGCGTTGCAGCATGCGCAATAGGTGTTTTGCTCTGCACAACACCCCGGAGGCTATGGAGTACATGAACATGCCCACAAGAGGTCTCAACCACTCTGTGACCGCTCGAAGCACTCCGTGCAACGGGCCGCCGGTACAGGCCGGGACAGGGCGGTACACGGCAGCACAGGGCGGCACAGGACGGCCCACCCCAGCGCAAAGGCCCCGGACGCGGCGAGGAGCAGCGTGCGGGGCCTTCGTCGGCGGTCCGGAGGTGGCAACACGGACGGAAGGGGACCGGGCGGGACGGGAGGGCTGAGCGGCAAGGGCCTCCCGCCGGACGTGCCCGGTCCGCCGCACCCCGCGGCGGAACGCCCAGGCCCCGCCCCGGACTGCCGGGCGCACCGTGACCCGAGGGCCGGGCGCACCGTGACCCGAGGGGGCCACGGGTGCGCGGGGGCGCTACTTGTCGCCGCCGCCCTTGCCCTCGTCGCCGCCGGCGCCCATGGACTCGTAGATCTCCTTGCACATGGGGCACACGGGGTACTTCTTCGGGTCGCGGCCCGGCACCCACACCTTGCCGCAGAGCGCGACGACGGGCGTGCCGTCGAGCGCGCTCGCCATGATCTTGTCCTTCTGGACGTAGTGGGCGAAGCGCTCGTGGTCCCCGTCGCCGTGCGACGTCTGCGGCGTCGGCTCCACGAGGGTCCCCGTCCCAGTGCCTCGCTGGGGCTGGGTCTCAGGCTCAAGAGTGCTCATAGACGCAAGAGTACTGAAGGCTCCGGTCATCAGTTGAGCGAAGGGTCGTCCGGATACGTGGCCACCATGGCCAACTCGCTGCGCTGGCGGCGCAGCACCTCGCGCCACAGCCGTTCCGGAGCGGGCGACGACACGTCCCCGGGTTCGGACTCGACGACGTACCAGGCGCCCTCGCCCAGCTCGTCCTCCAGCTGCCCGGGGCCCCAGCCCGCGTACCCGGCGAAGATCCGGAGCGACCCCAGGGCCGAGGCGAGCAGCTCCGGCGGTGCCTCCAGGTCCACCAGGCCGATCGCGCCGTGCACCCGCCGCCAGCCCAGGGGCGCCCGCTCCACGGAGGAGCCGCCGGGGATCACCGCCACCCCGAGCGCCGAGTCGAGCGAGACGGGGCCGCCCTGGAAGACGACGCCGGGCTCCCCCGCCAGGTCCGCCCAGCCCGCGAGGATGTCACCGACGTCGACCGGGGTGGGGCGGTTGAGGACGACGCCCAGGGAGCCCTCCTCGTCGTGGTCGAGGAGCAGCACCACCGCGCGGTCGAAGTTGGGGTCCGCCAGGGCGGGCGTGGCCACGAGCAGTCGCCCTGTGAGCGAGGACACCTCGGTCATGCCTGACATGATCCCGCATCTTCGCCGCGCGGGGGGAGGCAATACCGGTACCCGGGTGAATGCAGCTCAGGGCGTACGGAAGCAGGCGGAGCGCACACCCCGGACGGTGACCCCTCGTGTCCGATTAGGAGCGGTTCGTGTTGTGGCGAAGCTGGGACGTCCCAGGGGCGCACTTGGGCTTACTCAAGGGGGGTAGGCGGCCATTACGCTTGCTCCTCCGGCCCATGCCCAACTCATCGGAACGCGAGATACATGACCGTCAACGGCTCAGACGACGTACTCCTTGTCCACGGCGGAACCCCGCTCGAGGGTGAGATCCGTGTCCGCGGTGCGAAGAACCTCGTACCGAAGGCCATGGTCGCCGCGCTGCTCGGCAGCGCTCCGAGCCGGCTGCGCAACGTCCCCGACATCCGTGACGTACGGGTGGTGCGCGGGCTGCTGCAGCTGCACGGGGTGACGGTCCGGCCAGGAGAGGAGCCGGGCGAGTTCGTCCTCGACCCGTCGCACGTGGAGAGCGCGAACGTCGCGGACATCGACGCGCACGCCGGCTCGTCGCGCATCCCGATCCTGTTCTGCGGCCCGCTGCTGCACCGCCTCGGCCACGCGTTCATCCCGGGCCTGGGCGGCTGCGACATCGGCGGCCGGCCCATCGACTTCCACTTCGAGGTGCTGCGGCAGTTCGGCGCGAAGATCGAGAAGCGGGAGGACGGCCAGTACCTGGAGGCTCCGCAGCGGCTGCGCGGCACGAAGATCGCGCTGCCCTACCCGTCCGTCGGCGCCACCGAGCAGGTGCTGCTCACGGCCGTCCTCGCGGAGGGCGTCACCGAACTCTCGAACGCGGCCGTGGAGCCGGAGATCGAGGACCTGATCTGCGTCCTGCAGAAAATGGGCGCCATCATCGCGATGGACACCGACCGCACGATCCGCATCACGGGCGTCGACAAGCTCGGCGGCTACACCCACGCGGCCCTCCCGGACCGCCTGGAGGCCGCCTCGTGGGCTTCCGCGGCCCTGGCGACCGAGGGCAACATCTACGTCCGCGGCGCCCAGCAGCGCTCGATGATGACGTTCCTGAACACCTACCGGAAGGTGGGTGGCGCCTTCGAGATCGACGACGAGGGCATCCGCTTCTGGCACCCGGGCGGCCAGCTCAAGTCGATCGCCCTGGAGACGGACGTGCACCCGGGCTTCCAGACGGACTGGCAGCAGCCGCTCGTCGTCGCCCTGACGCAGGCCACGGGACTGTCGATCATCCACGAGACGGTGTACGAGTCCCGTCTCGGCTTCACCTCCGCGCTCAACCAGATGGGCGCCCACATCCAGCTCTACCGCGAATGCCTCGGCGGCTCGAACTGCCGCTTCGGCCAGCGCAACTTCCTGCACTCGGCGGTCGTGTCGGGCCCGACCAAGCTCCAGGGCGCCGACCTCGTGATCCCCGACCTCCGCGGCGGCTTCTCGTACCTGATCGCGGCACTGGCGGCCCAGGGCACCTCCCGGGTGCACGGCATCGACCTGATCAACCGCGGCTACGAGAACTTCATGGAGAAGCTCGTCGAGCTCGGCGCGAAGGTCGAGCTGCCCGGCAAGGCCCTCGGCTAGCGGCTTCCCCCGCGGGGTCCCGGACGCCCGGGACCCCGCGGGAACGCGATGGGGCGGTCACCCGGATCGGGTGACCGCCCCATTGGCGTCGGTACGCCTCGTACGTCGTCCCGGACGTACGGAGGGCCTTACTTGCCCTTGGCGGCTTCCTTGAGCTTGCTGCCCGCGGAGACCTTGACGCTGTAGCCGGCGGGGATCTGGATCGGGTCGCCGGTCTGCGGGTTGCGCGCGGTGCGAGCGGCACGGTGGGTGCGCTCGAAGGTCAGGAAGCCGGGGATGGTGACCTTCTCGTCGCCCTTGGCGACGATCTCGCCGACGGTCTCGGCGAACGCGGCCAGAACGGCGTCGGCGTCCTTGCGGGTCACCTCGGCGCGGTCGGCCAGCGCGGCCACCAGCTCACTGCGGTTCATGTTGTTACTCCCGTGTTCTTCTTGCCGTTGAGGCGTGAGATCGAAGCCGATGCTGCCAGGGCCCTCGGTCGGTCCCCGGACCCGGGTCCGTAGCCAGACCCTCGCGCCCGAAGACGCATCCTGCCCCCACCTGCGGCGGGAAAGCCAATCCGGCACCCCTGGGAGTCACACGAAAAGCGCCACTGCCTCGAAATGGTGACGCTCCGTCCGCTCCCGGCAGCGGACCGCAGGGCCCGAACAACCCCGGTGGCCCGCAGGGACTCAGCCATGGCCGCCACCCTAGAGGCGGCCGCAGGCCCCGCGTTCCGCGACGCGCCGGTGCCCCGGGCGCCGTGGCCCCTGTCACAACAGGCCGCGCCCCCATGGGGACCCGGCCCTCCGGTCGTCGTGCGGCTCCGCCGCGAGGGCGGTACCAGCCCACCACCCGGGACGGTGAAGACGCAAGCCGGGGGCCGCCCGTCATGGGCCGTCAGGGGGTGTCGGACGACGGTTCGACGGGCGGTCCGGCGACGCCCCGCGAGCGGGCCGGCGGTGTGCGCCGGGTCGATCGCGGGGTGCGCGCCGGGTCGTTCAGGGGGTGGTCGCGGCCGAGGCGCCCGCGGCCTTCGCCGCGTTGCGCACCGCGCCCGCGACCGCGCCCGCGACCTTGTCGTTGAACACGCTGGGGATGATGTAGTTCGGGTTCAGCTCGTCCTCCGTCACCACGTCCGCCAGGGCGGTCGCGGCGGCGAGCATCATCTCCGTGTTGACCGTGCGCGACTGCGCGTCCAGCAGACCGCGGAAGACGCCGGGGAACACCAGCACGTTGTTGATCTGGTTCGGGAAGTCGGAGCGGCCGGTGGCCACGACGGCGGCCGTCTGGCGGGCGACTCCCGGGTCGACCTCGGGGTCGGGGTTCGCGAGCGCGAACACGATGGCGCCCTCGGCCATGGCGGCCACGTCGGTGCCGTCCAGCACGTTCGGGGCCGAGACGCCGATGAACACGTCGGCGCCGCGCACGGCCTCCTTGAGGGTGCCGGTGACGCCCTCGGGGTTGGTGTTGTCGGCGATCCAGCGCAGCGGCGAGTCGGGGGCCGCCCGCACCAGGTCCTCGCGGCCCGCGTGCACGACACCGTGGATGTCGGCGACCACGGCGTGCTTCACACCGGCGGCGAGCAGCAGTTTCAGGATGGCCGTACCGGCCGCGCCCGCACCCGACATGACGACCCGGATGTCGCCGATCGCCTTGCCGGCCACCCGCAGCGCGTTCGTCAGGGCCGCGAGCACGACGATCGCCGTGCCGTGCTGGTCGTCGTGGAAGACCGGGATGTCCAGGGCCTCGCGCAGCCGCGCCTCGATCTCGAAGCAGCGGGGCGCGGAGATGTCCTCCAGGTTGATGCCCGCGAAGCCGGGGGCGATGGCCTTCACGATCTCGACGATCGCGTCGGTGTCCTGGGTGTCCAGGCACAGCGGCCAGGCGTCGATGCCGGCGAACCTCTTGAACAGGGCCGCCTTGCCCTCCATGACGGGCAGCGCGGCCTTCGGGCCGATGTTGCCGAGGCCCAGCACCGCGGAGCCGTCGGTCACGACCGCGACGGAGTTGCGCTTGATGGTCAGCCGGCGGGCGTCCTCGGGGTTCTCGGCGATCGCCATGCACACCCGGGCCACGCCGGGCGTGTAGATCATCGAGAGGTCGTCACGGTTGCGGATGGGGTGCTTGGACGCCATCTCGATCTTGCCGCCGAGGTGCATCAGGAACGTACGGTCGGAGACCTTGCCGAGCGTGACGCCCTCGATGGTGCGCAGCTTGCCCACGATCTCGTCGGCGTGCGCGGTGGAGCTGGCCGCGATGGTGACGTCGATACGGAGCTTCTCGTGGCCCGAGGCCGTGACGTCGAGGCCGGTCACCGAGCCTCCGGAGGACTCGACGGCCGTGGTGAGCTGGGAGACCGCGGTTCCGCTCGCGGGCACCTCCAGCCGGACCGTCATCGAGTAGGAGACGCTGGGCGCCGTTGCCATGGCCGACTTCCTCTGCTTTCACGGGGTACTGCGAGCACTACTGGTTCGCGGGTTTGCCGTTCGATCGTCGCACCTACCACCGAGTACGTGGTAGCCGCCCCGGATTGCGAACGTTTTGTTCTCCGGACGGGAGGAGCAGGAACCGGACGGCCGGGAAGCGGGACGCGGGGGGACCGGGCGATACGGCGAACGGGAGGAACAGCGAGAGGCCCACGTCACCGCGTGACGTGGGCCTCTCGTCCGCCGTGCGGCTCGCGCCGTACGACATCGGTCAATGACACCGACCCGCCATGCTCGCCTCGCGGCAAGTGGTCGCTCGTAGCGACGAAGGTTGGGCCCGGGGGCTTGGATCGGGCCGGTGTCACGTCAAAGGTAACAAACGATCCCCGTAAGGCAATTCCCGTACCGGAGGTTCACAGGGAGGCCGCGCGGTCCCGGAACCCCGGGCGCCGCCGTCCGCGGCCGTGCCGGGCCGCCCGGGCCGCGCCCGGCCGCGCGGGTCCCGTGCCCGCGGGACCCGCCGGGGACCGGGCGGCGGAGGACCCCCGCGGCCCCGTCCCCGGCCGCCCGCACCCGCGTCAGTCCCGCAGCAGGTCGGGCACGCCGTCCGCGTCCGGTTCGTCGCGGTCCGCCGAGACGACGGTGAGCTGCTGGGTGGCCCGGGTCAGGGCGACGTAGAGCACCCGCAGCCCGGCCGGCGACTCGTCGGCGATCTCCGCGGGCGAGACGACCACCGTGGCGTCGTACTCGAGGCCCTTGGCCTCCAGGCTGCCGAGCGCCACCACCCGGTCGCCGAGCCCCGCGAGCCAGCGCGCGGCCTCCGCCCTGCGGTTCATGGCGACGACCACGCCGACCGTGCCGTCCACCTGGTCGAGCAGCCGCGCCGCCTCCTCCCGCACGGTCCTCGCCAGGGCGTCCCGCGCCCCGCCGCCCTGCGCCCTGCGCGTCGTGACGAACCGCGGCCGCACGCCCGTCGAGCGGACCGCCGACGGGGACTCGGAGCCCGGCATCGCGAGGGCCAGCACCTTGGCCGCCAGCTCGGCGATCTCCGCCGGGTTGCGGTAGTTCACGGTGAGGGTGAAGCGGCGGCGCGGGCGGCTGCCGAGTGCCTCGTCGCGGGCCTCCGCCGCCTCGTCCGGGTCGGACCACGACGACTGGGCGGGGTCGCCGACGACCGTCCAGGTGGCGTGCCGGCCGCGGCGGCCGATCATGCGCCACTGCATGGGCGTGAGGTCCTGCGCCTCGTCGACGATGACGTGCGCGTACTCCGTGCGCTCCTGGGCCAGCCGCTCGGCGCGCTCGCGCTGCGTCTCCTCGCGCCCGGGCATCAGCTCCTCCAGGCCCGTGAGCTGGTCGAGCGGGTCGTACTCGCGCTTGCGGCGGGGCCTGGCCGGGGTGCCGAGGATCGCCTGGAGCTCGTCGAGCATGGCCACGTCGTGCACGGAGAGCCCGTCGCGCTTGAGGGAGCGCGCCACGCGCCGCACCTCGCCGGGGTTGAGGATGCGCCGCGCCCAGCGGCCGAGCCGCCGCTCGTCGGACATGGCCTCCACGACGGCGCGGGGGGTCAGCTCGGGCCACCAGGAGTCGAAGAACTCGATGAAGCTGTCCTCGGTGCTGACGTCCTCGTCGAACGACGAGCGCAGTTCGGCGGCCAGCTCGGGGTCGGTGTGCCGGGTGCCGGCGCCGGACTGCGCCCACAGGGCGTCGAGCAGCAGCTTGCGACCGCGCGGGCGCAGCAGGTTCACGGGCGCGGTCCCCGCGAGCGCGGTGTCGCGGACGCGGTCCAGCTCGCGGGCCTCCAGTTCGAGGCGGCGCCCGAAGGCGACGACCCGCAGGCGGGAGGGCGTGGCCCGGTGCTGCCGTGCGCCCGCGGCCCCGTCCCCACCGTTCTCTGCGCCCTCTGCGCCGTCTGCGCCGTCTGCGTTCTCCTCGCCGAACGCGAGCTGCCCGCTCCCGACCCCGGCGGCCCGCCCGGTGGCGGCGGCCGGTGCCTCCAGGGCGCCGCGAGCGGCCTTCCGCAGCACCTTCAGCATCCGGTACGAGCCCTTGGCCCGGGCCACCGCCGGAGCGTCGTACAGCGTGGCCTCGGCGCCGTCGACCAGGGAGCCGACCGCGCGGATGGCGACCTGCCCCTCCTCGCCGAGGGAGGGCAGGACGCCCTCGGTGTAGGCGACGAGCAGGGGCGTGGGCGAGACGATGAGGATGCCGCCCGCGTACCGTCTGCGGTCCTGGTAGAGCAGGTACGCGGCCCGGTGCAGGGCCACCGCGGTCTTGCCCGTGCCGGGTCCGCCCTCCACGTACGTCACCGAGGCGGCGGGCGCGCGGATGACCATGTCCTGCTCGGCCTGGATGGACGCCACGATGTCCCGCATGGTGTGGCTGCGGGCCTGGCCGAGGGCGGCCATCAGCGCGCCGTCGCCGATCACGGGCAGTTCGCCGCCCGCGAGCGTGGCCTTCAGCTCCGGACGCATCAGGTCGTCCTCGACCCCGAGGACCCTGCGGCCCTTGGAGCGGATCACCCGGCGGCGCACGACCCGGCCGGGGTCGACCGGGGTGGAGCGGTAGAACGGCGCGGCCGCGGGGGCCCGCCAGTCGATGACCAGGGGCGCGTACTCCGCGTCGAGGACGCCGATACGGCCGATGTGGAGGGTCTCGGCGATCTCCGCGGTGTTGTCGGGCCGTACGGCGCCCTCGGCGGGTTCGACCGCCGTGTAGGCGCCGTCCGGGCCCTTCTTGCCGTCCTTGCCGAGGAGGAGGTCGATCCGTCCGAAGAGGAAGTCCTCGAACTCGTTGTTCAGGCGGTTGAGGTGGATACCCGCCCGGAACACCTGCGCGTCGCGCTCCGCGAGTGCTCCGGGCGTCCCGACCTGACCGCGCTGGGCGGCGTCGTTCATCAGGAACTCCGCCTCGTGGATCTTTTCCTCAAGGCGCTGGTACACCCGGTCCAGGTGTTCCTGCTCGACACCGATCTCGCGGTCGCGCACCGAGTCGACCACTGGATCGAGCGCCGTTTCCTGCTGAACCTGAGCGGCCACCGGGCCCCCTTCTGACGTGCATGGCAGCCGTCAACCGTACGCGAAGGGGAGCCCGTGAGGCTACGTATCCGCTCGTGATCCGCCTACACGTCGACCTCGACCAGCTTCTTGCCGTCGAAGGTCATGACCTCGAAGTGGTCGATGTCCGTGGGATCCATGGCCACGCCGCCGTGCACGTAGAGCGGGTTGCGGGCCTGCTCGGTGGCGGCGTTCTTGATGCCGTAGCCCCACTTCGGGACGGCCCAGGTGGTCGCCGTCTCGCGGTCGCCGTTCTTACCGACAGCGATCAGTGAGCACTTCTCCGGGCCCGTGACGTTCTTCAGTTCCAGCACCGCGTGGGTGCCCCAGGCCTTGCCCTCCATGCCGACCGTGGCGCTGACCTCGGTCTTCGGGTCCGTGGCCTCGGCCTTGTCCCGCATGTGCGTGAACGCGTCCTTGGCGGGACTCGCGGACTGCAGGGGCTGGGCCGACTGATTCGTGTCACCACCCGTGACGCCGATCGCCGTGACGGGACCGCCGATGATGAGCGCCGCCGCGGCGGCGACCAGGTAGAAACCGCGCCTGCGCTTCTTGGCGCGGCGCTCGGCCACCTCGTCGACCAGCCGGTCGGCGAGCCGCGGGCTCGGACGCGCGGCCAGGGAGTCACCGATGGCCGGTGTGCCCTGTGCGGCCGGCAGGTCCGCGAGGGCGGCCAGCATCGGCTCCATCCCGGCGAGCTCGTCGAGCTGCTGCGCGCACCACTCGCAGGTCGCGAGATGCGCTTCGAAGGCCGTGGCCTCCACGTCGTCGAGAATGCCGAGGGCGTAGGCGCCGACGGTCTCGTGCAGATCGCCCTGCCCTTGCGAACTTTGCATGGGTCCAGGACTACCCGTTCCGAATCCCCCGTATGTGTTCATGCCGTCACCCCCCGCTCCTCCAGTGCGAGCTTCATCGAACGCAGGGCATAGAAAACCCGTGAGCGGACCGTGCCGCTGGGTATCCCGAGCGTTTCGGCAGCCTCGTTAACGGTACGCCCCTTGAAGTACGTCTCGACCAGTACCTCCCGGTGCGCGGGGGTAAGGTCGTCGAGCGCGTCAGAGAGTGTCATCAGCCACAACGCCTTGTCGATCTCGTCCTCCGCGGGAATGACCTCCAGCGGCGACGGGTCCACCTCCTGCGGCCGGGCCTGCCGGCTGCGGTGGCCGTCGATGACGATGCGCCGGGCGACCGTCACCAGCCAGGGGCGTACCGAACCGGTAGCTCGGTTGAGCTGACCGGCGTTCTTCCAGGCGCGGATGAGCGTCTCCTGTACGACGTCCTCCGCACGCTGCCGGTCCCCGGCGACCAGCCGCAGCACATAGGCGAGCAGAGGTCCGGCGTGTTCGCGGTACAGCGCACGCATCAGCTCCTCGTCCGGCTCCGAGGGCTGGGACATGCGATGTCGGGCCCTCGGCAATCGTTCATCGGCCACGGCGGAATCCTTGCGCACGCCTACCTCCGGTGTCCGGGGGATCCCCCAGTCGGTCGCTCATCTCCGGATACGGGCGCAGGCGTTGCGCTGTTCAAAGTGACGGGAAATCTTTGTGAGGAGCACGAGGTTTCTCTCTCCTCACAAGCTCCACAAGTGCTTCACGGGGGTTCCACGGAGGATCCTAAGCCCGTTCGAGGGCAGCCCTGCGCCGGTGGCGGGCAACTCTTTCCCGATTTCCGCACACTTCGCTGGAGCACCACCTGCGACGACGCCCCCTGGACGTATCCAGATACACGATCGGGCAGTTGTCTCCCTCACACTGCCGCAGACCCGCGCGTGCCACCGGATCGGTCAGGAGTTCCACCAGGTCGCGGGCGACGGCCGCCAGGAGGGCCGCGCAGGCGGGCGGCCCGTCCAGCGCGCGGACGAGCGAGCCGCCCGCGTCCCACACCGCACGGGGCACGGGCGGTGCGGCGGCGGCGAGTTCGTTCACCCGGCCCAGCGCGATCGCGGTCGGCCGGGCGTCCCGGGAAGGCTCCCCGCGCACCAACTGTCCTATATGACCTCTGAGTTCCCTAAAGGCCACCAGCCAGGACGAATCGGCCGCCGTGAGCGGGGTGTCCGCGGGGACGAGGCCGGATCCGGCGATCCAGGCCCGCAACGGCCCCGCAGCGTCGAGCCGTTCCTCGGGGTGCGTGGTCGCCAGGAGATCGAGACAGAGCCGCCCGGAGTCGAACCGCAGCTCGTACGACGCCGTGGCCGAGGCCAGTGCCATGTGCCTGTCACCGCCTTGGGGGTTACCGCCCCGAGGGGCGGTTGCGGGGATCGGTGAGGAGGGAACGCCGGTGGGGGTGGGTGTGCGGGGCCGTACTCCTACAGTGCCCTCCCCCGCGCGCGGCGGGAAGCCCCGCGCCGGGCGGGCGTCGGACTGGACGCCCGCTTATGCGGGCGCGCTTCGGGAGCATGTCGGCCGGACCCGCCCCGCGGTTGACTCGGCGACATGACAGCGGACGCGGTGAACGGAAACGGCACGGACCACACGGAAGGCACGGAAGGCACGGAAGGCACGGACGGGACGGACGGGACGGACGGGACGGCGGGCCCGACCGGCATGACCGGCGCGACCGGCGCGACCGGCGCGCCCGGCGCGAGAGACACGGACAGCGCAGCCGGCGCGAACAGCCCTCGGAGCGGGGCGGCCGGTGCGGACAAGCCGGCCGGTGCTGCCGGTACTGCCGGCACTGCCGGTACGGACGCGCGGCGGACCGGCGCCGGGGGCGTCCTGGTCGCGGCCACGGTCACCACGGGCCTGGTCGCGGGACTCTTCTACGCCTACGCGTGCAGCGTGATGCCGGCGCTGGCCCGCAGCGACGACCGGGTCTTCGTCGAGGTCGTCCAGAACGTCAACGACGTCATCCAGAACCCCGTGTTCCTCCTCGCCTTCACCGGGGCACCGCTGCTGACCGCCGTCTCGGCGTGGCGACTGCGCGGCACCCCGCGCCCGCGCCGGTGGGTGTACGCCGCGCTCCTCGCCCACGGACTAGCGTTCCTGGTCACGGTCGCGCTGAACATCCCGCTCAACGACCGGCTGGCCGAAGCCGGGACTCCGGCCACGGCCGCCGGGGCGTCCGCCGTGCGCGAGGAGTTCGAGGACCCGTGGGTGGCCTGGAACGTCGTACGGACCGTGCTGTCCGCCTGCGCGCTCGGCCTGCTGGCGCGAGCCCTGGTCCTGTACGGGCGCGCCGGGCGTCCGGCGGGCAGCGGCCGTCAGACGTCGGCGTACTTGGCGTCGGCGGCCGGATCGAGCGCCAGGCGGTAGCCCCGCTTGACCACGGTCTGGATGAGCTTGGGCGCCCCGAGCGCCGTACGCAGCCGGGCCATCGCGGTCTCCACCGCGTGCTCGTCCCGTCCCGCGCCGGGCAGCGCCCTCAGCAGCTCGGCCCGCGCGACCACCCAGCCGGGCCGCCTGGACAGCGCCCGCAGCAGCGACATCCCGGCCGGCGGCACGGGCCGCAGCTGATCGTCCACCAGCACCGCGTGCCCCCGGATCTCCACCCGGTGGCCGGCGATCGGCAAGGTCCGCGCCCGCGAAGGAAGCTCCTGACACAGCAGTTGTACGAGCGGGCCGAGCCGGAACCTCTCCGGCTGGACCGTGTCGATGCCGCGGGCCTGCAGCGGCAGCGCGGTGACCGGGCCGACGCAGGCGGGCAGCACGTCGTGGTGCAGGGCGGCGAGCAGCTCGGGCAGCAGCCCGCGGTCCTCCGCGCGGCCGAGCAGCGAGGTGGCGGCCAGCGCGCTGGTGAAGGTCACCGCGTCGAGTCCGCGCGCGACCGTCGCGTCGAGCAGCCGGTCCACGGGCCCGATGTCCTCCGGGGGCATCCACCGGTACACGGGTACGCCGACGACCTTCGCACCGCCGACCCGCAGCGCCTCGACGAAACCGGGCAGCGGCTCCCCGTGCAACTGGACCGCGATACGCCGGCCCTCCACCCCTTCCTCCAGCAGCCGGTCGAGCACCTCGGCCATGGACTCGGAGGACGGCGACCACTCCTCGGTCAGCCCCTGGGCACGTATGGCGCCCTTCACCTTGGGTCCGCGGGCGAGCAGTTCGACGTTCTGGAGCATGGCCAGCAGTTCGCCGCCCAGACCCCACCCGTCGGCGGCCTCGACCCAGCCCCGGAACCCGATCGCCGTGGTCGCCACCACGATGTCCGGTGTCTCGCCCAGCAGTTGCCGGGTCGCGGCGAGCAACTCGCTGTCGTCGGCCAGCGGCACGATGCGCAGGGCGGGCGCGTGGCTGACGGCCGCCCCGCGCCGCTGGAGCAGTGCTCCGAGTTCGTCGGCGCGCCGGGCCGCGGTCACCCCTACGGTGAACCCCGCGAGGGGGCCGTGGTCCTGCCGGTCCGGTCGCTGCTGTGATCGCTGAGGTTCCTCGTACATGGCTCTCGTCCCGCTCGAGTGGTGTCCGTCCCCGCCACCCGCAGGGTGGGGGCGTCCTGCTCCGGGCGTTCTCCGTGCGCCCCCTCGGCCCGCCTCGTGGCGGACGACCGAGCCTGCCAACACCGCGTGACAGGCTCGGTTCCGCTTGATGTCACCCGTGTTACGTCACACCTCGGCGTAGCTGAGCTGCGCCTTCGTCTCCGAGGCGGATGTGGCGTGGGTCTCGGCCGGCGCGGGGCGGCGAAGGTATACGGCCCAGGTGACGGTGAAGCAGACGGCGTAGAAGGCGAGGAAGGCGACGAAGGCCCCCGTACCGGAGCCCACGGTCAGGAACGACTGCCGGAGGGCGAGGTTGATGCCGAGGCCCCCGACCGCGCCGACGGCTCCGATCAGCCCCATCGAGGCACCCGACAGACGCCGCCCGTACGAGGCCGCCGCCTCCCCGGTCAGCCCGAGGGCGACCGCCTTGGCCTGGAAGATGCCGGGAATCATCTTGTACGTGGACCCGTTGCCGAGCCCGCTCAGCACGAACAGCACGATGAACGCCGTGGTGAACAGCGGGAGCGACTTCTGCATGGACGCGACCACGACGACGGCGGTCGCGGCTCCCATGCCGACGAAGTTCCCCAGGGTGATCCGGGCGCCCCCGTACTTGTCCGCCAGCCAGCCGCCCACGGGCCTGATCAGCGATCCCAGCAGCGGGCCGATGAAGGTGACGTACGCGGCCTGGAGCGGTGTGCGCCCGAACTGGGTCTGCAGGACGAGGCCGAAGGCGAAGCTGTAGCCGATGAACGACCCGAACGTCCCGATGTAGAGGAACGACATGATCCACGTGTGCGGGTCCCGGACGGCCTCCTTGGCGGCGCCGGTGTCGTTCTTCACGGACGTGATGTTGTCCATGTAGAGGGCGCCGAGCACGGCCGCCACGACGATCAGCGGGATGTAGATGCCCAGCAGCACGCGCGGTCCGCCGGCGGCGCCGATGACCGCGAGGGCGACGAGCTGCACCACGGGTACGCCGATGTTGCCGCCGCCCGCGTTCAGGCCGAGGGCCCAGCCCTTCTTCCGCAGCGGGAAGAAGGAGTTGATGTTGGTCATGCTGGAGGCGAAGTTGCCGCCGCCGACGCCGGCGAGCATGGCGCACGCCAGGAAGGTGCCGAACGAGGTGCCGGGCTCCATCACGACGAACGCGGCGGTGGTCGGCAGGAGCAGCAGGCTGGCCGAGACGATGGTCCAGTTCCGGCCACCGAAACGGGCCACCGCGAAGGTGTACGGCACGCGGACGACGGCACCGACCAGGGTGGCCATCGAGATGATGAAGAACTTGTCGGCCGGGGTGAGTCCGTACTCGGGCCCCATGAAGAGCACCATCACCGACCACAGGGTCCAGATCGAGAACCCGATGTGCTCGGAGAGGACCGAGAAGAGCAGGTTGCGACGGGCGACCTTCTCCCCCGTCTCCCGCCAGAACGTCTCGTCCTCCGGGTCCCACTGCTCGATCCAGCGGCCCCCCTTGCGCGGTGCGATGCTGCTGCTCGGGGCTGTCATCTCACGCCTCCACATGTCAACGGGTGGTGAACCCGAAGGTAGGGATGGCGCGTTTCCGCACTGTGCCCACGAGTGACCACGGAGGAACTTTGCGCTCACCCGGGGGCGGGGGGCGCGGTGAGGGTTCGGGTGCGCGGTCGTCGGAGGGCCGGGGTCAGGGCCCGGCCCGCATGGCCTCGACCTCGACCTCGGCTGCGGCCTCGGCGAGGGGGTCGTCGAAGCTCACCGTCCCGGCGATCCGCCGAAGGATCGCGCGGTACTGCTCCCGCCGGGCCACGGCGGTGGTGCTCAACGTGAGGACTGCCATGCGCTTGCAATCGGGGTGCGGCGCGTGGGCGTGGATCTGCAGCAGGGGATGCCGCGGAAGCCCGCTGCCGGGCGACGCCACGCGAATGGTCTCGCTGACCGTGACGGGCCCGCAGGGCAGCTCGAGGAACTCGACCCGCTCGTGCCTTTCGACCCCGGCGACGGCCCGGGCTGCGGTGACCCCACGAGGCGCGACGGGCGTGTCACACCAGGAGAGGGTGAGGAGCGAGAGAAGGGGCTGACTCCCCATACCCGCAGCAGAGTCGTTCACGTCATCGCGGTGCAGTCCGATCGAGCAGTTCACGGTCCCGATCCCGCACAGGGCCCCCAGGTACTGCTGCGCCGACGAGAAGCACGCGATGAACTGCTGCCGTACGAGTTCGGAGGGAGCAGATTCGAGCAACGGCGCAACCGCAGTGCGCAGTTCGTCTCCCGCCGACGTGCCGTGTCGGGGCAGCAGAGCTTGGAGAGGCAGCGCGGTGAAACCAGGAGGTTCGGCGTACCAGAGTTCTGCGTCCGGGTCTTTGGCGGAGTCATCAACAACAAAAATGGCGGCGTCCATTCAGCATGCCTGGTAGCGGAGTCATGAACGACCAACAGGCCGAATCGTCGTCAGTTGAGAGTCACCCTCTCGCTCGGGAACTGCGCTCCGGCGCGGCGGGCTCGATCGAGGTCGACGGCAGAGACATTCTCGCCTGATTTCCGAGCATCACCCCCCTTACCCAGCGCAGAGGGCTGGTACAGGAAGTGAAGTCGCCGTGGAGTACCGCTCTTTCTACCGGAAACCGCGACCACACCGAGGAATCGTGAATCTCCTGCGAACCACAGCGGATCCAGTTGAGACTTTAGTCCGGAATCGGTACGAGGTCCTCCAATGCGCCGCATCCACCAAGAGGCTCGGTGATGCTTGACGAAAACAAGCGGAATCCCCTCATTCGAATCTCCGCGAGTTGGCAATTCGATCCAGATCCCCTTTGCCTCGGCAGCCGGATGATCCCCCAGACCACGCCGCACTTGCCACAGGATTCGCCACGGATACTCCTGCATAACTCTCAGCATGCGCATACCTGTGAACACTTGGGTCAACTGGATCACCGTGCGATAGAAGGAGTAGCAGAGAAGCGGGACGAACAGGAAGCCGAAAACTGGCGACAGCCATACAACGAGCACGTACAGCAGACCAATCAAAGCCGTGATCCAACCACCGAGACCGACAATACTCATGGCCATATGACCACACCAAGCTCGGCGAGTGGGCGCGTGTTCCCAAGCCGTTTCGCAGGCGGCGAGACTCAATGTGGCTACCTTTCACGACAGGTATCAGAAAGCATGGCGGGCGAGGTTGGCGATTCCCCCGTTGTCCAGGATCAGGCGTGTTCCATCGATCCCGGCAACGGTTCCGTCCTTGATTCCGTCGTCATCTGCGTCGGTTGCCGAGTTGTACAGGCCGAAGCCTCCGGTGCCCGCGCCCGTCAGACCGGATGCCACCGCAACAGAATCGGCCGCCCGGTCAGGATTTCTGGCACCGCGAACCGACCATGCGACCAGCGAGTTGTCCAGACTGCTCACAGTTCGCGCCTCACTCATCGTGGCGGATCCGTACATCGCCATCTTCCGCCCGACGCTAAGGACTTCAGCGCTCTGATTCACTGCACGGGCACCAACGAATACTCCCTTGCCGACGGCTCCGATTCCTGGCAGCGTGCCCGCCAGATCTGATCCCACCGAGACAGCATTGCTCCAGAAGTCGGCATCGAGTTCACCCTTGGTGAATCCGTCCTTCAGCGACTCCCAAGCTTCAGGATTGGCAAATAGACGCAGCCCGAGCGCCGTGGCACTCAAAGCCGATGTCGCAAGCATCAGTGCCGCGACCATTGCAATTCCCAACGGTCCGGCGAAAATGATGGCCACCAGCCCGACAACCCCCGCCACGAAGCTCAGGATGTCCGGGAGGTTGTCGCTGAGCCAGTCGAGGGCCGAGTCGAAGCAGCCGGGCTCGCGCGGGACGAGCTTCCTCGTCGCCTCGCGGATCCTCGTCGCCCGGTGCTCCGCCTGCCGCTCATGCTCCTCGGCCAGCCTGCGCGCCCTGCCGAGGATCTTCTCCAGTTCGGCCTCGGCCTCGTCCACCGCCGTGTTCGCCCGCGTCAGAGCCCTCTGCGCGTCCTCGCCCCCGGCCCCCTTCTTCTCCAGGTCCGGGTCGTCCCCCGCCGTGGCCGCCCGCCCCCGCGCGGACCCCACCGCCTCCCGCGCGGCCTTGGCCTCCTCCTCCAACCGCCGGGCACGGCACTGGAACTCGTCCAGCTCGCCCTCCCACAGCTTCAGCTGCCTGGCCGCCCTGCCGAGCGAGTGCGCCGCGTTCTTCAGGTTCAATGGCAGGGTCCCACCGTCCAGTTGCTCCCGGAAGGCGACCGCGGCATCGCCCTTCCAGTAGCTCCCGTCCATCAGCCTCGTGACCAGGTCCCGCGTCTCCTCCAGGACCTTCGCGCAGCCGGTGAGCCTGACATGCAGACCCCGCACCGTCTCGGTACTGCCCGGCACGGGGTCGAAGCCCAGATGCGGATAGTCAGCGTTGGGCATCCGGGGCGAGGACTTCAGCCCCTGTGGAAGCGCGTTGTCCTTGGCGTCCCGGGACCTGGCCAGCGGCCGCCCCGGTTCGAGACCGGACGTCACCGTCACTTCGCCCCACCGCCGTTCCGGGCGTTCCGGAGCGCTTCCTCGAGAGCCCTGTCGACCTCGCGGTAGCTGTCACGGCTCTTGCCGATGATCTCGGCCAGGTCCTCGGTCTGCCTGCCGATCTCCTCGGAGCCGTACTTCCAGTCCTCCTGGAACTGCTCGCAGGCGACATCGAGGTCGTCCGTACCGAGTCCCGTGACACCCGCCCCCGACAGCGCCTTGCGGACGCCCCTCAGCGAGTCGGTCGACCTGCCGAGCATCCGCATGAACCGCCCGAGCTCGTCCCCGTCAACAGCCAGCCGCTCCGCCACGCGTCCCGCCCCCGCTCACCCGCACCGCTGCGAGGCAACGACGCTAGCCGCAGGTCAGCCGCCTCGCGCGGGCCGCGGTCGGCCCGGGGCGGGCGGTTGACGGCACGCGAACGCCGGGTGGCCGCGGCCCCGCTCCGCACTCTCGCGGCACGGCGGGCCCGCGGCACCCGGCGCGGTTCACCCGAAACGGTGGGCTCAGCGGTTGACGGCCTGGATCTCCTGCACGACTACGGCCTGCTCGGCACCGAACTCGCCGTCGGGCAGCGCCTGCTCGGCGTTGACGCCCGTGCCCGTCCAGTGGATCTTCCAGGTCAGGGTCGCCCGCAGCGGGTACGAGCCGTCGCCCGAGGACCGCAGGTACCGCACACCGCAGGGCGGGGTCTCGTCCGACTTGCCCTTGGCGTACGGCTCGCCGATGCGGCCCTTCTCGAACTGGCACGTGCCGGAGGCGGGATAGGTGTCCGCGTCCTCGGTACCGGGGTCGATCTTCAGGGAGTACGGCTCGGCAGTCGTCGTCGCCTCAATGCCCAGTGCGGGTACGGAGGCAGTGACCGACACCGGCTTGAACTCCGCGCCGTCCAGCCAGGACCAGGTCGGCAGGTTCACCTTGGTCGTCCCCGCGGGCGCGAGGGTGACCTCGGTGCCCGGTACGCGGATCTCGGCGTAGGCGAGTTGGGCGAGTATCTCCGGAGTGATCGCGTTCTCGATGTCGGCGGGCGGGGGCTGCCCCTCGTCCACCCAGAAGATCTGCTCCTTGCAACTGTCCCAGCCGGCCGGGTACTCGTCGTTGACGTACGAGTCCCACCAATAGCCCTTGCCGGCCTTGTCCTTGTTGAAGTCCTTGTAGGGCTTGCCCTCGGAGTACCGGTCGCGCTGGCTCGCGTCCCACTCGTGGCCGGTGGAGCCGGCCTCCCAGATCGGCTCCAGGTACGCCTTGAGCTGGTCCGGCGTGTACTTGGGCGCGTACCAGCAGGCGGGCGGGCTCCAGGACGTGGTGGGGGTGACGGCACCCACCGTTCCGCCACGGCCGTTCTTGGACCGATCGAAGACGATGCCTCCGGCGGTGGCGGAGATGGTGTCGTCGTGGACCCCGCCCGACGGGCCGTTGCCTCCGTCCCCGCCCACCGAACCACCGGTGGGCGGAGTGCGGTCGGCGTTGGCGACTGGCGCCGAGAACGTCAGGGCTGTGGTCGACACGAGCAGGACCGCGGCCACGCGGGAGAGTCGGATCATCGCTGGCACCTGTCCGCACCACGGGTAGAGACGATCTTCACGAGTTCCCAGACCCCCTTGTCGTTCTTCTCCACCTGCACGCCGTAGGCGACGTAACTGTCCTTCGTCACCTTCGTCTTCTTGACCTCGCCGGTCTTGATGACCTTGCTGAAGCCCTTGCTCTCGTCTGCGCAGTAGCTGAGCGAAGCGGAATTCTTGGAGCTCACCGTGACCTTGCGGTCGAAGTAGCGCACCTCACCGGTGATGGTCCAGCCCGCGTCCTTGAAGGAGTCGACCCACTTCTGGGCGGCGACCGCTCCCTCGCCTTCCGTGTAGAACTCCAGGGCCGGAAGCCTGGGGTTCTGGGCCACGATCGCGGCGTCGAGCGCACGGACGTACTCCGCGTTGTCCTTCAGCACGGCGTCCTGGACGCTGTCACCCGACTTGTCCGGGGTGAAGGCATACGTCAGATCCCCCGGCAGTTCGATCTTCGGACGGTCCGCGGACGCGGCAGGAGGGGCCGAGGGGGACTTCGACGCGTCGCCGGTGTCGGCGCCGGCGATCTTGTCGTTGTCCTTGTCCTTGGAACTGTCGTCGCTGCCGCACGCGGTCAGCGTCAGGGCCGCGGCGGCGGTCAGCGCGATCGCTGCGAGCAAGGTGGGGCGGCGGTTCACGGACGGCTCCCGGTGAGGCGAGGGATTCACGAGCGGAGCCACGCTACCGACGGTGCCCGAGCGACACCAGAGCGAATTACGGGGACCGCCCGGAAAAATGCGTATCAGTCCGCACAGACCCCAGCCCCCCGGCGACGAAACTGTGACATCAACGCGCCCCCGCGGGGCCCGACTTGGCCGGAGCAAACAGCTGATCCGGGCCAACTCGCCCCCGGGTGGCGGAGGATCGCCCCCGGAACGTCGAAGGGCGGGTTCCCCGTCGTGGACGCAACCGCGTCCACG
>NZ_BMWD01000056.1 GCF_014651055.1 Streptomyces fructofermentans
TGCGAATCGCCGCATGAAATAAACGGTCAGAAGCCCGTCCGGAAAACGCGAGGCCCCTCAGGCGTCGGAAGGTGCCGCGCAGGAGCTTGCCGTTTGACCTCGGCGCGAGATGAGTCGGGCGAGTGCCTCTGCGGGTCGGCAGAGCCGCGCAAGAGTGGGCTCAGGGCCACGAACCGGTGGACGCTGATTCGTGGCCCTGCTCCTTGCCCGGGATCGCTGGGGCGTCTTCCCGTAGGCGGTGCGGAGGTATCAGCGGCGGACCGGCCCTCGGGCTATCAGCGGCACTGGTCTGGTCAGGCGACAAGGAGGCCACCCGGACCAGGACTCTCGCGGCGGCGTGCTTCGCGGTCTCCTCGTATCGCCTGCGCTCAGCCTGTCCTCTAGCCTCACTCCTGGAAGGGGTGGGTATCGATCAGACGGGCTTCGAGTCCATCAGGTACTCAGCCGGATGTCAGGACTGCGGTGCAGAGTTGGAGTGCTGGGGCGTCCAAGCACTGGTCAACGGCTCCTTGCGCTGGGACTCGGAGTCCAGGTGTTCAGCCTGCGGGTTCGTACTGGCCGACTGCGGCGGTGATCTGCCTTCCGAACTACGAGGTCGGCTGCTCTCCGAGCGGGGACCAGCCCGCCTCCAGGTGCATCCATCAGCGAGGAACGCCGCGATCATGCGGGTTCTCCGGGCAGAACTTGGCGCTGGCCTGTCGGAAGTCAAGATCCTGCTGAGGGAGGTCTTGGCGGGAGCCCACTCAGGCACGATGCCTGAGATGCAGTTCCTGGCCAGCAAGCTGCGGGAGTCTGGCGTCGATGCTGTTGCCGTTCGGCCGTAGAGGACCTGACCTGGCTATCCAGTTGACACTCCGGGGTTTGGTCCGACCTTGTGGTGTGCCGGGTGGGTGGATGTCCTGCCGGTGGCAAGGGAAGTTGAAGCACCGCCGAGTTCTGAGGCCAGCCGGCGAATACGGTGGCGTCGCCGCCGGGGATGGGCCGAACTCGATGAGCACTTCGACAAACGCAAGGTGGAGCTCGGGAAGTGCTTTCGACCGTACGGCACTCCCTGCCGACACGAACACTCCTGCATCCGCGCAGGCCGAGGCGGCCAGGCTCACTCGACGTGCGGTTACCGCTCTGGGCCTGGCTCGACCACGAAGCCAGTGATCATCGGTGTCCATCAGTCTCGGCAACGTCTAGCCTGCACCAATGCGCCATCTCGTCGTACCTTTCGCACTCAACGCACTTCGGCGTGGTCGTTCGATTGAGCAGTTCCTGGGAGCGGCAGGGACCCCGGAAGCTCCCGGCATCCGATGGGCCGAGTTGCGGCCCACGGCCGAAGGCTTCGCCCTGGTGGTTCACTTGGCCCAGGACATCGGTGGCGAGGGCTCCTACGACCTGGTCGAATTCCCGTCCTTCGAGCGCGAGGACGGCGAAGAGGACTTCGGTTGCCAGATCGCCGTTGTCGATGAGCCCCTGGCTGCCCTGACCATCGCCGAGAAGAGGCTCGGTGCCGGCCGTGACCGATGGGTCAATCAGGGAATGGCCGGTGACGAGTACCGGGACTACGTGCGAGCAGGACGGCCACCCTGCCTCTCAGCGAGCCAGTCAGAGGCTGAATGCCCGGAGACCTGAACGGCCTACTGCTTCGCACTGTCCAGCTCTGCCACCGCCAGCACGCATGCTGCTCCCGATGGAGTGAAGTGCAGAGAAGGCGCAGTTCCGGTTCCCGCAGACGACCGAGGCCGTGATCGGTGCGGGTCAAGTATCTCGGCGGCTCTTGTTACGGCCCTGCTCGGCCGGTTCGATGCCGACGGCCTGCTCCAGTACGCCGGTCGCATCACCGCTTTGAACCCGGGCGTCCGCCAAGCCCTGGACGGGGTCGGCCACCGGCGCCATCCCGTGTGGCTGGAGCGTGTCAGGAGCGATCTGGCTCCCGGTGATGTGCCGCTGTTCGGGCAGCAACCCTGAACTTGGTCAACTGCCCTTCCGGCCACTGTTCAGTGCGGCTCGGCGCCCGACTCCAGCCCCACCCGTCCGAATCCGCGCTGCGTCGCCCGCTTGGCGTCCTCACCGCCAGCCTCGCCGTCACGTACGCCGCCCGGAGCCTGTACCTCCGCGCCCGACGATGAACGTGCTCTGCGAGATGACCGGTCGTTCGCTCGTATCGGTGGGCGGGTCACCAGATGGTGCCGAAGAACCGCGTCCACCACGTGGGCCGCGTTGCGAAGGGTTCGAGCGCGCTGGGGCCCTCGTAGTCGCTCTCCAGTAGTTCTTCGGGGACGCTCACGTAGCCGAGTTCGGCCAGTGCCTGCTCCACCGTGGCGAGGTCGGCCATGTCCAGCACGCCCTCCTCGCGGGCCTCCTCCGTGCCGAGGTAGGCCCCGGGATTGTCGGCACAGACCTCGGCGAGGGAGCCGAACTTGCTCACGCAGACCACGATCCGCGTTCCGCAGATCGTGGCTTCCGCGGGTACGTGGATGCGCCCGTACTCGCTGGAGTCCTGGCTGTCCCGCTCGGACTCGCACGGGGCTTCGAAGTCGGCTTCGAGTCGACGGATCAGCCCGTCGAACGCCAGGCCGATCTCGGCGCGGTCGTAGTGCAGCGGTTGTTCCAGTCGCTCGGGGTCGTCGAGCTCGCGCATGAGGGCCAGCAAGGTCGTCTCGCTCAACGTCATCCGCCCATCCTGCCGCCCGGCAAACGGCAGCGGAGCAGACTTCTCACGATCAATCTCGGTCCGTCAGGACGTGAACACGTCCATCCGTACGCCGTACATGACTCGGCAGGTTCACGCCAGCGTCGAGGGTGGCGACGCTGCTGGACGCCCACCCGACACCGCTGCTCGTCGGCGCCGGCATGGTGCGCCTTCAAGCCTTCTGCGGTGCGAACCGGTGGGCGGGCGGGTGACGGCCGCGATCGTGTGGGCCGGCATTCCCCGGAGGGGATCCGGCGGGCCGCCCGATCTGACGGGTCGGCCCGCTGATCGTCGTTACCGGGCGGGGGAGTGCTTGTGGGCGGGGTCCAGTCGGAACTCGGGGCAGCTGCGGTTCTGGCATGCGCCCGGGCCCCAGACCGGGACGAACACGCCGAGGGTCTTGTGGCGGTGGACTGCGGCCAGTACGGACTTCTTGCAGGTCGGACACACGTACGCTTCGGGCTTGCGCTTCATTTTGACCATTTCTTTACTATATGCCCGTATTCGCGTGTCGGAAAGTCCCCTGTTTTCTTCGCGGGACCGAGTGTGGGCGGGGTTCGGCGTCTCGGCTGCTGAACCGGGGGACTAGGAGTCGCCCGCCGCAGGTGGTGAGCTGGGCTTTTCGGGGGTGTCTCCCTGCCCGTCGGTCTGTTCCGCCGCATCTGCCGGGGGAGGCCTGGTGAGGCTGAGCAGGACGGAACCTGCCAGGACGACGACGATGACTGCGAGGCTGATCAGTGAGGGGATTTCCGGGATGGCGGGGCTGATCGTCTTGTGGGATGCCTGGAGGATGAGCTTGACGCCGATGAAGGCGAGGATGATCGCGAGGCCCTTGCTCAGGTAGTGGAAGCGGTCCAGGAGGCCCGCGAGCATGAAGTACAGCGCCCGCAGGCCGAGGATGGCGAAAGCGTTGCTGGTGTAGACGATGAAGGCGTCGTCGCTGACCGCGAGGACGGCTGGGACGCTGTCGACTGCGAAGACCAGGTCGGCTGCCTCGATCGCCGCGACGACCGCAAGCAGTGGGGTGGCCATCCGTTTGCCGGCCTCTTTGACGAAGAACTTCGCTCCGGCGTACTCGTCCCGTACCGGCATGATCTTGCGGAGCATCCGTACGGCGAAGCTCCTGCCCGGGTCGAAGCTTTCCTCCTCGTCCTTGAGGAGCTTGTACGTGCTCCAGAAGAGGATCGCAGCGAAGGCGAACAGCACCGCGGTGAAGCGGCTGACAACGGCCACGCCGAGGGAGAGGAAGATCCCGCGGAAGACGAGCGCGCCCATGACGCCGAAGAACAGCACGCGGTGCTGGTACTCGCGGGGCACCTTGAAGTAGGCGAAGATCACGGCGAAGACGAAGAGGTTGTCCACCGACAGGCTCTTCTCCAGAAGCCAAGCGGTGGTGTACTCGGTGCCGGCTGTCGGGCCGAGAACCAGGAAGACGACAGCGCCGAAGATCAGGGCGAGGCTCACCCACAGGGCACTCCAGGCTGCTGCTTCCTTGAAGCCGATGACGTGCGCGGTGCGGTGGGACAGCAGGTCCACCGCCAGCGACACGACCACCGTCGCGGCGAACGCCCCCCACAGCCAAAGTGGGACCTCGAGCACGCTCAACACCTTCAGTGTGGCCCGCGCGAATTGCGCCGGCCCCTATACAGGAGTGTCCGGCATTGTCCCGCCGGGGGCATGCGGAGCGGGTGGTGATTGATGCGGCCGCAACCATCATCGCGCGCACCCGGCTCCAGGCTCCCGGCTCCCGTGCGAACGTGCGACCGAGGTGGCATCTTCGGCCGGCCGGGGGTCCTCGACTCACCTGTTCAGCTGTCTCCGGGGACGCTGCGCTCTGCGGGGTGCTTCCAGGAGCCGGGGCAACTGGTCTCCACGCCGGTGGGCAGCCAGTGGTCGAGGCGCTCGCGGTGATGTGCGGCAGCCAGTCGTCGGGCTTGGGCGAGGGAGGTCGTGTGTCACGCATGGTCAACGGGCTGTGTGTGGCAGGAGCGCCATCTCCCGGGCGTTCTTGATCGCTGTGGCGATCTGCCGTTGCTGCTGGGCCGTGACTCGAGTGACGCGGCGGCTGCGGATCTTCCCGCGGTCGGAGATGAAGCGCCGCAGCAAGTCGGTGTCCTTGTAGTCGATGTACGTGATTCCGGCCGCGTCCAGGGGGTTGGGGCGGGACTTGAGCGGCGGCTTGCGGGGGTCGTGGCGGCGTGCCATGGGTCCTCCTGCTTCGGTGCTGATGTCGAACGGGTGTCTGTTGCGGGGTCTACGAGACGGGGTCGAGGAGGGAGTCGAACGCGGCCGGCAGGTGCTTCCACGCCTCGGGACCGGCGGCGTACTCGTCGTCGGTGAGCAGGCAGGACTCGAGAAGCTGTGACAGGCCGTCGCGGTCGAGGCCGGGAGAGGTGAAGACGAGGTGCTGGCAGCAGTCGCCGTGCTCGGGATGCCAGTCCAGTGCGGCGGCGGCTCGGTGCATCGGGGGCACCATGTCCCACGCGGCGTCCGCCAGGGAGGCCAGCCAGGGCCCGGCGTTCTCCACGCAGAGCGCGCCGCCTGCGGCGTCCCAGGAGAGCAGGGTGTCGGGCCGGTCGGCGAGCCAGAACCGGCCGCGGCTGCGGGCGGCGCTGCAGCAGAGGTCTTCCAGTGCCTGGTAGAGGCGTTCGGGGTGGAAGGGGCGGCGGCGGTGCCAGACGAGGGTGGTGACCCCGGCCTCCTCCGCTTCATGAGGCAGCCGAGCGCAGGCCGGGTGCTGGGCGGCGGCCGCCGCCTCCACATCGAAGCCGGCGAAGGCCAGTTGGGCGAGTTCGCGCGATCCGGCGGGCACCCGGCGGGCGGTCGGGTGGAGCTGGGCGAGGAGTGCGCGGTCCCCGTCGTCGGCCTCATCGCTGTCGACGAGAGCGAGCACGGGCGCGTACTCCAGTTGCCGGGCCCAGGTGTCGCCGACCGTGCGCTGGTCGGTGGCCGCGGCGGCGAGCCCGGCCTCGGCCAGGTCGTCGCCGTTGGCGAGACAGGGCAGTACGAGCGCGGGGTCGACGGCGGTCATCACGTTGGTGAGTTCGAGGGCGTCACCGCCGTGGGCGGCGACGACCTCCGCCATCGTCCTGGGCTCGACGGAGTCCCACAGCTCGACGATCGCGAGTCTGGTCACACCGTCGGCGGCCATGCGTTCCAGCTCGGGGACCAGGTCCTCGCGCAGCGCGCAGCAGGCGCAGTCGTTGACGAGCGGGGCGTCGCCGCACGACAACTGGCCCGAGGCGTCGCGCACCAGGCGCCGCAGGGTGCCTTCGGCCGCGCCGGCCAGGTCATGGTGGAGGGCGACACTGCCGGGGACGCTTCGCAGGAGCCGGTCGACAACTTCCTTGCGGGCGTCGGAATGGAGCCCACCGACGATCACGACGGGCATTCGGGGCTGGTTCCGCATCAGTTGGCCCCGCGCCGGCCGTAGCGGCGCTCGAACTGCTCGACGCGTCCTGCGGTGTCCAGGACGCGGGCGGTGCCTGTGTAGAAGGGGTGGCTCGCGTTCGAGATCTCGACGTCGACGACGGGGTAGGTGTTGCCGTCGGCCCACTCGACGGTCTTGTCGCTGGTGGCGGTGGAGCGGGTGAGGAATGCGGAGCCGGCGGCCTTGTCGCGGAAGACGACGGGGCCGTACGGGGGGTGAATTCCGGGCTTCATGGCGTGGTCCTTCAATGCAGGGGGCGGGGTCGAGGGGTCAGCGTTCTTCGCGGAAGGCGACGTGCTTGCGGGCGATCGGGTCGAACTTGCGCAGGACCATGCGGTCGGGATCGTTCCGCCGGTTCTTGCGGGTGACGTAGGTGTAGCCGGTCCCGGCGGTGGAGCGGAGCTTGACGATCGGGCGTACTTCGTTGCGGGCCATGAGCGCTAGTATATGACAATGGTTTCCATTTCCAAAGAGGAGCCGTCCGAAGAGAGGCAGGTAACACCTTGTCCGCCCACTGCCAACTGACAGGAGCCCAGCCGGGCTTCGGCAACAACATCTCCCACTCGCACCGACGTACGTCCCGGCGCTTCGACCCCAACACCCAGCGCAAGCGGTACTGGCTGCCCAGCGAGGGCAGGCACGTACGTCTGACCCTCAGCGCCAAGGCGATCAAGACGATCGACAACATCGGGATCGAGGCGGCCGTGGCCCGCATCCGCGCCCGCGGGGAGAAGGTCTGATGGCCAAGCAGAGCAAGATCGCGAAGAACGAGAAGCGCAAGACGATCGTGGCGCGGTACGCCGTCCGCAGGGCCGAGTTGAAGGAGGTCATCCGCCGCCCGGACACCCCGGAGGCGGAGCGGACCGCTGCTCTGGCGGAGCTCCGGAGGCAACCGCGTGATGCGAGCGCGACCCGGGTACGCAACCGGGACAGCGTGGACGGCCGACCGCGGGGACACCTGCGGCGGTTCGGATTGTCCCGCGTCCGAATGCGCGAGCAGGCCCACGCCGGATTCCTCCCCGGAGTCACCAAGTCGTCCTGGTGACGGTCCCGTTCCGACAGCGGATCGACTGCTGCTGGTCGTGACTCGGCGGAGTCACGACCAGCAGCCCCCATCGGCCCGCACGTGGACGAGCGCGTGTCCGGCCACGACTCAGATCCCGCGGAAGGCGGACGCCGCAGGTCGCTTCTCCGTGCGCGGCAGCCGGCACGGCCGTTCATGGCTCCCTCCGCACGGGTGGGCAGGCGGACGGGATGCCCGCCGCGTGGAAGCCGGTCGCACCGCGGCGCCGATCCGTCCGTCGACTGGGAGCCTGTCGATGTACGGGACGGGCGGCTCAGGGTGTCTCCGGAGGGGGCGACGTCAAGCCGGCAAAGCGGCGGAAGTGGTACTCAGGGCGCCGCGTGGGTTCCGGATGCCGGTCACGTGTGCAGGCGCCGACAGTCGGTGAGCCAGGCTCAACGGCAAGACGCAGACGGTCCGGAGCCCGTTGAGCCACGCATCACATCGACCTGCGGTGGTCGGGCCCATGGTCGGGGTTCGGCGAGCGGTGGTTGGGCGTGTGGTCGGGGTCGTACAGGCCACGGTCAGAGTGTCGGCGTGCTGGGACTGGCAGGCGGCGTGCATCATCTGGGGCAGCAGTGACGGAACTCGTAAAGATGCTGTCCAGGACGCCGCAGACGCGTCGGGAAGGTGGCTGAGGGGGCCCTCCGCCCAGGTTGCCGGCTCTTGGAGGTAATCCGTTGCTCTGTTGGAATGGTGCATACGTAGGATCACGTCATGACTGCCGATGCCCCGCTCACCCGAGAGTCGTTCCGGCGCCTCCACCCGATCAGCTCGCCCAGGCCTTTGCCCCAGTTGCCCGATCGTGTCTGGACCGACGAGGACTGGGACCGGATCCAGCGCGGATATCGAGCGCGGGACATGGATGAGAAGTGGAACATCTTCGTCGAAGGCGATGTCGTCCTCATGCACCGGAGTTGGACCGGTCGAGGCGTCTACGAGGCGTCCTTCGCCCCGGTGGCGGGTGGTGGCAGGAGGATCACCTCTGCCGTGGTGGAGGCAGATGGCGAGCGCTATCGGAGCAGGGGCGACGAGTACGACCGTCTGATGCTGGAACTCGTCATCAGCGCGGTCGTCCTTGGTGAGCCGGCCACCGGCCTTCGGACCGGACTCGTGGAGCTGACTGCTCGGGCTTCGGGAAAGAGCGATCTGCCCTCGGGTGTGGTGCAGCACAGCGTTCTGGGATTGCGTTCTGGATCGTGAGCTCTGCAGCCAGGCGAGTGCTGCTACGACCTCGGGTTCTGTGACTGGATCACGGTTTGCAGGCGCAGGATCTCGCCGTGTGCTGCGGCCAGTCGTTGCTCGAGTCCTTGCGCGCGCTCGCGGTGGGTGGTGCGCGCACGGCGGAGGGCTTCGGCAGGGGTATGCATCACAGTGCCGTCGCCGGTTGAGGGTTGTGGTCTCGCGCCCTCAGCAGCACGGTTACCCGTTGCCTGGCTACCCGGAATGGAGAGCCAGTGTGTAAAGCCGGGCGGGCACTCGTCACAAGACCGTACGCAGATCCACTACCGGCAGAGCCCCGGAAAGGCCCGGACTCAGATGGTCGCGGTGGCGGCCCTCGGCGAACAAGTCTCGTAAGTACATTCCGGGGAAGTCCAGCACGTCACGTCGGCCGGCTACAGCGATCCGGACTCGGTGGACGCTGTCGCCGTCGCGGATGATCAGGTCGCACCAGTCCGGCTCCGGTGCTTCAAGGCCGAGCACGGTGATGTGATCGTCGGCCATCTGCCGGATCCACGTAGCAAGGTCTTCCAGAAGCCAGGCCAGGGTCATCCACGGCGGCGCGTCGATAGCGGGCTGCCAGTCGTGTTCCCGTCGGCCCGCGCGTCCCGGCTGCGGTGGCTCACCATCGGCATAGAGAGGCGGTTGTGGAGGACCATCGGTCTCGGTGAATGTGATCTGCCGAGACCCGATGGTGAGTGCGGAGATGCGGAAGCGGTCTGGGCCCAACTCGAAGGCGACTTCCGAGGCGTGAGTCAGGAACTCGCTGTCCGGGGTGGCCACATGTTCCCCTTCCACGGGATGCGGACCGCCTTGGCACCACGGGCCACGACGGCCCGTACGGGCTGGGACGTACTGCGACTTGATGCAGGAAGCAACGTACCGGTACTGGGCTTCCCGCGGCGGACTCCGGACGCACCCGCGGGGGAAGCTTGTAGATCCCGATCAGTCTTTCGATCTCGGCGTCTCCGCCTTCGTCATCACCGCACTGTCCCTGGCCGCCACGCTTCGTCAGTTGGCCGCCCAGCTCCGCACGGGCCGCGAACCCGGCTCCGCCGTCGGCGACTCCAAGCAGCCCCCGATGTGCACCGGTCCACCTGGCCGGCCTGATCCCTCGACGCCGGCCTCGGCTGGTCCTGTTCCTTGAGCGAGCCCGCAACGAAGCGCGGGAGCGGAGCTGTTGCACACCAGCATCCCCGTCCCTGGGGCCGCAGGCGAGGTGGTCGAGGCAACTCGCCCGATCGCCAAGTGTCGGACCGGGGCAGCCTTTCCCGGTCGCGCTCCGCTGCTCACCGGGCCGCGGGCGCGGTGGAGTTGCGGACGATGAGGGTGGGGGAGAGCTTGACCTGGACGGTCGGTCTGCCCCGCTCGGTGATGCGGTCCAGCAGGAGGCGGGCGGCGTTGGCGCCGATGTCGTTCCCCGCTTGGTCGACGCTGGTGAGTGAGATCGAACGCAGCGCGGCGAACGAGGTGTTGTCGTAGCCGGTGAGGGAGATGTCCTCCGGGACGGAGAGCTTGGCCTCGGCCAGCGCTTCCAGCACACCCATCGCCACGAAGTCCGAGCCGGCGAAGATCGCTGTGGGGCGGCGCTTGCGGGCGAGCAGTTGTTGCGCCCCGAGGTAGCCGCCCTCCTGGGTGTAGCTGGTGGAGACGATGTCCGTCTCGTCCGCGAGGCCCCGTTCCCGCATGGCCCGCCGGTAGCCCTCGGAGCGCTGGGTGTTGGGCATCTCCGCGATGCGGGTCGGATCGGTTTCGAGGTGTTCGATGTGCGCGATGCGGCGGTGTCCCAGATCGGCGAGGTGACGGACGATCAGCGCGGCCCCCGCGATGTCGTCGTCGGCCACGGTGTCGTATCGCGGCGAGTGCCCGTGCCGGCCGACGACCACGGTCGGCACGAGGTTCGCCAGGTGTTCGAGGTGGGACCGCGGTGACACGGGCGCGACCAGGATCAGGCCGTCCATGCCGCGGTCGACCATCGCTTCGGTGACGCGGGCTTCCGCTTCCTCGCCGTTGCAGCCCGGCCCGAGCAGGACCTGGTAGTCGGTGTCCTTGAACCAGTCGGTCACCCCGTCGACGATGTCCGGGAAGAACGGGTTGCGGATGTCGGGGAGCATGATGCCGATCGTGTACGTCTGCCCGCGCAGGCCCCGGGCGGCCGCGTACGGGCGGTACCCCAGCTCGGCGATCGACCGCTGCACCTTCTCCCGCATCGCGGGACTGGCGCCATAGGCGTTGCGCAGCACTTTCGACACGGCGGTCGTCGAGACCTGCGCGTGGCGCGCCACGTCGACGATCGTCACGCGCCGGGACTGCGCGGGCGGCTCCATCCGGCTGCCTCCATCGTGGGGAACGTTGCCGCAGAGTGTAGGGCCACCGTTCCGAAAGTGTGATCCCTCGGATCGGCTCAAGCATGCCGCGCTGTCGTTCCGGGTCATGAAGACGCAGCTTGCAGAACATCTTGACGTGACAGGGGGTGGATCCTAGGGTCGGCGCAGCTCGTGGGAAACGTTACCCATTCCATGCCCGGCACGACCCGGTCCACGGCCGTTCCAGTACGTCGATCCAACGATGTCGCGCAGAGACTCCTGCGGCGCAGTTTTCCGGTGCACCGTCGGCGATCTCATTGAAACGTTTCATTCAAGGTGGGTTCGCCAGTGATGATTGCTCCGACCGATCAACCCGGGAAGCCGGTCGTTCCCGTTCCGGTCTCCGCACGCGCCCCGGTGCGCCGGTCGCGGACGGCCTCGACCGGGTGGTTCCTGCTCCCCGCGATGCTGCTGTTCGTCTTCGTGGTGCTGGTGCCGAGTGCCCGCGGGGTCTATTACGCCTTCACCGACTGGGACGGCCTCGACCCCGACTTCTCCTTCGTCGGCCTGGACAACTTCACCGACCTGACCCGCGACGACGACGCGGTCCAGGCCATCTGGCACACGCTGCTCATCGCCCTGGCCATCACCGTCATCCAGAACCTCATCGGGCTCCTGCTCGCGCTCGGCGTGAACAGCGCGATCAAGTCCCGCAATCTCCTGCGGGTGTTCCTGTTCGCGCCCGCTGTGATCACGCAGATCGTGACGGCGTACCTGTGGCGCAACCTCCTGGGCCCCGACGGCGCGGTCAACGGTCTGCTGGGTGGCGTCGGACTGGAGTCATGGCAGCAGAACTGGCTGGGCGACCCGGACACCGCACTGTGGTCGGTGGTGGGCGTCACGGTCTGGCAGTACGCCGGCTACTCGATGGTGATCTTCCTGGCCGGCCTGCAGTCCGTCCCCGCCGAGATCCACGAGGCCGCGGCCATCGACGGCGCCGGCCCGGTCCGCCGCTTCTGGTCCGTCACCCGGCCGCTGCTCACACCGGCGCTCACCATCAACCTGATGCTGTCGAGCATCGGCGGCCTCAAGCTCTTCGACCAGGTGTACGCCCTTACCGGCGGCGGCCCCGGACACGCCACCGACACCCTCTCCACGCTGATCTACAAAGACGCCTTCACCCTCGGGGAGTTCGGCTACAGCATCGCGCTCGCCGTCGTCCTGACCCTCGTCGTCGCCGTCGTCTCCACCGGCCAGTACTTCATGCTGGCCCGCAACGAAAAGGCCGCGTCGTGAGCCGCTACCGCCCCCGCACCCTCGCCCTGGAACTCGTCATGGCCGCCGCGGCCCTGGTGGTGGCGTTCCCGGTGTACATCCTCGTCAACCTGGCCGTCCGGGCCCCCTCGGACACCTCTTCACCGATCCGGCCCACCACCTCGCCCACCTTCGACAACTTCTCGCAGGCATGGCGGCAGGGCGCGCTCGGCGGCGCACTGGCCAACAGCCTCCTCGTCACGACGGTCAGTGTCGTGGTCGTCCTGGCCGTCTCCGCTCTCGCCGCCTACCCCCTGGCCCGGATCACCACCCGCTGGTCGCGCGCCACCTACCTGCTGATCATGCTCGGCCTGGTCCTGCCCTTCCAACTGGCGTCACTGCCGCTCTACCACACCATGCGCGACCTTCAACTGCTCGGCAGTCCTTGGGCGTTGATCCTGTTCCACTGCGGCCTGCAGGTGCCGTTCACCGTGTTCCTCTACACCGGATTCCTGCGCGCGATGCCCCGCGACTTCGAGGACGCCGCCCGGATCGACGGCTGCACACCCCTGCAGGGCTTCCGCCATGTCGTCCTGCCCATGCTCAGGCCGATCACCGTGACCGCACTCGTCCTCAACACCGTCGCCGTCTGGAACGACTTCTTCACCCCGCTGCTGTACCTCAGCGGCAGCGCCCAGCAGACCATGCCGGTCGCCATCGCCGGCTTCGTCGGCCAGTACGTCACCGACTGGAACCTCATCTTCGCCGCACTGGTGATCAGCATCGTGCCGGTCCTGGCCGTCTACCTCGCGCTCCAACGCAGCATCATCAACGGCTTCGCCGGCGGACTGCGGGGGTGACACACCTCCGCCGAGCCGCCCGCACGCCCCGCAGCCCCTGCACTCCGAGGGCGCTGTCCCGCCCATCCCACCGCAGTTCCTCCTCGCAGGAGACATCATGAAGACCCTACGAGCCGCCCTCGCCGCGACCGCCTCCGTCACGCTGCTCGCCGCCTGCAGCGGCGGCACCGAAGCAGGAGACGGAAAGGACTCCCAGACCCTCACCCTCGCCTCCGTCGACCAGGGCTCGGTCGAAGACGTCGTCAAGGCCTTCGAGAAGGCCAACCCGGGCGTCAAGGTCCGGTACACCACCAGCGGCGCCGACCAGTACCAGCAGCAGATCCGTACCCAGTTGTCCTCGGGCACCGCCCCCGACGTGATGTCGGTCTGGCCCGGCAACGGCAACCCGGCCGCCACCCATGTGCTGGCCGAGCCGGGCTACCTGCGAGACCTCTCGGACCGCCCCTGGGCCGCGAAACTGCCGGCCGCCACCAAGAGCGTCGCCCAGTACGACGGCAAGACCTACAACGCGCTCTTCGGGCAGAACGGCATCGGCGCCGTCTACAACCAGCAGGCCCTGACCGCATCCGGCCTCACCGCCCCCACCACCTGGACCGAACTTCTGACGTTCTGCAAGGACGCCGCCGCCAGGAAGACCCCCGCCTTCGCGCTCGGACTCCAGGACAACTGGGTCACGCAGATCGTGCAGTACGCCCTGGTCGCCACGACCGTCTACGGGCCCGACCGGGACTTCGACCAGAAGATGCAGGCAGGGCAGGCGACCTTCGCCGACTCCGCGTGGAGTGCTGCCATGGACAAGTACCGGACCATGGAGAAGGAGGGCTGCTTCCAGAAGAACCCCCTCGGCACGAACTACGAGGCCAGTCAGCAACTCGCGGCCACTGGCAAGACGTTGGGCATCGTGCAGGGCAACTGGGTGATCGCCCTGCTCAAGGAGAAGAACCCGAAGGGGACCTTCACCCTCAAGCCCCTGCCCGCCGACGACAAGGCGGACGACGCCCTCATGCCCGCTGCGGCGGGGGCGGGCTACGGCGTCAACGCGAAGGCGAAGAACGAGGAACTCGCCCTGAAATGGGTCGACTTCGTGATGTCGCCGAAGGGCATGAACCTGTACGTGAAGAAGCAGGGCGGCCTGCCCACCCTGCCCGACACGGGCTACACCGTCGACCCGTCACTGACCGAGCTGTCGCGCTTCATCACCGACGACCGGACCGTGCCGTTCATGGACCAGCTCTGGCCCAACGCCAAGGTGCAGCAGACCATGCTCAGCGGCCTGCAGGAGATCTTCAGCGGCCAGGCCGAGCCGAAGGACGTCCTCGAAGCCATGGACGCCGACTACGAGGCCGGCTCCTGACCGACTGAACGGCGCCCGCGCGCCCGCCGACGGCGACCTCACGCCACATCCCGTGCGGCGACGCCACCACACCACCCCCTCCGCACACAAGGAGCTTCAGCATGTCCGCAGAGCCACGCGACCCCCTCAGCCGCAGGCACGTCGTGGCAGTCATGGTCGCCGGAACGGCCGGCATGACGGTCCCCCTCGTGACCGCAGGCCCAGCCACCGCCGCACAAGCCCGTGGAGCGTCCGTGACCGCTGCCGTCGTCGACCTCGCCGTCAACGGACGTCTCGACGAACCGCTGGGTGTCGACGACACCACCCCGAGGCTCAGTTGGCGGGCGGCCACCGGCCGGCAGGCATGGAAGCAGGCCGCCTACCAGGTCCGCGCCGCCCGCACAGCACGTGAACTCGCCCGCGGGCCCCACCTGTGGGATTCCGGCAAGGTCCAGTCCGACGCCCAGAACGACATACCGTGGCGCGGTCGCGCCCTCCGCTCCCGCCAAGAGGTGCTGTGGCAGGTCAGAGCCTGGGACGACCAGGGGCACGCCACCGCCTGGAGCCGCCCCGCCACCTGGGAGACGGGCCTGCTCAAGCGCGCCGACTGGGGTACCGCCGAGTGGATCGAGCACCCCACCCGCGGTGTCGGCGACCCGCTGCCGATCTTCGCCCGGGCATTCTCCGTCGACCGCCACAGCTCAAGGATCACCAAAGCGCGGCTGTACTTGTCCGGTGTCGGCCTGCACATCGCCCGAGTCAACGGCAACCGGGTCACCGACGAGGTCCTCGCCCCGGGCAACTCCAACTATCAGCTGTCCACCGAGTACCGCGCCTACGACGTGACCGACCTCGTGCGCCCCGGTACCAACGTGATCGGTGTCGAGCTCGGACACGGCACCGCACTGGTCACGCGATCCGTCACCAACCCCGCCACCGGCCGAACCGCCCCCTACAGCTGGTGGCAGAGCCAGACCAAGGGCAGCGGCACCCTCACGGCTCCGGCCGCGGCCGGGGACCGTACCGTCAAGCTGAGTGCGGTGGCCGGCTACCACGTCGGCGGCACGATCAACATCGACACGGGTGACGGCGGCGAGCGGCTCGAATCACGCACCATCACCGCCGTCGGCACCGCCGGAGCCGACGGAACCGGGATCACCTTCCAGCCCGCCCTCAAGAAGGCCCACACCGCCACCGCAACCGTCACCGGCTCGGGCAACTCCCTCGCGAGCACCGACCCCAGCGCAGGCGCGGCCGTCACGCCCCGAATGATCGCCCGACTCGAAATCACCATGAGCGACGGCTCCGTCGAGACCGTCGTCAGCGACCGCGCGTGGAGGACGGCACTGGGGCCGACCACGACGAACAACTGGTACTCGGGCACCGACCACGACGCGCGGCGCGAACAAGCCGGTTGGAGCGAAGCCCACGCCGACCTCGGCAGGAACGCCCGCCGACGCGACGGCTCACCCGTCGGCTGGGTCGCCGCCGGCATCGCCCCGCCGCCCAACCTGACCACCGAACTCGTATGGCGTGCGGGGGAACCGGTGAAGATCGCCGACCGGTTCCGTCCCGTCTCCGTCGCCCAACCGCAGCCAGGCGTCTGGGTCTTCGACTTCGGCCAGAACTTCGCCGGATGGCCCCAACTGACCCTGGAGGGAAAGGTTCCCGCCGGTACGACCGTCAAGATGCAGCCCGCGGAACCCCTCAACGCCGACGGCACCGTCAACCAGGACTCCATCATGGGCGGCGGCGGAGGCCGCGGCACCAACGTCTTCGCGGCGTACACAGCACACGGCGCCACCGAGGACGAGACCTGGCATCCCGAACTCAACTACTTCGGTATGCAATGGGTGCAGGTCACCGGCCTGCCCGACGGATACGAGCCCACCGCCGAGACCCTCACGGGCCTGCAGTTGCACGCCGCCACCCCCGTCGCGGGCAGCCTGCGCACGTCGAACGACCGGATCAACCGGATCCACCGCATGTCCCGGTACTCGATCATGAGCAACCTGATGTCCACGTTCACGGACTGCCCCGGCCGCGAGAAGCTCGCCTACCCCGCGGACTACCTGCAGCCCTTCCACTCCCTGCACCGCCACTTCGGATACGCGGCCTACCTGCGAACCATGGAACGCCACCTGGCGGACGGCCAGTCCAAGGCCGGCGACAACATCGGCAACGTCGCCCTCAAGGCACCCGTGTACGACTGGGGGTACACCGGCCGCTTCGGGGACGAGATCAACTGGGGCAACGGCATCGTCCTCACCCCCTGGTTCCTCTACGAGACCTACGGCGACACCCGGACCATGGCCCGCCACTACGCGCAGATGCAGGCGTTCCTGACCTACATCAGGACCCGGAAGGCAGGCACCGGCGCCGACGCCCACATCGTCGACGCGGCCCTCGCCGACTGGATCGCCGCCGAGACCACCTCGGGCCGCATCACCGGCACCTGGGGCTACCACCAGGTCGCCGACCGCATGGCGAGGATGGCCGCGCTGCTGGGACGCAGCGCGGACGCCGCCGAGTACCGCGCGCTGGCCGACAACATCAGGACCGCGTTCAACGACGCGTTCTACAACAGGACCCTGGGCCGGTACACCAGCCAGGGTCCACAGGGCACGGAGGGGGCGACGCAGGCCGCCCAGGCACTGGCGCTCGACGAAGGACTCGTCCCGGCCGACCAGCGCGCCCGTGTCCTCGACGCCCTGGTCGAACTGGTCGAAGGCTTCCATCCCTCCGGCGGCGGCCCGCACTTCAGCGGCGGCACCATCGGCCTGGCACCGATCGTCCGCGCCCTGATGGACGGCCGACGGGACGACATCCTCTGGAGGGTCCTGCAGGAGGACACCCAGCCCAGCTACGGGTTCTTCATGGCGCCCACGACCGCCAACCCCGGGGGCCTGACGACCATTCCGGAGGAGTGGGGCATCCGGAACTCCAAGAACCACATGATCCTCCTCCAGATCGAGGAGTGGTTCCACGGCGGCCTGGCCGGAATCCGGCAGGCCCCCGGCTCGGGCGGCTACCGAAAGCTGGTCATCGACCCGAGGCCCGTCGGAGACCTCACCCACGTCGACGGCACCTACCGGACCCCGTACGGCGAGGCCGCGTCGGAGTGGACACTGAAGGACGGCACCTTCCGCCTGACCGTCCGCATCCCACCGAACACCACCGCCGAGGTACGGGTCCCCAAGGGCACCCGTACCTCCCGGGACGTGCCCGGCGGCGCCGATTTCCTGCGCACCGAGGGGGACCGCGCCGTCTACACGGTCCCCTCAGGCACGTACACCTTCACCGCACGAGGCGTGCGCGCAGGCGCGTAGACATGTCGCCCACTCCTGCGGGCGGTGTGTCGGCGGAGCGCTGCGGCTCCGCGGGCACACGCCCGCAGGAGCGGCTGCGTATCGGGTCATTCGCCGCTGCCAGGTCGGGCGCGGGGGATCGACCCCCGCCCGCCAGCCCGAAAGCCCTGCCGGCTCCTGGACCGTGCGGCAGACCTTTGCCCGGAGCCTCCTGGGAGAGGACCGTCGCCCTGGCTGCCGAAGCCGTCCGCGACCGCATTCGCTGCCTGTCGCGTGAGAGCGAGACAGCAGTGCTGGCCCTGGAGGCGGCTTCTCGTGGGCTGTCCTAGACCGTGACGACGATCTTCTTCCCGCCGTGGAGACCCTTCTCGAGGTGGCGGTGTGCCTCGACGACGTCGTCGAGGGCGAACACCCTGTCGACGGCGGGCCGCAGCGCACCGAGGCGTACACCGGCGTTGAGGAAGGCCGTCATGCGGTTCACCACGACGGCGTCGAGGGTGTGCTCGAAGCTCCGGTAGCTGAAGACCGTGAGCGGCGTGCTTGTCGGGACGGGTGTGGGACGGGGGTCCAGGAAGCCCGCGGCGACCAGCGTTCCGCCGGGGCGGGCCGCCTTGAGGAGATCCTGCTGGCCGGGGCCCATGACCATGTCGAGGACGATGTCGGCGCCCCGTCCGCCGGTGTGCCGGCGGACGGCTTCGGCGACGTCCTCATGGTCGGTGGCGATGACCGCGGTGGCGCCGGCGGCGAGCAGGTCGTCCTTCCTCGTCGTGTGCCGAGTCACGGCGATGGGTACGGCGCCGATCTGATTGGCGATCTGCTTGGCCGCCCGGCCGACGCCGCCGGACGCGCCGGCGATCAGGACGTGGTCGCCGGGCCGCATGCTCGCCTTCTCGACGAGCGCGCCGTAGGCGGTGGAGTACGCGACCCAGATCGCTGCCGCCTCCGTGATGCCGAGCCCGGCCGGCCGGGCGACGACCTGGCTCGCGGGGAGTGTGGTGTATTCGGCGTAGCTGCCGTTGACGCTCGCGTTCGGAACGGCGGCGAGGATGATCGGATCGCCGACCCTCAGCCCGGTGGTCTCGGTGCCCAGCGCGTCGATGACGCCGGTTCCCTCGACCCCCAGGCGGGCGTGTGGCAGGGGGACGATCGCGGGCGATGTGCCGGAACGCATCATCCGGTCGAGCGGGTTGACGGCGAACGCTTCGATCCTGACCCGAACCTCGCCGGCGGCGGGTTCGACGACCGGCTCCTCGACGACGTGCATGACATCCGGCCCGCCGAACTCGTCGAACACGACGACTCGTGGCATGGTGACTCCTTCGCGACTGCGGCTGGTCTTCTTGCTCGCGAAGGACGCTACGGAGCCGTGCGTTACCTTTTGGTACCTTCGGTTGTCATGCAGAACGTGGATGGAGCGGCCTTTCTCGCTGATTGCCCCACGCGCCTGGCGGTCGAGATCCTCTCCGACAAATGGGCCGTGCTGGTGATCTTCGGGCTCAGCCATCAGCCTCGCAGGCACGGTGAACTCGTCGACCTGATCGGCGGTATCTCACGCAAGGTCCTCACCCAGACACTGCGCCGACTCCAGCAGTACGGTCTGGTCGAACGCCGTGCCGAGACGCCACGGCGGGTCGAGTACAGCCTCACCGACCTCGGCCGGACCCTCGTCGAGCCCATCGAGGTCCTGACGCGCTGGGCGAGGGACCACGGCGGGGCCATCGTCGACTTCCAGGAGGCGGCGGAAGCCGCGACTGCCGCCCGTGTTCGCGCCGCGGGTTGATCTTGGCGCTGCGTGGCCTCGCTGGTGGGACACCGTGAGCCGGGTGGGGCTTTTGATATCCGGCACCTTCCGTAAGCAGTCGCGACCACGGACGGAAGGGCCGAGGTGACAGTCCGCTGCGGCCTGCCCGGGCCCGGGCTCAATCGGCGGGCAGGGCCTCCCGCATGGCTTTCGCGGTGGCCGTCGCGTCGTAGTCCCCGGGGACACCTTCGACCAGGATGATGTCGCCCTCGATGTGCCGTGAGCGCAGCGGTGCGATCTCCTGGTATGCGGGGGAGTCCCACCAGGCCCGCGCCTCGGCAATCCCGGGGAAGCCGATCAGCACCACGTGCCCCGGCCAGTTTCCCTCCTTCACCTCATGCTGCGTGGCGTGCACCAGGAAGCGGCCGCCGTACGGCTCGAAGGTGGCGGGAATGCGCTCGATGTACTCGGCGATCTCCGGGTGTGGAGCGGCCTCTTGCAGGTGGGCTATGGCGTAGGCGGGCATTGCGTCCTTTCCGGTCGGTCGGGCTCCGTACACGGATGATCGTGGCATCCGGACGGGCCGGGGTCGATGACCTGGCAGGTAATCGACCCCGGGCCGGCAGCGCCGCCCTGCCGCGTCGGTCGGCGGTGCGCCGCGGGCTTCCGCGTTCGGACATCGCCCCGTGGTCTTCGCGGTTCGGGCGGTACGCGTCGTCGATGCGCACGCACACCGGTCGGGTGCGCGGCGCGTGCATCAGAAGGCGGTTGCGCAGCCCTTGCGTATGCGGATTGCGCAGACGGATTGCGCAGCCGCTGCGCAGACACCTGAACTGCTGTGGTCGGGCCTGTGGGGTGGATTCGAGGGATCGTTGCAACACGGCGTGAGTTGATCAAGCAGCGAGCAGTTTATGCA
>NZ_BMWD01000057.1 GCF_014651055.1 Streptomyces fructofermentans
GCAGGCGGACATGGACGAGGACCTGGCCCGAGAGGCGATCACCGAGTTCCTGAAGATCGCCCGCGAGAGCGTGGCCAGGACTCTCGGCGAGGAGGCAGCCGACCTCGACTGGCAGAACGTCACCGAGGGTCTCGCCGACCAGGTCGAGGAAGCCCGCGCGCTCCTCGCGCCCGGACGCCGGGAGTACCTCCGCTACCGCATCGACCACGGCGCGGAGGAGTACGCGCTCGAGCTGGTGCAGCCGTGCGCGGTCTGCCGGGTCGACCGCGTCTCGCCCGTCCAAGGCCTCTTCCACCTGGGCCTGCTCCTGGCCGAGGACCCGGCCCACGGCCCGACGTCCGGTGCGGACGCGCCGCCGACCGCGGAGCCCGGCCCGGTTGCTGCTGCCGAGCAGGCCGAGCAGCGCGCGGCCTCCGTCACCGCGCTCGCCCGCCAGCTCCTCGCCCAGCACCCGGACGCAGGCCTCACCGTCGACAGCACCTACGTCTTCGGCCACGACGACGGCAGCGCCCGAGCGGAGCTCCGGCTCAAGGCGTCCAGCCTGGACGGCCTGCGAGCGATCGCCGCGGCGACTGGGCAGGACGTCGCGGCCAAGGTCTCCGGCAGCGTCCCGGGCACGGTCTTCGGGCACGCCACCGTCGCCTTCACGGTCGACGGCACCGACGTGCAGGTCCGCTTCCACACCGGGCTGACCGACGACGAGGCCGACGCCTGGCGCGCCCAGCAGGACCAGCCCGCCGACGGCGGTGACGCCTGATGCCGCAGCCACGCCTCGCTGTCGCCGAGCAGAAGGACACCCCGGTCGGGGCGACGTCCACTGCTCGCGCCGAGATCCTCGCCGTCCTCCTGGCCGCCGGGTACAACGAGCCCGCCGCCGCCGACCTGGTCGCCCGTGCCGACCGTGAGCCGCGCGACCCCGACCCGAACCCGGACTTCAGGGAGACCCTCGACGGCGGGCATGCGCTGATCGTCGAGTACGGCGACTGCGAGATGCACGCCTCCTGCCAGTGCGGCAAGCGCCTCGGAACCACAACCCCGGACGCCAGCCTCGACACCTTCGTCCCGGGCTGGGAGCGCCACACCATCACCGAGGTGAGCACCTGATGGGCAGCAGCCCCAAGCGGCCGCGCTCCCAGCGCCCTCGCCTGCCGGAGAGCAGCTCGAGCCAGAAGGCCGCCAAGTACGCGTGGAACGGCGGCCTCACCGGCACCAGCAAGCAGGCCGGCAACCTCCCCGTGGTCGAGGTCTGCACCACGGACGGCTGCGGTGCCCCCTCCTCGGGGCCCGCGCCGCGGGCCGCGATGGTCCAGGTCCACGGCGCCGGCAGCGACGCGGCCGCGCACTGGTACTGCCACGGCCGGTGCGCCGCCATCGCTGCGGCCCGCGCCGACCTCCGCACCGGAGGCCACCGGCAGGCAGGCCGCTCGTGAGGGCCGCCCTCCGGCGCCGACACGCGCCGCCCGCCCGGTCCTTCGGCCTCCTCGACGAGGGCGTCCTCGAGCAGCTGCTCGCCGACGGCGAGATCACCGACGTCGGCGGCCTCGAGTACGCGCACTGCCCCGCCGAGCAGACCGTCACCGCGCATGTCGTCCACACCGACGGCTCGCAGTCCTGCATCGACTGCGGCCACACCCTGAACGGATCCTGATGAGCGAGATCCCCGAGACCCCCGTGGTCCCCGACCTCACCGCCGTCTTCCAGGCACCGCCCGTCACCCTCCTCGCCCGCGCCGACGCAGTCCAGCTCGGCGACGTCATCGACACGATCGACGGCCCGGTCCGGGTACGGGAGATCGTCCAGCGGCAGCACACCTACGACCTTGCCGGGGACCCGCCCGGGCACGTCATCCGCTACCGCACACTGCGCCGCGGCGGCCCCGAGGACGTGCCGCCCCTGCACCGCCGGCGCCTGGCCCGCACGATGCAGATCCGGGTGCGGCGCAGCGTCCAGAAGTTCGGCCGGCTGACCGGCCACACGAAGAAGATCGCCTCCCACAACCCGGTCAAGCGCGGCTGGTACACCGACCCCGGCGGCTACGACGCGGCCTGCTCCTGCGGCTGGAAGCACCCCGACGTTCACGCTTCCCGGGACGGGGCGGCCGGGGGCTGGCTGCGCCACAAGGCGGGCCAGCTCAGCGAGGCCGCGTACGCCGACAACCCCGCCCTGCTGTGGCTGTGGACGGCCGAGACCACCCACCCCTCCCTGCCGCCGCTGCCCTGGCATTTCAAGAAGGTCGTCAGCCGGGGCACCGTGGGCTGCGAGGTCGGCGACGGGATCGCCTTCGCCGACCTCGACATGCTCACCGTGGCCCGAGCCCGCACCGTGATGGGCGCCTGGCAGGCCGTCTTCGACGTCGACCCCGAGGGCACGTACGAGGACTACCGGCCCGGCCCGGTCGACACCCTCGACGGCGCACGCCCGGGCTGGACCACGCTGCGGCTGTCGGGCACCGGCATTCGCACGCGGATCATCCTCGACGCCCGCATCGACGACCCCGACAGCGGTCCGACATGACCTGGACCCGCCGACGCAGGGCCGGGGAGTGCACGCACGTCGGCCCGGTCCACGCCCTGCGATACGCACGGCTGTTCCCGTCCGGCTGGTGGTGCGCACTCCACACCCCGCTCGCGCTGCGCGGTCTGCCCGAGCTCCCGCCCGGGCCCGGGGCCCCGGCAGGCGCCTGGACCACGCCCAGCCCCCTCAACGACTCGCGCGTCCACGACAGCCGGGCCATCGCCTCCGGCAAACGCCGCTCGAGCCCGAACGAGTTCCGCGCCGCCCAGGCCGCGGTCGACCACCGAACGGAGCTGAACCTGTGACCCCGATCCCGAGCCCGGCCGACCTGGCGCGGCGCCCCGCACAGCCCAAGCCCGCGCCGCAGCCGCCGAGAGAGCGCGCCCCGCACCGGCACGCCCCCATCCAGTCGGCTGTCCCTGCCTCGCCCGCACGTCCGGAGCACCTCCTCGCTCCCGGCAGCCTCCGCGGCAAGGAGCGGTTCCGGGCCACGTTCCAGCGCGGCATCCGGCTGAGCCGCATGCACCCCCACGCGCGGCTCCTGGCCCACACCCTGCTCTGGTACTCCAGCCACCTGACCGGCCGTGTCAGCCCCTCCAGCCAGCCCAGCATCGAGGAACTCTCCTACGGCACCGGCCTAACGATCGACCAGGTCGCAGTCCAGCTGCGCGTCCTGGAGTCCCGCGGCTGGCTCCGCTTCCACACCCTCAACGAGGGCCCGCGCCAAGGCGATTCCGCCATGCGCCTCGCCATCCCCACCCACGTCCTCGAGCAGATCCGCGCCCGCATCACAGGAGCCGACCAGTGAGCCGGGCCCTGCTCGGGCTCGGCGCCCTCCTCACCGCCGCCGCTCTGGCCCTGGCCGCCTGCGACACCCACAAGCCGGGGCCGGCCGGACGCGTCGTCGCCAAGGACACCGAACGCGAGTGCCACTGGACCGGCACCGGCAAGACCCGCCGCCAGTCCTGCACCACCGACTACGAGCTGACCACCCGCGACAAGGACGGCACCGACCACACGTTCGAGGTGTCGTCCTCCGACTACGACAACTGCCGCCGCGGCTCCGCCTACCCGAAGTGCACCACCCGCTGACATGACCACCGCGTCCGCGTCCGCCGCCGAGCCCCGCCACACCCGTGGCGGGGCCGGTCGTGCTGGACGCGTACGCCCGCGCCGCCCCCAGCAGCGCGCCCTGCAGACCATCGACATCCCCGAACGCATCTACCGCGGCTCCCATTACTCGGACGCCTTCATCAAGGCCTGGGTCAAGATGGCCGCCCTCGACGTCGACACCAACCCCGAGCACTGCAACGCGCACGTCGCCGAGATGGCCCGCTTCTGCGGCCTGTCCAAGCGCGACTTCGAGCGGGCCCTCACCGAGGGCAGCACGCCCGGCCCGGATGCCGGGGACCCGGAGTTCTCCACCCGCCGCATGACCCGCAAGTCGGGCGTCGGCCGGACCGCAATCCGGCAGGTCCGCCCGGTCCGCGAGGACGAGCATTTCGTCACCGTGTCCGTCGCGATGTGCGACGCCCTCGAGCCGCGCCGCCTGCGCGCCGCGATCCTCCTGGCCCACGCTGACCGCTACCAGCCCGGCTACCAGCCCACCGCCAGCGAGTTGGCTGGGGAACTCTTCCACCACCACGGCGAGTCTGCGGGCCAGCCGATCTCCGACCGCACCGCCCGCCGCATCATGCACGACCTGGACGCCACCGGCTGGGTCAGCCTCGGCCGCCGCGCCGGGTACCAGGGCCGGCACACGGTCACCGTCAACCGGCACCCGATCCTCGTTGAGCAGCTGGCCCTCGACATCGAAACCGCCACCCCCGCGTCCGGCCCGGCCGCCCCTGTGGACAAGTGCCCGCCCGCCGCCGTGGTGGACGAGTCGAGTGCGGACAACCATGGCGGATCGGGTCCGGCCACCAGCGGCGGATCCCTCGCGATCAAGGAATACAACCCGACTCTTACTGACGATGCGACGCAGGTGGTTGGGGGTTCCCGCCGTAGGCGAGGTACCGGTAGTAGGCCTGTGGACAACTCCGGTGATCTTGCTGGCGGCACGTTCGGGCCGGACGCCTCTCGCGCTCCGCGCGGCACCCACACCCCGAGCCCCGCCACCACCTACACCGGCCCCGACCTCGCCTGGACCGACCGCATCCGCCAGGCCCTCACACCGATCAGCGGCAGCGACCTCGACGGCATCCGCCGCTACCTGCTGCGGCGGATCGCCCGGGAGATCGGCCGCCAGCTCGACTCTGACCCGCACACCAGCAGCCAGCGGATCGCCGCCCGCATCACCCGCCGCCTGCAGCCCCTGCTCCGCGACGACATCCGTGACCTCGGCGCCTGGCTCCTGTCCGTCGGCCTCCCCCACAGGGGATGCGGCCAGCCCTGGTGCGAGGACGGCGAAGTCTGGCCGACCGGCGCACCGTGCGAGACGTGCGCCGACGCCCGGCAGGTACAGCGCGCGCAGTGGCGCCGGGCCCGGGAGTGGCAGGCCGCCCTCGACGCACAGCGCGCCCGCACCACGGCGGCCGCGGAGCTGCCCGCGAAGGCCACATTCCGCGAGCGGGCCGCCGCGACCGACGCCGAGGTCCTGGCCGCGGTCGCCGAGCACGGTCCCGTCGGCGCGCTGCACCGGTACGGACAGCTGCGCGTCGGCCCCCTGCTGCGGACCGCCGACATCCAGGAGCAACTCCCCGCACCGGCGGTGAGCGATCCGCTGGCCGAACCGCCGGCGCGGCACGTGCCGGGCCGGATGCCCGACGCGCTGCGCACCGCGGCCCGCCGGACGCCCGGGCACGACCTCGCCGCGTCCTGCCCCGACTGCCAGGCGGCGGCCGGCCACGCCTGCACCACGAGGCGGGGGCGGACCCGCGCCCCGCACGATGCCCGACTCGATGCCCACCCGGCAGCCCCCGACCTGGCGGCTGCGAGCGGAGAGGACACCGTCTGATGCCCACGACCCCACACCCCACCCGCGGCGTCGCACCGTGCGACCGCTGCGGCGCGCAGATCCGCTGGGCCACCGAGACCGGCACCGGCCGCCGCATGCCGCTCAACGCCCTGCCATCCCCGATGGGCGGGTACGCCGCGCACACCACCGCCGCCGGCGGCCTGGTCGTGCGCGAGCTCACCCGGGACCGGGCCGAGCCCGAGTACCTCGAGTGGAAGGCCGTCGCGCACTGGTCCAGCTGCGCGGCGCCGGCCGGGCAGCGGCCGCCCTCGGTGCCGCGGGCGCGGCCCGCCCGTCGTCGGCCCACCGTGCAGCCGCCCCTGTGGGGGACCGGCGGAACGGGCCGCCGATGACCACCCACGCCGAAGACCAGGCCGCAGCCGAGGTGCCTGCCGAGGACGTGCCCGACGGCACGTTCGGCCGGGCCCGGCACCGGCTGCCCGCCCACATCACGCCCTGCACCCCCGAAGAGCAGGCCCGCCACCACGCCGACCTCGACGAGGCACTGTCCGGCCTCGCCATCGGCCCCCTCCTCCACCGCCACCCCAGCCAGGGAGAACGCCATGACCGCTGACCGCCACCTCGCCCTGATGACCCTCATGACCGAGATCCAGGAGCCTTCCAGGGCCTACTTCCGCAGCACCCGTCAGGCCGCCGCCGCCTTCACCGACAGCCCTGAGTGGGACCGCGCCGTCGGCCGCGGAGGACAGGCCCTCGACGCGATCGAGACCGCCGTCCGCCACTGGGTTGAGACCCATCGCCCGCAGCCCCTCCCCGGCCGGTGCGGGACGCCTTCGCCCGACGGCCGCTTCGCCTGCGCCCTGGCCCCCCACACCAACGCCGTCATGCACGCAGACCGGACCGACGCCGATGTCACGCCGAAGGGCAAGCGCATGGTCTGGGAGACCCCCGTCGAAACCCCCGCCGGCTTCGAACGGATCACCGGCCTGACCGTCAAATGCGCGGCCTGCAGCGAGGGCTACGACGAAGGCGAAGGCGTGCTGCTCTTCGACTCCGTCCGCGAGGCGACCGCCGCGGTCGTTGACGCGGGCTGGGCCGAGCTGAAGGACGGCCGGGTCCTGTGCGCGGAGCACGACGAGGGCCACGAGGCGCTGCGCAGCACCGTTTGCGTGGTCGACCAGGACGGGGCCGCCTGAGCATGGCCACCACGCAGACCGCCCTCAACATCCCCGGCGAGGCGCCGGTACCCGAACGGTGGGGCGTCGTCGTCGACGAGGCGCGGCTCTACGCCATCGGCGGCAGCCCCACCGAGTGGTGGACCACCAGCGCCGCGCAGTTCCACCGCAGCGGACGCCTCCGACACCTCACCACGCTGATCATCGGCGGCAGCGTGGAGCTCGGCCCCTTCGACCGCGACGACGCCGACTTCGCGCGGGACCACTTGATCAACAACGGGGTGCGCGCGGAGCTGGCGACCGTCCGCCGCTGGACCGAGCAGCCGCACATGCCGGGCTGTCGCAAGACCAAGCCGTGCCACCTCTGCTCACCGCTGGAGGAAGCCCGATGACCAGCGAGGACACCAGCATGGACCGCGACGAGCTGCACGCCCTGACCATGAGGGCCATCGGTGCCGCACTCAACCTCAACGCCCGAGAAGCCTCCGATGCACTCGCGGAGATCGGCACCCGAGGCCGAGCTCCTGCCATCTACGGCGCCTGCTGCGCCTTCGCAGAGGTAGGCAGGACGGCACTCGTCAAGCTCTACGGCGAGCAGGTACCTGACCTCAACCGCGGCGACATGTGGGCCATGCACGTCCTCGACCCCAACAAGGCAGACCCCTACGAGACCTTCGCCGCCCGCTTCATCGTCGCCTACGCCAACGACGACAAGCCGCAGACTCTCGCCCTGTTCAACGCGTCCATCGCTGCCGGCCCGGACGACCATGTCTGCTCCGTCAGCCAACTCCTCATCACCGCAGCGCAGCTCACCCACACCGCGTCGGAGGCCTGAGATGCCCGACGTCGAGTGCACGCAGTGCCGCAAGCCGGTCCGCTCCGCACTCGCCCGGGCGCGGCGGGTGGGCTCGCAGTGCTGGCGCAAGCTGCGCCCTGACCAGCGGGCCGCGATCACCGAACTCACGCGCCGCGGCTGGTCGCTCGGCCCCCGGGAGGCCCGTGCCGCCCTCGACCGACCGGCCCCCGCCGGGACCGGGCAGCTGCCCATCAGCGACGAGGAGGACTCGTGATCGCAGTGCTCGGATTCGTCGCCCTCACCGTCGTCACCACCGGCCTCCCCCTCGCCCACTGGATGCACATGCCCTGGAGACGCCGATGACCACACACCGCCGCTACCAGTACGCGGCCACCGCCGGAACCGTCCTCCTGGCCGCGCTCACCCTCGCCTGCGCCCACCACGGGCTGTACGCGCCCGCCCTGTACCTCGCCCTCGGCACTGCGGTCCTCGCCGAGGCCGCCGTACGCGAGCGCCGCCAGCACCAGCGGGCGGTCGCGGAGTGCGAGTGGGCGCGGCGCCGGGAGCTCGGCCACACCCCACCACCTCTCGAGCCGTGCTGCCTGCTCAGCGAGGCCTCGCACGGGGCCGCACACCGCAACTGCACCTCCGCCCGCCCGGATGCACAGGCGACTGCACACCCGACCCCATCGTCCTCGCCCGCTACCACGCCATGACGCCAAGGAGCAGCACCACATGAGCGACCCTCAGCACATCCCGGACGCCCTGCGAGGACCAGCCGCCCCACCCGGCCCGGCAGCGACCAAAGCGACCCAGATGGAGACGACCGCGCGCGTGTACGCCGGACTCCACCAGTCCGCCGAGCGGGACGTCGCCCGCGTCACCGCCCTCTACGAGAAGTGGGTGAAAGCGGGGCCGCCGCCCCTCGGATCGAGCATGGCCCGCTGGTGGGACGCACGCCTCGTCGAGCTGCACGACGCACTCAGCCCGACCGCCGACGACAGCACAGAGAGCAGCACCACATGAGCAAGCCCAACCGCGCCAGCCTCGTCGACATCCTCACCGAATTGGTAGCGCAGGTCCGCCGCCTCGCCGACTACCGCCAGAACGATTTCGTCCTGTCCGCCGACGTCCTCGAGGACGACGAGGCGACGTGCGACACGTCCGCTCTCACCCCCCAGGGGACCGTCGGCCCATGCGTCTTGCGCCCGCACAAGGGACCGGTGCACCGCGGCCCGCAGGGCGAGGAGTGGTCCGCAACCTTCCTCGGCGGCACGGACCCCGCCCCCTACACGCGCGCGGCCAACCAGCTGCGCCGTGCCGCAGGACTGCCCCCGCACCCCACCGACGACGCCCCGACGACGCCCGCGACAACATGGACTCCCAGCCCGCTCGCCATCACCGAAGCGGTCGAATGGGCCCGCGGTGCGGGCAAGGCATCGGCGACGATCGAGGCGCTCACCGCGAACGCGGGATGCGCCGAGCACCCCAACGCAGGGAGCGTCGGGCCGTACTGCCTCGCCTGCGTGATCGTCCCGCCGCCGACCGACCGGCGCCCGCCGATGAACCCGGTGCACATCCTCAGCGCCGAGGCGCAGCAGCCGGACGACGAGGAGCAGCGGCAGGAGATGGCCGAGGAGCGGTACGTCCTCCAGCAGCAGCGAGACGAGGCCGACAAGGCGAGAACGATCGCACGGCGGGACCGCGACCAGCACGCCGCCGTACTCCGCGAGGTTCTCGCCGAGTTCCGCCACGAAACCCACCCCGGCCAGCGGTGCCTCCAGTCCGGTCACGTCCCCGTGGCGGACGTCGAGCGGTGGCGCAGCGTCGTGGCGCCGACCGTGGAACGCCCGTGGTGGGAGCAGGTCGCGCAGTACGAGCAGGCGGCCGTCGAGGCGACGCGGCACGTCCTGGAGCTGAAGGCCGCCGTCGAGCGGGTACGCAAATACGTCGCCGTCCTTGAGCGCGGCGGCTGGTCACAGGCCGCGATCGGTCGCCGCGTCCTCGCCGCCCTCGACGGCACCGAGCAGCCCGCCGCGGCCGACATCGACGAGGCCCTGCCCGCCAAGCTCGACGAGGCGACCGGCACCCTCCGCCGCGTGCGCACCGTGGTGAAGGACTGGGAGCGCCGCGCCCTGCCGCACTCCGAGGCGTACCGCCTGCTCGTCGACGTGCGCAACGCGCTGGCCGGCCCCCGCCCCGACGACGAGCAGCCCACCACGGAGGCCTGACCATGCCCGAGCCCTTGGCCCTCACACCGCAGATCACCGACGAGCAGCGCGACGCCATGCTGCGCCGCCTCATTTCCGTCGCCACCGAGTTCCGCCGGATCGCCGAGGTCGTAGCACCCGCCGTGGCAGCCGCAGCCGCCGAGCTGCACCGCACGTTCGAGGCGTTGAAGGAGACCGGCCTCGTCGACAGCCAGGGCCGCCCGGTCCCGCGCGCGGCCCGGCCCGCCTGGCAGTCACCGCATGGGCCCGCGCACCGGAGGCGCACATGAGGTTTCTCCTCGCGCGCACCGACCCGGTCCAGCAGATCGCCGCGCACCCCACCACCCTCGCCGCGTTCGTCAAGCTCCTGCGCCAGCACGCTGCGGAGCCCGACCGGATCCCTGCCCTGCGCGGCTTCGGCCTGGGGCTGCCGCTCATCCCCGACGAGGCCATGGCAGCCGACGTCATCCACCTTCGGCCCACCCCGAAGCGACGCCCCTTCAAACTCCACCTCCCCCACCACGTCTTCGACGGCTGGGAGGAAGACGGCGGCCGGGCCGTCGCCATCGAGGACCCCACCCTCTGGATCACCACCGAGGCGCCCAGCACAGCCGACCTGATCCGCGGCTACGGCGACGCCCGCATCGAATGGCTCGACGAGGAGCCACCCGCACAGAACGACCAGTAGGGAAGGGGGCGCAGTCATGATCTGCACCCTGTGCAAGACCCACGTACTCCGGCACGGCACCCTCTGCAGCACCTGCACCACCAACACCCTCGGCCACCTCCACCGCCTGCCCCGCATGTGGGCCGCCCTCGAGACCTGGCTCGCCCCCGGAACGACCGGCGCCGCGCAGTACGGCGGCCGCGTCCGCCACCCCGAAGCGCCACTGCCCCTGGACACCGAGGTCCTCACCCTCCGCGCCGCCGGCGGAATCACCGGCGTCCTCGAGGACTGGGCCGACGCCGTACGTCACACTCGCGGCCTCCCCGAGCGCCCGCGCGTCGGCTCCCTCGCACACCGTGTCACCGCCGCGGCCGGCTATCTCGCGAGCCAGATCCACTTCATCGCCCTGTGGGAGCAGGGCCCGCAACTCGGCCGGGAGATCGGCCAGCTCGTCGACCGCGCCCGCAACGCCGTCCAGCGGGACGAGGCCGAGGAGAAGGGTCGGCCCACGTTCCTCGGCTACTGCATCGCGGTCGACCCGTCCGGCGTGATCTGCGGCGCGCGAATCCCGGCAGCCATCGACCGGCCGGTGCAGTGCGCCTGGTGCCTGTGCCCGTACCCCCCGGAGACGTGGCTGCAGCTGCGCCATCTGCAGCCCGGGCGCCGGGAGTTCACTGAGGAGCAGGTAGCGGCCTGACGCGTCCGCGGCCCGGACAGCACGAGGCCCGCCGTTCCCCGTGGGGTGCGGCGGGCCGTCGAGGGTGGGCCCCCTCTGTGATGCGAGACGACCGTACGCCCGGAGCGATCAGGGCGTCCAGACTTCCGGCCCTCCACCACGCCACTCGATCAACCCGGACCTCACTACGTCCATCTCGTTCCAGTCCTGGAGGCCGGCCGTCTGCATCAGCGCCGCGACGTCCTGCACGGAGTAGGCCAGGCCGAGGATCGCTCCGTCCACGCGGACGCGCCGGGCGCCGTCCGCGTCGGGCGGGTAGATCACGACGGGCTGTGTGGTGGCCATGACCACAGCCTCACCCGGGCGGCATGATCACGCATCCGGACAGCACGAAGCCCCGACCGCATGGCCGGGGCTTCGTCGTGTGCGGGCCGTCAGCCCCAGGTCGTGTCGCTCATGGCGCCCACTCCTCTGCTCGGTATCCGGGCCTATCCCGGTACACGGTAGCGAGGACGCGTACCGGCGCCTCGAGGATCGCAGCCTCGCGCTCCGCCCGGTCCCATGTGTCCAAGTCCCCGGGGTCCGGGTGATCCCCGGCCGCCCTGATCCGGGAGGCTGCTTCGTCCCGCAGGCGAGCGGTCTCCGTGAAGTCACTCAGGACCCGCCGCTTCGCTTCGATCTCGCGCAGCACCCGGGCCTGCGTCCAACCGTTGTCAGCGCCCGCCCAGTTCCGCAGCTTCGCCAGGTCGTCGTACCCCTCAATCGGGTCCCGCTGCCGGACAATGACCGCGTTCCCGCCCGGTCGGACGTGGAGCCACACCGTGCCGTCGTCATCCACGCCCGGCTGCGGGAAGATGCCGCGCCGATCCTGCGCGTCCCGCTCGTCCTCCGCGAGCCGCTGGTCGAGCCACCGCGCCAGCTCATCCATCCGACGTCGGCTCTCGCTTCGGGCGCTTCGAGCCGCGCATGCCCTTGGCGATCTGCTGCGCGCGGGTGAAGTGCACGCCGAGGACGTCGCCGATCTGCTGCCAGGTCATGCCCGATTCCTTCATACGCAGGACGCGCTGCTGGCGTAGCTCCCGCAGACGGGCGTGGTGGTCGGGCCAGGTCTCGAGGACCTGCGTCACCGCCTTGGCGCACGCCTCGTCGTCCTGCATCTGCTCCAGGCGCTCGATGGCTTCCAAGAGTCGACGCACCTCCTCGACCTGCTCGTCCACTGACGCTCCCTCCGTGCCGTGGAGCGCGACACCCCGACTCTAGACCCTAGGGTCTTGCATTGCATAGACCCTAGGGTCTAACGTGCTGAGCCAGGAGGAGCCGCCCTCGGTTTCCTCCAACGCACAACGGCCCTGTCCCGCTGAGTTGGCGCTCCGGGACAGGGCCAGGCCCACCTTCCCCATCACGAAAAGGCAGGCCCAATGGCCCACCGTATCGATCAGCACCAGCCGAAGCACGACCCGCTCGCCTGCGACCTGTGCTGCACCCTCACCGAGCACCTCGCCGAGCACCCGCTGCCCCTGCAGGACCAGGGCCACGTCCTCGACGACGCGATCGGCGCGGCTCTCGACGCCCTGCTCGGCCGGCCCTCCTACGCGCAGCAGGTCCTGCTCGAGGCCGCGGCCCTCCTGGAGACCGACCCGGACGAGCCGATCACGAACTGCGTCTGGGAGCAGGTCCTCGAGTGGGCCGCCCGGGCCACCTTCGACGGCCTCCCCGACGCCGTGCGCAGCGACAGCCTCGCCACCGCGACCGCAGCCCTCCCCCCGACGTCCGACCTCACTCACGGCCAGTACGCCGGCCTCCTGCGCTCGACCGCTGCGAGGCTCGGATGACGACCGGCCAGGTCGAGGCCGAGGTCACGGTCATGGTCCACGAGATCGTCGGCCGCCTCAGCACCATCCGCCCCACCGAGCTCCTCACCGCGGTCGCCCGGGCCGCCGTCATCCAGGCGGCCACGATGTCCCCGGTCCACCACCCCGCCCTGAGCGCCCGGCTCCCGGAGATCACCGGCGACATCACCCGCGCCGCCTACGCCACGCTCCTGCGCCGCACGCCGCAGCCCAGCCGGATCACCGGCCAGCGCGCGACGGTCGACGCCTGCGCGGCCGACCTGCGGTCCGACCGCGAGCAGGGGACGGCCGCGGGCGCGGCACGCACCCAGCTCGCCGAGGCCCGCATCAACGCCGCAAGGGGGCAGGCCTGATGTTCGGCCGGAAGAGCCGCCTCGAGCGGACCCTCGACGCCCTCAACCCGAACGCCTCGAGCCCGTCGACCGCCGACCGGGAGCGGGCCGCCAGGGCGCAGCAGCGCGAGGACCGGAAGGCTGCCGCCCGCCGCTCCGGGCACCGGGACAGCATCAACAGCGGCCGTGCGAGGGGCCGGTGGCCCTGGTGATAGCCCGGATAGGGCGCGTGCTGGCCATCGCGGTCGTCGTCCTCGGGGCGCCGGCCGCGATGGCCATGCTCGTCACCCACCTGATGCTCGACGACACCGCCTGGACCGACCCCCAGCCGACGTCCAGCGTGCAGCCGCCCGCCCCGACCGCCACGGCCCCGGCGCCGGCCCGCACCAAGTCCGTCGGCCCGAACGAACTCCTCGGCACGTGCGCGGTCCCGACCCGTACGGGCGCCGTCCCGGCCCCGTGCGGCACCCGGGGCGCCCTGACCGTCGTCGGCACCACCCGCCGCGACTCGGCCGGGGGCCGGGAGCCCTGCCGCACCACGCCCTTCACCACCGCCGTCCGCAGATACGGCGACTACTGGCTGTGCCTCGGCACGCCCTGAATCAACGGAGGAACCCTGTGCGCCGCCGTACCAAGACCGAGACCATCGAGCGGAACAGCCTCGTCCCCCACACCGTGGACGGCAAGACCGAACTCGTCCTCGACAAGCAGAAGATCGAGGTCGAGGTCCCCGTACCGCCCCGCGACTGGGACCAGCTGGTGCGCACCGCCGTCACCGTCGGCGCCTGCGTCCTCGTCACCGCGTCCCTGGTCTGGACGACCGCCAGCATCGGCGACCTCCTCGCCACTGCCACGATCGCTGCCGTCGCCTACACTGCCGCGGTCGCCTTCGACGCCACGTGGATCATGTGCATGGCCGTCGAGTGGCTGCTGCGCTCCGACCCCGAGCGGGCCAAGGGCCCCCGCAAGGCCGGCCACTGGGCACTCGCCGTCTCCATGGCGGCCGTCTTCGCGCACGGCTACGTCTTCAACCAGCTGATCGTCGGAGCCGTCGGCGCCCTGGTGTCCGCGCTCGCCAAGGGCGGCTGGACGATCGCCATGCGCGTCCACGCCCGTCCGCTCGACCCACTGACCCAGCAATGGGTGGCCAAGCGCCGCGCCGCGGTCGACGGACAGCTCGCGATGATCCCGATCCGCCGGGAGCTGCAGCGCGGGCAGAGCATGGTCGAGGCGGAGCGGCGGGCCCTCGAGCTGGACGGCGGATCGGCGGATCCGGCGGATCCGGACCGTCCGGAGCAGTCCGCGGATCGTCCGGACCGGACCGTGACACCGATCGACCGCACGACCCTGACCACGAAGGACGCGGTCCGGATCGTGTGGGAGGACGGGATCCGCGACCGATCCGCCGTGATCCGTGAGGTGTCCGACCGGCTCGGCCGGCCCGCGTCGCCGGACAGTGTCGCCCGGTACCTCCGCGACCTCCAGCGAGGCGCCTGATGCTCGCCGCCGCCGGGCTGCTGCTCGCCCTGGCCTTCCTCGCGATCACCGCTACCGGGTTCGCCCTCGCGGTCACCGCCCTCATCCACTAGGAGTCCGCCGTGCTGCTGCTCGCTATCTGCCTGGCCGGCCTCACCCCCGGCCTCGCCACGGCCTGGTACATCCGCCACTGCGGCCGGTCCTGGACCCTGGCCGCGCTTGCCGGAGCCGCTGTCGTCCTGGCTCTGCCCGCCACCCTCCTGGTCGGCCTGGCCATGGTCCCGGCCCTCGCCTACGCCCTCGCGGTCGTCACCGCGCTCCTGGCCCTGCAGGCGTACGACGACGACCGGATCTGGATGGGCGCCGCGTGGGCCGTGGCCACCGCGGTGGCGCTGGGATGCGCCGGGTGGTCGTGGTGAGCGACCCGATCATCCCGAGCCGCATCATCCCCGCCGGCGAACCCCTACCGGCCCCGGCTCCGGCCGCACCCCCGCCGCCCGTGCCGCCCGCCCCGCGGGGCAGCGTGGATCCGGATCCGGACTGGTGGCGGACCGGATCCGGACCCGCTCCGGACGGATCCGGATCCGCATCCGGTCCGCCGGAGCCCCCGGTCGTCCACGTCCACGTCACCTACGAGCAGGGCGGACCGCTCGCCGTCCCCGATCCGGATCCGGGACCGCCCTGGTACCGGCGGATCCTCACCGGCCGCCACCTCGCCTGCGCGGCCGCCGGGTTCGCACTCTGCGGGCCGTGGGCCTGGGTCCTCGCTTCCGTCCGCGACGAGGAGGGCCTGGCCGGCGCCTGGGTCATGGCCCTCCTGCCGCTGTGCGTCGTCGCCTACGTCGACAACGTCCGCCAGTCGGACGCCCGGACCGCGGCACCGGACCTGTGGGCCCCCCGGATCCGCGCCTTCACCACCCGCAGCCTGCTATGGGCCGGCGTCTTCGCGATCGCCCTCACCCTGCCCGTCACCACGCTCGTCTACGTCCTCACCGGAGTGAAGCCATCATGAGCACCGTCCAGCTGGCCGCAGACGTCGGCCAGTTCACCACCGTCGGCGTGACGACCGCGGGCTTCGCCCTCGGCCTGGCGCTCCTGGGCACCGAGCACTACCGCTGGTACCGGGGCAGCGCCGCCCCCGCCGCAGCCGTCGGCGGCAAGGGCAAGGGCGGCCCGCCCGCCGCGGCCGGCGGACGCTCCCTCGACCCGAAAGCGATGATCGCCTACTGGTTCGGCATGGTCTGCGGCATCCTCATGGTCGCCTGCCCCGGCGGCCTCGCCAACATGGTCAGCGAGTTCTTCCGCTGGGCCGGCAACGGCATCGGCGGCCTCGGCATGTCCTGGCTCACCGGCCAGAACGGCACCCAGCTCGCACAAGGCGGCGCCCCGCACATCGACGGCTTCGGCGCCGTCCTCGTCACCGCCCTCTTCCTCGCCCTCATCATGCTCCGCAAGACGGTCCCCAAGGCCGTACGAGGCAAGTGGTGGAAGGGCGTCTTCACCTCGTGCCTGCTGTGCATCACCACCGGCACCGCCGCCCTCATCGCGGGCGTCGTCGTCTCCGGCGCCAACGACCTCGCCCGCATGATCATGGACGCGGCTGTCAACGGGACGCCGACATGAAGACGGCCACCACCATGGGGTGGATCCGCGCCGCCGGCACCCGCCTCCACACCGGCAGCAGTCGCCTGGCCACCCACTACGCCGCCCGCACCGCCCAATCCGTCCAACGCCGCTACGCCGCCGTCCGGGCATGGCTGGCCAGCTCCTCGGGCCTGACCTGGCTCACCAAGGCCGCTCTCCTCGTCGCAGCCGCAGGGCTCCTCCGTAAGATCGCCACCAAGGCCGGAGGAGGCTTCTACGAGCGCCTCCACACCGGCGCCGCGGCCTGGCTGCTCTGGCCCGCCGCAGCCCTGTGGATCATCGCCGCCTACCGCGCCGGACACCCCGACTGGAAACCCAAGCAGCCACCTGCCGCACCCGAGCAGAACCCCGCCGCCGACGCCCAGGAGCAGCAGGCCGAGCCGGCCGACACGCTGCCCCCGGCCGGGCCGCGGCCCATCTCACCCATCGAACTGGTCGCCGCGGTCCGCGACGTCGGCACCCCCAACGCCCAACTCGTCCCCCTCGCCGCGCACCTGCGCACCACCACCGACGCGATCAAGGCCGCAGCGGCCGACGTCGGGTGGCGCGTGAAGGACGTACGGATGGAGGGCCGCTCCACCTCGGCCGGGCTGCGCTGGGACGAGGCCCCCACCCCCGTGCAGGCCTACCCCGATCCGGATGTCGTCGGTGCAGGTCAGCCTGCCAACGACAACGACGACGACAGCGACGGAGAGGGGCCCCGAGAGGGGTTGCGTGTACAGAACATTGGTGAAGGCGGGCGCCTCATCCACGACCCCGCGACCACGATCCGCCACCACACGGTGCGCGGCACCTGACCACAGGAAGGACCGCCATGCAACGGCGGCCATGTCCGGGCGGCGTCACTCGTTCGGGTGAGCCGCCCGGCACTCCGCAACCACACCTGCAGCGCGCGAGTCGTACACCCCACATCCACACCCGCGCCTTCTGGGGGACCCGTGAACACCCGCACCGCCGCCGCCCTGGTCCTGGCCGCCCTGGCCACCGCCACCCTCACCGCGTGCGAGGAGACCAGCGACAGCGGCAAGGCGAAGGCCGACAAGCCCGCCGCCGGCTCGACGCCGAACCCCGACGAGCTCACCGACGCCCAGAAGGACGCCGCCCGCAAGGCATCGGGCCTCCCGGCCAGGCCCACGGGCAAGGAGCGCCAAGACCTCCTCGACGCGCTCGCCGCGGCAGCGCCCGAGGTCGTTCGGTACAAGGACAAGGCGATCGACGCCGCCCGCAACCAGTGCTCCGCGCTCAACGGCGGCGGCAACAAGCTGGATTGGACGGCCTCGCAGCGCTTCACCTACAAGGACGTCACGACCACCGAAGCCCAAGGCGCCAAGATCAACCAGGCGTTGAAGGACTCCGGCTTCTGCAAGGTGTAACCCACCCGCCAGCGTCCCCAGGAGGGACCATGCAGCACTTCAAGAGAGCCCACCTCGTCATCGCTGGCATCGTCCTCGCCGCCGGCCTGGCCGTCAGCATCTACTTCATCGCGCAGCCCACCTACGACGAGATCGCCACCAACTGCGCCTCCGCACTGGAAGACCGCCCGAAGGGCGACAAGCAGAAGCCCCCGGAGTGCGACGGCCTCAAGAAGGACGACTACGACGCGCTGCTGATGTCCCAGGTCCTGGACGACCTCGGATGGACAGACGACGAAGGCCGCTTCGACAAGAACAAGATGCTCGAGAACTCGCCCTGACGAGCAGCAGCCAGCCGGGCCACGCCGTGTCACAGAACCGTCCCAGCACGTTCACGTGGCCCACACACCCGCTACATTCGCCCCCTCGCGCACAAAGCACACCAAGGGGGCCTACATGAGCCAGCAGCACCCACAGTGGGGCCAGCCACCTCAGCACCACCAGCAGCAGCCCCCCGCCTGGGGTGCGCCGCAGGGCCCGCCCCCGGGCTGGGGAGGACCCCCGCCGCGCCCGCCGAAGAAGAACCACGCTGGCGTCATCGTGGGCGTCGGTGTCGCCGTGGTCGCCCTGATCGCCTTCATCGCGGCTTCGGCTCAGGACGACGCGGCGACCAGCGACGACGCGGGCACGTCCATCAGCTCCGACGTCGGCACGGACGACGCGCCGGCCGCAGCCGAGCCGGAAGAGTCCGCCGCGGCCCCTGCCGCTCCCGTCAAGGTCACGGCCAAGCGGACCGCGTTCACCCCGGGCATCCTCGCCGACGGCACCGCCTACACGAGCGTGAGCGTCACCATCCGCAACGGCAGCGACGAGCCCATCAGCATCAACCCGCTGTACATCACCATCACCGACACCGACGGCACCAAGCACACCGCCGAGCTCGGCGCCGACACCAACCAGCTCGACACCGTCGACCTCGAGCCCGGTGAGAACGTCACCGGCGTCGTCACCGGCAAGGGCCGCTTCACCGCCAAGTACGTCACGTACACCGACGGGCTCCTCGGCGACTCCGTCCGCGGCAACGTCTCCTGACCCACCGGCCCGCCCTGGCCCACACCAGGGCGCGGCCCGCCCCTCACACAGCCCCGCCGGCACCCGCACCCCCGGTCCCGGAACGGTGGCATCCTGATGCCGTGATCACGGACATCTACGCCGCAGCTCTCAGCGTCAAGGAGAAGCCAGACACCATCCGGCAGTGGGTCTGCCGCCGCGAGCTCACCCACCACGGCTACGACCGGCGCCGCCGCGTCCGCGTCGACCTCGACGAGCTCTGCGACCTGGTCGCCGCGAAGCGAGAGGCGCGCCAGGCCGAAAGAGTTGACCACGGCTCTGACCTGCTGTCATAGTCACAGCACGTTCACCATGTCCGGATCCGGACACCACACACGCACCACGAGCCCCCAGAGGACGGCGGATTCTAGAGATGCTCGCAACACCTGATGGCTTATGCGGCCGTTAGTAGATCACGTAG
>NZ_BMWD01000058.1 GCF_014651055.1 Streptomyces fructofermentans
GGTCAGCGATCTTGTCGGGGTGACCCTCGGTCACGGACTCCGAGGTGAACAGGCGACGGGACACAACGCTCCCTGTGGTTGCAGCGGCTGCTGGCTGATCATTGGCGGACGGTCGGGAGCTGCGCCCGGCGTCGTCCGTGGACAGTTTATCGGTCGCACCCCGCCGCGGGGCCACTGTCTCGCCTCTCGGAAGCGCTGTGACCTGCGGCACGGGAAAACCGCGACTCGGCGGACCGTCCCCGCCAGGCTGCCACAGGATGCCGCGAAGCGGCCGCTGAGCCGTGTGAAGTGCGGGCGACAATCACCCGAAGCGACGCGCCACGAGGTCCCACACCGTCTCGGCGAGGGCCTCCTTGGGTCCGTACGGGACGGGGGTCTCGCTGCCGTCGGCGCCCAGCACCACGGCCTCGTTCTCCTCGGAGCCGAAGGTCCTGCGTTCCCCGACCTCGTTCACGACGAGGAGGTCGCAGCCCTTGCGGCGCAGCTTGGTGCGTCCGTTGGCGAGTACGTCGTCCGTCTCGGCGGCGAAGCCGACGACGACCTGACCTGCGCGGGCCCGGTCCGCGGAGATCTCCGCGAGGACGTCCGGGTTGCGGACGAGGACGATCGGCTCGGGCTCCTCGCCGTCCTTCTTCTTGATCTTTCCGGTCGCGTAGGCCGACGGACGGAAGTCGGCGACCGCCGCGGCCATCACGACGGCGTCCGCGTCAGGCGCCGCCTTGAGCACCGCCTCGCGGAGCTGGACGGCCGTCCCCACCCGCACCACGTCGACACCGGCGGGGTCGGGCAGCCCGGTGTTCGCCGCGATGAGCGTGACGCGGGCGCCCCGCGCCGCCGCCGTACGGGCGAGCGCGTACCCCTGCTTGCCGGAGGAGCGGTTGCCGAGGAAGCGGACCGGGTCCAGCGGTTCTCGAGTGCCGCCCGCGCTGACGACGACGTGGCGCCCGGCGAGATCGGGGGCGGTGACGCCCCGGGCGAGCACCCGTCGGCAGACCTCGAAGATCTCCGCGGGGTCGGGCAGCCGGCCCTTGCCGGTGTCCACCCCGGTCAGCCGGCCCACGGCGGGGTCGATCACGACGGCGCCCCGGTCACGCAGGGTGGCCACGTTCGCCCGTGTCGCCGGGTGCTCCCACATCTCCGTGTGCATGGCGGGCGCGAAGACGACCGGGCACCGGGCGGTGAGCAGCGTGTTGGTCAGCAGGTCGTCGGCCATGCCGTGGGCGGCCTTCGCCAGCATGTCCGCGGTGGCGGGCGCGACGACGACCAGGTCGGCCTCCTGCCCGATGCGCACGTGCGGCACCTCGTGCACGTCCGACCAGACCTCGGTCGACACGGGATGGCCGGAGAGCGCGGACCAGGTCGCCTCCCCGACGAAGTGCAGCGCGGCCGCGGTCGGCACGACGCGCACGTCGTGGCCCGACTCGGTCAGCCGGCGCAGCAGCTCACAGGCCTTGTACGCGGCGATGCCGCCGCTGACCCCCAGCACGACCTTCGGCTTGTCCACCGTCTCTCCCCGCACTCGGAAAACGTACGACTCCATGACACACCACAGGCCCGGCGGTCGCGCCGCCGGGCCTGTGGTGAAGGGATCGAGAGGACTACTGGGCGGGGCCCTCGACGGCCTCCGAGGTCAGCAGACCCGCGTTGATCTCGCGCAGCGCGATCGACAGGGGCTTCTCGTGGACGTGCGTGTCGACGAGGGGACCCACGTACTCGAGGAGTCCCTCACCGAGCTGCGAGTAGTAAGCGTTGATCTGACGGGCACGCTTCGCGGCGTAGATCACGAGGCTGTACTTCGAGTCGGTCGCCTCGAGGAGCTCGTCGATCGGAGGGTTGATGATGCCCTCGGGCGCGGTCATGGAAGAGGACACGCTCTGCCTTCCGAAAAGTGGAAACTGACCTGACAGTGACCTGAAAGATCAAACAACTGCCACCAAGGCTAGCAGCTCGCGCGCCACGTCCTCGACGGAGGTGTTGACCAGGGTCATGTCGAACTCCGGCTCGGCGGCCAGTTCGATCCTGGCCGCCTCCAGGCGGCGCGTGATCACCTCGGGCGGTTCGGTGCCCCGCCCGGTGAGCCTGCGCACCAGCTCCTCCCAGGAGGGGGGAGCCAGGAACACCAGCATCGCGTCCGACATGGACTCGCGGACCTGCCGGGCACCCTGGAGGTCGATCTCCAGGAGGACCGGCTCGCCCGACTCCAGCCGTTCGAGCACGGCCGTGCGCGGAGTCCCGTAGCGGTTTCCCGCGAACTCCGCCCATTCGAGCAGTTCGCCGTTGGCGATCAGCTTGTCCATCTCCTCGTCGGTGACGAAGAAGTAGTGGACGCCGTGCTTCTCCCCGGGGCGCGGTCTGCGGGTCGTCGCCGACACCGAGAGCCACAGCTCGGGGTGTGCCTTGCGCATATGAGCGACGACCGTGCTCTTGCCGACCCCGGAAGGGCCGGAGAGCACGGTCAGCCGCGGACGTGAATCCGGGGGCACGGGGGTCGTCCCCCGGGATGTTGCAGCCATGCAGCGATTATCCAGGTTCTCAGGGGTGCCCGAGAACGTCAGGCGGCGCCGCCGCCGAACTCGCGCTCGAGAGACGCGATCTGGTTGGAGCCGAGACCACGCACACGGCGGCTCTCGGAGATCCCGAGTCGCTCCATGATCTGCTTGGCGCGGACCTTGCCCACGCCCGGCAGGGATTCCAGGAGAGCGGAGACCTTCATCTTGCCGATGACGTCGTTCTCCTGACCCTGCTTGATGACCTCGTGGAGGGAGGCGCCGGAGTGCTTGAGTCGATTCTTGACCTCGGCCCGCTCCCGGCGAGCCGCGGCGGCCTTTTCGAGCGCGGCTGCGCGCTGTTCAGGGGTAAGGGGCGGAAGAGCCACGCCTACGTCACCTCGGATGTCGAACTGTCGGATACGGACCGGTGCGGAACCTATTCGCCCCACACCTGGTGAGCAACGAACAACTCTCTTGCCCGTTCACTCTCGTCGGAGACTAGCGGGCAAGTAGGCCGGAGTCAGCGAGAACAGCGGAAAAGTCCTGGTCAGCCTCCGTCGAGCCAGACATTGAGGACAAAACGTCACGGATTTGAGGATGTATCCAGAGCCGGGACGTCCGCAGGGCACCCGCGGGAGCCGTCAGACCGCGGCCACGGCCGCCCTGATCTGCTCGGCGAAGCGGTCCGCCGACGCGCGCAGGGACGCGGCGTCGGGACCGTGACGCAGAACACCCCGGCTCACGTTGGGCACCACGTGGCCCACGGCCGCGCCGAACACCCGCGGGAGATCGGCCGGGGTCGCGCCCTGGGCGCCGATGCCGGGCGCGAGGAGCGGACCGTTGATCGCGAGGTCGTACGAGGACAGATCGCCGAGCGTGGCGCCGACGACGGCCCCGAAGGAGCCCATGGGGCCCTCTCCGGCGTTCTCCCGCGCCAGGTGCGCCAGCATCCGCGCGCCGACGTTCGGGCCGCCGTCGTCCCCGGGGCGCACCGAGTGCTGCACCTCCGCGCCCTCCGGGTTGGAGGTGAGCGCGAGGACGAAGAGACCCGCCCCGCTCTCGCGCGCCAGCTCCACCGCCGGCCTCAGCGAGCCGTAGCCGAGATAGGGCGACACGGTCAGCGCGTCCGAGAACAGCGGCGCGTCCTTGTGCAGGAAGGTCTCGGCGTACGCCGCCATCGTCGAGCCGATGTCCCCGCGCTTGGCGTCCATGACGACCAGCGCCCCGGCCGCCCGCGCCTCCTCCACCGACTTCTCCAGTACGGCGACACCGCGCGAGCCGAAGCGCTCGAAGAACGCGCTCTGCGGCTTGAGCACCGCGACCCGGTCGGCCAGCGCCTCGACGACCGTGCGGCTGAACCGCTCCAGACCGGCGACGTCGTCGTTCAGGCCCCAGTCGGCGAGCAGGGAGGCGTGCGGGTCGATGCCGACGCACAGCGGGCCGCGCTCGTCCATGGCCCGGCGCAGCCGGGTGCCGAAGGGTTCCAGGACACTCATGCCGTCTTCTTCCTCACGTCGGCGCCGACCGCGTCGGCGAGGGTGGCGTACGGGCTCGTCCGCAGGCGGGCCGCGAGGCCCTTGTGGATGGCGCGGCCCCAGAAGGGACCCTCGTAGATGAAGGCGCTGTAGCCCTGGACGAGGGTGGCGCCGGCCAGGATGCGCTGCCAGGCGTCCTCGGCGTTCTCGACGCCGCCGACGCCCACGAGGGTGATCCGGTCCCCCACGCGCGCGTAGAGGCGGCGCAGGACCTCCAGGGAGCGTGCCTTGAGCGGCGCCCCGGAGAGTCCGCCGGTCTCCTGGACCAGGGCCGCGTCGGACGTCAGGCCGAGGCCCTCGCGCGCGATGGTGGTGTTCGTCGCGATGATCCCGTCCAGGCCCAGCTCGACGGCGAGGTCGGCGACGGCGTCGACGTCCTCGTCGGCCAGGTCGGGGGCGATCTTGACCAGCAGGGGGACGCGGCGGGTGGTCACCGTCCGGTCGGCTGCCTCGCGGACCGCGGTGAGCAGCGGCCGCAGGGAGTCGGTGGCCTGGAGGTTGCGCAGCCCCGGGGTGTTCGGGGAGCTGACGTTCACGACGAGGTAGTCGGCGTGCGCGGCCAGCCGCTCGGTCGACTTCACGTAGTCGGCGGCGGCCTCGTCCTCGGGGACGACCTTGGTCTTGCCGATGTTGACGCCGACCACGGTCCGGAAGACGGGTGTGCGCTCGGCGAGCCGGCGGGCGACCGCGGCGGAGCCCTCGTTGTTGAAGCCCATCCGGTTGATGAGCGCCCGGTCGGGGACCAGGCGGAACAGCCGCTGCTTGGGGTTGCCGGGCTGCGGCTCCCCCGTGACGGTGCCGATCTCGACGTGGTCGAAGCCGAGCATCGACATGCCGTCGACGGCGACCGCGTTCTTGTCGAAGCCGGCGGCGAGCCCGAACGGACCGTGCATCCGCAGCCCGAAGGCCTCGGTCCGCAGCTCCTCGTGGCGCGGGGCGAGGAGGGCGGCGACGAAGGTCCGCAGGACGGGCACGCGCGCGGCGAGCCGGATCCAGCGGAAGGCCAGGTGGTGGGCCTGCTCCGGGTCCATCCGGTGGAAGACGAGCCGGAAGAAGAGCTTGTACATGTTCACTGTGTCCTCACGCAGCCTCATCCAGAGGCCTCATACAGAGGGGGACACCGTTTCCGGTGTCCCCCTGGGGGCTGCTAGTCGCGGGCCGCGGTCAGATGCTCGGCGTGTTCCTGGAGCGAGCGCACTCCCACGTCCCCGTGGTTGAGGGCGTCGATGCCCTGGACGGCGGCCGCGAGCGCCTGGACCGTCGTGAGGCAGGGTACGGAGCGGGCCACGGCCGCCGTGCGGATGTCGTAGCCGTCGAGGCGGCCGCCGGTGCCGTACGGCGTGTTGACGATGAGGTCGACCTCGCCCTCGTGGATGAGCTGGACGATCGTCTTCTCGCCGTTCGGGCCCTCGCCCTCGCTCTGCTTGCGCACGACCGCGGCGTTGATGCCGTTGCGCCGGAGCACCTCGGCCGTGCCGGAGGTGGCGAGGAGTTCGAAGCCGTGGGCGACCAGCTCGCGCGCCGGGAAGATCATCGAGCGCTTGTCGCGGTTGGCGACGGAGATGAACGCGCGGCCCTTGGTCGGCAGCGGGCCGTAGGCGCCCGCCTGGGACTTGGCGTACGCCGTCCCGAACATCGAGTCGATGCCCATGACCTCGCCGGTGGAGCGCATCTCCGGACCGAGCACGGTGTCGACGCCGCGGCCGTGGATGTCGCGGAAGCGCGACCACGGCATGACGGCCTCCTTGACGGAGATCGGCGCGTCGAGCGGCAGGGTGCCGCCGTCGCCGTTGGCGGGGAGCAGCCCCTCGGCCCGCAGTTCGGCGACGGTGGCGCCGAGCGAGATGCGGGCGGCGGCCTTCGCGAGCGGCACCGCGGTCGCCTTCGAGGTGAAGGGGACGGTGCGCGAGGCGCGCGGGTTGGCCTCCAGGACGTAGAGGATGTCGCCGGCCATCGCGAACTGGATGTTGATCAGTCCGCGCACGCCGACGCCCTTGGCGATGGCCTCGGTGGAGGCCCGCAGGCGCTTGATGTCGAACCCGCCGAGGGTGATCGGCGGCAGGGCGCACGCCGAGTCGCCGGAGTGGATGCCGGCCTCCTCGATGTGCTCCATGACTCCGCCGAGGTACAGCTCCTGCCCGTCGTACAGCGCGTCGACGTCGATCTCGATCGCGTCGTCGAGGAAGCGGTCGACGAGCACCGGCCGGGACGGGCTGATCTCGGTCGACTCCGCGATGTACGAGGCGAGCCGCGTCTCGTCGTACACGATCTCCATGCCGCGTCCGCCGAGGACGTACGACGGCCGGACGAGGACCGGGTAGCCGATCTCGTCGGCGATGGCCTTGGCGCCGGCGAACGTCGTGGCGGTGCCGTGCTTGGGCGCGGGCAGTCCGGCCTCGGCGAGGACCTGCCCGAAGGCGCCGCGGTCCTCGGCGGCGTGGATCGCCTCCGGCGAGGTGCCGACCACGGGGACGCCGTTGTCCTTGAGCGCCTGGGCCAGCCCGAGCGGGGTCTGGCCGCCGAGCTGCACGATCACTCCGGCGAGCGGTCCGGCCAGCGACTCCGCGTGCACGATCTCCAGCACGTCCTCGAGCGTCAGCGGCTCGAAGTACAGGCGGTCGGAGGTGTCGTAGTCGGTGGAGACGGTCTCCGGGTTGCAGTTGACCATCACGGTCTCGTAGCCCGCGTCGCTCAGCGCGAAGGAGGCGTGGACGCAGGAGTAGTCGAACTCGATGCCCTGGCCGATGCGGTTCGGGCCGGAGCCGAGGATGATCACGGCCGGCTTGGTCCGGGGCGCGACCTCGCTCTCCTCGTCGTACGAGGAGTAGAAGTACGGGGTCTTCGCCGCGAACTCGGCGGCGCAGGTGTCGACGGTCTTGTAGACCGGGCGGACGCCCAGCGCGTGGCGTACCTCGCGGACGACGTCCTCGCGCAGCCCGCGGATCTCGCCGATCTGGACGTCGGAGAAGCCGTGCCGCTTGGCCAGTGCGAGCAGCGAGGGGTCGAGCTTGTCGGCGGCGGCCAGCTCGTCGGCGATCTCCTTGATCAGGAAGAGCTGGTCGACGAACCACGGGTCGATCTTCGTGGACTCGAAGACCTCCTCGGGGGTGGCACCCGCCCGGATGGCCTGCATGACGGAGTTGATGCGCCCGTCGGTCGGACGGACCGCCTCGCGCAGCAGCTCGGCCTTGTCGCCGGGCTCGCCGACGAACGTGAACTGGCTGCCCTTGCGCTCCAGCGACCGCAGCGCCTTCTGCAGCGCCTCGGTGAAGTTGCGGCCGATCGCCATGGCCTCGCCGACCGACTTCATGGTCGTGGTGAGGGTGGAGTCGGCGGAGGGGAACTTCTCGAAGGCGAACCGCGGGGCCTTCACGACGACGTAGTCGAGCGTCGGCTCGAAGGACGCCGGGGTCTTCTCGGTGATGTCGTTCGGGATCTCGTCGAGCGTGTAGCCGACGGCCAGCTTGGCGGCGATCTTGGCGATCGGGAAGCCGGTGGCCTTCGACGCGAGGGCCGAGGAGCGCGAGACCCGCGGGTTCATCTCGATGACGATGATGCGGCCGTCGTCGGGGTTGACGGCGAACTGGATGTTGCAGCCGCCGGTGTCGACGCCGACCTCGCGGATGATCGCGATGCCGATGTCGCGCAGGCGCTGGTACTCGCGGTCGGTGAGCGTCATCGAGGGCGCCACGGTGATCGAGTCGCCGGTGTGGACGCCCATCGGGTCGAAGTTCTCGATGGAGCAGACGACCACGACGTTGTCGTGCTTGTCGCGCATCAGCTCCAGCTCGTACTCCTTCCAGCCGAGGATGGACTCCTCCAGGAGCACCTCGGTGGTCGGGGAGAGCGTGAGGCCCTGGCCGGCGATGCGGCGCAGTTCCTCCTCATCGTGCGCGAAGCCGGAGCCCGCGCCGCCCATGGTGAAGGAGGGGCGGACGACGACGGGGTAGCCGCCGAGGGTGTCGACGCCCGCGATCACGTCGTCCATGCTGTGGCAGATCACCGAGCGGGCGGACTCGCCGTGCCCGATCTTCTCGCGGACGGCCTCGACGACGCCCTTGAAGAGGTCGCGGTCCTCGCCCTTGTTGATCGCCTCGACGTTGGCGCCGATCAGCTCGACGCCGTACTTCTCCAGCACACCCTGCTCGTGCATGGAGATCGCGGTGTTGAGCGCGGTCTGGCCGCCGAGGGTGGGCAGCAGGGTGTCCGGCCGCTCCTTGGCGATGATCTTCTCGACGAACTCGGGGGTGATCGGCTCGACGTACGTGGCGTCGGCGATCTCCGGGTCGGTCATGATCGTCGCGGGGTTGGAGTTGACCAGGATCACCCGCAGGCCCTCGGCCTTGAGGACGCGGCAGGCCTGGGTGCCGGAGTAGTCGAACTCGGCGGCCTGGCCGATCACGATCGGGCCGGAGCCGATGACGAGGACGGACTGGATGTCGGAGCGCTTAGGCACGCTGGCCCTCCATCAGGGATACGAAGCGGTCGAACAGGTAGGCGGCGTCGTGCGGGCCCGCGGCCGCTTCGGGGTGGTACTGCACGCTGAAGGCGGGCCGGTCGAGGAGCTGGAGTCCTTCGACGACCTGGTCGTTCAGGCAGACGTGGGACACCTCGGCCCGCCCGTAGGGGGTGTCGGAGACCCGGTCGAGCGGCGCGTCGACGGCGAAGCCGTGGTTGTGCGCGGTGACCTCGACCTTGCCCGTCGTACGGTCCTGGACGGGCTGGTTGATCCCGCGGTGGCCGTACTTCAGCTTGTAGGTGCCGAAGCCGAGGGCGCGGCCGAGGATCTGGTTGCCGAAGCAGATGCCGAAGAGCGGGGTGCTGCGGGCGAGCACTTCGCGCATGACCGCGACGGGGCCGTCGGCGGTCGCCGGGTCGCCGGGTCCGTTGGAGAAGAACACGCCGTCCGGGGCGACCGCGAAGACGTCCTCTGCCGTGGCCGTGGCGGGCAGCACGTGCACCTCGATGCCGCGTTCGGCCATCCGGTGCGGCGTCATGCCCTTGATGCCGAGGTCGACGGCCGCGACGGTGAACTTCTTCTCGCCGATCGCGGGGACGACGTACGCCTCCTTGGTGGCGACCTCCTCGTAGAGGCTGGCGCCCTTCATCTCGGGGGCCTGGCGCACCTCGGCCAGCATGGTGCCGTCGTCGGGCAGCGCGTTGCCGGAGAAGATGCCGACGCGCATGGCGCCGCGCTCGCGCAGGTGCCTGGTGAGGGCGCGGGTGTCGATGCCGGAGATGCCGACCACGCCCTGCGCGACGAGCTCGTCGTCCAGCGAGCGCCTGGAGCGCCAGTTGGAGGGCACGCGCGCGGGGTCCCGTACGACGTACCCGGCGACCCAGATGCGCCCGGACTCCGGGTCGTCGTCGTTGACCCCGGTGTTGCCCACGTGGGGGGCGGTCATCACGACGACCTGGCGGTGGTACGACGGGTCGGTGAGGGTCTCCTGGTAGCCGGTCATGCCGGTGGAGAACACCGCTTCGCCGAAGGTCACCCCCACGGCCCCGTAGGCACGGCCGCGGAAGGTCCGGCCGTCCTCCAGGACGAGTACGGCGGGAGGCGCCTCTTTCCGCTGCGAGGCGTTCCCCTGCTGGGAGGTGGTCATCGTGCGCCTTCCGTCTTGTTGATCATGTGGTTCAGGGTGTCGACCCATTCGTTGTGCTCGGCCGCCCGGTCGGAGCGGAAGCCGGAGTCGATCAGCCGGTCCCCGTGCTCCCAGGTGACGACCAGGAGGCCGCCCTCGGTGAGGACCTTGCCGGCGATGCCCTTGTCGAGGCGGGCCTCGCGCAGCCGGTCGGCGGGGACGAAGAAGTCGGCCGCCCCGGGGCGTACGACGTCCAGTCCCGCGTCCGTGAGTGTGAGCTCGACCCGGCTGCGGGTGCCCAGGCCGTGCGCCACGATGCGGTCGAGCCACTGCCCCGCGGTGGTGGAGCCGTGGTACCGGCCGCTCATCGCCAGTCTCGCGGCGCCGGGCTCACTCGGCACGACGGGCAGCTCGGGCAGGTCGCCCTGGAGGGTGCCGCGCCACTTCCAGCCCTCGCGCATCAGCCAGTAGACGAGCGCGACGAACAGGGCGAGGCCGACGAGCCAGCCGACGCGGGCGGCCCAGTCGGTCACTTCCGCGGACTTCTGTTCCGCGGCGAGGACGATGAATGAGGTCACGCGAGCTTCCCGTCGACGAGGGTGGCCTTGCCCCGGAGCCACGTGTGCGTGACACGCCCCGGCAGCTCACGACCCTCGTACGGAGTGTTGCGGCTGCGCGATGCGAAGCCCGCGGGGTCCACGGCTCCACGGTATGCGGTGTCGACCAGGGTGAGGTTGGCGGGCTCGCCTGCCGAGACGGGGCGGCCGTGGCCTGTGGCGCCGCCGATCGCGGCGGGCCTGGCGGACATGCGGTCCGCGACCCCTGCCCAGTCCAGCAGTCCGGTCTCGACCATCGTCTGCTGGACGACGGACAGCGCGGTCTCCAGGCCGACCATGCCCATGGCGGCCGCGGCCCACTCGCAGTCCTTGTCCTCGTGCGGGTGCGGCGCGTGGTCGGTCGCGACGATGTCGATCGTGCCGTCGGCGAGGGCCTCGCGCAGCGCCAGCACGTCCCGCTCGGTGCGCAGCGGCGGGTTGACCTTGTAGACCGGGTTGTACGTGCGCACCAGCTCGTCCGTGAGGAGCAGGTGGTGCGGGGTGACCTCGGCGGTGACGTCGATGCCGCGGGACTTGGCCCAGCGCACGATCTCCACCGAGCCGGCCGTGGAGAGGTGGCAGATGTGGACGCGGGAGCCGACGTGCTCGGCGAGCAGCACGTCCCGGGCGATGATCGACTCCTCGGCCACCGCGGGCCAGCCGCCGAGACCCAGCTCCGCCGAGACCACGCCCTCGTTCATCTGGGCGCCCTCGGTGAGGCGGGGCTCCTGGGCGTGCTGGGCGACGACGCCGCCGAAGGCCTTCACGTACTCCAGCGCGCGGCGCATGATCACCGCGTCGTCGACGCACTTGCCGTCGTCGGAGAAGACCGTGACGCCGGCCGCGGACTCGTGCATCGCGCCCAGCTCGGCGAGCTGCCTGCCCTCCAGGCCGACGGTGACGGCGCCGATGGGCTGCACGTCGCAGTAGCCGTGCTCCCGGCCGAGCCGGTAGACCTGCTCGACCACTCCGGCGGTGTCGGCGACCGGGAAGGTGTTGGCCATGGCGAACACGGCCGTGAATCCGCCGCTCGCGGCGGCGCGGGTGCCGGTCAGCACGGTCTCGGAGTCCTCGCGGCCCGGCTCGCGCAGATGCGTGTGCAGGTCGACCAGGCCCGGCAGCAGCACCTTGCCGTCGGCCTCGACGACCTCGGCGCCCTCGGCGGACAGGCCGGTGCCGACCGCCTCGATCACCTCGCCGTCGACCAGGACGTCCTGCGGCTCGCCCCCGAGCACCTTCGCACCACGGATAAGGATCTTGCCCATGTTCTTACTTCTCCTCGGTACGGGTGTGGGTGACGGCGGGCTCGTTGCCGCCCAGGAGCAGGTAGAGCACGGCCATCCGGATGGAGACGCCGTTGGCGACCTGCTCGACCGCCGTGCAGCGGTCGGAGTCGGCGACCTCGGCGGTGATCTCCATGCCGCGGACCATCGGGCCGGGGTGCATCACGATCGCGTGCTCGGGCATCTTCGCCATGCGGTCGCCGTCGAGGCCGTAGCGCCGCGAGTACTCGCGCTCGGTGGGGAAGAACGCAGCGTTCATCCGCTCGCGCTGGACGCGCAGCAGCATGACGGCGTCGGACTTGGACAGCGTGCCGTCGAGGTCGTACGCGACCTCGCAGGGCCAGCTCTCCACGCCCACCGGCACCAGGGTGGGCGGGGCGACGAGGGTGACCTCGGCGCCGAGGGTGTGCAGCAGGTCGACGTTCGAGCGGGCGACCCGGCTGTGCAGGATGTCGCCGACCAGCGTGATGCGCTTGCCGGCGAGGTCCTGCCCGAGGCCCGCGTCCCTGCCGACGAGCCGGCGGCGCATGGTGAACGCGTCGAGCAGGGCCTGCGTCGGGTGCTGGTGGGTGCCGTCGCCCGCGTTGATCACGGCGGCGTCGATCCAGCCGGAGGTCGCGAGCCGGTACGGGGCCCCGGAGGCGCCGTGGCGGATGACGACGGCGTCGACGCCCATCGCCTCGAGGGTCTGGGCGGTGTCCTTCAGGGACTCGCCCTTGGAGACGCTCGATCCCTTGGCGGTGAAGTTGATGACGTCCGCGGAGAGGCGCTTCTCGGCGGCCTCGAAGGAGATCCGGGTACGGGTCGAGTCCTCGAAGAAGAGGTTGACGACGGTGCGGCCGCGCAGGGTCGGCAGTTTCTTGATCGGCCGGTCGGCGACCCGTGCCATCTCCTCGGCGGTGTCGAGGATCAGGACGGCGTCGTCGCGGGTGAGGTCGGCGGCCGAGATGAGATGACGCTGCATCTGTCAGGCTCCGTAAGGCAGTCAGTTCGGGAGACGGGGGTCCGGGGCGTCCCGGAGGGCACGGTCGGGCGCGCGGGCGTGCAGGGGCGCACTCAAGGGGCGTACGACTGGCTCGTACGCCGGTGAGTGGGCGCTACTCCCCGCCCGGGGAGGTTCGCTTCGCACCGAGCAGCACGGTGTCGCGACCGTCCTCCTCGGCGAGCTGGACCTTGACCGTCTCCCGCAGCGACGTGGGGAGGTTCTTGCCGACGTAGTCGGCGCGGATGGGCAGTTCGCGGTGGCCGCGGTCGACGAGCACCGCGAGCTGCACGGCGCGCGGACGGCCGATGTCGTTCAGCGCGTCGAGGGCGGCCCGGATGGTGCGGCCGGAGAAGAGCACGTCGTCGACGAGGACGACCAGCCGGCCGTCGATGCCGTCACCGGGGATGTCGGTGCGTGCCAGCGCCCGCGGCGGGTGCATGCGCAGGTCGTCGCGGTACATGGTGATGTCGAGGGAGCCGACCGGGATCGCGCGCTCGGTGATCTCCTGGAGCTTGGCGGCGAGCCGCTGGGCCAGGAAGACGCCTCTGGTCGGGATGCCGAGGAGCACCACGTCGTCGGCACCCTTGGCGCGCTCGACGATCTCGTGGGCGATGCGGGTCAGGACCCGCGCGATGTCGGGGCCTTCGAGAACGGGCCGCGCATCGGACTCGTACTGCTGGTTCTGCTGTTCGGTGTCCATACGAAACGGACCTCCTTCTCCGCCTCACGGGACGGACCTTAAAGGACGTCGGATTTGCGCCATCCACGCTACCAGCCCCGCAACGCCCCTGATCACCCCCCTGGTCCCAGCCGCCTCCCCGCCGGTCCCGAAGGGGGTCGGGGCCCTCCGGCTTGACGAGGCAGAGTCACGCTGCGTAACCTCACAGTGAGTCACCAGCCGCGCGGCCGAGCCGCACGTCGACACAGGTCCGGGGAGCTATATGTCCAGCGAATACGCCAAACAGCTCGGGGCCAAGCTCCGCGCCATCCGTACCCAGCAGGGCCTTTCCCTCCACGGCGTCGAGGAGAAGTCCCAGGGCCGCTGGAAGGCGGTCGTGGTCGGTTCGTACGAGCGCGGCGACCGCGCCGTGACCGTTCAGCGCCTTGCCGAGCTGGCGGACTTCTACGGCGTGCCGGTCCAGGAGCTGCTCCCGGGCACCACGCCGGGCGGGGCCGCCGAGCCGCCGCCGAAGCTGGTCCTCGACCTGGAGCGGCTGGCCCACGTGCCGGCCGAGAAGGCGGGCCCCCTCCAGCGCTACGCGGCGACGATCCAGTCCCAGCGCGGCGACTACAACGGCAAGGTGCTGTCGATCCGCCAGGACGACCTGCGCACCCTCGCCGTCATCTACGACCAGTCGCCCTCGGTCCTCACCGAGCAGCTCATCAGCTGGGGCGTGCTGGACGCGGACGCCCGCCGCGCGGTGGCCCACGACGAGGGCTGACCCGCACCAGCACTGAGAAGAAACGTGCCGCCGGGGCGGCCGGG
>NZ_BMWD01000059.1 GCF_014651055.1 Streptomyces fructofermentans
GGGCCGCAGCTGCCCACCGGGCGGGCCGTGCGACCTGCGCCCCCCGAAGAGTGGCCGGTCACCGGAAGGCCGACTCGACGAGAGCCCTCTGCTCGAGGGCGTGGCGACGGGCCGAACCGACCGCCGGCGCGGGCGCCGCCTCCCGGCTCACGCACTCGACGAGGCGGCCGGCCGCCCGGTGCAGTCGCGGCGCGAGGAAGGTCCACGCGCCCTGGTTCTCCGCTTCCTCCTGCACCCACCGCACGTCCGCGGACGCCGGGAACCGGGCGAGTTCCGCTGCGAGGTCCTCCTCGGCGAAGGGGTAGAGGCGCTCCACCCGGACGATGGCCGTACCGGTCGAGCCCGACTCGCGCCGACGGGTGTCCAGCTCGTGGGAGACCTTGCCGGAGCACACCAGCACACGGGTGACCCGTTCGGGGTCCACCGTGCGGTCCGGCAGGAGGGGACGGAACCCGCCCCCGGTGAACTCGTCCAGCGACGAGGTGGCCGCCTTGGAGCGGAGCATCGACTTCGGGGTGAGGACCACGAGCGGTCGCGTGCCACCCAGCGCCTGCTGCCTGAGCAGGTGGAAGTAGTTGCCCGGCAGGGAGGGCATGGCCACGGTCATGTTGTCCTGGGCGCACAACTGCAGGAAGCGCTCGATCCTGGCCGACGAGTGGTCCGGACCCTGGCCCTCCAGGCCGTGCGGCAGGAGCAGCGTGACCGCGGAACGCCGACCCCACTTCTGCTCGGACGAGGCGATGTACTCGTCGACGACCGTCTGCGCGCCGTTGGCGAAGTCCCCGAACTGGGCCTCCCACAGCACGAGGGCTTCGGGGCGGGCCAGCGCGTAGCCGTACTCGAAGGCCAGCGCGGCCTGCTCCGACAGGGATGAGTCGAACGGTGTGAAGTGCGCGGCATCCGGTCCGAGCGAGCCCAGCGGCATGTGCTCGGTGCCGGTCCGCCGGTCGGTCAGTACGGCGTGGCGCTGGCCGAAGGTGCCGCGCCGCGAGTCCTGCCCGGCCAGCCGCACGGGGACGCCCTCCAGCAGGAGCGAACCGATCGCGAGCGTCTCGGCGGTGGCCCAGTCCACGGTGCCCTGGTCGAGTGCTGCGGTACGCCGGTGGAGCTGCGGCAGGACCCGGGGGTGCTCGGTGAAGCCGCGCGGGAAGTCGGTCTGTGACGCGATGACCCGCCTGGCGGTCGCCTCGTCGATCGCGGTCACGGCCGGGAGGGCCGAGCGTGGAGCGGCCGTTCGCACCGGGCCTGCTCCGCGGGGTCCGGGGCCGGAGCCCTCGGAGCCGGCGGCGCGGGTCTCACGGACGGAACCTGAGGCGGCCAGTGCCCGGGTCTCGGCCAAGGCCCTGTCCAACTGCTCCCGGTAGTCGCGGCGAGCGTCCTCCACGTGCTGCTGGCTGATGTCCCCGTGGCCGATCAGGGCCTCGGCGTACGCCGTGCGCACCGAGGCCATGGCGTCGATGCGGTCGTACATCAGGGGCTGCGTGATGGAGGGATCGTCGACCTCGCTGTGCCCGTGGCGCCGGTAGCAGACCAGCTCGACCACCACGTCCTTGTGGAACGTCCGGCGGTAGTCGAAGGCGAGCCGTGCGACCCGGTCGACCTCCTCCGGGTCGTCGCCGTTGACGTGCAGGATCGGGGCGTCCACCATCCGCGCCACATCGGTGGCGTAGGTGCTCGAACGGCCGCTGGCGGGCAGCGTGGTGAAGCCGACCTGGTTGTTGATCACCACGTGCACGGTGCCGCCCGTGCGGTAGCCGGGAAGCCGGGACATGTTGAGGGTCTCGGCGACCACGCCCTGGCCCGCGAACGCCGCGTCGCCGTGGACGACGACCGGCAGCACGCGGGTGGGTCCGCTGCCGTCGGCGGTGTCCTGCTTGGCCCGTACGACTCCCTGGACCACCGGTCCCACGATCTCCAGGTGCGACGGGTTCGCCACGACCGAGACGCCGATGGCGCCGCCCAGCGGGGAGTGGTAGGTGCCCTCCGCGCCGAGGTGGTACTTGACGTCCCCCGAGCCGTGTACGGAGCCGATGCCCGAGGAGTCCTCGAACTCGCCGAAGATCTGGGCGTTGGACTTGCCGACGATGTTGGCCAGGACGTTCAGCCGGCCGCGGTGCGCCATGCCGATCACGGCCTCGCCCATGCCGTCCTCGATGGCGCCGAGCAGCAGGGCGTCGAGCAGCACGATGGCGGACTCACCGCCTTCGAGCGAATACCGCTTGTGGCCCACGTACTTGGTGTGCAGGAAGGTCTCGAAGGCCTCTGCGGCACCCAACCGGTCCAGGATCCGCAGCTGTTGAGCGCGGACCAAGTGTCGTCGCGGGCTCTCGACGTGCTGCTGGATCCAGTGCCGTTCCCGGGAGGAGCTGATGTGCATGTACTCGAATCCCGCGCTGCGGCAGTAGAACTCCCGCAAGGCGCCCACGACTTCGTCGAGCGTCATCGTGGCGCGGCCGCCGAATCCGTCCACGACGAAGTCCTCGGTCCGGTCGTCGTCCTGGAGTCCGAACGCGGTGATGTCCAACTCCGCGTCGACGGCGGCCGGGCGCGGCCCGATCGGGTCCGTGTCGGCCATGAGGTGGCCGCGCACCCGATAGGCGTGGATGAGCGCCGCGACCCGGACGGCCTTGAGCGCCGCCTCGTCGACGTCGGCGGGGGCCTGATCGGCGGCGGGATGTCCAGGTCCGCCGGACCGGGTGCCGGGAACGGCCGGAACGAGAGCCTGGGCCGCGCTCGCGAAGAAGTCGCGCCACGTCGCGTCGACCGAGCCGGGGTCGAGCAGGTAGCGCTGCCGCTGCTCGTCCACGACCCATTCGTTGGGTCCGAAGTCCAGCCCGTGGATCACCGTTCGGAGGGTGTCTGATCGCGAGGTCATGGCGTGGAACGCCTTCTTCCCTGTTCGAGGCCGTGCGGTTCCGGTGCGCCTTCACGGTCGTCGGTCCTGCGCGTCTCCTGCCGGGCATCCGGCGGTGGCTGTACGGACCGACCTGTGTGACCACACCGCACCAGCGACGGTAGGACGCGTAGAGGCCGTAGGCGACCGGTCACCTGGACACGTGAGCCTCACATCAGGACATCGGGCACCTGAGCGCCTGCGGGACGGTGTCGCATCGGCGAGCCGACGGGGTCGTGTCGACCGTGCCACCCCTGGGCGACGGCTGTGCGGGCGGCTCGTACGGCACGGCTGCCGGCCCGCGAGGCTCCTTCCCGCGCGCATGTAATTGTCTTGTCAAGTATATTGGTGGGCGGGAAAGCGGCGCCGGCCGGTTGGACCGCGCCCCGACGAAGGCAGCGCCGCGCCCCCGGCGTCTGCGGACCACCACGACTGGAGCATTCACATCATGGGAATGACCGCCACCGACCTCGCCTCGGGACTCTTCGAGGTGCTCGAAACGGGCGACCCCGCACTGGCCGCTGAAGTGGTGCACCCGGAATTCCGGAACCGCGAGGCCGCCGTGTCGCCCGCCGCGTGCAGGATCGAGGGCCCGGCGGGCGTGCTCGCGTCCGGCGCGTGGATGCGGTCCGCCTTCGAGGCGCTGCGCTTCCCCTTCGTGGAGACCATCCACAACGACGACCAGGTCTGGGTGCGCCTGCGCATGCAGGGACGCCACACCGGAGCCTTCGTCCTCTTCAAGGACGGCGCCGTGGACCAGGTCGTACCGCCCACGGGCCGGGAGATCGACTTCGAGCAGATCCACGTGCTCGGCCTGCGGGACGGCAGGATCGTCCGGCACGAGGCGGTCCGTGACGACATCGCGATGCTCGGCCAGCTCGGTGTCTTCCCGCCCACACCCGCCGCCGGAATGCGGATGCTCGCCTGGCGGGCCACCGGACGGTCCGCTCGGGCTGCCGCGGAGGTCACGGCGAAGGCGGACGGGGCGGCTCGCTCCGGCACGGCCGCCGGTACGTCCACTGCGTGAGCCGCACCTTCACCACCCGCGGAGCGGGGCCCGTGCGAACCGGTACGGCGCAGCGCCGGACGCGTAGCACGCGGGCCTTTGAAGCCGAGCATCTGGATTGACGGGCCCGGGCGGCGCGCGCGGCGGCGAGACCGGGTTCAACGCGGCGCGATGCGCTCCAACGCCTCGGCGGCCGCGGCGATGTCGCAGCCGTCCATGCGTGAGAAGACATGGCGCCGCACACTCGCGAGGTTCGTCGGCCAGGCCTGCTTCAACTGCGTCCAGCCGGCGCTGGTGAGGCGGGCCAGCCATGCCCGTCCGTCGTCCGGCGCCTTCTCCCGTACGACCAGTGACTGTGATTCCAGGCGGTTCACCACTCGGGTCATGCCGCTCAGCGACAGACCGCACAGCTTGGCGAGTTCACTCATCCGCATCTGGTTGTCGGGGACCTCGGAGAGGTGCACCAGGACCATGTACTCGGTACCGGAGATCGGCTGGTCCTCGAGCATGTCCGCGTCGACGAGGCGCGGCAGAAGCGTCATGACCCTCCCCAGCGCGCGCAGGAAGGCCTCCTCGTCACGATCGAGAGGCTCGATATTCGTCGCATCCGCCATGGTCACAGTCTAGGCGGCCCGCTCGGGGCTCAGACTCGGGAGTCCGCGGTCATCGGGGCCGTGGAGCGGCGCAGTTGCGCGGACGGTCTGTTCGCCTGCGCAGTCACAGCGGGGCGCCCTGCGGCCCGTCGCACGGGGTCGGCCCGCCGTCCCGGCCGCCGAGCCCGTGGACCGTCGACCACCGGAGAGCCCGGCGACGACTCTGCGGACCGTTCCGGGTGGAGGCGAGTACGCCCGGAGACACCTCGGCGACGGGTGTCCCGGGCATCCGCCCGCGATCAGCGGCCCGCGCTCTGACCACCGTCGACGTGCAGGATCTCGCCCGTGACGAAGGGCGCGCTCTCCAGGTACAGCACCGCGCCCACGACGTCCTGGATCTCGCCCGCGCGGCCCATCGGGTGCATCGCTCCCAGGGTGTCGTCGTCCTCCGCGTGCATGGGCGTCCTGATGACCCCCAGGGACACCGCGTTGCTGCGGATGCCCCGGTCCGCGTACTCGATGGCCAGGGCCTTGGTCGCGGACTGGAGGCCGCCCTTGGTCAGCGACGTCAGCACCGAGGGCACGTCCGAACTCGCCTGGTCGACCAGGGTGGTGGTGATCTGGACGACATGCCCGCCGCCCTGGTGCAGCATCCGCTCGACGGCAAGCTGGGAGATGCGGAAGAAGCCGGCCAGGTTCACGCCGGTGACGTCCTCGTAGTCGGCGCGCGTGTACTCGTGGAAGGGCTTGGACACGAAGATGCCGGCGTTGTTGACCAGGGCGTCGATGCGGCCGAAGCGCTCGATCGCGGCGCCGGCAACGCGCTCGGCCGTGGCGAAGTCGGCGATGTCGCCCCGCACGGTCAGCACGTCCGGGTCGTCGGAGGGCGCGATGCGGCGGGAGGTGGCCACGACCGCGTAGCCGAGCCCGCGGTAGCCGTCGACCAGCCCGGCGCCGATGCCCTGTGACGCGCCGGTGATGACGACCACCTTCTGGTCGGGTGTGCTCATGGTGACTCTCCGGAGGAGGTTGTTGTTCGGCTGCCCGCTGAACATGACGCAGCGTGGAACGAATGTTATGAAACACAATGAATTGTCATGGAACGCGGATGAGGTGCCGCGCCGGTGCGTTCCGAGGAGCCGCCTGCCGGCCGTCCGGCCCGCCGGGTCGGCCGGACCGGGCCTCTCGACCGGCCGGATTCGCGTGCTCAGGCCCCGATGTCGAGTACGACGCGGAAGCGGGCCCGGCCCGAGAGCATGTGTTCGTAGGCGTCCATGGCCCGGGCGAAGGGCATCACCTCGACGACGGGGCGGATGTCGTGGGCGAGGGTGAACGCGAGGTTGTCCTCGTTCTCGATCGACGAACCGGTCAGACTGCCCGCGATCGACCGGGTCCCGAAGATGAGGTCGGACGTGGCGACGCTCAACGGGTCCGGCGCGGCTCCGACCACGACGAGCCTGCCGTTCGGGGCGAGTCCGCGGACCAGGGCGTTCATCGAGGCGCCGCTGGACGATGTGGCGACGATGACGGACGCGCCGCCCAGGGCGTTGAGCGCGGCTCCGGGGTCGGTCGTACCGCTGTCGATGTACTCGTGGGCTCCGAGCTGCCGTGCGTACGCCTCCTTCTCGGTGCCGCGCGCGACGGCGGCGACCCGGTACCCCAGGCTGCGCGCGTACTGCAGGGCGAGGTGGCCCAGGCCGCCGATGGCCTGCACGGCGACCAGGGCACCGGCCCTCGTCGGGCCCTGCTGGAGGGCGATGAACGTGGTCAGCCCGGCGCACAGCAGTGGCGCGGCGTCGATTGCCGACAGGCCCTGGGGGATCCGCACCAGACCGCTGACCCGGGCGTGGACGACCTCGGCGTACCCGCCGTCGACCGTGGTCCCCGTCTGCTCCTGGTTGCGGCAGTTCACGAAGTCACCGCGGCGGCACGGCTCGCACTCCCAGCACTGGCCGTGGAGGAAGCCGACGCCGGCACGGTCGCCGGGTGCCCATCCCGTGACACCGGCGCCCACGGCGTCGATGACGCCGACGATCTCGTGTCCCGGCACGATCGGACTCGCCGGGTCGGCCCGCAGCCCCTCGATGGCGAGGACGTCGGTGTGGCAGACCCCGCAGGCCTCGACGCGCAGGCGCACATGGCCCGGTGCGGGGTCGACCAGCTCGCGTTCGACCAGTTGGAGGTTGTGGACACCGGTGGCCTCGAAGGCTCGGTAGGTGGACATTCCTGCTCCTCGGTGGGTGCGCGTAGGGGGCTGCCTGTGGGCCGGGCGTCATCGCGGGCACTGAGGTGTCGCGGTGCGTCGCGTGGCCACGCGGCATCCGATGTCGGCGCCGGGTCCGGGCAGAGAGAGCCGGCCGGTCAACAAAAATGACCGGTCGTCTATCATGCAGGCTAACCCATGGTGCGATCGGTCGTCGGTGCGCCACTCCGTGCGGGTACGGCAGTTGCCGCATTCGGCGGTATGGGAAGGAAGGCGTGACGCGGGGGAGGGCGAGCCCCACCTCCAGCGCCACGGCGTGTGCCGGACGGCAGGGGCCGGCCGACGGGTCAACCGGCCGCATCGCGACGGGTGGACGCGCGGGCTCCGCCCAGCCCGGTCCATGGCGCGCCGGGGCATTGCGCCACCCGGCTGATCCCACCTCGCGTGAGCGCGCCGGGCGCGACCCGGGCCGCCCACGGTCAAGGATTCTCGGATGCGCGACGGTCCGGGCCGTCGTCCGCAGCACCGATCCGAGGAGGAAGCGGCATGAAGGACTACCTGGTCGAGATGACCACCACCGTGCCCGAAGGGACCGACCCCGCGGAGGTCGACAGACGACGCGCCGCCGAATCCGTACGTGCCAAGGAACTCGCCGCCCAGCAGCGTCTGTTCCGGCTGTGGCGTCCGGTCGGGGAGCGCCGCAGCATCGGGGTCTGGCGCGCCGAGGACGAGACGGAGCTGCGGGAGGAGGTCCTCGGGAGTCTGCCCCTGTGGCCCTGGATGACCGCGGTGATCACCCCTCTGGAGTCGCACCCCAACGACCCGGGCCGCACGGCCTGAACCGGGTGGCGCCGCGGCGGCCCGTCGGCGGACGGCTGCGACAGGCGCCCCGAGCACACCTGCGAATCGAGGAGCTACGGATGGACAGCATGGAAGACCGTCGATCGATCCTGCGCGGCGTGATGGACCGGTGGAAGGCCGCCGTCGACGGCCACCTGCCCGAGCAGGCCGCCGCGTGCTTCACGGAGGACGCGATCTTCCAGGGCCTGCACCCCTACACCGTCGGGCGTCCGGGGGTCGCCGAGTACTACGAATCCCAACCCCTCGGCCTCGTCGCGGAGTACGAGGTGCTGGAGATCCGCGTACTCGCCGAGGACGCGCTCCTCGGCTACCTCCACGTCGACTTCTCGTTCACGGACCGGCCGACCATTCGTGTGGCACTCGGCGTCGTGCTCAGGCGTATCGACGGCGAGTGGTACATCGGGCACTACCAGGTCGCCCGGCGCGAGTGACATCGTCAAGGGAGTCGGCGACCACGAGGTGAGCCGCCACGTCATCGAGGACGTGGCGGCTCACCTCGTGGTCCGGCGGCGCGTCGAGCGGTCGGGTCCGCGGCACGCGAACCCGGGGCCCGGCAGCTGTCCGCGTCACGAACCGCTCCCAGCAGTGCCGCGCTCAGCCGGAAGGCCGGCGCATCCGCGGTGCCGCGCTCGGCCGACGACGGGTGCGTCCGCGTCCGTGGGGCCGAATCGGCGGAGCGGGTCGGGGCGACCGACGGAGTCAGGCAGGACTCCGTCAGGCCTTGACCGGAACCTGCGACTTGCTCACGCCCAGGAGCGCGAGGCAGCTCGGCCAGAGCCGGTTCAGCCGCGAGGGGTTGTTGTACAGCTTGGCGAAGAGCACCTGGCCCTCCAGCTGGGCCACCATCGACTGTGCGGCGTCGTGCGTGTCGGCGACGGTGACCTCGCCGCGCTCACGGGCCGCGATGATCACCACTTCGACCAACTCGACCTGGGCCTCGAAGATCTCCTGCAGGCGCCCGCGTACCGCGTCGGCCTGGTTGCTCATCTCCAGGGAGAGGTTTCCCAGCATGCAGCCGACGACGGTCCCGCAGTTGTCCTGGGCGGCACGCTGTGTCGCCTCCGTCGCCTCGAAGAGCTGCCGCAGCCGTTCCAGGGGATCGGCGTCGCTGCGCAGAATGCGCTCCCAGCCGCGCTGCTCGGTGGCCCAGTGCTCGTCGATCACGGCGAGCGCCAGGGTCTCCTTCGAGTCGAAGAAGTAGTAGAAGCTCCCCTTGGGCACGCCTGCCGCCTTGCAGATCTCGGCGACGCCCAGGGCGGAGTAGCCGCGCTGCTCGAAGAGCGTGTGCGCAGCGGAAAGGATTTTGTTCTTCGCGTCGCTCGTGCGTCCCATACCAGAAGTATACGACCGATCGACTACTCTGCGGCGGTTGCGTTGGTCACAACCCTTGCCGTGCGGGTGCGGGTGCGGGTGCGGACCGGGGCGGCCGTGGTCCGGCCGCCCCGGTACCGAGGCCCCGTGCCCGCACCCGGGGCGGCCGTCCTGAGCGATGGCACCGGGCGCGGCACGGTGATGCCTCGTGGCCCTGGGAACCGCTCGGCTCCGGGAACCGCTCGGATCCGGAGGGGCGCGGGTGCCTGCCGGTTCCGCCGGTGACGCCCGTCAGGAGCCGCCCTCAGCGCCCCGGCAGCCGAGTGGTGATCTCCTGCAGCGCCCACCCGTTGCCGTCCGGATCGGTGAACGTGGCGAAAGAGCCGTAGCTGGCGCGGTCCGGATGCGGGCCGCCGACCCTGCCCTCGTCGGTTCCACGGTGGAACACTCCACTCGAGTCGTGGAAGATCTCGCCGATGTCGATGCCGCGGTCGACGAGCTCCGCACGGGACGCGACGATGTCCGAGACGATCAGGTGCAGGCCCTGCGCCGAGCCCGGGGCGGCCGTCGTGACCCCGGTACCGATGAGGATCGAGCACGGCGATCCCGGCGGCGTCAGATGGACCACGCGGTAGTCGTCGTCGGCCGAGTAGTCGACGTCCAGGCGGAAGCCCGCCTTCTCGTAGAAGGCCTTGGCCCGGTCGACATCGGAGACGGGGAGCACCAGAACTTCGAGCCTGAGATCCATCTTCGCTTCTTTCGCGGATAGGAGGAGCGCGCTGGGCGCGTCACTTGCTGCAGTGGGGTCGCGGCCGGTCGTGAAGTCGCGCGCTGAGTCGGCGCTGGGTCGACGGCATGACTGTGCCGTCCGGCGCGCATCGGCCGGGCCGGACGGATCGTTCCTGCCAGGAGGCCAGGTCCCCGAGGTTAGGTCCCCGACCCGGAATTGACGGTCACGTCACGCCCGATTGGGCCGAATGCCGGATCACTCGGCATGGAAGGCGTGGTGGCGCGCCCGCGGGGCGGCCTGCCCGTCGGCCAGGTCCCGCCGCCGGCGGCCTCGGCAGGGGCGAGCGAGCCGAACGCGCGTCAGGACGGCGGTCTACGAGCTGCTGTGTCAGTGAGCCGCCGCGTCGACGGGAGCGGGGGACGCGTCGGCCCGTGCGTCGGCTACGATCCGGCCGCGTTCCGTCGACGGAAAGCGGTCGAGCATGGCGCGCAGTTCCGCGGCCGCGACGTTCGCTCCGAACGGTTCCGTACCGGGTTGGAGGCGTACTCCCTCGGCGAGCGGGCCGACGGCGACGGGGTCGAAACCGAAGGCGTCGACGAGCCCTGCCACCGTCGCCAGGTCCTCCGGACCGTCGCCGGCGAACGCGATCGCCTTGCGGCCGCTCGATCCGGCGGGCCGGGTCTCGTCCTCCAGGTCGTGGTAGCCCATGTGGTTGAAGGCCTTCACCACGCGGGAGCCGGGCAGGAACGACTGGACGATCTCGCTCGTGGAGACGCGTGGGTCGGTGAGGTCGTCGCGCACGCCGTCCACCTCCCACCAGTAGTTCATCGCGTCGATGACCAGCTTGCCCTTGAGCGCGTCGGCGGGGACGGAGCGATGCTTGCCCAGGGGAAGGGCCAGGATCACCACGTCGGCCCGGGCCGCGGCCTCGGACGCCGTGACCGCGACTGCTCCGGGCGTGAGGACCTCGACCGTGAGCGCGATGGCGTCGGCCGAGCCCGAACCCGCGATCAGCACGCGGTGGCCCGCCGCGAGGGCGAGTCGTGCCAGTGCGGTCCCCACCTTTCCGGCACCCAGGATGCCGATCGTGCGGACGTCGTCGTTGTTCATCGGTTCTCCCTGCTGTTCGTGTGTGCGGCGTGCCCTGCTACTGCCGCCGATGCCGTCCGCATGCCGGTCACCCGGCGACCAGGTCGCGGACCATGGGGATCACCTTCGTGCCGTACAGCTCCACGGAGCGCATACGGGCGCTGACCGACTGCGTCCCGGCGGTGTAGATGAGGTCGAAGCGGCCGACGCCGAGTTCGTCCACGGCGCGGGCGATCTTCCGTGCCACGGTCTCCGGCGAGCCGATGTACAGGGAGCCGTGCTCGATCTCGGCCTCGTACTCCTTGCGTCGGATCGGCGGCCAGCCGCGCAGCGCTCCGATGCGGTCGCGGATGACCTTGTAGCCCGGCCAGTGCGCCTCGCGCGCCTCCTCGTCGGTGTCCGCGACGAAGCCCGGCGAGTGCATTCCCACGGGATGCGCGGTGGTGCCGAACTGGGCCGCCGCGCGCCGGTAGAGATCGATGTGGCCGGCGAACCGTTCGGGGGTTCCGCCGATGACGGCGAGCATGAGGGGCAGGCCGTAGTGCGCGGTGCGTACGACCGACTGCGGGGAGCCTCCGACGCCGACCCACGTGGTCAGGTGTCCGGACTCGGTGGGCGGGAAGACCTCGATGCCGTCCAGCGAGGGCCGCATGCTGCCCTTCCACGTGACGGGCTTCTCGTCCAGCAGGCGCACGAAGAGGTCGATCTTCTCCTCGAACAGCTTGTCGTAGTCGGCGAGGTCGTATCCGAACAAGGGGAACGACTCCGTGAACGAGCCGCGGCCGAGGATGACCTCGGCGCGGCCGCCCGAGAGCGCGTCCACCGTCGCGAAGCGCTGGAAGACCCGGACGGGGTCGTCGGAGCTGAGGACGGTCACGCCGGAGGAGAGGCGGATGCGCTCGGTTCGCGTGGCGATGCCCGCGAGGACGGTCTCCGGGGTGGAGATCGAGTACTCGGGGCGGTGGTGCTCGCCGAGCGCGACGACGTCGACTCCGATTCCGTCCGCGAGGACGGCCTCGTCGACCACCTGCCGGATGGCCCTCGCGTGCGACACCGGTGCGCCCGAGTCGTCCACGGGGACGTCGCCGAACGTGTCGAGGCCGAAGTCGAGTTCAGACATGGCTGGGCTCCTTGGTGAGCAGTTCCCTCACACGCGGGGCCACTTCGCTGCCCAGCAGGTCGATCGTGCGGGCGCGTGCCTCGCGCGGGAGGTGGAGGATGTCGTACTTGAGATCGAAGCGGCTGAGTCGGAGGTCGCGTGCCGACTTCGCGATCTTGCGTGCCACGGTCTCCGGGGAGCCGACGTAGAGGGCTCCGTGGTCGACCTCGGCCTCGTAGCGTTCGCGGGTCGGCGCGTAGAAGCCGCGTTCCTCGGCGAGTGCGGCCACGACCGGTTCCCAGTACCGCCACCAGGTCTCGACCGCTTCCTCGTCGGTGTCGGCGATGAGTCCCAGGGAGTGCTGGCCGATCGGTTGCGGGGCGTGACCGGATTCCTGGAGCGCCCTGTGGAAGAGCGCGACGTGGCCCGCGAAGCGCTCGGGGCGTCCTCCGATGGTGGCCAGCATCATGGGGAGTCCGTGGCGGGCGGCCCGCAGCACGGAGTGGGGGCTGCCGCCCACCCCGATCCAGGTGGGTATGCCGCCCGGGCGCATCCTGGGGTGCGGCCGGTGCTCGGCGAGGGGTGCCCGGAACGCTCCGGACCAGGTCACCGACTCCTCGCGCTGGAGGCGCAGGAAGAGTTCGAGCTTCTCGTCGAAGAGTTGCTCGTAGTCGGCGAGGTCGTATCCGAACAGCGGGAACGACTCGGTCGCCGAAGCGCGCCCCAGTACGAGTTGTGCGCGGCCGTTGGACACGGCGTCCAGCGTCGAGAAGTCGTGGAAGAGGCGCACCGGGTCGTTGGTGCTCAGGACGGTCACCGAGGTGCCGAGCCGGATGCGCTCCGTGGTGGCGGCCATGGCGGAGAGCAGTACGGGTGTCGATGTGTCGACGTGGTCGGGGCGGTAGTGCTCGCCGATGCTGAAGACGTCGAGTCCGGCGGCTTCGGCGCGACCCGCCTCCTCGACGAGCAGTCGGACCGTCTCGGCGTCGTCCAGGGTCCGACCGCCGTCGGTCGCGACTTCGCCGAAGGAATTGAGGCCGAATTCAAAAGTCGAGGCTGACATGATCTGCACCTCCGCGAAGCCTCGGGAGGAAGGCTCCCGAAGTATCTTTGATTGACACGTCAAGTATCACAAATTATAGTTGACGTGTCAATTAGGAGGTCAGTGATGAGTCAGCGACGCAGGGTGTATCCCAGCGCGGAGGAGTTGCGCGTCTGGCGGGAGTTCATCGAGACGGCCGAGGCCCTCCGTGCTGAGCTGGCGGGGCGCTTGCAGGAGGACTTCGCGCTCTCGCCCGGCGACTACTCGGTGCTGCTCGCGCTGAGCGAGGCCGAGGGCAACCGCTTGCGCTCGTCCGTACTGGCCGCGGCCATCGGATGGGAGCGCAGTCGCCTGTCGCATCACCTCGGACGCATGGAGCGCCGCGGTCTGATCCGGCGTGTCGAATGCGCGGCGGACAGCAGGGGCGCGGAAGCGGTGCTCACGGAGGAGGGTGCCGGAGCCTTCAGGGCGGCCTCGCTGCCGCACTTGAGGGAGATCCGTGAACTGTTCGTCGACCCCCTGACCCCGGAGCAGATCGCGGCCGTCGGCGAGGTCGCCACGACGCTGCGGGCCGGGCTGGAGCGGCGCCGCGGCCGCCCCTGACCCGAGCGTCGTCGTCCGCGCCCGCCGGGGTGGTTCCCTCCCGGCGGGCCCGGATGCGTGGCATGGGGG
>NZ_BMWD01000060.1 GCF_014651055.1 Streptomyces fructofermentans
GCCTTCATCGTGGACACCTTCTCCCGCCGCATCGTCGGCTGGTCCGCGTCGCTGTCGAAACAGACCCAACTCGTCCTGGACGCCCTGGACATGGGCCTGTGGCAGCGCGACCGAGACGGCCGTCCGCCCGTCCCCGGCGAGTTGGTGCACCACTCCGATGCCGGGTCGCAATACACATCATTTCGCCTCGCCGAACACCTGGACTCGGCCCGGATCGCGGCCTCGATCGGGTCGGTTGGCGACGCTTACGACTGTCAGTCTTTTCGCACCGGATCCCGCAAGGATCGGGTAGTCCCGGCCGTGACGGTCTGACTCTTGCTACGACCGACCCCACGGGTGTCCTGGCGTTGATCTGTCGACCGCCCGGCCGGGCACGCAGCAAGCGCTGCCGCCGGACGGACGTGACCTGATAAGAGCCTGGAGCCGACTCACCAAAGCGTCCCCGTGACAGTCCTGTCCGTCCGACCGGCGACAGCGTGCACTTCACGCTACCGGCCGGAAGGAACGCGGTGAACACCGACGAGCAGCACATGTCTGGGCACGTCGTGATCGGCGTCGACACACACAAGCACGTGCACGTCGCAGCGGTGATGGACACGATCGGCGGGATCCTGGCCACCCTCACGATTCCCGCCGACACCGGCGGCTTCCAGCAACTGGCTGACTGGGCAGGCTCGTTCGGCAGGATCCTTGCCTTCGGGATCGAGGGCACCGGCTCCTACGGCGCCACGCTGACCTCATTCCTGCGCAGGGCCGGTCACAAGGTGGTCGAGGCCGGACGCCCGGACCGGCGGCTGCGGCGCATGAACGGGAAGTCCGACACGCTGGACGCCGAGAACGCCGCCCGCGCCGTGCTGGCCGGGTTCGCGACGGCCACGCCGAAGACCGCCGACGGCGAGGCCGAGATGATCCGCCAGCTCAAGATCGCTCATGACCAGGCCGTTGAACAGCGTGCGGCGGCGATGGTCACCATCAAGGCGATACTCGTCCATGCCTCGGACGCCTTGCGCCGGGAGACTGCCGGCAAGACCCAGATCAGCCTGGCACGGCAGCTGGCCGCTCTGCGTCCTCGCCGTCTGGAAGGTCCCGAGGACGCCCTTCGGCACACCCTGCGGACGCTCGCCAGGCGATGGCAGTACCTGGACGCCGAGGCCAAAGAACTGACGAAGATGATCGGCGACCTGGTCCAGCGGGTCGCCCCGCAACTGCTCGAACCCTTCGGTATCGGCGTGGACACGGCCGCGGAGATCCTCGTCGTGACCGGCGACAACCCCGAACGGATCAAGTCCGAGGCCGCCCTCGCCAAGCTCGCGGGCATCGCTCCGGTGCCCACCGGCTCCGGCATGACCAGCGGCAGGCATCGCATCAACCACGGTGGCCACCGCCAGCTCAATGCCGCGATCTACCGAACCGTCATCGTCCGCATGCGGTTCCATCAGCCCACGATCGACTACGTCGCCCGCCGCACCGCCGAGGGCAAGACGAAACGCGAGATCATCCGGTGCCTCAAGCGCTACGTCATCCGCGAGGTCTACCACCTGCTTCGGCCAGTTCCACGGAGGGCCCCCACGGCAAGTTGACAACTATAGGAGCGTCAACGCGCTCATGGAGTCGACGATCGGCCTGTTCAAGACCGAGGTCATCAAGCCGCAGCGGCCGTGGAAGACGCTGTCGCACGTCGAGCTCGCCACTGCCGAGTGGGTCGACTGGTACAACCACCGTCGACTTCACGGTGAGATCGGGCACATCCCACCCGCCGAATACGAAGCCAACTTCTACCGAGCAACCACGAATCTCCAGGTCACAGCCAACATCTGAGATCTCTATCGAACCCGGAACGGTTCAGGGTGGCTTGTGTCAGTCGAACAGGCGGAGGATCTGTTCGGCGGCGACTGTCTGAAGGTTCCGTGCGGGTGGGGTGACGGTCACTGGTTTCCCCAGGTTGTTGAGGCGGGCGGAGAGTGACCAGTTGCCGTCGATGATGTATTCGGCTCGGTGTGCTACCGGTTTGCCGGACTCCGGTACGTACACCCGTACCGTGACCGGTCCCTGCACGCGGCTCAGTCGGCGCAGTCGTTCTCCGCGACTCGTGACGGCAGGTCCACTGGTGACGTCTGCGTCCGAGTTGGCTGCTCCGGCAAGGAATTGTCCTGCCTGGCAGACAGGGGCTATTCCGGCAGCCGGTGCATTGTCACTGGGCAGGTCGGTGACCAGGTACGCCCCTTGCAGCAACCGGGTCGCAGTCCAATTGTCGTCCTCTCCTTCGGGCGTGACCGGGTCGAGAGGAGGAATCGAGTTGCCGCTTAGTGAGGCGACGGCTGCACGCAGGTCCTCATCCTCCCAACGGGTCCAGACCTGGTCCCCGACCAACACGCTTTCCGCACCATTGATCGTTCCCCTGCAGTTGCCCCGGCCGTCGAGGTGGGCGTCGAACGCCGCCTTGTCCCCATTGGCGGAACGGAGTTCGCCGGTCATCCGGAAGGCCCCGGCGTCGTCCAACCGTTCCAACGCATCCCGCATCGTCTGCGCATCGCCGCCGGGCCCTTCACCGAAGGAACAGGACGGCATCAAGAGCGTGACCGTGAGTGCTCCGGCGACCGCCGCGGCCTTTCGACTCCACCGTGCAGTCACGTTCAACCGCCGCTGACCGTCATCGGCGCATTCCGAAATCGCCCATGGACAGAACTCCTTGTCGTCTCGGCTGCGTCCCGCAGCTCAGCCCCATGCTCGGCACGATTCACGGCTCGCACCGAGGCGTGAATGACGGGACGTCAACTCTCATACAGGTAGCGGAGATCGGCAAGAGATCGTTCCGGCCAGTGGTGGTCCGGCCCTTCCGCCGGGCGCAGGCAGGGGATTGATCACTCCGCCCGGCCCTCGGCGAGTGCCGTCAGGCGGGGTAGGGGGCGAGACCGACGCTCCGGACGCGTTTGCAGATGCGGTCTGGTGTGGAGGGGGCCGTGGTCTGGCGGGGCTGTGGTGGTGGGGGGTTGTGTACGCCGGGTTTGTCGCGGCCTGGTGGCTGGCTGGCTGGCTGGCTGGCGGGTTTGTCGCGGCGGGGGTGGGGTGGGGTGGTTTAGGTGGTGGGGGGTGGGGTGGTGATGGTGGTGGTGAAGATGGTGGTGTTGTTTTGGGTGCCGGTGATGCGGGTGTGGGTGTGGCCGGTGCCGGTGCCGGTGCCGGTGCCGGTGCCGGTGTTGCGGGTGTGGGTGTGGTTGCCGTTGGTGCTGTGTGTGTTGCTGCCGGTGTTGGTGTTGGTGTTGCTGGTGTCGGGGTTCGCGTGGGTGGTGTGGGGGTGGGTGGGGTGGGCGTGGATGTGGGTGGGGAGGTGGAGTTCGGCGTAGCGGGTGAAGTGGGTGGTGATGTGGGTGGGGTGGGTGGGGTGGCCGATGAGGGCGGTGGTGGCTTGGCGGGCGGCTTCGATGAGGAGCATGCCGGGGGTGTGGTCGAGGGGGTGGTCGAAGAGGATGGGGTGGTGGGTGTTGGTGCGGAGGTGCCAGTGGTGGGGGGTGGGGGTGGGGGAGAGGACGACGTCGTCGGGGTGGGTGCGGCCGACGTGGTGGGGGTGGGTGGGTGGGGGTGGGGTGAGGGGGGGTTGGTGGGGTTGGGTGTGGGGGGCGCGTAGGCGTTGGTAGACGGCGGGGGAGACGCAGGTGAAGGAGGCGGTGGCGGTGGCGGTGGGGTGGCCGTCGCGGTGGATGGTGGTGTTGAGGCGGAAGCCGGCGAGGTGGGTGGCGCGGTGTTTGATGTCGGTGCAGGTGGTGTGGAGGGTGACGGTGGCGGGGGTGGGGCCGATGTGGGTGTGGGTGGGGTCGGTGTGGAGGGTGAGGTCCCACATGAGGAAGTGGTGGGTGAGGGGGACGTCGTATTCGGTGTGGGCGAGCAGGAGTCCGGTCTGGCGGACGGTTTCGGCGATCAGGAGGGGGTCGTGGTGGCCGTTGACGGCGGTGAAGAAGCTGTGGAGGCGGGGCCATTGGCCGGTGACGGTGTAGTGGTTGTCGCCGTGGGGTTCCCAGCCGGTGAGCATGACTTCGGCGATGCTGGCGCGGTGGACGAATTCTTTGGGGACGGTGGTGGTGAGTGGGGTGGTGGGGCGGGGTGGGGTGGTGCGTCGTGGGGTTCTGGTGGTGCTGTGCGGGTGCCGGGCGGCGGGTAGCGTGCGGGTGGCACGGGACGGGCTCGCAGACACGTCTGTTCCCCCTGGGCAGTGTGGGTGTGGAGGTGCTGTGGGGCTTCTCAGGTCTGCGAAGATACATACCACCCGGTTTACTATCCAGCGGTAGGAGTGACTCCGCCCGCACCATTTTGCGGAGTGGTCTGTTCCGTGGGGGTGGGTGTGTGCCCGGTGCGGTTCGGCCCGGTGGGGGTGTTTGGCGGGGTGCGGGTGGGGTGGGTGGGCGTACGACCTCGTAGGACGGTGCGGGGTGTGGGTGTGCGGTCGGGGGTGTCCGTGCGGGGGTGGTGTCGGGTCCGGGGCGGGTGTGGGCCGGTGGCGCGGGTGGGGGGCCTCAAGTGATCCCCCAGTACCTCTCGAGTGTTGCGGCCGACCATGGCCCGGAGCGGCGTGAGGCCGCCGTGGGTCGTGGCCGCCGGGGGCGGGAGGGAGGCGTCGGATGGACGGTGTGCGCGGGGTGCTGCGGGTCGAGCGGGGCCGGGCCGACGAGGAGGAACTGGCCGCGCTGGCGGCGGTGTTGCTGCTGGTGCGCTCCCGCTCCCACTCGCATGCGGAGGTGCGGGGGCGTGTGGTTGCGGTGGGGCGGCCGGGTATTGCCCGGCGGTGGCGGGAGGCGGGCCATGTGCCGCCGGGGAGTTGGCGGTGAACCGCCCCCACCCGCCCGAACGGCCCGGCCGGTGCGGGCACCCTGTTCGACCTGGGCTGTTCTGTCGGCCCGTTGAGTCCCGGCGGCCCATCCGGTCCGGGCGGCCTGTCCGGCCTGAACGGCCAGGGCGGCTCGGAGGGTCCTGCGGGCCCGGTCGGCCCGGTGGGCCCGTCCGGTCCGGGCACCGTGTTCGACCTGGGCTGCTCTGTCGGCCCGTTGAGTCCCGGCGGCCCGTTGAGTCCGGGCGACCCGTCCGGTTCCGGCGGCCTGTCCGGCCTGAACGGCCAGGGCGGCTCGGAGGGTCCTGCGGGCCCGGTCGGCCCGGTGGGCCCGTCGGGTCCGGGCACCGTGTTCGGCCTGGGCTGTTCTGTCGGTCCGTTGAGTCCCGGCGGCCCGTCCGGTCCGGGCACCCCGTCTGGCCCGGACGGTCCTGCCGCCCCGGTGGGCCCGGTGGGCCTGTGCAGTCCGGACACTCCGTCACGGCCTGGGCTGTTCTGTCGGCCGGGGCGTCCCGGCCGGTCTTGGCAGCCTGTTCGGCCTGGGCTGTTCTGTCGGCTCGGTCGGCCGGGTCGGCTCGTTCGGTCCCGGCGGCCCATCCGGTCCGGGCGACCTGTCGGGCCCGGATGGCCCGGACAGGTCGGTCTGCCCGGGCGATCTGAATGACCTGTTCAGCCCGGTCGGCTCGGTGGGCGCGGACGATCGATGTGATCAGTCCGGCCCGGACGATCCATTGGGCCGGGCCGGTCGGGGCAGGCGGGCCGGCCTGGACGAGCTGCGTGAACGGCGTGGTCTGTCCGGTCCGGACGGCCCGTGCGGCCGGTCGGGGTCGGACGATCCGTGCGATCGGGGCGGCCCGGACAGGTGGGCCGACCGGTCTGGCCTGGATGACCCGTTCAACCCGACGGCCCATCCGGCCGATTCGGCTCATCCGGCTCATGCGGCCCGGGCTGTCCGGCCGCCGGGACGCCTCGGGTGGTCCGGACGCCCCGGGTGGTCCGGCCGGGCCGGTCTGTCCGGCCGGTCCGGATGATCCATCGGGCCGGGACGGCCCGGAGGGGCAGACCGACCCATCCGACCCTGCCGACCCTGCCGATCCATCCGGCTCTGTCGGCCTGGACGTCCCTGCAGGTCCGGACGACCCGGACGGTCCTGCCAGGCCCGCACGGGCGAGCCGATCCATCCGATCCATCCGACCCGTTCGACCTGGAGGTCCGGACGGCCCGGACGGTCCTGCGAGCCCGCACGGGCGGGCCGACCCATCCGGTCCTGCCGGTCCGCAGGGCCGGGCAAGCCCTGCCGGTCCTGCCGGTCCTGCCGGTGTGGAGGGCCGGGCGAGTCCTGCCGGCGCGGACGGTCTGTCCGGCTCCTTCGGCTCGTCCGGCTGCTCCGGCTCGTCGGGTTCTGCCGGTGTGGAGGGCTTGTTGGGCTCCGGGGGTGGGGTGAGTGGGGTGGGTCGTGGGGTGGTTGTCGGTGGGTTGTTGTGTTTGAACCGTACTGCGCGGGCGGTTTCTTTCGGGGGCCGCTTCATGGCATCGGGGTCCGGTCCGCGGGTCGGGCTCCCCGTTTCGGGAATGGGAAGGGGTTCAGTGATGGCGTTGACGACGGTCGGGACAGGGACAGGGACAGGGACGGAGTCGGGGACGGGGGCAAGGGCAGGGGCAGGGTCGGAGTCGGGGACAGGGTCGGGCGCAGGGTCTGGGTCTGGGTCGGGGTCGGGGTCGGGGTCGGGGTCGGGGGTGCGGGGGCGTGTGGCGGAGTTGCGGGCGATTCGGGCGCAGGCGGTGCGGGGGCCGGGTGAGGAGGCGACGGGGGCGCAGCATGCGCGGGGGAAGTTGACGGTGCGGGAGCGGTTGGACCTGTTGTTGGATGCGGGGTCGTTCCAGGAGGTGGGGCAGTTGCGTCGGCATCGGGCGAGTGGGTTCGGGTTGGAGGCGCGGCGGCCGTACACGGACGGTGTGGTGACGGGGTGGGGGACGGTGGGGGGTCGGACGGTGTTCGTGTATGCGCACGATTTCCGTATGTTCGGGGGTGCGTTGGGGGAGGCGCACGCGGAGAAGATCCACAAGATCATGGACATGGCGTTGGCGGCGGGTGCGCCGTTGGTGTCGTTGAACGACGGTGCGGGGGCGCGGATCCAGGAGGGGGTCTCGGCGCTGGCGGGGTATGGGGGGATCTTCCAGCGCAATACCCGGGCGTCGGGGGTGATTCCGCAGATCTCGGTGATGCTGGGGCCGTGTGCGGGGGGCGCTGCCTACAGTCCGGCGCTGACGGATTTCGTGTTCATGGTGCGGGACACCTCGCAGATGTTCATCACGGGTCCGGACGTGGTGAGGGCGGTGACGGGGGAGGAGGTGACGCAGAACGGGCTGGGCGGCGCGGATGTGCACGCGGAGGTCTCGGGGGTGGCGCACTTCGCCTACGACGACGAGGCGACGTGTCTGGCGGAGGTGCGGTACCTGTTGTCGGTGCTGCCGTCGAACAATCGTGAGCAGGCGCCGCGGGTGCACGGCACGGACCGTCCCGACCGTGGTTGCGGGGCGTTGTTGGACCTGGTGCCGGCCGACGGTTCGCGCCCCTACGACATGGCGGGGGTGATCGAGGAGATCGTCGACGACGGGGAGTACCTGGAGGTCCACGAGCACTGGGCCCGCAATGTGGTGTGTGCGCTGGCCCGTCTGGACGGGCAGGTGGTGGGCGTCGTCGCCAACCAGCCGCAGGTGCTGGCCGGGGTGCTGGACATCGCCGCCTCGGAGAAGGCCGCGCGTTTCGTGCAGATGTGCGACGCGTTCAACATTCCCCTGGTGACGCTGCTGGACGTGCCGGGCTTCCTGCCGGGGGTCGGCCAGGAGCACGGCGGGGTCATCCGGCACGGCGCGAAGCTGCTGTACGCGTACTGCAACGCGACGGTGCCGCGGATCTCGCTGGTGCTGCGCAAGGCGTACGGCGGCGCGTACATCGTGATGGACAGTCAGTCCATCGGCGCGGACCTGACCTTCGCGTGGCCGACCAACGAGATCGCGGTGATGGGTGCGGAGGGCGCGGCCAACGTCATCTTCCGGCGCCGGATCGCGCAGGCCGAGGACCCCGAGGCCATGCGGGCGCGCATGGTCAAGGAGTACCGTTCCGAACTGATGCATCCCTACTACGCGGCCGAGCGCGGCCTGGTCGACGACGTCATCGACCCGGCCGAGACCCGCCAGGTCCTCATCCGCTCGCTGGCCATGCTGCACAGCAAGCACGCCGACCTGCCCTCCCGCAAGCACGGCAACCCGCCGCAGTGACCGGCCCGGCCGCCCGGATGCCGCCCCGCACCAAACAAGACGTAGAGTCTGTTCTTCGTCCCCGAAACGACCACCGCGCCACTGACACTGCCCGTTTGGCCGGGCGGGATCCTGTGAGAAGTCGACCCGCACCGGCCCGCCCCGCACTCGCACCACCCCCCGGCACCCGAAGAAAGCCGCACGTCACAGCCTTGCGAAGCCCTCCCGTGGTCCGCGGCGGGCGACAGTGCGTCAAAACAGCGCGGGTGGTTTGCTGTTGACAAACCGTCCGGCCTGTTTTGTACTCGTCGAGTGCCGATTGACAGCACACACACCGAGGGGGCAACGGCGTGCACATAGACGTACTGGGCATATTGGACGTCCGGCAGAACGGGGCGTCGATCGCCCCCACCGCGCCGAAGCCCCGCCAGGTGCTCGCCCTGCTGGCGCTGCACGCCGACCAGGTGGTCCCGGTCGACGCGCTCATCGACGAACTCTGGGCGGGCCGCTCACCACGCAGCGCCCGCACCACCCTGCAGACCTACGTCCTGCAACTGCGCGACCTGATCACCCTCGCACTGGAACGCGAGACACCCGACACCGACCGCACCGCGGACCTCGACCCCGGCCGCACCGCGGACTTCGACACGGACCGGGCCACGGACCGCACGGGCCGGGCCGCGGGTCGGACCCTGGACCGGTCGGCGGGCCGCGGCATGGACCGGGGGGTTCCGCGGCGCACCGCCAAGGACGTCCTGGTCACCTCGCCGGGCGGCTACATGCTGGTCTCCGACGGCGGCACCAGCGACGTCCGCGAGTTCGAACGCCTCGCCGGCCACGGCTACCGCGCCATGGACGCCGGCGACTTCCGCGGCGCCGCCCGCCTGCTGCGCGAGGCACTGGCCCTGTGGACCGGCTCCGCCTTCGCCGACGTCCAGAGGGGCGCCCGCCTGGAGATGGAGGCCAAACGCCTCGAGGAGAGCCGCCTGTGCGCCCTCGACCAGCGCATCGAGGCCGACCTCCGACTCGGCCGCCACCGCGAACTGCTCGCCGAACTCACCGTGCTCACCAGCCGCTACAGCGCCCACGAGACGCTGCACGCCCAGTTCATGCTCGCCCTGCACCGCTCCGGCCGGCGCGGCGAGGCCCTGGACGCCTACCACCGGCTGCGCTCCACCCTCGTGCGCGACCTGGGCCTGGAGCCCTCCGCCGGACTGCGCCGGCTGCAGCAGTCGATCCTCAAGGCCGCACCCGAGACCCCGCTGGCCGCCGAGCACCGGATGTCCGCCACCGCGCCCGAGGCCGGCCGCACCGGCGGCGGACGCCTGATGCGCGTCAACTGACCCGCACCGCACCGCACTCGGCCACGGCCCGGGCCACCCGCCCGGGCCGCAGCCGTACCCCACCCCCACCCACCGCCCGCACCCCGCCCGCCCCGGCGCCACCCTCCGGCCGGGCGTCCCGGCGCCACCCACCGCCCGCCCCGGCGCCACCCTCCGGCCGGGCGCCCCGGCGCCACCCATCCACCGCAGGGCTCGCACCCCGGCCGGGCGCCGGCACCGCACGATCCACGTACGGCACCGCACGCACCGCACCGCAGGCGGCGCACCGTCCCGGCCGGGTGTCGGGCCCGTACCGCATGCGCGCCGTCCCGCACTTTGGCGGGTGCGGGGCCCGTACGGCCCGCGTACCGCTCCCGTCCGACTGCCCGGCCTGTACGGCCCGCGTACCGCTCCCGCCCGGCTGCCCGGCCTGTACGGCCCCTGTACCGCTTCCGAGTTGGCGCCGGGCCCGTACACCCCCCCCCGCATCACCTTGCACCTCGGCCGGGCGGCAGGGCGCCACCCCTGCGGCGCAGGCACCACCCGGTGCGCCGGGCACCCGCACACCGGGCACCCGGACGTTGGGCGGTGCGTGCATCGGGCGGTGCGTGCGCCGGGCCGCACGGCCCGCGCGTCGGTCCCGGGCGGTCCGGGTGTCGCCCGGGCCTCGGGCCGTACGTGGGACCGGGCAGTGCGCGCCGGGCGGCGCGCGCACCGGGCCGTGCGTGCGCCGGGCCGTGCGTGCGCCGGGCGGTGCGTGCGTCCGGTCGTATGTGCGTCGGGGTGTGCGTGTCCGGGCGGCTCGGTGCGGTCTCCTCGGGGCGGCCGAGTGCCGTGCGCGGGGCGGCCGTCGGCGTCCGGGAGCGTCCCGGTTGCGTTCCGGGGGTGTCCCCGGGGGGGTGTTTCGGGGGTGGCGCGGCGCACATCACGGCCGAAGCTGCTGGAGTGCGGCGGCGGGCGCCGGTAGTCTCGGGCGAAACCAGTAAGTTACCGCTTAGTAGCCGAATTTCGCAGGTTCGAGGAGCCCCTTTCTCATGCAACTCGTCGCGATCGTCGTGTCTCTGGTTCTGATCGTGGTCGGTTTCGCGCTGTTCGGCCGGGCCACCGCGCAGATCTACCGCTTCGTGCGGCTCGGCGGGCGGTTGCCGGCCGGTGCCCGTACCGACCGTCCCTACCGGCGCAGCGTCACGTTGGTGCGGGAGTTCCTCGGCCACACCCGCATGAACCGGTGGGGGGTGGTGGGCTTCGCGCACTGGTTCGTCGCGATCGGCTTCTACTGCCTGCTGCTGACCCTGGTCAACGCCACCGGCCAGCTCTTCGCGCCGGACTGGGTGCTGCCGGTGCTGGGCCACTTCACCCCCTACAACATGCTCGTCGAGTTCCTCGGTGTCGCGACGGTGCTGGGCATCCTGACCCTGATCGCGGTGCGCCGGCTCAACCGGCCCGCCCGCCCGGGCGGCAAGTCCCGCTTCGCCGGGTCCAAGGCGGGCCAGGCGTACTTCATCGAGGCCGTCATCGTCGTGGTGGGCACCTGCATCGTGGTGCTGCACGCCCTGGAGGGCGCGATCCACGACGTCGGGCACTACGAGGCCGCCTACTTCCTGTCCTATCCGCTCGTGGCCCGCCTGCGCGAACTCGACGCGGGCACCCTGGACACCCTCGTGTACGCGGTCGCCGGCCTGAAGATCACCGCTTCCTTCGTGTGGATGATCGTGGTGTCGCTGAACACCAACATGGGTGTGGCCTGGCACCGGTTCCTGGGCTTCCCGAACATCTGGTTCAAGCGCGAGGCGGACGGCGCCACCGCGCTGGGCGCGTTGCAGCCGATGACGTCGGGTGGTCGGGCCATCGACTTCACCGACCCGGGGGACGACGACGTGTTCGGCGTCTCGCAGGTCGAGCAGTTCTCCTGGAAGGGCCTGCTGGACTTCTCCACCTGCACCGAGTGCGGGCGCTGCCAGTCGCAGTGCCCGGCCTGGAACACCGGCAAGCCGCTGTCCCCGAAGCTGCTGATCATGTCGCTGCGCGACCACGCGCACGCCAAGGCCCCCTACCTGCTGGCCGGCGGCGGCAAGGACATGGCAGGCGATGAGGGCGAGGAGAAGGCGTCCGCCGAGCAGCTCAAGGATGTGCCGGCTGCGGCGCTGGCGGAGGCCGAGCGGCCGTTGGTCGGGACGCTGGAGGACAACGGCGTCATCGATCCGGACGTGCTGTGGTCGTGCACCACGTGCGGTGCGTGTGTGGAGCAGTGCCCGGTGGACATCGAGCACATCGACCACATCGTCGACATGCGCCGCTACCAGGTG
>NZ_BMWD01000061.1 GCF_014651055.1 Streptomyces fructofermentans
ATGCCCGCACCCATCGTCGCCATCGCCGAGGACGGCACGACCTGGGCCAAGCTCGACACCACCTGGGTCACGCTCTTCGAACCGCTCGCCCCGTTCACCCCCACCATCACCCTGAAGTCCGGTTTCGAGGAGGGCGTGGTCCCGCTCGGCGCCCGCCGGTGGGCAGGCGGCACCCGCGTCTCGCTGGTCGGCCGGATCACCCGCACCGACGCCGGACAGATCACCGATGCCAACGCCGTCAACCTCGGCGCCGTGCCGTCGGACTGCATCCCCTCCGCGCTACGCACCTACCCAGGCACCTGCTCCATGGCCGGCACCACCACCGAGGCGGCGGGCCGCATCGAGATCCTCGGCGAAAGCTCAACGTCCGCCTACGGCGTGACCGGCGACATCCTGTGGTGGTACCAGGGCGACGGCGGCACTGCCTGGGTCGACATCTCCGGCGACTACTGGATGGACTGACATGCCGCTCTACACCTTCGGCGGGAACCCCGCCGCCGTCCTGACCACCGACACCGGCGACGTCGTCCCCAACTACCCGATCATCATCCGCGTCGCCGGATCAGGCGCCGAGGTGACCGCCCTCTACGAGGAGGACGGGACCACGCCCATCGGGCTGCTGCGCTCCAACGCGATCGGCTCCGACAGCCCGGGCGCCATCCGTACGTTCAAGGCCGACGACGTCAGCGCCATCGAGTACGAATACCTCGGCCCGTCCGGCGATCCGGTCCGCTGGTACGAGACCAGCCGCGAGGCATCCACCGCAGCGCTCCTCGGCCTCGAGTCCAAGTTCAACGTCGCCGGCGGAACCATCACCGGCGACGTCGACATCGAGGGCACCCTCGACGTGGAAGAGATCCTCGTCAACGGCCTGCCCATCAGCGGCCTCGGACAGGCCGGCATCTACCTGCCGCAGACCTACGGCGCCGTCGGCAACGGCATCGCCGATGACGCCCCCGCCATCCAGGCCGCCCTCGACGCAGCGTTCACCGCGGGTGGCGGCTGGGTCATCGTGCCGGCCGGAACGTACAAGGTCGCGACGCTGCCCCTGCGCGGCCGCCACGGCGTGCGCCTCACGCTGGCCGACGGGGCGACCATCGCGCGCGGCGCCAACGGCACGATGTTCCTCAACGGCACCGCGGTGCAGGCCTACGGCGGGTACACCGGCCACGGCAACATGATCATTGAGGGCGGGATGTGGGACGCCAAGGCGTCCTCGTACCCGACGTCGGCGATGGTCCTGAGTCTCGGACACGCGCAGAACATCACGGTGCGGAACACCGTCCTGAAGGACACCTGCGGGTACCACGCCATCGAGATGAACGCGATCAAGACAGGTCGCATTATCAACGTGTCCGCGCTGGGCTACCTCGACCCCGACGGAACCAGGACGTTCAGCGAGGCCTTCCAGTTCGACCTGGCCAAGGGCTCCTCGTATTTCGGAGGCTTCGGCCCGTACGACGACACTCCGTGCGTGGACGTCCTCGTCCAGGGCTGCACCGTCGGCCCGTCCGGAACCCCGGGCACCACGAGCTGGCCGCGCGGCGTCGGCTCCCACTCGGCCAGCCCGAGCAAGCCCCACAGCGGCATCACCGTCCGCGATCTGTACTGCGAGGACCTCACCCAGTTCGCGGTCGGCGGCTACACCTGGCAGGACGTCGTGGTCAGCGGCCTCACCCTGAAGAACTGCGGCGCCGGCGTGCGGATGCGGACGCTGGACTCCTCGAGCGCGTCGCACCGCACCCCGGCCGGGGCCGGCTCCCCGTCCATCGCGGGCAGCCAGCCGCTGCGGAACATCGTGGTCGACGACGTCGTCATGTACGGCGGCGGCACCTACGACGCTGCCGTGCGCATCGAGGGCGAGGACACCGGATACGTCGAGGGCGTGACGATCGACAACATCATCTGCCGCGACGTCGGCTCGCAAGCCCTGCGCCTGGTCGACGTCGAGGACTACACGGTGGACCACGTCGTCGCCCGCGGCTGCGGGGCCACCGGCGTGAGCACGCTCGGCACCCGCCGCGGACGCATCCGCGCCCACATCAACGGCGCGGTCGGCGCCGGGATCGCCGTGGACTCCCGCTCCACTCCGGCCGCCTCCGCGACCGACGTCACGCTCGAAGGCTGCTCCGTCACCGGCACGAGCGCGAACGGCATCCACATCTGGGACGGCAACGGGGTCATCGTCGACGACTGCGACACCTACGCCCTGACCGGCTACGGCATCCAGGTCTCGACGAACACGGCGAACCCGACCTTCCGCAACTGCCGGAGCCGGGACACGACGCTCGCCGGGCTGAACATCACGAACACGGTCACCGGGGTGAAGCGGTACGGGAACAGCGTCGGCTCCGTCGCCGACGCCTCCACCACGCCCACCGACACGAGCCCGTTCGACTCCGGGTTCGGAGCGCTCGAGGACGCGATGCGGCCGGCCGGGCGGTACGAGACGACGTCCCGCATGCGGGCCGGAGCGACTACGACCGCCATGGTGTCCGGGGTGCTGTACCTGGTGCCGATCTGGCTACCCAAGGGCGCCGTCATCAGCAACATCAGCTTCATGAACGGGGCAACCGCGGCGGGCACCCCGACGAACTACTGGTTCAGCCTCCACAACAGCGCGCGCGTGGCGCTGGCCCGGACCGCGGACCAGACCACCACGGCGTGGGCCGCGAACACGGTCAAGACCTTGGCCATCGCGCAGACCACCGCCGGGACCGCGTCGTCGTACACCACCACGTACAGCGGCCTGCATTACCTCGGCGTCATGATCAAGGCGACTTCGCTGCCCAACCTCGTCGGCGAGGGCTCCATGTCCACCGGCCCCGGCGCCAGCCCTGGCTTCGGCGACACCACCACCGGCATGAGCACCCCACCGACCGTCACCGCGGGCGCATTCACCGCCGCAGCCTTCGGCGGCAACGTCGGCCTACTCGCCTACGGCTACGCCGCCTGACCAACCCGTCGCTCCCTCACGCCCCGCCCCGCGCCTGATGGCCGGGGCCTTCGTCATGTCTGGAGGACCTGATGGCACCACCCATGGCAGCACGAACGCTCCTGGACCGGCTCCGCGCGGAGGGCCTGGTCGTCGTCGAGGTCGGCGACTGGGAGCACCACAACCGCAACCACAAGGGCCCCTGGGGTCCGGTCCACGGGGTGATGATTCACCACACGGTGACGTGGGGCAGCGCCCGTACGGTGGCGCTGTGCCGCGACGGGCACGCCGGCCTGCCCGGCCCGCTGTGCCACGGCGTCATCTCGAAGGACGGCCGCGTGCACCTCGTCGGCTACGGGCGTGCGAACCATGCGGGCCTGGGCGACGACGACGTGCTGCGCGCGATCATCGACGAGCGGCCGCTCCCGCCGGACGACGAGGCGAACACCGACGGCAACCGGCACTTTTACGGGTTCGAGTGCGAGAACCTCGGCGACGGCGACGACCCGTGGCCCGAGGCGCAGCTCGACGCGATCGAGCGGGCGGCGGCTGCGATCTGCCGGTACCACGGCTGGTCGGAGCGGTCGGTCCTCGGGCACCTCGAGTGGCAGCCGGGCAAGATCGACCCGCGCGGGTTCACGATGGCCGACATGCGGGCGCGGGTCCGCGCCCGGCTCGAGGACGACGATGCGCCGGCACCCGAGCCGGTGCCGCTGCCGGTGCCGGTCGCGCCGAAGGTCAGCCTGTCCCGGCTGATCGCCGCGGCGCGGAAGGACCCGAGCGCGGCGGGCCGGCCGGTCACGTACGCGGGGACGCGGACGGTGGAGGTCGCCCTGGTCGACGAGGGCCTGCTCGCGAAGGCGCGCGTCGACGGGCACTACGGCACCGACACCCGGGCTGCGATGTCCGGGTGGCAGGAGCGGTGCGGGTACCGCGGCCGCCGTGCCGGGCAGCCCGCGGACGGGATCCCCGGGCAGGAGACGCTCAGCCGGCTCGGCAAGAAGCACGGGTTCACGGTCGTCGCATGAGCGGGCCTCCGGACGTGCCGCCCTCGGACTGGCCGGGACTGGAGACGGGGGACGTCGTCCGGCTGACCGACGACGTCTACTACGGCTGGCTCGAGCACGAGGTCACCCCCGTGTTCTGGCACCGATGCGCCGCGCTGGCCGACGTGCCTGCGGAGCACACGGTGCACGGCAGGTGGGTCGCGGCCGGGACCAGCGGGCACACGCTCGTCGCTCGAGAGCCGCTGCACCTCGAGCCGTCCCTGCTGTGGAAGTGCTGCGGCCTGCACGGCTGGGTCCGTGACGGGCAGTGGACCAGCGCCTGAACCCTTAGTTTCCGGCGTGATTTTATGCCGGGCTCTATGACACCCCAGGTCAGAGACGGTCTTTGGCCTGCACAGATAGGAGACAGCAATGCGGATCTCGACGTACTGGAAGGCCATCGTCGCTGGCGCGGTCGCCGGCAGCGGTGTCCTGTCCACGGCTGCGGCCGACGGAGTCATCACGACCGGCGAGGTGTGGCTCATCGTCGGCGCCGTGGTCGGTGGGCTCGGCCTGACGTGGGCCGTGCCGAACAAGCAGACCGGCAGCAGCTCCGGCCGGTCTGGTTTCTGAGCGGAGGGCTCATGGCTGAGGAGCCGTCCAACGGCGAACTCGGGCGGCTCATCGGCGGGTTGGAGGCGCGGCTGGACTCCCGGTTCGGGGAGCTCAACTCGCGCCTCGACAAGGTCGTCAGCCTGGACGTCTACACAATCCAGAGCACGTACGTCGAGCAGCGCCTGGCCCAGCTGCAGTCGGACATCCAACGGTGCTCGGATACGACCGCCCAGCTCGAGGACGCGCTCGAGCAGTACCAGAGGGACGAGGCCAAGCGGCGTGAGGACGAGCGGCAGAAGCGGCTGTATCAGGCGGTCATCCCGATCCTGGTCTGTCTGGTCTCAGCGGCGATCGCGGTGTGGGCGGTGGTGGCCAAGTGAGCGCGGCACGGAGGAAGGCTCGGGCATGGCTGTTGCCGCGGGCTGAGTGGCTGATCGCGTTCACCGCCGTGGTGTTCGTCGGGTTCCTCTGCTGGCTGGCCGTGCAGGTGGTGAGTCTGTCGCAGGACCTGAGGTCGGCGAACGTGGCGCGCGATGCGCTGGCTGCGCAGGTGGAGGGGCTGGGGGCGACGCCGATCGCTGGACCGCCGGGCAGCAGGGGGGAGCCGGGCGAGTCCGTGGTGGGACCGCGCGGGGAGCCGGGAGAGCCGGGTGCGCCTGGGCCTTCCGGCGCTCCGGGGGAGGACGGCGCCGACGGAGACGACGGTACGGACGGGACCGCGGGCGAGGAGGGCACGCCGGGTACGACGGGGGTGGTCGGTCCGGCCGGCCCGCAGGGGGAGCCGGGGCCGGCCGGTCCCCAGGGCGAGCCCGGGCCCGCAGGCGCGGACGGTTCCGACGGCGCCGATGGCGCTGATGGACAGGCATGCCCGGACGGGTACAGCCTGCAGGCCCCGGCGTACGACGAGGCCGCGCTGGTCTGCCGGCGCGGTGAGCAGCCAGACGAGGGCGGGACGGATCCGCCCGGGCCGCTCGCGGCCGGTCTCGACCCGACCCGCCGCCAGTACCCGTGAGCTCTACGCTGCAACGCCATGACGGCCCCCGCTCCCTCGAGGAGCGGGGGCCGCGTCGTCATGCCCGGGTGGGGCTGGGCTGACCGGTTGCGCGCAATCGTGGCGGTGGCGGGCAGGTGCAGCAATCTGCTGCAATCCCGGGGCAGGCAGGTGGCTGCACGCCGCATGCTGTTTCCCCAACCCGCGTATCACGGAGGGCACATGACGCTCAGGTTCCTCGGTACCACCAGCGATGATGGCGACTGCCCCACCCTGTACGAGATCGACGGCACCGACGAGATCCTGGTCCAGGGCGACCGCGAGACGGACCCCGGCCACCTCGCCGAGCTCCGCGACGTGAAGCCGTCCGAGACGTTCGTCCGCGTACCCCGCACTCTCCTCACCCGGTACGCGCCCCGGACCGAGCAGCCCGCCGAGCTCGTGCCGTTCGGCGAGATCGCCCACCTGTTCCGGGAGTTCCGGCACACGGCGTGGCGGCTGGAGACCCGCCGCGGCTACGCCACCGACCGCCGCTCAGAGTTGTGGCCACGGTTCCTCGCAGGCGAGGACCTCAGCGCCGAGCCGCCCAACGCCTGGCGGCAGAACGTCCAGGCGCAGGTGGCCGAGGGCAAGCGGTTCGAACGCGTGCGGCTGATCGACGAACCACCCACACAGGGGCAGCAGTTCCTCCTGGCCCGGGCCGCCAGCAACGTGACGGCCGGCGAGGACATCCGGTACCTCACCCGCAGCGAAGCACAGACGCTGCGGCTGCCGGACGACGACCTGTGGATCTTCGACTCGCGGATCGTGGCCCGACTGGCGTTCGACGAGGAGGACACGACCCTGGGGGTGTACGTCACCGAGGACCCGGCCGAGGTCCTCGCGGCGTGCCAGGCCCGGGACGCGGCCTGGCATCACGCGGTACCTGCCGCGCAGGTCGCAGGGCGGGTAGCTTCCCATATGTGAGCACCGACTTTCAGGCAGCCCGGGCTGCTCTCGGCGTGCGCCTGCGCGAGCTGCGCGCCGCGGCTGGGCTCGAGGGCAAAGAGCTTGCGGCCCTGCTCGGCTGGCAGACCTCGAAGGTGTCGCGTCTGCAGACCGGCAAGCAGACACCGTCCCGTGCCGACCTCAGCGGGTGGGCACGGGCGGTCGGCCGGGCCGACGTGGAGACCGAGTTGCACGGCCTGCTCGCCGGGCTGGACATGAAGGCGCGCTCGAGGTCCTGGCAGCGCTCGCTCGCGGGCGGGCACAGCGGCCGCCAGGAGGTGGCCGTCCAGCAGACCGAGGCGACCACCCTGCTCCGCGGCCTGGAAGTCAGCCGGGTGCCCGGCCTGTTCCAGACAGCGGAGTACGCCCGCTGCATCTTCGACGCCAACGCAGAGTTCCGCGGCATCCCCTCCACCACAGACGACGCGGTCGAGACACGGATGCGTCGGCAGAGCGCGCTGTACGACCCGGAGAAATCATTCCGGTTCCTGCTCTGCGAGGCGGCCCTCTACCACCGGCCGTGCCCCGTGGACGTGATGGCCCAGCAGCTGGACCGGCTCTACATGCTGGTCGGCCAGAAGCGGGTCGAGCTCGGGGTCATCCCGTTCGGGGCGGAGCTGCGGCGTACGGCACCGCACGCCTTCTGGATCTATGACCGGCGGCTGGTCATCGTGGAGACGATCAGCGAGGAGCTGTGGCTCACCGGCGAGGAGGACCTGCAGCTGTACGAACGGGCGTGGGACTGGCTCGCCGAGTCGGCGGAGTACGGGGTGACGGCCAGCCGTCTGATCGGCCGGGCCCGGGCCTCACTGGATCTCTCCTGAGCAATCCGCGCAAGCCGACCACGGGCTTGCGCAATTGCGCGCAATCGTCGCCCTGCCGCGCAATCGAATCTCTACCGTCCTGGTCATGGCCATACCGCCCACTCGGGTAGCTCAGCGTGAAGCAGGACAGGAGTGGCTCCTGTCCCACTCCGATCACCCTGCCGACCTGCTGGCAGCCTGGGACGTAGACACCCTGGGCCCCCTCGCGACGGACCGGCACTGGCGCGTGGGCGAAGCCCCGCTCGCCTTGTCGATGGACGCCATGACCCGCATCGGCTCCCGCCGGTGCGGCCCCGTCCTGGCCGACGTCCCGAACCTGGTCACCTGGTGGCTGCTCCCACCCGACCTGGGCGACGAGCTCGCCGACCTCCGGCAGATCACCATCCACCCCATCGGATGGGAACTCCGGGCGCCGGCCGCCGTCCACCCCATACGCGGCCGCGTATGGCTCGGCACCCTCGACGGCTCCGGCCAGCTCACCGACCCGGTCCTGCTCGGCGCCGCGCTCGGCCCCGGCGGCGGACCTCGCATCCCAGCGGAGGCACTCGGATGACCCATCAGACGACGACGCAGGACCGACCCCCCAAACTGGGCGATCCGACCCGGCCGCCGCGGCCGGCACCCGGCTGTGATGTCTGCGCGGTCCTCGAGCGCAAACGCGCGGAAGCTGCAGGCGCGGGCCGCATCGGCGAGGCCACGACGTGCGAAGTCGAGATCCGGAACCATCCCCACCCTGTGGTTCGGGCGAATGCCGGGGCCGGGTCATGAGCACAGACTCCACCGCAGTCGTCGAAGACGGAGCACCCCTCTTCGAGTTAGACCTCGGCATGGCCGAACTCGTCCGCATGTCCGACGTCCTGGCCCGGTGGGAGACACGGCCCTGGGCCGAGGTGCAGGAGATGGCTCAGCTCATCGGGCCCCGGCTCCTCGGCCAGCTCGTCGGCCGCGGCCTGTGGGACGACTGGTCCGCAGCCGAGCAGGCGTCGCTCCACTGGGCCATGGCCGAGGGGCACTCGGTCGGATGCGTGCTCGAGAGCTACGCCCGCCGCGAGTACGTGGCACCGCGCATCCATTTCCTGCGGCAGGCCATCGACCGAACTGCGGTGGCATGCGGGGCGTACGGGCATACGCGCGTGAGCTCCGGGTCGAGCCTCGGCCAGGCCGAGGAGTACCTCGCTCGCTTCACCGCGCTCCCGGAGGGGTGGCGTGTCGAGGTGATGCGCCGCGCGGCCAGCGGCGGCGACATCGTGGCGGCGATCGCCGAGGCGGCGGTGAGCAGGAACGTGCTGCGCAGCGTGTACGGGATGAAGGTCTGATCTTCTCGCGGCCGACCGCGAGAATGCGGCGGCCGCCCCGGCGGGGGCGGCCGCCGGAGGGATATGACCTACGTCTCCGGAACTCGAGGCCCGGGGCGGACAGGTACCCCACGTGGAGACGATCATGATGGGCGCCCGTCGCCGCGCACCTGGACCCTGCGCTGGCGGCGGGTTACTCCAGCAGGTGAGTGACCGGGACGCCCATGACGTGGGCCAGGCGCAGGAGAGTCGCGAGCGTGGGGTTCCCGCGGCCGGCCTCGATGGACTGCAGGGTGTCGCGGCTGATCTCGGCCGCGAGGTGGAGCTGCTCCTGCGTGAGGTTCTGCTGCACTCGAGCGCTCCGCACGCGCGCGCCCAGGATGTGCTGGCGGTTGGTCAGCCAGTCGTCGTCATCGGGGAGGGCGTGCACGGGTCCACGCTGTGCGCGCCATGATCAGGTGTCAGCACGATAGATCATGCATTGTTTGATCTTCATACTGAGAGGGCAGCATCGCTGCACCCTCCATGTACGGCCCTCTCCGATCCGCCCCCCTAGGCGTCGGGGAGGGCCCCAGCGCCCCCGGTCCAGGCCGGGGGCGCTGCTGTTTGGACAGATAGCGGACAGGGGGATTTCCACTCACCTCCCGCCGGGGCTGGGCAGGGCCGTCGGGGGCGTGTGGCCACGGCCAAACCGAGGGCGTTCGAGCGTTGCAGAGTGGTGCTGAGTGGTATCGAACGGGGATGGTTTGTCCTGGTTC
>NZ_BMWD01000062.1 GCF_014651055.1 Streptomyces fructofermentans
AGTTGCGAATCGCCGCATGAAATAAACGGTCAGAAGCCCGTCCGGAAAACGCGAGGCCCCTCAATTCTGTTCTTGGCTGCGGACACGTGGCCCGAGTCGCCGCCAGACACGACGTACAAGAAGCCGGCACGCGGGATCTGCACCACTGAGACCACCAGGGCGAACCAAAGGATTCCCGGGATGAGACCGATGATGGCAGTCAGCACGCTCAGGGTCATCGGGCCCGCCCCCATGGCAGCCAGTCAGGTGCCCAGCTTCCCTCCTCCTGGCCTGCGTGCCGCCCCTGTCGTGCTGCGGCCTCGGTCTCCACAACGACCTCGGTGATGCCGCCTCGAGCACCGTCGGCAAGTTCGTAGGAGCGCCGTACCTGTTGCCCGTCCGGCTCCTCGTACTCGTGCAGCAGAGCAGCGTCGACGAACTCGCGCAGGACCTGGCGGGTGTCGCTGAGTGGGATGCCGGTGGCTTCCGCCACCTGCAGCAGGTCGACCCGGCCGCGGTCGGCGTCGCGGAAGTAGCCGGCAATCTCGCGGACCGTGCGGTTGTGCAGTAGACCGCCTCGTGCGCGGGCGACCAGTTCCCTGGCCTTCTCGCGGCGCCGGGCCTCCGCCTTGACGCGCTCCAGCGCGGCAGCGACGGTCTCCGGGACCGAGTAGTGCGCGACGACGCGCGCGTAGCCTGCGTCGGGCTCGGTCGCTTCGCCACCGTGTGTGGGATCCGTTGTCATGCCTCCTCCGTTCCGAGCATGTGTCGCAGGGCGCGGCGCGCATGGGCGAGATTGCTGCGGGCCTGTTCCGGCGTGCAACCGAGGACTTGGGCGATCTCCTCGGGCTTCAGGTCGGCGAGGGTGAGTGTCATGACTGCTTGCTGACGTGGCGGCAGAGACTTCACGGCGGCCCCGGTCATCAGGGCCAGCTCCGCCGCGGCGAGGTCGTCGGCGACCTGACGGTCGGCAACGTCGGTGTCCGGTAGAGCAGAGTGCTGACGTGAGGCCAGTCGGACTGCTACTCGGACAGCGACCGTCCGTACCCATGCTTTCGGCGTCTGGACCTTCTCCCATTGCATGAGCAGCCTCGTCATAGCTTCTGCGGTGGCATCCTCCGCTATCTGGGGCGCGAATCCGCGATAGAAGATCAGCATGGCCACGACCTTCGGGTACTGGTTCGCGAAGAAGACTTCATAGTCTTCCGCCTCACTTCCCACCCCTGCCGTCCTCCCCCTGCGGCTCGTCGCCGGGCACGACCACGCGCCTGACGATGAGGACCACGACGACGATCAAGAACACGAGCAGCGCTGCTGCCAGTGTGATCCTGGCGGACTTGGTCGTTGCGTACAACGTACCGAGTCCACCCAAGACCGTGTTGATGAGCAGCACCAAGCCGGTCATCTCGTTCTGCCTCTGCGACCCATGGCTCCCACCCGGCTGCTGCAGCCTTTCGACGCGCGAAAGCTGTTCTGCTTCTTCACCGAACGGCAGTTCGGGTAGGGACTCGGAGTTGTTGATGTCGGTCATGTCTTCTGAGAGCGTCCCGACCGCACCAACATGAAATGTGACGTGCAACACGCCCCTCAAGGCGGGCTACGGCGCGGCGCCCCGGCACTCTGGGGACGGTGAGCGTCGAAAACACGGGCGCCGTAGGTCAATTCACTCGCCCCGCTTGCGGCCCACTGACGCTTTCAGAAGTCCGCGGAGCCTGACCATGCATCGGATTGCCGAGGGTGATCACTCGTCGCCGTAGCGGTAGACGAACAGCCCGCCGACGCGTACGAGCGGTTCGCGGCCGGGTATCGGAAACCCGTAGCTGATGACCTGCAGCGGTTTCGCCCGCCCTTGCACCTCAGCCTCCAACTTGCGCGCGAGGCGGGCCGCATACGGGCCAGCGGTGAAGACGTACACACTGTCGACAACCTCCGGTACAGGCACCGACCAGTAGTCGCACCAGCGAACCCTGACCTGCCCGCGGTACCGCCGGCACCTCACCCGGGACACCAGCCACAGCACCGGGTTGATCTCGAACCCGCGGGCTTCAAAGCCGCGCCGGGCCGCAGCCACAAGCAGAGCCCCGTCGCCGCTCCCCAAGTCCAGGATGGTGCTACCCGGAGGCAGTTGCTCGAGCACCAACTGAATCTGGCGCGGCAGAGTAGGAACATAGGGGGCACCCCGCAACACCGTAAGACCAAAGAGCGCCACCAGTGCGGCCAACAGCCCGATTCCCCACCCCAGAGCCAACCACCCCACAGCGCGACCATAGCCCCCATCCGACCGCGGTTCGAGGTGCGGCAGTCCCCGCAAGCCGCACCACACCTCCCATGACCGGAGGGCACGATGTCTGACTCTGGACTTCGAGCCGATGGCGGCACAAACGTGGGGACAAAGAAGTGTCGCGGCAGTGATGTTGAAGGACAAACCTGAAGAAGTGGACGGTAGCGCAGGCACGAGGTGGCCGCCGCCCCAGACCCAGGCCGCCGACGGAAGCGGCCAAACATCGCAAGAACCAGGGCCCCCGTTCCAGCCCCTGCCGATCAAACGCCCAGACAGAAAACAGTCAGTTAGCGCACCACCGCGATCCCTTCGCCAATAGAATGACCGATTCATCGCGGAGCTCATGGAACCCTATGCCACCTATGGTCGAATTGCCGGAATTGGCGAAAGTGTGTGAAAACCTGCCTCGGGCCGGGTAAACCCGCAGGTCGCGCAGTCTGCTCCCCGCACCCGCGGGGATGGTCCCTACAGCGAGCTGCGGGACCGGTACGTCCGGGACTGCTCCCCGCACCCGCGGGGATGGTCCCTGCTCGGGGCGACCTGGTTCTCCGGGTCCATCTGCTCCCCGCACCCGCGGGGATGGTCCCGTGCTGACGGGCGGCAGCGGGCAGGCGACCGTCTGCTCCCCGCACCCGCGGGGATGGTCCCAGGATCAGTCCCCGGGCAGTGCCGCCGACATGCTGCTCCCCGCACCCGCGGGGATGGTCCCGCCTCCAGGACGTCGCCGAACGCGAGCTGGAGCTGCTCCCCGCACCCGCGGGGATGGTCCCGTGGACGCTCACCCAGGTGTCCGTGGAAATGCCTGCTCCCCGCACCCGCGGGGATGGTCCCACGTCCGCGACCGTGGTCGCGGACGCGTCCGGCTGCTCCCCGCACCCGCGGGGATGGTCCCGGAATCGGCGCGCACGGCCGTTACCAGGTGATCTGCTCCCCGCACCCGCGGGGATGGTCCTTCGGCGATCAGCCATTTCCGGTAGGCGCCCGTCTGCTCCCCGCACCCGCGGGGATGGTCCCGCGGTCGCGGCGCCGTTGCCGGCGGTCGTGGCCTGCTCCCCGCACCCGCGGGGATGGTCCCTCCTGCTCCGCCTTCAAGCCGGCGGCGGCCTGCTCCCCGCACCCGCGGGGATGGTCCCTCGGTCATGCACATCGACCAGGTCGCACTCTGCTGCTCCCCGCACCCGCGGGGATGGTCCCGCTTCCGCAGTGCGCAATGCGCATGCACCGCTCTGCTCCCCGCACCCGCGGGGATGGTCCCCTCACGCAACAGGACGTGTGCAGCCGGTCCGGCTGCTCCCCGCACCCGCGGGGATGGTCCCCCTTTGGGTTACGAAGTAACCCTCTGTAGTTTCTGCTCCCCGCACCCGCGGGGATGGTCCCATGTCCGGCCGCCTGGACGTGGTGGGTGCGCTCTGCTCCCCGCACCCGCGGGGATGGTCCCTCGGCAGCGTCTACGCCCTGGCGAAACAGCTGCTGCTCCCCGCACCCGCGGGGATGGTCCCGACAGCGGGTCCGGGTGCCCGAGGTCGGCGAGCTGCTCCCCGCACCCGCGGGGATGGTCCCGGCCTCGGCCTGCATGCGGTTTCGTACGGACCCTGCTCCCCGCACCCGCGGGGATGGTCCCGCCACCCCCGGCCGGTCCTGGCAAACCGTCCACTGCTCCCCGCACCCGCGGGGATGGTCCCGCCGCTCAGGCGAGGGTCGAAGCGGCCCGCGACTGCTCCCCGCACCCGCGGGGATGGTCCCAGCTGACCGCCTGGAGTTACGGCCCGCCGTTACCTGCTCCCTGCGCGCGCAGGGATGATCCCGCCAGGTCAAAGCCCACGTGGTCGCGTTCCCTGCTCTCCGCACCTGCGGGGTGATGCCGTGCCAGACCCCGATCGGGCAGGAAAGCAAGGCAGATCTCTGCTTCGTGGAAGGCAGCCGGTTCGACCAAACCCAGCTGGCCAAGGTGTAACAGTCGGCACTGACAGGCCCCCCAAATGATCACCAGCCGGGCTGCGGCACGACCCCAAACCCGCCAAGCGCCCGCACACGACACCCTCAGACGTCCGCACTCCTCCGGAACAGACCAGCTCATCTACGCCAGTCCGTCGCTGGAACCAACGGCCGTCCATCTGCAGTGCTGTGGCACATCCGCGAGCTGTCCCTGTGCCCCAGCTGCCTCCACCCGCTTCCTGTGCCCCGAATGAAAATGGCCGAGATCCCGCCCATTCGTCTCAGCGGATCAGCCCGCCTCAGGCCGGTGCCCGGAGCGGGGTGCTGGCAGCGCCGGGCAGGGGGATGGCCGGGCTCCGCGTTGGGCGACCCGGTCGTCCCTCTGGCGTTCCTTCGACCAGCAGCTTTTCGTCGTCTCCTACGCGTAGGGCCAGTACCTCGGCGTACCGGGCTCGTCATTGTTCTCGCGTGCGGCAAGCGGGGGCAGCAGGCCGTTGCCGGGCCACAGTTGCCGTTCTGCCACGAGCGGGGTGAGGAACAGGTCGACCTTGGCCAGGACCTGGGCTCGGTCGGTGGGCCCGTGGGCGAGGAACTCGTCGGCTGCCTGGTCGTAGGAGCGCACCTGGCTGTGTGGCCCGGTGCAAACAAGGGCGCGGGCGATCTCCGGCAGGCCCAGGCTGAGGGCATCGCACTCCCCCGCCCGGACCAGGCCGACCAAGTCCGCGGTGACGCGTTCCCAGTCCCCGACGGTCGGCCAGTCGGCGCCGCCGTCCAGTTCGTGGGTGAGGGTGGCCAGCGGGACGATCTCCTGGTGTCGGCGCCCGCGGGTGAGGCGGTCGTGGATCCGGGCGCCGTCGGGCTGCGCCACCGTGGGGTGGAGCAGGGAGGCTGCGGCCACCAGGGTCGTGTTGATCTCTTGGGTGCCGGGGCCGGGGTAGTACGGCTCGTGCGCGAACAGCAGATACACGTCCGCGGTGCGGGTGGTGGTGTCGGGTCGGGTGGTCATGGCGTGGAATCCCTTCAAGGTTGGGGAAGCGGGCGGGGGCTTTGGCGTCGGGTGTGCCGTTCGCCGGGTGCCGGGCGGGTAGGGGCCCAACGGGCGGGCGTGCGGGTGCGCCGGGTGGGCGTCGGCGGGTGCGTCCTGGGTGCGGGTGTGCTCTGGCGCGCGGCGGCCAATCTGATCCGCGAGTTGGACCATCAGCTGTTCGCAGGCAATGAGTTGGTCCGACACGGTGCGGGTGTCGTGGGTGTGGAGCAGCTCGGCGGCGTCCCACAGCGTGTGCCGGCCGATCTCGGCTGCCCGGCGCAACACGTACGGGTCGCCGCCAGGGTCTGCGTGGGTGAGGTGGGTGTGCCAGGCGGCGAGGCGCTGCAGGAAGCGGCAGGCGGCTTCGCCTTCGACGGTTCGGGCGTGTTCGCCGGCGCGAGCGTCCAGTGCGTCCGGCAGGTGCTCGGCGAGCAGGACCGCCAGCGCCGCCGCCGGCAGCACAACTGCGGCTGGAATGCCGCGGGCGAGCGCGAGTAGCCCGAGGACCAGGCCGAGGGCGGCCGTGCCGGCGGTGGCGGGGCGTGCGGTCAGTGGGCCCAGGCGGATCCGGTGCGTGGGGCGCCGGGCCAGCCAGCGCAGCCCTGTGCGCTGGGCGCGTGTGGGGTGCGGGGTGAACACGGCGATGCGGTGCGCCTGGTCGGGTGGGCTGCCGTCGGCGGGGACGGTCCAGTCGATCCATCCCCATCCGGTCCGTTCGCGGATCACGACGGGCGCGCAGCCGCTGCAGTCCGGGCCGCAGACGACATGCCCGCCGCGTTGTGCGCGGGACTGCTGTCGCTTCCAGCGTTGTGGTCGCTGGGCGAAGGGGATCAGTGATGGAGCGTTTCCTGCCGTGCGTGGGGTGCGGTCGCTCATCGGGTGCTTCCTTCCAGCAGGCGGGCTGATGCGGTGGTGCAGGTGGTGCAGCGGCCGTCGCCGTGGGGGTGGGCGCGCCGGGGTGTGGGACCGGGGCAGATGCGGCAGGGCGGCCAGCCCAGGCAGGCAGGGCAGAGGTCTTCGCCCGGGGCGGTGGCGGGATGGCCGCAGCCGGCGCATTCGACCAGGGCCCGGTAGGTCAGGGCCTCTGTGACGGTGCGCGCGGCAGCCGCGGTCGCCGACGCCCGCTCGGGTGCGGCTGGCGCGTCCCACGGGGGCAGATCGTGCTGGTGCACTGCCAGGGCAGGGGGTGGGTAGGCCTGGGCGGCGCGGAGCCGGGCGGCGATGATCGCGGCGACCGAGGTGCGCACCGGGTGGGGCAGGGGCCGGCCGGTGATGATGTGGCGCAGCTGCTGCGGGCTCCAGCCGCCGTCCATCATCACGGTCGCGACGCGGCCCTGATCAGTCAGTGCCTTGCCGGTCAGCAGCAGTTCAGGGTGATGGGCGCCGATGTCGAGCAGCAGGCGGATCCCCGGGTGCAGTTCATCCGCGGCGGGAAAAGCTGCTGGCGGTGCTGCCGTACGCGGCCGGTCCGTCCCGCCGGGTGTGTGGGCGACGTCGTTGTCGCCCCGGGGACGGAGGGGGCTGGTGTTCTGCTGGGTGGTCTTCTGAACGATGGTGTTCTTAGTGGGGTGATCAGCCGACGTCGGGTTGTCCACTGATGGAAAACCCGACGTCGGCTGCGACCTGCGGTGGGACGGGCTGGGCAGGTCGGTGATGACGTACACGGCGGCGCCGAGGGTGCCGTCGGGGTTGCGTTCGCGTTCGCGCAGCAGAAGGCCGTGTCGTTCCAGTTCCTTGAGGCCGCTCTTCACTGCTGCTTCGCCCTCGCGGCCACAGCGTGCCAGGGCTTGCACGCTCATCCGCCAGCCGTCCCGGTGGGTGCTGACGAGCCCGAACAGGCCTCGTGCCTTGAACGACAGTTGGCTGTCGCGGAGCAGGCTGTTGGCGATCTGGGTGAACGCGCCTGCCGCCATCACGCCACGGCGGATCCCCGCCGCGGAGACGGCCGCCGCTTCGTGTGCGGGTGCGCCGGACGGTGTGCCGGGCGGCTGTGCGAGCACGGCGGGGTCGCAGCCGGCCGGGCGGTCAGTGATCGAGTAGACGATGTCGCCGAGCGTCCCGTTGGCGTTCCGGAGCTGTTCGCGCACGAGGTAGCCGCGGTTTTGCAGTTCGCTCAGGCCTGCCCGGACGGCGTCCCGCCCGTCGGGTCCGGCGCGCACCAAGTCGGCGACGGTGACGTGCCAGCCGACGACGTGGGTGCTGATGCAGCCGAAGATGCCCTTCGCCTTGAAGGAGAGGCTCGCGTCGCGGAACAGGCTGTTGGCGATCTGGGTGAACGCGTCTGCTGCCATTGCCCCACGGCGGACTCCCGCCCCGAAGCGGGTCATCGCGACTGTCCGCGCGCGGTGAGCGCGCGGCCGTGGTTGCTCTGGCGTACGGGTGCGGGCCGGCCAGGGTCACAGGGTGGGGCGACGGGCGCAAGGTCCATGACTCCAGCTCACCCACGGGCCCCGACCGAAGGGACGGCCACCGGCCCCGACCATCGGTCACGATCGGACAACGCGCCCGCCCAGCACTGCGACCACCGTGGCTGTCGGACCAGGGGTGTGGCGCGCGGCCGGGCGGTGGCGCCGATCCCGCCGAGGAGCGCGGTGCATCACCGTGCCGTGGAGCGCAGCGGGCCTGCGATCAGGGGCAGCGGCAGCGCCGACGGCTTCCTGCATGGAAGAGAGTTCTGCCGGACAGCGGGGGACGCAGCTGCCTCCGCGGACTTCGCCCGGCAGTCGGGCGGATGTTCGATGGGTGAAGGTTCGCGATCTTCCAGATGTCGATCGTGGCCGTGTCACAAGGTCCTTGGGTGGTCATCCTCGGCGTCACGTTCGTCATCGAAGTCGCTCTCTTTGCGTTCTTCTGCCTGTGCGACCCCGACGACAACTCGGGCGCAAGCTCACTGTTTATCCTTGGCCTCGTCGCGGTGCCGGTGATCGGGGGCCTCGCTGCGCTGTTCGGATTGATGGGACTCGGGCTGGTGGCCGCACTGACGTTGGGTGCGGTCATGCTGGTGTGGCTGGTGGCTTCCGGGTTCAGCTAGGCCGCAGGCACCCCCGGTGGCTGCGAGGTCGTCGGCGGGGACACGCTGGTGGGCCATCGGGTCTGCGAAGGCCTGCGCGTCGCCGACCTGCCCGGTAGGGACGAAGGCCGCCGGTGCCATGGGCTGTCAGCGGCGAGAGGGATCTGGGCGCAGCTACGCGTCACCGCGCTGGCTTCCGTCACGTCATGGTCGGGCCGACCACCACTTCCCTGACGCTGCGCATGTGATGCGCAGCGGTCGGATCAGGGTGCGCAGCGGCACTCTGCGCAGCCGAACCAGCGGTGTGCGCAGGCGGGTTGCGCATAGGAGTGCGCAACCTGCGCACGGTGCTGGGTTGCGCCCGTGCGCAGAGCCGGGCGCTGGGATGCGCAGCCGCCCGCGGCGGCCGGATGGTGTCCGTCTGCGCGTCCGGTCACTGGAGGTGCGAGAAGGCGGGACTACGGTCACTGGTCGGGGAACGTACGGCCGGACAGGGTGGGCTCACCGGCCTACGGCTGGTGCGTGGTCGGGCTGGTGGTCGGGCCGACCGGGTGGATTCGAGGGATCGTTGCAACACGGCGTGAGTTGATCAAGCAGCGAGCAGTTTATGC
>NZ_BMWD01000063.1 GCF_014651055.1 Streptomyces fructofermentans
TGGCCTGAGCAGTGGTGCACAGAACTTCGTACTCGGTGGTGCACTCAGACGAGTACGTGGACAACCCTCGTGCTTCCCGTGCTGCGCCCAGGGCGGCGGACCCTCGTGCTTGTGGCAGTCGGGCTTGTGGCCGCCGTGATTGCCTCCACCGCCAGGTCCCGCAGGACCCTGGGGTCCTTCAGGCCCTTCAGGCCCTTCAGGCCCTTCAGGTCCGGCAGGACCGCTGGGTCCGGCAGGCCCGGTGGATCCGGCAGGCCCGGTGGATCCGGCAGGCCCGGTAGGTCCGGTGGATCCGGCAGGACCGCTGGGTCCGGCAGGTCCGCTGGGCCCCGCAGGTCCCTCAGGCCCTTCAGGTCCGGTGGATCCGGCAGGCCCGGTAGGTCCGGTGGATCCGGTAGGTCCGGTGGGTCCGGCAGGTCCGCTGGGTCCGGCAGGACCGCTGGGTCCGGTAGGTCCGGTGGGTCCGGCAGGTCCGCTGGGTCCGGCAGGTCCGCTGGGTCCGGCAGGTCCCTCAGGTCCGGTGGATCCGGTGGGTCCAGGGGGACCCGTGGGACCGGGGGAACCCGTGGGGCCAGGGGGCCCGGTGGGGCCAGTCGCGCAGATCGGCGTCGTGATGACGTTGTCGTCCAGCGTTACCGCGCCGATCCTCGCAAGGGCGCGGCCCTGGATCTCGGTGCCCGTCGTTACCGTGATGGACTGGTCGGCCATGATGGTGCCCACGAATTTGGAATTGGTTCCGAGAGTGGCGGAACTGCCCACCTGCCAGAACACATTGCAAGGCTGTGCACCGTTGACGAGGATGACGCTGCTGGCCGAAGCGGTGGTCAGCGTCGATCCGGCCTGGAAGATGAAGACGGCGTTGGGGTCACCCTTGGCGTTGAGTCGGCGGCAGCGAGTTCACGCTCGGCCTGGGCAGCCGTGACGGCTCCCAGCCGCTGGGCGGGCTCCGCGCTCGTGGTGGGGGCGAATCGCTGGCGGCGCAACGTTCGGCGGCCTTCGCGTCGGAGCGCAGGCGCCGGGCGCGCTCCGCGCGTGCCTCGCGCAGCGCCTGCAGCTGCTCGGGGGTGGCCGCGTCCGCGAGGTGCGCCGGGCCGAGGTGGCGGCCGCGGGCGTCGCAGACCTCGATCTCGTGATCGTGGTGGGGCATGTAGCGCACGCGGACCTGGCGGCCGGCTTGGCCGGTCGTCCACGCGGCGGTGTAGGTGCGGCCGCGCCAGCTCACGCCGTGGCTGGTCAGCTTCCGGGGCCGGCCGTCGTCTTCGAGGGTGAAGGCCCACAGGTCGGCGGCGGGGACGTCCGTGATGGGAGTCGGATCGGCCTGCCACGCCTCCAGCGGCGTACGGCCCGACAGGGCTTTCGGGCGGTGCACGGCGTTCCACCAGGTCGTCCACTCCAGGACCTCCGCGGTGAAGTCCTGGAACGACAGCGCGGACACCGCCCCCGCAGTACGTCCGCGCCGCTCCGAGCGGGGCCCGGTGGGCCCGGCGGTGTAGCCGGGCAGGGCGGCGAACAGCATCCGGTCCGCAGCCCGGTTGAGGCTTTCCACTGTGCCCTTCAGATGCGGGCTGTAGGCGGGCAGGTCCTTGACCGTCACGCCCATCGCGCCGAGCGCGGTGGTGACGGCGGCCGACAGGAAGTCCTTGCCCCGGTCCATCCTCACCAGTTCCGGCACTCCCCCGGCCGGGCCGTAGGGCTCGTCCCGCACCACTGCGGCGCGCAGGGCGGCCAGTACCGACGCGCGGGAGGGATGGCCCGGGGTGACAGCGGTACCGGTGATGACCTTGGTGGCGGTGTCGATGAACCAGGTGATCCACGGGCGCACCAGGTCGCCGTCGGCGTCGACCAGCAGCGGGGCCTGAACGTGGTCGGTCTCCCAGGCGTGGTTGCGCCATGACGGCGGCCGCTTGCCGAACACGTCATGGGCGCGTGCTGCCGCCGGTCCGATGGCGAGACCGGCGCGCTCCCCCGCCGTCAGATCGCGGCGCAGCGCGCGCAGGAACGTCGACAGGGACGGGACCGGATCCAGCAGCGGCACCTGCGACAGGGCTGCCCCGCCCGGAACAGCCACCAGGTCCGGCGGGACGGACACGCCAGTACCGGACGTCTGCGCGCGTACGCCCCCTGCCTCGGCCGCGGCGCGCTCCATGAGCTGGCGGTGGACTGCGGAGGCGTTGCCGTGCCAGTACGCCAGCAGCACCCGGATCTCCGCGGTGATCTCGAACCTGCTCGTGTGGCGGGCTCCGGGGTGCGCAGCCGCCGCCGGGCTCCGGGACGCCTCGGCCAGCCACCTCCACACCGTGCGCTCCGACGCCCCCAGGCACTCCCCCGCCAGCCGCACGTGCTGCCGAGAAAGACCGCCCCGGGCCCGCAGCGCCAGCAGGCGGCGCACCGCAGGTGCCCGCAGCGCAACCAGCGACTGCTTCCCGAGCACGCCGGCCGGATCCCCCGGCGGCGGAAGCCGCTGCCCTCCCTCGTCAACACCGTGGCCGCCGTTGATGTCCTGCGGTCCGCTGTCCGTCATCGCGCCGTTCCTTCTCCTCGCTGAACGGGGTGAGGTTCTCTGCCGCCGGAACCGGTGCGTCCCGGGCACGTGAGAGGGGCGGTCATGAGTACGGACCGAGCCGGGCGCAGGCCTGGTCGATCGCGTCCCTATCCACGCCCGCGCCAGGGTCGCGGCCCCGGGCGGCGCAGACATGCGAGGTGATCTTCGCCCAGGTACGGAAGTTGCCGCGGGCGGTCTGCTCATCCGCCCGCCCTAGGTCGGCCGGATCAGCGTCCTCCCACACCGGGTGGAACAGACCCAGCGTCCGCGGCACGTCCTCCGTGTCCAGGCGGCTGACCTGGTGCCAGGTCAGTACCCTCGAGCGCATCGCCGCTGCCCGGGCCAGCGCCCGCTCACTGCCCGCCCCGCACAGCACCAGGGCAGCCGCACAGCCCGGCGAGTCCCACAGCTGCCGCAGGTAGTCCAGCACCGGCGGCGACAGACGCTGCGCGTCATCCAGGAACAGCACACCCGGCTCGGCCAGCGCCTCCGCTAACGCCTGGTCCGCCGGACCGGCCCGGTGGGTCAAGGACCCCGACGGCAGCCCCAGCGCCTCACACAACGCGGCCCGCACCTGCGGCAGCCCAGGCCCGACCCCCACCACCGCCCGCCACACAGGCACCCGGCCCGGCAGCAGATGCAGAGCCTGCTCGACCGCGACCGTCTTCCCCAGCCCCGTATCCCCGTACACACAGCCGATCCCCCGCGCGGCGGCCGTATGCCCCACCGCCTCCACCACCCCGGCCACCTGCCGCGTGGACACCAGCCGCGCCCCCGGCGCGTACAACCGCACCCCACCCGGCACCCGGGCACTCGCAGCAGCCTTCACCGCACCGTGCCGTTCCTCACCACCCGTACCGGACGGCATGGCGTCCGGGCCGTCCACCACTGGCGGCCCGTCCGCATCTTCTGCGAAGCCGAGTTCGGCCAGTGCCCGGTCGTACCGGCTCGGCTCCACACGGCCCGACGCCGCGCGGGCGGCCTGAAGCACCCGGCCCGCCCGCAACTCGTCCTTGATCGCGCGGTGCAGCGTCGCCAACGACGGCACCGCCTCGACACCCCACCGCTGAAGCACGCCCTCTTCCTGTGCCCGGAGCATCCTGCGGCGCAACTCGGCGACGTTCCCGCCCACCTGGGTGAGCACCTCCCACAAGGCATCACCCACCATGAAGCCACCCTGGCGCGGCCGGGCCTCCACCCGCCCCTCGCGTCCCTCGGCCAGCCACCGCCACACCGTCCGCTCCGTGACCCCCGCCAAACCGGCCGCGATCCGCACGTGCAGCGACGACAGACCGCCCTCGCCCCGGTCCACGGCCAGCAGCCGCCGCACCACCACAGCCCGCTCCACCCGCCCGGCCACCGCCAAAACAGCCGGACCCGGCACCGTCTCCCCCACCGAGGTTCCCGAACCCGTCACAAGGGCAACCCCACCGCCCCGGCCACCCCCTTCACACGAAGACCGGCAAACCCAACACAGACCGGACCGCGACCTGCTAACCACACCGTGACAGCCACCCGGTCACCCCATGACAGCAGCGGTCTCCCACCCGCGACCGCCGACCACCCGGCTAACCGCAGACATCTGTCGAAAGTGGCTGCTGTGCAACGCCAAATCCTTTGCTGGCCGCCCGTATTGTGTGGTGAAGTGCCCCATGGGCTCCCGCACGAAGCGACGCGAAGCGCGCAACAAGAGACATCGCCGTTCCGTGCCGGAGACGCTGGTGCTCGATCCGCACGCGCAGGTCATAGCGGATTCCTTGACCACCATGACCACGCTCATGGCCTCCTTCACTGGCGACGACCCTGCATCTGAGGCTGACACGGCCTTCGCCACGGCGATCGAGGAGTTCGTCGTGGAGGTGCGGCGTTTCGACGCGATGCGGCTTATCGAGGTGGCTCGTCAGCGATTCTTGCCGATGGCCCGCGAGGGCGAGATACCTGTCACTGCGGAAGCGGGCGCGGTCTACGTCGAACTGCTGGCGCTGATTGCTCTGACCGCCCGGCAGGAGGCAGGGACGACGGTCGGGCCCGAAGCCGGATTTCAGGAGATGAGCCACTTCGTCTCCGGCGCGAAGGAAGAGCTGAGCAAGGTCCTCTACCTTGCTCAGCTGCGTTCATTCGCGCGTGCTGACCCGAATGACAAGCTCGCCATGGTGTCTTTGTTCATTCGGGGCGCCGAAGTATGGATGCGCAATCCGTCATATCCAGAAATGGTAGAGGAAACCAATCTGGCGCTCCTTGACGGCGTTGAGAGCGTCCGCGCAGCCCTGCAGGCGCAACTGGGCTTCGACGCCGCGGATGCAATAGCCGTCCTCAACGCCTGCCACGACCTACAGCAGGACAGACTGAACGACCGCATTGAGGCGATGGGCAATGCGGTCCTGGACGCGATGGCGGCGGAGGAAGAAGGCCGGGCGGACAGGCAACTGACGGAGCAGGCCATGCTCAGCGTCACGTCGATGTTCGAGCCACCTGCCGAGCAGGCCACTGTCACGATCGACGACATCGTTGCGCATACGAGCCTGCCGGAAGAACGTGTCCGGGCCGTTGTCGAGCGGTTCCGCCTGGACCTGGGGACGGACAGTCCGATAGATGTCGTCGAGGCGTTCACCAGCGGAAGGAACCCGCTGCGAACACGGCCACTCATCGTGGGCACAGACGGGCGTCTGATGCTGCCGCACCCGGCGTTGAACGTGTTCGCTGTGCGGGAGAACCTCGAGGAACACCTGAAGAAGACAGCTCCGGTGTGGAGCCAGTACGCCAAGCATCGCGGAGACCTTCTCGAATCCCGCACACACGCCGCGCTGGAGCGTGTCCTTCCCGGCGCTCGTTTCCGGGACGGATTGGAGTACTACCTACCCGCGAGCGATGATGAAGCTGAGGCCGCCGACCCGTCGAAGTACACCAAACGGGCCGAGGGCGACCACCTCATCGTCCTCGACGATGTCGCCATCATCGTGGAGGACAAGGCCGTCGCTTTGAGCGCCCTATCCCGCGGGGGCAAGGCGGCACGGATCCGTACCGACCTGACCGGCATCATCACCAAAGCAGCCGACCAGGCCGGGCGCATGCGCGACGCCATCGAGCGGGACGGCGGCCTCCGCACCAAGAACGAGGGATGGATCGACCTCAGCCAAATCCGTGAGATCCACACCATCGCCGTCAGTCTCGATGACATATCAACGGTCCTGACTGCCACCGCCGAGCTGGTGCGGGCCAGCCTGCTGGCCGAGGGCAACATTCCATGGACGGTATCTCTGCACGATCTCGAGCTGATCACCGAACTGGTGGCACGTCCGGCCGAGTTCCTGCTGTACCTGCGTCGGCGCCGCAACCCCGACGTCACCGTGATGTTCCACGCGCCCGACGAAATGGATCTGTTCCTGTACTTCTTCGAGGCAGGCCTTTGGGTGGAACCCGACCCTATGCAGGTGCGTGCGGCGTTCCCCTTCCTGCCCGAGCCGGCCACAGCCGAACTGCGCCGCTACCGAACAAGAAAGCCTGCGTTCCTGACCAGCCGAACCGATGCTCTGGACCAGTGGTTCCACACCCAAGGCCGCGACGGCGCACGCTCAGCACTGGCGCCCAAGCCGGCGATGGTGCCATCGCCGCTCGCGCCACTGGTCGACGAGTTGCAGTCCCGCAATGTCACTGGATGGCTGAGCATCGGCGCCACGCTGCTATCTGGGGCAACCGACGTGCAGCACAAATTCGCCCGCTACGGCGACGAACTCCTCGACAGTCCGAGCCCCAAGGGCCGTAGCCTGACAGTGCCGCTCACGGCCAGCGTCGACCCTGCAGAGGGCTGGCTGTTCGTGTGGGCCACCCGCCCAGCAGGAGCCGACCCCAACGAGACCGACGGGAGGCTCCGCAATTATCTCCGCGCCAAAATGCATCAGCTCGATCTACCCAGAGGCGTCGTCTTCCTCTACGACCAACCGACCCGCAAGCTCCTCGACATCTGTTACAACGGGCACACCGGGCCGCTTGATGCTGCGCTGACGGCCAGCTTGTCGACCCTGCGGCCGCCCTCAGAGCTCCATCGCTCAATCCACCCGAACGCCAAGCGACCGCAAGGCGGCACGAGAAACACAGCACGGCACAAACGGAAGCGGTAGGAACGACTCTCGCCAGAAGCTCCTCCAGCGACACCAACGCCGACGATCATGGGCCTACGTCACATCTCGACGCACTGCACGGAGCCGCCCGCGTCGGTGACCAGCCGGATCCGCGAGACAGGCTTGTGCGCCTTCTGCGGCCATCGGCTTCGTCCCGACGCGCTCGGACAGATCGCCATCGCGGTATGCCGACAACACTGGCCTACGAAAACCCTCGATAGGAACAGCCACCCCCACGACAGCCAACCCGCCCCGTCCCAGCCGCAAAATGGCAGCCACTTGGTCACCTCATGACAGCAGACCAGCACACGCCACAGCACATGAACAGGCAATCAACAACCGAACACGGCTGACGCACAACCAGCGCCACCAACACGCCTACTCACACAGCAGGAGCGGCTGACCCAGCTGGGCGTCCCACCCGCTGAGACGCCGTCTCCCGTCCCGGCCGCCGAGGGTGCGACGGAAGAGCCCGAGCAAGGCGCAGCGGGCGTTCCAGCAGGGCCTGGCAGCCCTCGCGCAGTGGATGGAACGGGAAGGCGCCCACCGGCCTGTACCCCGCGGGCACAGCGAAGAGATCATGGTCGACGGCGAGGCAGAGCCGGTGGCCGTGAAGCTGGGCGTATGGATCTCCAACACCAAAACGAGGCGGGACAAACTCAACGCGGAGCAACTCGACGCACTACGGAAACTCGGCGTGGAGTGGGCATGACATCGCCGTCGTCCGGCCGTTGAGTCGGACCACACGCGACCCCGGGACGTCGTGACCCATGGGCCTCCTGCCGTCGATCGAGGCGGGTAGCGAACTCGCTGTTCAGATCTGTCCATTCGCCCCATACGCGTTGGGAGGGTTTCCCCATGAACATCGTTGAGAACGTCGCGTCCGGACTCTTCGTCGCACTGGCTGCCTGGGGCGCCCGGTGGGCCCGGCTCGAATGGCGTCGGCGTCGAATCGCTCGCGCTGGACGGCGTAACCCCGCTGCCCGCTGATACGACGAATCCGCACGAGAGAAGGGCAAGAGCCACATGGGAGTCATCGAACGGCCGGACCTACCACCCGGCGCTCGCCGAGACCTCAACCAGGAGCTGCACACACTGCATCGCCGGGCCGGGCTACCCAGTGTCCGGGAGCTGGCCAAAGCGGTCGGCAAGAGCGCCAGTGGCGTTCACAACGCGTTCCGCCTGGCCAAGGTGCCCGAACAGCGTCTGACGATGGCCATCGTCGATCGGTTGACGTTGTGGGTCCGCGACTGGGGTGTGGGCATCAGCCAAACGGCCGGTATCGAGAAGACCCTCCGTCGGTTCGAACGGCTCTGGCACCAGGCCAAGTACGAAGAGGAGGCACTTGCCGGCCAGGGTGAGCCGCCTCGCATGTCCGACGCCACCCGAAGGCTCCTGTTCGCGCTCAGCCCGGAGTGCTCCATGTCCCACCCTACCCGGCAGCTCCCGCAGCCCCACGACATCGTCGCCCTGGAAGAGCCCGCCGCGACGAAACCCCCGGCGTGCCTCCGTAAGACCGGCCTGCAGCCGGAGTCCCCCAACCCCTGGCATTTGATCCATCTGTGCCGCGGCTGCCAGCGCCGCCGCGAAACCGGTGAACTCACCGAACCAGAACTCCGTGCGGCCCGCTCTACTCTGGACCGGCGCCCGGGTGCGGCCCGGCACTACGCCGCGTACCTCGACCAGATGCTTCTGGGCGCCGAGGGCGTCATCGACATGAACGTCGCTGGGGCCGCTCTCGCGATCGTCAAGGCCGATCCGGAGATGGCAGCAACCCCGTATGCCCTCAACCACGGGGAGGTTGTGGTCGATCGCACCCACGGTTGCCTGCAGTGGGGACACCACCCGTGCGAAGACGATCACTAGCACAGGTGACCTCCGGGACGCTCGTCTGAGGGGCCTCGCGTTTTCCGGACGGGCTTCTGACCGTTTATTTCATGCGGCGATTCGCAAC
>NZ_BMWD01000064.1 GCF_014651055.1 Streptomyces fructofermentans
CCTTGGCGTCGGGCCCCACCCATGTCCCGCCCCGGTGACCACAGAAATGGAATGGTGAAACGTCCGATTCGGGGTAGCTGCAGGCCATGGCCGGAGGCAGCCGTGACGCCAGGAACCATGGCCCCTCCAGCACGACGCCTCCGGCCATCCACGCTTTCACAGCGAACATGGGCGCCACCGCGATTCCTGAAAGTACGTCACCGAATTCGGCGCCCCTTCCTCACAGTTCCGCTGCGGGGCCAAGCAACGTATTTCGATGCGCGAGCCGTCTTTCCGAGTGACGGCACCTGGGGGCCACCGGCTGAACCACAGGCACTGGCCCGACAGGATTCGACATCGCGGCTATCGACGCCGCATCGGCAGGACTCGGACGACGTCGGCATCACCCACCTCGTCGCCGACACCTTCACCTTCACCTTCACCTTCACCTTCACCTTCACCGGTGTGCTGCTCACAGACACGCACCCGTCATGCCTTCCGACGGTCCGAGAGAGCAGTGCTTCCCGCCGGACCCTCCCAGCCTCCTTGCACCCTCCCCCGACGTGATCGCAGGCCTCCCTCGCACGGCGTCTCCTTCGCAGGGCCGGGCCAGGACTGCGTCGACGCCGGGCCGGGACTGCGGCGACGCCGCCCCGGTCCGTCACCGAAGGACGGTGGTGAGCCCGCGACAGGGCTCGACAAGAGGCTGATGTACAGAGTTGGCCCCAGCCACGGCCGGGGCGAGATCCGCTCTGAAATCAACCGGCATGGACTTTTAGAACCCGGGTACACCGTCTGTCGCCGGGGTGCACGAGGCCTGCATGGCAGGCTGGACCGATGGGAGGGGCCAGACATGATGGTGACGGAAAAGACAGAAGCGCGGACCGTGGTGTTGCCCGAGATAGCAGACCCCTCCCGGGTTTCCCCCAAGGACGCCAGGGAGTTGTCGAAGTTGTTCTTCGACCAGCTCGCCGTCCTCGAAGAAGGCACGCGCGAGTACCAGTACGTGCGCGACACCCTCATCGAAATGAACATCACGCTCGTCCAGTACGCGGCCTCGCGTTTCCGCAGTCGCAGCAGCGACGAGATGGAGGACATCGTCCAGGTCGGCACCATCGGCCTCATCAAGGCCATCGACCGGTTCGAACTCACCCGCGAAGTCGAGTTCACCACCTTCGCCGTCCCCTACATCGTCGGCGAGATCAAGCGCTTCTTCCGCGACACGACGTGGGCCGTGCACGTGCCCCGTCGCCTGCAGGAAGCACGCGTACAGCTCGCCAAGGCCACCGAGGAGCTGCGCAGCCGGCTCGGCCGGATGCCCACCGTCAAGGAACTCTCCCAGCTGATGAGCCTCAGCGAGGCCGAGGTCAACGAGGCACGCCTCGCCTCCAACGGCTACACCTCCTCCTCCCTCGACGCCACCATCAACGCCACCAGCGACGGAGAAGCCGCACTCGCCGACTTCATCGGGGTGAGCGACACCGCCCTCGAACTCGTCGAGGACTTCAACGCCCTCGCCCCCCTGATCGCCGAACTCGACGACCGCGAACGCCGCATCATCCACATGCGGTTCGTCGACGAACTCACCCAGGCCCAGATCGGCGAACACCTCGGCGTCTCCCAGATGCACGTGTCTCGCCTCCTCAACCGCACCCTCGCCAAACTCCGCGAAGGCATGCTCACCACCAACTAAGCCTCCGCAACACGTAAACTTTCGGGCCTCGGGCCGCAGAAGTCCTGCGTCGGCCCCCTGCGCCGTGCATACGCGGCCTCCGCATTCGCACCATCGCCCGCCTCCCCGCCACCAGGGCCGCAGTCCGGGCAGCCGAGTCAGGTCGGCTGCCCGGACGGAGAGAGAAAGACCACGCCGACGAAGGGCGTTCGGTCCTGGAGTTCGGTGGGCCCGGTCCAGGAGGGCGGCAGGGTGGCCAGGCGGGACGAATCGGGGTCACGCCGCCCGACACCGCCGCGGCCTCTCGACCATGACGTCGATATGGTCAGACGGCCAGGGGATTGTCCGGGCATGCCGGACGCTTGTCCTCACCTCCAAAGACAGGTTGTCGATGCGTCTGCATTCAGGCGAAACCGAGGCCGTTGGCTGGCGAGTGGTGACCCTGCGCGACGCCCTTCGCCAACTGCGCGATGCAGCACCCGACGCCATCGGACGTCCGCGGGTCATCGCGATCGACGGCCGGGGCGGCGCCGGCAAGACGACCCTGGCCGAGCGGCTCCGCAAGGTGGTGCCCAACTCCGCCATCGTGCACACCGACGACATCGCCTGGAACCAGGCCTACTTCGACTGGGGTGCCGCGCTCGTCGAGAACATCCTGCAACCCCTGCATCGGGGTGAGGCGGTGGCCTTCCGCCCAGAAGCCTGGATCACCCACCACCGGCCCGGATCGATCACCATCCCTGCCGGTGCCGACGTCATCTGGATCGAGGGCACCGGCGTCATCCGTGAAGAGACTGCTCCGTGGCTGGACGCCTCGGTGTGGATGCAGGGTGACCTCGATGAGCAGGAGCGCAGGTTGGCCGTCCGCGACGGTCACTCCCCCGGACAGTTGGAGCACCTGGCGAACTGGCTGTTGGAGGAACTGCCGTTCATGTTGCGAGAGCAGCCGTGGGCCCGAGCCGACATGATCGTCGCCGGCCCTCCTCAGATCGACTACGACCCGGACACCGAGTTGGTCATCGCCCCGCCGACCGGCCATTGACCCGGCCGGCCCAGTTCCCCTGCGGCTCCCTTCGGCAAAAGCACGTCTCACGCTCCCGCCGAAAGCCCCCAACTGACGTCAGAACAAGCCAGCATCGCGGAGCCGTCACGGACGCCGCAGCAGCGGGGCGGTACCGGACGGCATGCGCAGTCCGAGTCCGGACACGGGGATGGCCCCTTGCCCGAAGTCAACGTCCGTCACGGCGACGCCTCTGCCCTCTCCGCTTCCTCGGGGTTTCCTCTTCCTCATCCTCCGGTTCTTCCTCATCGTCCGGTTCCTCTTCGTCCTCCGGTTCCTCTTCGTCCTCCGGTTCCTCTTCGTCTTCGTCCGGCTCTTCCTCGTCCGGCTCGTCCGGGGCGCCCTCCCCTTCGTCCTCCTTCTTTCCGAGCTTGGCCGTGCGGTCGCTGAGGGCGCCGGCAAGCGTGCTCATGCCCTGATCGGCAGTGGCCGTCACCGCCTTGCGGGCTGCTTCCAGCACTTCCCCGCGCAACTGCTCCTGCAACTGGGCGACTTGCGGAAGCTCTGCCAGCCTGCGCATTCCCTCAGCGGCGAGCTGGCGAGGTTCGAGCCCGAATCGGCGGCCCGCCAGATAGGTCGCGACGGACAGGGCCAGCCGCCCCTTCTTGGTGCGGCCCACGACGTAGCCGCCCATTACGGCAGCCGCGAGAGCCATCTTGTCCTTGTCATCCATGCCGTTTCACCTTCGGTGGTTCGGGGCGTGGAACAGTCCCGTGCGACATGCGGCCGTTCACTTCCGGCTCCTCCCGGCTGATGGGTCGAGGTCGCCCTGCGCGGCGAGGCAGGCGATCAGCCGTGCCGTGCCCAGGAGCGGAACTGCAGGAGTGCCCAGCAGCCGGCGGAGCCCCGGTGGCCATGCCTGGCGCGTCCATCGCGCACTCACCCGTCCCACGCGCGTGACGGCCCGGACGACAACCCGCCCATGTCCACTCGACGCCCAGGGCACGGGCGTGGAGCAGGGCGTCCGATCACTTCAGCCTGCCCTCGTCAGAATCGGTGTCGTCCTCGTCGTCGGGGAGGTGGACGTCGCCGACCGCGATGTTCACCTCGACGACCTCGAGCCCCGTCATCCGTTCGACGGCAGTGATCACGTTGGCCCGTACGTCGCCGGCAACGTCGACAATGGATTCGCCGTACTCGACGACGACATCCAGGTCGACGGCGGTCTGGCGTTCGCCGACCTCGACCTTCACACCCCGCGTGGCCCCGCCTCCGCCTGCGCCGGGGACGCGTTCCCTCATAGCCCCCATCGCGCGGGCCATGCCCGCTCCCAGACCGTGGACGCCCGGCACCTCGCGGGCAGCCGTGCCCACGATCTTGGCCACGACGCCATCCGCGATGGTGGTCTTCCCGCGCGTTTCGGCAGGAGCTCCGGCACCCGTGCGGCCCTTGAGCGGGCTGTCGTCCGTGCCCGGTCGGCTTCCCTCGCCGGCGCTGGTGGTCTTGTCTGTCATGGCGGTCGCTCCGATCCGTGGGGGGCACCTGCGCGGCGCCCGTCGATGGCCTGTGACTGTCGTGCATCGGGCGGCGAAACGTCCAAGAAGTTGGTCCCACTCCGCGCCGGGGCCCGGCGACGAGGTCCACGATTCGCGGGGGGCCGAGCGTTCGGAGCGGAGCACCGCAGTTGCTCCCGCATGGCAAGCGGGCCGCGCCCGCTCTGTCGTCGGCTTCGTGCGACGCACCCCTGCTCGGAGCGCGTCGCTGCACGGTGGTGATCCCGGTCGGGGTCTCCTGGTCGCTGCGAGCGGTGCCCCGGACGGTGGTGGGGTGTATCGGAGGCAACTTCTCCGGCCTCGGCACGGTCCGCGAACCACAGGGTCCCGTCCGCCCTGGCCCAGGCCGGCTGACGACCTCATCGCCTGCTGTCTCTCTGCCTCCTTCCGCGTAACCAGCAGAAAGGAACGAAAACATCACCATTCGAGACAATTGCTCTCATTTGAGAGTCTCGTACGGGACCGCTGCAGTCCACTCGAACGGCCGTCGCGCAGACACGCCACATCGTGCCAGGCAGCGGGTCCGGATCCTCGCCCTCACAGACGGACGGAGCATTGCGCCGCTCTCCCACACCGCACCCTGGATCGGCGGCCACGCAGGACCGGAGCAGAACACACACGTCAGCATCCGCGGATCACCGGCAGCGCCAGCGATAGGAGCGCCCTGTCCGGGCTGATGAAGGTGGTGGTGTCCCGACGGCGCCGCGGTGGCCGATGGGGCTGCCGTACACCGTTGCACGGAACCGCTCCCAGCGATGTCCCAGCGCCTTCCCCACCGTCGCCATCAGCAGCGGCGACGTGCGTGGATGTCGGCGACCCAGGTCCGGTTCGTCGCCGGTGCAACGCACTCTCGGTCGAGCAGGTCCGGGGCCCTGGCCGCCGCAGGGTCCGGCATGGTCGCGTGACCTTCTTGCCGCGGACGGCGCCGGCGATGCCGATCTCGCGCGTCAGACGCCCGACCGTGCAGCGGGCCATCCGCCGCCCCTGGCGGTTCAGCTGCCGCCAGGCCTTCCTCGCGCCATGGACACGGTAGTTGGCCTCGTAGACCTCCTAGATCGGTTCCTTGAGCCCGTCGTACGGACCCGGCGAGGCGCCCCAACTGGCTGTTCCTAGAGCCGTAGTAGGTGGAAGGGGCGATCTCGCAGCCGTGCCGGGTGAGCACGCGGCAGATCGGCTCGACACCGCCGAAGCGGTCCCGGTGCTCGTCGATGAACACCGCTCCAACACCGCCTGCCCATCATCGGACTGCAGCTACGGCTCAAACCTGGTCGCCCCGACGAGGAACTGACGCACCAGCAGCAGAGACACATCTAACGATCAACTACTGGCGCAGGACACCAGCCAGGCGCAGACCTGCCGGTGAACCGTTCCGGGTTCGATAGGGACTCGATCATTTGAGAGGATCGAGTCATGGCACGCCC
>NZ_BMWD01000065.1 GCF_014651055.1 Streptomyces fructofermentans
CCGCACACCAACTACGCTGGCACAAGCCGCATAACCCGTGTTCAGGATTCGGGGTCAAGGCCCAACATCTGCCGCAGGAACTCGGCTTCGGCTCGGGCATGACCTGCTGGCGGCGGCTGGCCGAGTGGACCGAGGCCGGTGTGTGGCCCCGGCTGCACGAGGCCCTCCTCGTCAGGCTCCGCAGCGCGAACGCCCTGGACTTCTCTCGGGCGGCGGTCGACGGCTCCCACATCCGCGCGTTAAAAGGGGCCCCAAGACGGGACGAAGCCCCGTCGACCGGGGCAGAGCCGGCAGCAAGCATCATCTGATCACCGATGCCACCGGCATTCCGCTCGCCGCCACCTTGACCGGCGGCAACCGCAACGACGTCACCCAGCTCATCCCACTCCTGCAGGCCGTGCCACCGGTGCGCGGCAAGCGGGGCCGGCCCCGCTGCCGCCCCGACGTGGTGCTGGGTGATCGCGGCTACGACCATGACAAGTACCGCCGTCTCGTCTGGGCCCTCGGCGTGAAGCCGCTGATCGCCCGCCGCGGCACCGAGCACGGCTCCGGCCTGGGCAAGCAACGCTGGGTTGTAGAGCGCGCGTTCGCCCACCTGCACTGGTTCCGCCGACTGCGGATCCGCTGGGAGATCCGCGACGACATCCACGAAGCCTTCCTCACCCTCGGATGCGCACTCATCTGCTGGCGGCGACTGCGCGCTCTGGTGACCGATGCCGTGGACTAGTTAACCGCCGCTAGCCGGTTAAGAACTTCCTTGGGGGTGAAGCTCCAGCCGACCAGGCGCGGCCCGCTCCAGTTGATGCCGATCACGAGTCCATCCCGGGCGGCATCGGGCAGTACGCGATCGCACCAGGTGTCCAAGGGCATGGACTCAACGCGGAGCCCACGCCCCCAGATCTTCGCTGCCCTCTGGGCGCGGGACGAGGTCGACCAGAAGGGAAGACTTCGCGTGCCGTCCGCGGAGAGGTGAGTCGGGCTTCCATCGTCATCCCGGACAAGCCAGAGCACTCTGCTTTCGCGGACGTCTCGGAAGAACGCCGCCGCTTGCGAACCGCTCTGACTCATGGCCACCGAGCCTACCGTTCCCCAACACCCATTTCGTTAGGAGTTCTAAGTGCACATGGCGTGCGTCCCGGGAGACGTCCTGCTACGGGGCCGCGGCCAGGCAGGCCGCGGACGGAGGCGCACGCTTCCCGTTCACCTGGGAAGCGTTCATGCTGCGATGGGGCCGCGGACGGGTGCGAGCTTACCGACGATCGGACTCGCGACGCGTTGGCTGGGATGGAGCCGCCGACAGCGCGGCAGCCCGCGGACAGCCTTGTCCAGCGCCGATTCCTGGCCATCCGGGGTGACTCTGCGATGGGGTCGCGGCCAAGCAGGCCACGGACAGACGGTTGATCGGGGCGCCGCCGTCGTAGTGGACGAACCTGCGATGGGGCCGCAGCCGGGCAGGCCGCGGACAACTGGGAGTAGGGGGTGGTGATGCGCTCGACGATCGCCCTGCGATGGGGCCGCGGTCGGGCAAGTCGCGGACAGCCCCGGATGACGGGCGGGGCGCAGGTCTTGAGGTCCCTGAGATGGGGCCGCGGTCGGGCAGGCCGTGGCCAACCGTACGGGCACCGCTCGCGATCCCGACCGATGTGCACCTGCGATGGGGCCGCAGCCGGATGGGCTGCGGAGGGACGGCCGTTGCCGATGAGCCCCTGATTGAGAGTCTGACTGCGATGGGGCCGTAGCCCGGTAGCCGCGGACAGGCGCGACCTTGTCGACGATCGGGATCCGCCACGACGTGCCTGTGGTGAGACCGCGGCCGGGCCAGCTGCAGACAGACGCGAGCGGCGACATCATTGACATCTACTACGCGATACTGCGATAGGGCCACAGCCGGGTAGGCCGCGGACAGTGGCGGTGCAGCAGGCTGAGGCGTCGCTGCCGAACGTCCTGCGATGGTGCCGCGGCCGAGCAGACCGCGGACAGCCCCAATCACAGGGTTTACATCGTGAGCCTCGTCCCAGCTGCGATGGAGCCGCAGTTGAGTAAGCCGCGCATAGTCTCTACCGCACCGTAACGCACAGGCCACGTTCAAGCTCCTGAAATGGGGCCGTGGCCGGGCAGGCCGCGGACAGACGGCCGGTACCGAGTTGCTGCGCGCGGAAGTGGTGCCTGCGATGGGGCCACGGCCGGGTGGCCGCGGACAGTTTGGCTGACGCACAGCGTACCGTCGGCCGTGCGCTCCCTGCGATGAGGCCACGACGGGATTTGCCGCGGACAGGTAATTGGATGACACCGTTGCGGCGTTTATCAAGGCGCTGCGATAGGGCCGCGGTCAGGCAAGCCGCGGGCAGCTTTCTCGGCGTTGAAGTGGACACCACGACCGAAAGTCCATGGGGCCGCGGCCGAACAGGCCGTAGACAGGCTCGACACCGTCAACGAATACGGCACGCAGTTCCGCCTGCGATGGGGCGCGGCCAGCCAGGCCGTGGACAGACCGACTACGCCACCCGGTCGGCCGTCATTGTCAATGCTGCGATGGGGCCGCGGCCAGCAGACCACGGACGAAGCCGCCAGTGCAGCTTCAATCGCGGGTGCCCGAGGCTCCTGCGATGGGGCCGCAGCCGTTCAAGCCGCGGACAGTGCACAGCGCGCACTTCATGACCTGGGCACTGAAGGTCGTGCGGTGGGGCCGCGGCCGGGCAGGCCACGGACAGTGCGTACCGCGACGGCGGGATGAACACGACCACGCACCTGCGATGGGGCCGCGGCCTAGCAGGCCGCGGACAGAAGGGCATGCTCGACAACGGGGAACCCGGTTACTGCCTGCGATGGGACCGTGGCCAGGCAGGCCACGGACAGCCCGCGTGAGCTGCAGGTTCTGTATCTGTGTGGCAATTGTGCCGCTTTCCAGCGTGGACAAGTTCGGCCTTTCGGGTATTTGTCCACGTACTCGTCTGAGTGCACCACCGAGTACGAAGTTCTGTGCACCACTGCTCAGGCCACGTTGGTGTCCCGCTCGATGGCTTGGAGGCGGTTCTTGAGCCGGTAGCTGTTGCCGTTGATCGGGACGACCTCGCAGTGGTGCAGG
>NZ_BMWD01000066.1 GCF_014651055.1 Streptomyces fructofermentans
GTTCAACGGGGTTCAGTTGTATGCCCAGTTGGAGACGGGTCTGGGTGACGTGGAGCGTCGGGTGTCGGTGTTGTTGCAGCATTTGCTGCCGTCGATTGCCGCGCCGCCGGTTCTGATGCGGTTGGATGTTGCGCCGGACCGTGGGGCGCGGGTGCTGTTGGAGGCGGCGGAGGCGGCGGCGGATGAGGTGCCGGTGCCGGCCTGAGCCGTGCGCCGGTTGCGGGGTATCGGACAGTGGTCCGGCTCTGCAAAGGCGAGCGCCGTGGCGGGGGCGTGCGGATTCTGAGCGATCCGTTCGGACGGCTGCCACGGGTCTCGCGTGCTGTGCCCGGCTCGACGCGCGATCTGACTGTGGTGTGACAGCACGGGGGTATCGAAGCCCTCGCTGAAGCGGGACTTGAACGGGGGCCTGCGAGGTGTGTCGAGGCGTCGGCGGATCCGTCCGCCCAGTGGTTCGGGGTCGGCGCCTCGAACGGGGGAGACGCCGCCGCAACACCACCCGCGGCAGGCCCTGTTGTCTCGGTGTACAAGTCGTCGCCGGACTTGAGGGCCGACGCTTCGGTGCGTGGGTTCGGGTTGGGGCTATCGAGGGTTGCGCCGTCGGCGTGCGCGTTCGAACTCGGCGACGTCCGATATCCAGGGGCCGTGTTGCTCGAGTGCGGCGCAGCCGCCGCGCACGAAGATGCTGACCAGGTTCCGGTATCCGCTCATCCCGTCGACCAGGCTGTACTGGACCCGGTACTCCGGTTCCGACGTGTCGGTGCCCTTGCGCAATGTCGTGATGCGGGCGATGGAATCGGCGTAGAAGTGGAGTTGGATTCCTTCACCCATCTCCTCGTCCTCGATGGTGAACACTTCGTTGTCCGCGGAGGAGCGGGTGGCGACGAAGTCCCAGAACTCGGCCGTGGCAGTGCGCGGGCTGTTCTGTTGCCACTTCTTCTCGACGTCCTTGTCGTCGGTGAACAGCAGGAGGGTCTTCCTCGCGCCTTCGTCGATGTGGGCGTGGAGGCCGACTGTCTCTTCGTCGTCCATGGGTGCGTTCCGGGAACGGCTCGCGGCTTCCGAGCACATCAGGAGGCTCACGGTATGTACCGCGTCGTCGGCGAGCCCGGGGTGTGCACGACGTACAGCCGTTTCGACCGTCGTCTTCATCCGCTCCCAGTCGCGCTTGTCCGTGGCGTGCTTTCCCCGACGTGGATCGCGGCCGATCCGCATTCCCGCGCACGCCTGCTCCGCGGTGGCGACCACCCGCCTGACCTCGGGCAGCAGGGCGGCGTCGACGGCATCGGGTGTCCGCCTTACAACTGACGCGCCGTGAAGGTACTGGCCCGTGTATCGGAGCATCGCTGCGTCGAGCGGGCCGAGCACTGTTCCTCGCTCGGCGCGACGGCGGTTCGCGTGGTACTCCTGAGCTCGCTTCCCGTTCGATGTCTCTGTTGCCGAGCGCATCGCCGCGCATACCTGACCGCGCTCGAGCAGAGCGATGTCGGCCCCGTGGGCGATGAGCCGACTCCTGTCCCACCGGATGCGCTGGAAGAGCGCGTCGACGTCCGCGGGTGCGGCGAGGAGGATCGGGTCCAGGAGCGCGACGGCTGCGTTCTCGTCGAGCTGGCCCCGGGTTCCGGCTGCGTCGCACAGCGGAAGAACCGCGCTCCACAGCAGCAGGTGTCTGGCCAGGTCCTCGCGGATCACCGCGAGATGGGCCTCGCTGATCGGGAAGGTGAACGTGCGGGGCTCGTGGTTGGCGTCGGCACCGGCACCGAGCGTGAGCATCAGCTCGCTTTCCTCGCGGATCACGTTCGGTATCCAGCCGCTGTGGCGCGTGAAAACGATGTCGTACATGGATTCAGTCTTTCCTGGAACTGCGCCGGCCGGCTTTACGAAGATGCGGCGGACCTGTCCGGCACCCTGTGCCTACGACCACCGAGCGAATTCGACGTCGAGGCGTGCGTCGGTGCGTACCCAGACCTCGCCCTCTGCGGCCTCGGCCGGGGCGTCGGCTCGTTCGACACCGAGGAACTCGATCAACTTGAGCAGTTCAGCTCGTTCAGCCCGGTCGTCGTCGACGCCGTGCGAGTCGAAGAACACGTAGAACTGGTCACTCGGGTCCACGCAGCCCGAAACGCTCCAGATACGGGCGACTTCTTCGATCGCCGCTGCTTCCGTCGTGATGGTGGCGGCGCGGGCGGCACCGCGAGTCTCCGGTGACGCGTCGAGGTCGGCGGGGTCGGAGAACCACTGTCCGAAGTGGTCGAGGCCGGCGTATCCGTTCTCGAAGAACAGCATCGCGCTCGGGAGGTAGCGATTGCCCCTGTCGACGCGGAGGTATTGCGACCGAGGCGGGTCCGCGTCCTTGATCCGGGAGATCACGCCTTGCCCGGGCATGAGCACCAGACTTTGCCCCGACGGCTCATCGTTGATGGTGAAGGTGTCGGAGTCCCGACCACGGAAGAACGTGGAGAACGCTACGTAGGCTTCCTGAGGGTCGACCACGGAGACGTGCTGTTCATTGCCGTCACCGGCGGCGAACACGAACTGCTTCGGTCCGGGGTCATAGGGGCGAGCCATGTGCGTCCTTCGTTCACCTGGGATGGCTCCACCAGCGTAGCCGCAGCGCCGGGCGTCCCCGGACCCGGCTGTTCATCGCCGACGAGCAGCCACGAAAGCCGGCGATCGGCCCACCCCGACGATGCCAGCAGTTGCTTTCGTGGGGGCTGCTTTGCGTGCGGTGGCGGTCGGGTCTGGCTTGGTCTGGCGCGGCCTGGTGGCTGGTGGCCGGCTGGCTGGCTGGCGGGTTTGTCGCGGCCGGTGTGGGTGGGGTGGGTGGGGTGGTTTAGGTGGTGGGGGGTGGGGTGGTGATGGTGGTGGTGAAGATGGTGGTGTTGTTTTGGGTGCCGGTGATGCGGGTGTGGGTGTGGCCGGTGCCGGTGCCGGTGCCGGTGTTGCGGGTGTGGGTGTGGTTGCCG
>NZ_BMWD01000067.1 GCF_014651055.1 Streptomyces fructofermentans
CTTCGTCGTTTCCGAAAGCTTGGCCAAACCGTGGCCACACCGGATCTAGGAAATGCCCTTATCGTCCCGCCATGGCGAGCATCAGGAAGCGCGAGAAGAAGACGGGGCCACCGACCTTCCAGGTCCGCTGGCTCGAGGGCGGGCGCGGCGGTTCGTGGGAGGACGAGTCCTTCGGCGACGAGGGCCAGGCGGAGGAGTTCCGCCGCCTGGTCGAGGCGCACGGCAACAAGTGGCCGTACGGGTGGATCAAGGGGCGGGGCTTCGTCGAGCCGGACGAGCAGCCGGGTGACGTACTGCTGGTCGAGTGGGCGAATCGCTACGTCGGCCGGCTCACGGGAGTCGACGACCGGACGCGCGAGGACTACGCGCGCGAGGTGCGGCTGCACTTCTCCCACCTCGAGCACGTGCGCACCGACGGCATCGCGGTGCCGGCGACAATCTGCAACCTCACGCAGGACGACATCACCGACTGGGTGCGCCGGGAGCAGGACGGGGACCCGAACCCGGACGAGAAGGGGAAGTGGCTCCGACGGCCAGCGGACCCGAAGTCGATCAGCAATCGGCACGGGCTGCTGTACTGCGTGGTGCAGGCCGCCATCGATGCGACACCGCAGCTGCGCACGACGAACTGCTGCAAGAAGACGAAGCTCCCCCGGCTCGATGACCAGACCGTCGAGGAGATGACCTTCCTCGAGCGGGACGAGTACGCGCGGGTGGCACTCGAGATCAAGGACCCTGACGCTCGAGACCTGGCGGACTGGCTGGTCGGGACGGGCATGCGCTGGGGCGAGGCCAGCGCGCTCCAGGTGCGGGACCTCTCGCTCAACTCCGAAATCCCGACGGCCCGGGTGCAGCGGGCCTGGAAGAAGGCCAAGGTGGGCTCTGAGAAGTCGTTCTACCTCGGCCCGCCCAAGACCACTAAGGCGCGCCGTCTGGTGGCTCTGACGCCCGCTCAGGCCGCGATGGCGCGGCGCCTCACGACGGGGCTGATGCCGGAGCAGTTCGTTTTCCGCGCCGCGATGGGCGGTCCCTGGCGGCACTCGAATTTCTACGACCGGAAGTGGCAGCCGGCGGTGAAGGCTGCGGTGAAGAAGGGGCTGCCGAAGCGGCCGCGCATCCATGATCTCCGGCATACGCATGTGGCGTGGCTGATCGAGAAGCGGATCCCCCTGCCGGCGATTCAGAACCGGCTCGGGCACGAGAGCATCCAGACCACGGTCGACCGGTACGGGCACCTGGTCCGCGACCTCGACGACCAGATCACCGCGGCGATCGCGGCCGTCATGGACGTGGAGCCGCCGCGCGCGGGACTGCGCGCCGTGTAGCTGCTGGCACGGCCGAGGGGCGGCAGGGTATCCCTGCCGCCCCTCTTCGGAATGCGTGCGTTACAGGCACACGGGGATCAGCGGCGACGTCAGCAGCGCCTCGTCGTAGTCGTACCAATCCTGGATCCACAGTCCGTCACCAGCGATGCGGCCGAGCATCCGGTTCATCTCGTCACGGAGGGCTCGAGTGCAGTACCCCTCACGGATGAGCCAGACGCAGAGGCCCTTCTCCTCCACCGTCATCAGTATCGTGCCGCTCGGCATGCGATGGGCGGGGATGATTTCCCATCGAGACACAGCGATCTCGAGGCCCTCGCTGGGCTGCTGCATCCGGCCCTCGTGGGTCCACCGCTGCCGCCACATACCGTGACCGATCTGATGGCTGGTGATGTGGTTGAACTCCGCGCGGAGTCGGCTGTCCGCGTGGTCCTTGTGCAGGAAGATGTCGGCACGCTCGCCCTTGTAGTCCTCGACATGGACGAGGCTGCCGATCGGGATCTTGTCGTGCCGTGCTAGGTGGTACGTGGCCGACCTGTGCTGGTCTTGCATTAAGGCCCCCTGTGACCCGCGCGCTGCCTTACCGCTGGCGTCGGGCAGCACGGAACAGTGGTTCTCTTCCACCCCCCTAGGCGGACGACCATCATGCACCGCAGGGCCACTTTCAGCCAATACCCGACACACTCTGAGTAATCGACCGAGCCCAACTCGACCATTTTGTACGGGAGTTGGAGTGAGAATGGGCGATCAGTCGAGCTTTGCGTCACGCCAAGACTGAGTCAGGTCGTCCGCTTTGGCCTGATCTTCCGGGCTCATCTCCCTGTACCCGGGAACGAGCGCCCGGGTCTTGCGGTCCTCGCTCCAGACCGGGTCGATGGCGAAGAACTGGCTGCCCGCCGCTGCCTGGACTCGCGGCCACGGGACGTCGAGGCCGGCGCGGAGCCCCTGGAGTTTCGTCAGATCGGGGATGTCCCTGAGGGTCCCCTTCTCGAGCCGGTCGATCCAGTTGTGATCGACGACGGGGCCGGCCTCCGGATGCTCCGGGTCGATGCAGCGTGCGGCCAGCGCGCGCAGTGAGAGCGGGCGGTCGACGCTGCCCAGCTCGCGCCGCCGTTCGCGCACGAGGTCTGCCAGATCTGTGCGAGCTCCCTGCTCAGCCATGACGCCTTCCTGCCGCTTCGAAGCGCCCGCCGGACGCGTGTTGTCTACGTGGCTGGTGATACGTCGCCGCGATTCCCCCTGTTCACCCGCACTGGCTGTCGCAGAAGACAGACAAAGTGTCCACGGGCGGGGACTGAACATGCTAGGGCGCAT
>NZ_BMWD01000068.1 GCF_014651055.1 Streptomyces fructofermentans
CGGGGTCCCACCCCGGTCCGCGCCGACCGCGAGAAGCCTCTTCGCGACGTGGCGGCTCACGCAGCCGTTCGGTCCGTCCAGGCCTTCTCCAGTGCCTGGGTGAAGGTCTCGGCCGACTGCACGCCGTTCATCCCGTACCGGCGGTCCAGGACGAAGAAGGGCACACCGCTGACGCCCATCTCGGAGGCGAGCCGCTCGTCGGCCCTGACCTCCGCCGCGAAGGCGTCCGAATCGCCCAGGACGTCCCGAGCCTGCGCCGCGTCCAGTCCCGCTTCCACGGCAAGATCCACCAGGGTCTCCGTGTCGTAGATCGACCGCTCCTCCGCGAAGTTCGCGCGGAAGACCAGGTCCAGCAGCTCGACCTGGCGCCCCTGCTGCTTGGCGAAGTGGACGAGTCGGTGCACGTCGAACGTGTTGCCGAAGACCCGCCCGCCTATCCGGAACCCCAGCCCGACGGTTCGCGCCATGGACGCGGCCTGCTCCTCGCGCTCGACCTGCTGCTCGCGCGTGCGCCCGTACTGCGCCGCGACCGCGTCGATGATCGGCACCGTGCCGTTCTCGGCCTGCGGATTGAGTTCGAACGACCGGTGGACGACCTCCACCTCGTCCCGGTGGGCGAAGGCGGCGAGCCCTTGCTCAAAGCGGGCCCTGCCCACGTAGCACCAGGGGCAGGCCATATCGGTCCAGACCTCGACGCGCATGTCACATCTCCTGTCGTCTTGTCGACAATGTCCCGCGCTGCGCCCCCTTTGCGGCATTCACCGAAGGGAGCGGGCGGGCGAACTCGTCTAATATAGTCGACCGCTCGTCTATTCGACGGATCACCTCCACCGAACGCGCGGACGGGCAGCATTTGGCCGGCCCGGCACCCGCATGCTTGCGGAGCGCCGGGCGCATGCGGGCACCCTGCGCCCCCGCACAGCGGCCACACCCGCCCGAAGGCCTCCATCACCTCGTCGGTGAAGCCCGTCACGCGATGACCCTTGAGCGGAGACTCGCCGTGGATCCTGGTGGCCAGCACGGATGCGGGGGCGTGGCAGACGATGGCCAGCGGGCTGCCCGACGCGAGCCGGGTGGCAGCAGCCGGCCCGCGTCGGCGTCGTACGCCAGGTCCGACATCGGGCCGTGCCCGCCCGGCAGGCAGACGGCGCCGTAGTCCCCCACTCGGACGTCCGACAGCTTCAGGGGCCGCCGCATCACCTCCGCGGAGCGGAGGGACGCGCTCCCGGAACGGGTCCCGCGGGCCGGGCGGGTCCTCCTCGCCGGAGCATGCGCACGCGGCGGTCGTGTCACGGGCGGCTGCCGTGCCGACTCCGGCCGCCGTCGCCACCATTCGCCCGGCAGCAGGGAGTGCGCGAACCAAGGGCGTGTGGCGCAAGCGGTTCGCCCGCGACCGTGCCCCGATGCGCCGCCCTCTGGTGGTCCTCACTGGGCCGTCCGGTCATTCGCGCGCTGCAAGCCCAGGAGGAGGAGAGTGTCAGGCCGGCGTCCAGGGCCCCGTGGCTGCTGGAGAACGACTGAAGAGCAAGGTGGGCGTCGAGTACAGCCGCAACCCCATGCGCGAGCCGTACATGGTCGAGGACCGGAACCTCATCACCTGGCAGCACCCCCACTCCGCAGCGGTCCTCGCGGACCGACTGCTCACCATCCTCAGGTGACGGGCTCCCCGGCGCAGCGGGCCGCCCCCATTCCGGCCGTCGCCCGCGGGCCGCCGCCGGCGACGGCCCTTGCGCGCGGCGGGACAGCAAGCGCGGCCGGGGCGCGCAGGGGCCCGGCCGTGAGGTGTGCCACGTGCGGAATCACCCAAGCTTGCTTGACGTGTCAATCATCTGGAGATTTACTTGACGTAGCAAGTATCGGGATTCGGCAAGCACGCTCGGCGCTGCTGCTGCATACGGGAAGAGTTACATCGTGACCAAAATCGGAATCATCATCGGCAGCACCCGTCCCGGCCGGAACGGCGAAGCCGTCGCTCACTGGGTGCACGAGATCGCCTCCGCGCGTACGGACGCGGAGTTCGAACTGGTCGACCTGCTCGACTACAAGCTGCCGGTCCTCGACGAGGCGTACCCGGCCACGCTGGGCAACTACAGCCAGAGCCACACGAAGGCCTGGGCCGAGAAGATCGACTCCCTCGACGGCTTCGTCATCGTCACCCCCGAGTACAACCGCTCGGTGCCCGGCGCGCTGAAGAACGCCATCGACTTCATCTACGCCGAGTGGAACAACAAGGCTGTCGGGTTCGTCAGCTACGGCTCTGTGGGCGGCTCCCGCGCGGTGGAGCACCTTCGCGGGATCGCGGGTGAACTCCAGCTGGCCGACGTCCGCGGCCAGGTGGCCCTCTCGCTCTTCACCGACTTCGAGAACTTCAGCACCTTCAAGCCGGCGGACATCCACCGCGACACCCTCGGCACGACGCTGGACCAGGTCGTCGCCTGGTCCAAGGCGCTCGCTCCCCTGCGCGCGAGCTGAAGCCGACCCGCGGTCCGTCCGCGGGGCGCCCACCGGCCCGCCGGGTACACCCGTGACGGGCTCGGCCTCCGGGCGCAACCCCTGACCACCGGAACAGCGGTCCGCCGCAGTGGGTCAATCAACATGACCCACTGCG
>NZ_BMWD01000069.1 GCF_014651055.1 Streptomyces fructofermentans
GACCGACAGCGAAACCATGTACCAACTGTTCGACCGCAGCACCTGCACGGGCGCCGAGTTCCTGCGCCTGCACATGGAACGAACCGGCGACGGTGAGGGCATCAGCGTCCGGGAGCTCGCCGCAGTGGCGGGCATCTCGCACAGCACCATCGGCACCCTGATCACGGGCCGGACCACGATGCTTCCGCACGAGCCCGCCGCCCAGATCGCCAAGCGCCTGGGCGTCGACCTGTCCGTCCTGTGGGTCGAGGCCGGCCGCAGCACCAGCACCCAGCCCGCTCCGCGCCGGAGCCGACGCAGCCGGGTCCCGGCATGAGCCGCCGCTATACCTACGCCGAAGCCGCGGACGAACTCCGCGTCGACGAGCGGTGGCTGCGGCGGCACATCAGCCGACTGCCCCACTCGAAGAAGGGGCGCGTCGTCACCTTCAGCGAGTCGGACCTCGAGCGCATCGACGCCCTGCACCACCACGAGCCGACGAGCGGCCCGCTGGCCCTCGTCCCCGCGCCCGCCCAGGGCGCCGGCTCCCACCCCATGAACCACCTGCGCCCCCTGCCGCGCCGCGGCACCGCCCTGCAACGGGCCTGAAAAAGGGGCGGGGCCGCTCCGGTTGCGACCCGGAACAGCCCCGAAAGCAGATCACCTCACCACACGAAATGAGGGTCACATGGATCAGGCTACCCACACCGTCAGAGCGGACGCACCCCCTGAGGGCGCGACGCTCGACACCCCGGGCGCGACGCTCCCCCAGGCGTACGCCCTGGCCGGCCTCATCATCGAGCAGCTCACCACCTACCCCCGCGACATAGACATCTGCCGCGACATCGACGGCAGTTACGGCATCCACGTGATGTGGAGCCGCGACGTGTCCGGTGTCGCCGCGCTCGCCGCGTGGGCCGACAGCGGCTGGACCCTCGTCTCCAACCCGATGAGCTCCGGCGTCTTCGCCGAGACCCGGCCCGTGATCAACGGCGTCAAGGTCTGGGCCTGGACCCTGCTCACGTCGGAGGAGGCCGAGCAGGCCCGCCTCATGATGCTGCCGCCCGAGCCGCCGGCCGCCGAGCCGGAGCCGACCGAACCGGCCGAGCCGGGTACGCCTGACCCCCAGCCCGCTTCGGACAGCGGCGACCAGCCCACCGCGCCGGTGGTCCAGCCGCTCAGCTCCAGCGTCATCGCCGAGGTCCCCCCGGCCACCGGCGGTGACGAGTGAGCCGGGACCTGCAGCACGCGCTGCACGCCGCGCTCACCGCTGCCGCGGCCCGCATCGACCTGCCCCTGGACGGGCAGCACCTCGAGCGCCTGGCCCTCGAACTCGCCCCCGACGTCGCCGCCCTGCTCGGCCGGCGCACCGCGCAGTCGTACGACCTCGAGGTCCCCGCGAGCGCGGCGGACGGGGACGACGGCGAGCGCTACGTCCGGGAGTACGCGGGCTGCAGGCTCAGCATCCAGCCCGACGTCACCGAGGACGCGCCTGCCGCGCTCCTCGGACTCGAGCTGCAGCGCAGCCAGTCCGACGTCCTGGCCCTCGATGTCGCTGGCGCGACCAGCCTGGTCGTCACCGTCCGGCCGCGCTCGCCGCAGGCCTGGGACTGGTGGCTCGCGAAGTTCGACGCCGTCACCTGCTCTGCCGAGCAGCCGTGCTGCACCACGACGACCGGGCGCTACGGCGAGATCGCCGTCGAGCTGCGCGGTGAAGGGGTCCCCGACATCCTCGCCGACCGCAGCGCGGACCGGCTCAGCACGGTCACCGCGGGGCACCCGTGGTGACCGCCGTCGCGGAGGTCAAGCAGTTACTCGGTGCCGGCGTCATCGGCATCTGCGTCTTGGCCCTCCTCGCCATGGCGACCTCGATCGGCGCAGCGCAGGGCAACCGCGACGCCGACCGCCAGGCCGAAGCCGAGCGGGCCGAGCACAACGAGCGCCGGGACGCGGAGCTGCAGCGACAGCACCGCGTCTGGGCCCGCGTCTACGCCCCGCCCTTCCCCGTCACCGACCCGTCCTGCCACGTCCCCGCCGAGGCCGCACCGCTCACCACGGTGCAGCCCCGCCGGGCACGACACCGCAAGGGACAGACCGCATGCACCTGATCGAAGACCTCTACCTCGGGTGGGAGCAGCTCCCCCACACCGCCACCTGCGAGCGGCCGGCCTGGGACATCGACGTCCGCCACGACGAGGGCGCTCACCCGCTCTCCCACCGTGCCGACCTGCAGCACGACTGCTCGACCTGCGACCACGGCCCGACGTTCCCGCGGGTCACGGTGCGGGTGATCTGCCGCTCCTGCCAGACCGTCCACCTGATCACGGGCGAGGGCCTGGGCCGGAGCTGCACCACCACCGAGGTCCTCGGCTACGGGCAGGCGCCCAGCCAGGTCTCCGGTGTGTGGCTGTGGCCCGGCCAGCCCTCGACCCCGGGCAGCGACCCGGGCAGCTTCCTCGTCACCCGCGACCGCGTCTCCCGCGTCACCCGTGCCAGCGTCGCCGGACTCATCACCGGCTACTGGGACAGCGAGGGCCGCACCCGCTGGATCGCCGGGGCCGACCTCGACGACGACGGCACTCACCGCGTCCACAGCCTGTCTTTCACCCACCGCGCCGCCGACTT
>NZ_BMWD01000070.1 GCF_014651055.1 Streptomyces fructofermentans
CCCAACTCCTCCTCGAATCCGTCACCACCACCCCCACCACCACCGACGGCAACGACGACGGCACCGCGGAGACCGAGAACACCCCGGAGCACCAGCCGGCCAAGTGACCGGGCCGCCCCGCGCCCTCGCGCACCCGGTGCTCCCGCAGCCCTCGGGCCCGGGAGCACCCGCCCGCTCCGACACCCGCCCGCTCCGACACCCGCCCGTGCGGCACCCGCCCGCTCCGACACCCGCCCGTGCGGCACCGCCCCCGGGACGACATCGCCCCCTGCGGGCCGGCCCCCTCCAGGGCGACGCCGTCTGCGGGTCGGTGCTGCTCCCGGGGGCGGTGGCGCTCCCGGGTCGTGCCGCCCCGGGGTGGTGTCGGGTGTCGGGGCTCCGGACGGTGCCGGGTGATACGGGTGCGGCGCCGTACCGGTACGGCGCGGTGCGCCATCCCGGTACGGCGCGGTGCGACTCGCCTCGCGGACGGTGCGGGCGGTCCGGGAGTGCGCCCGCACCGCCGCGACCCCGGCCGCCACTCCGGTGCGGCCCCGCACCCTGCGGCTTCCCGGACCCGTGCCGGCCCCCCTGAGCCCGTGCCGGCCCCCCTGAGCACCAGGGGGGCCGCCACAGGCTCGTAGGGCGCCCGCACGGCTGGTCCCGCCCGGTGTCCCCGGCAGCGGCCCCAGCGCCCCCTGGCGCCTCCTGGCGCCCCGCCGCACCCCACCCGGGAGCCCGCCCTGCGACGGCCCGGGGGAGCCCTCCCCGGCCATGCCGGAAACCCGGCGCCGCCACCAGCCGCCGGGCAAGCCCCTACCGGCCCCCCGACACCACACCGCGCCCCGCCCGCCGACGCCGCGCCCCGCCCGGCCCCGCCCCTTGGCATGCCGCGTCCCCGACGCCGCGTCCCCGACGCCGCGCCCCTGACACCACCCCGTCGGCCCCGTGCCCCCGGGCGGTCTCCTCTCGCGGGCGTCCTGGGGCTGCTGGCGGGCGCACCTGACCGCCGCCCGGGTCCGCCCGCATACGACCGCACCCACCCGCGCCGCATGGGCCGTCCCGCGCTGCCCGCGCCCGTCCGCGCCGACGAGGCCGGTCGGTGCGTGTCGAGGGGCGGGTGTGCGCGAACACCCACCCGGCAGAGCTGCTTCGTCCACGGCCCGTCCGCGCCCGTCCCGCGCGACCCGGCCCGGGCCTCCGGCCGAACTCCGCAGGCCCGCCACGGTCCTGGCCGACGCCCGTCCCGCGCGCCCACTCCCACACCCCCGCCCCGCACCCCATTTCGCGGGCGGGCGCGGTCCCGCGCCCGCCGGAAGCGGCCCGCACCCCGCCGGCCCGCCCGCACCACACCGCCACCCCCGCCCGCACCCCACCCCCACCCCACCCGTGACCCGCCCCGCCCGTGCCCCGCCCCGCCCGTGCCGGGAGCCACGCCTCCCCTCCTCGCGGGGCAACCGCGCCCGGGAGTCGTCCCCTTGGGCGGAGTCCGGGTGTGCGCCGGGGTGGGGGAGAACCGACGGCGGGGGCGGAAGGTGCGGGCGAGGGGGAACCGGAGGGAGGGATTCGGGCATGAGGCGGGCGGGGCTCCTGGTGCGTGTGCCACCGCTCCCGCCCCGGCAGGAGGCGGTATGCGAGTGGTGAGGAGGCGGTGAGGATCAGCCAAGTCCCCTTCCCACATATGGAAACCGCCCAAGCGGTTTGTTACTCTCATGCGATTCCTGTGAAGGCTGTACCTGCGCTGACCTAGGGGAAGGGGACTGCCGTGGTGGCGGAGTTGGGGCGCTGCGTGCTCGAAGCGGGGGCGGCCGGTGCACGGGGCCGTGCGGGCGGGCCGGGGGAGGCCGCCGCGCGGCGGCGGCCGCGCG
>NZ_BMWD01000071.1 GCF_014651055.1 Streptomyces fructofermentans
GACATGCCGCGACTCGGCCTCGCCCGGCACGAGTCCGTGCCGGTGCGCGACGAGCTCACCGGCGAGATCTACCACTGGGGCAGGACCAACTACGTACGCCTGGAGCCCGGACACCGGCCCGCACACGTACTCACCGTCCTGCGACCGTCCTCACCGCCCACCGGAGGGTCACCCACACCATGATCGTCAACGAGCCCGTCCAGGACACCTTCGAGGACACCCCGGCCAAGGACCGGGACCCCGAATGGTTCAAACGCGCCGTCTTCTACGAAGTCCTCGTCCGCTCCTTCCAGGACAGCAACGGCGACGGCATCGGAGACCTCAAAGGCCTCACCGCCAAACTCGACTACCTGCAATGGCTCGGCGTCGACTGCCTCTGGCTCCCCCCCTTCTTCACCTCACCCCTGCGCGACGGCGGCTACGACGTCGCCGACTACACCGCCGTCCTCCCCGAATTCGGCGACCTCGCCGACTTCGTCGAATTCGTCGACGCCGCCCACCAACGCGGCATGCGCATCATCATCGACGTCGTCATGAACCACACCAGCGACCAGCACCCCTGGTTCCAACAGTCCCGCGCCGACCCCACCGGCCCCTACGGCGACTACTACATGTGGGCCGACGACGACAAACAATACGAAGACGCCCGCATCATCTTCGTCGACACCGAAGCCTCCAACTGGACCTTCGACCCCGTCCGCAAGCAGTACTACTTCCACCGCTTCTTCTCACACCAACCCGACCTCAACTACGAGAACCCCACCGTCCAAGAAGAAATGATCTCCGCCCTCAGGTTCTGGCTCGACCTGGGAATCGACGGCTTCCGCCTCGACGCCGTCCCCTACCTCTACGCCGCCGAAGGCACCAACTGCGAAAACCTCCCCGCAACCCACCAATTCCTCAAACGCGTCCGCACCGAGATCGACGCCCACTACCCCGACACCGTCCTCCTCGCCGAAGCCAACCAATGGCCCGAGGACGTCGTCGACTACTTCGGCGACTACCGCACCGGCGGCGACGAATGCCACATGGCATTCCACTTCCCCGTCATGCCCCGCATCTTCATGGCCGTCCGCCGCGAATCCCGCTACCCCGTCTCCGAAATCCTCGCGAAAACCCCAGCCATCCCCTCCGGCTGCCAATGGGGCATCTTCCTCCGCAACCACGACGAACTCACCCTCGAAATGGTCACCGACGAAGAACGCGACTACATGTACGCGGAATACGCCAAAGACCCCCGCATGCGCGCCAACATCGGCATCCGCCGCCGCCTCGCCCCCCTCCTCGACAACGACCGCAACCAGATCGAACTCTTCACCGCCCTCCTCCTCTCCCTCCCCGGCAGCCCGATCCTCTACTACGGCGACGAGATCGGCATGGGCGACAACATCTGGCTCGGCGACCGCGACGCCGTCCGCACCCCCATGCAATGGACCCCCGACCGCAACGCCGGCTTCTCCTCCTGCGACCCCGGCCGCCTCTTCCTCCCCACGATCATGGACCCCGTCCACGGCTACCAGGTCACCAACGTCGAAGCCTCCATGAGCAACCCCTCCTCCCTGCTCCACTGGACCCGACGCATGATCGAAATCCGCAAACAGAACCCCGCCTTCGGCCTCGGCTCCTACACCGAACTCCCCTCCACCAACCCCGCCGTCATCGCCTTCCTCCGCGAACACAAGGAC
>NZ_BMWD01000072.1 GCF_014651055.1 Streptomyces fructofermentans
AGAGCGTAGCTAGAGCGGCCGGCGTTGTCGTTCGATGTACTGCCGCACCACCGTGAGCGGGGCGCCACCGCACGAGGCGGCGAAGTAGGACGGCGACCAGAAGTGCCCGTGCATGATCGCCCGGTTCACGCGGCCGGTGAAATCCCGGCGCAGGATGCGGGCGGACACGCCCTTGAGGCTGTTCACGATGCCGGACACGGCGACCTTCGGCGGGTAGTGCACCAGCAGGTGCACGTGGTCGTCCTCACCGTTGAACTCGACCAGCTCGGCCTCGAAGTCTTCGCACACCTTGCGCATGGTCGCCTCGCACACGGTCAGCATGTCGTCGTTGAACACACCACGCCGGTATTTGGTCACGAAGACCAAATGAACATGCATCGCCGAAACCACATGCCTGCCACGCCTCAACTCGCCATCGGTAGCCATAGACCAAATGTTAGGGTCACGGCTGTGCAGCTTCGGTACAACTTCCGCGTGTACCCCGAGCCCTCCCAGCGCCATGCACTGGCCAGGGCGTTCGGGTGCGCCCGCGTGGTCTTCAACGACGGCCTGCGGGCTCGTCAGGAAGCCCACGCGGCAGGACTGCCGTACGTCAAGGACACCGACCTCCAAAAGCAGGTCATCACCGCCGCCAAGCGCACCGGTGAACGGGCGTGGCTGGGCGAGGTGTCCTCCGTCGTGCTGGTGCAGTCCCTGAGGGACCTGCACACCGCCTACCGGAACTTCTTCTCCTCCGTCACCGGCAAGCGCAAAGGGCCGAAGGTCGCGCCGCCCCGGTTCAAGTCCAAGCGGGACAACCGGCAGTCCATCCGCCTCACCGCCAACGGGTTCAGCCTGCGCGAGAGCGGCCCTCTGTACGTGGCGAAAGTCGGGAACCTGCGGGTGCGCTGGTCGCGTCCCCTTCCGGCCGCGCCGACCTCGGTCACGGTCACGATGGACGCGGCCGGCCGGTACTGGGCCTCGTTCGTCGTGGACACCGACCCCAAGTTCCTGCCCAAGGCGACCGCCGAGACCGGTATCGACCTCGGACTGTCGGCGTTCGCGGTCCTCTCCGACGGGCAGAAGATCGCGTCCCCGCGCTTCCTGCGCCGCGCCGAGCGCAAGCTCAAGCGGTTGCAGAAGGACCTCAGCCGCAAGGACAAGGGATCAAAGAACCGGACCAAGGCCCGCGTCAAGGTCGCACGCCAGCACGCCCGCGTAGTGGACCGGCGCCGGGACTGGCACCACAAGGAATCCACGCGCATCATCCGCGAGAACCAAGCGGTGTACGTGGAAGACCTCGCGGTGTCCGGCCTCGCCCGTACCCGCCTCGCCAAGTCCGTGCACGACGCCGGATGGGCGGCGTTCCTCGGCATGCTGGAGTACAAGGCCGCCAGGCACGGCCGGTATTTCGGCAAGATCGGCCGCTTCGAGCCGACCTCTCAGGTGTGCTCGGCCTGCGGAGTCAAGGACGGCCCCAAGCCCCTGTCGGTCCGTGAGTGGACCTGTCAGGAGTGCGGGACCGTCCACGACCGCGATGTCAACGCTGCATGCAACATCCTGGCCGCCGGACGGGCGGACAGGCTAAATGCCTGTGGAGCGCCGGTAAGACGGGCATCCGTGCC
>NZ_BMWD01000073.1 GCF_014651055.1 Streptomyces fructofermentans
TCGTCGTCCCTGCTGAGTCCTCTTTCGAGCCTGGAGATGGTGGTGGGCCAGACTCCGAAGTGCTGGGCGACGGCCGTGAGAGTGATGTTCTTGACACGTCGCAGGGGTCGCAGATCGGCGATGCCGGGGACGGTGACTGTGGTGGTCAGACAGCGGAAGATCTCCCGGGCGATGGCCCGTTTCAGCAACCGGATGATCTCCTTCTTCGTGCGGCCGGCGGCGGTCTGCCTGGCGACGTATTCGCGGGTGCGGGGGTCGCTTGACATGCGGACCAGGGCGATGCGGTAGAGGGCGGCGTTGGCTGCCCGGTCCCCGCCTCGTGAGAGACGGTGGCGGTTGGTTCTGCCGCTGGAGGCGGGGACGGGTGCGGCTCCGCAGAGAGCTGCGAAGGATGCCTCGGTCCGCATGCGCTCGGGGTTGCCTCCGGCGGTGATCAGCAGTTGGGCTGCGGTGTCGGGGCCGACTCCGTGGGCGGCACGCAGGCCGGGGTTGTGGGCGGTGGCCTCGCCGTCCAGGGTTTTGGTCAGGGCCGTGTGCTCGGCGGTCAGCTCCTTGACGCGTCGGGCGAGGTTTTTGAGGGCGGTGAGGACCGCGACGTGCACGGCGTCCCCGGCCGGCCGCAGCCGGGCCAGAGCGTCGGTGCGGTTTGTTCCGGTGAGCTGTCCGTACTTGGCGCGGATGCTCTCGGGTGCGGCGAAGAGGATGTGGGTGATCTGGTTCAGGGCGGCGGTGCGGGCCTTGACCGCGGAGCGGGCGGCGTTGTGCAGGGCGCGTATGCCGGCGACGGTGTCGTCCTTGGGTGTGCTGGAGGCCCGTCCGGAGAAGGCCGCGCGGGCGGCGGCGTAGGCGTCGATGGGGTCCGACTTGCCGATGCGGCGGCGTTCGGCCCGGTCGGGCCGGTTCACCTCGACGACGCGGTGTCCGTGCGAGCGGGCAGCACGGGTGAATCCGGCGCCGTAGGAGGCGGTGCCCTCCACGCCGATTGCGATCACCTGACCGTGGGCGTCCAGGAACGCCAGGGCCGCGGCGTATCCGGCGGCGGAGGTGGCGAACTCGGCGTCCGAGAGGTGGCCGCCGTTGTCGCCGATGACCGCGACGTGGATGGTGTCGGCGTGGGAGTCGACCCCGCCGAACACGCCCTGGCCCACGGTTTGCCCTGCGACCTCTGATGTCATGCTGATGATGCCTTCCAGCCGAAGGTAGGCGCCGGCCGGGTGGCGCAGACAGGACATTGAGGGGGCTTCTGACCAAGCTCCTATCAGGTCATGTTCCGCCCGGCCGGAGCCATGAGAACAGGTCCCGGCGGCCGGACAGAACAGCGGGAAGACAACCCAGCAGGGC
>NZ_BMWD01000074.1 GCF_014651055.1 Streptomyces fructofermentans
ACGTCTCGACTGTCCTGTTTGGGATTTGTCGGCTCGCCGGGCGTCTCCACGCACGCGGCCGGACGGGCGTTTGTGACCTTATAGGAGCTTGGTCCAGAAGCCCCGTCACTGTCTTGTCCACCCGCCCGACCGGCGCGTGCCGCCCTCGGAACGGACACGCCACAAGGACGGACATGACCAGCATGACGCACAACGGCCCGCAGATCACCGGCGGAGTCGACACCCACGGCCTGACCCACCACGCAGCCGTGATCGACCCGATCGGTCGGCACCTGGCCGACCGGGAGTTCCCCGCCACCATCCGCGGATACCGCGATCTGCTGGGCTGGATGCGCACGCACGGCGAGCTCGTCGCGGTGGGGGTGGAGGGCACCGGAGCCTACGGAGCCGAGCTCGCCCGAGTGCTGACCGCCGCCGGCGTCTCCGTCGTCGACGTGGACCGCCCCGACCGCAAGGCGCGGCGGATGAAGGGCAAGTCCGACCCGATCGACGCCTACGCCGCCGCGACGGCCGTGCTGTCCGGGCGGGCCACCGGCATCCCCAAGAGCCGCGACGGCGTGGTCGAGGCGGTGCGGGTGCTGCGGGTCGCCCGCCGCAGTGCCGTCAAAGGCCGCACCCAGGCGATGAACCAAATCCGCGGCCTGCTCGTGGCGGCCCCCGCGACGCTGCGCGAGCAGGTCGCGGGCCTGGAGCGCGCCGCCCTGATACGGACCCTGGCCCGGCTGCGGCCCGGCGACGATCTGTCCCGCCCGCTGGCGGCGACCCGGGCCGCGCTGCGGCGGCTCGCCCGCCGTCACCAAGCCCTGGACGAGGAGATCATCGACCTGAACTCAGAGATCGGGCCGCTGGTCAAGCAGGCCGCTCCCGCGTTGCTGGAGCTGTTCGGCGTCGGTCCCGAGACCGCCGGACAGCTGCTTGCCTCGGCCGGGGACAACCCGGAACGGATGCGGTCCGAGGGCGCGTTCGCGCACCTGGCCGGTGTCGCGCCGATCCCGGCCTCCTCCGGCCGCACCCACCGCCACCGCCTAAACCGCGGCGGCGACCGGGCCGCGAACAACGCCCTCCACACCATCGTGCTCACCCGTATGCGCTTCGACGCACGCACCCGCGTCTACGTCGAACGCCGCACCAAGGAAGGGCTGAACAAGAAGGACATCATGCGCTGCCTCAAGCGATTCGTCGCCCGCGAGGTCTACCGCGCGCTGACCACCACA
>NZ_BMWD01000075.1 GCF_014651055.1 Streptomyces fructofermentans
GCGGAGGTAAGACTTCGTGGAGGACCGAACCCACCAGGGTTGAAAACCTGGGGGATGACCTGTGGTTAGGGGTGAAAGGCCAATCAAACTCCGTGATAGCTGGTTCTCCCCGAAATGCATTTAGGTGCAGCGTCGTGTGTTTCTTGCCGGAGGTAGAGCACTGGATAGGCGATGGGCCCTACCGGGTTACTGACCTTAGCCAAACTCCGAATGCCGGTAAGTGAGAGCACGGCAGTGAGACTGTGGGGGATAAGCTCCATGGTCGAGAGGGAAACAGCCCAGAGCATCGACTAAGGCCCCTAAGCGTACGCTAAGTGGGAAAGGATGTGGAGTCGCACAGACAACCAGGAGGTTGGCTTAGAAGCAGCCACCCTTGAAAGAGTGCGTAATAGCTCACTGGTCTAGTGATTCCGCGCCGACAATGTAGCGGGGCTCAAGCGTACCGCCGAAGTCGTGTCATTGCAGCAATAGGGCCAACGCCCGCTGTGATGGGTAGGGGAGCGTCGTGTGCCGGGTGAAGCCGCGCCGGAAGGCAGTGGTGGACGGTTCACGAGTGAGAATGCAGGCATGAGTAGCGATACACACGTGAGAAACGTGTGCGCCGATTGACTAAGGGTTCCTGGGTCAAGCTGATCTGCCCAGGGTAAGTCGGGACCTAAGGCGAGGCCGACAGGCGTAGTCGATGGATAACCGGTTGATATTCCGGTACCCGCTGTGAAGCGTCAAACATCGAGCCCATTAATGCTAAGGCCGTGAAGCCGCCCTGATCTCTTCGGAGTTGAGGGGAGTGGTGGAGCCGCCGGCCCAAGATGGTAGTAGGTGAGTGATGGGGTGACGCAGGAAGGTAGTCCAGCCCGGGCGGTGGTTGTCCCGGGGTAAGGGTGTAGGCCGTGTGATAGGTAAATCCGTCACACATGGGGCTGAGACCTGATGCCGAGCCGATTGTGGTGAAGTGGATGATCCTATGCTGTCGAGAAAAGCCTCTAGCGAGTTTCATGGCGGCCCGTACCCTAAACCGACTCAGGTGGTCAGGTAGAGAATACCGAGGCGTTCGGGTGAACTATGGTTAAGGAACTCGGCAAAATGCCCCCGTAACTTCGGGAGAAGGGGGGCCATCACCGGTGACGGCACTTGCTGCCAGAGCTGGGGGTGGCCGCAGAGACCAGCGAGAAGCGACTGTTTACTAAAAACACAGGTCCGTGCGAAGCCGT
>NZ_BMWD01000076.1 GCF_014651055.1 Streptomyces fructofermentans
ATCTCGTGGTCATGAAGAACTACCCGCCGCAGTTCAAGGCGGACGCGGTCGCGCTGTACGAGTCGCGGCCGGAAGCGACGATCAGGTCGGTCGCGGCCGATCTGGGGATCAACCCGGAGACGCTGCGGAACTGGGTCCGGGCAGCCGGGGTGAGCCGTCCCCGAGGACGGCGGACACAGGAACCAGCCCTGCCGCCGGCACCGCTGGAGGCGGAGAACGCCGCCTTGCGGAAGAAGGTCCGTGAGCTGGAGGAGGAACGGGAGATCCTGCGCAAAGCGGCGAAGTATTTCGCCGGGGAGACGCGCTGGTGAACCGCTTCCAGTGCGTCGCCGACCTCCACCGCCGTCACGGCGTGAAGCGGCTCTGCAGCATCCTCGGCGTCAGCCGCTCGAGCTTCTACTACTGGCGCCGGACGGCTGCGGACCGGGCCGCCCGGCAGGCGGCCGACGCCCGCCTGGCCGCCCGGATACGGGCGGTGCACCAGGAATCGGACGGCACCTACGGAGCCCCGAGGATCACCGCCGAGCTCCGCGAGGAGAGCGGTGTCGCGGTCAATCACAAGCGCGTCGCAAGGATCATGCGGACGTCCGGGATCGAAGGGGTCCGGTTGCGCCGCCGGCACCGCACAACCGTCTCTGACCCGGCCGCCGCCAAGGCCCCGGACCTGATCGGCCGCGACTTCACCGCGGACAGGCCGAACACGAAGTACGTCGGCGACATCACTTACCTGCCCATCGAGGGCGGGAAGTTCTGCTACCTGGCGACCGTCATCGACCTCGCATCACGCCGTCTGGCCGGCTGGGCGATCGCCGACCACATGCGCGCGGACCTCGTCACCGACGCCCTGGCCGCGGCGATCCGCACCCGCGGCAGTCTCGCCGGATCGATCATGCACACCGACCACGGAGCTCAGTACACGAGCAGAATTTTCGCCGAAGCCTGCAGGTCAGCAGGGGTTCGGCGAAGCATGAGCGCGGTCGGGTCCAGCGCGGACAACGCACTCGCCGAGTCCTTCAACGCGACCTTCAAACGCGAGACTCTGCAAGGACGAAAAAGCTGGCCGACCGAGCGTGAGGCCCGACTCGACGCCTTCCGATGGCTCCACCGCTACAACACCCGACGCCGACACTCCCGCCTCGGACAACGATCACCGATCGCCTTTGAGAACGCCCTCCAC
>NZ_BMWD01000077.1 GCF_014651055.1 Streptomyces fructofermentans
AAGAAGTGGCGCCACCCAGTAAATACTCGCCGGAGTTCCGCGAGGAAGCCGTCCAGATCGCGTTGAGGTCAAGCAAGACGATCTCCGAAGTCGCCCGGGAGCTTGAGCTGAACTCGGAGACGCTACGCGGCTGGGTGAAGAAGTACCAGAAGCAGCAGGAACCGGCCCCCGATGCGGAACTGACGGTGAACGAGCGGGCACGCCTGAGGGAACTCGAACGACGCAACCGCGAGCTGGAGATGGAAGTGACTTTCCTGAAAAAAGCCGCAGCGTACTTCGCGAAGGATCCCCGGTAGCAAGCAAGTACGAGTTCATCGACGAGATGCGGCTCGACACCGAGAAGTACGCATACAGCGTCGAGTTCATGTGCGGCCGACTCGGCGTCTCCAGATCCGGCTACTACGACTGGCGATCCCGCCCGGAATCCGCGACAGCCCATCGACGCGGAGAACTGAAATTGCTCATCGAGAAGGCCTTTGACATGTCCGACAGCACCTACGGGCACCGGCGCGTCCAGGCCCAGCTGCACCGCTGGGGCGTCGCCGCGGGCGTGGAGCTGGTCCGCCGCCTCATGCGCGAACTGGGCCTGGTTCCCTGCCTGCCACGGCCGAAGAGGTTCAACCTCACTCAGGCTGCGGCCGGCCAGGTGCCGGACCTCGTCGGCCGCGACTTCACCGCGGATGCGCCCGGCGAGAAGCTCGTCGGTGACATTACCTATATCGCGACCGGGGAAGGCTGGCTGTACCTCGCGACGGTTATTGACTGCTGCACGAAGGAAGTCATCGGTTACGCGATGGACGACCACTACCAGACTCCGCTGATATCCAGGGCGATCCGCAACGCGGCACGGAACAGGAACCTCTCGGCCGGCGCGATATTTCACTCGGATCGCGGAAGTAACTACATGTCAGCCGAGTTCGGGAGGGCGCTGGACCGCTTCGGGCTCCGCAGATCTGCCGGCCGCACCGGGATCTGTTTCGACAACGCCATGGCCGAATCATTCTTCGGTGCCCTGAAGAACGAGCGTGTATCAAGGGTGACTTACCTGACCCGAGAGGCCGCACGGCGGGACATCACTCGCTACATCGAATTCTGGTACAATCGCAAACGCCTCCACTCGGCGGTGGGTTACCGCCCTCCGCGCGAAGTCCACGCCGAGCACGAGAA
>NZ_BMWD01000078.1 GCF_014651055.1 Streptomyces fructofermentans
AGTCGCTCGGCTGGGGTTGCCCAGTCGAGCGTTTTGCGTGGACGGTTGTTGAGTTCGGCTGCGACGGCCTGGAGCTCCTCGGGAGTGTGTGTGGACAGGTCGGTTCCCTTGGGGAAGTACTGCCGGAGGAGGCCGTTGGTGTTTTCGTTCGAGCCACGCTGCCACGGGCTGCCGGGGTCACAGAAGTAGACCGGGACGTTAGTGGCGATGCTGAAGCCGCGGTGAGCGGCCATCTCGGTGCCTTGATCCCAGGTCAGAGATCGCTTCAGATTGGGTGGCAGAGGGTTGATCGTGGCGATGAGAGCGTCGCGCACTGCTGCGGAGTTGTAGCCGTCGGGCAGGTGGACCAGCATCACATAGCGGGTGCTGCGCTCGACCAGGGTGGCGATCGCGGAGTGCTTCTTGCGGCCGAGGATCAGGTCACCTTCCCAGTGCCCGGGGACGGTCCGGTCGGCTGCCTCGCGCGGCCGTTGACTGATCATGACCTTGTTCTTGACTGCGCGGAAGCGCCGTCGGTCGGCCAGGCGGCGAGGGAGCCGTCTGGCGCGTCCGGTGCGCAGAGTCCGGGGCAGTTCGCGGCGGAGTCCGGTGCGTCCTTGGGTGTAAAGAGCCTGGTAGATGGTCTCGTGGCTCACGTGCATGTCCGGCCGATGAGCGAAGCGTCTGCGCAGAGCGTGGCAGATCTGCTCAGGGCTCCAGCGCAGATTCAGGTGCGACTGGATGAAGTCGCGCAGTTCCGAGGTCTTGGCGATCTTCCCGGTCTTGGGGCGAGGCCGGCGGGCGTCAGCGCGACGCTGGGCGGTGTAGGGCCGGTAGTGCCAGCGGCCGTCGGCCAGGACGGTGCCGTTGCGGCGGACTTCGCGGCTGATTGTCGATGGGCTGCGGCCCAGCTCGGCGGCGATCGCCCGGATGGTGGCCTTCTCCAGTAGCCGATCGGCTATGTGGACGCGCTCGGCCTCGCGGAGATAGCGCGAGAGGCTGCCTGGCTCGGCGGCGGGTGCAGCGTTAATCGGTGGATATGCCTTGATCCGGCCCGAGGCACCTCGTCCATTGCGCCATCGCTCTCCGGTTCGGGTGCTGATACCGACGGCCCTGGCGGCCTCGACAAAGCTCATTCCTTGATCCACAAGCAGGAAGTATGCGTCCCGCTCTTGGACCA
>NZ_BMWD01000079.1 GCF_014651055.1 Streptomyces fructofermentans
GCGCTCGGCTGGGGTTTTCCAGCCGAGCGTTTTGCGTGGTCGGCCGTTGAGTTGCTGGGCGACGTGTTCGAGGTCTGCGGGGCTGTGCGCGGACAGGTCTGTGCCCTTGGGGAAGTACTGCCGCAGGAGGCCGTTGGTGTTCTCGTTCGACCCGCGTTGCCAGGGTGAGTGGGGGTCGCAGAAGTAGACGGGGACTCCGGTGGCGACGGTGAACTGCTTGTGGGCGGCCATCTCGGAGCCCTGGTCCCAGGTCAGCGAGCCGCGAAGGTGTCCGGGCAGGGTCTGGATCAAGGGCACCAGCACGTCGCGGACTTCCTCGGCGGTGTGGCCGCCGGGCAGGTGCCCGAGCATGACGTAGCGGGTGGAGCGTTCGACCAGGGTGACGATCGCACTGTCGCTGCGGGTGCCGACGATCAAGTCGCCCTCCCAGTGGCCGGGGACCGCCCGGTCGGCGACCTCCGGTGGCCGGTCGGAGATCATCACCATCTCGTCGACGAACCGGCGCATGCGCTGGGCCGGGCTGCGGTGGGGCTTGCGGCGGGTGCGCCCGGTGCGCAGCGCGAGGGCGACCTCGCGGCGCAGGCCGCCGCGGGCCTGGACGTAGACCGCCTGGTAGATCGTCTCCGGACTCACCCGCATGTCCTTGTCGTCGGGGAACTCGATGGGCAGAGCGTGGCAGATCTGTTCGGGCGACCAGCGTTCCTGGAGCCGGGCCGCGACGAAGTCGCGCAGCGGACCGTCCTGGGCGAGCTTGGAGCCCTTGCGGCGTGACCGGCTCTTCGCCCAGGCGCGCTGGGCCCGGTGGGGCCGGTAGACGCCGTTGACCGAGCGGGCGTCGATCTCACGCTTGACCGTGGAGGCCGGCCGCCCCAGCGCCCGTCCGATCGCGCGCAGCGAGCGGTCCTCGCGGCGCATGTCGGCGATCAGTTCCCGCTCGGCCACGGTGAGGAACCGGGGGTGCATCTCGGCCTCGACTGCGGCCACGGACGGCTCCGTCCGCCCAGAATTGGTGTTCACACCGGTCTTATAGTCGATCAAGAAGCCATCCGGGTGCAGGCGTGAATGGCCGATCTGCCGGATGCCCTTGTCCCAGTCCTGGGCCGT
>NZ_BMWD01000081.1 GCF_014651055.1 Streptomyces fructofermentans
CCTAAGGTAGCGAAATTCCTTGTCGGGTAAGTTCCGACCTGCACGAATGGCGTAACGACTTCTCGACTGTCTCAACCATAGGCCCGGTGAAATTGCACTACGAGTAAAGATGCTCGTTTCGCGCAGCAGGACGGAAAGACCCCGGGACCTTTACTACAGTTTGATATTGGTGTTCGGTTCGGCTTGTGTAGGATAGCTGGGAGACTGTGAAGTGCGGGCGCCAGCCCGTGTGGAGTCGTCGTTGAAATACCAGTCTGGTCGTGCTGGATGTCTAACCTGGGTCCGTGATCCGGATCAGGGACAGTGTCTGATGGGTAGTTTAACTGGGGCGGTTGCCTCCTAAAGAGTAACGGAGGCGCCCAAAGGTTCCCTCAGCCTGGTTGGTAATCAGGTGTTGAGTGTAAGTGCACAAGGGAGCTTGACTGTGAGACCGACGGGTCGAGCAGGGACGAAAGTCGGGACTAGTGATCCGGCGGTGGCTTGTGGAAGCGCCGTCGCTCAACGGATAAAAGGTACCCCGGGGATAACAGGCTGATCTTCCCCAAGAGTCCATATCGACGGGATGGTTTGGCACCTCGATGTCGGCTCGTCGCATCCTGGGGCTGGAGTCGGTCCCAAGGGTTGGGCTGTTCGCCCATTAAAGCGGTACGCGAGCTGGGTTTAGAACGTCGTGAGACAGTTCGGTCCCTATCCGCTGTGCGCGTAGGAATATTGAGAAGGGCTGTCCCTAGTACGAGAGGACCGGGACGGACGAACCTCTGGTGTGCCAGTTGTCCTGCCAAGGGCATGGCTGGTTGGCTACGTTCGGGAG
>NZ_BMWD01000082.1 GCF_014651055.1 Streptomyces fructofermentans
GAGAACGGCGGGGCGGAGGTAGCCGGTGAGCTTGCTCATCAGCCGGCCCTGGTCCTCAGCGGCTTTGAGCTGGCGGACCATGTCGTCGAGGCTGGTGAAGTAGATCGAGTAGCCGGCCCGGCAGGCTGCAACCGCGAGGGCGACAGCAATATGCGTTTTGCCCACTCCGGGAGGTCCGAGCAGGGCGACGTTGGCCTTGTCCTCGAGGAAGGCCAGGGTGGCCAGGTCTTTGACCTTGCGCGGGTCAAGCTCGGGCTGGAAGGAGAAGTCGTAGTCCTCGAGCGTCTTGTGGTGCGGCAGCTTCGACAAGCGAAGCCCGTTGCGGAACCGGCGGTCGTCACGGACCGCGAGCTCCTCGGCCAGCACCAGGTCGAGCAGATCGAGATAGCCCATCTTGGCCTCGTCGGCTCGATGGATGTACTGGTTGAGGGCTTCGGCCAGGTGCGGCAGGCCGAGTTTGACGGCGGTGGCACGGATGCGGTTGCTGGTCAGCTCGCTCAACGGGCTTCCTTCGTCGGTGCGTTGGTGGTGAAGGGGCGGGTGCCGGTCAGTTCGTCATAGACCGACAAAGGACGCCGGCCGACCTCGACGCTTGCGGCCGCGGACCGGTTCAGCAGAGCCTGCAGCGGTCCGCTCCCCGCCTGCGGAGCCCGGCCGCGGCGCGGTGACGGCAGCTCGTTCCCGGTGGTGACGCGACGGCCAACGCCGGTGGGCAGGCCGTCCCAGTGCGCCTCATCCACGATGCGGGCGCCTCGGCCCACTGCCC
>NZ_BMWD01000083.1 GCF_014651055.1 Streptomyces fructofermentans
CGGGCATGACGATGTTCCGTATGCCGATCTTCGTGTGGAACGTGCTGCTGACGGCGGTGCTGGTGCTGCTGGCGTTCCCGGTGCTGGCTGCGGCGCTGTTCGCGCTGGAGGCGGATCGCAAGTTCGGGGCGCATGTCTTCGACGCGGCGAACGGAGGGGCGTTGCTGTGGCAGCACCTCTTCTGGTTCTTCGGGCATCCGGAGGTGTACATCATCGCGTTGCCGTTCTTCGGCATCATCAGTGAGGTCATCCCGGTCTTCTCGCGCAAGCCGATGTTCGGTTACATGGGCCTGATCGGCGCGACGATCGCGATCGCGGGTCTGTCGGTGACGGTGTGGGCGCACCACATGTACGTGACGGGCGGGGTGCTGCTGCCGTTCTTCTCGTTCATGACGTTCCTGATCGCGGTGCCCACGGGCGTGAAGTTCTTCAACTGGATCGGCACGATGTGGAAGGGCAGTCTGTCCTTCGAGACGCCGATGCTGTGGGCGACGGGCTTCCTGATCACCTTCACGTTCGGTGGTCTGACGGGTGTCATCCTGGCGTCGCCGCCGATGGACTTCCATGTGTCGGACTCGTACTTCGTGGTGGCGCACTTCCACTACGTGGTGTTCGGCACGGTGGTCTTCGCGATGTTCTCCGGCTTCCACTTCTGGTGGCCGAAGTTCACCGGCAAGATGCTCGACGAGCGCCTCGGCAAG
>NZ_BMWD01000084.1 GCF_014651055.1 Streptomyces fructofermentans
AGGGCGCACGGTGGATGCCTTGGTACCAGGAACCGATGAAGGACGTGGGAGGCCACGATAGTCCCCGGGGAGCCGTCAACCAGGCTTTGATCCGGGGGTTTCCGAATGGGGAAACCCGGCAGTCGTCATGGGCTGTCACCCACACCTGAACACATAGGGTGTGTGGAGGGAACGCGGGGAAGTGAAACATCTCAGTACCCGCAGGAAGAGAAAACAACCGTGATTCCGGGAGTAGTGGCGAGCGAAACCGGATGAGGCCAAACCGTATGCGTGTGAGACCCGGCAGGGGTTGCGCATACGGGGTTGTGGGATCTCTCTTTCACAGTCTGCCGGCTGTGAGGCGAGTCAGAAACCGTTGGTGTAGGCGAAGGACATGCGAAAGGTCCGGCGTAGAGGGTAAGACCCCCGTAGTCGAAACATCAACGGCTCGTTTGAGAGACACCCAAGTAGCACGGGGCCCGAGAAATCCCGTGTGAATCTGGCGGGACCACCCGCTAAGCCTAAATATTCCCTGGTGACCGATAGCGGATAGTACCGTGAGGGAATGGTGAAAAGTACCGCGGGAGCGGAGTGAAATAGTACCTGAAACCGTGTGCCTACAAGCCGTGGGAGCGTCGCGCATCAAGCTTGCTTGGTGCGTCGTGACTGCGTGCCTTTTGAAGAATGAGCCTGC
>NZ_BMWD01000085.1 GCF_014651055.1 Streptomyces fructofermentans
GGCCTGAGCAGTGGTGCACAGAACTTCGTACTCGGTGGTGCACTCAGACGAGTACGTGGACACGGGGACGAGGTAGGCGATGTAGGCGGAGCGGTCGGCGCCGGCGCCGCCGATGCCGGCGCTCATCACGTCGCCGAACAGGTAGACGAACAGCAGGAGCAGCATGACGGGGGTGAGGAGCAGGTTGAGGGTCAGGGAGGGGTAGCGGCGGGCGTGCAGGAGGTTGCGGCGCAGCATGGTGGTGGAGTCGCGCACGGCCGGGGCGAGGGGGCTCATCGGACGGTCTCCTTGGACGGGTTGCCGGGGGCGGGCACGCCGGCGGCGGTGTCGGTGGTGGTGGCGGTCGCACTGGTGTCGGCGCTGGTGGGGTCGGTGGTGGTGGTGTCGGTGGTGAGGGCGAAGAAGACGTCGTCGAGGTCGGGGGTGTGCAGGGTCAGTTCGTCGGCTTCGAGGTGGGCGGTGTCGAGGAGGTCCAGGAGGTTGCGCAGGGCGCGTTGGCTGCCGTCGCTGGGGACGTGCAGGGCCAGGGCGTTGTCGTCGCGGG
>NZ_BMWD01000086.1 GCF_014651055.1 Streptomyces fructofermentans
CGGACGGCCTTGTCGCCGTCGTACTCGATGGTGACCTGGGTCTTCCCGTCGGGACGCAGGTAGGGGATCGTGCCGTTCTTGCGGACCTCGGACAGCCGGCGCGAGAGCCGGTGCGCGAGGTGGATCGGCAGCGGCATCAGCTCCGGCGTCTCGTCCGTCGCGTAGCCGAACATCAGACCCTGGTCGCCCGCACCCTGCTTGTCGAGGTCGTCCTCGTCGAGCTTCCCCGCACCGGCACCCCCGACCCGCTTCTCGTACGCCGTGTCCACGCCCTGCGCGATGTCCGGGGACTGCGAGCCGATCGACACCGACACCCCGCAGGAGGCGCCGTCGAAGCCCTTCTTCGAGGAGTCGTAGCCGATCTCGAGGATCTTGTCGCGCACGAGCTGGGCGATCGGCGCGTACGCCTTGGTCGTGACCTCACCGGCCACATGGACGAGGCCGGTCGTGATCAGAGTCTCGACGGCGACCCGGGACGTGGGGTCCTCACGCAGAAGCGCGTCGAGAATGGTGTCGCTGATCTG